>NZ_WMBT01000002.1 GCF_009708075.1 Paracoccus lichenicola | reverse complement strand
TTGACCTTGGCCGGGATCGCCTCCAGCGGAAGATGGCGGTGCATGAAGGGGTCGATGGCAATGCGCATGAAGTCCTCGTGGGCGTGCAGGGTTAGGGCCGCCCGAGGCGTCGGGCGGGGCTGGATGGTCGGGTGAAACCGGGATCAGTGGACGGGTTGCGGCGGATGCCCGTCGTGGGTTTCCATGTAGGTCTCGATTTCCGCGCCCAGATCGGCCAGCGCCTCGCCGCCTGCCATCAGGTCGGTGATCTCCTCGCGCGACCGCTCGCCCTTCTTGAAGCTTGCGGCCAGGGCGCCGCGGATCAGCACCGCGAAGTGGTCCCCCACGGCCATGGCGTGCGTCACCTGGTGGGTGATGAAGATCACCGCGATGCCGCGCCGCTTGGCCTCCAGCACGATGCGCAGGACGTGGCTGGCCTGCTTCACGCCAAGGGCGGCGGTCGGTTCGTCCAGGATCAGCACGCGGGCGCCGAAATGGACCGCGCGGGCAATGGCCAGCGACTGGCGTTCCCCGCCCGACAACCCGCCGATCAGCCGGTCGCCGTCGTCGATGCGGGTGATGCCGAAGCTTTGCACGGCCTTGACCGCGACCTCGTTCGCGGTCTTGCGGTCGAAGACCTTGAACGGACCCCAACCCTTGGTCGGCTCCATCCCCACGAAGAAGGACCGGCCGATGGTCATCAGCGGGAAGGTGCCGCCGAACTGGTGAACGGTGGCGATGCCCCGGTCGGTCGCATCCTTGGGCCTTTCGAACAGCACCGGCTGCCCGTCCATCAGCATCTGCCCCGATGTGGGCCGGTGCACCCCCGCCAGCGTCTTGATCAGCGTGGACTTGCCCGCGCCGTTGTCGCCCAGCAGGCACAGGACCTCGCCCGCGTTCACCGTCAGCGAGATGTCGTGAAGCACGTCGATGGGTCCGAAGGACTTGTTGACGTTGCGCAGTTCCAGAACAGGTGTCGTCATGTTTCAATCCTCGCTCTTCTTCCGGGGCGCATAGCTCAGCGCCATCTTGCGGAAGGCATTGTTCATCAGGACGGCGACCAGCAGCATCACGCCGATGATCAGGCTGGACCAGTTGCGGTCAATCTGGGTGAAGTAGATGCCCTGGCTGACGATGGCGAAGGTCAGGGTGCCGATGAAGATGCCCAGCACCGATCCGAACCCCCCGGTCAGCAGCACGCCGCCGACCACCACCGAGACCACGGCGTTGAAGATGTAGTTCATGCCGCCCGACACCTGGGCCGAGTTGAACAGGATCGCGCCGCACATGCCCACGAAGGTGGCCGAGGTCGCCGACAGCACGAACAACCCGATGGTCAGCCGGTCCGTCGGAATGCCCGCGTTGCGCGCGCTGTCCTTGTCGCCGCCCAGGGCGAACAGCCAGTTGCCGATGGGCATCTTGTGGATCGCGACGAAATAGATGGCGGTGAAGCCCAGCCACCACAGGATGATGTTCTGGTAGTTGCCGCCGATCAGCGTGCCGAACAGCGTCTTGGCCCAGGCAGGGGCGTCAAGCGCCACCGATGCGTTGCCCGTCAGCAGCACCGAGGCCGACAGCACGATCCCCTGCATCGCCACCAGCGTGGCCAGCGTGATGATCAGCGACGGCACCGAGGTGCGGACGGTCAGGATGCCGTTGATCAGCCCGACCACCACGCCCAGGGCCAGGGCGGCCAGGATGCCCACGGCGATGGGCATACCGTAGTGGCCCGACACGATGGCCACCGTCATCGACCCGGCGGGGATCATCGCGCCGATCGAGATGTCAAGCTCGCCCGCAATCATCAGCAGCCCCACGGGCAGGGCGACGATGCCGAGGTTCGCCGCGAAGTTCACCCAGCTGGCCGCCCCCGAGAAGCGTCCCAGGTCTGCGCCCGCGAAAAGGACAAAGAACAGCGCGACCGCGACCAGGCTGAGAACGGCGCCGGATTCAGGCTTGCGAAGAAAGGTTCCGAAGGACATGGCGTTTCCCCTATTTCCGTTTCCGCGCCGAATAGCTCAGCGACATGTTGCGGAAGGTGTCGTTCATCAGAACCGCCACCAGCAGCAGCGCGCCGATGATCACCGATCCCAGGTTGGGATCGAAGCCGGTGAAGTAGATGCCCTGGTTCACCATGGAGAACGTGATGGTGCCCAGCACGATCCCCAGGACCGAACCGAAGCCCCCGGTCAGCAGCACGCCGCCGATCACCACGCACATGATCGAGTTGAAGATGAAGGACTGTCCGCCCGCCACCTGCGCGCTTTGATAGACCATGGCCTGACCCACGCCCACGAAGGCGGCGGCAAAGCCCGACATCATGAACAGGCCGATGGTCAGCCGGTCGGTCGGGATGCCCGCGTTGCGGGCGGAAATGCGGTCGCCCCCAAGGGCATAGATCCAGTTCCCGACCGGCGAGACGTGCAACAGCCAGCCGATCACGACGATGAAGGCGGCCCACCAGAACACCGTGACCTGGAACATGCCGCCGATGAAGCTGCCCAGGATCGTCTTGGAAACGGCGGTGGGCGCCATCGAGGTGCTGGTCGATCCGGTCAGCATCACCGCAAGGCCCAGCGTCAGCCCCATCACGGCGAACATGGTGCCGATGGTGACGATCAGCGACGGCACCCCGGTCCGGTTCACGGCAAATCCGTTGACGAAGCCGACGGCCAGTCCCACCCCCAGGGCGGCGATGATGCCGACGATCTCGGGCAGGCCGTAAAAGCCGGTGATGATCGCCAGCGTCATCGACGATGCCGGGATGATCGCGCCCACCGACATGTCGAGTTCGCCCGCGATCATCAGCAGCCCGACGGGAAGGGCGATGATGCCGATCTCGGCCGCGACGTTCAGCCAGCTGGCAAAGCCCGCGGGCGAGACGAAGACCTGGCCGCCGAAGACCGCGAAAAAGACGAACACCGCGATCAGGCCAAGAAGCGAGCCCATCTCGGGGCGCCTGACGGCCTGGCCCAGCCACGCGCCGGACCGGCCCGTGCTTGGCGTCTTGGGGTTCGTGGAAACGGCTGCTGCCATCTGATGTTCTCCCATGAGCCTGGATATGCTGCCCCTGAGCGACAACACGGCGTGGCGGATCGCCCGGCGTCCGTGGCCGGCCGATCCGAAGCGTTCAGGCTGTGATCAGCGGGTGCCGGCCGTCATGCCGGCGGCGGTCGCCTCGACATTGGCGGCATCGACGATGCCGGGACCGGTCAGGATTTCCCGGGTCGGGACCTGCAGGCCGTGATTGACATGGCCGTTCAGCAGCGCAACGGCCAGGAAGCCTTGCAGATAGCCCTGCTGGTCGATGGCGCAGGCCTGCTTGCCGGTCCGGATGTTCTCGATGATCGTTTCGTCGAAGTTGATGCCGCACAGCTGGACCTGGCCGGCCTTTCCGGCCTGCGCGATCCCCGAGATGGCCGAGTTCGCATCGACGTTGCCGACGGCGAACAGCGCGTTGATGTCGGGGTTCTGCAGCAGATGCGCGCGCACCGCCTGGGCGACCGCTGTGGCCGAGCCGAACGAGGTCGCGGGCAGCGGCAGGGCCGAACCCGACCCGCCGGCCTCGGTGATGCCGTCGATGAAGCCCTTGCAGAAGGCTTCCACGTTGGCCGCACCCGGCAGGGTGTTGATGCACAGGCCGTTCTTCTGGCCCTTCTCGGCCAGGTATTTGCCACCGGCGGCGCCCGCCTTGTAGTCGTCCGAGCCGATATAGTTCAGCGCGCCCAGCCGATCGGCCGCGGCCAGCCCGCCCGCGTTGATGATGACCATCGGAATTCCGGCGTCGCGCACGGCCTGGAACGCGGGGTCCATCGCCTCGGGCACCCAGTTCGGCGCCACGACGGCGTCCGCGCCCTGGTCGATGGCCTGGCGGATCAGTTCGGCCGCATCGACGCCAAGGTTGTCATAGTTCTGCGGGCCAAGCCAGGTGACCGAGCCGCCTTCCTTCTCGGCGACGATCCCGGCGTCCTCGGCCCCGCGCTTGACGATCGACCAGAACGGATCGTCGGGCTTGCCGCCGACGACGAAGATGTCGGCCGCCATGACGGCGGTGGCAGCGCAGGCGGCCACGATCGCAGTCGAGGCCATGGCCGCGAAACGGCTTAATTTGGACATTCTTTCCTCCCTATCCCATCACCGACGGGTTCCACTGGCGCATTTCCTACCTCAATGAAGAAAGTTTTGAAACCGCTTGATGCGTGCTGATGAATGATTGTATCAAACCATATCATTCATTCTGACATCGACGGACCCACCCATGAAAAGCCCGACAATCGCCGATCTGGCAAAGGCGGCGGATGTGTCCGTCTCGACGGTGAACCGCATCATCGCGGGATCGGCATCGGTGCGGGGCACGACGATGCAGCGGGTGCAGGCCGCTGCCGAAAAGATCGGCTTCTACGGAATCGCGACCATCGAGGATCGGGTCCGCAAGTCGGCCCCGAACTTTCGCCTGGGATTTCTGCTCCAGCAATCCAAGCGGGAACTGTACCAGCTTTTCAGCCGCCGGATCGTCGCGGCCTGCCATGAACGGCGCGACGAGGTGATCCATCCCACGGTCGAGTTCGTCGATCTGCTGACGCCCGAAAACATCGCGGCCCGGCTGAAATCGCTGGGCGCGGCGAACGACGCCGTGGCCGTGATCGCGGCCGACCACCCCGTCATCGCGCAGGCCATCGGCGAGCTGAAAGAGGCAGGAACCCCGGTGGTGGCCTATATCTCGGATCAGTCCGCGCCCGCACGGGCCGCTTACGTGGGCACGGACAACTGGAAGCTGGGACGCACTGCCGCCTGGCTGATCACCCAGATGACCTCCCGGCCGGGGCGGATCGCGGTCTTTCTGGGCAACCACCGCTACCAATGCCAGGACGTGGCGGATGCGGGGTTCCGGTCCTTCATCCGGGAACATGCGCCCAACCTGCTGGTCGAAGACAGCCGGCCCACCCACGAGGAGGCCCGGGAAGCCTATCGGATGGTCAAGCACCTGATCGACAGCACCGACGACTTGGCGGGGATCCTGATCGTCGGGGGCGGCGTTTCGGGCGTCCTGCAAGCCTTGCGGGAAACGCCGGCCGAACGCCGGCGGGGCATCCGGCTTGTGTGCCGCGACATCGGACCCGAAACCCGCAAGGGCCTGTCCGAAGGGTTGATCACGGCGGCCCTGGCGCATCCGCTGGAACACATGTCCGCCGCCCTGGTCCAGACCATGATCGATTCCATCGGCCAGCCGGAAAGCACCACGATCCTGCAACGCAACGTCCCGTTCGAGATCATCACGCAGGAAAACATCTGACGGGCGGCGGAAATCCGCTTTGATGGAGCGCCGTGCCGGGTCCCGCAGGCCTGCGGCCTGCCGCATCGCCAGGACGCGCACCGGCCGGCGTTCCCGGCCTGCTGCAGGCCCGGGTGCGGGCGCGGTTCCGGGGTCTTCGACAGCTCCCTTGGCAGGCGCGTCCTCGCAGCCTTTGGTGCCTGCATCCCGGTCTTCAGCGCCATCCCCGATGGCTTGAGGAAGGCCCGCGATCTTCCTGACCTGCGCCGTTCCGCAATGCGCGTTTCCCCGGGGCAATCCGTCTTACCGCGACGATTTTAATCAACCGAAGATTGTTCCAATTGAACATGCAAAATAGCCTGTAAGCGTGCATTTGCCGATGCCTTGGCAGATTGCTGCCGCCTTGATCCTGAAGATGCTGACGCCCGCCGGTTGATGGCGTAGCCCTTGCCCACGAAAAATCGAACAAGGACCTGTATGAATGGTAGTTCAAGTAAAACCGGGACAGTTGGGAATTGCGACGCCTTTCGGAGAGTTGCTGGGCAACTCGACGGCGGAAATGGAAAGAGAGCTTCAGGATTATGTCGAGATGGGCGTGGACTGGATCCGCATCGACATCCACTGGGACCTCGTCCAGCCGACCGCCAATGGCGGCTTCAACTGGACCCTGGTCGACCGGGTCTTCAACGCGATCGAGGCCAAGGGCATCAAGATCACGGCTGTCTTGAACGACACGCCCGACTGGGTGAACGACAACCTGTCCTCGTGGTCGGATCAGCAGGCGTTCGGGCGCTTTGCCGCGGCGGCAGCGGCCCGCTATGACACCGTGGTGGACCACTGGGAAATCTTCAACGAGCAGAACAAGGCCGGGATCACGCCGCAAGCCTATACCGAGATGCTGAAGCAGGCCTATACCGCCATCAAGGCGGTGGACGCCGACGACGTGGTCATCACCGGGGGGACCGCGGCGGTCCCCTCGACCGGCAACGGCATGTGGGGCGCGGTCGATTACCTCCAGCAGATGTATGCCGCCGGCGCCAAGGGCTATTTCGACGCGGTGGGCTATCATCCCTATACCTTCCCGCTGATGCCCAGCAACAACGCGGCCTGGAACGGCTGGCAGATCATGGAGGACGGCATCCGCCAGACCATGGTCAACAACGGCGACGGCGACAAGCAGATCTGGATGACCGAGTTCGGCGCCAAGACCACCGGCGGCGGCGTCACCGTCAGCGCGGCGGACGCGGCGCAGATGCTGCGCGAGGCCGTCGATCTGGCCCAGGACAACGCCTGGGCGGGACCGATCATGTGGTTTTCCTATCAGGACTCCACCTACGAGCCGGGCTTCGGCCTGCGCGACGGGAACGGCAACGGGCGCGAGGCCTATTACGTGTTCAAGGACCTCGCGAACAAGGATGCCGGCAGCGGCCAGTTGATGAGCCGGGAAACCAGCAACGTGACGGTCGGAAAGACCATCCAGGGCACCAACGGCAACGACGTGCTGCAGGGCGGCTCGGGCAATGACGTGCTGAACGCGGGCGGCGGGCAGGACACCCTGGGCGGCGGTGCGGGCGCGGATGCCTTCGTCTTCGGACAGACGGGTCTTTGGGACCGCATCATCGACTGGAACGACGGCGACAAGATCGACCTGAGCGGCATCGACGCCAACACGGACTGGTCCGGCACCCAGGACTTCAGGCTTGTCGGCTCGAAATGGTTGAGCGCCGCGGGCGACCTGGGCGTCTATGCCAGCACGGCCCACAACAAGACCTATGTCCAGGCCAACCTGGACGGCGACAAGGAATTCGAGATCAGCATCGTGCTGAACGGCGTCCATCAGCTGGATGCGGCGGACTTCGTTTTCTGATCGGCGGTTTCAGGCCGAATTAAAAGCGGCACCGGGCGCGTCAGCGTCCGGTGTTTTCATTCACCAACCGGTTGTAGAGCGCGGTCATGTCCTTCGACATCCGCTCGGCCGTGTAGCGCGCCAGATAGCGGCGGTGCCCGTTCCTTCCGAACCGCACCAGGTCGGCGTCCGAGGCGGCGCGGATCAGCGCCACGATCCCGTCCACGTCGTCCGGCTGGAACAGGCGGCCGGTGTCCCCGTCCACGACGATGTCCTGCAATCCGCCCACCCGGCTTGCGAACACGGCAAGACCGGCCTGCATGGCCTCGGCGGCGACCAGGCCGAAGCCTTCCCAGCGAGAGGGAACCAGCAGAAGGTCGGCCCTGCGATACAGATCGAAAACCGCTGTCCGGTCCTGCCACCCCAGGATCTGCACGTTCGGGGGGCAATCCGGCAGCGCCTCCTTCGAGGTGATGCTGCTGCCGATGGCGATGCCGTCCGCCTCGTCTTCCAACCGGCGCATGACCTCCAGGAAGGTGTCGAAGCCCTTCTGGCGGTCGAAGCGTCCGGCAAAGGCGATCAGCCTGCGGCCGGGCCGCCGGTCCGGGACCGCGGGCGTGGACCGCGGGTCCGGTTCAGGCTGGCCTGCCGCACCCCGGGGGCTGATGCCGTTCTCGATCACGACCAGCCGGTCCTCGGGGATGCCGAAGGCCGCCGCCTCGCGCCGTTCGTAATCCGAGATGCAGACGATTCGGTCGCTGCTTGTGGCAAGCCAGCGTTCCACCGCCCCGATCACCGCCTGCGATCTGCGGGATCCCTGCCGTGAGAATGCCCAGCCATGCGGGCAATAGATGACCTGCGTTTCCTTCGGGAACAGCGGCGCCAGGACCCGGATCGCGGCGCCGGCAAAGGTCGAATGGATATGCAGGATGTCGGGCCGGGTGCGGCGGACATGCCGCAGGGTCTGCATGGCCATCGACAGCAGGGCCATGGGCGACCGGCTGCGGCGATGGCGGAACGCGATCAGGGTGAAGCGCGGCCCCGACAGATCCGCCAGCGCCTCGCGGTTGATCTCCGGGGTCAGCAGGTCGATGTGGACATCCGGCAGGCTGCGCAACTGCGCTCCCACCAGTTCGTCCAGATAAGACACGACCCCGCCCAGCGGGGCCTCGGTGACATGGGTTACCCGGCGCAGGGACCCGGCGCGCGGCGTTTCAGCCATGGCGGGTCCGGGTCAGGGTGTCGCGGACCCGGCCATAAAGGCCGGGCGCCGCCCCTCGGGCCAGAAGCATGGCGGCCCGCCGCGGCGCCAGGCCGCCATGCCGGACGGCCGAGGCCAGAAGCGAGAGAGAGCGGAACGGCTGCTGGCGCGCGATCTGCGGCACCAGGAAGCGGGCCAGATAGCCGTGCATCGCGCGCGGGGTAAGCCGGCCGGCCTGCCGCGCCGCCCATTCGCGCACTTCGGACTGGGACGTGGTATAGCTGAGCCGGCCGCTGGGCCGGTCGTCATACCAGATCACCTCGGGGTCGGGCAGCATTCGGAAGCGCGCCCCCGCCTCCTCGAGCCGCAGGCACAGGTCGAGATCCTCGAGGCAGCGCAGGCCGGTGTCGAAGCCCACCTGCAGGAACAAGGCGCGCGGAATGACCAGGGTCGAGGTCTGCATCAGCCCGTCGTCGGCAAACAGGTAATCGCCGACGGGTTCGTCGGGACCGATGGCGCGGTCGGGCTTGATCATCCGGTTTCCGGGACCCCGGTCGAAGAACAGGGGCGAATACCAGACCGTCCGGTCCGCCTGGCCCTCTGCCTGGCCATCCGCCTGGATCGCCGCGCTCAGCCGCTCCAGCTTGGAGGGCAGGAATTCGTCGTCGGAATCCAGGAAGGCTAGGTAAGACCCGCGGGCTGCGCGTGCCCCGGTGTTCCGGGCGGCGGAAGCGCCGGCATTGGCCTGGCGGATGCAGCGGATGCGCGGATCGTCCATGGCTTCGACCGCGTCCGCGGTGCCGTCGCGCGACCCGTCGTCCACGACGATGATCTCGAAATCGGGGCAGGTCTGGGCAAGGCAGGACGCGATGGCCCGTCCGATCTGATCCACCCGGTTGTAGGCGGGAATGATGACCGAAAACTGCGGCGCCCGGTCCGCCTCCGGCACGTGGGCGGAACCGCTGTCCGGTTTGTTCAGGCGTGCGGATCCGTCCAGGCCGTCATCCCCGATTCCGGCTGCGTCTTTCTTGACCAAATCCACCATCAACCCGCATAAAAATCCATTCAGGCCCGCGGCTCAACCGGATTGTGAACAGACAACGCCCTGCCGCGCAAAGATGCTCTATCACATCGTGTTCTTAGCCGGTATTGTAATCTGGAAATATCTGCTAATGGCAATGATTATGTTGATCAACCCGTGATGAGTTTTCGTTAAAATGGCCAATCCTTTTCAACTTTCTGTTGTGATCCCCAACCTGAACAGGGCGTCTTCCCTGGTGCGCGCGGTGCTGTCGGTGCGCGACGACAGCCCGGATGCGGAAATCATTGTCGTGGATGACTGTTCCGATGCCGATCTTTCCGCCGAATATGCCTGTTTGCAGGACATCGGCGTTCGCGTCTTCCGGCAGGAGGTTCGCAGGCGCGGCGGCGCGGCCCGCAACCGGGGTGTCCGCCATGCATCCGGGACGCATGTGAGCTTTCTTGATTCGGACGATGTCTGGATGCCCGGACGGCACGACCGGATCCGCCGGTTCTATGGCGTGCCCGGAACAGAGCGGACCGTTCTGGTCAGCGGTGCGCTGCTTCATGTGAACGGAGAGATTCGCAAGCCGCATCAGCCCTTGTGGCGGCCCGGCAGCGCGCTGGTCGATTACGTTTACCGCGACATGGGCCGGGTCCAGACATCCATGATGACCCTGCCGATCGAGATCGCCCGCGCCTGCCCCTGGGACGAGACCTTGCGGGTCAACCAGGATACCGACCTGGCGATGCGGCTGGACCGGCTGGGGATCGGCTTTCACATCGATTCCGAACCCGGCATCATCAAGGAGGAAAGCATCTGCCCCGGCCGGCTGACCACCGGAACCGAGACAGCCGACCTGTCCCATGCCTGGTACCGGCGCGAATCGGCGGATTGGTCGCCCGCCGCCAGAAGCGGCTATCACCTGCAGGACCGCGTCTGGCGGCTGGCCGATTCCGGCCGCCGCCGCGAAGCCTTCGCGGCCCTGGCCCGCAGCCTGTGCCCGCCGGTGTCCTTGCGGGAAACCCTGCGGCGGGCGCTTTGCATGACGGTGCGACCGCAGCTTTATGAACGGCTCCGCGAAAGCTATCGCGCCCGGGTGCAGGTGCCCCGGGCGGTCGATGCCGTCCAGAAGGCGGCGGGCGAGACATGGCGCGTCCTGGACGCCCGGGCGCACAGCTTTTGCGCCGTGGCGCAGTCCGGGTTCGGTCAGCGGGGGCAGGAACCTGCATCCGCGGCAGTCGAGGCGGCCTGACATGGGGTTCTCGGTCGAAGCCATGAAGCGAACCCTCGGATTTCTGGGAATGCTGTTTGCCGGACTTCTGTTCCTTGCGGCGCCCGCCAGTGCGGAACACAGGATCGCCTCGGGCGAGACGCTGGAAATCTTCACGTTCCGCGTGCCCGAACTGACGCAGCAGGTGGTCGTCGATATCGACGGCCAGATCGCCTTTCCGCCGCTGGGGCAGATCCCGGCGGCAGGAAAGACCGTGGGCGAGGTCGCGTCCCTGATCCAGGAACGGCTGGCCGGGATGGACATCATGCTGGATGCGCAGGTGACCGTGGGGCTTGTCGCGGTCCGGCCGGTCGTGGTCGGGGGCGATGTCGCCCAGCCGGGAGCCATTCCCCATGAAGGCGGGATGACGGTGCGGCGCGCCATCGCCCTGGCCGGGGGGCTTGGGACCCTGCGCCCCGAAATGGGGACCGCGATCGAGATTCGCGCGGAACGGGATGCCACGGCCGCCGAACTGCTGGGACGGCGCGCGACCCTGGCGCGCGCGCGGGCCGAACTGGCCGGCCAGGCCGATCTGACCCCGTCCGATCTTCCCGGCCTTGCCGAGGGCGAGCGGGATGCCGTTCTGGCCCTGGCCAACAGCCTGCTGGATGCGGCCCGCGCCGAAAGCGACGCCCAGAAGGCGTATCTGGACCGCGACCTGCAGATCGTCCGGAACCGGATCGAGCGGCTGGTCCAGCAGGGCCAGCATCAGAAGGCCTTGGTTGACCAGCAGACCGCCGAGGTCGCCCGCTATACCGACATGCAAAGCCGCGGACTGACCCCGCAGACCCGCGTGTCCGAGGAATACAGGACGCTGAACGAGTTGCGCAGCAACCTGTCCGAGACCGAGGCCTATATCGCCGATGTCACGCGCGAGCGTGAAAGCGTGCTGCACGAGATCAACCGCCATGACGCGCGCCGCAATGCGGCGCTCGAGGGGGAAATCCAGACCGTCCTGGCCGAGATCGGCGCCCTGGAGGCCCGGCTGAAGGGTGCCACGGCACGGCTGGCGCAGCTTGGGCTGGCCGGAAACGATGCGGTGACGGTGACGGTGTATCGCGTGACCGACGGGCAGGAGGTGCCGATCATCGCGACGCAAGGCACCGCGTTGCAGCCCGGCGATCTGGTCGAGGTCGAGCTGCCGGACAGCTTCCTGGGCGTGGCAAGCAGCGGATCGACCGTTGTCTCGCAGTCGTCCGGCCGGTCCGAACAGCTTCAGGGCCGCATCCTGCAAAGGGCCACTCCATGAACCACATCAACACCTCCGACCTGACGGCGGCCAGGCCCGCGGCGGCCTTTACCCTGGGGGACGTGTTCAACGCGGTCCGGCGCAGCCCGTTCCTGGTGATCCTGCTGACCGCGCTTGGCGGCGGCGGCGCCTTCGTGGCCGCCAAGGTCATGCCGGACACCTATTCGGCGACGGCCAAGCTGATCTCGGATGCGGACCGGTCGGGTCTCATCTCTCTGGCCGCGCCGGAAACCGTGGCCACGGCCGAGGATTCCGCCACCGCGACCATTGTCGAGACCATCGCCACCCCCGTTGCGCTTGGTCACGCGCTGGACGGCCTGACGCCCGAACTGCGCGCCGAACTGGCGGCGGCGGTGGAGTTTCCCCCCGAGGCTGCGGGGGACGAGGCGTTGCAGCGGGCGATGCTGATCCGGCACATGTCGCGCAACCTGGAGGTCAGCAACAGCGGCAGATCCTATGTGGTCCAGATCAGCTACAGCTCCGAAAGCCCCGAACTGTCGGCGGGCGTCGCCAACGCGGTTGCCGCCGGCTATCTCAAGCTGCGTTCGGACCTGCGGCTGAACGTCTATCGGCAGATGCTGACCAACCTGGAACACGAGATCGAGGAGCTGACCAACAATCTGGAACTGGCCGAGCGCCGCGCCCAGACCACGCGCGAAAGGGGACGGCTGCTGTCCATGCGGTTCGAGACCCTGACCGGACAGAAGCAGGACGAGGCGATCGACGCCAGCGCGGGCGTCTATGCCCAGCAGCGCGAGGCCGAACGCGAGGTCGAGGCGACGGCGGCGGTTTACGAACGGATGCTGCTGGAACACCGCCAGATCCAGAGCCGGATCGGCGCGCCCGAACTGACCGTGCAGCTGTTCGCGCCCGCGGTCGTGCCCCTGAGTCCCTCGGGGTTCAACGCCAAGCCGGTGATCCTGGCCCTGGGGCTGGTGGCAGGGTTCCTGTTGGGCGCCTCGCTTGCCATCCTGCGCGACGCATGGCGCCGCCGCCGCCTTGCTCGGAGGACCTGACATGCCTGAACCCTTGCCGGATCTTTGCGTGCTGATTCCCGTCTTCAAGGATCAGGCCGGGCTGGTCGAGACGCTGGAGGTCCTGGGCGCCGAAAGCCATCCCTTCGACATCGTCGTGGTGGACGACGGCTCGCCCGAACCCATCCGCTGCGCATCGCGTTATGGCAGCCACCCCGTCACGCTGCATCGGCTGGACCGCAACCGGGGGATCGAACACGCCCTGAACGCGGGGCTGGAGATGATCCTGTCGCGCGGATACCGCCATGTCGCCCGCCTGGATTGCGGCGATCTGCCCCTGCCGGGCCGGTTCGAGCGGCAGGTCGCGTTTCTGGATGCCCATCCCGAGGTCGGCATGGTGGGAACCTGGGCGCGCTGCGTGAACGACGACGGGGACTATCTGTTCACGCTGCGCTTCCCGACCGACCATGACAGGATCCTGCGCCATCAGCGCTATGTCCCCGCGCTGCTGCATCCGACGATCATGATCCGGGCCAAGGCGCTGCGCGAGGTCGGGCTTTATTCCGACCGCTACAAGACCGCCGAGGATTACGACCTGTTCATCCGCATGGGCCGGCGCTGGCGCCTGGCCAACATCCCCGAGGTCCTGACCCAGTACATCGTCAGCGACACCGGCACCACGGCGGCCAAGCGCAAGCGCAACCTGGTGGCGCGGCTGCGGATCCAGAAGGACAACTTCGCCCTGACCGACCCGCACGCCTGGGCGGGACTGGCCCGCACGGCGCTGTTCATGGCGATTCCCTTCAACTGGCTGACGGCGGTCAAGAAAAGGGCCTGGAAATAGTGACCGTTGCTGCCGGCAGGATGCCACTCGCGGCGGCACAGGCGCCGGCGCTGATCATCGTGATGGTTGTCGCCACGGTGTTCAACGACCTGAAGCCGCTGCTGCCCGCGGGCGAGATGGCCAACGATGCCTTCATCTATGTCGTGCCCTTCGCGCTGCTTCATTTCCTGCGCCAGCCCGGGGGCTTCATGGTCCCCAGGGTCTTCTTCGTGCTGACGCTCGCCTTTCTGCTGGTGATCGTCCTGGGCGTCGCCATCAACTTCGACGAGATCGCGACCGTCTGGTACAAGGGACGCTCGGGGATGAGCCGGGTCATCACGCAGGGCATGGCGGTCGCCCTTGGGCCGGTGGTGGCGCTGATGTTCTTCAACTTCGCGGTCCGGGGCGCGCTGCCCGCGATCTCCCGCGGCGCCTGGATCGCGTTGATGCTGATGACCGGGGTGGCGGTGTTCGAGGTCGCGTCCTGGCTGAACATCCCGGGGCTGACCCAGGTTCACGAGGCCCTGTCCCTGATCATCCATGCCGAAAGCGGCACCTTCTATCCCCCACGGCTGCGCATGACGGCGTTCGAGGCATCCTGGGCCGCGGTCATGCTGACCTTCATCTTTCCCTTCGCCATCACGCTGGGGGGCAGGCGCAGGGTGGCGCTGGTCGCCGGACTTGTCGTGCTGCTGGTGCTGCTGTTGCAGTCGCGCACCGGGATGCTTGTGATCGCGGTGCAGTTCATCCTGTTCCTGGCGGGCTTCTTCCGGCATCGCAAGGACATCATCGTTCATGCGGCCACGGTTGCGGGCTTGGCCGCGCTGACGATGATGATGATCCCCAGCGTCCAGACATCGGTCATGGAAAAGGGCAGCAACCTGGTCCGCTATGGCAGCATGAACGGGCTGATCGACCAGACGGCGGGCGTCACCGAGAACGTGTCCAACGTCACCCGCTTGGCGGCCATCCGCGCAGGGCTGTCGATGTTCGAGGAGCGTCCGCTGTTGGGGGTGGGGCTTGGCCAATACGGATTTAACTATCCCTATCACATCCGGGCCGAGGATCTGCGCAGCTACGAGGTCCGCGCTTATGCGACTTCGGGCGATGCCGCAAATGCCTGGCCGCCCGCCTATTCGCTCCATGTCCGGCTGCTGGCCGAGACGGGCCTGATCGGCTATCTGCTCTGGCTGGCGATGATCGTGCCGTTGCTGCTGCGGTCGCTGTCGCGTTCGACCGGTGCGACCTATGTGGGCCGGCTTCACCTGGCGGTGGCCATGACGCTGACCGGCTGGGTCATGCTGGGGGCCAGCATCGACAGCTTCCGCTTTTTCGGGGGGTGGATCGCCCTGGGGGTCGGCCTGGCGCTCTGGCGATCCCCGTCCCGGCAGGCGGAACGCTAGACCTGCGGAAACCCCCGACCGGCAGGGGGTATCCTCAGCGTCCGGTCTTCTGGAGCATGGCGACGACCGTCATCGCCATGATCCTGATATCCGTCCACAGCATGACGTTCTGTTCATATTCCACGTCCATGCGGATGCGTTCGGCATAGGACACGTCATTTCGTCCCGTCGTCTGCCACATGCCGGTCAGGCCGGGGCGCAGGCGCAGATAGGTCGCGGCGTCCTGGCCATAGCGGCGCAGCTCGTCCATGACGATCGGACGCGGCCCGACCAGGCTCATGTCGCCGCGCAGGACGTTCAGCAGTTGCGGAAGCTCGTCCAGGCTGGTCTTGCGCAGGATCGCGCCCAGCCTGGTGACCCGGGGGTCGTCGGTCAGCTTCTGGGATTCGGCCCATTCCTCCTGCTTGTCAGGGGAGCCTTCCAGAAGCTTGGGCAGCATGGTTTCCGCCCCGGCAACCATGGTGCGCAGCTTCAGGCAGCCGAAGATCCGGCCGTCGCGGCCCACCCTCTTGTGGGAAAAGAAAGGATTCTGCCGTTCGGTCAGGAAAATCGCTGCCGCCAGCAGAAGAACGATCGGCAAGACGACCGGAAGGGCAGCCAGGACCACCGCGCTGTCGAACACCCTCTTGAAATGGCGCGAATACAGGGATTGCCCGGCATCATGGAAATTTCCAGAGATCGCACCCGCATGGCGATCCGAACGAAGGACGATATTGTTGATGTCTTCCATGACCATTTAACCCCAATGACGACTAACAGGATGAAGGCATCCCTAAACTTTGCCTAAAATTAAACGAATTGTCTTTGGTTGAGCAATTATTATAAACACAACCATTTGGGGAAATTTCTGGGGAGTGTTGTTTAACTGCCGAAAACATGGGGAATATTGAATTTCCGCGCCGGATCGCCGCCGGCAAGACGGCGGATTCACGCCTCTTTCTGGTCACCGACAGCGGGCAAGCGATGTCTCAAAGGGCAGGTTGATAAGTCACGGGCGACAGAGCGGACCTTGACCAGCGATTCACGGGCATCCGTTCGCCCGTCGGACGCGGGATTCCGTCTTCGGACCTGCCTGATTCATGACGGGCAATTCGTGTAAAGCATTGATGACAGATTGACGACATTCACCCCTTGGGGCACCGTGCCCGGAAAAACCGGGAGAGGGACATGAACAGGATCGGGCAATCGCCGGTCCCCGCGCGCGCGGTGGGCCAAACGACCCGAAGCATTCGCATCGCGCGGATCGACGCGGTCATGGGCGGCATCTTCCTGCTGGTGCTTCTTCTCAGCCTTTTGGGCACGGCGCTGACCTATTCCAGCGCGAACCCGGCGCTGCAAAGGATTGCCGCGCTGTTCCTGTTCGAGGAAGAACGGAACCTGCCGACCTTGTTCAACTTCACCCTGCTGGTGGCGAACATGGTCGCCTTGGGGACCGTCGCCGTCTTCGCCTTCGGAGGCAACGACAGGTGGCGCTGGCATTGGCTTTTCCTTGCCCTGTTCTTCCTGTTCCTGGCCTATGACGAGGCGGCGCAAGTCCATGAAGGCCTCAACAGGGTGATGGACGGCGTCGTGGATGCCAGCGGCTTTCTTGCCTTTGCCTGGGTCGTTCCCGGCATCGCGGTCGTGCTTGCGATCGGGCTGGCGTTCGGCCGCTTCCTGCTGGCCCTTCCCGGGCGCAGCGCGAGGGGGTTTCTTCTGGCCGGCGTGCTGTATGTGGGCGGCGCTATCGGGGTCGAGATGATCGGGGCGAATCTCTGGTGGAGCCATGGCTGGGACAACGTGGCCTACAGCCTTCTGGCCACGCTCGAGGAAACGCTCGAGATGACCGGGCTGATCGTTCTTCTTCATGCGACGCTGGGCGTTCTTTCCGGACCCGGCGGATCCTTGCGCTTCGAGGTCCGGCGCGGCGGGGGCGGGGACGTGTGAAGCCCCGCCCGGTCCGCAGGGCGGTCGGGAATGCCGGGCGCTGGCCCTGCTTTCCCGGTGTCCCGTTCAGGGCTGTTCGGAAAGGATGCTTTCCAGGACCTCGCGGGCGGGCTTGGGGCGGTCGTCCCCGGCGATCAGGCCGAACCAGTCCTCGCGGTCCTCGGGATCGGTCCCCCGGTCGCGATAGCTGTACCAGAACAGCGGTCCCAGCCACGGGGTTTCGCGCGCCAGCGCGACGCTGGCGGCCAGCAGCTCGGCCTGCCGGGCCTCGGACACGCCGCCATTGGCCTCGTTCGTCGGGGCACCGTATTCGGTGATCCAGATCGCCTTGGCCTCGTCGCCATGCTCGGCCATGACGGCCCGAAGCGGTCCGGCCATCAAGCCCCACGAATTCCCCCTTGCCCGCAGATCCGGCAGGTCCGCCCCGGTATAGGGATGAAAGGCGACCGCGTCGAAGCTGTCCCCGGCGCCTTCGGCATAAACGGTTTCCAGGAATTCGACGGCGGCAATCGCCGGCGGCTCTCCCCAAAGATTGGTCCGGGTGGCGGCGGCCAGCCCGCCCAGGATGATGGTCGCGCCGGGGTCGGCCGCACGGATCGCGGCGGATCCTTCCTTCAGCAGGGCCGCATAGGCGGCCGCGTCGGGGCGGGGCGGGAAGGGGCCTTCCAGGTTCGGCTCGTTCCAGATTTCCCAGGTGTGGATGCCGCGCGGCGCGTAGCGGGCGACAGCCGCCTTCAGGAAGCGGCCGAAGTCCTGCGGATCCCGGGGCGGAGAAGGGCGTTCGGGATCCTGCCAGGCCCATTCCGGCGTCGAACCCACGACCGGCAGCACCCTGATGCCGAAAACGCCGGCCAGGTCGATGATCCGGTCCATGTCGCGCCAGTCATAGCTGTCCGGCCCGTCGGCCTGCACGGAAGCCCAGTAAAGATCCGTGCGCAGCCAGCGCACCCCCATCGACGCGTAATCCGCGAACTCGGCGCGCAGATCCAGGCTGTCCTGCCAGCGCAAGGTGTCAAGCGCCACGGCAAGGCCCAGGGTGTCGTCGGGGATGGCGGAAGGCTGGGCGGCGCTTTCCCCTGCCAGGGTGCCCAGAACGAAAGCAAATGCCGCCAGCCCGGCAACAATGTCGTGATGCAGCCTGTGCGCCACGCGGCGCGCGACATCAGCCCCGCCAGATCGTGCGGAACGCGGAAATCTGGGGAAAAAAGCCATTCTGGGCATGATCCGGGATTGCGGCCGGGTGGGTGAGTTCATGGGACATCCTGTCTGGCGGTGGGGCAGGCGGTGCATCTGATCGGGGAAAAGCTGCCTGGGAGGCTGCAGGTTTCTTGTGATTGGCACATTGCCCCGATACCAGTCGGCAGACAACAACAACGCAAGACCCCAATGTTCAGAATATGGATCGGAGCTTCGACCGCGGATGCGGTCGTGCGTCTTGCTGCGCAGATGGCCAGCACGATGGTCGTTGCCCGCATCCTGTCGCCAGCCGAATTCGGCCTGGCGGCAATGGTGCTGGGGCTGAACACCATCATGGGCGCCTTTATCGGACTGCCCTTCGAGGAATCCCTGACCCAGCGGCGGCGCCTTTACACGTCGCATCTGGAAACGTCGCTGTTCGCGTCGATGCTGTTGACGGGCGCCGCGATCGTGCTGTCGATCCTGATGGGTCCGCTGATCGAACACTGGGTGGATGCGCCGGGTTTCGCGGCCTGCCTGATCTTTTCCAGCCTGCTGCTGTTGTGGCAGGGACCGGGCGCCGTGTCCAAGGCGGTGGCGCGGCGGTCCCGGCGGTTCGTCGAGATCTCGACCTGCCAGGCCCTCAGCACCGTCATCGCCTCCGTCGTGTCGGTCCTGGCTGCCATGGCAGGCTGGGGCGTCTATTCGCTGCTGCTGCAGCGCCTGCTGCCGAATGTCCTTTATCCCGTGCTGGCGGTCGTGTTCCTGTGGTGGCGCGGCCAGAGGATCTGGATCCCGGTGCGCTGGCACGGCGAACGGTTCCGGGAAATCTTCCGGTTCTCGTGGCTGCATCTGGCCGATGTGGGCGTCACCTCCGCCGCTCCGGCGGCGCTGGCCTTTCTGGTCAACGCCGTGTTCGGCGCAGTCACGCTGGGCCAGCTGAACATCGCGTTGCGGATCGTCGATCCCTTGCGGATGGCGCTGATGGGGGTCGGGCACAATCTTGCCTTCTCGGTCCTGGTGCGGCTGCAAGGCGATCCGCCGCGGCTTGTCCAGAAGGCCGGCGACATCGCGTCAGGCGTCGCGGTTCTGGCGGTTCCGGCCTTTGTCGGACTGGCCGCCAGCGCGCCCGTGCTGCTTCCGCTGCTGGTCGGGCCGGGTTGGGAACTTGCCGTGCCGCTGTCGCAGATCCTGTGCCTGGCCGTGGGCCTGTCCTTGCCCTTCCGGTTCTACTATTCGTCCTATTCGGCGCTTGGGCGGCCGGAATACGGGCTGATCGGCAGCACCGTCGGACTGGTCTTCATGGTCGCGGGCTTCGTGCTGACCGCCTGGTTCGACG
Source organism: Paracoccus lichenicola (assembly GCF_009708075.1). GTDB lineage: Bacteria > Pseudomonadota > Alphaproteobacteria > Rhodobacterales > Rhodobacteraceae > Paracoccus > Paracoccus lichenicola. The sequence goes on along the minus strand of NZ_WMBT01000002.1, from coordinate 513,076 downwards.
GCCACATCGCCGCGCCGGTCGCCTTTCTGACCTATGAGGTCGCCGCGACCCTCGTGGCCCTGGTCTATGCGCAGCGTCTTGTCCGCGGGGGCGCGGCGTCAGCCTTGCTGCGCATCGGGCGGATCTGGCTGGCGGCGCTGGTGATGGCCGGGGTCATTACCGCAGTCTACTTCCGCAAGGATGTTCCCGACATCTCGCCGTCCAATCTGCTGGCCATCATCGCCACGGGCGCGATCACTTATCCTATTGCGCTGTGGGTGACATGTCGTCCATGCTTCAGGGAACTGATATCCCTGCTTCGCAATCGCGGCTTGTGAGAATTCATGATCACCTTTGTCGCTACGGACGACCATCAGTACACGGTGCGCGACGTGCTCGAAACCCGCGACCACCCCCTGCATGGGCGTATTATGATCCTCGGCTATGCCGAGTTCCTGGCCTTCCGGCGCCTGCCTCGTTCGATCTATGTCTTTGTCGATCTCGAACGCCTGGACGCCGCGGCGGCGCGGCAGGTCGTGGACCGGATCGAGGCCTTGCAGAAGGTCTGCCCCGACTGCAAGGTGCTGAACCGGCCCGACCGGGTCGGCACCCGCCTGGACGTGATGCGGCGGCTGCACGAGGCCGGGATCAACGACTTCCGGATGCTGCCGGTCACCACCCCGCCCGAGGCGTTCCGCTATCCGGTGTTCCTGCGCCGGGCGGACGATCACGAGGGACCGAAGTCCGCCCTGATCGAAACCCCGCAAGCCCTGCGCGAGGCAGTCGCGGCCCTCGATCCGGCGGACCGGCAGGGCGACCGCTTCGCCATCACCGAATACGTGGATGCCCGCAACCACCTGGGCCTGCACGAAAAGCGGTCCTATACGCGCGTGCATGACCGGCTTTTCCCTTCGGCGCTGGATCAAAGCCAGGACTGGGTCTGCAAGGGCGAATATACCGATCCCAACACCAGGCCCGATCCCCAACGGGAACTGGCGTTCCTGCAAAGCAATGCGGACATCGAGGTGCTGCGCGCGGCCTTCGATGCGGCGCATCTCCAGTACGGGCGTGCCGATTACGCCCTGGTCGATGGCCGCCCGCAGATCTTCGAGATCAACAGCAATCCCTGGCTGGAGCCGCCCGAGCAGGTGCCGGCCGAGGCGCGCGCCGGTGCCGAACACATCGTCCAGGCCTGGATCGACGCGCTTGCGCAGCTGGCCGACAGCGCACCCGCGCCCGTGACCTGGCTGGATGTTCCCAAGGCGACAGGCAAGGTCCCGCGGGGATTGTCGCGCCGCGGCCTGGCCCGTTCGATCCTGCGCGGGTTGAACCAGCTTCACAACGAAACGCAGGCCATGCAGTTGATGCGCCGCTTCAAGCTGATCTGAAAGGCCCGGCCCGGCTGCGGCCTTCCTTGCGGCCCGCCGTCCGGCTGCAAGGCGGCTGCCGCGCAGGCCGGTCGTTCAGCTTGCCACGCAGTCGGCATAGTGACGCACCACGCCGTCCGGTCCCGTTTCCAGCACAAGCCCGTGGATGTCCGTCTCGAACCCGGGACATTCGCGCGCGAAGTCGCGGTTGAACCGCAGGTAGTCCACGATCTTGGCGTTGAACGTCTCGCCCGGGACCAGCAGCGGGATGCCGGGCGGATAGGGGGTCACCAGGCTGGTCGTGATCCGGCCTTCCAGATCGTCGATGGGCACCCGTTCGGTCTTGCGGCGGGCGATGTGGGAAAAGGCCTCGGTCGGCGTCATCGCCGGGTAGTGGTCGGTCAGGTAGATCTCGGTCGAGAGGCGCGCGACATCGTATTTCGCGTAAAGCGCATGGACGTGCTGGGAAAGCTGGCGCAGGCCCATGCCTTCGTAGCGGGGATGCTTGGCGCAGAATTCCGGCATCACGCGCCACAAGGGCTGGTTGCGGTCATAGTCGTCCTTGAACTGCTGCAGCGCCGCGACCAGCGTGTTCCAGCGGCCCTTGGTGATGCCGATGGTGAACAGGATGAAGAAGCTGTAAAGCCCGGTCTTTTCCACCACCACGCCATGTTCGGCCAGGTATTTCGACACGATGGACGCGGGGATGCCCGTGGCATCGAAGCGCCCCTCGATGTCCAGGCCGGGGGTGATGATGGTGGCCTTGATCGGGTCCAGCATGTTGAACCCCGGCGCCATGTCGCCGAAACCGTGCCAGCTGTCCTCGCCATCGCGCTGCACGCCCTCGCTGTCGGTGCGGCGCAGCACCCAGTCCTTGGTGCGGCCGATGCCTTCCTCTTCCAGCGCGTCCGGTCCCCAGACCTGGAACCACCAGTCCTTGTCGCCGAACTCGGCATCGACCTTGCGCATGGCGCGGCGGAAATCCAGGGCTTCCAGGATGGATTCCTCGACCAGGGCGGTGCCGCCCGGCGGCTCCATCATCGCGGCGGCCACATCGCAGCTGGCGATGATGGAATATTGCGGACTGGTCGAGGTGTGCATCAAGTAGGATTCGTTGAACAGGTGCCGGTCGAGCTTCGTTTCCTCGGAATCCTGGACCAGGACGTGGCTGGCCTGGCTGATCCCCGCCAGCAGCTTGTGGATCGACTGGGTGGCATAGGTCACGGCGTGCCTGGTGCGGTCGCGGTTGCGGCCCATGGCGTGATAGGTGCCGTAGAAGGGGTGAAAGGCCGCGTGGGGAATCCAGGCCTCGTCGAAATGCAGGTTCTCGACATAGCCGTCGAGCATCCGCTTGATTTCCTCGGTGTTGTAGAGCACGCCGTCATAGGTGGACTGGGTCAGCGTCATGATGCGGGGCTTGACCGCATCGGCATCCACGCCCTCCAGCAGCGGGTTCGCGCGGATCTTGGCGCGGATGGATTCGGGTTCGAACTCGGCGTGGGCAATGGGACCGATGATGCCCCAGTGGTTGCGGGTGGGGCGCAAAAAGACCGGGATCGCGCCGGTCATGATGATCGAATGCAGGATCGACTTGTGACAGTTGCGGTCCACGACCACCACGTCGCCCGGCGCGACCGTGTGGTGCCAGACCATCTTGTTCGAGGTCGAGGTCCCGTTCGTCACGAAGAAGCAGTGGTCGGCGTTGAAGATCCGCGCGGCGTTCCGTTCGGACGCGCCGATGGCGCCGTTGTGGTCCAGCAGCTGGCCCAGTTCCTCGACCGCGTTGCACACATCGGCCCGCAGCATGTTCTCGCCATAGAACTGGTGATACATCTGGCCGATGGGCGATTTCAGGAAGGCCACGCCGCCGGAATGGCCGGGGCAGTGCCAGGAATAGGATCCGTCCTCGGCGTAATCCAGCAGCGCCTTGAAGAAGGGGGGCTGGATGCCCTCCAGATAGGTCTTGGCCTCGCGGATGATGTGCTTGGCCACGAATTCCGGCGTATCCTCGAACATGTGGATGAAGCCGTGCAATTCGCGCAGGATGTCGTTGGGCAGGTGGCGGCTGGTCTTGGTCTCGCCATGCAGGAAGATCGGCACGTCGGCGTTCTTCCAGCGCACCTCCTCGATGAAGGAGCGCAGGTTCAGGACGGCGGGGTCAAGGTCGGGACCGGGGCTGAACTCCTCGTCGTCGATCGACAGCACGAAGGCGCTGGCGCGGCTTTGCTGCTGGGCGAACTGCGACAGATCCCCATAGCTGGTGGCGCCCAGAACCTCGAACCCCTCGCGCTCGATGGCGTCGGCCAGGGCGCGGATGCCCAGGCCCGAGGTGTTTTCGGACCGGAAATCCTCGTCGATGATGACGATGGGAAAGCGGAATTTCATGGGCTGTCCTTCTGATCAGCAACGCCGGTGCCCGTTCTTTCCAGTGCAGGCCGCGCCGTCAAGGCCAAGGGGGCCGGCCCGGCAGGCGCAAGGACGGCTGCCAGCCCGCGTGACGGCCCTGCGTGCTTGGGCCAAGGCGGCGGCGGGCGCAATCGGGAAAGTCCCGGCGGCGTGTCAGTTTTTCGTCATCACGCGGTCCCGGCTTCGGCGACAGCGGATGATGCCGCAGCGTGTCCGGTCCCGGATGAGGGGACCGGAGAGGACCGCAAACCGGCCGCCGTCCTCAGCCCGCCTTCGACGGCACGGTCGCGGGCAGCTCGATGTTGATCTCCAGGCTCGACATCTGGTCGCCGCGCTCTATGCGGACCTCGACATCCTGTTCGCCGATGGGGACGTGCTTGCGGATCGCCGCGACGATGTCGCGTTGCAGCATCGGCAGATAATCGGCTTCCGCCGCGCCGCTGCTGCGTTCATGCGCAAGAAGGATCTGCAGCCGGTCCTTGGCCGTTTGCGCGGTCTTGGCGGGGTGCGGCTTGCGGATGAAGCTGAACAGGCTCATGACGCGCGCCCGAACAGCCGCTGGAACAGGCCGGGGCGGCGCTCGCCGACGATGCGCATCTCGACCTGGGTGCCGGTCAGGCGCGACACCGCGTCCTCGTAGGCGCGGGATGCCGCCGAGGGTTCGTCCAGCACGACCGGCGTGCCCACGTTCGACGCCTTCAGCACCGCCTTGCTTTCGGGAATGACGCCCAGAAGCGGCACGGCCAGGATTTCCAGCACGTCCTCGATGGTCATCATCTCGCCCTTGTCCACGCGCTCCTGGTCATAGCGCGTCAGCAGGACCTGGGCCTTGATCGGCTCGGCGCCCTCGGTCTCGGCCCGCCGGGTCTGGCTGGAAAGCAGGCCCAGCACGCGGTCGCTGTCGCGCACGGACGAAACCTCGGGGTTGGTGACGACCACCGCCTCGTCGGCGAAATACATCGCCATCTGGGCGCCGCGCTCGATCCCCGCGGGGCTGTCGCAGACGATATAGTCGAACTCGGCCTTCAGCTCGGTCAGGATCTGCTCGACGCCCTCCTTGGTCAGGGCGTCCTTGTCGCGGGTCTGCGAGGTGGGCAGGATCGACAGCGTGTCCAGCCGCTTGTCCTTGATCAGCGCCTGCTTCAGCTTGGCGTCGCCCTGGATGACGTTGATGAAGTCGAAGACCACCCGGCGTTCGCAGCCCATGATCATGTCCAGGTTGCGCAAGCCCACGTCGAAGTCGATTACCACCGTCTTGAAGCCCTGCTTGGCAAGCCCCGCCGAGATCGCCGCGGCCGAGGTCGTCTTGCCGACGCCCCCCTTGCCCGAGGTGATCACGATGACCCGCCCCAGGGGCGCGGTCGTCTTGGGTTCCGTCGTCATGCGATCACCTCCATGCGAAGTTTCTCGTCCTCCAGGTAAATATGGGTGCAGCGTTGGCGGGCGGCGTCTTCCAGCATCTCGCTGGTCTGGTACAGGCCCGCGATGGCGACCAGTTCGGCGTTGAGGCTTTGGCAAAAGATATGCGCCCGCTCGTCGCCGTGACAGCCCGCGATGGCGCGGCCGCGCAAGGGACCATAGACGTGGATGTTGCCCGCCGCGACCAGTTCCGCGCCTGATGCGACCGAGCCGATCACCGTCAGGTCGCCATGCTCGGCCACGATCCGCTGGCCCGACCGGACGGGCGCGTGGATGACCTTGTTCTCGACCGCCACGGGCGCGGCGGCGACAGGGGCGGGGACGGGCGCGGTTTCGCGGGGCAAGGGGGCGTCGCGGCCCGTGCTGACGGGAACCAGGCCCAGGGCCTGCAACGCCGCCGCGTCGAAGCCTGCCGCGTTCTGGACCCCGAACACCCGCAGGTCGCGCCCGCGCAGGTTCCCGACCAGGTCGCGCAGGCGGTCCGGTTGGTCACTGAGGCCCGGGACATTGGCCAGGTCCAGCACCACCGGCGCGCCCGAAAAGAACTGCGGCGTCTTGTGCAACTGTTCGTCCAGTTGCGCGTAGAAGGGATCATCCGGGCTGTCGGTGTCGATGCGAAGCGCCAGCACGGTCAGGAAGCGGCCGCGCACCTGGAAAGAGGCCAGCTTTGCCGGCATGGAGCCATGCCGGGCCCGGGCGGGTCGTTCGGACACGTCGAAACTCTGCTCCTGCGCTGTGGCGGATCGCGATTCGGGCCGCGCCACCTTATTGGGGTCCGTTTCTCACGACCGGGGGCCGGACGGAAGAAGCCGCCTGAGTGTTCAGCAGGAACCCGCCCACTTGTAAAGCCCGGCGAGTCACAACCGGAACAGAAAATGCGGGTCCCGCCTGCCGACCCCGATGGCGCTGCGCCCTAGTCCGGCAGGATTTGCGCAAAGGCATCCCCGAAGGCGACCGATGCCCCGGCCTCGCGCAGATGCTTCAGGCGGCCTGCGCGATGCGCCTCGACGCGGGTTTCCATCTTCATGGCCTCGACCACGGCGATGACTTGGCCGGCTTCGACGGTCGCGCCATCCTCGGCCTGCCAGGCGGTCAGGGTGCCGGGAACAGGGGCGGTGACGGTCGCCTCGTCGGGTGCCGGTGTGGCTTCGGGCGCGGGCGCGCCGGGGGCGGCGGCCATGATCCCGGCGGGCAGGCCCAGTTCGTGGCGCTTGCCGTCGATCTCGATGGCGAGGCGCAGCAGGGCCGGGGCAGGGGCGGGCGTCACGCGGGCGTGCGGAGCCACGGCGGCGGCCAGCGTCTCGGCGAAGTCGGTCTCGATCCAGCGGGTGTGGACGCGGAAGGTGCCGTCCTCGGCGCGGAAATCGGGCGCGTCCAGCACCGCGCGGTGGAAGGGCAGGACGGTCGCCACGCCGTCGATGCGAAACTCGGCCAGGGCGCGGCGGGCGCGGGCGATGGCCTCGGTGCGGGTGGCCCCCGTCACGATCAGCTTGGCCATCATCGAATCGAAGCTGCCGGGGATCACGGATCCCGCCACGACGCCGCTGTCCAGGCGGATGCCGGGACCGGCGGGGGCGTCGAAGCGGTCGATGGGGCCGGGGGTGGGCAGAAAGCCGCGCGCCACGTCCTCGGCGTTGATGCGGAACTCGATGGAATGGCCGCGCGGGGCGGGCACGCTGTCGTCCGCCAGCTTTGCCCCGCGCGCCACTGCGATCATGCCGCGCACCAGGTCGATGCCGGTGGTTTCCTCGGTCACGGGATGTTCGACCTGAAGGCGCGTGTTCACCTCGAGGAAGGAAATCGTGCCGTTCGCGGATAGCAGGTATTCCACCGTCCCCGCGCCGCTGTAGCCCGCATGGGCGCAGATCGCGCGGGCGCTGTCGTGGATGCGCTGGCGTTGATCGTCCGTCAGGAAGGGCGCGGGCGCTTCCTCGACCAGCTTCTGGTTGCGGCGTTGAAGCGAGCAGTCCCGCGTGCCCAGCACCTTGACGGTGCCGTGGCGGTCGGCCAGCACCTGCGCCTCGATGTGGCGGGGGCGGTCCAGGAACTGCTCGATGAAGCATTCGCCGCGGCCGAAGGCGGCCATCGCCTCTCGCGTGGCGGACTGGAACAGTTCCTCGACCTCGCCCAGGCGCCAGGCGACCTTCATGCCGCGCCCGCCGCCGCCGAAGGCCGCCTTGATGGCGATGGGCAGGCCATGTTCGCGGGCGAAGGCCAGGGCGTCGGCAGGGGTTTCCACCGGGCCAGGGGTGCCCGCGACCAGGGGGGCGCCGACGGCCTGGGCGATGCGGCGGGCCTCGATCTTGTCGCCAAGGGCGGTGATGACGGCGGGGTCCGGGCCGATCCAGATCAGGCCCGCGTCCTCCACGGCTGCCGCGAAGCCCGCGTTTTCCGACAGGAAGCCATAGCCGGGGTGGATCGCATCGGCGCTCGCACGCTGCGCAATGGCGATGATCTTTTGCCCGTCCAGATAGGTGTCCGCCGGGCTATCGCCGCCAAGCGCGAAGGCCTGGTTGGCCATGGCGACGAAGGGGGCGTCGCGGTCGGCGTCGGCATAGACGGCCACCGTCTCGATCCCCTCGTCCCGGCAGGCGCGGATGATGCGGACGGCGATCTCTCCCCTGTTGGCGATCAGCAGGCGGTTCAGGGGCAGGGTCGGGCCGGTGGCGAAAAGGGTCATGGCTTTGCCTCGATGTCCTGGAAGGGGGCGGCGGCGGTGAAGCGGATGCGCGCGCCGGGGGGGATCTGGCCCGCCAGATCCAGCGCCTCGGGGCGCAGCGTGGCGATCACCGGATAGCCGCCGGTCAGCGGGTGGTCGGCCAGGAACAGCACCGGCTGGCCGGAATGGGGGATCTGGATGGCGCCGGTCTCCGTGCCCTCGGACGGCAGTTCGCGGGCGTCCTCGCGGGTGACGGGTGCGCCTTCCAGCCGGATGCCCACGCGGGACGATTGCGGCGTGACCAGCCAGTCCTGGGACAGGAAGTGCGCAATCATGTTGTCCGAGAACCAGTCGGCGCGGGGGCCGAGGGTGACGGGCAGGTCCACGACATCACCCGGTTTCGGCAAGGCGGGCTGATCCTCGGGCGCTGCAATGGCTGTCGCAGGGTTGTTCGCGGCGTAAAGGAGGGCGCCGCTGGTCAGCGAATCGGGACCGACGAAGGCCAGGGTGTCGGTCGCCGCCGATCCCAGCACCGGGGCCACGTCAAAGCCGCCGCGCAGCGCCAGATAGCTGCGCATCCCGGCGGCGGGGGGCGGGATCAGCACCTCGTCCCCCGCATCGAGCGCGAAGGCCGTGGGCATGGCGTGCCCCGCAACCGTGGCCTGCCCCGCGCCGGTCAGGGCCAGCGTCACCGGCCGGTCCGCCCGCAGCCGCACGGGACCGAGGGTGATTTCCAGGACCGGCGCGTCGGACGGATTGCCAACCGCGCGGTTCGCCCGGCGCATTGCCCCCCTGTCCAGCGCGCCGGATGCCGAGACGCCTTGCCCGCCCTGTCCCGGACGCCCTTCATCCTGGAAGACGATGGGAAAGGCGGTTTGCACCACCGTCAGCGCAGGCTGGCCCTGCGGTTGGGGAATGGCAACCGAGGGATGGATCTGCGCCACCCCCTCGACAAATCGCGCCCTGACGCCGGGATGCAGAAGCGCAGGCGGGTCGCGCGACAAATCCCACATCGGCACCCGCGTCGTGCCGATCAGTTGCCAGCCGCCCGGCGTGTCCTGCGGATAGATGCCGCAGAAGCGCGCGGCCAGCGCCACCGACCCCGCCGGGATCCGCGTGCGCGGCGCGGGACGGCGGGGCACATCGAAGCGCGGGTCGTCACCGGTCATGTAGGCGAAGCCGGGCGCGAAGCCGCAAAAGGCCACCTGCCAGGTCGCGGCCTGGTGGGCGGCGATGACCTCGGCCACGGTCAGGCTCATGTAGGCGGCGACATCGGCCAGATCCGCGCCATCATAGGTCATGGGGATCTCGACGGTTTCCAGCGGGCCTGCCTGACGAACCGTGCCCGGCGCGGGTTGGCGGGCCTGGATCGCCCCGGCCAGCGCGCCATCGGCGGCAAGGCCGGGGGCCACGCGGACCATCAGCGTGCGGGCGGCGGGGATGATCTCGGTGACGCCCGGCAGGGGATCGGCCAGCAGCGCGTCGAACAGCGCCAACGTCTCGTCCAGATCGGCCAGTTCCACCAGCAGCGTGCGCGGGCCGACGGGCAGAAAGCGCATCGTCACAACTGCCACCGGCTGTCGGGAATGTCGGTCCGGGCGGTGTCCAGTTCGGCACGCATCACGCGGCCCCCGCGAAGGGGGCGACGGCGACGCCGCCTGCGACCAGGTCCTCGCGGATGCGCCGCGCCATGTCCACTGCGCCCGCGCTGTCGCCATGCACGCAGATGCTTTGCGCCTTCAGGCGCAGGGGGGTGCCGTCGATGGCCTCGATCACGCCTTCGGTGGCCAGCCGCAGCATCCGGGCGGCGACGGCATCGGCGTCGTGCAGCACCGCGCCCTTGTCGCGGCGGGACACCAGTTGCCCGTCCGGCGTATAGGCGCGGTCGCCGAAAGCCTCGGCCACGGTGGCAAGCCCGGCATCCGCCGCGCGGGACAGGATCGGCGCCCCGGCAAGCGCCATCAGCACCAGCGAGGGATCGATCTCCTTGATCGCCGCGATCACCGCATCGGCCTGCCGCGCGTCGGTGGCGATGGTGTTGTAGAGCGCCCCGTGCGGCTTCACATAGCTCACGCGCGTCCCTGCCGCCTTCGCGATGCCCTGCAAGGCGCCGATCTGATAGATCACGTCGGCGGTCAGTTCCGCCGAAGTCACGTCCATCGGACGCCGCCCGAAGCCCACGCGGTCGGGATAGGACACATGCGCCCCCACCGCCACGCCCCGCGCCGCCGCTTGCGTGACGGTCGCGCGGATGGTCAGCGGATCGCCCGCGTGAAAGCCGCAGGCGATGTTGGCGGAACTGACGATGCCCAGCATGGCGGCGTCGTCGCCCATGGTCCAGGCGCCATAGCCCTCGCCCAGGTCGCTGTTCAGGTCGATGGTTCGCACGGGATCCCCCTTACAGGCCCAGGAAGGCAAAGATCGGGCCGATGGAACGATAGCCCATGTACCAGGTCAGCGCGCAGACGATGGCGCTGAGGATCAGAAGCGGCCGGTTGTAACGGTGCCCGCCCATCAGGTCGGGCCGCGCGAAGCCCACATAGGTGAAGATCGTCAACCCGATGGGCAGGATCAAGCCGTTGAAGCCGCCCACGAAGACCAGCAGGGCGGCGGGCGCGGTGCCGATGGACAGGAAGACCGCCAGCGACACGGCGATGAAGATCACGGTGGCGATGTTGCGGCTGCGTTCGGGCATGGGCATGAAGGCCACCAGAAAGCTGACCGAGGTATAGGCCGCCCCGATGACCGAGGTGATGGCCGCGGCCCACAGGACCACGCCGAAGATCCGCATCCCCAAGTCGCCCAAGGCAAAGGCGAAGGCCTGGCCCGCGGGGTTCGCCGCCTGGCTGGACAGATCCAGCGTCACGCCCGACGCCACGACGCCCAGGATCGCCAGGAACAGCACGAAGCGCATCACGCCCGTGACCGCGATCCCGGTCAGCGAGGCCTTGGTGACGGCGGCCAGGTTCTCCTCGCCCACCAGGCCCTTGTCCAGAAGGCGGTGCGCGCCGGAATAGGTGATGTATCCGCCGACCGTGCCGCCCACGATGGTGGTGATGGTCGGAAAGTCGATCATGGCCGGAAAGATCGTCTGGCGCAGCGCCTCGCCCACCGGCGGGTTCGAGGTGACGGCCACGATCAGCGTCATGGCGATCATCAGGATGCCAAGCCCGATCAGCGACCGGTCCAGCAGCAGCCCCGCGCGTTTCGACAGGAACACGCCGATCGCCAGCAGGGCCGAGATCGCGCCGCCGATCTTGGGGTCCAGGCCGAACATGGCGTTCATCCCCAGGCCTGCGCCCGCGATGTTGCCCACGTTGAAGGCCAGTCCGCCGACCATCACCAGCACCGCCAGCAGATAGCCCGAACCGGGGATTGCGGCATTGGCGGTTTCCGACGCGTTCCGCCGCGTCAGCGCGGTGATGCGCCAGATGTTCAGCTGCACCACGAAGTCGATCAGGATCGAGGCCAGGATCGCGAAGGCGAAGGCCGCACCCAGCTTGGCGGTGAAGGTCGCGGTCTGGGTGATGAAGCCCGGCCCGATGGCCGATGTCGCCATCAGGAAGATCGCCGCCAGGAACCCGCCCCGCAGGGTGGCATTGGCGGCCGTGGGAACGGCTGTTGCACTCATCAGTCATGCTCCTGCTGCAGGGGAGGGCGGCGATTTCGGAATGGGGAAAGGGTGAAGGTCGCCGCGCAGTCTGTCAACAATTATGTGACAGGGTGATATTGATTGTTGAACAAAATAGCTGATGAGCGGGGATCATCAGCCGCTCTGATGGGCATCGGGGCAGGGGTTTGTTCCTTCGATCCCTGTTCCCACAGGGGCGATTCGCTTGCCTTGGGCCAAGGCGCCGTCCATTCTGCCGCCCGGAACACAGGAAACCAGACATGACCACCGATCCGCCGGGCCTGGCCGAGGAAACGGCCTCGCGTTTGCGCAACGACATCATCGGCGGCGCCTTGCCGCCGGGTCAGCGTTTGTCGGAAACCCGGCTGGCCGCCGATCTGGGCGTGTCGCGCAACACCCTGCGCGAGGTGTTCCGGCTGCTGACGCGCGAAGGCCTGCTGCGCCACGAACCCAACCGGGGCGTCTTCGTGGCCGTGCCCTCGATGGCGGGCATCGTGGACATCTACCGCGTCCGCCGCCTGATCGAGGTGCCCGCCTTGTCCCATGCCTGGCCCCGGCACGAGGCCGTGGCCCTCATGCGCCTTGCCGTCGAAAAGGCCCGCGCCGCGCGCGAGGCGCAGGACTGGCGCGGCGTGGGCAGCGCCAACATGGAATTTCACGCGGCCATCGTCGCCCTGACCGACAGCGCCCGGTTGCAGGCCTTCTTTGCGCAGATCATCGCGGAACTGCGCCTGGCCTTCGGTCTGCTGGACAGCCCCGAACGGCTGCACGAACCCTATATCGACCGGAACGGCCAGATCCTGGATCTGCTGGCGGGGGGCGAGCAGGCCCGGGCGGCGGCGCTGCTGGCGCAATACCTGGACGAATCCGAACGCGTGGTGCTGGCCGCCTTCGCCCGCCTGGGCTAGCCCTTCGGAGAGGCCGCAAGAAAATGATTGACGTATTTCTTTTTCCGCCAAATGCTGGCGGCAGGAGGAGATCCGTCCATGCGAAACCCCACGCTGCACGATGTGGCGCGGGCGGCTGGCGTCAGCTATTCGACGGCCGACCGGGTTCTGAACGAACGCGGTGGGGTGGCCGCGAAGTCGATCCAGCGTGTCCAGCGCGCCATCCAGGACCTGGGTTATCGCCGCGACATCCATGCGGCGAACCTGTCGCGCCGCCGCAGCTATCGTTTCGCGGTGTTCCTGCCGCGGGGCGACCACGGCTTCTTCTCGGCCTTGGGCCGTGCCCTGCTGGCCCAGGCCGAGGCGCGGGCGGCGGACCGGGTTTCCGTGACGCTCTGCGATCCTGGCCAGCGGGATGCGGGCGATTGGGACTGCGTGGCCCTGGTCGGCGCGGAATCCGAGGGGCTGGCGCAGGTCATCGCCGATCTGGCTGACCGGGGGATCCCCGCCATCACGCTGGTGTCCGACATCGCCGGGCCTCGGCGCAGCTATGTCGGCATCGACAACGCCGTCGCGGGACGCACGGCCGGGCGGCTGGTGCGGCTGGCCCATGGCCGGGGGGCGGGGCGGGTCCTGCCGGTGCTAGGTTCGCTGTCCTTGCGCGATCACCGCGAGCGCCTGGACGGCGCGGCCGAGATCCTGGAGGCTTCGCGCCTCACCCTGCTGCCCCCGGTCGAGGTCCATGACCACCCCGACCGGATGCGCGATGCCTTGGCTACGGCCCTGCGCGCCGATGACGGGATCACCGCGATCTATTCCATCGGCGCGGGCAATCGCGGCCTGATCGCCCTGATGGAGACCCTGGGCGAAGCCCGCCCCTTCGTCGTCCTGCACGAACTGACGCCCCATTCCCGCGCCGCGCTGGAGCGCGACCTGATCGACGTGGTCATCGACCAGAAACCGTCCGAGGAGGCCGCCCGGGCGCTCGACGCGATGCGCGCCATCGCCGATGGCGAGGAGCCGCCGGTCGCCGTGATCACGCCCGCCATCTTCTTCAAGGAAAACCTGCCCGGAGTGTCTGCATGACCGGCTATTTCGACGCCATCCCGCCGCTGTCCTTCGATCCCGACGCCGACGGCCCGGCCTTTCGCCATTACGACCCTGGCGAGATGGTCATGGGCAAGCGGGCCGAGGATCAGTTGCGCTTTGCCGTGGCCTGGTGGCATGGCTTCGGCTGGGAGGGCGGCGACCCCTTCGGCGGGCGCACCTTCGACCGCCCCTGGTTCCCCGCCGACACGATGGACCTTGCCGAACAGCGGGTCGATGCCGCCTTCGACTTCTTCCGCATCCTGGGCGCGCCGTTCTTCTGTTTCCACGACCACGACGTGCGGCCCGAAGGCGCCAGCCTGTCGGAGAGCCGCGACCGGCTGAACCGCATCGCCGACCTGATAGGGGCCAAGATGGAGAACGGCGGCCCGCGCCTGCTGTGGGGCACGGCCAACCTGTTCACCAACCGCCGCTACATGGCTGGCGCGGCGACCAACCCCGACCCCGATGTCTTCGCCCATGCCGCCGCCACCGTGCGCGACTGCCTGGACGTGACGCACCGGCTGGGGGGCGAGAATTACGTGTTGTGGGGCGGGCGCGAGGGGTACGAGACGCTGCTGAACACCGACATGTTGCGCGAACTGGACCAGATGGGCCGCTTCCTGTCGATGGTGGTGGATTACAAGCACAAGATCGGTTTCAAGGGCACCATCCTGATCGAGCCGAAGCCGCAGGAGCCGACCAAGCACCAATACGATTTCGACGTGGCGACGGTTTACGCTTTCCTGATGCGCCATGGCCTGGAAAAGGAAGTGAAGGTCAATATCGAGCAGGGCCACGCGATCCTGGCGGGCCATTCGTTCGAGCACGAGATCGCGCTTGCCAATGCCCTTGGCATCTTCGGGTCCATCGACATGAACCGCAACGACCCGCAATCCGGCTGGGACACCGACCAGTTCCCCAACAACGTCCCCGATGTGATGCTGGCCTATTACGAGATCCTGCGGGGCGGCGGATTCACCACCGGCGGCACCAATTTCGACGCCAAGATCCGGCGGCAGTCGCTGGACCCGCTGGATCTGGTCATGGCCCATGCGGGCGCGATGGATGTCTGCGCGCGGGGCCTGAAGGCGGCGGCCAGGATGCTGGAGGACGACCGGCTGGAGGCCGCGCGCCGCGACCGCTACGCCGGCTGGCAGCGCGCCGAGGCGCAGGCGATGCTGGCGCCCGGCGCGACGCTGGACGGGATCGCGGACCGGGCGACAGCAGCGGGGTTGGACCCGCAGCCGGTGTCGGGACGGCAGGAAATCCTGGAAAACCTGGTCAATCGCTATGTCTGAAGGGGGACGGCCATGAAGACCATCAAGGGGCCGGGGCTGTTCCTGGCGCAGTTCGCGGGCGATGCCGCGCCCTTCGACACCTGGGACGGCATCACCCGATGGGCGGCCGATTGCGGCTATGCGGGCGTGCAGGTGCCAAGCTGGGACGGGCGGCTGTTCGACCTGGGCCGCGCGGCGGAAAGCCGCGATTACTGTGACGAGATCGCGGGGGTGGCTGCCGCCAACGGTGTCCAGATCACCGAACTGTCCACCCACCTGCAAGGCCAGCTTGTCGCCGTGCATCCCGCCTATGACGAGGCCTTCGACGGCTTCACCGTGCCGGAGTGCCGCGGCAACCCCAAGGCGCGGCAGGAATGGGCGGTGGATCAGGTGACAAAGGCGCTGACCGCCAGCCGCAACCTGGGCCTGACCGCCATGGGCAGCTTTTCCGGCGCGCTCGCCTGGCCCTTCGTCTATCCCTGGCCGCAGCGCCCGGCGGGCCTGGTGGAAACCGCCTTTGACGAACTCGCCCGCCGCTGGCGCCCGATCCTGGATCATGCCGAGGATTGCGGCGTGGACATCTGCTATGAGATCCACCCCGGCGAGGATCTGCACGACGGCGACACGTTCGAGATGTTCCTAGACCGCGTGGGGGGCCACGCGCGGGCCAACATGCTGTACGACCCGTCGCATTACGTCCTGCAATGCCTGGATTACCTGGACAACATCGACATCTACAAGGACCGCATCCGCATGTTCCACGTCAAGGATGCCGAGTTCAACCCGACCGGGCGCAAGGGCGTCTATGGCGGGTTCCAGCCTTGGGTGGACCGCGCCGGGCGGTTCCGGTCGCTGGGCGACGGGCAGGTCGATTTCGGCGCGATCTTTTCCAAGATGGCGGCCAACGATTTCGACGGCTGGGCGGTGGTCGAATGGGAATGCTGCCTCAAGCACCCCGAGGATGGCGCGCGGGAAGGCGCCGAATTCGTGCGCAGCCACATCATCCGCGTGACGGAAACCGCCTTCGACGACTTCGCGGGCGGCGGCACGGATGATGCCGCGAACCGCCGGATGCTGGGGATCTCGTGATGGCGCGCATCAGGCTGGGCATGGTCGGCGGCGGCAAGGACGCCTTCATCGGCGCGGTCCACCGCATCGCCGCGCGCATCGACGGGGAATATGATCTGGTCGCAGGCGCCCTGTCCTCGACGCCCGAGCGGTCGCGCGACAGCGGCGTGGCGTTGGGTCTGGACCCCGACCGCTGCTATGGCAGCTTCGAGGAGATGGCCGGGGCCGAGGCCGCGCGTCCCGACGGGATCGAAGCCGTCGCCATCGTCACCCCGAACCACGTCCATGGTCCTGCCGCCGCGGCCTTCCTGCGGCGCGGCATCCACGTGATCTGCGACAAGCCGCTGACCGCGACCATGGCGCAGGCGGCTGAACTGGAAGCCGCGATCCGGGCCTCGGACGCGCTGTTCATCCTGACGCACAATTACACCGGCTATCCGATGATCCGGCAGGCGCGCGCCATGATCGCGGCGGGGGATCTGGGCCGGATCCGCATCGTGCAGGTCGAATACGCGCAGGACTGGCTGACCGAGGCGGCCGAGGCCACGGGCACCAACAAGCAGGCCGAATGGCGCACCGATCCCGAACGCAGCGGCGCGGGCGGGTCCATCGGGGATATCGGAACGCACGCCCATAACCTCGCCTGCTTCGTCACCGGCCTGACGGTCGAAAGCCTGTCGGCGGACCTGCACAGCTTCGTTCCGGGGCGGCGGGTGGACGACAACGCCCATATCCTGCTGCGCCTGAACAACGGCGCGCGCGGGATGCTGTGGTGTTCGCAGGTGGCGCCCGGCAACGAGAACGGGTTGCGCCTGCGGGTTTACGGCGAAAAAGGCGGGTTGGAATGGGGGCAGGAGGATCCGAACTACCTGTGGTACACGCCCTTTGGTGAACCCAAGCGCCTGCTGACCCGCAAGGGCGCGGGGGCAGGGGATGCGGCCAACGCCGTCAGCCGCACGCCGGGCGGCCACCCGGAAGGGTATCTGGAAGGATTCGCCAACATCTACACCGGCGCCGCGCGGGCGATCCGGGCCGCGCAAGCCAGTCAACGCGCGCCGGATCTGGACCTGCTGCCGGGGCTTGAGGAAGGCCTTGCCGGGATGCGCTTCATCGACGCCTGCATCCGCTCGTCCCGCGACGATGCCGCCTGGGTGACGCCGTGAGCGTCCTTGCCCTGAAAAACGTCAGCCGCAGCTTCGGCCCGATCGAGGTGCTGCACGACGTGGACATCGCGCTGCGCCCCGGCCGGGTCCATGCGCTGATCGGGGAAAACGGCGCGGGCAAATCGACCACCATGAAGATCCTGGCGGGATACCAGCCGCCCTCGTCGGGGCAGGTGGCTCTGGACGGCCGGCCGGTCAGCTTCGCCGACATGGGCCAGGCCGAGGCGCAGGGGATTTCCATGATCCACCAGGAATTCAACCTGGCCGAACAGCTGACGGTGGAACAGAACATCTTCCTGGGCCGCGAGGTGAAGCACGGCCCGTTTCTCGACAAGCCCGCCATGCGCGCCCGGACGCGCGAGCTTCTGGACCGGCTGGAATGCCGCGTGGCGCCCGACCGCGTGGTGTCCTCGCTGTCCAACAGCGACAAGCAGATGGTGGAAATCGCCAAGGCCCTGCTGCGCGAAACCCGCGTGCTGGTCATGGACGAACCGACCGCCGTGCTGACGCGCGCGGAAACCGCGATCCTGCTGCGCCAGGTCCGCGCGCTGCGGCAGGCGGGGACGGCGGTGCTGTTCACGTCCCACAAGCTGGACGAGGTGGAACAGATCGCTGACGACCTGACGGTCATGCGCGACGGCCGCGTGGTCTGGACGGGCGAGGCGGCGGCCATGGACCAGCACGCGATGGCGAACGCCATGGTGGGCCGCGAGATGTCGGATTTGTTCCCCGCCAAGACCGGGACGCCCGGAGAGGTCGCGCTTGAGGTCAGGAACCTGACCGTCCCCGGCTTTTCCCGCGACATCGGCTTCACCCTGCACCGGGGCGAGATCCTGGGCGTCGCGGGCCTGATCGGATCGGGCCGCACCGAGACCTTCGAGGGGCTGTGCGGGTTGCGCCCCGCCACGGGCGAGGTCCGCATCTTCGGCCGACCCGCCCGCATCGACCACCCCTGGCAGGCGCAGGAACTGGGCCTCTGCTACCTGACCGAGGACCGCAAGACGCGGGGCCTGCTGCTGGGCAAGGGGCTGCGCGAGAACCTGACCTTGCAGGCGCTTGCAAAGTTCGACCGGGGTTTGATCGACACCGGGGCCGAGGACCGCGCGCTGGACCAGGCGATTGCCGACTTCGACATCCGCGGCCATCGCGGCGCGCTTGTGGGCAACCTGTCGGGCGGCAACCAGCAGAAGCTGCTGCTGGCCAAGACCCTGCTGGCCGATCCGCGGATCATCGTCATCGACGAGCCGACACGCGGCATCGACATCGGCACCAAGCAGCAGATGTATGTCCTGATCCGCCGCCTTGCGTCCGAGGGCCGCGCCATCGTGGTGATCTCCTCGGAAATGCAAGAGGTGATCGGCCTCTCCGACCGCATCCTGGTCATGCGCCATGGCCGCATCACGGGCGAACTGGGCGCGGATGCGACCGAGGACGCCATCGTCAAGCTGGCCATGGGCGTGGCCACGCAAGGGGAACCCGCATGAGCGACGCGACCGCCACCGCCCCCCGCCGCATCCGCATGACCGTGATCGGCCCGATCCTGGCCCTGGTCCTGCTGGTCGTCGCGGGCGCGCTGATGAACCCCAATTTCCTCGGCTGGGACAACGTGACCAACGTGCTGGCCCGCTCGGCCTTCATCGGCATCATCGCCGTGGGCATGACCTTCGTGATCACGGCGGGGGGCCTGGACCTGTCGGTCGGATCCATGGCGGCCTTCATCGCCGGGCTGATGATCCTGGTGATGAACAGCCTCGTGCCCACGATGGGCGCGGGCGTCACCGTGATCCTGGTCGGCATGGCCGTGGCCCTGCTGGCAGGACTGGCGGCGGGGCTGCTGAACGGCATCCTCATCACACGCCTGGGGATCGAGGCCTTTATCGTCACGCTGGGATCCATGGGCATCTATCGCAGCCTGGTCACATGGCTGGCCGACGGGGGCACGCTGTCGCTGGATTTCACCCTGCGCAGCCTCTACCAGCCGGTCTATTACGGCGGCATCTTCGGCATCACCTGGCCGATCATCGTCTTTGCCGTGGTGGTCGTGATCGGAGAGATCGTCATGCGGTCCACCGCGTTCGGCCGCCATTGCGCGGCCATCGGGTCGAACGAACAGGTCGCCAAGTATTCCTCGGTCCGCGTGGACCGGGTGCGGCTGACGACCTATGCCGCGCTTGGCCTGCTGGTCGGCATCGCCACCATCATGTACGTGCCGCGCCTCGGGTCGGCCTCATCCGCGACGGGGATGCTGTGGGAACTGGAGGCCATCGCCGCCGTGATCATCGGCGGCACGGTGCTGAAGGGCGGCTTCGGGCGGGTCTGGGGCACGGTGATCGGCGTGCTGATCCTGACGCTGATCGGCAACCTGCTGAACCTGACGGATTTCGTATCGCCTTACCTGAACGGCGCGATTCAGGGGGCCATCATCGTTCTCGCTGTGGTGTTGCAGCGCGAAGGCAAGGCCCGCGCGTGAGCCGGGTTCATATGGGAGGGAAACCATGAAGCATTTCGTATCGGGACTGGCCTTGGCCGTGGCACTGGGCGCGCCCGCGTTCGCGCAGGACGGTGAAACCAAGGTGATCGGCGTGTCGATCCCGGCGGCGACCCATGGCTGGGCGGGCGGCATGAACTATTTCGCGCAAGCCGCCGTGGACCGGCTGGAGAAAACCTATCCGCAGCTGGACTTCGTGCTGGCGACCGCGTCCGACCCGGCCAAGCAGGTCAACGACATCGAGGACATGGTGGCCACCCGCAACATCGACGCGCTCGTGGTGCTGCCCTTCGAATCCGAACCGCTGACCGGCCCGGTCCAGAACGTCAAGGCCTCCGGCGCCTGGATCACCGTGGTTGATCGCGGCCTGTCGCAGGAGGGGATCGAGGATCTGTATGTCGCGGGCGACAACCCCGGCTTCGGGCGCGTGGCGGGCGAATACATGGCCAGCGCCCTGCCCGAGGGCGGCAAGATCGTCGTGCTGCGCGGCATCCCCACCACCATCGACAACGAACGCGTCGAGGGCTTTCAGGCCGCCATCGAGGGCAAGAACATCGAGATCCTGGGCATGGAACACGGCGACTGGAACCGCGACAAGGCCTTCACCGTGATGCAGGACTTCCTGTCCAAGCATCCGCAGATCGACGCGGTCTGGGCGTCCGACGACGACATGGCCGTGGGCGTCCTGGGCGCCATCGAGGCGGCGGGCCGCGACGACATCAAGTTCGTCCTGGGCGGCGCGGGCATGAAGGAGATGATCAAGCGCACCATGGACGGCGACGCGATGATCCCCGCCAACGTCACCTATCCCCCCGCGATGATCGCCACCGCCATCGAGATCACGGCAGTGGGCCTTGTGTCGCAAGCGCCGGTGTCGGGCGATTTCATCATCGGCTCGGTGCTGGTGACGCCCGAGAATGCGGAAAGCTATTACTATCCCGACAGTCCGTTCTAATCCAAAGCTGGCCGGGCGGGATCAGGAAATGCGCCGAGCATTTCCCCCGACCGCCACGCGACGGTGCAACCAAAGACGGTGCAGCCCCGCGACCACGAGAGGCCAGCGCCCGACCCAGGGGGGCGAGAAGCGCCCGCCGGGGGCGGGGCGGGCGCTGGCCGGGCCTTCGAGGCCCGGCGGTTCAGGTTGATATGGCGCGACGTGGCGAAGGCGATGGCCTTCGCCAATCCGGCCTTGACCCTCACGCGACAGCCCTGCGCCGTTCCGCCATCATCGCCTGGAAGTTCGACAACAGGATGATGCCGCCGCCCAAAAACACCCACAGGTCGATCGCCTCGGCGTAAAGGGCGTAACCCACCAGCGCCGCCAGCGGCACGCGCAGGAAGTCGATGGGCACCAGGACCGAGGCGTCCAGCCGCCGCAGCGCCTGCGCCATGCCGTAATGCGCCGACAGCGCCCCCATGCCCGCCAGCAGCATCCAGGGCACATCCGTCAGCGCCACGGGCCGCCAGTCGGTCAGCGCGGCGATCAGCCCCAGCGGCAACTGGATCAGGATCATCCAGACCACGATGGCCCCGGGCGAGGCATGATGCGTCAGCTGCTTGACCAGGATCATCGACAGGCCATAGCCCGCCGCCGCGACCAGCACCAGGATGGCGGCGGGATCGACCATGCCGAAGCCCGGGCGCACGATCACCATGACGCCCAGGAACCCGCCCGCGCTGGCCAGCAGGCGCGGCCCGCTCAGCCGTTCCTTCAGCAGCAACCAGGCGAACAGCGTCACCCAGATCGGCATGGTGAATTCCAGCGCGAAGACCGAGGCCAGCGGCAGCAGCACCACGCCGACCGTCCAGAAATACTGCGCGGTGAAATGGACCAGGTTGCGCCACAGGTGCAGGCGGAACCGGGCGGCGCGGCGCACCTCGGGAAAGAGGCTGCGTCCGACGGCCAGGATCACGAACAGCCCCACCAGCGCCCGGAAGAACAGCACCTGCCGGATCGACAGCGTGGCGGCCAGTTCGCGCGACCCCACCGACATGGCGATAAAGGACGCCATCGCCAGCGCCATCCAGGCCAGGCCCTGGCCAAAGTCCGAGCGCCCGCCCGAGGCGGCAATCCCGATCTTGCCCGACATGGTTTCCCCCTTCGCCCCAAGCGGTCGGACCATAGGCCGGACGCCGGGCAGACGAAAGGGCCTCAGGACAGCCTGTCCACCGTGACGGGGCAGGGACGGCCATCGTAGAAGGTGTCCAGGATGCGGCGGAACACGGGCGGGGCATTCTCGACCGCCGCAAACAGCGTGGCCGAGGATCGCAGCTTTTCCGCGTCGATCCCGCCCATGATCCGCTCGGCCGGAAGGTTGCCATGGGCCAGCACGGCCTCGGCGCAGGCGATCAGGCGCGGGCCGAGGACGGGATGCGCCAGATAGCGCCGCGCCTCGTCGAGATCCGCGATGCCGTAGTGGTGCGACATCGCCGACCGGCCAAGCCCGCGCAGTTGCGGGAAGATGAACCACATCCAGTGGCTTTGCTTGCGCCCTTGCCGCAGTTCCGCCAGCGCGATGTCGTAGGGACCGTCCTGCGCCTCGGTGAAGCGGTCAAGCCGGTCAGGATCGGGGGAATGGCGGGCCATGGCGATGTCCTTTCGATGCCGCCAGCCAATCATGGCCGGGGCATGGGGTCAACGCGTCCCCGCCGACGCTATTGCGCCGCCTGCAACCTGTGGAACCGCGAGCGCGCATGAACCAGCGCGCCGCCGGGGGCGAGGCGGGCTTCCTCGATCCTGCCCACGAAGATGCGGTGGCTGCCGCTGTCGCCTTGGGTCAGCACGCGGCAGGACAGGCAGGCGAGCGGCCGTCAGCAGGCGGCGGAACTTGGCCGTCTCGGTCAGGCGGGAAGGGTCGGATTCGGTCAGGGCGGCGGAAAGGCCGCTGCCGGAAAAAGGCCGGTTCATGGGCGCGGTTCCTGTCGGTCCTTCAGGCACGAAACACCGCGTCGGCGTATCGACCGAATGCATTGTCGGAATGATGTCCATAAGCGGGATGCATGGAAAGATTGTTCCTTTGCCAGCAAGGCCCGCCCGCATTATGCTTGGGGGATGAAGACCGCCCTGCTTGCCCTTGCCGCCCTTGCCTTTCTGGGTCAGCCCGCCCTGGCCGCCGATCCCCTGGCCGGGATCTGGCGCACCCAGCCAGGGCGCGATGGCGGCTTCGGGCATGTCGAGATCCTGCCTTGCGGGGGCGGGTTGTGCGGAACGGTGGTGCGGACCTTCGACGCGCAGGGCCAGGCGGTCCAGGCCGGCGATCTGGGCGCGGCCATCCTGGCCGATGTGGTGGCGACCGGCGGGGGAAGCTATGGCAAGGGCCGGATCATCAACCCCGAGACCGGGCGCAGCTATACCGCCCGCCTGACGCTGCGGGGCGACCTGCTGGACGTGGGCGGCTGCATCATGATGATCTGCCGCAACGCGGGCACCTGGCAGCGGGTGCAGTAGGCGGATCGGCAATCACCGCTGCACGGCCTTCGATCTGGCGACGGCCATCGCCGCTGCCACGCGATGCCATTGTTCAGCGCGCGGATCACGCCGTCACGGGTGCTGCCCTGCACGATCAGCCCGATGGTCGAGGCCGGGTTGCCGAAGTGTTCGTTGATGGTGGTGTCCAGGATATGGGTGAGCGCATTTGGTCAGGGGCGGTCCACCTTTTCTTTCTCATGCAGGAACACGGCAGGGGGCAGGACGATGCGGGACAGGTCGCGCTTGGGGTTCTGCGCGTCCGACACGGTCACCTTCGGTGCGCGAAGCGCTGCGCTGCCTGACCGACGAGGGGCGCTGGTCGAGGGCAAGTGGAACTCGGCCACGTTGCCCGCGCTCGGGCGGAAGCGACATCTTCAAGGCGGATGTAACCCTTAGCTATGCCCGCAGACTATATCGTGGCCGCGCTGGAGGCCCGCGACGGGGCGGCGGCCAGGGCCGCGATGATGGACGCCGCCCTGGTCCGCAGGTTGACAAGGGGCCGCATCTGGTCAAGGATTATTTCGGGTTCAAAATGATTTCTTGATCGAATTTCGTTGGATCGGCTTACCGAGGGGCAGGGCAGGTGGAACCGGACGAGTTGGGCGCGGCCCCTGGTGCGCAGGCCGACACGGCAACGGCGCGTCAGCGCCTGCGGTTGTGGCTGCAGATGCTGAAGGCGGTGCGCCATGTGGAAAGCGACCTGCGCGAACGGCTGCGGCAGGGATACGACATGACGCTGCCGCGCTTTGACGTGCTGGCCGCGCTGCTGGCCGCGCCGGACGGGTTGCGGATGACGGAACTGTCGCAGCAGCTGATGGTGTCGAACGGCAATGTCACCGGCATCGTGGACCGGCTGGTGGCCGACGGCATGGCCGAACGCGAGACGGTGGAAAACGACCGCCGCGCCTTCCGGGTCCGCATCTCTGACACGGGCGCGGCACTGATGCGCGAGATGACGGCCCGCCATCTGGGATGGATCAACGAGTTGTTCGCCGACGTGACCGAGGCGGACGCGGCGCGCGGCATCTCGATCATGCTGGACATCCGGCACAAGGCCCGCCGATAGGGGCGGGCCTTCGCTGCTAGAGGATGCCGGTCTCGCGCGCCACGCGGCGATAGGCGGCGCCTGCGGTGAAGCCGCCGTCGATCACGACATCCTCGCCCGTGATGAAGCTTGATGCGTCGGAGGCCAGGAACAGCACCAGTTGCGCGACCTCATCGGCCTCGCCCGCCCGTGCCATGGGGGTGATGCCGATCATCGGTCCCAGATGGGGCGAGTTGCGGTTCAGGTCCGTCACGATCAGGCCGGGGCAGATGGCGTTCACGCGGATGCCGCTTTCGGCATATTCCATTGCCGCCGTCCGGGTCAGCCCGCGCAAGGCCCATTTGCTGGCCGTATAGGCCGGGTCGTAGTGCCCCGAGAACGCGCTGTTCGACGCGATGTTGACGATGCTGCCGCCCTGGCGCATCGCGGGGGCTGCGGCGCGGATGCCCAGAAAGGCGCCGGTCAGGTTCACGTCGATCACGCGGCGCCATTCGTCCGGCGTCATGTCGCGGATGATCTTGCGGTTGATGATGCCCGCGTTGTTGACCAGCACGTCCAGCCGCCCGGTCCAGTCCACGGCGGTCCTGACCGCGCCGTCCCAGGCCTCGGCATCCGTCACGTCCAGGCGCAGGAAGCGCGCCTTCTCGCCCAAGCGTTCGGCCAGGGCCTCGCCCTCGGCTTCCAGCACGTCGCAGATCAGGACATGGGCGCCGGCGGCGGCCAGCAGTTCGGCGTGGGCGGCGCCTTGGCCCCGCCCGCCGCCGGTGACGATGACGGTCTTGCCCGTCAGGTCGGTCATCGCCCGCAGCGTGTCTTGCGCGTTCATGCCTGCACCATCCTTTGACGCTGTTCGCCCAGACCCGCCGCGCCGAGGGTGACGACCTGGCCTTCGCGCAGGAAGGTGGGCGGCGTCATGCCGAGGCCCACGCCCGGCGGCGTGCCGGTGGCGATGATGTCGCCGGGCAGCAGCGTCATGAACTGGCTGACATAGCTGACCAGATGCGCCACGCCGAAGATCATCGTGCGGGTGTTGCCGGTCTGGCGGCGCTGGCCGTCCACGTCCAGCCACAGGTCGATGGCCTGGGGATCGCCGATCTCGTCCTTGGTGACCAGCCAGGGACCGATCGGGCCGAAGGTGTCGTGGCTTTTGCCCTTGGTCCATTGCCCGCCGCGTTCGGACTGGAAGCGGCGTTCGCTGACATCGTTGACCAGCAGATAGCCCGCGACATGATCCAGCGCCCGCGCCTGATCCACGTATTTCGCGCGGGTGCCGATGACGATGCCCAGCTCGACCTCCCAGTCGGTGCGGTCGGACCCGCGCGGGATCTGCACGTCGTCGTAGGGTCCGCAGATGGCGCTGACGGCCTTGGCGAACAGGACGGGTTCGGCGGGCGGTTCCTTGCCCGTTTCGCGCGCGTGGTCGGCATAGTTGAGACCGACGCACAGGAACTTGCCCACGCCCGCGACCGGCGGGCCGAGGCGGTCGGGCGTGACCGGCGGCAGGTCGGCGGGGTCCAGCGTGGCCAGCCGCGCCAGGGCATTGGGCGCCAGCGCGTCGCCCGCGATGTCGGGCACATAGGCCGACAAGTCGCGGATCTGGCCTTGGGCATCCAGCAGGCCGGGCCTTTCGGCGCCGGAGGCGCCGTAACGGAGAAGTTTCATGGATCCGTCCCTATGCGCGGCGATAGCCCTGAAGCTGGCTGTCGGGCACGTCGTCGAAGTTCGTGACCAGGTTGTCGGGCGTGCGGCAGGTCAGCCAGACCAGTTCGTCGGTCGTGCTCATGTTCACCTCGACATGCTTCATGAAGGGCGGCACGAAGACGAAGTCGCCTTCATGCATGTCCACGAACTCCCGGTAATCCTCGCCGAAATAGATGCGCCCGTGGCCCTTGAGGACATAGCCGCCGGTCTCGCAATGCTCATGGTGGTGCGGGGGCGAGCGGTGGCCGGGTTCGTTGCTGACCCGCCCGAACCAGATCTTGGTGGCGGGGGTGTGCTGCGGGCTGACGCCCGACTTGCGCACGCAATCGCCCGATTGCGCGGTCTGTTCGCCAAGCTCGCTGGCGCGGGTGACGACGGGGACGACCTTTTCCATGATGTTTCCTTTCCCTTGGGTTTCGTTCAGGCGGCAAGCGCGCGCGGGCTGCCCGCCTTGTCGGTGGCGACCATGACGACGCGGGCGGTGGCGACAAGGACGCGCGCGCCGTCGGGGTCCGCGATCCCCGCCAGGTCCAGCGTGAAGGATGTCCGGCCAATCCGGGCCACGCGGGCATGAACGGCAAGGTCGGACCCCACGGGCAGGGGCGCGTGGAACACCATCTCGTGCACCGCCCGGATCAGGCAGGGACCCGCCACGCTGCGGCCCGCGCGGCCTGCGGCATGGTCGAACTGCGCCATGATCCAGCCGCCGAAGACGGTCATGCCCATGCCCGCGTCCGCGGGGCGGGCGACGGTCAGGATGACGGGGCGGTCGTCGGGCGTGGGCCAGTCAGTCATGGGGGATCACCGCCGTCGCCTCGATCTCGACCTTGGCGGCGTCCTCGATCAGGGCCACGACCTGCACCACGGCCATGGCCGGGAAATGGCGGCCGATCACGCGGCGATAGGCGGCGCCGATCTCTTTGAGGTTGGACAGGTATTCCGCCTTGTCGGTGATGTACCAGGTCAGGCGCACCAGATGTTCGGGCCGCGCGCCCGCCGTTTCCAGGACAGCGACGATGTTGCGCAGCGTCTGTTCGAACTGGCCGACCAGATCCACATGCTCGAACTGCTGCTGGCCGTTCCAGCCGATCAACCCGCCGGTGAAGATCACCTTGCCCTGGGCCATCACGCCGTTGGCATAGCCCTTGGCCGGCACCCAGCCTTCGGGATTGAGGAAGGAATGCGGAGAGCGGGGGGGATTTTGCAGGTTCATGGTGTTTCTCCGCCGGAAATGGAAATCGCCTGGCCCGTGACCATGCTTGATCCGGGCGCGCAAAGCCAAAGCACCGCCTCGGCCACGTCGGCGGGCGGGACCAGGCGCCCCATGGGGTTGGTCGCGGCCAGGGACGCGCGGGCCTCATCGGGGCTGCGCCCGGTCCTGGCGACGATGGTGTCGATGGACCGCCGGGTCATTTCGGTGTCCAGGAAGCCGGGGCAGACTGCGTTCACGGTGATGCCCTTCCGCGCGACCTCCAACGCTGCCGACCGGACCAGGCCCAGGACGCCGTGCTTGGCCGCCGCATAGGGCGCGACATAGGCATAGCCTTTCAGGCTCGCGGTCGAGGCAATGGCGATCACGCGGCCCCAATCGCCCTCCATGGTGCGCAGGGCCTCTCGGATCGTCAGGAAGCTGCCGGTCAGGTTCGCGTCGATCATCGCGCGGAACTGGTCCAGCGTGGTGCGGGTCAGCGGCGCGCTGTCGGACGCCCCGGCATTTGCCACCACGATGTCGAAGGGACCGGTCGCGAACAGCGCCTGCACGGCACCCTCATCGGTGATGTCGCAGATCTGCGCGCGGATGCCGGGGGCCGCGTCGATGGGACGGCGGCCGCAGACCGTGACCTCGGCCCCTGCGTCCGCCAGCCTGCGCGCGATGACCGCGCCCGTGCCTGACCCGCCGCCCGTGACCAGCGCCTTGCGGCCCGCCAGCGTCATGCCATGGCCCTTGCGCGTTCGGCCAGGGTGTTGGCCTGCCGCCGCCCGCCTTCATAGGGTGCGGGCCAGGCCTGTTCGGTATCGCCCAGCTCCACCGCCGCGTGCAGCGTCCAATAGGGGTCGGCCAGATGCGGTCGCGCCAGCAGCACCAGATCCGCCCGTCCCGCCATCAGGATCGAATTGACGTGGTCGGGTTCATAGATGTTGCCCGCCACCAGCGTCGGCACGCCCAGGTCGTTGCGGATGCGGTCGCTGAAGGGCGCCTGGAACATGCGCCCGTAAACCGGCTGTTCCGCCTTGTCCGTCTGGCCCGAGGACACGTTGATCGCGTCCGCCCCGGCGTCGTGAAAGGCGTGGGCGACCTGCACGGCGTCCGCCGGAGTGACGCCGCCATCCACCCAGTCATGGGCCGAGATCCGCACCGTCATCGGCTTGGCGTCCGGCCAGGCGGCGCGCATGGCGGCAAAGACCTCCAGCGGATAGCGCAGGCGGTTTTCCAGGCTGCCGCCGTAGTCGTCGCTCCGGCGGTTCGTCACCGGAGAGATGAAGGAGGCCAGCAGATAGCCGTGCGCCGCGTGCATTTCCAGCATGTCGAAGCCCGCGCGGTCGGCGGTCTTCACCGCCTCGACGAACTGCGCCTTCACGGCATCCATGTCGGCGCGGTCCATCGCCTTGGGCGTCTGGCTTTCCGGCAGATAGGGCAGGGCGGATGCCGACATCAGCGGCCAGTTGCCGTCCGCCAGCGGCTTGTCGATGCCTTCCCAGGCGATGCGCGTGGATCCCTTGCGCCCCGCATGGCCGATCTGGGCGCAGATCTTCGCATCCGTCTCGGCATGGACGAAGTCGGTCAGGCGACGCCACGCGGCTTCCTGATCGGGACCGATGCAGGGGCAGCCCGGCGTGATCCGGCCTTCGGGGCTGACACAGAGCATTTCCGTGAACACCAGCCCCGCGCCGCCCTTGGCGCGTTCGGCGTAGTGGACGAAGTGCCAGTCGGTCGGATGGCCGCCCTGCGCCTTGTATTGCGCCATGGGCGAGACGACGACGCGGTTCGTCAGCCGCATGTCGCGCAGCTGGAAGGGCGCGAACATCGGGCGGCGGGTGGACTGGCTGCCCGCCTTGGCCTGGAACCAGGCCTCGGCCTGGGCCAGCCATTCGGGGTCGCGCAGGCGCAGGTTTTCATGCCCGATGCGCTGGCTGCGGGTCAGCAGCGCATAGGTGAACTGGGTCAGGTCCAGGTCCAGATACCGCTCGACCTCCTCGAACCATTCGGTCGAATTGCGCGCGGCGGATGTCACGCGCAGCACCTGCAACTGCCGCGCCGTTTGGTAATCGGCCAGGGCCTGGTCCAGCGGCTTGCCCGCGTTCAACTCGTCGGCCAGGGCGATGGCGCTTTCCATGCCCAGCTTGGTGCCCGAGCCGATGGAAAAATGCGCCGTGGCCGAGGCATCGCCCAACAGCACCACATTGTCGAAATGCCAGTTTTCGCAAGTCACGCGCGGAAAGCGGATCCAGGCGGAACCGCGGATGTGGTTGGCGTTCGACATCAGCTTGTGGCCGCCCAGGTGGCGCGCGAAGATCCTTTCGCACAGCGCCATGCTGTCGGCTTGGGACAGGTTGGCGAACCCGAAGGCGTCGAATGTTTCCGGCCCGCATTCCACGATGAAGGTCGCGGTGTCGGCGTCGAACTGATAGGCGTGCGCCCAGATCCAGCCGTGCTCGGTCTTCTCGAAGATGAAGGTGAAGGCGTCGTCGAATTTCTGCCGGGTGCCCAGCCAGACGAAATGGTTGTGCCGCATGTCGATCCGCGCGCCGAAGCGGTCGGCATGGGTCTGCCGCGTGCGCGAGTTCAGCCCGTCGGCGGCCACCACCAGGTCATGCGTGGCGCGCAGGTTCTCAAGCGCCGCCCCGTCCAGATCCGCCTGGAAGCGCAGGTCCACCCCCAGATCCCGGGCGCGCTGCTGCAACAGAACCAGCAGCTTCATCCGCCCGATGCCCGCGAATCCGTGCCCGCCCGAGGTCATGGAGTCGTCGCCCCGCACGACCTTCACGTCGTCCCAATAAGCGAAGCTGTCGCGGATCATCGCCTCGCTGACGGGATCGTTGCCGGCAAAGTTGTTCATCGTCTCGTCCGACAGCACCACGCCCCATCCGAAGGTGTCGTCGGGTCGGTTGCGTTCATAGACGGTGATGTCGTGGCCCGCGTCGCGCAGCTTCATGGTGATGGCGAAGTAAAGGCCGGCAGGGCCAGCCCCGAGAACGGCGATCTTCATGTCCAGGCTTCCTTGTATCGATGCGGCGGGGGCAGATGCTTTAGGTATAAAATTATGGCGGCACGCGTCTGTCAACAGTATTCTGCGACTGGTTGCCCGTCAGTTGCCGTTGTTGACAGGAAACCGTGCAGCGATATGCTTCAAGCGTAAACCAATGGCGCTTGCGCCTGCCGCCACTGCCCGCAAAGGACCGCCCCATGCCCTTTACCCTGTCCAAGCCGCTGCGCTTCGGCGATTGCGACCTGACCGGCATCGCCTATCACCCCGCCTACCTGTCGATGCTGGTCGATGTGAACGAGGCGATGTTCGCGTCCTTCGGCATCACCTGGAAAGAGATCATGTTCGAGCGCAAGCTGGGTCTGCCCACGCTGTCGATGAACATCCTGTTCACCAAGCCCGCCGTCTATGGCGACGTGCTGACCTTCAACGTCCATGTGCGCAACGTGGGGCGGTCCTCGCTGGATCTGGAAACGGTGGTGACTGTCGGCCCGGACGTGATCTGGACCATCCGCCAGAAGATCGTCCTGACCTCTCTGGAAAACCACAAGTCCACGCCCTGGCCCGACGACATCCGCGCGGGCCTGGAACGTTACCTGGAACCGGTCGCCGCCGAATAGCGCGACCGGACAGCCGCCGCGACAAAGGCGGCGGTGCGCCGGTCGGCCTCGGTCTCGGGACCCTGCGCCCAGGGGCGGAAGCGCAGCCGGAAGGCGGCAAGGCGCGTGGCCGGGTCCACAAGGGGATAGCCGATGCGGGTCAGGCTGGTCTCCAGCGGGGCATCCGCACCTGGGCCGCCGGCCAGCGCCAGCCCCTCGCAGGCCAGGCGCTGCCAGTCGAAGCGGGGACCGGGGTCGATCTTGCGGTCGGGGGCCATGTCCGAATGGCCGATCACGCCCTCGGGTCCGATCCGCCAGCGGGACATGATGCCGCGCAGCAGCCCCGCCACCGCATCCATCTGGCGGGACGGGAAGGGGCGGTCGCCGGGATTGGCGATCTCGATCCCGATGCTGCGCGAGTTCACGTCGTCGCGCCCCTGCCAGGATCCCGCGCCCGCGTGCCAGGCGCGGCGATCCTCGGGGACCAGGGGATCGAGGCGGCCATCCTCGTGGACCAGCCAATGGGCGCTGACCTCGGCCCCGGGATCGCACAGGCGCGCGCGCGCCTCGGCCGTGTCGGCCATGCCGGTATAGTGCAGCACGACCAGTTCGGGGCGCTGGCCCCGGCGGTCGCCATGGTTGGGACTGGGAAAACCCCCGGTCACAGCGGCGGCTGGTCGCCCCTGCGCATGGAGGGGGGCACGATCAGGACCGGCGCGTTCGGATCGCGGACGGTGCGCATGGCGGGGATCGTCACGACCGGGGCGGGCCGGACGGGGACCGTCTGGACCTTCTTGACCACCCGCACGCGGTCCACCCCCATGGTGGGCGGGATCGGCACCGGGCTGCGCCCGGCGATGTCCGCGCCCGTCGGCGCATAGAAGGGCCGGGCCACGGGAATGGTCTTGGGCGATTCGACGTTCGTGACCAGCGCGGCTTCCCGCGTGGCGCGGTATTGGCCATAACGTGTCGGGCCGAAATTGTAGTTCGGGTTCCAGCCCAGGTGTTCGCCACAGCCGGCAAGCGCCAGCACCGAAAGGATCAGACAGCCGCGCATCGTGCCTCCATGACCTGCCATGCTTGCGACCCTACCACCAGCGATCGGGCTTGGCCACAAATCCTGCAGCGCGTTCAAGGACAAGCGCGTGGTTCAGCAATTCGCCTTCCTCGAAGGGACGCCCGAACAGTTGCAGGCCCAGCGGCAGCCCCTGCCTGTCCAGCCCCACCGGCACCGCGATCCCCGGCAGCCCGGCCAGGTTCAGCGTCACGGTGAACACGTCGTTCAGATACATCTGCACCGGATCGCCGCCGTCCATGGCCCCCAGGCCAAAGGCGGCGGACGGAGTCGTCGGCGCCAGGATCGCGTCGATGCCGTCCGCGAAGGCCATGTCGAAGTCGCGCTTGATCAGCGCGCGGACCTTGCGGGCGCGGTTGTAATAGGCGTCATAGAATCCTGCCGACAGGACATAGGTGCCGATCATGATGCGGCGCTGAACCTCGGGGCCGAAACCCTCGGCCCGGGTCTTTTCATACATCTCGGTGATGCCGTCGCCCTGGCCCAGCTTGGCGCGGTGGCCATAGCGCACCCCGTCATAGCGGGCGAGGTTCGACGACGCCTCGGCCGGGGCGATCACGTAATAGGCGGGCAGCGCGTATTTCGTGTGCGGCAGGCTGATGTCCACGATGACGGCCCCCGCGTCGCGCAGCATGTCCGCGCCCTTGTGCCACAGGGCGTCGATCTCGGGCGGCATCCCGTCCACGCGGTATTCGCGCGGGATGCCGATGCGCTTGCCGCGAATGTCGCCGGTCAGCAGGGATTCATAGTCGGGAACGGCCACGTCGGCGCTGGTCGAATCCTGCGGATCGACGGATGCCATGGCCCCCAGCATGATCGCCGCGTCGCGCACCGTCTTGGTCAGCGGCCCGGCCTGGTCGAGGGACGAGGCATAGGCGATCACCCCCCAGCGGCTGACCCGGCCATAGGTGGGCTTCAGCCCCACGATGCCGGTAAAGGCCGCAGGCTGGCGGATCGACCCGCCGGTATCCGTCGCGGTCGCGGCCAGGCACAGGTCCGCCGCCACCGCCGCCGCCGACCCGCCCGAGCTTCCGCCCGGGGTCAGGGGCCGGTCATCGACCTTCCACGGGTTCACCGCCGGGCCATAGCAGCTTGTTTCGTTGGCGGACCCCATGGCGAATTCGTCCTGGTTCAGCTTGCCCAGCATCACCGCGCCCGCGTCCCACAGGTTCCGCGTGACGGTCGATTCGTATTCCGGGCGGAAGCCTTCCAGGATCCGGCTGGCCGCCTGGCTGGGCACGCCCTTCACGCAGAACAGATCCTTGACGCCCAGGGGGATCCCGGTCAGCGCGGTCGCGTCCCCCGCCTGGATACGGGCATCGGCGGCCCGGGCCATGGCGCGCGCCATTTCGGGCGTCTTGTGGACAAAGGCGTTAAGCGCGCCCGCCCCCTCGATGGCGGTCAGGCAGGCTTCGGTCAGCTCGACGGCCGTGGTGTCGCCCTTGCGCAGGGCGTCGCGCGCGTCCGCGATGGTCAGGCTGTTCAGGTTGCTCATTCCACCACCTTCGGGACGGCAAAGAAGCCCTCGCGGGCGTCGGGGGCGTTGGACAGGATCCTGTCGGCCATGCCGCCGGTGGTCACGACATCCTCGCGCCGCTTGAGGCGCATGGGGGTGACGCCGGTCATGGGTTCGACGCCGGTCACATCGACCTCGGACAACTGTTCCATGAAATGCAGGATGCCGTTCAGTTCGCGGGCAAGCGCCGGCAAAGCGGCGTCATCGACCGCGATGCGCGCCAGATGGGCGACCTTGCGGGCCTGATCCTCGGTGATCGACATGACGTTTCCTTTCGTTGGCCGGGGTTTACAGCCCCCGGCGCGCCCCTGCAAGAACCGCGCGGCAGGGCAGGGCCGACCCGCATCCGCCTTGCCGAAAATTTTGTCCGAAGGGTGGATTTTTCCCCTTGCGCCCCCCTGCGGCTTTGCCTAAACACCGCCCCACGCCGCCGGGAAAGACCGGCAGCGCCGGAAAGTGGCCCGTTCGTCTATCGGTTAGGACGTCAGGTTTTCAACCTGAAAAGAGGGGTTCGACTCCCCTACGGGCTGCCACGAAATCCAGAAAGCCACTTTTTTTAAAGTCTTTCTACATAACTCTGGCTAACCTGTTCGGGAGGTTGGCCAAAACCCCGGATCAGGCGAGCCGATCCAGCGCGTTGCCGGTCAGGGCAGCTGCACCTTTTTGGTGTATCGCTTGACTTCGGCCAGCGTTTCATGCCCGCTCGACCATGATCTCGTGCAGAGTTGCGCCAGCCTCCGCCGATCGGTGGGCACATGCCTTGCGCAATCCGTGGACGAACAGTGCGGCAATTCCAGCAGACAGACATCTCCCATGCGCTTCCGTTTTCCAGCGGTTCATGGTCGCGGCCTCCTGGCTGACACAGCGGGGGAACCATCTGGATATGCAGGGTGCCGGGCGTATCCGCCGAACGCCTTCCATCGGCGTGCAGGCTGTTGATGCTGCCCTGGGGATGAGCCGCCGGCATCCGCTCACGCCGACGGCCCGCGATGGGCACGTCACAAGCCATGCCCCGAGCCTGCGTGATCGCTTCATGCTGGGGTGCGTCATCAAAGAGCAGCATCGCGTCCGGCCGCCATCGCCCATTGCCATGTGGACCCGGGCGACGACGCCCCTATGGCTTGCATGGCAAGAGATCGGCAACCGCGCGGCCTGTTCTTGCCCATCATGGATCGTCTGTTGCAAGCTCTGCAAGGTCAGAGGAACAAATGTCATGCAGCTTGCGCAGATCGAACGCTGGCCGGGGAAAAGCCCTGTCGAACCGGGGCTGCCCGCGCATCCTGCAGTCTATCACATGCTGGACGTGGCGGCCGTGGCCGAGGTTCTGCTGGCCGATCACCCTCGGCGCGACCTGTTCTGCCTGCTGATCGCGTTGCACGATCTGGGCAAGATCGGACGCGTGTTCCGCGACATGCTTTTGAACGGCACGGTTCAGGACAGACGGCACTGGGAAGTGACCGAAGCCTGGCTGCGTGATCCCGAGATCGAGGGATTGTTGGCAGATCGGCTGGGCGGCGGCTTTCATGCGTTGCGCCCCCTCGTGGCCGCCACTGCCGGCCATCATGGCAGGCCGCCAAGAGCGATGGACCATGACTGGAGGCAGATGCGCGACCGCGCCGGCGCCGAGGCGCGCGCGGATGCGACGGCTTTCGTGCGCGCCTGCCTCGATCTGTGGCCGGGGGCCACGCTGGAAGGGATGCGCCAGCGCGAGGCGAAGACCCTGACATGGTTTCTGGCCGGGGTCACGACGGTTGCCGATTGGGTCGGATCAAACGCGGAATGGTTCGCGCCGCGGAACGCTGGTCCGACGCTGGCCGAATACCTTGCCGATGCCCGACAACGTGCACCGGATGCCCTGCGCGCCGCCGGCTTGCTGCCGCCTTCTCCGAAGGCCGATCCGCTGTTCGATTTCAGGCTGCGCCCCATGCAGAAGGCCGCGCGCGACATAGAACTGCCGCCCGGACCGATGCTGGCGATCATCGAGGACGAGACCGGCGCCGGCAAGTCCGAGGCCGCCTTCATCCTGGCGCAACGGATGCTGTGCGCGGGCAAGGGGCAGGGGCTTTATGTCGCGCTGCCGACCATGGCGACGGCGGACGCGATGTTCCGCCGCGCGCGCAAGGTCGTCGGCGGCCTGTTCCAAGACGTGCCCTCGCTGACGCTGGCCCATGGCCGGGCGGGGCTGTCGGTCGAATTCCGGGACGTGCGCAACACGGCCCCCGGTTCGGACGATCCGGTCTGCGGCGACTGGCTGGCGGCCAGCAGGCGGCGCGCATTGCTGGCGGATGTGGGCGTGGGCACCATCGACCAAGCGCTGCTGGCGGTGCTGCCCACGCGGTTTGCCACGCTGCGCAACTGGGGCCTGTCGCGCAAGATCCTGATCGTGGACGAAGCGCATGAACTGGGCGAGCCTTACATGGCCCACGAACTGGCCACCCTGCTGCGGCTTCATGCGATGCAGGGCGGCTCGGCCATCCTGCTGACGGCGACGCTGCCGCTGGATCTGCGGGCGCGGCTGTCGCGCGCCTTTGCCGAAGGGACCGGGCAACCCTTTGCCGAGGATCGCGATCCCGCCTATCCCAGCCTGTCGATCCCCGCAGGCGCATCGGTCCGCAGCTTCGACCCGCCGGAAATGACCAAGGGCGATGTCGCGGTCAACCGCCTGCCCGATGCGGATGCCGCGCTGGACCTGCTGGCCCGCCATGCTGCCGCTGGCGCGGCCTGCGTCTGGGTGCGCAATGCCGTGGACGATGCGATCGCCGCCGTGGCCGCACTTCGGGCACGGGGCATTGACGCCGATCTTCTGCACGCGCGCTTCACGCTGGCCGACCGCAAGCGGGTCGAGGCGGGGATGATGGCCCGTTTCGGCCGCGACGGCACGGGCCGCGAGGGGCGGGTGCTGGTGGGGACTCAGGTGCTGGAATCCTCGCTCGATCTCGACTTCGACGTGATGGTGTCGGACCTTGCCCCCATCGCCTCGCTGATCCAGCGGGCCGGGCGGCTGTGGCGGCACATGGATCTGCGTCCGGCAAACCTGCGACCTGTGCCGGGGCCGGTGCTGCATGTCGTGGCGCCCGATCCCGAGACGGTCACGGATGACCGCTGGCTGCACGGCGTCCTTGATCGCGGGGCCTGGGTCTATCCCCTGGCGGATCAATGGCGCACCGCTGCGGTTCTGACCGAGACGGGCGCCATCCGCGCGCCCGACAACCTGCGCGCCCTGATCGAGACCGTACATGGTCCCGACGCCCGCCCGGTGCCCCCCGCGCTGGAGGGTGCCGAACTGGAAACCATCGGCGAAGGCCACGCCCGCAGCAGCCACGCGCGCCAGGCGACGATACGGATCGAGGAAGGCTATCGCGACGGCGGCGGCGGTTCCGACGATGCCGAATACCCGACCCGGCTGGGGCAGCCGACGCGGACCCTGCTGCTGCTGCGCCGCGAGGGCGGTCGGCTGCGGTTCTGGTCGGGAGACGCGGATCCGGCCGATGCCCACGCCACCGCCGAAGCCGAGGCGCTGAGCGAGGTGTCCGCCAGCGCCAAGAGGCTGGCCGGGCTGGATCTGCCGGATCAGGAGGGTCCGGAACTGGCCGGTTTCCGCAAGGACTGGCCGGACTGGCGCAAGGCTTCGGTGACGCTGTGTGTCGTGGGCGATGATAGCGCTATCTTCAAAGGGCTAGCCTACGATACGGATTTGGGGCTATTGTTTGGAAGATCCTCGCACGGGGATGGCCCGTGACTACAGAAGGGCTTCGAACGTTCCCCGCAGGGTGGGGATAAGTGACTACAGAAAGATGGCTCTTGACAGGGCGCCAACCCTTATAGCAGATTGAAAGAGCCTCGGGACTGCAAATCCCGAGGCTGGTAGGCCCGAACATCAACCCGCTGTTGGCGCAGCAAAGGAGTGAGGCAAATCCAGTGCTGAAAATACCTGAATAAGCCCTCATCCGGACAGGAACAGCTTATGCCGTTCTCCTGATGAGGGCAAGGTCCGTGCTTTGGCGCGGGCCTTTTCTTTTGTCCTTCATGGAGTATGTCTATTGCCCCTCAATCTTATTTCCGACGCCTGGATTCCCGTGTCCAGCACCCATGGCCGCCGGATCATCCGCCCCGATCAGATCGCTGAACCCGATGTTCTGTTCCCCGACTGGCCGCGCGCCGACCTGAACATCGCCTGCCTGGAGCTGCTGATCGGCCTGGTCCATCTGGCCGACCCGGTCGAGGAGGTCGAGGACTGGGCCGACCGGAAACCTGATCCCGAACGGCTGCGCGCGGCCCTGGCGCCCTTGGCCCCGGCCTTCGACCTTGGCGGGGACGGGCCGCGCTTCCTGCAAGACCGAGAGCGATTCGAGACGGCGAATGCCAAGGTGGACATCAATTCGCCCGACATGCTGTTCATCGATTCGGCTGGCGGCAACACCGCCAAGAACAATGCCGATCTGATGGTGCGGCGCGGGCGCTATCCGCGCCTGGATCCCGCGCTGGCGGCGATGGCGCTTTACACGCTGCAATCGCAGGCTCCGGCGGGGGGCGCGGGCAACCGCACCTCGATGCGGGGCGGGGGGCCGATGATCACGCTGGTCGAGCCGCCCGAACCGGGGCTGTGGCCGCTGGTCTGGGCGAATGTCCCGCTTGGCCGTCCGCAGGGGCCCGAGGCGCTGCCCTGGATGCAGGACGCCCCCCGACCCGATCCCCTCTACCCGCCTGAGGACGGCAACCTGGCCGAGACGTTTTTCGGAATGCCCCGCCGCCTGCGCCTGATTTTCTACGGCGATCAGGTCACGGGCGTCCTGCAAAAGCCCTATGGCGCGAACTATGCGGGGTGGGAACACCCGCTGACGCCTTATTACCGCGTGAAGGACGGCGCGGAACTGCTGCCCCAGCACCCGCGCGCGGGCGCCTTTGGCTATCGCAACTGGCTGGGGATCAATGCGGCGTCAACCAGCGATCTGCGCCGCCAGGCCGCTGCGCTGACGGGCTATGCCGACCGCGCCTACAGCACCGAAGGCGCCAGCGTGATCGTCGCCGGTTGGGCGATGGACAACATGAAGCCCCGTGATTTCACCCTGTCGCGCCAGCCGCTGATCCCGGAAGGCGAGGCACTGACCTGCATCCAGCGGATGATCGCTGCGGCCAAGATGTGCGGCGAGACGCTGGCTACTGCTCTGAAGATGTTGGCGAGTGGCGGCACCGCGCTGGACGCGCTGCGCGAGGAGTTCTTTCTGCGCACGCAAGGTCCGTTCGAGCGGCTGGCGGGCGAGACCGGCCATGACGACACGATGGCCCGCTGGCTGGCCGAGATGCACAAGACGGCATTGGCGATTTTCGACGACGCGGCGATGCCGGGACTGGCGGGGATGCCGATCAAGGACGTGGAAGCCATCCTGCGCGAACGGAACCTGCTGATCGCGATGTTCCGCGGACAGGGCAAGACGGGCGCGAAGCTTTATGGCGAGTTGGGGTTGGAGGCGAAGGCGAAGGCGGCATGACGGAAGACATCGGAAAGACGCTGTCGGGGTGGTGGCGCGAGGCGCTGCGGCCTGCCGACGACACCTCGGCCGCCCGCGCCCTGCGCGCCCGGCTGAGGCGGGCGGATGCGCTGGAGGCGCTGGCTCAGCCGCAGGTTCACGATCTGGTGGCCCGCGCGCCCTGGCTGCGCCACCGGCCCAAGGGGCTGATCCGCGTGGTGCAGGTGCTGGCGCATGTCGAAAGGAACGACCTGCGCAGCCTTGCGCGCGTCCTTGGCAGCGGCGATCCCCCTGCCATGTCGCGGGCGCGTTTCGAACGGCTGGTCCGGTCCGAGGCGGACGAACTGCCGCGCGCCCTGCGCCGCGCCATTGTTCTGACCGAGGGCGGCTGCAACGTCGCCACGCTGGGCCGCGACGTGCTGAACTGGGACGACCCCGAGCGGGGCGAGGACATCCGCCGCAACTGGTATTTCGACTATTTCAACGCCGCGCGCGACAACGCCGCAGCCGAAGGCAAGACCGAGGACATTGCGCAATGACGACCTTTCTGCAACTGCATCTGCTGACCGCCTATCCGCCGTCGAACCCGAACCGCGACGACCAAGGCCGCCCCAAGCAGGCCACTGTGGGCGGCGCCCCCCGGCTGCGCCTGTCCAGCCAGTCGATCAAGCGCGCCCTGCGTGTATCCGAACCGTTCCGGCAAGGTCTGGCCGGGCATATGGGCCAGCGGACGAAGCTGATGGCCAAGGTGCTGCTGGACCGCCTGCTGGCCGGAGGCATGGACGCCGCACAGGCCCGCACCAAGGCCGAGGAGATCGCCAAGGTCTTCGGCAAGATCGAACCGCAGGACAAGAAGCGCCCCGAGGCGGTCCAGGGCACGACGCTGGCCTTCATCTCGCCTGACGAACGCGCCTTCGCGCTGGATCTGGCCGACAAGGCATTGGCGGGCGAGGCGCTGCCGACGGACAAGGAACTTGCCAGGACCGTTCTGCGCACCGCCGACGGCGCCGTGGACATCGCGATGTTCGGACGGATGCTGGCCGACAATCCCGATTTCAACCGCGACGCCGCCGTCCAGATCTCGCACGCGATCACCACCCACCGCGCCCAGGCCGAGGACGACTATTTCACCGCCGTCGATGACCTGCAAAGGCGCGAGGAC
This sequence comes from Paracoccus lichenicola, assembly GCF_009708075.1. GTDB lineage: Bacteria > Pseudomonadota > Alphaproteobacteria > Rhodobacterales > Rhodobacteraceae > Paracoccus > Paracoccus lichenicola. The sequence goes on along the minus strand of NZ_WMBT01000002.1, from coordinate 473,403 downwards.
ACGGGCGGCGCCCATCTGGGCGAACACGGCTTCGGGTCGGGTGTTTACTATCTTTACGCCTGCGTGAACTGCGACCTGCTGGTGGAAAACCTGGGCGGGGACAAGGAACTGGCCGCGCGGGGTTTGCGGTCGCTGGTCCGCGCCATCGCCACGGCCACCCCTTCCGGCAAGCAGAACAGCCATGCCCACCACCCCCGCGCGGGCTATGTCCGGGCCGAGATCGGGGGGGCCGCCCCGCGCGATCTGACGGGGGCTTTCTTCACGCCGGTGCGCGGCGACGATCTGTTCGACGCATCGGCCCGCGCCCTTGAAAGGACCGCGGCCGACATCGACCGCGCCTATGGCCCTGCGGCGGATGCGGTGGAAACCATGGACGTGCCGAAGGGGCAGGGCACGCTTGCGGCAATCGAGGATTTCGCGGCCTCGGCGCTGGAACGGCAGAATGCCTGAACATCTGGTCTTCACTCTGGCGGCGACCCTGGCCTCGAACGGCGATCTGGCGGGGCATGAACGGCGCGGCACGCTGACATGGCCGGGCCGGTCGGCGATCCTGGGGCTGCTGGCGGCGGCGCGCGGCATCCGCCGCGACGATGCCCGGGGGCAGGCGGCGCTGGCGCCCCTGCATGTCGCCGTGGCGGTCCACGACATCGGCCAGCCGCTGCGCGATTACCACACGGTGCAGACGGTGCCCACGGCTGCGGCAAGGCGTCCCGACAGCCGCGCCGCGGCCCTGCACAAGGCAGGGCGGGCGGTCAACACGACGCTGACGCAGCGCGATTACCGATGCGGCGTGCTGTATTCGGTCGCCGTCTGGGGGTTGGACATGGCGCCCTTTCGCGACGCGCTGCTGCGGCCGGTCTTCACGCTTTATCTGGGGCGCAAGTCCTGCCCGCTTTCCGCCCCGCCCGCGCCCCGGCTGGTGCAGGCCGACGATGCCGTGACTGCCCTGGAGGCCGCGCAGATGCCGGAATTCCGGCCTGTGCCACCCGCTTTCGCGATCCATTCCGACGCGCCGTCCCCCGATGCCCGGACCGAGCGGCGAAACGACGTGCCGCTGGACCGCAGCCGGTGGCACTTCACCAGCCGCGAGGTCCATGTCACCCACCTGCCGAGGTCTGCATGAGCCTCTATCTGTCGCGCCTGACGCTGTCGCGCGCCCCCTCGGTCGAGGCCCTCAAGCGCCTGATCGACCCCGAGGAACGCGGCCGCGCGCAGGACGCCCATCACCGCCTGCTGTGGTCGGCCTTCGCGGGCGATCCCGATGCCCCGCGCGATTTCCTGTGGCGGTCCGAGGGGAACGGCCGTTTCTTCGTCCTGTCGCGCCGCCGCCCGGCTGATTCCCCCTTCTTCGACCAACCCGAGGTCAAGGACTTCGCGCCCGCCCTTGCCCCCGGCGACCGGCTGGACTTCGTGCTGCGCGCCAACGCCACCCGCACCCGCAAGACCGGCGAGACGACCGCATCGGGCAAGGAGCGCCGCAAGCATGACGACGTGGTCATGCACGCCATCCGCGACCTGCCCAAGGGCGCGCGGGCCGAGGCGCGCATGGCCGCCGCCGGAACCGCGGGCCGCGCCTGGCTGGAGGGGCAGGGGACGCGCGCCGGTTTCGCCGTCGAACTCGCCGAGGTGGCGGATTACTCCGTGGTCGCGCTGCCCGATCATCGCGGTCCGCGCCGGGGGCAGCCGCAATTTGGGGTGCTGGATTTGTCGGGGGTGATCCGCCTTGAGGATCCCGCGCTGTTTCTGGACCGCATGGCGCAGGGGTTCGGGCGCGCGAAATCCTTCGGCCACGGGCTGATGATGATCCGCCGGGCACGTCCTGCATGAGCCTGCCGGGCCTGCCGCCGCCGCGTCCCATCCCGATCAAGGACCGCTCGTCCCTGGTCTTCGTGGAACGCGCGCAGCTTGACGTGGCCGACGGCGCCTTTGTCGCCGTCAATGCCGACGGCACCCGGACGCAGATCCCCGTGGGCGGCTTGGCCGGGGTGATGCTGGAACCCGGCGCCCGCATCTCTCATGCGGCGATCGCGTTGGCCGCGCGCACCGGCACCCTGATCACCTGGGTGGGCGAGGCGGGCGTGCGCCTGTATTCCGCGGGCCAGCCGGGCGGTGCGCGCGCCGACCGGCTGTTGTGGCAGGCCCGCCTGGCCCTGGACGATGCCGCCCGGTTGCGCGTCGTGCGCAAGATGTACGCCCTGCGCTTTGGCGAGGATGCGCCGCAGCGCCGGTCCATCGACCAGCTTCGCGGGATCGAGGGCGTGCGCGTGCGCAAGTCCTACGAGCTTCTGGCGCAGACCCATGGCGTCGCCTGGACCCGCCGCAGCTATGACCCCCGCGATTGGGAGGCCGGCGACATCCCCAACCGTTGCCTGTCCGCCGCGACCGCCTGCCTGCACGGCCTGACCGAGGCCGCCGTCCTGGCTGCGGGCTACGCCCCGGCCATCGGCTTTCTGCACAGCGGCAAGCCCCTGTCCTTCGTCTACGACATCGCCGACCTGTGGAAGATCGACACCGTCGTCCCCGAGGCGTTCCGCATCGCCGGCCTTGCCGCGCGCGGCAAGCTGGACATGGCGCCCGACCGCGCCGTCCGCCTGGCCTGCCGCGACGCCTTCCGCAGAACCGGTCTTCTGGGCAAGATCATCCCCCGGATCGAGGAAGTGCTGGAAGCCGGAGAGCTTCCGCGCCCCGAACCGCCCGCCGATGCCATCGGCCCGGCCTTCGACGAGGACCGGTCAGGCGACGACGGACACCGCGGATGATCGTGGTCGTCGTGACGAACGCCCCGCCGCGCCTGCGGGGCCGCCTCGCCGCCTGGCTGGTCGAGGTCCGCGCCGGCGTCTATGTCGGCGACTATTCCGCCCGCACGCGCGAGATGATCTGGTCGCAGGTCACCGGCGGCATTGATGGGGGCGACGCCGTGATGATCTGGAGCGCCCCCAACGATCAGGGCTACGACTTCGCCACGACCGGCAAGAACCGCAGGATGCCTGTCGATTTTGACGGGCTGAAGCTGGTGTCGTTTTACCCCCCGAATTCCTCGAAATGATCGGTACGCTGGAGCCGATTGAGTTTTCGTTGGTGGATCAATAAGCTGCAACAAGACTGTTCCCCGCACCCGCGGGGATGAACCGACGTTTTTCACCTTCTTCCAAGGCTTCATTCGCTGTTCCCCGCACCCGCGGGGATGAACCGACGGGTTTCAGGCCCTTGTTCCGGTCGGCGCACTGTTCCCCGCACCCGCGGGGATGAACCGCTGCCGACGCTGCATTTCCGGCATAGACAAAACTGTTCCCCGCACCCGCGGGGATGAACCGGGCTGACTGCCGGTCCCCCGCTGGTCTATAACCTGTTCCCCGCACCCGCGGGGATGAACCGCATAGGCATCCGCGCGCCCTCCTCCCGCGCGGCCTGTTCCCCGCACCCGCGGGGATGAACCGCAGACGTTAGATATGGCCAGCTTCGGTGAGGACTGTTCCCCGCACCCGCGGGGATGAACCGCCGGGCGTTCAGGTAGTCCGTCTTGCCCGGCTCTGTTCCCCGCACCCGCGGGGATGAACCGGTAGCCTAGTCCATCGTTCAGATGGTCAAAGCCTGTTCCCCGCACCCGCGGGGATGAACCGATGGACTTGCCGTCCTCGATGGCTTGGACAACCTGTTCCCCGCACCCGCGGGGATGAACCGCCTGATCATGGGATGGCTGTCCCGCATCTTCCCTGTTCCCCGCACCCGCGGGGATGAACCGATGGAGACGCAGAGCCGCAATCTGGTGGCTGACTGTTCCCCGCACCCGCGGGGATGAACCGTCACCGATGGACTTCCAATTCGCAGATTTTTCCTGTTCCCCGCACCCGCGGGGATGAACCGCCGGTGTTGCGGACGTAGCGGCCCGCGATGGCCTGTTCCCCGCACCCGCGGGGATGAACCGACACCTGCGGACAGCCTGACCGCGCCAATGCCCTGTTCCCCGCACCCGCGGGGATGAACCGCTGGAAACTGACGTTCTGGAGGCGAGACGTTACTGTTCCCCGCACCCGCGGGGATGAACCGCTGGACATGAGGGTTCCTCTGTTTGCCAGTTGCTGTTCCCCGCACCCGCGGGGATGAACCGCGTCAATGCGCGTATCTATGTCGGCAAGCCGACTGTTCCCCGCACCCGCGGGGATGAACCGTCGATAGAAACCCTTACTGGCCGCGTTTCAGACTGTTCCCCGCACCCGCGGGGATGAACCGCAGGTCGAGGCGCTTTCCAGGACCGGCCACGACTGTTCCCCGCACCCGCGGGGATGAACCGCCTTGGTCGCTGAATTGAAGCGCAGGGGTTACCTGTTCCCCGCACCCGCGGGGATGAACCGTCCACACACGACCGACCTGCGGGCGAACCGATCTGTTCCCCGCACCCGCGGGGATGAACCGGCCAAGCTGCGCAGCGACCTGACCCTGCGCGACTGTTCCCCGCACCCGCGGGGATGAACCGGTCCGCCGCCAGCTGAAGCAGGCATGCAAATGCTGTTCCCCGCACCCGCGGGGATGAACCGGCGCAGCTGCGCGAGGCCATCGGGATGACCGACTGTTCCCCGCACCCGCGGGGATGAACCGCAGGGCCGCACGTTTCTTGCCGTCCGCGTGAGCTGTTCCCCGCACCCGCGGGGATGAACCGGCAGCAGTTTTCCTGGCCATGTCGATATTGGCCTGTTCCCCGCACCCGCGGGGATGAACCGCGATGTTGCATTGCGGCGAGGGCGTCAGCCTCCTGTTCCCCGCACCCGCGGGGATGAACCGGCGACCAGGACCAGCTTGGCCGTGCCCGTCCCCTGTTCCCCGCACCCGCGGGGATGAACCGGTGTCATGGACATTTGTCCACGTCAATACAAACTGTTCCCCGCACCCGCGGGGATGAACCGGCGATGAGCCTTGAGCGGCTGCGGGAATTGGGCTGTTCCCCGCACCCGCGGGGATGAACCGGAAAATCAGGGTTATTCCGAAGACAGCAGCGACTGTTCCCCGCACCCGCGGGGATGAACCGGGTGGCCGATCTGGTAGGTCGGTGCATCGCTGCTGTTCCCCGCACCCGCGGGGATGAACCGCAGGGCGTCATTTCGCAAGGCGAGATGAACCGCTGTTCCCCGCACCCGCGGGGATGAACCGCTGGCAGACCGCTACCAGACCGACACCGAGAACTGTTCCCCGCACCCGCGGGGATGAACCGGCGACGGAAACGGCCCCGTATCCGTATGTGACCTGTTCCCCGCACCCGCGGGGATGAACCGGTGTATGAAAAGCAGGTCGAGGAATTGAGCAGCTGTTCCCCGCACCCGCGGGGATGAACCGGGGCAGGGCCACGCTACGGCGTAACTCCCAATCTGTTCCCCGCACCCGCGGGGATGAACCGTCCCGCGCCGGGGTGCAGCGTCCGGCCTACACCTGTTCCCCGCACCCGCGGGGATGAACCGGCGTCAATGGGCAGCTTGACGACAACGCCCCACTGTTCCCCGCACCCGCGGGGATGAACCGCCGAGGCGTGGGTGCGGGACAACCTGAACCGGCTGTTCCCCGCACCCGCGGGGATGAACCGCGTGATGGCCTCGCCCTCGTGCAGACTAACGACTGTTCCCCGCACCCGCGGGGATGAACCGGCGTCTGCTATTCGATGGGCAGAGCATACCGTCTGTTCCCCGCACCCGCGGGGATGAACCGCGCAAGGTTGCCCGTGTGCATGACGGGGATATCTGTTCCCCGCACCCGCGGGGATGAACCGGGCATCCTGGGCGGCGCTTCAAGGAGAATGACCTGTTCCCCGCACCCGCGGGGATGAACCGTTGACCGTCACGCGGGGCATCACTTCAAGGGACTGTTCCCCGCACCCGCGGGGATGAACCGCCTCCCGGATTGCTTTTCTCACGCGCTTCTTACTGTTCCCCGCACCCGCGGGGATGAACCGTCGGATGAGGAAGCGGCGCAGGAATATAGGCTCTGTTCCCCGCACCCGCGGGGATGAACCGCGGGCCTGCCAGCCGTGCTTGGGCTTGCCGTCCTGTTCCCCGCACCCGCGGGGATGAACCGCTTGCGCATCTGCTGGCATGAACCCCCCGCGCCTGTTCCCCGCACCCGCGGGGATGAACCGCGTCCGAAAAACCCGGATGAGGATACAAAGGACTGTTCCCCGCACCCGCGGGGATGAACCGCCACCGAGGCGTCATTCCAATAGGACGGCCCCCTGTTCCCCGCACCCGCGGGGATGAACCGTCCTTGAGACGCCCCCACAGCCACAGCGCCTTCTGTTCCCCGCACCCGCGGGGATGAACCGGCCTTGAGTGATTCGTGCATCAGGGCGCGGTCCTGTTCCCCGCACCCGCGGGGATGAACCGCCGTGGAAACCGCTGGCACGCTGAACGGGTGCCTGTTCCCCGCACCCGCGGGGATGAACCGCCATCATTCATCGGCGCCGGTGCCACTCGGGCCTGTTCCCCGCACCCGCGGGGATGAACCGCGGTGCAGGACGTGGGGATCACCATTGATGGGCTGTTCCCCGCACCCGCGGGGATGAACCGATCGTGTCGGCAGAATACTTCATGACGGACAACTGTTCCCCGCACCCGCGGGGATGAACCGTTTTATAGCATCTGATACTGAACGACCGCCTCCTGTTCCCCGCACCCGCGGGGATGAACCGCGCCTCATCATGCCCCCGTGACCGGATCGGATCTGTTCCCCGCACCCGCGGGGATGAACCGTCAGCCATATTCGTAGTGCAATGGCACCTAGTCTGTTCCCCGCACCCGCGGGGATGAACCGACGCGGCCCCTGTGAAACTGTCCAGGCCGGACCTGTTCCCCGCACCCGCGGGGATGAACCGGCGCAGAGGACCGTCCGCAGGGGTTTGCGATGCTGTTCCCCGCACCCGCGGGGATGAACCGTATCCTGGCCGTGTGCCGCACGCCGTTCCCTCCTGTTCCCCGCACCCGCGGGGATGAACCGAAGAATTACGCAATACAGCCCTCGCTTTGCGGCTGTTCCCCGCACCCGCGGGGATGAACCGATGCGCGCAGGACATGACTCGGACAAGCCCGGCTGTTCCCCGCACCCGCGGGGATGAACCGTCGTCCAGAACCGTCGATCCCGAGCCGCGCAGCTGTTCCCCGCACCCGCGGGGATGAACCGCGCGTCACCTGTTCGTCCGTCACGGAGCCTGACTGTTCCCCGCACCCGCGGGGATGAACCGATGTTCGAGCGGGCCAGCTTCGCTTCCACCTCCTGTTCCCCGCACCCGCGGGGATGAACCGCGCATCTGATGAACACCATCACCGTCTATACCCTGTTCCCCGCACCCGCGGGGATGAACCGGGGGACATCTACGAAGTGGTCCAGTGGGTCAACTGTTCCCCGCACCCGCGGGGATGAACCGTTCGACCCGCCCAGCGACAGGGAATACCGCAACTGTTCCCCGCACCCGCGGGGATGAACCGATGGTGGACGCGCGAATGGGCACGATCTGACGCTGTTCCCCGCACCCGCGGGGATGAACTGGCCGTATGCGTGAAATGTTTCTTGATCGTTACCTGTTCCCCGCACCCGCGGGGATGAACCGGAAAACCGCTGCCTTCGCTAAGCTTCGCGAGCCTGTTCCCCGCACCCGCGGGGATGAACCGGCCGCAGCGGGTTGTTCCGCAGCGCATCGAGGCTGTTCCCCGCACCCGCGGGGATGAACCGCCTTTGAAAAACACATTGAAGCGAAAAGGCCACTGTTCCCCGCACCCGCGGGGATGAACCGGCAGAGCCATTGCGAACCTCTCAGGTGGTGCCCTGTTCCCCGCACCCGCGGGGATGAACCGCACTCCCGCTTGATCCAGTTCAGCCTCGCTCACTGTTCCCCGCACCCGCGGGGATGAACCGCCGACGCGGTTCTTGCGGCCGCCCATCTCGTCCTGTTCCCCGCACCCGCGGGGATGAACCGAGTTAACGCCGCTAATCTACAGGTTGCAGCACCTGTTCCCCGCACCCGCGGGGATGAACCGCGGAGGCACAATGACCGCCCCCCGCGCCGCCCCTGTTCCCCGCACCCGCGGGGATGAACCGCGGCCTGGGCGCCGCGCTTACTAACGGGGGCCCTGTTCCCCGCACCCGCGGGGATGAACCTCAGTGGCCTTCACCATCGCCGTGATCGCCCTTCTGTTCCCCGCACCCGCGGGGATGAACCGAACGGTATCACCGTCTCCCTTGCCAATATCGACTGTTCCCCGCACCCGCGGGGATGAACCGCTTGATGCGCGGCGGGGTGCTGATCAAATCCTCTGTTCCCCGCACCCGCGGGGATGAACCGCGAAAAGTGTCTGACGCCAAGCGCATCAAGACCTGTTCCCCGCACCCGCGGGGATGAACCGGCGTACACGGACACCAGCACCACGGCCTGAACCTGTTCCCCGCACCCGCGGGGATGAACCGCTGAGTGAGGAACGGGGGACGCCCCCGGACCACTGTTCCCCGCACCCGCGGGGATGAACCGAAAGCGGCCATGAACATGGAACGGCTGATGCACTGTTCCCCGCACCCGCGGGGATGAACCGGCTCCTAAAGTCGAATTCGGAATTCGATACAACTGTTCCCCGCACCCGCGGGGATGAACCGAAAACGCCTAACGTTGAGTGGCAAGATTTCATCTGTTCCCCGCACCCGCGGGGATGAACCGGTATGGCGTGGAATAGATCGAGACGATATTGGCTGTTCCCCGCACCCGCGGGGATGAACCGGCGCGATCACCGTGCAATGGGGCCGCATGTGGCTGTTCCCCGCACCCGCGGGGATGAACCGACGTCGGGGCCAACACCTATTCCATGTGGTATCTGTTCCCCGCACCCGCGGGGATGAACCGCATTCGTTGAAAACGGGCAATTCATTTCGTGTCTGTTCCCCGCACCCGCGGGGATGAACCGGTGAGGGCGCGCCTGCGACCCAGGTGCCGGTTCTGTTCCCCGCACCCGCGGGGATGAACCGGCCGGACGCGCCAACGTCCGGCCTTCTTCAATCTGTTCCCCGCACCCGCGGGGATGAACCGCTGGCCCCATCCATCGCGTTCCGCTCGGAATACTGTTCCCCGCACCCGCGGGGATGAACCGGTGATCGGCAGCTTGCCGACGTTCTGGCCTTCCTGTTCCCCGCACCCGCGGGGATGAACCGCTATCCCCTGATGGATGGGGCAGGCGGGCGGTCTGTTCCCCGCACCCGCGGGGATGAACCGGCAGTCCCGCGCGGAATGTCTGCCGAGGCGTTCTGTTCCCCGCACCCGCGGGGATGAACCGCTGTCGTTCATTCCCCAGGTCGCCGAGTGGATCTGTTCCCCGCACCCGCGGGGATGAACCGGCTGGACGGCCGAGCATGACGACGATCATGCCCTGTTCCCCGCACCCGCGGGGATGAACCGCAGACGGCGCGCCCGCCATGGTCCCTGACCTGCTGTTCCCCGCACCCGCGGGGATGAACCGTTCGTGTTTTCGTTCAACGGCCGGCACGACCGCTGTTCCCCGCACCCGCGGGGATGAACCGGTGGCAAGCGACGGCGCGGGCGGGTATCTCGCCTGTTCCCCGCACCCGCGGGGATGAACCGGCATCGAAGCTGCCTTTGTGGAGGAATGGAAACTGTTCCCCGCACCCGCGGGGATGAACCGGCACAATGGCGGGCAGACGGCACCCGCTACGACTGTTCCCCGCACCCGCGGGGATGAACCGGCTTGCGCATCGGCCCGCGTGATTTCCAGGATCTGTTCCCCGCACCCGCGGGGATGAACCGTCTGAGTCGGACCTGCGGTTCGATCTGGTCAGCTGTTCCCCGCACCCGCGGGGATGAACCGACGGTCAGACGGTAGAGGACGGTCATGTTAGCCTGTTCCCCGCACCCGCGGGGATGAACCGGCCAAGGTGATCAGCGAGATCGGCGAGTCGCTCTGTTCCCCGCACCCGCGGGGATGAACCGATCGCACAGGAAAGCAAAGATGAACGCGTAAGCTGTTCCCCGCACCCGCGGGGATGAACCGGCTTCATTGGAAGCGGTGGCGATCAGATAGTCCTGTTCCCCGCACCCGCGGGGATGAACCGAACAGTTCACGCTCACCGCGATGCGGGCGCTTCTGTTCCCCGCACCCGCGGGGATGAACCGATCAGGGCCGTCATGGCCGAGCAGGAGGAGGTCTGTTCCCCGCACCCGCGGGGATGAACCGTCTGCCATGCACTGCCGAAGGGCGGCGGCGCGCTGTTCCCCGCACCCGCGGGGATGAACCGCGGCAGGCCCGCAGAAAGGCCAAGGCGAATGGCTGTTCCCCGCACCCGCGGGGATGAACCGATGGACGACCTGGGCCTGTGGCTGCACACGCACTGTTCCCCGCACCCGCGGGGATGAACCGGCCGAACCGGCGTTCCAGGCGGGGCAGGCCATCTGTTCCCCGCACCCACGGGGATGAACCGTCACGCCCGGCTCGGTCATCATCTCGGCAGGTCTGTTCCCCGCACCCGCGGGGATGAACCGGTAAATGAATTTTTCGCCTTTTACGCGTGCAACTGTTCCTCGCACCCGCGGGGATGAACCGCGGTGATGGGGGTTCAGGTCGGCCATGGGCACCTGTTCCCCGCACCCGCGGGGATGAACCGCCATAGGTCAGACCCCCGGGTTGCGACCATAACTGTTCCCCGCACCCGCGGGGATGAACCGCGCGGCTTCAACGCCGCCCGTCCTGACCGCATCTGTTCCCCGCACCCGCGGGGATGAACCGAAGACGAAAGAGCTTGACGCGGGCCTGCGCGTCTGTTCCCCGCACCCGCGGGGATGAACCGGCTATCGCTATCGGGTCACGGCGCTTGTGGGCCTGTTCCCCGCACCCGCGGGGATGAACCGATGTGGTATGGCGGGCTTCCCACCCGCCCGTCCTGTTCCCCGCACCCGCGGGGATGAACCGCGCGTGGATGCGGTGGGGGTCAAGATCGACCCCTGTTCCCCGCACCCGCGGGGATGAACCGATCCCGAGGCGGACGGGTTGCGCCTTGTGGGGCTGTTCCCCGCACCCGCGGGGATGAACCGCTATCATCCGTCTGGCGATGACCCTGGAGGCACTGTTCCCCGCACCCGCGGGGATGAACCGGTCGATGTCCTGAATGGAAGCGGCAAGGTTGGCTGTTCCCCGCACCCGCGGGGGTGAACCGTATTGACCAAACGCAGCACGGAACATTTCGGTCTGTTCCCCGCACCCGCGGGGGTGAACCGGCGCCAGCCGGGATGGAGAGCCGTTTGATCAACTGTTCCCCGCACCCGCGGGGGTGAACCGGCTGTCGAGAAAAAGAGGGTTAATGATTATTACTGTTCCCCGCACCCGCGGGGGTGAACCGCAGTTGACGCAGTTCATCTAGCGTGGGTAATTCTGTTCCCCGCACCCGCGGGGTGAACCGCATTATTTCCACGGCGGTCGCCACGGTCAGTTCTGTTCCCCGCACCCGCGGGGGTGAACCGCATCCCAGATGCACGCACCCGTGCGAGTTGCCCTGTTCCCCGCACCCGCGGGGGTGAACCGACGATCAAGGACAGCCATGCCGAGTGGCAATCCTGTTCCCCGCACCCGCAGGGATGAACCGCCTTGCAAACCCGGCCTTTGGCACTGCTGTAACTATTCCCCCGCACCCGCGGGGATGATCATCCGCGCTGCACAGGTGGGCAGAGGGCACGTCCAAGGCACAGATGCCGGCTCGCCCGTCTTCTGCCGGGTAAACTGCAGGACTCCGCCGCGGCCGGTCAGGCCAAGGCCGGTCTCGACCGCATCGCTGATCCGCGGACCGGCCGGACGAACCAACTCGAAGCACGGGCGCTGGATTGATCCGATAGACCGCCTTTTGCGGAAGGTGTCCATCTCGGTATCCGTCCGGGCGGGACATGCAGATAGCAAAATGGATCGGACGGGACAGGGGTGCCTATCCGATCTTCCGGCGGGATTCCGTGCCCGGTATGATCGAGGCAGGCCAGACATTGGCGAATTTGTCGGGATGGCGGCCGGCTGCCTTGAACTGTTCCTTGCGCTTGTGGACCACCGCGAACTGCTTGCGCTGGTCTGCCGTGCGCTCCTTGCTGGGGATCTTCTTCAGCGCCCAGAATTCGGCCATCACCGCCTTGGGATCGAAGTCGATGTGCTTCTTCCAGTCCAGCTCTTCCAAGGACCGGAAGATGGTGAACTCCTGCAGGAGGTCGTCCGCATAACCGGCATAGCGCAGGTCCTTCAAGGAACCGATCGCATGATAGTGGATCAGGAAGGGATCCATGGCATTCAGCCGGTCGATCTCTCTTTGCTTCTTCGCCTTGCGGTTCACCGGCATGGTTTCCGAGACGGGCGTGTGCGAGGTTGACAGGTTGAACCGGTCATCCAGGTGCTTGTGGTCCAGGCCTGCCCGCCGCATGGCGATGGGCAGGGCGATCTGGTCCAGCCAGGGACGGCGGCCCGAGACGGCATGGATGTCGCGGTCCAGTTCCTGCGCCGTTTCAAGCCAGAGCTTGCCGAAGCCGGTCGGGAAACCCACCACGCCTGCATTGAAGTAGGGCGGCGACATGACGCCGGTGCGGGCCAGCTTCACGCGATCCTCGGGAACAGGCAGGCCGAAGACGCCATAGGCCGTTTCCCAGTAGCCCGCCTTCTTGCCCCAGGTATAGCGTCCCTCGGGCGCGGCTGAAACCGTGCCGGCTTCGACCATTCCGGCCAGGTCGAACGGCTGCCAGACGACGATGTCGGTATCCAGGAAGATGGTGAAATCATGGACACGGGGCTGCGCCGCCGCCAGCAGCTTGTTGCCCTGCTTGTAGCGAGGGGCGAACGCGCCCTCGGTGGGCATCGTCGCGATGCGCGTTCCGGTGCGTTCCAGATACTCGCGCAGTTGCGGAGGTAGCCGGTCGATCTTTTCCTCGGGGCAGTATGCGATGATGTCGGCATTCGGAAGGTGCCGGCAAATCGAAGCCGACAGCAGGATCGCTTCGATGGTCAATGCGGGGGGATCGATAACGTAGATAAGTGCGATCTTCGGGAAACTCATTACTTTCTCAACATGGAACAAGGTTACTAATTAAAGTCAGCGCCCTGGCGAAAATCCGTTCGCGGGCATTACAAGCCCGCTTTTTTCAGCAATCGTGCCGCAAGGCAAGATGCTGCGTGGGCATAACGGCCGGTCATGGCGCCGCTGCATGTTCGCCAAGAAGCGGTTCACGACACGTCAGGGCGATGCAAGAAGATCCGCGTCCTTGGGAACAGATCGCCGATTCCCGTGCGCCGAGGTTTGGCCGACATCACCGGCCCTGGCTTGCGGGAGGCCCCTCAACTACACCCGCTTGTCCCCCCGCACGTATTGCACTTCATGCAGGTCCCGTTCCGCACCAGCGTATAGTTCCCGCATTCGCCGCAAGGATCGCCTTCGTATCCTTGCATCCGGGCCTTGGCGCGCAGGTCGATCGCCGCAGGCTCGGCCGACAGGATCGCCGCGGCCGACACCCCTGTCTGCAACACCATCAGATCCTGCGGCAAACGCTTGCGCAGATAGCCCGCGCTGCTGATCTGCTTCAGCATGGTCAGCGACTTCAGTTCCGACTGCTCGCTGACCGGGGCCAGGTTCAGCCCCTCGCGTTCGCCGCCGCCCATGTCGTCGAAGCGGGCGCCTTCGGGTTTGACATGCGCCAGGTCGGTGCGGTCCAGATAGGACACGGCCAGTTCGCGGAAGACGTAGTCCAGGATCGAGGTGGCGTTCTTGATGCTGTCGTTGCCCTGCACCATGCCCGCGGGCTCGAACCGGGTAAAGGTGAAGGCGTCCACGAATTCCTCCAGCGGCACGCCGTATTGCAGGCCCACCGACACGGCGATGGCGAAGTTGTTCATCATCGCCCGGAAGCCCGCGCCTTCCTTGTGCATGTCGATGAAGATTTCGCCCAAGGCCCCGTCGTCGTATTCGCCGGTGCGCAGATAGACCTTGTGCCCGCCCACGACAGCTTTCTGGGTATAGCCCTTGCGGCGCTGCGGCAGTTTCTCGCGGTGGCTGCGCACGACCTCCTTGACGATGATCCGCTCGACGATCTTCTCGGCGATCACGGCGGCCTTTTCCTGCGGATTGCCGGTCGCCAGGATCTCCTCGGCCTCCTCGTCATCCTCGACCAGGGCCGAGGCCAGCGGCTGCGACAGCTTGGAACCGTCGCGATAGAGCGCATTGGCCTTGATGCCCAACGACCAGGACAGCTCGTAGGCCGCAAGCGCGTCGGCGATGGTGGCGCTGTTGGGCATGTTGATGGTCTTGGAAATCGCGCCCGAGATGAAGCTTTGCGCCGCCGCCATCATGCGGATATGGCTTTCGACCGACAGGTAACGCTTGCCCGTCTTGCCGCAGGCGTTGGCACAGTCGAAGACGGACAGGTGTTCCGCACGCAGATAGGGTGCGCCTTCCAGGGTCATGGTGCCGCAGACATGGTCGTTGGCCGCGTCGATCTGGGCGCGGGTGAAGCCCAGGTGGCGCAGCAGGTCGAAAGTCGGGTCGGCCAGCTTGTCGGCGGGGATGCCCAAGGTGCCCTTGCAGAAATCCTCGCCCAGGGTCCACTGGTTGAAGACGAAGCGGATGTCGAAGGCCGTGGCCAGCGAGGCCTCGATCTTCTCGATTTCCGCCAGGCCGAAGCCGTGGCCGGTCAGGGCGGTGTGGTTGATGCCCGGGCAGTTGCCCAAGGTGGCATGGCCCACGGCGTAGGCCACGATCTCCTCGACCTGCGCGGGCGTGTAGCCCAGCTTGGTCAGCGCGGCGGGGACCGACTGGTTGATGATCTTGAAGTAACCGCCGCCCGCCAGCTTCTTGAACTTCACAAGCGCGAAGTCCGGCTCGATCCCGGTGGTGTCGCAGTCCATGACCAGGCCGATGGTGCCGGTCGGCGCGATCACCGTGGTCTGGGCGTTGCGGAAGCCGTGATCCTCGCCCAGGGCCAGCGCCTCGTCCCAGGCCTGGCGCGCGATGGCGACCAGGCGGGCGTCGGGGCAGTTGTCGGCGTCAAGCGCCACGGGGGCGACGTTCACGCCCTGATAGGCGCCGGTGCCGTGCGCCGCCGCGCGGTGGTTGCGGATCACGCGCAGCATGTGCTGGGCATTCTTCGCATAGCCGGGGAAGGCCCCCAGTTCCGCCGCCATCCGCGCGCTGGTCGCATAGGCCACGCCTGTCATGATCGCGGTCAAGGCGCCGCACAGCGCGCGGCCCCCGTCGCTGTCATAGCCCAGGCCCATGTTCATCAGAAGGCCGCCGATATTGGCGTAACCCAGGCCCAGCGTGCGGAAGTCGTAGGAGCGCTGCGCGATCTCCTTGGACGGGAACTGCGCCATCAGCACGCTGATCTCCAGCGTCACCGTCCACAGCCGCGTGGCGTGGACATAGGCGTCGGCGTCGAACCGGCCATCCGCGAAGAACGTGAGCAGGTTCATGGAGGCCAGGTTGCAGGCCGTGTCGTCCAGGAACATGTATTCGCTGCACGGGTTGCTGCCGCGGATCGGCCCGTCCTCGGGGCAGGTGTGCCAGGCGTTCACCGTGTCGTGGAACTGGATGCCGGGATCGGCGCAGGCCCAGGCGGCGTGGCCCACCTGGTCCCACAACTCGCGGGCGCTGATGGTCTTGGCGACCTTTCCATCCGTGCGGCGCAGCAGCTCCCACGGGGCGTCGTCGCGCACCGCTTGTAGGAAGGCATCCGTCACCCGGACCGAGTTGTTCGAGTTCTGGCCCGACACGCTGACATAGGCCTCACTGTCCCAGTCGGTGTCATAGGTCGGGAACTCGATGCTGTCGAAGCCCTGGCGCGCGTATTGCAGCACGCGGTTGATGTAGGTTTCCGGGATCATCGCGCGCTTGGCGGCGCGGATGGCGGCTTTCAGGCCGTCGTTTCGGGCGGGATCGGTCTCGCCGTCGCCGTCGCGGATCGCGGCGAAGATGGCGTTCAGGTTCGTTTCATGCGCCTTGGACCCGGCGACCAAGCTTGCCACCTTCTGTTCCTCGATGACCTTCCAGTTGATGAAGGCCTCGATGTCGGGGTGATCCATGTCGCAGATCACCATCTTGGCCGCGCGGCGCGTGGTGCCGCCCGACTTGATCGCGCCCGCCGCCCGGTCGCCGATCTTCAGGAAGCCCATCAACCCCGAGGACTTGCCGCCGCCCGACAGCCGTTCCCCTTCGCCGCGCAGCGAGGAAAAGTTTGTGCCGGTGCCGGATCCATACTTGAAGAGCCGCGCTTCCCGGACCCACAGATCCATGATGCCGCCCTCGTTCACCAGGTCGTCGCTGACCGACTGGATGAAGCAGGCGTGGGGTTGCGGATGTTCATAGGCGCTGTCGGATTTCACCAGCTTGCCGGTCTTGTGGTCCACGTAGAAGTGCCCCTGCGACGGGCCGTCGATGCCATAGGCCCAGTGCAGCCCGGTGTTGAACCATTGCGGGCTGTTCGGCGCGGCCATCTGGCGGGCCAGCATGAAGCGCATCTCGTCGTGATAGGCGCGGGCGTCTTCTTCGGTGGAAAAATACCCGCCCTTCCATCCCCAATAGGTCCAGGCCCCGGCCATGCGGTCGAACACCTGCCGCGCGCTGGTCTCGCCGCCGTAGCGCCGGTCTTCGGGCAGTTCGGCAAGGGCAGTTTCATCGGGAACGCTGCGCCACAGGAATTCGGGAACGTCCTTTTCCTTGACGCGCTTGAGGGCGGCAGGCACCCCGGCCTTGCGGAAATACTTCTGGGCGATCACGTCGCTGGCGACCTGGCTCCAGCCCTGCGGCACCTCGACCGAGGTGTTGCGGAAAACGACGGTGCCGTCGGGGTTGCGGATCTCGCTGGTGGTCGTCGCGAAGGCGATGTCGCCGTATGCGCCCCCCTGAGGGGTGGTAAAACGCCGTTCGATCTTCATGCCCGTGGCCCTTTCCTTTTCGTCGTCCCCGAACCGCGACTTGCGCCAGGCGGCAAGCGGCCGCCCCATCGCCGCAACGATGGGTCCGGGCGGCGGCACCGCCCGACAGGTCGAAATCACGAAGCGACGGGTCTTGGTGGTTATGGACCCACCTGCCACCACATCTGGTATGACCAACGCCGCAGATCACAAGATTGATCCTGCTCGGCAAGCAATGCAACGTCTTTTATCTGGGGATAACTTGCACGATCCGGCTTGACTCGGGGGTCTTTCGGGGACCGGAAGATTCGCTCACAGACAGGGGCGGGGCGCGGTCGTCAACAGGGCCGTGGGGGCGATTCCGCGGGCCGGGGCAGGGGCTTGGCGAGGTCGGTCCCCGGTTTATCCACAGGCTTGTCCCCAACTCGTCCACCGCTTTTGCACAGCCGATGCAAATCTGCCACAAGCCGCCCGGGATCAGCGCAGGGGGCGGATGAGACCCCGGTCGGTGACGATCAGATCCAGCGGCTGGTCGAAGGGATCTGCGGGGATCGCGGGCAGTTCCTGGACCGCGAAGGCCAGGCCGATGGCGGTCGCGTCCCCTGTTTCGCGCAGCAATTGCAGGGTCCGGTCGTAATAGCCGCCGCCATAGCCGATGCGGTTGCCCCCCCGGTCGAAACCCGCAAGCGGCACGATCAGCACGTCGGGCCGCAGGACGGGCTGCGAATCAGGGGGATGGGACGTGCCGAAGGGACCGGGCACCAAGGCTTCGCCGTCCCAGCGACGGAAGACCAGCGGCACGGCCTTGCCTGGCACCACCGGCAGGCAGACCGGACCGTCATGGGCCGCCATCGCGGGCCGGGGATCGGGTTCGCCGCGCATCGGCCAATAGCCCGCCAGGATCTTGCCCCGATGCGGCGCCAGGGCGGCGGCCAGGTGGCGGGTCAGCGCGTCCCCGTCGCCCCCCGCCGCGCGGGCGGCCAGGGCGCGGCTGCGCAATGCAGCCTTGTCCTCGCTCACAGCAGCACCAGCGTGGCAAGGCCCAGGAAGGCGAAGAAGCCCATCACGTCGGTCATCGTCGTGACGAATGTGCCCGACGCAAGCGCCGGGTCCAGGCCCAGCTTGTTCAGCGTCAGCGGCACCAGCACGCCCCCCAGGGCCGCGACGATCTGGTTCACGATCATCGCCGCCCCCAGGACCATGCCCAGCCGGACGTCGCCGAAGATCAGCCAACCCGCGACCCCCAGGATCAGCGCCAGGCACACGCCGTTCAGCATCCCCGCCACCAGTTCGCGCATGACCACCCGCCGCGCGTTGGCCCGGCCCAGTTCGCGCGTGGCCAGCGCCCGCACCGCCACCGCCAGCGACTGCGTGCCCGCGATCCCCCCGGTCGAGGCGACGATGGGCATCAAGGCGGCCAAGGCCACCAGCGCCGCGATCGTATCCTCGAACCGGGAAATCACGATGGCCGACAGGGACGCGGTGAACAGGTTGACGACCAGCCAGGGCAGGCGCTGCCGCGCGGTGGCCAGCGGGCCGTCGGACACGTGGCTTTCGTCGCCCACGCCCGCCAGGCGCAGGATGTCCTCCTCGTGTTCCTCGTCCAGGACGGACATGGCGTCGTCGATGGTGATGATGCCCACCAGCCGGTCGTCGCGGTCCACAACGGGGGCGGAAATCAGGTGATACTGGTTGAAGACATAGGCCACGTCGCCTTCGTCGGCGAAGGCGCTGATGGTGCGAAAGCTGTCCTCGGTGATGTCGTGCAGGGGGGTGGCGTGGCTGGACGCCAGCAACCGGCCCAGCGTCACATAGCCCAGCGGATGGCGGCGCGGATCGACCAGGACAATGTGATAGAACTGCTCGGGCAGCCATTCCTCGGATTGCAGAAAGGCCACGGCCTCGCCCACGGTCCAGTGCTCGGGGGCGGTCACGACCTCGGACTGCATCAGGCGCCCGGCAGAGTTCTCGGGATAGGCCAGCGACTGCTGGACGGCGGCGCGGTCGGTGGCGTCCAGGGCGGCCAGGATTTCCTGGCGTTCCGGTTCGTCCATGTCCTCGACCAGGTCCACCACGTCGTCGCTGTCCATCTCGCGGACGGCCTCGGCCACGACCTCGGGGGGCAGCTGCTCGATCACCTCGTCGCGGATCGAATCGTCGATCTCGGACAGGATCTCGCCGTCGATCTCTCCGGAATAGAGGGTCAGGAAGGCGCGGCGTTCGGCCGGGGTCAGGCGCTCGATGATGTCGGCGATGTCGGCGCCGTGCATCGGGTCCAGCAGCGTGTTCAGAAGGGCGGCGTCGCCCGCCTGGATGGCCGCGTCGATCCGGTCCAGCAACTCGCGCCGGGGCAGGAAGTCCTCGTCGTCGGCGGCCTGGTCGTCGGGGATGGGGGTCTGGTCGGTCATGCGGCGCCCCCGTTCAGCAGGGCAAGCGCGGCGCTGTGCAGGGCAGGGGTGGCGGCGGCGATCACCTGGCCGCCCCCCTGCGCAGGCCTGCCATGCCAGTCGGTGACGATGCCCCCCGCCGCGCGGACCACGGCCAGCGGCCCGGCGATGTCATAGGATTGCAGCCCGGCCTCGATCACCAGATCCACCTGGCCCAGGGACAGCAGGCCGTAGGCATAGCAGTCCAGGCCATATCGGGTCAGCCGCACCTGCGCCGCGACGCGCCGGAAGGCCGCGCCTTCGTCATGGGTGCCGACCTCGGGATAGGTGGTCAGCAGCGTGGCCCGGGACAGGGGCGCGTCGCGCACCGCCAGGGGGCGTTCCCCGGCATCCGACAAAAGCCGCGCCTGGCCCAAGCCGCCCTCGAACCGTTCGCGGGTGTAAGGCTGGTCGATCAGGCCATAGATGATGTCCTGCCCGTCCGACACCCCGATCAGCACCCCCCAACTGGCCGCGCCGCACAGGAAGGCGCGAGTGCCGTCGATGGGGTCCAGGATCCAGGTCAGCCCGCTGGTGCCAGGGGTGGCCCCGTATTCCTCGCCCAGGATGGCGTCGTCGGGGCGGCGGCGGGCCAGCACGTCGCGCATGGCGCGTTCGGCGGCGCGGTCTGCCTCGGTCACGGGATCAAATCCGGTCTGCCACTTGTTGTCCGCCGCCAGGTCGGTGCGGAAAAAGGGCAGGATGGCCGCGCGGGCGGCGTCGGCCATATGGTGCGCCGTGTCGATGATGTCCTGCGCGTCCCGCATCGCTGCCCCCTGTTCCGATCCAAGGGCAGGACTAACCCGAACAGGGGCGTCCTGCCAGTGGCGGCGAAGGGGGTGATGCGTCGAAGATGCGGCGGCGCGGGGATCGCCCGCGCCGTCAGCAGGTCACGCGGCGTCCGACAGCACGCGGGCCAGCTCGAAGATCTGGCGGCGTTGCGCCACCGGCATCGTGTAATAGGCGCGCACCAGTTGCAGCGCCTCCTTGTCGGCCAGGAAATCGCCCGCGACCTCGGACGGCGCATCGGTTTCGTGCAGGCCCTCGAAGAAGAACGAGACCGGCACATCCACCGCGCGCGCGATGTCCCACAGCCGGGACGCCGAGACGCGGTTCATGCCGGTTTCGTATTTCTGGATCTGCTGGAACTTGATGCCGACCTTGTCGGCCAGTTGCTGTTGGGTCATCCCGATCATCCAGCGACGATGCCGGATGCGCTTGCCAACATGAACGTCTACACCGTGTTTCATCGTTACCACCTCATGCAATCTAAGGAAGCACTATCTTAACCTTTCTCAATTTTCGAGTGTTAACCTGGTTAATGGCGGTGGTTCTGACCAAAAAGACAGGTCCTGCAAGGCGGACGGGGCCAATGGATAAGGGGATGAGAGACTTGGGGAAAACATTCCGATCAGAGGACGGCCGGACGATGCGAATCGCCCTGGTGGAACGGCTGGGCGGGGATCCCGTCCTGCGCGAGGTCCCCGTGCCGCAGCCCGGACCGGGGCAAATCCTGGTGCGGATGCGGGCGGCGGCGCTGAATTTCGCCGATCTGCTGAAGGCCCGGGGCGAATACCAGGAACGCCAGGATCCGCCCTTCGCCCCCGGGCTTGAGGGCGCGGGCGAGGTGGTCGCCGCGCCCGAAGGCAGCGGCTTTCGCCCGGGCGACCGCGTGGCCGTCCTGGCCGCCGGGACCATGGCCGAACGGATCTGCGTTCCCGTCGGGGCCTGCACGGTCCTGCCGCCCGCGATGAGCTTCGAGCAGGCGGCGGGCTTCCAGATCGCCTATGGCACCAGCCACCTGGCCTTGGCCGGGCGCGCGGGTTTGCGCGCGGGCGAGACGCTGGCCGTCCTGGGCGCGGCGGGTGGCGTCGGGCTGACCGCGGTCGAGATCGGGCGGGCCATGGGTGCCCGCGTGATCGGCGTGGCGCGCGGCCGGGACCGGCTGGACGTGGTGCGTGCGGCGGGCGCCCAGCTTGTGATCGACAGCGCGGATTGCCCCGACCTGAAAACCGCGCTGCGCGATGGGGGCGGCGTCGATGTCGTCTATGACGCGGTGGGCGACAGCGCGGGCGAGGCGGCGTTCCGCGCCATGAACGCAGGCGGGCATTTCCTGGTGATCGGCTTTGCGGGGGGCAAGCCGCCGGTGCTGCCGCTCAATCACGCGCTGGTCAAGAACATCTCGATCCACGGTTTCTACTGGGGCGGCTACGCCAAGCTGGACCCCCGCGCCATGTCGGACAGCATGGCCGACCTGTTCCGCATGTTCGCCGATGGCCGCCTGGCCCCCGTGGTGGGCGAGGCGATGCCGCTGGACCGCATCGCGGATGCCTTCGATCTGCTGCGCAGCCGCAGGTCGGTCGGCAAGATCGTCGTCACCTTGTAACATCTGCGTAAAACTGTACCGGCCTGGCTCTTTACCGGCATTGAATCGGGGCGGTATCGTGCCAATATGATGGCCATAAACCGGCAAACGCCGGCCTGTCTCATAGGGAGAGATCGATGGCAGATTACAACACTTACCGCACCACGCAGCGCGTCGGCACCCGCCCTGCGGTGATCGACGAAGGGCTGCGGGCCTACATGAACAAGGTTTATGGGCTGATGGCGGTCGGCATGGGTGTAACCGCCGTCGCGGCCTATGGCATCAGCGCCGCCGCCGTGGATGCGTCGGGGCAACTGACCCAGCTTGGCACGGCGATCTATGCCTCGCCCCTGAAATGGGTGATCATGTTCGCGCCGCTGCTGGTGGTCTTTGCCTTTGGCGCCGCGATCAACCGGCTGTCGGTTTCGGCGGCGACGATGCTGTTCTACGGCTTTGCCGCGCTGATGGGCCTGTCGCTCAGCTCGATCTTCCTGGTCTATACCGGCACCTCGATCGTGCAGACCTTCCTGGTGACGGCCATTGCCTTCGCGGGCCTGTCGCTGTGGGGCTATACCACGAAGAAGGACATCTCGGGGTGGGGCAGCTTCCTGATCATGGGCGTGATCGGCCTGATCGTGGCGTCCATCGTGAACATCTTCATGCAATCTGAGGCGATCCAGTTCGTGGTCTCGATCCTGGGCGTCCTGATCTTCGCGGGCCTGACCGCCTATGACACGCAGAACATCAAGAACACCTATCTGCGCATGGCCGGTTCGGACGCCGACTTCATCGGCAAGACCGCCATCATGGGCGCCTTGCAGCTGTATCTGGACTTCCTGAACCTGTTCATGTTCCTGCTGCAATTCATGGGCAACCGCGAGTGATTGCCGCGACAGCCTGACAGTCTTGACCCCCGCCCGACCGGCGGGGGTTTTTCATTGCGTGAAGCGCCAGTCCCCATCCCCCAACGCAGGCGCCGCGCGGTCATGGGCCAGCGCGCTGCGGCCAAAGCGGATGGGCGTGCGCAGGCCCGCGATGCCTTCGGGCGCGATCCGCAACCCGCGCGCGGCGACCTGGGGTTCGGCCAATGCCTCGGCCACGTCGTTGACGGGACCGGCGGGAACGCCCGCGGCCTCCATCGCGGCGATCAGGTCGGCGCGGGTGCGGCGCGCGGTGGCCGCGGCCAGCATCGGCACCAGCCGGCCGCGATGGGCCACGCGGGCGGGGTTGGTGGCGTAATCGGGATTGCCCGGCAGGTCGGGCAGGTCCAGCACCCGGCACAACGCCGCGAATTGCCGGTCGTTGCCGCAGGCCACGATCAGGTGGCCGTCGGATGCGGGGAACAGCTGATAGGGCACGATGTTGGGATGCGCATTGCCCAGCCGATGCGGCACCGTGCCGCCCAGGAGGAAGTTCGTGGCCTGGTTGGCCAGTACCGCCACTCCGCAATCCAGCAGCGACAAATCCAGATGCTGCCCGCGCCCGGACCGTTCGCGTTCGGCCAGCGCCGCCTGCACCGCGATCACGCCATACAGTCCGGTGAAGATGTCGATCCAGGCCACGCCGACCTTCTGCGGCTCTCCGTCAGGCGCGCCGGTCAGGTCCATGATCCCCGACATGCCCTGGATCAGGAAGTCGTAGCCCGGCTGGCTGGCGCGCGGCCCGTCCTGACCGAAGCCGGTGATCGAGGCATAGACCAGCCGGGGATTGCGCGCCGACAGGCTGTCATAGTCCAGCCCGAAGCGGCGCAGGCCCCCCACCTTGAAGTTCTCGACCACCACATCGGCCCCGTCGATCAGCGTGCGCAGCCGGTCCAGGTCGGCCGGATCGTTGAAGTCGCAGACCACGGATGTCTTGCCCCGGTTCGCCGCGTGGAAATAGGCGGCGACCCGTTCGGTCGTCCCGTCCGCGCGGGGCCGGTTGATGAAGGGCGGACCCCAGCGGCGGGTGTCGTCGCCCTCGGGCGATTCCACCTTGATCACCTCGGCCCCCAAGTCTGCCAGGGTCTGGCCGATCCAGGGTCCGGCCAGGATGCGCGCCAGTTCGACGACGCGCAGGCCCTTCAGCGGCGGCTCAGCCAAAGGCCTGTATCCCCGTCTGCGCGCGGCCCAGGATCAGGGCGTGGACATCGTGCGTGCCTTCATAGGTGTTCACGGTTTCCAGGTTCTGGGCGTGGCGGATCACGTGGTATTGGCTGGAAATGCCATTGCCGCCGTGCATGTCGCGGGCCATGCGCGCGATCTCCAGCGCCTTGCCGCAGTTGTTGCGCTTGACGATGGAAATCATCTCGGGGGCGAACCGGCCCTCGTCGAACAGCCGCCCGACCCGCAGGCTGGCTTGCAGGCCCAGGGCGATTTCCGTCTGCATGTCGGCCAGCTTCTTCTGGAACAGCTGCGTGGCGGCCAGGGGACGGCCGAACTGGTGGCGGTCCAACCCGTATTGGCGGGCGCGGAACCAGCAGTCTTCCGCAGCCCCCATCGCGCCCCAGGAAATGCCATAGCGCGCGCGGTTGAGGCAGCCGAACGGCCCGCCCATGCCCTCGACGCCGGGCAGCAGGGCGTCTTCGCTCACCTCCACATCCTCCATCACGATCTCGCCGGTGATGGATGCCCGCAGCGACAGCTTGCCCTCGATCTTGGGCGCGGACAGGCCCTTGGTGCCCTTGTCCAGCACGAAGCCGCGCACCTTGCCGCCATGGGCGTCGGACTTGGCCCAGACCACGAACACGTCGGCGATGGGCGAGTTGCTGATCCACGTCTTCGCGCCGTTCAGCACATAGCCGCCGTCAACCTTGCGCGCGCGGGTCTTCATGCCTGCCGGGTCCGACCCCGCATCCGGCTCGGTCAGGCCGAAGCAGCCGATGAACTCACCCGTCGCGAGCTTGGGCAGGTAACGGCGCTTCTGCTCCTCGCTGCCATAGGCCTCGATCGGGAACATCACCAGCGACGACTGGACCGAGGCCATGGAGCGATAGCCCGAATCAACCCGCTCGATTTCCCGCGCGACCAAGCCATAGGCCACATAAGACGCGCCGACGCCGCCATAGGCATCGTCCACCGTCACGCCCAGCAACCCCGCCGCGCCCATCTCGCGGAAGATCTCGGGGTCAGTCGTCTCGTTCAGATAGGCGTCGGTGACGCGCGGGGCCAGCCGGTCGGCGGCAAAGGCCGCGGCAGCGTCGCGGATCATGCGTTCTTCTTCGGTCAACTGGTCGTTCAGCAGGAAGGGATCGGCCCAGTCGAAAGCCGCGCCCTTGTGGGATGTGGTGGACATCTGCTCCTCCGTCAGGTCGCGGCGACATTAGCGGCAGGAAGGCCGCCCCCGAAAGACCCAATCGCAGGCGATTGGTCTTGGTCCGTCAATCGGCTAAGCCTGCCGCCAGAATCACGACATGAGAAGACGATGGGCTATTTTCCGACCTGGCGCCCGGCCACCGGCGCAACGGTGCTTCCCGACGAGAAGCTTCCCCTGGCCGCCGCCATCCCGATGAGCGTGCAGCACCTGCTGGCGATGTCGGGATCCACGATCCTGGCGCCGCTGATCATGGGGTTCGACCCGAACGTGGCGGTGTTCTTTTCGGGCATCGGCACGCTGCTGTTCTTCGCCATCACCGGCGGCCGGGTGCCCAGTTACCTGGGATCGTCCTTCGCCTTCATCGCGGTGGTGATGGCCGCGACGGGTTTCGCGGGCGGCGGGGCCAATCCGAACATCGGCGTGGCCTTGGGCGGGATCATCGCGGCGGGGCTGGTCTATGCGCTGATCGGTCTGGCGGTGATGGCCGCCGGGACCGGATGGGTGGAGCGTCTGATGCCGCCCGCCGTCACCGGGGCCATCGGCGTCTCCATCGGGCTGAACCTGGCGCCCGTGGCGGTGAACCAGTTGAAGGGTTCCATGGCGCATCTGGCCATCGCGCTGGCGACCGTGCTGTGCATGGCGATGGTGTCGGCCTATGGCACCCGCACGACGCGGCGGATCGCGGTGCTGATCGCGCTGGCCTTCGGTTACGGGCTGGTGCTGGTCCTTGGCAACGGCGCGGGCATCGTGCCGGGCATCGACTTTTCCCGCGTGGGGCAGGCGGCCTGGTTCGGCATCCCCAGCTTCACCGCGCCGCGCTTCGACTGGACGGCGATCAGCATGATCGCCCCCGTGGCCGTCGTCCTGGTGGCCGAGAACCTGGGCCACATCAAGGCGCTTGGCGCGATCACCGGGCGGAACATGGACCGCTATATCGGGCGCGGCTTTCTGGGCGACGGGCTTGCCACCATGATCGCCGGGGCAGGCGGCGGGACCGGGGTCACGACCTATGCCGAGAACATCGGCGTGATGGCGATGACACGGGTCTATTCGACGCTGATCTTTCCGATGGCCGCCGTCATCGCGATCCTGCTGGGCCTGTCGCCAAAGTTCGGCGCGATCCTGCAAACCATCCCCGCGCCGGTGCTGGCGGGTCTGGCCGTGTCGGTCTTCGGCCTGATCGCCAGCGCCATGGCGCGGATCTGGGTGGACAACCGCGTGGACTTTTCCGACCCGCGCAACCTGTTCACCGTGGGGGTCGCGCTGATCCTGGGGGCGGGCGATTTCACCGTCACCATCGGCGGCTTTGCCCTGGGTGGCATCGGCACGTCCACGCTGGCCGCGCTGGTGATCTGGCAGGTGCTGGGGATCGGGCGCCGGACGGCCTGACCCCTCAGCCTTCGGCAAGCTGCGAGACCAGCAGCTTGTCGATGCGGCGCCCGTCAAGGTCCACGACCTCGATCTGCCAGCCGGACACCGTGACGCGCGCGCCCACGTCGGGCAGCACGCCCGCGCGGTCCAGCACGAGGCCCGCGACCGATTCATAGCCGCGATCCTCGGGCAGGCTGATGCCGATCATCTCGGCGAACTCGTCCGCGGGCATCCAGCCCGCGACCAGCCAGCTGCCATCCTCGCGCTGCACGGCCTTGGGTTCGTCGTCGCCGGGTTCGGGGAAGTCGCCCGCGATCGCCTCCAGCAGGTCCATGGCGGTGATCACGCCCTCGAAATGGCCGTATTCGTCGTAAACCAGCAGCATGTGGGCGGGGCTGGCCTTCAATTCCTCGATCACGTTCAGGGCGGGCAGGCCCTCGCGGATCACGGGAACCTCTTGCACCAGGGGGCGCAGGTCAGTGACATCCTCGGACAACAGGTCGCGCAGGCTGAGAACGCCGATGATGTCGTCGTCCGAGCCTTCGCGCACCAGCAGGCGCGAGCGGCGGCTGTCGCGGAATTTCTGCAGCACCTCGGCCGCCGCATCGTTGACATCCACCGCCTCGACTTCGTGGCGCGGCGTCATCAGCCCGCGCGCGGATCGGTCGGCGATGCGCATGACGCCCGCGATCATCTCGGTCTCGGCGGGTTCGATCACGCCGGCGGTGCGGGCATCCGACAGCATCACCCGGATCTCCTCGTCCGAGATGCCGCGGTCGGATTCGCCCGACTGGCCCAGCAGGCGCAGCACCACGTTGCCCGACTTGTCCAGGATCCAGACGATGGGCGCGGCGATGCGCGAGATGAACAGGATCAGCGGCGCGATGCGGGCGGCCACGCCTTCGGGCGCGCGCAGGGCGATCTGCTTGGGAACCAGTTCGCCGATGATCAGCGACAGATAGGTAATCAGCACGACCACGCCGCCGACGCCCAGGGCTTGGGCCAGCGCGGGCGAAAGTCCGTTGGCGATCAGCGCCGCCGACAGTCGCGCGCCCAGCGTTGCCCCCGAGATCGCCCCCGACAGCACCCCGACCAGGGTGATGCCGATCTGCACGCTGGACAGGAACCGGCCCGGTTCGGTCCCCAGGTCCAGGGCGATTTCCGCCCCCCGGCTGCCTTCGGCGGCCATGACCTTCAACCGGGCGGGCCGGGCGGACACGATGGCCAGTTCCGACATGGCCAGGACGCCGTTGAACATCGTCAAAAGCAGGACGATGAGGATTTCCAGAAGCATCAGTTCACTTTGTCCAGCAAGTCGGGCTGTTCACAGTCTGCACGAAGCGCGCGCCGGTGCAAAGGCATGAAGGCCGCCTGCGGGACAGAATCGGGGACAAGGCGCCCGTTGCGGGGCGCCTTGCCGGTTTTCGGCTTATTCGTGGGGGGCGCGGGCGATCTGCGGCTCGGGCCGGTTGTCCTTCGTTTTCCACAACGAATAGGCCACGCCCGCGCCCAGGATCGCGAAGGTGATCGCCAGCGACCACGAGGCGGGGAATTTCTCCCAACCCAGCAGGTCGGCCACGAAGATCTTGGACCCGATGAAGATCAGCAGGACCGACAGCGCGTATTTCAGATAATGGAAGCGGTGGATGATCGCCGCCAGCGCGAAATACAGCGCCCGCAGGCCCAGGATGGCGAAGATGTTCGAGGTATAGACGATGAACGGATCCGCCGTGATCGCGAAGACCGCGGGCACCGAATCCACCGCGAAGATCACGTCCACGATCTCGACCATCACCAGGGCCAGGAACAGCGGCGTGGCATAGCGCGTCAGCTTGCCCGTCGCCGGGTCGGGCTTTTTCACCCAGAAGTCGTGGCCGTGGATTTCCTCGGTCACGTTCATGCGCCGCTTCATGAAGCGCAGGACGGGGTTCTGGGAAATGTCCAGCGGCTTGTCGCCCACCATCATCATCTTGATGCCGGTGAAGATCAGGAACAGCGCGAAGACATACAGGATCCAGGAATACTGGGCGACCAGGGTCGCGCCCAGGCCGATCATCAGGCCGCGCAGCACGATCACGCCCAGGATGCCCCAGAACAGCACCCGGTGCTGGTATTTCGGCGGGATCGCGAAATAGGTGAAGATCATGGCGATGACGAAGACGTTGTCCATCGCCAGGGTCTTTTCGACCACGAAGGCCGTCAGGTAGAGCTTGCTTTCCTCGGCCCCGATCTGCCACCAGACAAATCCCGAAAACAGCACGCCCATCGTCAGGTACATGGCCGACAGCTTGAGGCTTTCGGCCACGCCGATCGCATGGTCGTCCTTGTGCAGCACGCCCAGGTCAAAGACCAGAAGCGCGATCACGATGGCGACGAACAGCAGCCACATCCACAGCGGCTTGCCCAAGAATAACAGAAGAAGCAGTTCCACGTTTGCCCTCATCGTTGCTGGATGTGCATCAATGCCAAGGGCTTTGTCGGACAAGGGCCACTTTGCATCGAGGCACGCTCGATGCGGTTCCGACATCGCGACAAGCCTTGTCGCCAGAGGGGCCCGGTCCCGCTGAGTCCAGACGTGGCAAATCGCCGCGCCGGATGCAAGGGGGAGGGCGGCAAAAAGATTGCGGATCGGGCGCGGGATCGGCACCTTCATCGTTCAGCCGCAAGGGGGTGATCATGGAACGGGCAGGTCTGGGTGCGGAAGACGCGGGGCATTGGCTGGACGATCCGGCGCATCGCCGTTTCCTGGTCCGCGATGCCCGGCGCGCGCTGGACTTCTTCGACGCAAGCGCCGGGGGCGGGAGGTTGCGGATGCTGGATCCGGCAGGCCGGCCCGTGCCGGACGCGCCGCTGGAACTGCATGTGACGACGCGGCTGGTCCATTCCCATGCGCTCGGGCAGATGGCGGGGCGGGCGGACCGGGCGGGGATCATCGACCGGGGGATGGACCTGCTGTGGCGCGGGCATCGCGACGCGCGGCATGGCGGCTATGTCTGGTCGCTGCGGGACGGGGCGGTGGCGGATGGCACCAAGCTGGCTTACGGCCATGTCTTCGTGCTGCTGGCGGCCTCCAGCGCGAAACTGGCGGGCCATCCCGATGCCGACCGGCTGCTTTCCGACATCGCGCAGGTGCTGGAGGACCGGTTCTGGGACGAATCCGCCGGGCTGCTGCGCGACGAGTTCACCCGCGACTGGCAGGTCTTTTCCACCTATCGCGGCATGAACGCCAACATGCACGGGGTCGAGGCGTTGCTCTCCGCGCACGAGGCCACGGGCGAGGGCCAATACTTGGACCGCGCGGGGCGGATCCTGGGGTTCTTCATCGCGGGCCAGGCCGCAGGGAACGGCTGGCGGATCCCGGAACATTACAACGCCGCCTGGCGGCCCGATCCCGGCTATGAGGGCAACCCGATGTTCCGCCCGGCGGGCACCACCCCCGGCCATTCCTTCGAGATGGCGCGCCTGCTGCTGCAATGGTGGGATCTGGCCGGGCGGCCCGCCACCGACGCGCCGCGACAGGCGCGGCTGCTGGTGGAAACCGCGCTTGCGGATGCCTGGCTGCCCGGAGGCGGGCTGGCCTATACGCTGGATTTCACCGGGCGCGTGGTCCGGCCCGACCGCTATTGGTGGCCGGTGTGCGAGGCCATCGGCGCGCTGGCCGCCCTGATCAAGCTCGATCCCCGGCCCGGGGACGAGGACTGGTATCGCCGCCTGTGGCGCTTTGCCGACGCGCATCTGATCGACCACGACCGCGGCGGCTGGTTCCCCGAACCCGGCGGCCCGACCGGGGGACAGTTCGGGGGCAAGCCCGACATCTATCATGCCTTGCAGGCGGACCTTTTCCCGCTGGTGCCCGGGCTGTCGCATCATGGACGGGCATTGGCCGACACAAAGCCGCTAGGATCCTGATTCGGGGATGCAATCGGGGTCAAAGCGCCTATCTAGCGTCCCAAGGGGACAGGAAGGCGCGAACGGAAGCATGACGGAAAAACACGGTTTCGCGGGTCCGATCCTGCATTTTCGGGGCTGCGATGCCGACGGTCTGCGCCTTGCCGCGATCACCGTCCGGCCCGAGGGGGCAGCGGCCCCCGGCGCGGTCGAGACGCAGGACGGCGCGGTCGCCCCGGTGCTGCTGGCCCGGGTCGCGGGGCTGTGCGTCTGGCGCCATGACTTCACGCTGGCTGCGGGCGAACCCGGCTATCAGTGGGAGGGCCGCGCCTATCCCGTCGCCACGCGCCTGGACGGCGACATCCGCATCGCCTTCGTGTCCTGCAATGGCGAGGAGAACGGCGATCTGGACCGCGATTCCACCGAGCGCAACCGGATGTGGGCGCGGTTGCAGGCCGACCATGCCCGCGCGCCTTTCGCCCTGCTGCTGCAAGGCGGCGACCAGATCTATGCCGACGAGGCGACCCACGGCCATCCCCTGTCAAGGGATTGGCCGAAGCACGTGCCCGCCAGGCCCTCGGCGGCGGATCTGGAGGATCTGGCCCGGCATCTGGAACGCAGCTTCGTCGAACGCTACATGGTGCTGGCGGCGGAAGGTTGCGCGGATCTGTTCGCGACCGTGCCATCCTTGTCGGTCTGGGACGATCACGACATCTGCGACGGCTGGGGTTCGCTGTCCGAAAGCCGCACCAATTCGGCGGTGGGCCGGACGCTGTTCGCCGTGGCGCGGCGGATGTATCTGCTGTTCCAGCATGGCGCGACGGATGCCGACGTGCCCGCCCTGTTCCTGGATCCCGCGGGCCGCAACCTCGGTTGGCGGCGCGACATGCCGGGCGTCACGCTGTGGGCGCCCGACCTGCGGTCCGAACGCCACCGCGACCGGATCATGGGACCGGGCGGCTGGAACGCGGTCGAGGCCATGCAACCCGCCGGCGATCACGTCTTCATGGTGTCCAGCGTGCCGTTGCTGGGGCCCCGGCTGTCGCTGCTGGAAACGCTGATGATGGCCGTCCCCCGGATGCAGCATTACGAGGACGACCTGCGCGACCAGTGGCAAAGCCACGCCCATCGCGACGAATGGCGGCGGATGCTGGGGCAGGTGCTGCGGATGCGAAAGACCGCCCCGGTCACGGTCCTGTCGGGCGAGATCCACCTGGCGACCCGGGCCGAGATGGGACCGAAGGCGATGCTGATCCACCAGCTCGTCGCCTCGGGCATCTCGCACCGCGCGCCGCCCAAGGCCTATGCCCGCGCGCTCGGGTTGTTCGCGGGGTTGGGCGAGGCGCCGCTGCCGGGCCACCCGATCCGCATCAGGCCGCTGCCCGGTCAAAGGCACCGCTATGTGGCGCAACGCAATTACCTGACGCTGGACCGCAGGGGCGGGCGCTGGCAGGCGGTGTGGCATCTGGAGGACAGCGGGCCGACGCCGCCTCTGGCGCTGGACTGAGGTGCCGTTTGCCGGGCGGGAAAAGGAAACGTATACGTTTCCCCCGCCCGCTACGCGATGGTGCCACCAGAGACGGTTCAGCTCTGCGACCACGAAAGGCCAGCGCCCGCCTGGGGCGGGGCGGGCGCTGGCCGGGCCTTTGAGGCTCGGCGGTGTGGGTGGCTATGTCGCGACGTGGCGAAGGCGATGGCCTTCGCCAATCGGAAGCCGCCGTAGGGTGGGGTTCACCCCACCATCTCACCGCTCCAGGATCAGCAGGTCGCCCTCGAAGCTCACCCGCGCGAAGGTGCGCAGGTAGGACATGCCCAGCAGCGACCCGTCCAGGTCCGCGCCGATCACGTAAGCCCGGACATTGCGGTCCACGATGTCGCCGATGGCGATCTCGTCGATGGTGACGGGGGCGGTCTGCACCCGGCCGTTCGCGGTGACGGCGGTTCCGACATAGGCCAGGTCGTCCGGGTCCAGCCCGACGCGGCGCGCGTCCGCCGGGCCAAGCGCGATCGAGGACGCGCCGGTATCGACCATGAAGCGCACGGTTTCCCCGTTCACCTGCGCCGTCAGGTGGAAATGGCCGTCGCGGCCCACGGGGATCTCGATCCGGCCGCCGTCCAGCACCTGCTGGCGGGGGGCGTTGCCCCCGATCCACCAGTCGGCGGCCAGCGCCGCGCCCGCGAAGATCACCACCCACAGCATGATCTGGCGCAGCACCTGCCCGCCGCGCCCTGCCAGTTCAAAGATCATCGCCCCGCCGATCACCAGCAGCAGCACGCCGTAATAGACCAGTTGCATGGTGCCGGGATCGGTCACGGGAACAGCCCCGATCCCTTCAGCCCGTCGATGACGAACTGCACCGACAAGGCGGCCAGCAGCATCCCCAGCAGGCGCGTGACGACCATCACGCCCGTCCGGCCAAGCGCATGGGCCAGCGGGGTGGCGATCACGAACAGCGCCATGGCGATGGCCAGCACCGCCAGCATCACCCCGTTCACCAGGATCATGTGGCCGATCCCCGGCGCCTCGCCCATCAGCAGGATCATCGAGGCCAGCGCCCCCGGTCCCGCCAGCAGCGGCATGGCCAGCGGAAAGACCGACGGATCGTGGTCGGGGGGATCGCCCTCGCCCTGATGCTCGCGCCGTTCGGTGCGCCGCTCGAACAGCATGTCGAGCGCCGTCAGGAACAGCAGCAACCCGCCCGCGATGCGGAAGGCGGAAATGGAAATCCCGATGGCGCCCAGGATCGATTCGCCCGCAAGGCCGAAGATCATCATCAGCACCGCGGCGATCACCAGCGCGCGAAAGCCGATGCGGCGGCGCGCTGCTGCACCCATGCCCGGCGTCAGCGCGATGAAGACCGGCGCCAGCCCGATCGGGTCGATCACCACGAACAGCGTGACGAAGGCGGTGACATACAGCGACAGGTCCATGCCGCCTTATGGCCCGCACGCCCGGCCCTGCCAAGCCGGGTGGCCGGGGGCAGCCTTGTCAAAATACCGTCAGTTTGTCGCAGATTGATGACGCGCGCCGCGAATCGTGGCAGTTGGGGTTTCGCTGCGGCGGCCAAGGGCCTATATTCCGCAGATTGGTTTATCCCAGGTCATTGGCCTGACTCTGGAACTGGAGAACTGGAATGCACGCACCGTCCCCCATGGCACTGCTCGTCATCGCCATCGTGGTCCTGGTCCTGTTCGGCCGCGGCAAGGTTTCCTCGCTGATGGGCGAATTCGGCAAGGGCATCACCGCCTTCAAGAAGGGCCTGAACGACGGCACGACGGAAGCGGCCGCCGAACGCAACGCCGCCCTCGACAAGCCCGTTCCGTCGGTCCAGCCGATCCAGCCCGTTCCGGGAACCGAGGCCCGCGACGTGACCCCCTCGAACGAACCCCGCGTCTGATCCCGAAGCCCGGGAAAGGGGTTCCTGAATGCTGGATGTCGGGTGGAGCGAACTGCTGCTGATCGGCGTTGTCGCGCTGGTTGTCATCGGCCCCGAGGATTTGCCGAAACTGTTTCATACCCTGGGCCGGATCACGGCCAAGGCGCGATCCATGGCACGCGAATTCACAAGTGCGATGGAGGATGCCGCCAAGGGGTCCGGCATCAATGACGTGACCAAGGATCTCAGGGACTTGAAGTCCCTCACCTCGAAGAAATCGCTGGGACTGGACGCGCTGGACCGCGCGGCCACGAAATTCGAGCAATGGGATCCCAAGGCCAGCCTGGACAAGACCGTCCGCGCCAAGCCCGACCCGGCAGCGCCCGCAGCCCATGCCGGGGCCGACACGCGGCCCGTTGACGCGCCCCCCGTGCCTGCTGCATTGCAGGCGGCGAACGACCCTGTGGCGGCTGACGCCGACAGCCCGCGCCGTATCGCCGGGGTCCGCCGTTCGGACATGAAGGACCACTAAGTGGCATCGCAACACGTCGATGAGCTGGACGACAGCTCGGCCCCGCTGATCGAGCATCTCAAGGAACTGCGCACCCGGATCATCTGGTCCGCGCTGGCCTTCGTGGTGGCGATGATCCTGTGCTATCTGGTCTGGAACCCGATCTACAACTTCCTGACGCAGCCGATCTGCGCCGCGCTGGAGGATCGGGGTCAGGAATGCGGCCTGATCCTGCTGAAGCTGCAGGAAGGCTTCACGGTCGCCATCCGCATTTCCTTCTTCGGGGGCTTCATCCTGGCCTTTCCGGTGATCGGCTATCAGCTGTGGCGCTTCGTCGCGCCGGGCCTTTACCGCAGCGAAAAGCGGGCCTTCCTGCCCTTCCTGGTCGCCTCGCCCCTGATGTTCGCGCTTGGCGCGGCCTTTGCCTATTACGTCATCCTGCCGATGGTGTTTTCCTTCTTCCTGGGCTTCCAGCAGGGACCGCTGGCGCTGCCGGACGATCCCAACACCGCGCAGGGGGCATCGCATCTGGCGGGGATCGTGTTCCAGGGTTCGGTCAGCGAATACCTGAACCTGACCACGCGCTTCATCCTGGCCTTCGGGCTGTCCTTCCAGCTGCCGGTCGCGCTGGCGCTGATGGGACGGGCGGGGCTGGTCTCGGCCGAAACGCTGGCGGGCACGCGCCGCTATGCCATCATTCTCATCCTGACGCTGGCCGCCTGCCTGACGCCGCCCGACGTGGGCAGCCAGTTGGTGCTGTTCTCGGTCATCTACGGGCTTTACGAGATCTCGATCCAGATCGTGCGGCGCATCGAGAAGAAACGCGATGCAGACCTGCGCGCCGAAGGGCTGCTGGACGAAGGCGAATGATGCGCGACCTGACTGATACCGACGCCCTTGCCCGCATCGCCGCCGCGCTGGAGCGTCTGGCCCCGCCGCCCGTTCCCGCGCCGAGTTTCACCGAGGCCAGCGCCTATGTCTGGCATCCCGACCCCGACCGGCTGGAGGCGGTGGAAACCGTCGCCCGCGTCGATCTGGTGCAGCTGATCGGCATCGACCGGGCCAAGCGGATCTTGCTGGACAACACGCTGCAATTCGCGCGCGGGTTCGGCGCCAACAACGCCCTGCTGTGGGGCGCGCGGGGCATGGGCAAGTCGTCCCTGGTCAAGGCCGTCCATGCCGAAGCCGTGGCGCAGGGCCTGCCCCTGGTGCTGGTGGAAATCGCCCGCGACGACCTGGGATCGGTCGCGCGGCTGCTGGCGATCCTGGGGCGCGCGAAGGGCAAGCGGTTCCTGCTGTTTTCGGACGACCTGTCCTTCAGCCATGACGACACGCAGTACAAGTCGCTCAAGGCCGTGCTGGACGGGGGCATCAGCGGGCGGCCCGCCAACGTGATCCTGTATGCCACGTCGAACCGCCGCCACCTGATGCCGCGCGACATGATCGACAACGAACGCGCCACCGCCATCCACCCGGGCGAGGCGGTCGAGGAAAAGGTGTCCCTGTCCGACCGCTTCGGGCTGTGGCTGGGTTTCCACCCCTGTTCGCAGGACGAATACCTGGCGATGATCGCGGGCTATTGCGAGGCTTATGGGCTGGCGATCGACCCCGATACCCTGCGCGCCGAAGCGATCGAATGGCAGGCCACGCGCGGCGGCCGGTCGGGCCGGGTGGCCTGGCAGTTCTTCACCGACCTGGCGGGGCGGCACGGCATCGCGGTCTAGGACCTTGCTGCAAGATGATTTAAGTCAAGCCATCCCATGTCGCGGCTTGCGGCTTGCCTGATCCCTGCTAGTTTCCGGCGAGCCTTCTGACCATCGCGGTGCAACATGACGATTGAGCAGTTTACCCGTTCGTGGCCCATCGACGGCGGCGTCTGCGGCGAGCTGGTGCGGACGTTCGACTGGTCGCAAACCTCGCTTGGTCCCATCGACGCCTGGCCCCGGCACCTGCGGATCAAGGTCAATTCGCTGGTCAACTCGCCCATTCCGCAAGTCCTCATGTGGGGACCGGATCACGTGATGATCTACAACGACGGCTACATGGAGGTCGCGGGGAACTATCACCCGCGCGCCCTGGGCGGCACCGTTCCCGCCATCTGGCCTGAGGTCTGGGACTGGAACCGCCAGATCCTGGAACGCGGTTTCCGGGGCGAGGTGCAGGCCTTCCGCGAACAGCCGCTGGTCCTCAACCGCAGCGGCACCCCGGAAAACGTCGTCCTCGACCTGTTCTACACCCCGATCCACAGCGAGGACGGCGCCCGCGTCGATGGCGTCCTGTGCACCGTCCTGGAAATCACCGACACCGTCCGCGCGCGCGAGGCGCTGGCCGAAAGCCGGGCCGAGCTTTACCACCTGTCCGACGCGCTGCCGATCCTGGTGGGCTTCCTGGACCGCGCGCTGGTCTTCCGCTTTGCCAACCGGTGCTATCTGGATGTCTTCGGCGTCACGCGCGACCAGGTGATCGGCAAGCGGATTTCGGACCTCCTTGGCCCCGAGCAGGGCGCCCTGACCGAGGAGATGCTGAACCACGCCCTTGCGGGCGAGACGGTGAATGTCGATGCGACCGTCCACCTGCCCGGCAAGGGCCCCCGCGCCTTCGAGATGCGCTGCCTGCCCCGCACGGCGGGCGACGGGCGGATCGACGGCGTCTACATGATCCTGATCGACATCGAGGATCGCAAGCAGACCGAAATCCAGTTGCGCGACAGCAACGACCGCTTCTGCGCGGCGGTGGAGGCGATCCACAGCGTGCTGTGGACCAACACCGCCGATGGCCGGATGCTGGGCGAACAGCGGGGCTGGATGGCGCTGACCGGCCAGGGCTTCGACGATTACCAGGACTATGGCTGGGCCGATGCCGTCCATCCCGATGATCGCGCCGCCACGATCCAGGCCTGGCACCGCGCCGTTGCGGCGGGGGCCACCTTTGAATGGGAACACCGGGTGCGTTGCGCGGACGGCGAATACCGCGTCTTCGCGATCCGGGCCGTGCCGACGCTGAACGACCAGGGCGGCATCAGGGAATGGGTCGGCGTCCATACCGACGTGACCGAGCAACGCATGGGCGAGGCGCAGTTGCAGGCCCAGGCCGAGGATCTGCACCGCCAGATCGCCCACCGGCAGCGGGCCGAGGAC
The DNA here is from genome assembly GCF_009708075.1 of Paracoccus lichenicola. Classification (GTDB taxonomy): domain Bacteria; phylum Pseudomonadota; class Alphaproteobacteria; order Rhodobacterales; family Rhodobacteraceae; genus Paracoccus; species Paracoccus lichenicola. The sequence continues at coordinate 436,139 of NZ_WMBT01000002.1, read as the reverse complement.
CAGTTGCGCCAGTTGAACGAAACGCTGGAAGCCCGCGTCCGCGACGAGATCGAGCGCCACCGCAAGACGGAAGCCGCGCTGCACCGGTCGCAGAAGATGGAATCGATGGGCCAGCTGACCGGCGGCGTGGCGCATGATTTCAACAATCTTCTTCAGGTGATAGCGGGCAATCTTCAGATGCTGTCGAAGGATGTCGAGGGCAATGCCAAGGCGAACCAGCGGGTCGAGAACGCGCTGTCCGCCGTGGCGCGCGGGGCCAAGCTTGCCAGCCAGCTTCTGGCCTTCGGCCGCCGCCAGCCGCTGGAGCCACGGGTGATCCAGCCCTGCCGCCTGGTGAACGAGATGGACGAGTTGCTGCGCCGGTCCCTGGGCGAGACGATCGAGGTCGATGTGATCGTGCCCTCGAACCTGTGGAACATCTGCGTGGACCGGGCGCAGCTGGAAAGCGCGCTGCTGAACCTGGCGATCAACGCCCGCGACGCGATGGACGGACCCGGACGCCTGACCATCGAGATGGGCAATGTCCAGCTGGACACCACCTATGCCGAGGCCGCGGGCGATGTGGCGGCGGGGGATTACGTGATGCTGGCCGTGACCGACACCGGCTGCGGGATGCCGCCCGAGGTGCTGGAGCGGATCTTCGATCCCTTCTATTCCACCAAGCCCGAGGGGCGCGGCACCGGCCTGGGCATGTCGATGGTCTATGGCTTCGTCAAGCAGTCGGGCGGCCATGTGTCCGTCTACAGCGAACCGGGCGAGGGGACGACCGTGCGCATCTATCTGCCCCGCTCGGAAAGCGAGGAGGAGGCCGACGCGCCGCTGTATGACGGTCCCATCACCGGCGGGACCGAGACCATCCTGGTGGTCGAGGATGACGAGGCCGTGCGCGCGACCGTGGTCGATCTGCTGGGATCGCTTGGCTACAAGGTGCTGACCGCGCGCGATGCGCAGGCGGGGTTGGCGGTCGTGGAAAGCGGGTTGCACATCGACGTGCTGTTCACCGACGTGGTGATGCCCGGCACGCTGTCCAGCCGCGACATGGCGCGCCGCGCGCAACAGGTCCTGCCGGGCCTCGGGGTGCTGTTCACCTCGGGCTATACGGAAAACTCCATCGTTCACGGCGGCAGGCTGGATCCGGGGGTCGAGCTTCTGTCGAAGCCCTATCCGCGCGAGGCCCTGGCCCGCCGGTTGCGCCATGTCATCGCCAATGCCCAGCAGGCAGCCCAGGTGGCCGAGGCCCCGCGCGCCGCGCCACAGCCCGAACCTGCCGGGGACCGCCGCGTGTCGATCCTGCTGGTCGAGGACAACGCCCTGATCCGCGCCGACACCGCCATCATGCTGGAGGAGATGGGCCACACGGTCGCGCAGGCCGGCAAGGCAGCCCCCGCGCTGGCCAGCCTTGAGGGGCAGGACTTCGACCTGCTGCTGACCGACCTGGGCCTGCCCGACATGAACGGCAACGACCTGGCGCAGCGCGCGGTCGAAATGCGGCCGGGGCTGGCGGTCGTCTATGCCACGGGCGACAGCAGCCTGCCTGCGGGCTGCCCCGCGCAGACCGTCCTGCTGTGCAAGCCCTACGGCGAGGAGCAGTTGCGCGGCGCCGTCCGGGAAGCCCTGGCCCGCATCGGCTGAGACCCCTTGGCGAAAGGGGGGGTTGCGTGCTATGCAAGGACCGTTCTCAGGGCGGGGTGCAATTCCCCACCGGCGGTTACAGCCCGCGAGCGCCCTTCGCCTTGGCAAAGGGGTCAGCAGATCCGGTGAAACTCCGGGGCCGACAGTTACAGTCTGGATGAAAGAGAACCGTGGCCGTGTCCTTTCCCGAGGGGCGGTCATGGCTCGTGTCCTGGGACCATACGCAAGCAAACGTAAGGTTCCTGAAAGATGACCCACAAGACCCCCCGTATCGCCTTCATCAAGGCCCGCTGGCATTCCGATGTCGTGGACCGCGCGCACGAAGGTTTCCTGGCCGAACAGCGGCGCCTGATCCCCGGCGCCCAGGTGGTGGCCTATGACGTGCCCGGCGCCTTCGAGATGCCGCTGCTGGCCAAGAAGCTGGCGCAGAACGGCACCTATGACGCCGTGGTCGCCGCCGCCCTGGTGGTGGACGGCGGCATCTATCGCCACGATTTCGTGGCCGCCGCCGTTGTCACCGGCCTGATGAACGTGGGCCTGGAAACCGGCGTGCCCTGCTTCTCGGTGTCGCTGACGCCGCACAATTATCAGGAAACGGAACTGCTGACGGGCTTTTACCGCGACCACTTCGTGAAGAAGGGCGCCGAGGCCGCGCAGGCCGTCCATCAGATGCTGGACCTGGACGCCCGGATCGCCGCCGAGGGCCGCGCGGACGTGGCATGAGGGAAGGGCGCGCGGGTCTGGCCCGCGCGCCTTATTCCACCGTCACCGATTTCGCCAGGTTGCGGGGCTGGTCCACGTCGGTGCCCTTGGCGACCGCCGTGTGATAGGCCAGGTACTGCATCGGGATCGCATACAGGATCGGCTGGAACGCCCCGCCGCCCGAAGGCATCCGCAGCACCGCCTGCACCCCGTGGCTGGCCGCCGAAAGCCCCGCCTCGTCCGACAGAAGCAGGATCGGGCCGTGGCGGGCCATCACCTCCTGCATGTTGGACACCGTTTTCTCGAACAGCGCGTCATGCGGGGCCAGCACGATCACCGGCACGTCGCGGTCGATCAGCGCGATGGGGCCGTGCTTGAGTTCGCCCGAGGCATAGCCTTCGGCGTGGATATAGCTGAGTTCCTTCAGCTTCAGCGCGCCCTCCAGGGCGACGGGATACAGCGCGCCGCGCCCCAGGAACAGCACGTCGCGGGCCTGCGACAGCCATTCCGATAGTGCCCGGCAATCGTCCGACAGGGCAAGCGTTTGCTGCATCAGCCCCGGGATCGCGCGCAGGTCGGCCAGATGCGCCGCCAGCGCCGCGTCGTCGATGCGGCCCCGGTCATGCGCGGCCTTCAGCGCCAGGATCGCCAGAACCGTCAACTGGCAGGTGAAGGCCTTGGATGACGCCACGCTGACCTCGATCCCCGCGCGGGTGGGCAGGGCGATGTCGGCATCGCGCGCGATAGCCGAGGTGCCGACGTTCACCAGCCCGACGGTGCGGGCGACGTGATCCTTGGCATAGTGCAGCGCGGCCAGGGTGTCGGCGGTTTCGCCCGACTGGCTGACGGCGATGAACCAGCTGCGGGGCGACAAGGGCGGCTCGCGATAGCGGAACTCGGACGCCACGTCGATGTCACAGGGCAGGCCGGCCAGTTGCTCGAACCAGTATTTCGCGACATGGCCCGCCAGATGCGCGGTGCCGCAGCCGACCAGGCTGATGCGGTCCACGTCGCGGAAATCCAGCCCCTCGGGCAGCACGATCCGGTCGCCCTTGACGTAATGGGTCAGCACGTCGCCGATCACCACCGGCTGCTCGGCGATCTCCTTGGCCATGAAGTGGCGGTAGCCGCCCTTGTCGATGGCGGTCGTGCCCGTGTCGATGCGCGCCTCGGCCCGGTGGGTCCGGTTGCCCGCCGCGTCGAATATCTGCACGCCCGCGCGGGTCAGGACGGCGTGGTCGCCATCCTCCAGATAGGTGATGCGGTCGGTGAAGGGCGCCAGCGCCACGGCGTCCGATCCGATGAACATCTCGCCATCGCCATGGCCGATGGCAAGCGGGCTGCCCTTGCGGGCGGCGATCATCAGGTCCTGTTCGCCGTCGAACAGGAAGGCCAGGGCAAAGGCCCCCTTCAGCCGGGCCAGCGTCTTGCGCGCGGCCTCGACGGGCGAGGCGCCAGCGGCCATGTAATGCGCGGTCCACAGGGCCACGGTTTCCGTGTCGGTCTGCGACTGCGGCTGGATGCCCAGGGACGCCAGTTCCTCGCGCAACTCGCGGAAATTCTCGATGATGCCGTTGTGGACCACGGCGACCGGACCGGACTGGTGGGGATGGGCGTTCACCTCGGTAGCAGGACCGTGGGTGGCCCAGCGGGTGTGGCCGATGCCCGCATGGCCGGGCAGGGGGTCGTGGACCAGCCGGTCGGACAGGTTGACCAGCTTGCCCACCGCGCGGCGGCGGTCCAGCCTGCCGCTGGCGTCCACGGTCGCCACCCCCGCGCTGTCATAGCCGCGATATTCCAGCCGCCGCAGCGCATCGACCAGTTGCGGGGACACCTCGTGCGACCCCAGGATGCCGATGATGCCGCACATCAGCGGGCCTCCTTTTTCGCGCGCAGGGCGGCCATCAGGCGCAGGGCCAGGCCGGGTTTCGTGGCCTGGCGCGCGCGGCCGATGGCAAGCGCGCCGTCGGGAACGTCCTCGGTGATGACGGAACCCGATCCGGTCAGGGCGTCGTGGCCCACGCGCACGGGCGCGACCAGCATGGTGTCGCTGCCGATGAAGGCGCGGGCGCCGATCTCGGTCCGGTGCTTCATCACCCCATCATAGTTGCAGGTGATGGTGCCCGCGCCGATATTGGTATGCTCGCCCACATGGGCGTCGCCCAGATAGGTCAGGTGGCCGACCTTGACGCCCTCATCCAGGACGGCGTTCTTGATTTCCACGAAGTTGCCGACATGCACGTCGCCGCCCAGTTCCGCGCCGGGGCGCAGGCGGGCGAAGGGACCGACCGTCGCGCCCGAGGACACGTGGCAACCTTCCAGATGGCAGAAGGGCAGGATCTCGGCCCCCGATTCCACGGTGACGCCGGGGCCGAAGACGACGTTCTGGCCGATCACCGCATCCCGCCCGATGGCCGTGTCCAGCGCGAACCAGACGGTGCCGGGATCGGCCAGCGTCACGCCGTTCTCCAGCGCCTGCCGGCGGGCGCGGTCCTGGAAGGCGGCCTCGGCACCGGCCAGTTCGATGCGGGTGTTGATGCCCAGGGTTTCCGCCTCGTCGCAGGTGACGACATCGGTGCTGCGCCCTTCGGCGCGGGCCAGGGCCACGAGGTCGGTCAGGTAGTATTCGCCGGACGCGTTCCGGTTCGACAGCCGCACGATCAGCTGGCGCAGCAGGGACGCGTCCAGCGCCATGACGCCGCTGTTGCAGAGCGCGATCTCGCGCACCGCCGCGTCGGCGTCCTTGTATTCGACGATCCGTTCCAGCCCCCGCCCGGTGACGATCAGGCGGCCATAGCGGCCCGGATCCTCGGCCTCGAACCCCAGCACCACCAGATCCGCGGGATGCAAGGTCAGCGCCGCCAGCGTGTCCTCGCCGATGAAGGGGGTGTCGCCGTAAAGGACGACCACCTTGCCCTCGAACCCCTCAAGCTCGGGCAGGGCCTGGCGGACGGCGTGGCCGGTGCCAAGCTGTTCGGATTGCAGGACGATCCGCGCATCCGGGTCGATCTTGGCGACGGCCTTGGTCACAAGGTCTGCGCCATGGCCCGCGACGACGATCACCTGTTCGGGTTCCAGCGTGCGGGCCACGGCCAGCGCATGGCCGACCAGGGGCACGCCCCCCAGCCGGTGCAGCACCTTGGGCAGGTCGGACTGCATCCGGCTGCCCTGACCGGCCGCCAGAACCACGACCGCCACCGATTTATCCGCCATGCCTGTCCCCGATGCCTGTTCAAATTCGTTGCCGGGCGTTCTAATCGGGACAAGGGGCGCAGGGAAGACCCGGCGCATTCACCTTTGGTGTCGGATCGTTGCGGGAAGGTTGGCGCATGGCGGGAACGGTGGTCTTCGATCTGGACGGCACGCTGGCCGATACATCGGCCGACCTGATCGCGGCGGCGAATGCCTGCTTTGCGGCGCGCGGCATCGAGGTGGCGCTGGACCCGGTGACGGACGCGCTGACCGCGTTTCACGGCGGGCGGGCAATGCTGCGTTTGGGATACGGGCGGATGGGGACCGACATGCTGCTGCCCCCGGGGGCCGAGGAGGAGGATTATCCCCGCCTGCTGGCCCATTACGGCGAGAACATCGCCGTTCACACGACGCTTTATCCGGGGGTCGAGGCGGTGCTGGACCGCTTGCAATCCGATGGCCATATCCTGGCCGTCTGCACCAACAAGCCGGGCGCCCTGGCGGAAACGCTGCTGCACGCGCTTGGCGTGCGGGACCGTTTCGCGGCGATGATCGCGGCGGATACGCTGCCGGTCAGGAAGCCCGATCCGCGGCCCTATCGCGCGGCGGTCGAACGCGCCGGGGGCAGCGTGCCCGCGTCCTTCCTGGTGGGCGATACGGAAACCGACCGCAAGACGGCGGCGGCGGCGGGCGTCCGGGTGGCGCTGGTGTCCTTCGGTCCCGAGGGCGAGGCGATCTCCCGCCTCGCCCCCGATGCGCTGATCGGGCATTTCGACGAATTGCCCGATCTGGCGCGGCGCTGGCTGGGATAGGCTATTCGGCCTTGTCCGCGGGCTTTGCGTTCAGCTGGCCATAGTTCTGGGCGCCGATGGTGTCGAAAAGCTGCAACTGGGTTTCCAGGAAGTCGATATGGCCTTCCTCGTCCTCGATCAGGTCGTCGAACAGCGACTTTGACACCTGATCGTTGATCGAGGAGCAATATTCCCGTGCTTCCAGATACAGGGCGCGGGCATCGTGTTCGGCGGCAAGATCCGCTTCCAGCGTTTCGCGCAGGGTTTGCCCGATCCGCAGCGGGTCCAGCTTCTGCAGGTTCGGGTGGCCTTCCAGGAAGATGATTCGCTTGATCAGCCGGTCGGCGTGGTGCATCTCCTCGATGGATTCGGCGCGCGACTTGTCGGCGATGTGGCCGAAGCCCCAGTCTTCCTGCAGGCGGTAATGCAGCCAATACTGGCTGACGGCGGTCAGTTCAGACCGCAGCGCCGCGTTGAGATAGTCGATGACCTTTGCGTCGCCCTTCATGGGTGGCTTCCTTTGCAATCTCTGATTTTGCCCGCAAAATCGGCGGGGCCACGCCCAGATTATCGCAGTGACGCATGGTGTCCAGAAAGAGCGGCATGCAACCCCCGCAATCGGCGCGCTTGCCCAGTGCGTGATAGATCTTGCCGGGCGTGATGATCGTCTGCGGGTCCGCGGCCCGCATCCAGTCGATGGCCGCCTTGATCTCTTGATCCGAGATTTGCGTGCAGTGGCAGACAATCATCGCGAAGCTCCTGGTTGCGAAAAAAATAGCGATTCTGTCGGATTTGTAAAGGCGACTTTTTTGCTTGGTGAACGGGCGCCTTGACCACGCGGCGGGTGCGGCGCAGAAGCGCGCGCATGAAGCTGTCCGATTTCGATTTCGACCTGCCCCCGTCGCTGATCGCCACGCGTCCGGCCCGCCCGCGCACGGCGGCGCGGCTGCTGCTGGCCGAAGGTGGCGGGATCGCGGACCGGCGTGTCAGCGACCTGCCCGACATCCTGCGGCCGGGCGACGTGCTGGTGCTGAACGACACCAAGGTCATTCCGGCGCGGCTGACGGGGACACGGACGCGCGCGACGCCCCAGGGCGAGGCGGTCGCGCGGATTGAGGTGACGCTGCTGGAACCTGCCGCTGACGGCTGGCGCGCCTTGGCGAAACCCCTGCGCAAGCTGCGCGCGGGCGAGGTGATCCGCTTCGGCGACGCCCTGTCCGCCGAGGTTGCCGCCATCGCGGATGCCGAGTTGCGCCTGCGCTTCGACGCCGAAGGGGACGCCTTTGACGCAGCACTTCAGCAGGTGGGCGCGATGCCGCTGCCGCCCTATATCGCGGCGCTGCGCGCGCCAGACGACCAGGACCGGCAGGATTACCAGACCGTCTGGGCCGCCCGGCAAGGCGCCGTCGCCGCCCCCACCGCCAGCCTGCATTTTGATGCCGCGCTGCTGGACGCGCTGGCTGCCAAGGGCGTGGAATTCGTCCATGTCACCCTGCATGTCGGCGCGGGCACCTTTCTGCCCGTCAAGGTCGAGGACGTGACCACCCACCGGATGCACGCCGAATGGGGCGAGGTGGGCACGGACGCCTCCGCCGCCATCAACCGCGCCAAGGCCCAAGGGCGCCGCGTGATCCCGGTTGGCACTACCGCGCTGCGGCTGATCGAATCGGCGGCGCAAGACGATGGCACGGTCCAGCCGTTCCGGGGGACGACCGACATCTTCATCTATCCCGGCCATCACTTCCGGGTGACCGACGGGCTGATGACCAATTTCCACCTGCCGAAATCGACGTTGCTGATGCTGGTGTCCGCCCTGATGGGGCCGGAAAGGATCAGGGAAATCTATGCCCATGCGGTGGGGCAGGGGTATCGCTTCTTCAGCTATGGCGATGCGTCGCTGCTGATCCCCTAGGGTCGCTTTCCGGGTAGCCCCCCCGCGCGGGATGGGCGAGACAAGGCCACCCGGCAACCCGAGTTGAGACGACCCATGCTTTCCGTCCTGCGCACCACCTGGCCGCTGTTCCTGGGCATCCTGCTGCTGATGGTCGGCAACGGGATGCAGGGCACGCTGCTGGGCATCCGCGGCGGGATCGAGGGGATTCCCACCTTCCAGATGTCCGTGGTCATGTCGGGCTATTTCGCGGGCTTCCTGCTGGGCAGCCTGACGGTGCCCCGGCTGATCAAGAACGTGGGCCATGTGCGGGTCTTCGCCGCGCTCGGGTCGATGATCTCGTCCGTGCTGGTGCTGTATGCGGTGGAACCCAACTGGATCTGGTGGACGATCCTGCGCGGCATCATCGGGTTCTGCTTCTGCGGGGTCTATATCACCTCGGAAAGCTGGCTGAACGCCGGGTCCACGAACGAGAACCGGGGCCAGACGCTGTCGGCCTACATGATCGTGCAGCTGCTGGGGATCGTGGCGGCGCAGGCGCTGCTGAACACCAGCGATCCGGGCGGATACACGCTGTTCATCGTGGCATCCGTGCTGGTGTCGCTGGCCTTCATGCCGATCCTTTTGTCCGCGCGCCCCGCGCCGCAGTTCCAGACGATCAAGCGCATGACCTTTGCCCGGCTTTACCGCGCCTCCCCCTTGGGCTGCGTGGGGATCTTCCTGATGGGCGGGGTCTTCGCGGTGCTGTCGGGGATGTCGTCGGTCTGGGGGGCCTCCATCGGGCTGTCGGTCGCGCAGATTTCGCTGTTCGTCGCGGCCAGCTATGCGGGCGGGCTGGTGCTGCAATATCCCATCGGCTGGATTTCCGACCGATACGACCGGCGCAAGCTGGTGCTGATCCTGGCGGCGGTGGGCGCGGTCACGGGCGTTGTGGTCATCGCCGCGCAGCCTGGGACATGGGGGCTGGTGATCGCGGGCGCGCTGATGGGCGGGATCGCCAACCCGATCTATGCGCTGCTGGTGGCCTATACCAACGATTACCTGGACCAGACCGACATGGCGGCGGCATCCGCCGGGCTGCTGTTCATCTATGGCATCGGATCCATGGGCGGGCCGGTCATCACCGGCTGGCTGATGGAGGTGATCGGCCCGGACGGGTTCTGGGTCTACATGGCGCTGCTGCTGGCGCTGCTGACGGGTTATGCGGGATGGCGCGCCACCCGCCGCCGCGCGCTGACGCCCGAGGAACAGGGCAACTTTGCCGTCATCACGCCCAACGCCACCACCATCGCGGTCGAGGCGGCGCTGGACGAGAAGCAGTCCGATCCCGCCGACCGGCGGGCACCCGATGCCGCGTGACCGGCCTGCTTGTCCCCCCTTCGCGATTGGTTTAACGCTGAACTATCGTGACCTGACGGGGAAAGCTCATGGCCCAGAATTTCGACATGGTGGTGATCGGTGCCGGGCCGGGCGGCTATGTCGCCGCGATCCGGGGCGCCCAGCTGGGCCTGAAGGTGGCCTGCATCGAGCGCGAGCATCTGGGCGGCATCTGCCTCAACTGGGGCTGCATCCCCACCAAGGCCCTGCTGCGCTCGGCCGAGGTGTTCCACCTGATGCACCGGGCCAAGGATTTCGGTCTGACCGCCGAAGGGATCGGCTTCGACCTGGACAAGGTCGTTCAACGCTCGCGCGGCGTGGCCAAGCAATTGACCGGCGGCATCGGGCACCTGTTCAAGAAGAACAAGGTGACGACCATCATGGGCGAGGCGCGACTGGTCGCGCCGGGCACCGTCAGCGTCAAGACCGACAAGGGCACCGAGGAGGTGACGGCGAAGAACATCGTCCTGGCGACCGGGGCGCGGGCGCGCGAGCTGCCGGGGCTGGAACCGGACGGCAAGCTGGTCTGGAACTACAAGCACGCCTTGGTCCCGCCGCACATGCCCAAGCGGCTGCTGGTCATCGGATCGGGCGCCATCGGCATCGAATTCGCAAGCTTCTTCAACACGATGGGCGCGGATACCACCGTGGTCGAGGTGATGGACCGCGTCCTGCCGGTCGAGGATGCGGAAATCAGCGCCTTCGCCAAGAAGCAGTTCGTCAAGCAGGGCATGACGATCCTTGAAAAGGCCACGGTCAAGAAGCTGGACCGCAAGGGCAGCACGGTGACGGCCCACATTGAAAGCAATGGCAAGACCGAGACTCAGGACTTCGACACGGTGATTTCCGCCGTGGGCATCGTCGGCAACGTCGAGAACCTGGGGCTTGAGGAACTGGGCGTGAAGATCGACCGCACCCATGTCCTGACCGACGAATACTGCCGCACGGGGGTCGAGGGCCTTTATGCCATCGGCGACGTGGCGGGCGCGCCCTGGCTCGCGCACAAGGCCAGCCACGAAGGCGTGATGGTGGCTGAACTGATCGCGGGCGGGCATCCCCATCCGGTCAAGCCAAGCAGCATCGCGGGCTGCACCTATTGCCATCCGCAGGTGGCGTCGGTGGGCCTGACCGAGGCCAAGGCCAAGGAACTGGGCCACGAGGTCAAGGTGGGCCGCTTCCCCTTCGTCGGCAACGGCAAGGCCATTGCCCTTGGCGAACCCGAGGGGATGATCAAGACCGTGTTCGACGCCAAGACCGGCGAACTGCTGGGCGCGCATATGGTCGGGGCCGAGGTGACGGAATTGATCCAGGGCTATGTGATCGGGCGACAGCTGGAAACGACCGAGCAGGACCTGATGGAAACCGTGTTCCCCCATCCCACCCTGTCGGAAATGATGCATGAATCGGTCCTGGACGCCTATGGCCGGGCCATCCATTTCTGAAACCGTTGCGCGGGGCGGGGCTGCAACGCCCGCCCCGTCAAGGCGGCGTTAACCGTTTCGTAACTATCCCTTCACCCATGCGCCTGCCGCGGCTGAAGGAGATAGGTCATGAACATCGCGATCACCAACGGGCTTTTGCTGATGCCGCCCGCCTTCCGGGGCGGGCTGAACGCCTGGTCCTGCACGGACGGCACGCCGGGCAGCGCCACCTGGGGATCCGCCGACAACGGCGCGCTGGTCCCGGCGGACCAGGACTTCGGCACCTGCCTCGAGGTGATGAAGCAGCAGACCACGACAAGCGTCCGCTTCATGGGCGAAACGCCGATGATCCCGGGCGTTTACCTGCGCGTCTCGGCCCGCATCAAGGCGGTGGCCGGGGCGCTGTGTTCCGCGCGCATCGCCGGATGGGCGGGCAACGGGTCGCGCGGCCATGTGACCGGCCTGGTCGAGGTCGGGCCGACCGTGCCCCTGACCGCCTATGGCGAGGTGGTGGAAATCAGCGCCATCGTCGGCGTCGGATCGCGGCGCGGCGTGGACATGGCCTGGGGCACCGCGCCGGTCTATGGCCATTTCGGGCTGGATCTGGTGGGCGCGAACGGCGGCGCCTTCCGCATCGAATCGGTGCGGATCGAGGACGTGACGGCGGCCTTCATCCCGTCCCTGATCGACTGGGTGGACGTGCGCGACTATGGCGCCAAGGGCGACGGCGTCACCAACGACCGCGCGGCCTTTGTCGCAGCGGACAATGCCGCGAATGGCGGGTCCATCCTGGTGCCCGAGGGGACGTTCTTCATCAGCGGAGACCTGGGCATCAACAGCCGGATCCGCTTCAAGGGCACCATCCGCACGCCCGCCGACACCACCCTGTCCCTTCTGCAAAGCTATGACTTCCCCACCTATGCCGACGCCTTCGGCAGCGAGACGCTGGGCATGAAGAAGGCGTTGCAGGCGTTGTTCGGCTATACCGACCATGTCTCGCTGGACCTGTGCGGGCGGCGCGTCGATCTGGACGAGCCGCTGGTCATCAGCGCGCTGGCCCCGGACCTGACCGGCTTTTCCAACCGCCGCGTGATCTGCAACGGCAGCATCGGCGTCACCGCGGGCACCGCCTGGGACACCGGCAAATGGACCAGCGCGGCCACCTATGACCCCGCGCAGCCGCTGCGGCTGTCGAACGTCGCCAATGTCGCCGCCATCGAGGTCGGCAGCCGCGTGATCGGCAACGGCGTGGGGCGCGAGGTCTATGTGAACGCCAAGGACGTGGCGGCCAGGACGCTGACCCTGTCGCAGCCGCTTCATGGCGGGGCAGGGACGCGCAGCTATGCCTTTGAACGCTATCGCTATCTGTTCGACTTTTCGGGGGTCGAGCAGATCTCGCGGCTGAACTTCGTCGATCTGGACCTGAACTGCGAGGGGATCGCCAGCGGCATCATGCTGCCGCCCAAGGGGGACATGATCGCGCTGCGCGACTGCTACATGACCAAGCCCAGGGACCGGGGCATCACCTCGATCGGGCGGGGCTGCCAGGACATGCTGGTGGACCGCTGCCAGTTCCTGTCCAACGAGATGGACCTGCCTGCCCAGCAACGCAACACCATCGCCATCAACGTGAACGCCAATGATGTGAAGATCCGCGACAACCGCTTTGTCCGCTTCGCGCATTTCATGGTGGCCGACGGCGGCGGGCACATCATCTCGGGCAACCACTGGTTCCAGGGCGACGGGTCGGGCGAGGGGTTGCGCTATGCCGGCCTGGTGCTGACCCAACCCAACGTGCAGACCACGATCAACGGCAACTACATCGACAACGCCTCGATCGAGTGGACCAACGAACACAGCGCCACGCCGAACTACACCGGGTCCGAGTTCAGCTTTGGCGGGCTGACCATCAACGGCAACACCTGCCTGTGTTCCAACACCGCCGCCTGGTTCACCTGGCTGACGGTCAAGCCTTATGGCACTGGGCATTTCATCCACGGGCTGACCGTGACCAGCAACGTCTTCAAGGCGCTTTACGGCGACATCGACCGGATCGAGCGGGTGGACACGTCGATTGCCGACCTGAACTACGGCAACATGCGCAACCTGCAATTCGAGGGGAACACCTTCAACGGGGTCAGGAACTATGTCTCGAACCCGTTGATGCTGCAGCACAACCAGACTTCGGCCTCGACGACCTGGACCCTGCCGGTGATCGAGGGGCTGCCCTTCAAGGGATGGGCCAAGTCGGTCCAGTCGGTGATCGCGGAAACGGCCATCACCAATGCCGCGGGGGCGCGGACCGATGCCGCCCCCTGGGTCCAGACCGAGATCGGGACGACCAAGCGCCAGGTCCGCCTCAACTGGCCCTCGGCGGTGAAGGGCAGGGTCAGCATCTATGCCCGGATGGACCGCCCGCAGTAAGGAACCCGGACCGCCGCGGCATCGTCGCGGCGGTTTCTTTTAGGCAAGGCCAAGATCGGCGGGCGTCAACCGGAACGCCGCGCCGAAGCCTGCGTTCAGGAAACCCGCCTGCGGTCGAAGCCGCCAGAAGCGGAAATCGGGCAGGTCGATGAAGACCGCCGCCTTGGGATGCGCCTGCAACCAGCGGTCGCGCAGATCGGCTCCCTCGATCACCGCCGCCGTCACCTGCAGCGACAGGCGCGGCCAGGTCATCGGATCGCCCCGTTCGCCCTGCGTTTCCACCAGCAGCGCGGCGCGGGGATCGGCGGCCAGCGCGCGGCTGTGGACCGCCAGCCCGGACAGCAGCGCCACCGGGGCGCCGTCCGCGTCGATCTGGCAGGCGATCTTCGACAGATGCGGGTGGCCGCTTGCCGAATCGTTTACCGCCAGCACCGCGTGGCGCATCGCCCCCAGCATCTGCCGTGCGGACAGGCGGGCATCGTCGGTCGTGGCGCGGATCGGATCCTTGGACATGGGCAAAGGCTGCCGTTCTGGCGAGGGCTTTGCAAGTTTGTGAATGATTTACATTTCCCCACCATCATTGGTCAATTAATTTTCAAAATTATCCTTTTCATGAAAACACTTAACAGCAAAGCAGGATTGTGATTAACATTATCCCGGGGAACGGCAGAAAGCTTGCCGGGTGCCGCCAGCAGGGCGGCAGGCAAGCGAAGCGAGGAGGGAAGATGACCATCGAACCGATTGAAAAGCATCCGATTCCGGCAGGGTTCGACAACGCGCTCTGCGGTCCGGCGGATTACGCCCGCCTTTATGCCGAATCGATCCGGGATCCCGAATCGTTCTGGGGCCGCGAGGGCAGGCGCCTGGACTGGATCCACCCTTATAGCGTGGTCAAGAACACCGACTTCACCTTCGGCAAGGTGTCGATCAAGTGGTACGAGGACGGGATCCTCAACGCCTCGGTCAACTGCATCGACCGGCACCTGCCCGCCCGCGCCAACCAGACCGCGATCATCTTCGAGCCGGACGATCCCGCAACGCCCGCCCAGCACATCACCTATGCGCAACTGTCCGAGAAGGTGAACCGCTTCGCCAACGTGCTGTTGTCCCAGGGCATCATGCGCGGCGACCGGGTGGTGATCTATCTGCCGATGATCCCCGAGGCGGCCTATGCGATGCTGGCCTGCGCGCGGATCGGGGCGATCCATTCCATCGTCTTCGCGGGCTTTTCGCCCGACGCGCTGGCCAACCGCATCAACGATTGCGGCGCCAAGGTGGTGATCACCGCCGACACCGCCCCGCGCGGCGGACGCCGCACGAACCTCAAGTCGAACACCGACGCGGCCCTGCTGCACTGTTCGGACCGGGTGCGCTGCCTGGTGGTCAAGCACACGGGCGACCAGACGACCTGGATTCAGGGCCGCGACGTGGACGTGAAGGCGCTGATGGAAACCGCCAGCCCCGACTGCCCGCCCCGCCCGATGGGGGCCGAGGACCCGCTGTTCATCCTGTATACCTCGGGGTCCACCGGCAAGCCCAAGGGAGTCGTGCACACGACCGGCGGCTATCTGGTCTATGCCGCGATGACGCACCAATACACCTTCGATTACCGGGACGGCGACGTGTTCTGGTGCACGGCGGACGTGGGTTGGGTCACGGGCCATAGCTATATCGTCTATGGCCCGCTGGCCAACGGCGCGACCACCGTCATGTTCGAGGGCGTGCCGACCTGGCCCGACGCCGGCCGCTTCTGGGAGGTTTGCGCCAAGCACAAGGTGACGCAGTTCTATACCGCGCCGACCGCGATCCGGTCGCTGATGGCCAAGGGCACCGATCCCATCCAGGGCCACGACCTGTCGTCCCTGCGCATCCTGGGTTCCGTGGGCGAGCCGATCAATCCCGAGGCCTGGAACTGGTACAACGACAATATCGGCAAGAACCGCTGCCCCATCGTCGATACCTGGTGGCAGACCGAAACCGGCGGCCACCTGATCACGCCGCTGCCCGGCGCCATCGAGACGAAGCCCGGCTCCGCGACGGTTCCCTTTTTCGGCGTCAAGCCCGTGGTCCTGGAGGCCGAGAGCGGCAAGCTGGTCGAAGGCAACCCGGCCGAGGGCGTGCTGTGCATCGCTGACAGCTGGCCCGGCCAGATGCGCACCCTGTGGGAAGATCACCAGCGGTTCCAGGAGGCCTATTTCCAGCAATATCCCGGCTATTACTTCACCGGCGACGGCTGCCGCCGGGACGAGGACGGGTATTACTGGATCACCGGGCGCGTGGACGACGTGATCAACGTCAGCGGCCACCGCATGGGCACCGCCGAGGTCGAATCGGCCCTGGTCGCCCATGAGAAGGTCGCCGAGGCCGCCGTGGTGGGCTATCCGCACCCGCTGAAGGGGCAGGGCATCTATGCCTATGTCACGCTGATGAACGGCGTCCAGCCCTCGGACGAATTGCGCGGCGAGCTGGAAAAATGGGTCCGCACAGAAATCGGACCCATCGCCAAGCCCGACGTGATCCAGTGGGCGCCCGGGATGCCCAAGACCCGTTCGGGCAAGATCATGCGCCGCATCCTGCGCAAGATCGCCGAGAACGATTATGGCGCCCTTGGCGACATCTCGACCCTGGCCGAACCCGAGGTGGTGGACGACCTGATCGCCAACCGGATGAACCGGGGCTGATTTCCGCACACGGGCCATCCGGCCCGCTTGCGACCGCGAAAGGGCGGCATCCGGTGAGGAGGACCGGGCGTCGCCAGACCTGCCTGACGAGCGATCCCCCGCACGCGTTCCGATGCCCGGAAACGCGACCGGAGAAGGCTTGACCGTCAGGTCCCCACGCCAGCCCGCCGGCTGGCCCAACAGGAGGAGGATTGATGGCTTACGCATCGCCCGACGCGAGGACCCGTTCGCGTCCCATGACATCCGAGGAAAAGAAGGTCATCCTGGCCTCGTCCGCGGGCACGATCTTCGAATGGTACGACTTCTACCTTTACGGCTCGCTGGCCTCGATCATCGGGGCGCAGTTCTTCACGGCCTTCCCGGAATCGACGCGCAACGTGTTCGCGCTGCTGGCCTTCGCGGCGGGCTTCCTGGTGCGTCCCTTCGGCGCGCTGGTCTTCGGCGCCCTGGGCGACGTGATCGGGCGGAAATACACCTTCCTGGCCACCATCCTGATCATGGGCGCCTCGACCTTCCTGGTCGGCCTGCTGCCGGGATACGCGTCCTGGGGCATCGCCGCGCCGATCATCCTGATCGCGCTGCGCATGTTGCAGGGCCTGGCGCTTGGCGGCGAATACGGCGGGGCTGCGGTCTATGTGGCCGAGCACGCGCCATCGAACCAGCGCGGCTACTTCACGGCCTTCATCCAGACCACGGCCACGCTGGGGCTGCTGTTGTCGCTGGTCGTGATCCTGCTGGTCACGGCCTATGTCAACGGCAACTATCCGACGGTGCCGCAGGTGGGCCTGGACGGCCAGCCGCTGCTGGACGCCACCGGCGCGCAGGTCATGCTGGAGCCGTTCCGTGCCTGGGGCTGGCGCATCCCGTTCCTGGGTTCGGTCTTCCTGCTGCTGATCTCGCTGTATATCCGCCTGCAGATGAACGAATCCCCGGCCTTCAAGAAGATGAAGGAAGAAGGCGCCGCGTCCAAGGCGCCGCTGAAGGAAGCCTTCGGCAACTGGAAGAACGGCAAGATCGCCCTGATCGCGCTCTTGGGCCTGACGGCGGGCCAGGCCGTGGTCTGGTATTCGGGCCAGTTCTACGCGCTATTCTTCATCCAGAACGTGATCAAGGTCGATCAGTTCAGCGCCAACGTCTTCGTGGCCTGGTCGCTGATCCTGGGCACCGCCGGGTTCATCTTCTTCGGGTCGCTGTCGGACCGCATCGGCCGCAAGCCGATCATCCTGGGCGGCTGCGCCCTGGCCGCCGCGACCTACATGTGGGTCTTCCCGATGCTGACGGCGGTCGCGAACCCCGCGCTGCACGCCGCCCAGCAGATCCCCGTGACGGTCACGGCCGCCCCCGAGGATTGTTCCTTCCAGTTCAACCCGGTGGGCACCGCGCAGTTCAACAACAGCTGCGACATCGTCAAGGCGACCCTGTCGAAATCCTCGGTCAATTCGGAAACCGTGGATGCGCCGGCGGGCACCGTGGCCTCGGTCCAGGTGGGCGAGACGGTGGTGCAGGCCTATGACGCCAATGCCCTGACGGGCGACGCGCTGGCCGCGGAAAAGGCTCGCTTCACGGCGGAAATCAACGCCGCGCTGACGGCTGCGGGCTATCCGCTGACGGCGGCCGACAACACCACCATCGCCAAGGCCGACCACTTCTTCGACATCTTCAACGCCCAGAACATCAAGATCGTGCTGATCCTGACCTATCTGATCGTGCTGGTGACGATGGTCTATGGCCCGATCGCGGCGCAGCTGGTGGAACTTTACCCGACGCGGATCCGCTATTCCGGCCTGTCGCTGCCCTATCACATCGGCAACGGCTGGTTCGGGGGCCTGCTGCCCGCGACCGCCTTCGCGATCTCGGCCCAGACCGGCAACATCTATGCGGGCCTGTGGTATGCCATCGTGATCGCGGTGATGACGGTGATCATCGGCACCCTGTTCGTGCCGAACAACAGCCACAAGAAGGACATCTTCGCCGACGACGGCGTCTGATCCCTACGCAAGGGCGGGCCGGATCACCCCGGCCCGCCGTCACCGTTTCAGATCGGGAAGGCGCGGCCCATGGCCAGGATTCTTGTCGTCGAGGACGAGGACAACATCGCCATCGCGCTGGAATTCCTGCTGGCCCGCGAGGGACACGCCCATTCCCGCCTGTCGGAAGGCCGTGCCGCCCTGGCGGCAATCCGCGACGAACGTCCCGATCTTGTCCTGCTGGACGTGATGCTGCCCGACATCTCGGGTTACGAGATCGTCGAGCTTCTGCGCGCCGATCCCGGCCTGTCGGGGGTGCGCATCCTGCTGATGACCGCGCGCGGCTCGGTTGTCGAAAAGCGCCGCGGGCTTGCCCTGGGCGCGGACGGGTTCATCGCCAAGCCCTTCGAGCTGTCGGAACTGCGCGCCGAGATGACGCGGCTGCTGGGCTAGGCTACCGGCGCGCGCGCCACAACGACCAGGCAGCCAGTCCGATGGCAAGATAGGCGGCATTGACTGCCAGCCCCGTCAGCACCTGCGTAAACAGCGGCTCGGGGCGGGTGGTGGCGCCGGTCAGCGGGATGATGACCGCGACGAAGACTGCCCCCGCCGCCAAGGGCAGCAGCATCCCCGTCACCGGCCGGTTGCGCAGCGCCGTCAGCAACAGGGCGATCAGCAGGCCGATGCGGAACACGTCCGTGGCCTGGGCCGCAAGCAGGTCCGCCATCATCCATTCCCCCGTCTTTTCCGCAGCCTAGACCGGGGATCGCCGGGCCGTCCAGATCAGATCACAGCGGGATTTCCGGCTGGTCTGGATCGACCGGAACCCGGGGCGGGGCAGGGGCGGCATCGTCCGGCTCGCGCAGCGATTCCCCCAGCGGCGGCGGCGGGGGCGCAGCGGCCTTGCGGCGGATCAGGACATCGCCGTTCTCCAGACGCTCGGGCGGGTCATAGTTGCCCAGGTCGTCCACCAGCACCGCCAGATCCTCCAGCATGGGCGCAAGCTCGGCCAGGGCGCCGCCCATGTCCTGGCCCAACCGGTTGAGGTCTGGACCAAGCTCTTTCCACAGGTTTTCGGCGATGATGCCAAGGCCGCGTTCGACAAGGCCAAGCCCGTCCTCGGTCCCGGTCTGGGCGGGTGCCGGTCCCGGCATGGCAAGCAGGACCAGGATCAGAAGCCGGCGCATGATCACCCCGCGTTGGCTGGCGTGGCGTCATGCTACGCCCCCGGGGGGCGGCCTTCAACGGAAAAGGGCTGGCCCAAGGCCAGCCCTTTAAACCTGACGGAACCGGGGTTCCGTTCAGAAATCAGCTGTCGTCGTCGTCGTCATCCGAAGCGACGGCGGCGATCACACCCAGCAGCAGCAGCGCCGGGACAACCAGGCCGGCGTTGGTCGAAGCGGGACGCTCCTCCACAACGACAGGCTCAACGTCGACGACGGGGGCGACATAGCCACCGGCCAGAGCCGACGAAGCGGTCAGGCCGAGGGCGGCAGCGAAAATAGCGAATTTGGTCATGATCATGCTCCGTTTCGTTGAAGGCTGCCGTCACCGGCAACATCGAGGCGACAGTTGCACAATCCCCCGAGGTTTGAAAGCCGCATTGATTCAAATCCGTCGCTGGCTTGTGCAGACTGTTGCATATTGGCCAACACCCTCGGGGACCTCCGGTTCCTGCCAAAACGCCTGTCAGCAGCGGGTGTGGCAATCCTGCACTAGCCTCGCCGAAATGCCTGCGACAGGGCGAAAATCACCGCCGCCGCGCTGACGATGGAAGGGCCTGCGGGCGTGTCCAGGTGCAGGCTGGCCGACAGCCCCGCCAGAACGGCGAAGCTTGCTATCAGCGTGGCATTGCCGGCCATCCATTCCGGCGTGCGCGACAATCCGCGGGCGGCTGCGGCGGGAACGATCAGCAGTGCCGAAATCAGCAGCGATCCGACGACGCGAATCGACAGCGCGACCACAACCGCAAGGGCCACCGACAGGATCAGCCGTTCGACGCGCGGGTCGATTCCCGCGGCCATCGCCAGCTCCTCGTTGACGGATGCGGTCAGCAGCCGCTGCCAGCGCCAGGCCAGCAAGGCCAGCACCCCCGCGGCGCCCGCCCAGATCAGCGCCAGGTCGCCCCGGCCCACGGCCAGGATGTCGCCGAACAGATAGGCCGACAGATCCGACCGCGCCTGCGGCACGAAGCTGATCGCCACCAGCCCGACGGCGAGCGCGGAATGGGACAACACGCCCAAGACGGTGTCCATCGCCTGCCCGCGCGTGGCCAGCACCGAGACGGCCAGCGCCATCGCCAGCGCCACCAGCATCGTTCCCGCATAGATCGAGGCGTTGAAGGCTAGGCTGACCGCCACCCCCAGGATCGCCGCATGAGCGGTGGAATCGCCGAAATAGGCCATGCGCCGCCAGACCACGAAGCTGCCCAAGGGTCCCGCGACCGCGGCCACGCCAAGCCCCGCCAACACGGCGCGGATGAAGAAATCGTCCAGCATCAGGATGCCCCGGCGTGGTCGTGCGGGTGCAGGCAGGCCGCATCGTGGTCATGGTCGTGGTGGTGCTGGTAAAGGGCCAGCGTGCCCTCGGACCCCGCGCCGAACAGGGCGCGGTATTCGGGGGCGCTGCTGACATGCCGGGGCGTGCCCTCGCAGCAGATGTGCCCGTTGAGGCAGATCACCCGGTCGGACGCCCGCATCACCACCAGCAGGTCGTGGCTGACCATCAGCACCGCCGCCCCGGACTGGCGGCGCACCTCGGCGATCAGCTGGTAGAAGGCGACGATGCCGGGCTGGTCCAGGCCCTGCGTCGGCTCGTCCAGCACCAGCAGATGCGGGTCGTGCAGCAGCGCGCGGGCCAGCAGAACGCGCTGGAACTGGCCGCCGGAGAGCTGCGTCAACTGGCGCGCCTCGACGCCCTCGACCCCCGTGCGGGTCAGGACCCTTGCCGCGACCTCGTCGGGAACGCGGCGGGGCAGGGACAGGAAGCGCCGCACGGTCATGGGAATGGTGGTGTCCACCTGCACCCGCTGCGGGACATAGCCGATGCGCAAGCCCGCCCTGCGCGTCACCCGGCCCGCCGCCAGCGGCATATGCCCCAGCAACGCCCGGATCAGCGAGGACTTGCCCGACCCGTTCGGGCCAACCACGGTGACGATCTCTTGCGGGTCGATGCGGAAATCCACGTCCTGCAGGACCGTGTCATGGCTGCCGGGGCGCAGGATGGTCAGGCCTTGGGCCTCGATCAGCGCGCTCATGCGCCCGCTCCGGTCCGGGCCTCGGCGCAGGCGGGGCAAAGGCCCAGGGCCTCGATGGTGACGCGCTCGACCGCGAAGCCGGTTTCCGCCGCCAGATCGGCCAGGGCGCTGCGCACGGGGGCGGCGGGCAGTTCGGCCAGCGTGCCGCAGGTGCGGCAGATCAGGAAGGCGGGCGCATGGTCATGGCCCGGATGCAGGCAGGCCGCAAAGGCGTTCAGCCGTTGCAGGCGGTGCGCAAGGCCATGATCGACCAGGAATTCCAGCGCGCGATAGGCGACCGGCGGCTGGTGGCCGAAGCCCTCGGCGGCCAGGCGGTCCAGCACCTCGTAGGCGCCCATCGCGCGGTGCGATTCCAGCAGGATTTCCAGCGTGCGGCGGCGCACGGGGGTCATGCGGCCGCCCTGTTCGGCCAGCCTGCCTGCCGCCTGATCCATGGCACGGACCTCGCAGGCGCGGTGGTCGTGGGGGGCAAAGGCCGGGGTGGGGCTGTCGGTGCTGTCGGTCAATGTCGTTACTTTATCACATTCCGGTTGACGTGTTATCATGTAACATGGAAAGGAACGGTCCTGCAATCGACGAACAAGGGACATCCGATGCGCCTCCTGCTTTCCACGCTGGCCTTTCTGGCCGCCACCCCCGTCCTGGCCGAGCCGCCGCGCGTCGTGGCCGACACGCCGGTGACGGCATCGCTGGTCCGGCAGGTGATGGGCGAGGGCGCACCCGTGCAGGTGCTGCTGCCGCAAGGGGCCAGCGCGCATCACCACCAGATGCGGCCCTCGGATGCGCGGGGGTTGCAGGAGGCCGGGCTGCTGGTCTGGACGGGGCCGGAGCTGACGCCCTGGCTGGATCGGGCTGCGGGGTCGCTGGCGGACGGGGTGGCGCAACTGCGCTTGCTGGAGGTGCCGGGCACGCATCTGCGCCGCTATGGCGAGGATCACGGGCATGACCATGACCATGATCACGACAGCACCGACCCCCATGCCTGGCTGGATCCGGCCAATGCGCGGCTGTGGCTGACGGCAATCGCCGAGGCTTTGGCGGCGAAAGATCCCGATAATGCGGAAACCTATGCGCGCAACGCGGCCCGGGCCGGCCAGCGCATTGCCGACCTGGACGCCAGCCTGCAGGCGCGGCTTGCCCCGCACGAAAAGGCCAGCCTTGTCGTCTTTCACGACGCTTATGGCTATTTCACCGACCATTACGGCCTGCGCCCCGCCATCGCGGTATCGCTGGGCGATGCCAGCGCGCCCTCTGCCGCGCGCTTGTCGGCCATCCGGGACCAGATCGCGGCGGCAGGCGCGGCCTGCGCCTTTCCGGAACATGCCAGCGATCCGAAGCTGGTCCGGATGGTGATCGAGGGATCGGGCATCCGCATGGGCGATGAGTTGTCGCCCGAAGGCGGCACAGAAAGCCGGGGACCGGATCTTTATTTCGACCTGATGGGTGCCATGGCGCAGGCCATCGACGATTGCCTGTCCCGCTAAGTCTTTGTTCATCGCTGGTTTATGCCGCTCACCGCAGCCCCGGAAAATTTCCGACTAAATTACTTTGACATTCCACAGTGATTTTGTCAGATTTCCAGGGACCAAGGCTTAACCCCAAGAGGCTGACCATGACCGCAGCGCGCCCCGCCGATTTCCAGCAACCCGCGACCAGCGTTCTGTCGCGCATCCCGCAGCATGACGCGACGGCGCTGACGCGGGGCGGCAACCAGGCGCTGATCGTGCTGGACGAGCAGATCTACCAGCTGCGCATCACCCGCGCGGGCAAGCTGATCCTGACGAAGTGATCCCGTCCGGGCCGCGCGGACGCGCAGGCCCGGAACCGGCGCGGATCACCCGCGCGGCTTGCCTCCGGGCCGGCCGCCCGGTTTTCCCGCAGGACGCCCGCCCGGCTTGCCCGCGAACCGGGCCTCCCCGCCCGAGCCGCCGCGCGCCGGTTTCGGCCCGCCCGGCTTGCCGAAGGGCTTGCGATCGCCCGCGGGCTTTCCCTCGCCGCGCGGCTTGAAGCCCCGTTCGCCCGCAGGCTTGCCGTCACGCGGACCGAAGCCGGGTTTCCCCTCGCCACGCGGCTTGAACCCGCGCTCGTCCGCAGGCTTACCCTCTCCGCGCGGCTTGTAGCCGCGTTCGCCCTCGGGCCGGTCGCCTCGGGGCTTGTAGCCGCGATCCCCTTCGGGCCGGTCGCCACGCGGCTTGAACCCGCCTTCCGGCTTGTCGCCACGCGGCTTGTAGCTGCGCTCGCCGTCCGCCTTCTCTCCACGCGGCTTGAACCCGCCCTCGGGACGATCCCCGCGCGGCTTGTAGCTGCGTTCGCCTTCGGGCCGGTCGCCCCGGGGCTTGAACCCGCCTTCCGGTTTGTCACCGCGCGGCTTGTAGCCGGGCTTGCCGCCCTGGCCGTCACGCGGCGCGGGCTTGGCGAAGCGCGGCCGATCCTCGGCGCTTTCGGCACGCGGTTTGCCGGACCAGGGCCGGGCGGGACGGTCGCCATCGGCGCGCGGCTTGCCCTGGAAGCGGGACCGTTCGCCGTCATCCGATCCGCCAAAGCGCGGCTTGGCGGGCTTGTCCCCCCAGGATCGGGCCGGGCGATTCGCGTCGTCGCGCGGACCGCCGGGCTTGCGGGCAAAGCGGCTTTCGCCGTCCGCACCGCCCGCCGCCGACCGGAACGTGCGGCGCGGCGCGTCGCCATCCTCGCGCGGTTTGCGGGGACCTTCGGCGCCGCGCGGGCGCATCTCGCGTTCCTTGGGCGCGGTGTCCTCGCCCGTCAGCAACCCGCCCAGCTGGTCGCGCAACACGCGCTTCTTGACCTCGACCACCTCGTTCTTTTCCATGCCGGTCAGCTTGAAGGGACCATAGCCGATGCGGATCAGCCGGTTCACCTGCAGGCCGACATGGGTCATGGCGCGGCGGATTTCGCGGTTCTTGCCCTCGCGGATGCCGACGGTCAGCCAGGCGTTCGCGCCCTGCTGGCTGTCCAGCTTGATCTCCATCGGGGCGAAATCCTCGCCCTCGATGGTGACGCCCCGGCGCAGGGGGGCGAAGGTCATGTCGTTGGGCGTGCCGTTCACCCGCACGCGGTACCGCCGCAGCCAGCCGGTCGAGGGCAGCTCCAGCCGCCGCTTCAATTCGCCGTCATTGGTCAGCAGCAGCAGCCCTTCCGAGGTCAGGTCAAGCCGCCCGACCGTCATCACGCGCGGCAGGTCGCGGGGCAGGGCGTCGAACACCGTCTGGCGGCCCTTTTCGTCGGATTCGGTCGTCACCAGTCCCAGCGGCTTGTAATACAGCCACAGCCGCGTTTCCTGCGGCTCGTCCAGCTTTTTTCCATCCACGGTGATGTGGTCGGTGGGCAGCACGTCCAGCGCGGGGCTGTCGATCTTTTTCCCGTTCACCGTCACCCGGCCTTCCAGGATCATCCGCTCGGCATCCCGGCGGCTGGCCACGCCCGCCCGCGCCATCACCTTGGCGATGCGGTCGGGGGATTGGTCCGGTGTGGCGGCGGGGGCCGGATGGGGGGCGGGGGTCGTGTCGTCGGTCATGGCGATCTCTCCTGCGCATCGCTGCGGTGGCAAAGGCGCGTGTGTATCGGACGCGCGGGTCGGGGGAAAGGGCGACTTGCACGACGGCTGCGCCCTTGCGACAAGCGGGCATGAGCCGCTTCACCTCTCATATGGCGCTGGCCCTGGATCAGGCAAGGGCTGCCGCCGATCGGGGCGAGGTGCCGGTGGGCGCCGTTGTCGTCTCGCCCGACGGGCGGGTGGCGGCGGCGGCGGGCAACCGCACGCGGGAACTGTCCGACCCCACGGCCCATGCCGAGATCCTGGCGATCCGCGAGGCCTGCCGCCTGGCAGGGTCCGAACGCCTGCCGGGCCATGACCTGTGGGTCACGCTGGAACCCTGCCCGATGTGCGCGGCGGCGATTTCAGCCGCGCGGATCGGGCGGCTGTATTACGGGGCCAGCGACGTGCGGATGGGCGGGGTGGAGCATGGCGCGCGGGTTTTCGACCATCCGCAATGCCATCATCGCCCGCAGGTCTATGACGGCTTGGGCGCCGATCAGGCCCGGGCGCTGCTGCGGGGGTTCTTCCAGGGGCGCCGATGACGGTTGCACGCCCCGCGCGGCTGACTTATACCGGCCCCATGCGGGTGTAGCTCAATGGTAGAGCAGCAGCCTTCCAAGCTGAATACGTGGGTTCGATTCCCATCACCCGCTCCAAATTCCTTTCCCGACGCGCGGATCACTCGACGGAACGGACATCGCTGCGCAGGACGGACTGCACCTGCAGGCTGTCCGGATCGACGCGGACCAGATGCCCGTTCGATAGGGCATAGCGGCTGCCGCGCAGGTCGGAACCCAGGCCGTAATGGCCGGGGTGTTCGATGAAATGGACCTCGGCGGCCTGCAGCACGTCGCCGGGGGACAGGGCGCGGGCTTGCTTGCGGGGGGTTTCCTGCGAGGTGCCCTGCGCCTGCGGGGCGAAGTTGGCCGAGAACGCGACCACGAGAGCCGCCGCCAGAACGGTCAGGATCATGGATGGCTTCGGGTTCATGGCGGTGTTTCCGGCGCTGTCTCTCATGCAAGGCAAAAACCTGCCGAGGGCGGCGCAAGTTCCGTCAGAAGCCCCCGGTTCCTTCCGTCTGGCGGCTTTTTCCGGCGAAGCGTGGCAACATTGCCGAAAAGTCTCGGCCGCGCCCGTCCTCGTCCTCGACGAACTGCCGGTAAAGCTGCCGCGCCAGCGCGCCCATCGGCGTGTCGGCCCCGGCCGATTGCGCGGCGGCCTGCGACAGGTTCAGGTCCTTGAGCATCAGTTCCGCAGCAAAGCCCGGCTTGTAGCCGTTGTCGGCGGGCGATTTGGGTCCCACGCCCGGCGCGGGGCAATAGGCGTTCATCGACCAGCTGTAGCCCGATGAGGTGGACACCACGTCGAACATCTTCTGGCGGTCGAGACCCAGCTTGTCGGCCAGGGCAAAGGCCTCGCAGGTGGCGATCATGGTGACGCCCAGGATCATGTTGTTGCAGATCTTCGCCGCCTGGCCTGCGCCCGAGGCACCGCAATGCACGGCCTTCTGGCCCATGATGTCGAACAACGGCGTGACGGTGGCGAAGGCGTCGTCGGACCCGCCCACCATGAAGGTCAGCGTGCCCGCCTGCGCCCCGCCGATCCCGCCCGAGACCGGCGCGTCCAGCGCATCCAGCCCCGCCGCCCGCGCCTGATCGGCCACCGCGCGGGCGCTGTCCACATCCACGGTGGAACAGTCGCAGAGGACCGCCCCCGGCTTCATCGCGGGGATCACCTGATCGGCCACCGCCCGCAGGATCGCCCCGTTGGGCAGCATGGTGATGACCACGTCGGCATCCGTGGCGGCGGCTGCGGCGCTGTCGGCTAGATCCAGCCCTTCCGGCCGGGCGGCGGTATCGAACCCCGTGACCTCGTGCCCCGCGCGGGCCAGGTTCAGCGCCATGGGCGCGCCCATGTTGCCAAGGCCGATGAATGCGATCTTCATGCCGGTTCCCTCCAGGTCAGTTCATGCTCCCCCAAGGACGCCAGCAGCGCGGCCACATGGGCAGGGCCGGCGTCCGCCATCCAGCGGGGCTTGCGGTCCTTGTCGATGATCTGCGCCCGCACGCCTTCTAGGAAATCGCTGTCCCGGGTGGCGCGGTAAGTAAACCGGTACTCGCGGGCCAGCGAGTCCTGCATCCGGGCGTCGCCACGTGCCGCACGGACCATCGCCAGGCTTGCGGCCATGGACAGGGGCGAGTTGCCCGCCAGGATCTTCAGGGTCTGCGCATCGCCGTCCTGTTCCAGGGCGTCGATGATGTCGGCCACGGTCTCCTCGGCGAAGGGGGACAGGTCCATCGTGCGCAGGGGTGCGGTGGGCGCGTCCTCGCCTTCGATCAGGGACAGGTCGCCCGTCGTCTCCAGCCGGGCGATCAGGTCGGGCCAGCGGTCCTCGGGCAGGTAGATGTCGGCGAAGCCCGCGTGGATCGCGTCGCCCGCGCCCATCCGCGCCCCGGTCAGCGCCAGGTATTCCCCGATCCGCCCCGGCGCGCGCGACAAAAGCCAGGTGCCGCCCACGTCGGGGATCAACCCGATGCCGGATTCGGGCATGGCGATCTGCGTGCTGTCGCCCACGATGCGGTGGCTGGCGTGCCCGCCCACGCCCACGCCGCCGCCCATGACGAAGCCTTGCATGAAAGCCACGACGGGCTTGGGGTAATCGGCGATGGCCGCGTTCATGCGGTATTCGTCCGCGAAGAACCGCTGCCCCAGGACGTGATCGCCCGCTAGGCCCGCGCGATACACGGCGGCGATGTCGCCGCCCGCGCAAAAGGCGCGGTCCCCTTCGGCGTCGATGATGACCAGATCGACGCAGGGGTCGTCGCGCCAGCCGTCCAGCGTGCGGTGGATCGCCAGCGCCATCTCGTGGCTCAGCGCGTTCAGCGCCTGCGGGCGGTTGAAGGTCAGGCGACCGGCGCGGCCCGATATGCGGATGTTCAGGTCGTCCATCAGTTTCCCCGTTCGGCCAGCATCGCGCGCGCGACGATCAGGCGCATGATCTCGTTGGTGCCTTCCAGGATCTGGTGGACGCGCAGGTCGCGCACGATCTTCTCGATCCCGTAATCGGCCAGGTAGCCATAGCCGCCATGCAGTTGCAGGCATTGGTTCGCCACCTCGAACGCCCGGTCGGTGACGTGCAGCTTGGCCATCGCGCAGAACCGGGTGGCGTCCGCCGCGCCGGTGTCCAGCTTCCAGGCCGCCTGACGCAGGAACACGCGCGACGATTGCAGGGCCGTTTCCATTTCGGCCAGGCGGAACTGCAGCGCCTGGAACCGGTCCAGGCTTTGGCCAAAGGCGCGCCGTTCGCCCATATAGGCCAGCGTTGCGTCCAGCGCCGCCTGCGCGCCGCCAAGCGCCGCCGCCGCGATGTTCAGCCGACCCCCGTCCAGCCCCGCCATGGCATAGGCAAAGCCGCGCCCCTCGTCCCCCAGCAGGGCGTCGGCGGGGATCGCGCAATCGTCGAACTGCACCTGCGCGGTCGGCTGCGCGCGCCAGCCCATCTTGTCCTCGGGCGCGCCGAAGGACAGGCCGGGGGCGCCGTCGGGCACGATCACCGCGCTGATGCCCTTGGGTCCATCGGCCCCGGTGCGGGCCATGACGATATAGGCGTCGGAATAGCCCCCGCCGGAAATGAAGGCCTTGGTCCCGTTCAGCCGCCAGCCGCCGTCGGTGCGCTCCGCCCGCGTGCGCAGGGCGGCGGCGTCCGATCCGCTGCCGGGTTCGGTCAGGGCATAGGAAAACACCGTCTCCATGCCGCACAATCCGGGCAGCCAGCGGGCCTTGGTGTCGGCGGAGCCGAACTTGTCGATCATGCCGCCGCACATGTTGTGGATCGACAGGAACGCCGCGACCGAGGGGCAGGCCATCGCCAGCGCCTCGAACACCAGGGTGCCGTCCAGCCGCGACAGGCCCGCGCCGCCGTATTCGTCGGCCACGTAAAGGCCGCCCAGGCCCAGGGCCGCGACATCCGCCCACAACGCGCGCGGGATGGTGCCGTCGGATTCCCACTGGCGGGCATGAGGGGCGATGCGCTCCATCCCGAAATCGCGGGCCATGTCGAAGATGGCCCCCTGTTCCTCGGTCAACGCGAAGTCCATGTCCTCATCCCTCCCCGAAATTGAACATGCGTTTGATTGCCTGGCTTGCCGGTCCTTGGCAAGGGTCACAGGCCGTGGTGGAACTCCGCGATCAGGTGGCGCACCAGTTCCACCATCGCCTCGGCCTGCGTGGCCCCGGCGGCGGTGGCGCGCGCCAGGACGGCCCGCTGGCCCGCGGCCGATCCGCCCGCCGCCACGATGTCGCGGGTCCGGGCCACCTGCGGCTGGCTGCCCAGGGCATCGGCGTCCGTGGCGATCAGGGCCAGCCAGTCCTCGACGGCTTGGGCAAAGGGGATGATCCGCCCGGCGCCAAAGTCGATGATGCCCTCGGTCATGCCATAGCGGGCGGCGCGCCAGCGGTTCTCGGCCAATAGAAAGGTGTCGTATTGCCGCCACCGCTGGTTCCGGCGCGACAGGCGCCACAGCATCCGCAGCGTGGCCTGGATCAGCGCGGCCAGCGTGATCGTGTCGTCCAGCCGGGGCGAGGCATCGCAGACCCGCGTTTCCAGCGTCGGGAAGCGCGAGGATGGGCGCAGATCCCACCAGATCTTGGAACTGTCCTCGATCACGCCCAGATCGGCCAGCGCGCGGACGGACCGGTCGAAATCGTCCCAGCTGCCGAACTGCGGGGGCAGGCCGGTGCGGGGCATCCCGCCAAAGACCGTGGTGCGATAGGAGGCCAGCCCCGTGTCGCTGCCCTGCCACAAGGGGCTGGACGCCGACAGCGCCAGAAGGTGCGGCAGGAAATAGGCCATCTGGTTCATCAGGTCGATGCGCAGCGCGGGCGATGGCAGGCCCACATGGACATGCATCCCGCAGATCAGCATCCGCCGCGACACCGCCGCCAGATCGCGCGACAGCTGGTGATAGCGGTCCTTGTCGGTGTGGTGCTGGTCGCGCCAGTCCGCGAAGGGGTGGCACGAGGCCGAGATCGGCGCCAGCCCGAAGTTCCCCGCAACCTGCGCCACCGTGCGGCGCAGATGCGCCAGGTGGCCGCGCGCCTGAACGATGTCGGCGGACACGGGGGTGCCCACCTCGATCTGGCAGCGCAGGAATTCCGGGCTGACGCTGTCGCCCAGGGCTGCCTTGCATTCCGCCATCAGCGCGTCGGGCGCAGGCGCAAGGTCGCCCGTCGCGGGATCGACCAGAAGGTATTCTTCCTCGATGCCGAGGGTAAGGTCGGGATCGTCGGTCATGGGCACCCCTCGCCGGATGTGGGGCAATGGAAGCCCGTGCCTTTCGACAATGCAAGGGGCGGGTGCAGGAAGGGCGGGGAAGAACCCCGCCCCCGTGCCGTCAGTCCATCGCCTTGAAGTTCAGCGCCACGCCGTCCTTGATCCCCGAGAACCAGCGGGCGGTCACGGTCTTGGTCTTGGTGTAGAAGCGGAAGGCGTCCGGGCCGTACTGGTTCAGGTCGCCGAAGGCCGATTTCTTCCAGCCGCCGAAGCTGTAATAGGACAGCGGCACCGGGATCGGGAAGTTGATCCCGACCATGCCCACGTTGACCCGGCTGGCAAAGTCGCGCGCCGTGTCGCCATCGGCGGTATAGATCGCCGTGCCGTTGCCGTATTCGTTGTCCATGACCAGCTTCAGCGCGTCCTCATAGCTGTCGCGGCGCACCGTGGTCAGCACCGGGCCGAAGATCTCCTCCTTGTAGATCTCCATGTCCGGGGTCGCGCGGTCGAACAGCGACGGGCCGCAGAAGAACCCGTTCTCATAGCCCTGGATCCTCAGGTCGCGGCCATCGACGACCAGATCGGCCCCCTGGTCCACGCCCGAGGCGATCAGCCGGTTGATGCGGTCCTGCGAGGCCTTGGTGATGACCGGGCCGAAATCCACGTCGTCGCCGGCGGTATAGGGACCGACCTTCAGCTTTTCGATCTTCGGGACCAGCTTCTCGATCAGGGCATCGGCGGTCGCCTCGCCCACCGGCACCGCAACGGAAATCGCCATGCAGCGTTCGCCCGCCGCGCCGAAACCGGCGCCGATCAGCGCGTCCGCCGCCTTGTCCAGATCGGCGTCGGGCATGATGATCATGTGGTTCTTGGCGCCGCCAAAGCACTGCGCGCGCTTGCCGTTCGCCGCCGCGCGGCCATAGATGTATTGCGCGATCGGGGTCGATCCCACGAAGCCCACCGCCTGGATCACCTCGTGGTCCAGGATCGCGTCCACGATCTCCTTGTCGCCGTTGACGACCTGCAGCACGCCGTCGGGCAGCCCGGCCTGTTGCGCCAGCTTGGCCAGCATGATCGAGGTCGAGGGCACGCGTTCGGACGGCTTCAGGATCATCGCGTTGCCCGCGGCAAGCGCCGGACCCATCTTCCACAAGGGGATCATCGCCGGAAAGTTGAAGGGCGTGATGCCCGCGACCACGCCCAGCGGCTGGCGCATGGAATACAGGTCGATGCCCGGCCCGCCATTGTCGGTGAATTCGCCCTTCAGCATGGCGGGCGCGCCCATGCAGACCTCGATCACCTCGAGGCCGCGCTGCACGTCGCCACGCGCGTCGGGCAGGGTCTTGCCGTGTTCGCGCGAGACCAGTTCCGCCAGCGTGTCCATGTTCTCGTTGATGAGCTGGCCGAACTTCATCATCATCCGGGCGCGGCGCTGCGGGTTGGTGGCGGCCCAGCCGACCTGCGCGCGGGCCGCGCTCTGGATGGCGGCGTCAAGCTCGGCCGGGGTGGCCAGCGGCACCTTGGCGATCACCTCGCCCGTGGCGGGGTTGTAGACATCGCTGAAACGCCCCGAGGTGCCCTTGACCTCTTTGCCGTCGATCCAGTGCGAAAGTTCTTCCATGGTATCCTCCTGAGTTGCCCGTAACCTAGCCTTGCGGAATTGCCAGATAAAGACGAATGATGGCAAAGGCGTTTTGCGTTTCTGCAAAGGGGCATGATGGACTGGGACGATCTGCGCATCTTTCTGGCAGTCGCGCGGAGCGAAAGCCTGTCGGGGGCGGGGCGTCGTCTTGGCATGGACGCCTCCACCATCGGGCGGCGGATCGCCCGGCTGGAAGCCTCGGTCGGCGCCGCGCTGTTCGCCAAGACCCCGCAGGGCTATGCGCTGACCGCCGAGGGCGCGCGGCTGGTGGCCCCCGCCGAGGCCGCCGAACAGGGCGCGAATGCCGCGGCCGAGGCCGTGCGGCGCGAGGCGGGGCTGACCGGCCAGTTGCGCATCGGCGCGCCGGACGGCTGCGCCAATTACCTGCTGCCGCAGGTGGCGCGCGACATGTGCGCCGCCCATCCGGGGCTGGACATCCAGATCGTCGCCCTGCCGCGCGTGGTGAATCTGACGAAGCGCGAGGCCGACATGGCCGTGGCCGTGTCGCCCCCCGACACGGGGCGGCTGACGGTGCAGCGGCTGACGGATTACCGCCTGCACCTGGCCGCGCACGCCGATTACCTGCGCGCCGCCCCGCCGATCCGCGACCTGACGGATCTGCGCCACCACCGGATGATCGGATACATTCCCGACATGATCTTCGACCGGGAACTGGATTACCTGTCGCAGACCGGGGTGCAAACGGCGGCGATCACCTCGAACTCGGTCTCGGTGCAGATGCAGGCGATCCGGGCCGGGGCAGGGGTGGGGATCGTGCATGACTTCGCCATCCCCTTCGCGCCCGGCGTTGAACTGATCCTGCCCGACCGCATCGCCCTGACCCGCAGCTTCTGGTTGATCCGCCATGCCGACGATCGCGCCTCGCGCCGGCTGTCGCTGCTGGCCGACCTTCTGGCCCAAGGGCTGCGGGCCGAGGTCGCGCGCCTGGAAGGGCAGCTTCGTTGCCCTTGACGGATCACGATTCCGGGAAAAGGATGGTTTCAAGCACAATCGCCACCGGAGGATACCCCATGCTCGTCAATCAGCTGCTGTCGATGAAGTCCGCCTCGGGCAAGCCGGGGATCGAGGCGCAGACGATCCTGACCATCCGCCCCGACGCGACCCTGGGCGAGGCGGTGAAGATGCTGTCCGAACGGCGCATCGGCGCGGTCGTGGTGTCGGAGGACGGCAGGAAGCCGCAGGGCATCCTGTCGGAACGCGACATCGTGCGCCAGCTTGGCGCGCGCGGCCCTGACGCCCTGTCCACCCCCATTTCCGAGGTGATGACCCGCGACGTGCAGACCTGCACCATGGGCGACGACGCCCTGGCGATCCTGGAACGCATGACGCAGGGGCGGTTCCGCCACCTGCCGGTCGTGGACCCCGACGGCAACATGCTGGGCGTGGTGTCCATCGGCGACGCGGTCAGCGGGCGGCTGAAGGAACTGGCCGCCGAAAAAGAGGCGCTGACCGGCATGATCATGGGCGCCTGAGGGGCGGCCCGCGATCGCTTGCGATCTCCACAGCAATCCGCTTTCCCTGCGGGGCAGGCAAGCATAAGGGCGCCCGTTCATGCGCATCGGTCTTTATCCCGGCACCTTCGATCCGATCACGCTGGGCCATGTCGACATCATCCAGCGCGCCATGGCGTTGGTGGACCGGCTGGTGATCGGCGTCGCCATCAACCGCGACAAGTCCCCCCTGTTCGGGCTGGAGGAGCGGGTGGCGATGGTGCAGGCCGAATGCGCCCCCATCCTCGACCGCACCGGGGGCGAGATCGTGGTGCACCCGTTCGAGAACCTGCTGATCGACTGCGCCCGCGACGTGGGCGCGCAGGTGATCGTGCGCGGTCTGCGCGCGGTGGCCGATTTCGAATACGAATTCCAGATGGTCGGCATGAACCGCGCGCTGGATGCCAGCATCGAGACGGTGTTCATGATGGCCGACGCCCGCCGCCAGGCCATCGCCTCGAAGCTGGTCAAGGAGATCGCGCGCCTTGGCGGCGACGTGTCGAAATTCGTGACGCCCCCCGTGGCGCAGGCCCTGGCGGACCGTTACCGCGGATAAGGCTTGCGACAATCCGCCGCGGTGCTAGCATCATCGCGAACGCGCGCCATCTTTGACCGGAGGGATCCTTGACCCGATCCGACCTGCCCGTGCGCGACCATGCCGACCTGCCCGACGCCATTCCCGAACCCGGCCATATCACCTTGTCGGATCTGTCCGACGCGCTGACCCTGGGCTGGCGCGATTTCCGCCGCGCGCCCGCCTTCGGCCTGATGTTCTCGGCCTTCTACGTGCTGGGCGGTTGGGCCTTGGCCTCGGTCGCCCTTGCATCCGGGCAGGACTGGTGGCTGATCCCCTTCATCCTG
The DNA here is from genome assembly GCF_009708075.1 of Paracoccus lichenicola. Taxonomy (GTDB): domain Bacteria; phylum Pseudomonadota; class Alphaproteobacteria; order Rhodobacterales; family Rhodobacteraceae; genus Paracoccus; species Paracoccus lichenicola. The sequence continues at coordinate 401,966 of NZ_WMBT01000002.1, read as the reverse complement.
GGATTCCCGCTGATCGCCCCCTTCGCCGCCACCGGCCTTTACGAGGTCAGCCGCCGGATCGAGGCGGGCGAGGCCCTGGACACCGCCCGCATCCTGCGCGTGGTCTTCGAACAGCGCCAGCGGCAGATCCCGTCGATGGCGATGGTGATCCTGCTGTTGTTCATGTTCTGGGTCTTCGTGGCCCACACGGTCTTCGCGCTGTTCATGGGCGTGTCGGCGCTGACCAACATCACGTCCTCGCCCGAGGTGCTGTTCCAGGGCCGGGGGCTGGTGATGCTGGTCTTGGGCACGATCATCGGCGGCGGCTTCGCGGCGGTGCTGTTCACCTTTACCGTCGTGGGATTGCCGCTGCTGATGGACAGGGAGGTCGACTTCATCACCGCCATCATCACCTCGTGCCGGGCGGTGGCGGAAAACCCGGGCGTGATGGCCGCCTGGGCCGCGCTGATCGCGGTCTGGCTGTTCCTGGCGATCCTGCCGGGCTTCCTGGGGCTGCTGATCGTGCTGCCGGTGCTGGGACACGCAAGCTGGCATGTTTATCGCCGGGTGATGGGGGACTAGCCGCGCCCGATGAAGGGCATGTTGGTGGCCATGACGGTCATGAACTGCACGTTCGCGCCGGGGGGCAGGCCCGCCATGTGCAGCACCGCGTCGGCCACGACGGCGACATCCATCATCGGTTCCGCCCCGGGCGCGTTGGTGCTGACCTGCATCAGCAAGTCCGTCGCCGCATTGCCGATGTCGATCTGGCCGCAGGCGATGCCGAAGGGGCGGCCGTCCAGCGACAGCGACCTGGTCAGGCCCGTGACCGCATGTTTCGACGTGGTATAGGCGACCGATCCCGGGCGCGGCGCATGGGCGGAAACGGATCCGTTGTTGATGATCCGCCCGCCCTGCAGCGCTTGCGCCCGCATCAGCCGGAAGGCGGCGCGGGCGCAGAGGAACATGCCGGTGACGTTCACCGCCATCACCTCGCGGAAGGTGGCGGGGTCCATCGCGTCGGGCGTAGCCGGATCCGCGCCGCGCCCGGCATTGTTGAACAGCACATCCAGCCGACCCCATTCGGCATGGGCGCGGTCGAAGGCGGCATCCACGGCGCCCTCATCCGTCACGTCGCAGGACAGGATCAGCGCAGGGCTGTCGCCCGCCGTCTCGCGCAGCGCATCCGCCCTGCGCCCCAGCACCGCGACCCGCCATCCCGCCGCCAGGAACCGCCGCGCGGTGGCCCGCCCGATGCCGCTGCCCGCGCCGGTGATGATGATCGACGGCGCGCCGGGCATCAGACCACCCGTTGCCGCTGCTGCCCCAACCCGTCGATCCCCAACCGCATCACCTGCCCGCGCCGCAGATAAACCGGGGGCTTTTGCCCCATGCCGACGCCCGGCGGCGTGCCGGTGGCGATCACGTCGCCCGGATGCAGCGTGGCGAAGCGGGACGCATAGGCCACGATCTCCTCAGGCCCGAAGACCATCGTCGCGGTGGTGCCGTCCTGGAAGCGGCGCCCGTCCACCTCCAGCCACAGGCGCAGGGCGCGCGGGTCGGGAACCTCGTCCGCCGTCACCAGCCAGGGACCGATGGGACCGAAGCCGTCGTAACCCTTGCCCTTGTCCCAGGTGCCGCCGCGCCGCAACTGCCAGTCGCGTTCGCTGATGTCGTTGATGACGCAGTATCCGGCGATGTGCCGCGCGGCGTCATCCGGGGCGATGTCGCGCCCGCCGTCGCCGATGACGATGCCCAGTTCGACCTCCCAATCCGTCGCGGTCGAACCGGCGGGCAGCGCCAGGTCGTCGTCCGGCCCGGCGATGCAGCTTGTCCATTTGGTGAACAGGATCGGCTCGGCCGGCACCTCCATCCCGGCCTCGGCGGCATGGTCGGCATAGTTGAGACCCACGGCCAGGAACTTGCCCACCCCGCCCACGCAGGCGCCAAGGCGCAGGTCGTCCTGCGGGGTGCCCGCGACCAGGGGCAGCGAGGCCGGGTCCAGGGCGCGCAGCGCGTCAAGGCCGTCGCGCGTCAGGCAGGTCCCGGTGATGTCGGCGACATGGGCCGACAGGTCGCGCACCCGGCCGTCCTGGTCCAGAAGCCCCGGCTTTTCAGCGCCCCTTGCGCCGTGTCTCAGAAATTTCATGCATCCTCCCCCTTGCGGTGACGGGCAAGCCTAGCCCGGATGGCAGCGCCTGATTTCCCCCGATTGCCAGATGCTTTATGCGGCAAACGGCGAAAACCGGCACGGAAAAACGGCCCGCGCAGGGGCGGGCCGTCGTGTCGGGACGGGATGATTATTCCGAGGTCGGGGGCGCCAGCTTCTTGGTCGGGCCGTTGGCGATGGGGTCTTCCTGCCGCTGGACCGAGCCTTCGAAATGCGCGCCGGATTCGATGGCGATGGTCTTGTGGATGATGTCGCCTTCCACCCGCGCGCTGGCCGACAGGCGCACCTTGAGGCCCCGGACGCGGCCCACCACGCGACCGTTCACGACGACCTCGTCGCCGACGATCTCTCCGCGGATGGTGGCGGTCTCGCCGATCACCAGTTGATGCGCGCGGATGTCGCCCTCGACCGTGCCTTCGATCTGGATGTCGCCCTCGGTGCGGATGTTGCCGACAACCGTCAGGTCCGGGGACAGGATCGACGGCGCGGATTTGCGCGCAGGCGCCGTTGCCGGGGTTTCGCTCCGCTCGAAAGCCGGGGCAGCGACGGTAGCCTCGGGCGAGGCGGGGGCGGCGGAGGGCATCGTCTGCGGTTTCTCGGTCACGCGGGTCTTACTGAACATTGCTTGCAGCCTTGATGAAGCTCATCGGGTCAACGGCCCGACCCTTCATGCGCACCTCGTAATGCAGATGCGGCCCGGTCGAGCGTCCGGTATTGCCCATATCACCGATCCGTTCGCCTTGCGACACCCTTTGGCCGACCTTCACGCGAATCCGGGACAGGTGGCCGTAACGCGTCTCGACCCCCAGTTCATGCTCGATCTTGATGAGGTTGCCATAGGCGCCCTGGCGGCCCGCGAAGGTCACGACCCCGTCGCCCGTCACGTGGACCGGCGTGCCCACGGGCGCGGCCATGTCGATGCCCTCATGCGCGCGGCCCCAGCGGCGCCCGAAGCCCGAGGAATAGCGGAAGGACTGCTTGACCGGCATCGCCAGCGGCAGCTTTTCCATGGCGATGCGATAGGTGTTCATCTGGTCCAGCGTGACGATGATCTGGTTGGCCTTCGTCTCGCTGTGGGTCAGGGCCGCGTCGCCGCGCGTGGAATAGCCCATCGGCGTCAGCGGCCCGCCCTGGCCGGAGTATCCCTCGCGGATCGTTTCCAGCACGTCCTCGGGGTTCATGCCCACGGACCGGAACACGTCGTCCAGCGGCTCGACCGAGACGGTGACGGCGTCTTCCAGCTGGGTCAGGATCTCGTCGTTGCGCGCCAGGATCTGCGCGCGCTCGACCGACAGTTCCGCGACCGCCTGCCGGGCCTGTTCGGCCTCTTGCACGGCGGTCGCGCGTTCGTCGGCGGCCTGGCGCAATTCGCCCGTCACGATGTCCAGCGCGGCGGTCACCTCGTCCGAGTCGGACGCGGCATCGGTCCCGCCCGCATCGGCCACCGCCTGCTGCCCGTCGCGTTCGGCCAGCGCATCGCGCAGCGAGGATTGGACCACGTTCAGCCCCGCCTCCAGCTCGCGGCGCTGTTCCTCGGCGGCCAGCAGTTGCGATTGCATCTGCGAAACCTGCTCCAGCGCCACGGTGAAGCGGTTCTGCGCCGCCAGCGCCTCGGCCGTGCGGGCGTCGCGTTCCCGGGACAGCTGGGTCAGGCGTTCCTCGAACGCGGCCTGGGTGTGGATCATCCCGTCGCGGGACGATCCCGCGCCCATGGCGTCGATGGCCAGGACGGAACTGGCAACCAGGGTCCAGCCGAAGGCAAGGGTGATGCCGCTGAGCGCAGCCAATTGGGTCAAGGGGCGCAGGCGAACGAACCGGCTGTCGTCATCGGACCGCAGGAACAGGCGCTTTTCGGGCAGGATCCGTTCCAGCGCGGCATTCAGGCGGTTGGTTACGTTTGACAATTCAGGTCCCCCGGCGTCGCGCCCCGATTCAGTCGAGCGATCTGGTTCCAATTGGGTCGGGGTAAACCGCATGTGTGCCTTCCTGGCAACAGACGCACGGCATTCGGTTCCCGTCATGCGCGGAACCTCGCCCCGGCGGGCGAAAATCCGCCGACGCACACAAGATGTTGTTTCCCTGTCACGAGATTTCATAGGGAAGGGGTCCGTTCCGGTCCGCCGGGATCCGCAAGGGCCGGTCGATGGGCGGCACGGACCTCTGGTGGCAATCGGGCCGGGGACAGATCCGGCAGGATATGCCGATGGGTTCAAAGGCACGCGGCTTGGTCAGGTCCAGCCCGTCGGCATAGACGACGCTGCCCGCATGGGTCACCTCGCAGCCCAGGCCGATGGCAAAGCGGCGGACCGGGGCGTTGAAGGCGCCCGCGTGCTTGGACACGTCGCGCGACATCAGCAGATAGCGCACCCCATCTGGCGTTTCGGCCAGTTGCCGCAGGAAACGGCCCGGCTGCTCGAACGCCTGGTGGACGTTCCACAGCGGGCAGGCGCCGCCGAAGCGGGCGAATTGCAGACGCGTGGCGGAATGGCGCTTGGTGATGGTGCCCGCCTGATCGACGCGGACAAAGAAGAAGGGCACGCCCTTGGCGCCCGGGCGTTGCAGGGTGGACAGCCGGTGCGCCACCTGCTCCAGGGAGGCGCCGAACAGATGCGACAGCCGTTCCAGGTCGTGCCGTTCGGCCTGGGCCGCCGCCAGGAAGGCACGATAGGGCATCAGCGCCGCGCCCGCGAAATAGTTGGCAAGCCCCACGCGCGCCACGTCCCGCGCCGTCTGGCTGCGGAAGCGCGCCAGATCCAGCGTCGCGTCCAAGAGGCCGGACTGGCGTTCCAGCGCGACAAGGTGCAGCAACTGAAAGACCTGGGTCGGTTGCTCGGCGGCGGCATTGACGTGGATCTCCGCACCCGCCCGGCGGAAGACGGCATTGGCGGGCAGTTCCGTGCGCGTCACCCGGATGCCCCGCTGCGCCAGCGCCGCCACGCCCGCGTCCCAGGGGTCCAGCCGCTGGCCTGCCGGGCAGGCGAATCGTTCCGCCGCGCGGTCCACGGCGTCGATGTAGTTGTCGCAGTAATGGAAGAAGTCCCGCACCTCCTCCCACGGGGTGGACAGCGCGTTCTGGCCCGATGCGCCGATCGCCTCGTCCAGGGCGGCCAGCCGCTCCTGTCCCTGCCGGTGCGCGCGGTAGAGGTCCAGGAAGGCCCGCGCCAGCACCGGCGCATTGGTCGCGGCAAGGCGCAGGTCGGCCAGGGGCGGCGCGGCGTCGAACAGCGGGTCGGCCAGCGCCTCCTGCATGTCGATCACCATGCGTTCGGCGTCGCCCGCCGCCAGTGTAGACAGATCGACGCCGAATTCCTGCGCCAGCCGCAGCAGTACGCCCACCGAGATCGGGCGGTGGTTGTTTTCCATCTGAGACAGATAGGGCAGCGACACCCCCAGCCGTTCCGCGAACCGCTTTTGCGTCAGCCCGCTGCGCCCCCGCGTTTCGCGCAAGGACGTGCCTGCGTAAATCTTCTGCGTTGCCATCATCCCCCTCCACCTTTGCAAAAGCCGCATTAGCGTTTGCAAAGCGGCCAGGGCAAGGGCCGTGATGGTGGGAAGGGGAAGGGCGCGGGTCAGGATCATGCCCCGACCCTGGCGCAAAAAGCCTAAGATATCGTTGCGGCTTGCGCGGGCCGCGTCGCCGCGCTTTCATCGCGCCATGAAGCAGCATGGCAGCCGCATCCTGACCGGAACCCGCATCCGCGAACGCCGCTTGGCGTTGTCGCGGCGGCAGGCGGATGTGGCGCGGGCGGCGGGGATCTCGGCCGCCTATCTGAACCTGATCGAACACAATCACCGCCCCGTCGGCGACCATCTGGTCCTGCGCCTTGCCGCCGCGCTGGATGTCTCGGCGGCCGAACTGGCCGAGGGGCGGGAGGAGGCGCTGATCGCCGCCCTGCGCGAGGCGGCGGTGCGCCTGCCCGACGATGCCGCCCCCGAGGTGGACCAGGCGCCCGAACTGCTGGCCCGCTTTCCCGGCTGGGCCGGGGCCGTGATCGCCCTGGCGCGGCGGGCCGATGCGCTGGAACGCCAGCTTGTCACGCTGTCGGACCGCATGACGCAGGACCCCTATCTGCTGACCACGCTGCACGAGGTGCTGTCCGCCGTCACCTCGGTCCGGTCCACGGCCTCCATCCTGGCCGAGGGGGGCGAGATCCCGCCCGACTGGCGCGCGCGCTTTCACGCGAACCTGGACGCGGACAGCCTGCGCCTGTCCAGCACGGCGCAGGCGCTGGTGGCCTATCTGGACAGCTTCGACACGCAGGGCGCGATCTTCACCCCGCAGGAAGAGGTCGAGACCTGGCTTGCCGCAGGCGCCCCCCCTGTCGAAGGGGCGGGCGACCTGGCATCCGACGCCGCGCGGGCCATGGCGCGCGTTCACCTGCGGCAGATGGAGGAGGACCGCGCGGCCCTGCCCGACGATGTCCTGGCCGCCGCCGCCGCCGATCCCGATCCCCTGCGCATGGCCGCACGGCTGCGCGTGCCGCTGGATCTGGTGATGCGGCGTCTGGCGGTGCTGAAGCCCGCGGGGTTCGAATCCGCCGGGCTTCTGGTCTGCGACGGATCGGGCGCGCTGACCCTGCGCCGCCCCGCGCCCGGCTTTCCGCTGCCCCGCCCCGGGGACGCCTGCCCGCTCTGGCCGCTGTTCCAGGCGTTGGCCAGCCCCCAGACCGCCATCGCCACCCTGGTCGAGGCGCCGTCGGGGCGGCGCTTCCGCACCCTGTCGCTGGCCACGCGCGACCAGCCGCTGGGCGCGGGCGGCCCGGTGCTGACCCGCGCGCAGATGCTGATCCTGCCCGACGAGGCCGGGTCGCCCGCCCGCCCGGACCTGCTGATCGGTCCCGCCTGCCGTATCTGCCCGCGCGCGGACTGCGTGGCGCGGCGCGAACCCTCGATCCTGGCCACGGCCTGAAGACAGGCTTTGACAGCAATGACCCTCGCGTCCCATTATCGCGGCAAATGCCCGAGGGAGAGGGGGTCCTGGCGGTATGCTCGACATCCTGATGATCGAGGACGAACCCAACATCGCCGAGGCGGTGCGCTTCATCCTGACCCGCGAGGGCTGGCAGGTCGGGCTGCATCCCGACGGGTTGGGCGGGATCGAGGCGATCCGCAGCGAAAAACCCCGCCTGGTGATCCTGGACGTGATGCTGCCGCATCGGTCGGGGACGGAAATCCTGGCCGAGCTGCGCGGCGACCACGACCCGGGGCTTGCCGCGACGCCGGTGCTGATGCTGACGGCGCGGGGGCAGGCGTCCCTGTCGCTGCCGCAGGCCGATGCGGTGCTGGCCAAGCCCTTCGCCAATGACGAGTTGCGCGCGATGGTGCGCCGGATGCTGAACTGACCGCCATGCCCGACCGGCCCTTGTTCCTTGAACGCGCCTCGTTCCGCCGCCGCAGGCTGGGGGACGCCGCGCGCGTGCTGCCGGTTCTGGCGGCGGGGCTGATCCTGGTGCCGGTCTGGTGGATGCCCGCCCAGGTCAGCTTTGCCGCAGGCGCGGTCTGGCTGTTCGGCATCTGGGCCGGTCTGATCGCCGCCATCTGGGCGCTGCACCGCGCGCTGCGCCGCGCCGATGCCGCCACCCTGCGCGCAAGCCAGGCCATCACGCAGGACGACGGCCATGCCCTTTGAGGCGCTGGTCGCGGGCTGCCTTGCCTATGTTGCGCTGATGTTCGGCGTGGCCTTTGCCGCCGACCGCGCGGCATCAAGGGGCCACGTGCGCTGGCTGGATCATCCGGTCGTCTATACGCTGTCGCTGTCGGTCTATTGCTCGGCCTGGACGTTCTATGGCGCGGTGGGTTACGCCAGCCGCTCGGGGCTGGAATTCGCCACGATCTATCTGGGACCGACGGTCGTCTTCACCGGCGCCTGGTGGGGGCTGCGGCGGCTGGTGCGGGTGGCGCGGATGCACCACGTCACCTCGATCGCCGACCTCATCTCGGCCCGGTTCGGCAAGTCGAACCGGCTGGCGGCCCTGGTCACGCTGATCGCGGTGATCGCGGCCACGCCCTATGTCGCGCTGCAACTGCAATCGGTCAGCCTGTCCTTCGAGGTCTTCGCGACCGACAGCCTGACCGACATCCCCCTGGCCGGGGGCGGGGGAACGGCGCTGTGGGTGGCCGGGGGGCTGGCGCTGTTCACCATCCTGTTCGGCACCCGCAACCTTGCCGCAGACGAGCGCCACCACGGCGTCGTCACCGCCATCGCGCTGGAAGCCTTGGTCAAGCTGACGGCCTTTCTGGCGCTTGGCGTCTTCGTGGTCTGGGGGCTGGCCGACGGTCCCGCCGACATGCTGGACCGCATCGCGGCCCGCGCGGGGGATCCGGGCTGGATCCTGCGCCCCGACCGCTGGACCGCGCTGCTGATCGTGTCGGGCGCGGCGGTCATCGCGCTGCCGCGCATGTTCCAGGTGCTGGTGGTCGAGGCCGCGGACGAGGATCGCCTGTCTACCGCAGGCTGGGCCTTCCCGGCCTATCTGTTCGCCATGTCGCTGTTCGTCCTGCCCATCGCGGTGATGGGACAGCAAATGCTGCCCGCGGACGCCAACCCCGACCTGTATGTCCTGACGCTGCCCGCGCAATCGGGGCAGAACTGGCTGGCCTTCCTGGTCTTCCTGGGAGGGTTCTCGGCGGCGACCTCCATGGTCGTGGTCTGCACCATCGCGCTGGCGACGATGATTTCCAACCACTGGCTGGTGCCCTTGTGGCTGATGCTGCGCCGCAAGCCGCAGGGGGACGACCCCGAGGATCTGCGCGGCTTCGTCCTCAACGCCCGGCGGCTGGCGATCCTGGCGGTGATGGCGGTGGGGTGGGTGTATTACCAGGCGACGGGCGGCACCGCCGCGCTGGCGGCCATGGGGTTGGTGGCCTTTACCGGCATGGCGCAGGTGCTGCCCGCGATGATCGGCGGGCTGTTGTGGCGCGGCGCCAACCGGCGGGGCGCCTTTGGCGGGGTGGGCAGCGGCTTCGCGCTGTGGCTGGCGATGATCTTCCTGCCCTCGGTGGGCATCGGGGCACCCCCGCCGGTGCCGCAGGGCGTGGACCCGCTGGCCTTCGCGATCTTCCTGTCGCTGGCGGTCAACACGCTGGCCTTCATCGGGCTGTCGATCTTCGGGATGCCCGACCCGGTGGAACGCCTGCAGGGCCTGTCCTTCGTCAGCGCCGTCGATCCGATCCGTCACAGCCGCCTTGCGCGCGGGGCCGACCAGGCCGAACCGCTGCTGGTCATGGCCCGCCGTGTCTGGGGGGCCGAAGATGCGCTGCGCTTTTTCCAGGCCGAGGCCGCGTTCCAGGGCAAGTCCGGCTATCTGCCCGATCTCACGCCACGCTTCCTGACGCGCCTGGAACGGCGGCTGGCCGGATCCATCGGGGCCGCCACCGCGCACGCGATGATCGACAGCGTGGCGGGCGGGGCGGAACTGACCGTGTCCGACCTGATGCAGGTCGCGACCGAGGCGCAGCGCGCCAAGGAGGAAACGCAGCGCCTGGAAAACGCCCGCGCCGAACTGGCCCGCACCGCGCGGCAATTGCGCGAGGCGAACGACAAGCTGACCGCCCTGTCGGTGCAAAAGGACGCCTTCCTGGGCCAGATCAGTCATGAATTGCGCACGCCCATGACCTCGGTCCGGGCGTTTTCGGAAATCCTGCGCACGCCCGACCTGCCGGATGCCGACCGCGACCGCTTCGCCAAGATCATCTATGACGAATCCGGGCGCCTGACGCGGCTGCTGGACGATCTGCTGGACCTGTCGGTGCTGGAAAGCGGCCAGGCGCAGCTGTCGATCACGCCCGCGAACCTGCACGACCTGATCGAGCGCGCGCTGTCGGCCGCATCCGCCACCCGTCCCGAGCGGGTGTTCCGCGTGGACCGGGAACCGCTGGCCGAATACGTGGGCGTCATCACCGATCCGGACCGGCTGTTGCAGGTCCTGATCAACGTCATCAGCAACGCCCGCAAGTATTGCGACGCCGAACCCCCCGCCTTGGCGATTCGCGTCCGCCGGACCCTGCGCGGCGGCGCGCAGATCGACATCATCGACAACGGTTCCGGGATCGAGACCGCGCGCCAGGCCCTCATCTTCGAGAAATTCGCCCGCCTGAACGATCCCGCGCGGGCGGGTGGCGCAGGCCTGGGCCTGGCCATCTGCCGCGAGATCATGGCCAACCTGGGCGGAGAGATCACCTATCTGCCCGGCCAGGGCGGCGCGGCCTTCCGCATCCTGCTGCCGCGCCGCCCGCCGGTGCCGGTCAATGCGGGGCTGCGGCGAGCGTAAACCCTTTCTCAACCGCTTCCTGCCACGGTGCAGGACAGGAAACGGGCGATTCGGGGTTCACCATGGCGCAACAGGGACAGGCGGGACGGCTGCAGGCCTTGCTTCGGGCGCGGGCGCAGGGCGGGGCGGACAAGCCCGCGCGGTTGCCGCAGCCGCAGCCCCTGTCGCCCGCCCGCGCCGCCGCCAACGCGGTCGCCCGGGCCGCCGAACGGCTGTACCGCCTGCCGGTGCTGCCCATCGACATCAAGCCCGGTGCCGTCACGCTGGGGGAACTGCCCGAGCTGTTTCCGGAACAATCCCTGCTGGTGGTCCTGCAGGGACCGGGCGACCAGATCGGCGCCATGGCCCTCGGGTTCGAGACCGTGACCGCCCTGATCGAGGTCCAGGCCCTGGGCCGCGTCACCGCGCGCCCCGCCGAACGCCGCCGCCTGACCCGCAGCGACGCGGCGATCTGCGTCGATTTCGTCAACGCGCTGATGGCGGAACTGGGGACCGAGATGGCGGCGGTCGAAGGCTTCGGCCCGATCGGCGGCTATCGCTATGCCACCCACCTGGACGATCCCCGGCCCCTGGTCCTGATGCTCGAGGATCGGCCTTATCGCAGCCTGTCCTTCGACCTGCGCTTCGGCGGGGCCGAGACGCGCGACGGCCGCATCCTGATCGCCCTGCCGCACAAGGCCGAGGTCCGTCCCGTCGAGGCCCCGACAGCCGCAGCCCCGGTTCCGGTCCCCACGGGCGCCACCCTTGCCGCCGCCATGACCGCCGCCCCGGTCGAGGTGGTGGGCGTCCTTTGCCGCCGCACCGTGACCTTGGGCGAATTGCGCGCGCTGGTGCCCGGCAAGCTGCTGCCCCTGCCGCGCGTCATCCTGACTGATGCGCGGCTGGAAACGCGCGACGGCCAGTTGCTGGCCACCGGCAAGCTGGGCGAAGCGGAAGGCTGCCATGCGCTGCGCCTTCAGGATCCCTCCCGCTCTGCCGCCGAACAGCCCTCCGGCCCCGTTGCCCTGCCGGTCCCTGCGCAGCCTGCCGATCTGTCCGAAACGGACCCGTTCCGCACCGCGTCCCTGGTCCACGAGGACGCCGGCAAGCCTTCCGTCCGGCTGGCGTCGGGCGGGTGATTTATTCTTTACACTTGAAATCCCGGCGTTCCGGCCGCATCTAACCCCGGTCCCGAATCAGGTGGGGCGATCAGAATGGAGTGACCATGGCCAAGGAAGAAATGCTCGAATTTCCTGGCGTCGTGAAGGAACTCCTGCCGAATGCGACGTTCAGGGTCGAGCTGGAAAACGGCCATGAGATCATTGCGCATATGGCAGGAAAGATGCGGAAGAACCGCATCCGCGTCCTTGCCGGCGACAAGGTGCAGGTGGAAATGAACACCTATGACCTGTCCAAGGGACGGATCAATTACCGCTTCAAATGACGTGGGCGCCGCGATGACCGCGCCCGTGCCGCGCCGCGACGGCCCGCGCCTTGTCCTCGGCTCGGCCAGCCCCCGCCGGCTGGAGCTTCTGGCCCAGATCGGCATCGTCCCCGACGAGGTCCGCAGCGCCGATATCGACGAATCCCCGCTGAAGGCCGAGGATGCGCGCGACTATGTCCGCCGCATTGCGGGGGGCAAGGCCGCAGCCTTCGACCTTGCCCCGGATGATGTGCTGCTCTGCGCCGACACCACCGTGGCGGTCGGCCGGCGCATCCTGGGCAAGCCCGCCTCGCGGGCCGAGGCCGCCGATTTCATGCGTCTCATGTCCGGCCGCCGCCACCGCGTGCTGACCGCCATCGTCGTCCGGCAGGGCGACAGGATCCGCGACCGGCTGGTGGAAACGGCCGTGCGGATGCGGCCCATCGGCGCGGCGGAACTGGAAGCCTATCTCGACATCGGCGACTGGCAGGGCAAGGCAGGCGGCTATGCCATCCAGGGCGCCGCCGCCGCGTTCATTCCCTGGATCCAGGGGTCGTTCTCCTCCGTCGTGGGCCTGCCCCTGGCGGAAACCGCCGCGCTGCTGGCGGCCAGCGGCATCACCATGAAGGGAACCGCGCCATGAAGGGACGCCAGGTCGTTCTGGGCCAACTGTTCGGGGCCGAGGCCGCCGCGCTGATGGAGGACGGGTGCCTGACCGACCTGCTGGTCGATTCCAGCGACCTTGCCCCCCTGGTTCCCGGCGACATCTGCCGGGGCGTGGTGGAACGGTTGATGAAGGGGCAGGGCGGCGTCTTCCTGCGCCTGCCCGAGGGCCAGCGCGGCTATCTGCGCGACCGTTCGGGCCTGGGCGAGGGACAGTCCCTGCTGGTCCAGGTCACGGGCGTGGCCGAGGAGGGGAAGGCCGTGCCCCTGACCTCTCGCATCCTGTTTCGGGGCCGGCATGTGCTGGTGACGCCCGGCGCGCCGGGCATCAACGTCTCGCGCCGCATCAAGGACGAGGATCTGCGGGCCGAGCTGGAGGCCCTGGGCGCCGCCGCGGCACCGCCCGAAGGCACCGGCATCATCGTCCGCAGCCTGGCCGCACATGCCGATCCCGACGACATCGCCGAGGAACTGCGCGGCCTTCTGGACCTGTCCGCCCGGATCGGGGCCGAACAGGCCGGGCAACCCGAACTGCTGCTGGGCGCGGCCACCCCGCACGAACAGGCCTGGATGGAATGGGCCGATCCTGCCCCCGACGCGGTCGAGGAGGGCGATGACAGCTTCGCCCGCTGCGGCGTCCTCGAGGCCGTCGATGCGCTGCTGTCACCCGCCATCGCCCTTCCCGGCGGCGCCCATGCCGTCATCGAGCCGACCCGCGCCCTGGTCGCCATCGACGTGAACACCGGCAACGACACCAGCCCCGCCGCCGCGCTCAAGGCCAACATCGCCCTGGCCCGCGACCTGCCGCGCCAGTTGCGCCTGCGCGGTCTTGGCGGGCAGGTGGTCGTGGATTTCGCGCCGATCCCCAAGCGCGACCGCGCCACGCTGGACCAGGTCCTGCGCGCCGCCTTCAAGGGCGAGGCGGCGGAAACCTCGCTGATCGGCTGGACCACGATGGGCCTTTACGAGATCAACCGCAAACGCGACCGCATCCCGCTGCGGCGGCTGGCGCAGGGGGACCGCTGATGGCCTGCCCCATCTGCAACAAGGCCGGCGTGCCGCAATACCGCCCCTTCTGTTCCAAGCGGTGCGCCGACATCGACCTGGGACGCTGGCTGCGCGGTGCCTATGTGATCCCCGGCCAGCCGCTGGACGACCTTGCCTCGGATGGGGTCCCGGATGGCGAGGGGCATGAAAAAAACCGCGACGGGGGTCTGGACAGTCGCGGCAAGCGCCCGTAAACACCGCGTCACGCCACGCGCCGAACGGTGCGCAAGGATGCCCGGATAGCTCAGTTGGTAGAGCAGCGGATTGAAAATCCGCGTGTCGGCGGTTCAAATCCGTCTCCGGGCACCATAAATCAACGGTTTGACAGGCGCGTTTCCAGCAAGGTCGGAAGTTTTACAATCGGTTTTACACTATCCTGTTTCGGTTACGGCGTGTTCCGTTTGGTTGCAGGGGACTAACTTCCGGACAAAAAGGAACGTCGCCCCGTACCGCTGCTCTGTGGATCGTCAAGCATTCCCGCTGCAAGACGCTGGACCCCAAGGTCCGGGACCCGAAACCATCGCACCGGTGGAAGACAGGACCAGAGGGTTTCGCTGATGGAATCAGGATCCTCGTGTCCGCCAGCAGTTGTAAACGGTTCAAGCCGCTTCGGCTTGCCCATGGCAGGTGTCCAGGTTCAGGATTCCGGCCGGAACCAGCCCTTTGCCCGCCGCGATATTCTGCTTCGCGAAAAACGCGATCGACTCACGAGGCAGCAGGAAAGGAATGGAGCGGGTGAAGGGAATCGAACCCTCGTATTCAGCTTGGGAAGCTGCTGCTCTACCATTGAGCTACACCCGCGTGGCGTTTTCGCTACCCCATGAAAAGGGCGGCGTCAAGCGTCAGACAAGGCCCATTTCTGCCAGGGCCGCCGCCATCTGCGGGGGCAGGGCGGTGTCGCCCGCGCGGCCGCGTGCCATGTCGGCGGGGGCGTCCTGGGCCGACAGATAGCGCCAGCCCTGGAAGGGGCGGCGGGGCACGGCGGTCACGGGGATCAGGTCGCGGTCCAGGATCAGGGCGCAGCGGCGGATGCCGTCGTCGTGACGGTGTTCGTCCAGCCGCAGAATCCGCTGGCGCGCCAGCATCACCCCCTTGAACACCCAGAAGATCGACCCGCCCGCCAGCAGTTCCTCTTCCCGCTTGGGCCACATGCGGGTGACGTGGACGGCAGGACCGTCGCCGAAGCGGCGCTGCCAATGGGCCAGATCCTCGGGGCCTTCGGCGCCCACGCAAAGCTTCATGAGGTGGAGATGTGACATGGCCGCAAGATAAGAGGCAGGGGGACGCGCCACAAGGTTAACCAAATGAAAAGGCCGCGCGGAATGGCGCGGCCTTTGGTGTCGGCAAAGCGGGACGATCAGAGTTCGTCCAGCGCCTCGACGGCCTTTTCCAGTTCTTCCTTGGTCACGGTCTTTTCGCTGACCTGCGCCTGTTCGGCGATGTGATCGACGACCTTGTCCTCGAAGATCGGGGCGCGCAGTTGCTGCTGGACGGCCTGGTTCTGCTGCACGAACTCGAAGAAGGCGCGTTCCTGGCCCGGATACTGGCGGGCGGCGCGCAGAACGGCCTGGGTCATCTCCTGGTCGGTGACGGTGACTTCGGCCTTCTGGCCGATCTCGGCCAGCAGCAGGCCCAGGCGGACGCGGCGTTCGGCCAGGGTCTTGTGCTCGGCGGTGGGTTCGACGTGGCCGTGGTTGTGGTCGTGAACCTCGGGGTTTTCCTCGTGCCACAGCTGGTGGGCGATCTGCTGCGCCTCGGCCTCGACCAGCGATTCGGGCAGGTCGAACTTCACCTTCTCGTCCAACTGGTCCAGCAGCGACCGCTTGAGGATCGCGCGGGCGGCGCCGGCATATTCCTGTTCCAGCCGGCCGGCGATCTGCTTCTTCAGGGCCTCCAGATCCTCGGCGCCGAACTTCTTGGCCAGTTCGTCGTCGATTTCGGATGCCTTGGGGGCCTTCACGGCCTTCACGGTGCATTCGAAGGTGGCTTCCTTGCCCGCCAGATGGGGGGCGCCGTATTCGGCGGGGAAGGTCACGGTGACGGTCACGGCGTCACCCGCCTTGGCGCCGACCAGCTGGTCCTCGAAGCCGGGGATGAAGCTGTTCGATCCCAGGACCAGCGGGTAATCCTCGCCCGCGCCGCCCTCGAAAGCCTCGCCATCCACGAAGCCCTTGAAGTCGATCATGACCTGGTCGCCGTTCTCGGCCGCGCTGCCGGTCTCGCGATCCTCGAAGGACTGCGCCGATTTCGCCAGGTTCTCCAGCGCCTCGGCGATGGCGGCGTCTTCGGCCGGAACGGTCAGCTTTTCCAGGGTCAGGCTGGACAGATCCACCTCGGGGATCGGGGGCAGCGCCTCGTAGGAAACGTTGACGACCACGTCGTCGCCTTCCTTCCAGGTCTCGCCGTTCTGCATCTCGACCTTGGGCTGCGTGGCCGGGCGGTCGCCGGACGTGTCCAGGTGCTGCTTCAGCGCGCCGTCGATGGCTTCCTGCATCGCGTCGCCCAGGATGCGCGGGCCGAACTGCTTCTTCAGCATGGCCATCGGCACCTTGCCCTTGCGAAAGCCCTTCATCTCGACTTCGGGCTGCGCTTCCTTCAGCTTCGCATCGACCGTTGCGGCCAGATCGGCTGCCGGCAGGGTGAACTGGTAGCCCCGCTTGAGACCTTCGTTCCGGGTTTCCGTGACCTGCATCATCGTCCTCATGCCATAAGGGCCGCCAAAGCCGGGGCGGCCTGAAAAATTCCCGCCCTTCTAGTCGCGGGCGCGCGCCGCTGCAAGCGGAACTGCGGAATGGGGGCGGGCGTTTGTGTCCGACCTTACCCCGTTTCCCTACAGGCCCCGCCATGACCCGCATCAGCGTCCTTCTTGCCGCCAGCCTTCTTGCCCTGGGCACCGGCTGGGCACAAACCGCCCCGGTCGCTGACCTGCCCCGCGCCCCGGACAGGGCTTCCGCCGACCAGACCGAAGTGCAGGGACAGTCCGGCGAAGGCGCCTGTCCCGCGACGGACAGCCTGGCCGAGAACGCGACGCCGCCTCAGCCCGGAGCCGACAGCACCGATGCCAACAACGCGGGCAGCAGCGGGTGGAGCGGGGGCCTGGGCGGGTCGCATCTGGGCACCAACGCGCAGGGCGCGCTCACGACCTCGCCCACCTGGCAGCCGCCGACGGCGCGCGGGCTGGATCTCAAGGGCCGGGCCGAACCGGTGGCCCTGCAGACGGGTCCGAACTGCTGATCAGTTGAGAACCGGGGGCTGCGGTTCGGCATCGTCCAGCCGGAGCCGCAAGCCGTCGCGGTTGAAGAACGCGGCCTCGCGGATCAGCGTCCGATCGCCGTTCAGCGCGCGCACCAGCTGGTCCAGCCGGTCGCGCGCGACATCGTCGGCCACCAGCCCCTCGCGCCCCGCCCGGAACAGCGCCACCGCATCCCAGGCCATGCCCGATCCGTCCAGATAGCCCGCCATGTCGGGCCAGTGGATCTCGTCGCCGATCACGTGCAGATGCGCCGATTTCAGCAGATCGACGCGGCCTCCGCCGAGGCCCAGCAGCACGATCAGGACGGTGAAGCCTTGCGTTTCGGCGTATTCCGCCTGCAACCAGTCGTCGAAATCGGTCTCGCTCATGCATGGCCTTCGGAGGATGGCGGAAGGGAATGGGAGTCGAACCCACCCGGGACAGTCTCGCTGCCCCAACCGGAGTTGAAGTCCGGCCGCCCCACCGGGGACGATTCCCTTCCAGGCTCGCCGAACAGGTCGGCGCGATGGGGGTTGATGCGACGTTTGTCGCCGCGGCGCAAGGTCAGGCCGTGGCGGTCGAAGAAGTCCAAGATCTCGATGGCGACCTTGCGGCCGTTCTGGACCCGGTCGCGAAAGGCGGGGGCGGTGAACCAGCCGTCCGGGGATTGCGCCGCGACATCGCGGATGATCGCCACCATTTCCGCCGTGACGGGGCGGGCAAAGAAATGATCGTGCGCGATCTGGTCGGTCCGGCCCAGCCTTTGCGTCAGGCGCAACACGCGGCGGACCTCGCGTTCGTCGATGCCGAAGTCGGTCGCGAAATCGCGCACGCGCGGCGGGCGGAAGCGGGCGTCGCCTGACAGCGCGGGGGCGATGCGGTGCCAGAGGGCCTCGTCCTCGGGCGTCAGGCGGACCTCGTGGCCGGGCAGGCGGACGAAGGCGCCGTCCAGGGTGGCGCGGGCCTGGTCGGATTCCGCCCGCAGGAAGATCAGGAAGGCGTCCTTGGGCAGGCGCGGGGTCAGCGTCAGGCGCAGGCGTTCGCGGCCCAAGCCGGGCAGGTCTGGGTTGTCCTCGTGGAACTGCGCCAGGGTGGCAGTCAGCTGCGCTTGCAGGCCGTCCAGAACGGCGGGGCTGATCGCCAGATCGCCGATGGTCGCGGCCTGGGCGTCGCGGATGGCCCCGGCCAGCGCGACGGGCGACAGGCTGCGGTCGCGGGCGAAGGCGGGCAGATCGACGGGGGCCACGGTCAGCATGGCCTTCAGCGCGGCGCCGGGGTCTTCGGCGCGGGCGGCCCCGATCAGCGCCAGCCGTTCGGGCGTGCGGCGCTTGCGGGCAGGCGGGCGCAGGTCCAGGAAGCGCCCGCCGCCGATGGTCCGGCTGGCCGAGACATCGCGCAGGATGAAGCGGTCGTGGATGGCGGCGGCGATGGGACGGTCCAGCACGATCTGCACCGGGCCGCTGCCGCCCGGCTGGATGGGGTCCGACAAGGGGACGATGCGGGCGCCCGCCTCGACCGCGTGGCTGTGCAGGCGGGCGGGGAACCAGGTGCCGATGGGCTTGGGTTCGCCGGGCAGCACGGTCAGCCAGGCGTCGATGCGCTCGGTGGGCGCGTGCAGGGTAGGCGACAGCACCACGTCGCCGCGGTGGATGGCATCCTTGCTGATTGCCTCGCCCGCCAGGTTCAGCGCGCAACGCTGGCCTGCGAGGCCCTCGGTGGCGGGGCGGTTCTGGGCGTGGATGGCGCGGACGCGGGCGGGCAACCCGCGCGGGCTGACGATCACGGGATCCCCCACGGCCACGCGCCCGGTCAGCACCGTCCCGGTGACGACGGTGCCCGCGCCGGACAGGGTGAAGCTGCGGTCCACGGCCAGCCGCATCGAACCGTCGGCATGGCGGGCGGTGGTTTCCGCCTCGGCGGCGATCAGGGCCGCGCGCAGGGCGTCGATGCCTTCGCCGGTCAGGGATGAGACCGGCAGGATCGGCGCGTCGGCCAGGGCGGTGCCCTCCAGCGCCGCGCGGATTTCCGCAGTCACCGCCGCGCGCCGCGCCGTGTCGGCCAGATCCGCCTTGGTCAGCGCAATGAGGCCCCGTCCGATGCCCAGCAGGTCCAGGATCGCCACATGCTCGCGGGTCTGCGGCATCACGCCGTCGTCGGTGGCCACCACCAGCAGCGCCAGGTCGATGCCGCCCGCGCCCGCCAGCATGGTGTGGATCAGCCTCTCGTGCCCCGGCACGTCGACGAAGCCCGTCACCGTCCCGCCGCCCAGGTCGGCATAGGCAAAGCCCAGGTCGATGGTGATGCCGCGGGCCTTTTCCTCGGCCAGGCGGTCGGCATCGGTGCCGGTCAGCGCCTTGACCAGGGCGGTCTTGCCATGGTCGATATGCCCCGCCGTGCCGACGATCATGCCGACAACGCGTCCAGCAGGTCGCCGTCGCGGTCCAGGGTGCGCAGATCCAGGATCAGCGCGCCGCCCGTGATGTGGCCCACGATGGGCCGGGGCAGGGCGCGCAGCGATGCGGCCAGCCGGTCGGGCGCGTCGCCGCCCGCGCCCGTGATCCGCAGGCCCGCCGAAGGGATGGTGTCGGTCGGCAGCGAACCGGACCCGATCTGGCTGGCGCAATCGGTCGCGGTCACGGTGTAATCCGGCAGCAGGGCCGCCACCTGCGGGGCCAAGCGCGCGGCCTGCGCGGCGATGTCCGCCTGCGGGCGCGACAGGTGGCGCAGCGTGGGCAGGCGTTCGGCCAGCCGGTCGGGGTCGCGGTAGAGGCGCAGGGTCGCCTCCAGCGCGGCGATGCGGATCTTGTCCAGGCGCAGGGCGCGCTTCAGCGGGTTCCTGTTGATCCGCGCGATCAGGTCGCGGCGGCCGACGACGAAGCCCGCCTGCGGCCCGCCCAGCAGCTTGTCGCCGGAAAAGGTGATGAGGTCCGCGCCCTCGGCCACCGCCTCGGCCACGGTGGGTTCGCTTCGCAACCCGTAAGCCGAAAGATTGACCAGCGAGCCGGACCCGAGGTCATTGAGCAGCACCACCCCCGCCTTTTTCGCGATCTGCGCCAAGGCGGGCGCGGGGACTTCGGCGGTGAAGCCCTCGATCCGGTAGTTCGAGGTATGGACCTTGAGGATCAGCCCCGTGTCCGGCGTGATCGCGTCCTGATAATCGCGCGGGTGGGTGCGGTTGGTCGTGCCCACCTCGACCAGTTGCGCGCCGGCGCGGGCCATGATGTCGGGCATCCGAAAGGCGCCGCCGATCTCGATCAGTTCCCCGCGCGAGACGATGGCCTGCCGCCCCTGGCCGAAGGTGTTCAGCGCGATCAGCACGGCGGCGGCGTTGTTGTTGACGATCGTCGCGTCCTCGGCCCCCGTCAGCTCGCACAGCAATCCGCGCAGGTGGTCGTCGCGCTGCCCGCGCCCGCCGGTGTCGAGGTCGAATTCCAGCGCCAAGGGCGCGGCCATGGCGGCGGATGCGGCGGCGATAGCCTCGTCCGCCAGGATCGCGCGGCCCAGGTTGGTGTGCAGGACCGTGCCGGTCAGGTTCAGCATGGGCCGCAGCCGGGATTGCGCCGCGGTTGCCAGATCGGCGGCCAGCAGATGGGGCAGGCGCGCGGCCTCGGTTTCGCCATCCTCGCCGCCCTTGATCGCAGCGCGGGCCGCGTCCAGCCGGGCGCGCAGGGCACCCGTGACCGCCGTTCGGCCATGGGCGTCGATCAGCGCGCGGCCCATGGGGGACAGCAGAACCTGATCGACCGAGGGCAGGGCGCGGAACCCCGCCATCAATACCCCGCGATGAAGGGGTTGAAGCCGCCGCGGCGGAAGGGCGTGTCCTTCATCAGCATGTCCAGGCCCAGGCTGGACACGTCGTCGGCGATAGGGTCCAGGCTGGGGTTCTTGACCTGATACAGGATCTTGACCCAGGACTTGCAGTCGCCGCAAACCTCGGCCTTGACCGTCGCCTCTCCGGTCTCGGCGCTGCGATAGCTGATGGCGGCGTTCGATCCGCAGCAGAGGCAGACGACCCGGACCTCGTTCCATTGCGTCGCGCAGCAGCCGCAGGTGGCGTATCGGGTGCTTTCGATGCCCGCCGCGCCCATCACGGATGAGGTCGCCGGGCGTCCGCCGCAGGTGGGGCAGGTGCCGGTGCGGATCTTGACCAGTTGCCTGGCGTCCAGGGTGGCGGCCAGCCGCGCCAGGTGCAACTGCACGGCGGCGCCCACGAACAGATGGGGCGCGGCGCTGTCTTCGGGGATGCGGTCGGACAGGATGTTGTCCAGAAGCCAGTGCCGGTCGGCCAGGCCCGCCGCCGTGACCGCCGACAAGGCCAGCCGCGCGGGTTCGGGCATGTCCAGCGCCGCCGCCTCGGCCAGGAAGCGGTCGAGCGTGGCGTGCATCCCCTCGTCCACGGCCAAGGCGGTGCGGTCGATGGGGGGCATCCGGCTTTCGCGGGCGATGCGGATGCGCTCGGCGGACAGGGGGGCCACGGCAGGCAGGTCGCGCGCCAGCCGGGCTTGCAGGGCGCTGATGTCGCCCAGGAACCGCAGATAGGGCGCCAGATTGCCGCCGTGATCGGCCAGGAAGGCGAACCGCCCGGCACGTTTTTCAAAGACGGCCGCCGGGTCGGGCAAAAAGGCCAGCGGCGCCACGGGGACGCCGCCGATGACCGATGGATCGGGTTGGATGGTGGTGTTCATCACGTCTCCGGGCCGGACCGGCCACTGTTGTTGGGGGCTATTCTGCCGGGCCGCGTGTGCGCCGTCCAGCCAGTTCGCGCAGCCATTTGCGGTGGTGGCGATAGGCCCACCCGCCGGTGACGGTGCCCCGCGTCATCGCCCGCAGCGTGCCGCGCGTCCAGAAGGCCGCATAGACGTGCAGGATGAAGACCAGGATGATCGCCACCGCCGCGAGCGAATGGCTCAGCACCGCCCAGCGGCGCGTGGGGATGCTGACAAGCTCGCCGAAGAACTGTTCCCAGATCATCACGCCCGTGACGATCAGCACCACGATCAGGATCGTCATGCCCCAGAAGATGAACTTCTGGCCCGCGTTGTACTTGCCAAGCTCGGGCAGGTTTTCCTCGTTGCCCTTGACCACGTCGCCGATCTGGGACAGCCATTTCCGGTCGTCGCCCGTGGGCAGGTTCAGCCGCCACAGCTGGATGAACATGACCATGAAGCTGACGAACAGCACCACGCCGATGATCGGATGCAGCCAGCGGGCGTTCTGCCCGCCGCCGAACAGCCCGGTCAGGAAATACAGCGACGGGTGAAAGAACGCGAGGCCCGAGACCAGCAGCAGGATCAGCGACAGCGCCGTGATCCAGTGGTTCGCCCGGATGAAGCCCCGGTAACGGCTGACCGTCACCGGCTTGACGGATTCGATCCGGTCGCCCGGTTCGGCATAAAGGGGACGCGGCATCAGACGGTCCCCCCGTTGCCGTCGCCGGACTGGACCAGCTTCTCGGCCTCATGCTCCTCATGCTCGGCGACCTTGTTGGCGCGGGCAAAGATGCCGTGGATCGCGGCGCCCACGGCGGCCACGCCCATGACGGCCAGACCGGCGGTCTTGGTGACGCCCTTCCAGCCCTCCACCACCGGAGAGATGCGCGGCTCGTCCGGCAGCCCGTCATAGATCGAGGGCTTGTCGGCATGGTGCAGCACATAGATCACATGCGTGCCGCCCACGCCCGCCGGGTCATAGATCCCGGCATTGGCATAGCCGCGCGATTTCAGATCCTCGATCCGCTCCTCGGCGTGCGCGATCATGTCCTCCTTGGTGCCGAAGACGATGGCCTGCGTGGGGCAGGCCTTGGCGCAGGCCGGACCCTGGCCCACGGCGACCCGGTCGGAACACAGGGTGCACTTGTAGCTCTTGTGATCGACCTTGCTGATGCGCGGGATGTCGAAGGGGCAGCCGGTCACGCAATAGCCGCAGCCGATGCAGTTCTCGTGGATGAAATCGACGATGCCGTTGGAATACTGCACGATGGCGCCGGGCGCCGGGCAGGCCTTGAGGCAGCCCGGATCCTCGCAATGCATGCAGCCGTCCTTGCGGATCAGCCATTCCAGGTTGTCGGTTTCCGGGTTCACCCATTCGGTGAAGCGCATCAGGGTGAACATGTTGGGCGTCAGGTCGTGGGGGTTTTCATAGACCCCCACGTTTTCCTCGACCTCGGGCCTGGTGTCGTTCCACTCGATGCAGGCGGACTGGCAGGCCTTGCAGCCGATGCACTTGGACACGTCGATCAGCTTGGCGACCTTGGTCAGCTGCCGGTCCGGCTGCGGCACGTCCTTGGTGGCCGAGATGCGGACCACGTCGGACGGCAGCAGGTTGGACCCGATCGGCTGCACCGGCGGGTTGGCCGCCGCCGTCTTGGGTTGGGGCGCGGTTTCGCTCATGCCACCGGCTCCTCGGCTGAGGGTTCAATATTGACCATGAAGGCCTTGAATTCAGGCGTTTCCACGTTCGCGTCGCCGACCTGCGAGGACAGGCTGTTCGGGCCGAAGCCCTTTTTCGCCGCGCCCATGAAGCCCCAGTGCAGCGGGATGCCGATCACATGGACGGTCTTGCCGTCGATCTGCATCGGCCGGATCCGCTTGGTCACCAGGGCCTTGGCCCAGACCTCGCCGCGCTTGGACCAGACGCGGACCCGTCCGCCCCGCTCGATTCCGCGCTCGGCCGCCAGTTCCTCGCTGATCTCCACGAAGAACTCGGGCTGCAACACGGCGTTCACCGGGTTGTGCTTGGTCCAATAGTGGAAATGCTCGGTCAGGCGATAGCTGGTCGCGACGCAGGGGAATTCGGGATCCCCGATGGCGGCGAACTGGTTCGCGTCGGATTCGAAGACCCGCGCCACGGGGTTGCCCCGCATCCGCGCATTGAAGGGGTTGGCGATGGGGGCCTCGAACGGCTCCATGTGGGTGGGGAAGGGACCGTCCCGCATCATGCCCCGGCTGAACAGGCGCGACACGCCTTCGGGGTTCATGATGAAGGGATGGACCTCGCCCGGCTTGGCCGTGACCGGGATGTCGGGCACGTCATAGCCTTCCCATTTCTCGCCCGTCCATTCGATGATCTTGCGCGACGGATCCCAGGGCTTGCCCTGAGGGTCGCAGGACGCGCGGTTGTACAGGATCCGCCGGTTCGCGGGCCAAGCGAAGGACCAGTTGAGGAACGCGCCGGTGTCGCCCGGGTCGGTATTGTCCCGCCGCGCCATCATGTTTCCGTCCTCGGTCCAGCTGCCGGCATAGATCCAGCAGCCGCCCATGGTCGAGCCGTCGTCGCGATACTGGCCGAAGTTCGACAGTTGCTGCCCGGCCTCGGCCACGACCTTGGTGGTGTCCTTGAGGTCATAGACCGTGGACAGCGCGCGCCCGTTCATTTCCCGCGCCAACTCGTCCGGCATGGGTTCCAGCGGATCCGCATAATCCCAGGTCAGGTTCAGGATCGGGTCGGGGAACACCCCGCCTTCGTCCTGGTACAGCTTCTTCACCCGCTGGAAGATCTGCGCCATGATCCAGGTGTCGTGCTTGGCCTCGCCCGGAGGGGTGGCCCCCGCCCAGTGCCACTGGATCCAGCGGCCCGAGTTCACCAGCGCGCCTTCATCTTCGGCAAAGCAGGTGGTGGGCAGTTCCAGGACCTCGGTCTGGATCGCCGCCGTGTCCACGTCGTTGTGGATGCCGTGGTTCTGCCAGAAGTGCGAGGTTTCCGTGGCCAGCGGATCCATGATGACCAGCATCTTCAGCTTGGAAAACGCTTGCGTCATCTTGCCCCGGTTGGGGAAGGACAACAGCGGGTTGAAGCCCTGGCAGAAATACAGGTTCACCTTGCCGTGGTTCATCAGCTCGAACATGCGCATCCCGTCATAGGCGGGCACGTCGAGTTTCGGCAGATAGTGATAGGCCCAGTCGTTTTCCGGCTGCGCGGCATCGCCCCACATGGCCTTCATGAAGCTGACCATGAACTTGAGGTAGTTCTGCCAGTAGCTGGTCTGGTTCGGCACGATCGGCTTGAAGGCGCGGGTGGACATGTAGGTCGTCCAGTCCGCTTCCTTTTCCGTCGGGATGTTGAGGTATCCCGGGATCAGGTTCGACATCAGCCCGATGTCGGTTAGGCCCTGGATGTTGGAATGGCCGCGCAACGCGTTCATCCCGCCGCCCCGGACGCCGATGTTGCCCAGGATCAGTTGCAGCATCGCCATGCCGCGGATGTTCTGCGCGCCCTTGGAATGCTGGGTCCAGCCAAGCGCATACATCGAGGTCATGGTCTTGGTCGGCGTCGAACATTCGCCGATCATGCCGCAGATCGTCAGGAACTTGTCCTTGGGCGTGCCGCAGATCCGCTCCACGAATTCGGGCGTATAGGCATCGACATGCGCCCGCAGCAGGTTCCACACGCAACGCGGATCCTGCAACGTGGGGTCGGTCTGGACGAACCCGTCCTCGCCCATCTTGTAGTCCCAGGACGACTTGTCGTAGTCGCGCTTTTCCTCGTCATAGCCGGTGAAAAGCCCGTCCGCCCAGCCGAACTCGTCCTTCACCAGGAAGGAAGCGTTGGTATAGTTGCGGACGTAATCCCACTGCACCTTGTCGTTCTCGATGCACCAGCGGATCACGCCCATCAGGAACACGATGTCGCTGCCCGGACGGATCGGGGCATAGAAATCCGACACCGATGCGGTGCGGGTATAGCGCGGATCGACCACGATCAGCTTGGCGCCGCGATGCGCCTTGGCCTCGGTCACCCACTTGAAGCCGCAGGGATGCGCTTCGGCGGCGTTGCCGCCCATGACGACCACGAGGTCGGTGTTCTTGATGTCGGTCCAGGAGTTGGTCATCGCTCCACGGCCAAATGTCGGGCCCAAACTGGACACCGTGGGGCCGTGTCAGACGCGCGCCTGGTTGTCGAATCCGACGATCCCCATGGAGCGGACGGTCTTGTACGTCAGCCATGCGGTCTCGTTCGTCGTTGCCGATGCCGCCAGGAAGCCGGTCGTCGTCCAGCGGTTGACGGGCACGCCCGCCTCGTTCGTCTGGATGAAGTTGGCGTCGCGGTCGTCCTTCATCGCGCGGGCGATCTTGTCCAGCGCCTCGTCCCAGGTGATGTCCTGGAATTCGCTGGCGCCTGCGGCGCGATGGCGCGGCTTGGTCAGGCGCGTGGGCGCGTGGACGAAATCCTTGAGCGCGGCGCCCTTGGGGCACAGCGTGCCGCGGTTCGTCGGATGGTCGGCGTCGCCCTCGATATGGATCAGTTCGGCGGTCTCGCCGGCCTTCACGTCGCCCTTGGAATACATGATGATCCCGCAGGCCACCGAGCAATAGGGACAGGTGTTGCGCGTTTCCGTGGTCGTGGCCAGCTTGAAGGCGCGCACATGCGCCCGTTCCGCCGCCTCGGCCTCGCCGAAGCCCATGGCCCCCAGCGACGTTGCCGCAACCCCCGCGCCCGCCAGCTTGAAAAAGCCGCGCCGCGAAAGGTCGATGTTCATAAGACCCTCCTGCTGCCTGTCTATAGATAGGTACAGGTCAAGTTTGCTGACCGGACGGTCAAAAGTCAAGGCGGGGCGGGGAGAGAAGCGCCGCACGTTCCCGCGACCTCCAGTGCCGGGCGGGCAAAGGAAAACAGTCGGAAACACGCGGGCCAAACAGACGGATATGCACCAAAATGTTCGGTAAAATCATCCGGATATAGGGATTGTGTTTCCGGTCCGGCTGCGTCATCAGGCCCTCGCTTCATATACGAGGAATCTCATGTTCAAACCCATTATTCTGGCTTGCGCCGTTCTGTCGATGGCCGGTTGTGCAACCATCACGCGCGGGAAGACCGACACGCTTGTCGTCAATTCGACCCCTGGCGGGGCGCAGGTCAAGATGAGTGACGGGCAGGTGTGCAACAACACCCCCTGCACCTTCAAGGCGCCTCGAAAATCGGAACTCAATGTCCTGATCACCAAGGAAAATTGCGCGCCCCAGCAGGTCCGTGTCACCAACAAGGTGGCAGGCGGCGGCAGTGCGGCCATGGCAGGGAACGTGCTGGTGGGCGGCATCATCGGCGCCGGCGTGGATGCCAGCACCGGGGCGATGCTTGATCTGGTGCCGAACCCGGTCGAGGTCACGCTGAACTGCAAGTAAGCGGCAACCCTGGGTCAGGGTTCGGCTGGATTGGTGGTGCGCGGCGAGGGACTCGAACCCCCACGCCGAAGCGGTTGGACCTAAACCAACTGCGTCTACCAATTCCGCCAGCCGCGCACGCGCCCAGCCTTACGGCAGGACGGGCGGGGCGGTCAACGGGTCATCGCGATGGCGATCCGCGAGGCAAGCCGGGCGTTGTTCAGGACCAGGGCGATATTCGAGTCGAGCGAGCGGCCCTCGGTCAGCTCGAAGATGCGTTGCAGCAGGAAGGGCGTGACCTGCTTGGCGGCGATCCCCTGGGCCTGGGCTTCGGACAGGGCCTGTTCGATCACCGGGCCGATCACGTCGGCGGTGATCTCGGCGTCATGCGGGATGGGGTTGGCAACCAATTGCCCGCCCTTCAGGCCAAGACGCGCGCGCATGGCAGCGGCGGCGGCGATCTGGTCCGGGCTGTCCATCCGCAGCGGGGCCTTGATGCCGCTGACGCGCGACCAGAAGGCGGGCAGCTCGTCCTGGCCATAGGCGATGACGGGGACGCCCAGGGTTTCCAGCACCTCCCATGTCTTGGGCAGGTCCAGGATCGCCTTGGCGCCTGCCGCCACGACCGTCACGGGGGTCTGCGCGAGTTCCTGAAGGTCGGCCGAAATGTCGAAGCTGGTTTCCGCGCCGCGATGCACGCCGCCGATGCCGCCGGTGGCAAAGACGCGGATGCCCGCCAGATGCGCGCAGATCATGGTGGCGGCGACCGTGGTCGCGCCGGTGCGGCCATTCGCCAGGCACACGGCCAGGTCGGCGCGGCTCAGCTTCATCGCCTGATCCGAGGGCGTCTGCGCCAGAGCCTGCAACGTCTCATCCGTCAGCCCCACATGGATCTGCCCGCCCATCACGGCGATGGTGGCAGGCACCGCGCCGTTGTCGCGGATCGCCTGTTCCACCTGGCGCGCCATCTCCAGGTTCTGCGGATAGGGCATCCCGTGGGTGATGATCGTCGATTCCAGCGCCACGAGGGGGCGGCCCTTTGACAGGGCGGCGGAAACCTCGGGCGAGAAGGTGAGGGGGGCGGTCATGGGACATCCTTTCCGGAAACATGGGCGGCGGCGGCTTCCACCGCTTGGCGCAGAGCCGCCTCGCGGGATTGCCCCGCCAGTTCGGCTGCCAGATGCGCCGCCAGGAAACAGTCGCCCGCGCCGGTCACGCGGGCCACGGTGACGACGGGCGGGGCAAAGGTCAGCGTGGTCGCGCCCGCCATCGCACAGGCCACGGGATGGGGACCGTCGGTCACGAGGACGCGGGCCGCGCCGCGCGCCACCACGGCCTGCGCGGCGGTGGCGGCATCGGGGCAGGCGCGG
Source organism: Paracoccus lichenicola (assembly GCF_009708075.1). GTDB lineage: Bacteria > Pseudomonadota > Alphaproteobacteria > Rhodobacterales > Rhodobacteraceae > Paracoccus > Paracoccus lichenicola. The sequence continues at coordinate 373,736 of NZ_WMBT01000002.1, read as the reverse complement.
CCCGCGAGGATCTCGGCCTCGAGCCGGTTGAGATAGAAGCAGCCGCGGCGGGCGGCGATCAGGGGTTCCAGACGCTCGGCCTTGCCGGGGCTGGCGGGGACCACGCGCAGATCGGCACGGGCCAGGCGCGGGTCGCGGGAAATGGCGTCCAGCAGATCGGCAGTCAGGTTGCCGTCCAGCACCACCGGGGCGGTCCAGTCGGCAAGCGCGCCGTCCAGGGCCGCAAGGATCGCGGTGCCCGCGTCCTCCAGGCTGTGGACATCGGCGATGGCGGCGATCAGGCCCTCGCTGTCCTCGATCCCCATGTAGGTGTCGGTGGGCAGGCCGGTGTCGCGCGCCAGATGCGCGGTGACGACGCCCAGCCGTTCGGCCTCGGCCACCAGGGCGCAGCCTTCGGGGTCGCGGCCCACGGCGGACAGGACGGCGGGGCGCAACCCCCGGCGGGCCAGCGCGACCGCGACGTTCAGCGCCACGCCGCCGGGGATGTGGCGGATGCGCCCCGGCACGTCGGCACCCGGCGCCATGCGGCGCGGTGCGCGGCCGATCACGTCCCACAGCATCGCGCCGATGCACAGGATGTCGGGTTGGGTGGTCATTCGCGGGTCCAGCTTTGCATCTCGGCTTCCAGGAAACGTTCGAAATCGTCGAGGTCCACCGGGTCGAACTGCCCGAAGCCCTCCATCCAGACCGAGGCCGCGCGCATCCCGTCGGGGTCCAGCTTGCACCAGGTGATCCGGCCCCGGCGTTCCTGCCGGATCAGCCCCGCCGCCGCAAGGACCGCGAGGTGCTTGGAGATCGCGGCAAGGCTCATGGCGAAGGGCGCGGCCACGTCGCTGACGGCCATGTCGTCCTCGAGCAGCATGGACAGGACGCGCCGCCGCGTGGGGTCGGCCAGGGCCGCGAAGATCAGGTCCAGCCGGTCGGGCGAGGGGGTGTTCATCGGCACTTCATGGCGCGGAATGGCGGGAATGGTCAACTGCGCGGTTGAATGATGTCCGGGCGCAAGGGGGATTGCAAGCGGAAGGGCCAAAGGGGGCGGTCAGGAAGAACGATCATTATCAATGGCTTGCGATGTGGTTCCACTTGCTTGACTTGGGCCGCGTTCCACCCTAGACACCCGGCAACCGATACACGGGGGCGTGACAGATGGCCGAAGGGCCTCGGAACGACGCGGACAAGGAGGCTGATGCCGCCCGCCTGCGCGAACTGGAGCAACGGCTGTCCAGGTTGACCTCCAAGCCAGAGGCGAACATGCCGATGGCGGGCTATGACAAGGCGCATGTCGCCTGGCGCATGGTCACCGAGATCGTCGCCGGCATCATGCTGGGCGCCGCGGTCGGATACGGGTTGGATTGGCTGTTCGGCACCCTGCCGGTCATGCTGATCCTGTTCATACTTCTCGGCTTCGTGGCCGGCATCAAGGCGATGATGCGCACGGCAGCCGAACTTGGCAGCACGTCCGGCGAGACGCCGGGCACCGACGAGAGGGACTGATCGTGGCGACAGAAGCGCATGGCGAGGCAACCGGCCTGTCTTTCCACCCGATGGATCAGTTCATCGTGCGCCCGCTGTTCAGCGACGGGCCGGTCCACTGGTACACGCCCACCAACGTGACGCTGTGGCTGGCAGCCATCGTGCTGGCCACGCTGGCCCTGCTGGTGCTGGGCACGCGCGGCCGCGCCATCGTCCCGAACCGCAGCCAGTCCATGGCCGAGATGGCCTATGGCATGATCCACAAGATGGTGGGCGACATCGCGGGCAAGGACGGGCTGAAATACTTTCCCTACATCATGACGCTGTTCATGTTCGTCGTCTTCGCCAACTTCCTGGGCCTGCTGCCGATGGCCTTTACCGTGACCTCGCATATCGCGGTGACGGGCGTTCTGGCGCTGGCGGTGTTCCTGACGGTGACGATCATCGGCTTCGTCAAGAACGGCACGCATTTCCTGGACCTGTTCTGGGTCCGCTCGGCGCCCCTGGCGATCCGCCCGGTGCTGGCCGTGATCGAGGTGATCAGCTATTTCGTGCGGCCCCTCAGCCTGTCCATCCGACTTGCCGGCAACATGATCGCCGGTCACGCCGTGATCAAGGTCTTCGCGGGATTTGCGGCGCTGATCCTGATCAATCCCGGTCTGGGCGCGCTTGTCACCCCCGTCTCGATCCTGGCGGTCGTGGGCATGTATGCCTTCGAGATCCTCGTGGCCTTCATCCAGGCCTATGTCTTTACCATCCTGACCTGCGTTTACCTCAAGGACGCGCTGCATCCGTCGCACTAGGCCCGGCTGCACAGGTCATCACCCCAATCCACAACTTCCAACCGCAAGGAGCATCATCATGGAAGGCAATATCGGAGAACTGGGCCAGTACATCGGCGTCGGCCTGACCGCCATCGGCATGGGCGGGGCCGCCATCGGTGTGGGCAACGTCGCCGGCAACTTCCTGTCGGGCGCGCTCCGCAACCCCTCGGCCGCCGCCGGCCAGACCGCCACGCTGTTCATCGGCATGGCCTTTGCCGAAGCCCTGGGGATCTTCTCGTTCCTGGTCGCGCTTCTGCTGATGTTCGCGGTCTGATCCCAAGCCATCCTTGCGGCGGGGTGGGGTTCTGCCCCGCCCCTTCGTGACTTTCAAGGCCAGGGGTTTGGACATGATCAGCCTGTTGCAAGAGGCCGCCCATACCGCGGCCGAACATACCGAAAGCGTGGCAAGCTCTGTCGCGCATGGCGAGACCGAGACGGCCACGGGTCTGCCCCAGCTTGATCTGACCTCCTTCGGGAACCAGATCTTCTGGCTGGTCGTCGCCATGGTCGTTCTTTACTGGGTCGTCGCCAAGGTCGCGCTGCCGCGCATCGGCGCCGTCCTGTCGGACCGCCAGGGCGCCATCACCGGCGACCTGATGGCTGCCGAGGAATTCAAGCTGAAGGCGAAAGAGGCCGAGGCCGCCTATGACAAGGCGCTGGCCGACGCCCGCGCCGAGGCGGGCAAGATCGTCGCGGCGAACCGCGCCGAGATCCAGAAGGAACTGGACGCCGCCATCGCCCATGCCGATGCCGAGATCGCCGCGCGCGTGTCGGAATCGGAAGGACGCATCCGGCAAATCCGCGACAGCGCCGACACCGACGCCCGCGAGGTTGCCCGCGATGTCACCGCCGAACTGGTCCGCACCTTTGGCGGCGTGGTCGATCAGGCCGCGGTCGATCAGGCGGTGGACAGCCGCATGAAGGGAGCCTTGCAATGAAAAAGCTTGCCGTTCTTGCCGCCGGCCTGACCGCCAGCCCGGCATTAGCCGCGACGGGTCCGTTCTTCTCGTTGCGGAACACGAACTTCATCGTCCTGATCGCCTTTCTGGTCTTTGTCGGGATCCTGCTGTATTTCAAGGTTCCCGCCCGGATCGGCGCGCTTCTGGACCAGCGCGCCCATGGCATCCGCCGCGACCTGGACGAGGCCAAGCGCCTGCGCGAGGACGCGCAGGAGATCTATGCCAGCTTCGAGCGCCGCCAGCGCGAGGTGGCGGGCCAGGCCGAGCAGATCGTCGCCAATGCCAAGCGCGAGGCCGAGGCGCAGGCCGCCAAGGCCAAGGCCGACCTCAAGACCTCGATCGAGCGCCGCCTGAAGGGGGCCGAGGACCAGATCGCCAGCGCCGAAAGCGATGCGGTGCGCGCCGTGCGCGACCGGGCCGTGCAGGCGGCGATGGCTGCGGCATCCAGCCTGCTGGCGCAGCAGGTGAGGGCCGGGCAGCGGTCCGCCGGGATCGACGACGCCATCGAAGACGTGGCGCGCCGGTTGAACTGACGGGCGCAAGCCACTGAAATCGGACAGTGAAAAACCCCCGTCGCGTCAAGCGGCGGGGGTTCTTGCTTGGGGTGGGATCAGTTGGTCGGGCGGATCAGGATCTCGACCCGGCGGTTTTGCGCGCGTCCCGCGGCGGTGTCGTTCGAGGCGATGGGCTGGTTGAAGCTGGCCCCGGTGGCGATCAGGCGCTGCGAGGCCACGCCCGCCGCGGACAGGATCCCCGCGACCGACTGGGCGCGGCGCTGCGACAGGTCGGCGTTGAGGGCGGCGCTGCCGGTGTTGTCGGTATGGCCCACGACCTCGACCCGGCTGTTGGGATACTGGTTCAGGTTGCGCGCCACGGCATAAAGGTCGTTCTGCGCGGTGCCCGACACGGCGGCGGATCCGGTGGCGAACAGGATGCCTTCGGGCATGATGACCTGCAGATAGGATCCGCGGTTGATGACCTGGATGTTCGGGTTCGACAGCGACTGTTGCAGCGCCTGCGCCTGGCGGTCCAGGATGTTGCCCGCGATGCCGCCGGCCACCGCGCCGATGATCGCGCCGCGCGCGGCGTCCCGGCCCTGGTTGTTGCGGTCGCTGTCGCGCGTGCCCGCAAGAACGGCGCCGACCGCGGCCCCGGCCAGGGCGCCTTGCTGGGTGCGGCTCATGCCGGTGCCCGTGCCGGTGTTCATGCCGTCCATGCCGGTCGTGGGCGCGCAGGCGCCAAGCGCCACAAGGCCCGTGGCGGCAAGAAGGGTGGAAATGCGAAGGGTCATGGGATTGTCCTTTCCGGGCCGAAGGCCCCCTCCCGTGGAAACATGGCGCTTACTATGGGACAGCCGCCACGGGCTTGCAATGGCGCGCGGGGACCGTCAAAAGCGGCGGGCCATGGTCCAGATCCGCCGCCCGCCGCAGCCCTTGCCGTTCGCCCAGCAGGTCGCGATCTTCTCGCGCCTGGCAAGCGCGAATCCGAAGCCCGTGACCGAGTTGGAATGGACCAATCCCTTCACGCTGGTCGTGGCTGTCGCCCTGTCGGCGCAGGCGACCGACGTGGGGGTGAACAAGGCGACCCGGGGCCTGTTCGCGGTGGCCGACACGCCGCGGAAGATGCTGGATCTGGGTCTGGAGGGCGTGACCGAACATGTCAGGACCATCGGGCTGTTCCGGCAGAAGGCGAAGAACGTCATGGCCCTGTCGCGCATCCTGGTCGAGGAGTTCGGCGGCGAGGTTCCCGACAGCCGCGCCGCCCTGATGACGCTGCCGGGCGTGGGGCGCAAGACGGCCAACGTGGTGCTGAACACGGCCTTTGGCCATCCCGCGCAGGCGGTGGATACGCATATCTTCCGCGTGGGCAACCGCACCCGCATTGCGCCCGGCCGCGACGTGGACGCCGTGGAGCGCGCCATCGAGGACAACGTGCCCGCGCGCTTTCAGGACAACGCCCATCACTGGCTGATCCTGCACGGCCGATACATTTGCCAGGCCCGCCGCCCGCGTTGCGCGGTGTGTCCGATATACGATTTGTGCCCATACGAGGAGAAGACCGCATGACCACCCCCTATGTGATCGGCATCGGCAATGCGGTGATGGACGTGATCTCGCCCGTGGGCGACGACCGGCTGGCGGCGCTTGGGGTGCAAAAGGGCATCATGCAGTTGATCGAGCGGGAACGGTCGGAATACCTGATGGCCGCGCAGGCCGACGACCATGGGCCGGGGCGCGCGCGATCAAAGCTGGTGCCGGGGGGATCGGTGGCCAACACCCTGGCGGGCATCGGTATGCTGGGGCTGCGCACGGCCTTCATCGGGCGGGTGGCGGATGATGCCCTGGGACTGTCCTATGCCGAACAGACCGAGGCGACGGGGACGGTTTTCGTGAACCCTCCGGTCGCGGGGGAGCAGTTGCCGACCTCGCGCAGCATCATCCTGGTCACACCGGATGGCGAGCGGTCGATGAACACCTATCTGGGGATTTCCGCAGAGCTGGGGCCGGAGGACGTGAATCCCTCGGTGTTCCAGGGGGCGGGCTGGCTGTTCCTGGAAGGCTATCTGTTCGACAAGCCCAAGGGGAAGGAAGCCTTCCTGAAGGCCGCCCGGTCCTGCCACGATGCGGGCGGGCAGGCGGGGATCGCGCTGTCCGATCCGTTCTGCGTGGACCGGCACCGCGCCGATTTCCGGCGGCTGGTGGCGGGGCCGATGGATTACGTGATCGGCAATGTCCACGAATGGCAGGCGCTGTATCAGGTCGGGGATCTGGAGGAGGCTTTGCTGCTGGCATCGGCGGATTGCGGGACGGTGGTCTGCACCCGGTCGGGCGAGGACGCGATCCTGATCCGCGAGGGCGAGCGGGTGACGGCGCCCGTTCATCGCATCGTGCCGGTGGATGCGACGGGGGCGGGCGACCAGTTCGCGGCGGGGCTGATCTATGGTCTGGCCCTGGGCCTGCCGCTGGCGGTGGCGGGGCGGATGGGCTGCATCGCGGCGGCGGAGGTGATCGGGCATGTGGGGCCGCGGCCCGAGCGGGATTTGCGGGCGGATTTCCGCGCGGAAGGGTTGATCTGAGTTTTGCGTCCCGCGAAGGCCGGGGGCGCTTCGCCCCCCGGACCCCCCGAGGATATTTAAGCAAAGGTGAATGCCTGCCGGTTGGAGGCCGCTGGCGTTGCGTGGCTCGTGCGCCGCGTGTATCAGGGCCGCAACGAATTTGCAGCTTGAAGGACTTCGCGGATGCGCAGGGTTGTTGTCACCGGGTTGGGGATGGTCACGCCGCTGGCTTGCGGCGTCGAGGCGACGTGGGAACGGCTGCTGGCCGGGCAGTCGGGCGCGGGGCGGATCACGCGCTTCGATCCCAAGGACGTGGTGACGAAATACGCCTGCGAGATCCCCATGGGCGATGGCCAGGACGGCAGCTTCAACCCCGATGATTGGATGGAGCCGAAGGACCGGCGCAAGGTCGATGACTTCATCCTGTACGGGATGGCCGCGGCGGTGCAGGCGGTGGAGGACTCCGGCTGGGTGCCGCAGTCCGAGGAAGACCGCGAGCGGACCGGCGTGATGATCGGGTCGGGGATCGGGGGGTTGACCTCGATCGCGGAAACGGCGGTGCTGATCAAGGAGCGCGGGCCGAAGCGGGTCTCGCCCTTCTTCATCCCCGGCGCGCTGATCAACCTGGTGTCGGGGCAGGTGTCGATCCGCTTCGGCTTCAAGGGGCCGAACCATGCGGTGGTCACGGCCTGTTCGACAGGGGCGCACGCGATCGGCGATGCGGCGCGGCTGATCATGCTGGGGGATGCCGACGTGATGGTCGCGGGCGGGGCGGAAAGCCCCATCAGCGAGATCGGCATCGCCGGTTTCAACGCCTGCAAGGCGCTGTCCACCAAGCGCGACAACGATCCGCAGGCGGCATCGCGGCCCTATGATGTGGATCGCGACGGGTTCGTGATGGGCGAGGGCGCGGGCTGCGTGGTGCTGGAGGAATACGAACACGCCCGCGCGCGGGGCGCGAAGATTTATGCCGAGGTGCTGGGATACGGCTTATCGGGCGACGCTTATCACATCACCGCGCCCAGCGAGGATGGCGATGGCGGGTTCCGGGCGATGCGGAACGCGTTGAAGAACGCCGGGCTGGAGCCTTCGGCGGTGGATTACATCAACGCGCATGGGACCAGCACGATGGCCGACACCATCGAACTGGGCGCGGTCGAGCGTCTGCTGGGCGATCATGCGTCGAACGTGGTGATGTCGTCCACCAAGTCCTCCATCGGGCATCTGCTGGGGGCGGCTGGCGCGGTCGAGGCGATCTTCTGCGTGCTGGCGATCCGGGATCAGATCTGCCCGCCGACGATCAACCTGGACCGTCCCGCGGTCGAGCCGAAGCTGGATCTGGCCGCCAATGCCGCGGTGCGGCGCCGCGTCGATGTGGTGCTGTCGAACAGCTTCGGCTTTGGCGGCACGAATGCCAGCCTGGTCCTGGGGGCGGTCCGCGCATGATCTGGCGCAACATCGCCTCGAATTTCCTGACGCTGCTGATCGTGGTGCTGATCGCGGCGGCGGCGGCGGTGGCTTGGGGCAGGCACCAGTTCAGCGGGCCGGGGCCGAGTGCGGTGGCCCAATGCGTGCAGGTCGCGCCGGGGGCCAGCCTGAACGCCGTCAGCCAGCAGCTTGCGGAACAAGGGGCGATCAGCAACTCCTATGTCTTCCGGGCGGGGACGGATTATCTGGACCGCGCGCGCGATCTGAAGTTCGGCAGCTATCTGGTGCCGCCGCACGCCAGCATGGCGCAGATCGTGGACGTGATCACGGCGGGCGGGCCGTCCACCTGCGGGACCGAGGTTCTGGTGCGCGTGGGCGTCCGCGAGAACACCGTGCTGCTGCGCGACATGAACCCCGAGACGGGCGCCTTCGAGGAAATGGCGCGCTATGACCCCGCGACGGAAACGGCGCCGGAGGCCATCACCGCAGCCGTGGACAAGCCCGGCGCGCGGCTGCGCGTGGCCATGGCCGAGGGCGTGACCAGCTGGCAGGTGGTCGAGGCGCTGAAGGCCGCGTCCTTCCTGACGGGCGAGGTCGAGGACATCCCGGCCGAGGGCAGCCTTGCGCCCGACACCTATGAGGTCGAGAAGGGCGGCAGCCGCAGCGCGCTGCTGGCCGAGATGGCGCAGCGCCAGACGGCGATCCTAGCCGCCGAATGGGAAGCGCGTCCCTTCGGCCTGCCCTACGAGACGCCCGAGGAGGCGCTGATCATGGCGTCCATCGTGGAAAAGGAGACGGGGGTGCCCGAGGAGCGCCCGCAGGTCGCCAGCGTCTTCGTGAACCGGCTGGAACAAGGGATGCGGCTGGAAACGGACCCGACGGTGATCTATGGCATCACCAGGGGCGAAGGGGTGCTGGATCGCGGATTGCGGCGGTCGGAACTGGCGGCGCCCACGCCCTACAACACCTATCGCGTCGATGGGCTGCCGCCGACGCCCATCGCCAATCCGGGGCGCGCGGCGATCCGGGCGGCGCTGAACCCCGACACGACGGACTATCTGTTCTTCGTGGCCGACGGGTCGGGCGGGCATGCCTTTTCGCGCACGCTTCAGGAACACAACGCCGCCGTGGCGCGCTGGCGCGAGATCGAGCGTCAGCAGGGCGGAGATCCCACCAGTCCGGTCCAGGGCGACGGATAAGGCCGCAAGCCGTTCAAGGGGTTTGACAAAGCCCGTCCCGTTGCGCAGGCTGGCGTGCAAGGGGCGGGCTTTTTCCATGGCGTGAACCTGCGCCGGGCCGTCGCCTTCCTGGAGGATGTGCCATGAAATTGTCCGACATGTTTTCGACCCTGGCCGACAACGCCCGTCTTTACGAGCAGCGCGTGACCGAGTGGCAGGATCAGATGACCAGCCGCAACGACGAGATGCTGGTCAGCGCGCGCAAGTGGCAGGAAACCGCGATGCAGCGCCAGGACGAGATGAACCGCCAGATCCGGGGCTATTTCGAGGAGGCCGGCGAGAACGTCCGCAACCAGTGGCAGGTCATGCAGACGGCCTGGGAGGACCAGTTCCAGAAGATGCGCGAAAAGGGCGAGGAGATGCGCGCCCAAGCCATGAAGTCGGGGCATTTCCCGGAATGGGCCGAAGCCTATGCGGCGCAGATGGTGGGATTTGCGCAGAAGATGCAGGACGAGGCAGCCAACGCCATTGCCGCCGCCACCGAGGCGAAGGGCCAGGGGAAGGGCACGAAGGACGCGTGACGCGAATCCCGTTGCGCCTGCCATGTGGGTTGCGGCGGGTGTTGCATGGGGGTGTTGCGCAGGTCAAGTCTTTGTTCGGAATGGATAATGGGCCGTGAACCGTGCGCGCCATGGTTTAGCGATTGACTTGCCGAACGCCCTGAGGTAGAACTTATCCATGCTGGGAAAAGTGGGCAAGCGGCCGGGGGGCGACCCCTAGGGCCGCTTTTTCAGTTTTCGGCTCGTGCGGACAGGACACGAGGCGGGACAGTTTGCATGAACGATATGGAATGGCGCGGGATCGCTGATCCCGAAGGACCGTTCGTGGCCGGGGATCACCCGGCCCGGGCGGACGGAAAGCCGGTTGCGAGTGCGGAGGCGGCGATGGACCCGGGCGAGGCCATCGCGGTCGCCGAAGGGTTGTTCTGGTCCTATGTCAAGGATCTGAAACGTCACGAGGCCGCGTTGGAGGCCCGGCAGAGCGGGGCCGTCGATCCCGCCGAGCTGAAGGAAGCCATGCAAACCGCGAAGGTCGTCCGCGAGGCGGTCGGTCTTCTGATGGCGGAAAGGAACAGGGTTGACAAGTTACGCAAGGACATTGCCGGCGGGGTCGGGGGCGGAAGCCTTGACCTTGACGCGGCACGAGATGAAATCGGGCACCGCCTGGCTTGCCTCCGCCGCGCCGGAGGAGGTTGATGCATTCCTGGGCGGGCTGTCCGAAAACGCGCTGATGGCGCTGCCCTGGCTGTTCGAGTTCTGGGCCTTGCCGCACCAGTTGCCGCCCGAGGGGGACTGGAAGACCTGGGTGATCATGGGCGGGCGCGGCGCGGGCAAGACCCGCGCCGGGTCCGAATGGGTGCGGCGGATGGTCGAGGGGCCGACCGCTGCCGCACCCGGGCGCTGTCATCGCGTGGCGCTGGTGGGCGAAACCTTCGACCAGGTGCGCGAGGTGATGGTGTTCGGCGAAAGCGGCATCCTCGCCTGTTCGCCGCCCGATCGGCGGCCCGTCTGGGAAGCCGGGCGCAAGCGGCTGGTCTGGGCCAACGGCGCGACCGCCACCGTCTATTCCGCGCATGAGCCGGAAGCCCTGCGCGGGCCGCAGTTCGACGCGGCCTGGGCGGACGAGCTGGCCAAGTGGAAGAAGTCCGAGGATGTCTGGGACATGCTGCAATTCGCGCTGCGCCTGGGCGAGCATCCGCAGCAGGTGGTCACGACCACGCCGCGCAACGTGGGGGTGCTGAAGCGGATCCTGGGCAATGCGTCCACGGTCACGACCCATGCGCCGACGGATGCGAACCGCGCCTATCTGGCGGAAAGCTTCCTGGCCGAGGTGGCGTCTCGATACGGCGGGACGCGGCTGGGGCGGCAGGAACTGGACGGCGTGCTGCTGGACGACGTGGAAGGCGCGCTGTGGACCACGGCGATGCTGGAGGGCTGCCGGGTGGAGCGGGCGCCGAAGTTGTCGCGTGTGGTCGTGGCGGTCGATCCGGCGGTGACGGCGGGCAAGGCCAGCGACGAATGCGGGATCGTGGTCGCGGGCGTCGTGGCCGAGGGCGAGCCGGGCGACTGGCGGACCTATGTGCTGGAGGACGCCACCATCCGGGGCGGGCCGCTGGACTGGGCGCGCGCCGCCATCGCCGCGATGGACCGGCACGGGGCCGAAAGGCTGGTGGCCGAGGTGAACCAAGGCGGCGATCTGGTGGAAAGCGTGATCCGGCAGGTGGATCCTCTGGTCCCGTTCCGCGCGCTGCGCGCCGGGCGGGGCAAGGGGCTGCGGGCCGAGCCGGTGGCGGCGCTTTACGAGCAAGGGCGGGTCAAGCACCTGCGCGGCCTGGGCGCGCTGGAGGACCAGATGTGTCAGATGACGGTGCGCGGGTTCGAGGGGCGCGGATCGCCCGACCGGCTGGATGCGCTGGTCTGGGCGATCCACGAGTTGGTGATCGAGCCGGGGGCAAGCTGGCGGCGGCCGCAGATGCGGCAGTTGTAAACCGGGGCGCTGCCCCGGACCCCGGGATATTTTCATGAAGAAGAAGGGGCTGGCCTGCGGGCTGGCCCTTTTTCGTTGGCATGGAGGCGAGAGATGGCGTTTCGGATGTTTACGCGGGAGGCGAAGGACACGCCCCCGCCGGAAAGAAAGGCCAGCGCGACGGGCCGGGTCGTGGCCCTGGCCAGCGGCGCGGGGCGCGCGGTCTGGTCGTCTCGGGATACGGCCAGCCTGACGCGGGGCGGTTTTGTCGGCAACCCCGTGGGCTTTCGCTGCGTCAAGCTGATCGCCGAGGCAGGCGCGGCCGTGCCGCTGGTCTGCGAGGACCGCGAGCGGCGTTACGAGGTGCATCCGGTTCTGGATCTGCTGCGGCGGCCCAATCCGGGGCAGGGCCGGGCCGAACTGTTCGAGGCGCTGTTCGGGCAGATGCTGCTGTCGGGGAACGGCTATGTCGAGGCGGCGGGGCTGGGTGCGCAGGGCCTGCCGGAAGAACTGCATGTGCTGCGGTCGGACCGGATGAGCATCGTTCCGGGGGCGGACGGCTGGCCCGTCGCCTATGAATACGCGGTGGGCGGGCGCAAGCACCGGTTCGACATGACGGGCAGTCCCGATCCGATCTGCCACGTCAAGTCCTTTCACCCGCAGGACGACCATTACGGGCTGTCGCCCATGCAGGCGGCGGCGGTGGCGCTGGACGTGCACAACAGCGCATCCGCCTGGTCCAAGGCGCTGCTGGACAACGCGGCGCGGCCTTCGGGCGCCATCGTCTACAAGGGCATCGACGGGCAGGGGGTGCTGTCGCCCGAGCAATACGACCGGCTGGTGGGCGAGATCGAGATGAACCACCAGGGCGCGCGCAATGCGGGGCGTCCGATGCTGCTGGAAGGGGGCTTGGACTGGAAGCCCATGGGGTTCTCGCCTTCGGACATGGAGTTCCACGAGACGAAGATGGCGGCGGCGCGGGAGATCGCGCTGGCCTTCGGCGTGCCGCCGATGCTGCTGGGGATCCCGGGAGACGCGACTTATGCGAACTATGCCGAGGCGCACCGGGCGTTCTATCGCCTGACGGTGCTGCCCTTGGCGACGCGGGTCACGGCCTCGGTCGCCTGGTGGCTGTCCGAGCATCTGGGCGCCGAGATCGAGCTGCGCCCCGATCCCGACCGCATTCCGGCCCTGGCCGAGGAGCGGGACCAGCAATGGCGGCGCGTGGGCGAGGCGCTGTTCCTGACGGATGCGGAAAAGCGGGCGCTTTTGGGCCTGCCGCCGCTGGCCGGGGCGTGACCGATGGAAGGGTCGCGTTTCGTGAAGGACGGCTTTGGCTGGCACGACCAGCGCTTCGAGGCCCAGGAACGCATCATGGCGCTGCAGTTCGGCGGCATGGAAAAGCGGCTGGAGCGGATCGAGGCCATGATCGAGGGGCTGGAGCGGCGGCTGTGGATGACCGTTTACGGCGTCGTCGCGGTGATCCTGACCCAGGCGGTGCAGGGCATTTTGGAATTCGCGCCGAAAGGAGGCTGACGGATGGTTCCGGGACTTGAGGTGAAATTCGCGGGCGGGGCGCCGGTCCTGACCGACGGGCAGGCGATCGAGGGCTATGCCAGCCTGTTCGGGCTGACCGACCAGGGCGGCGACGCGGTGGCGCCGGGGGCATTCGCGGCGTCGCTGGCGCGGCTGGCGGCCAAGGGCGACAAGGTGCGGATGCTGTGGCAGCACGATCCGGCCAAGCCCATCGGCGTCTGGGACGAGATCCGCGAGGACGAGAAGGGCCTGTGGGTCAAGGGCCGCCTGCTGCCCGAGGTGGCGCAGGCGCGCGAGGCGGCAGCCTTGATCCAGGCGGGGGCCATCGACGGGCTGTCGATCGGCTATCGCACGATCCGGGCGGAGCGCGACAAGCAGGGCCGCCGGGTGCTGGCCGAGGTCGAATTGTGGGAAGTGTCGCTGGTCACGTTCCCGATGCTGCCCGAGGCCAAGGTGGGCCGCAAGGACGCGGACGACCTACGCGAGGTGGCGGCGCTGTTCGTGGCGGCTGCGGAAGCCTTGCGGGATTGAGATTGCGGTGCGTGCGAGCACGCACCCTACGGGTTTGGATCGCTGCGGCGGTCCGAAAAACAGGGGCGGCCAGGACAGGCGGCATCCCCGATCATCGCGATGAGGAGACAAAACCATGACCGAGGTGAAAGCCGCGGAGGGTGGCGGCACGGCCGCAGACCTGAAGGGGGCCATGATGGGGTTCGTCAGCGAACTCAGGGGCTTTCGGGACGACATTCAGAAGAAACTCAATGCACAGGACGAACGCATGACCATGCTTGACCGCAAGACCGCCCTTCGTGGCCGCACCCCCCTGTCCGCCACCGCCGAGGTCGAGGTGCCCCACCAGAAGGCGTTCAACGCCTATCTGCGCAGCGGCGACGATGACGGCCTGCGCGGCCTGGTCATCGAGGAAAAGGGCCTGACGGTCGCCAGCGACGGCGGTTTCCTGGCCGCGCCGCAGGTGGCGGAAACGGTGCAGAACGTGCTGCGGTCCGGCGCGTCCTTGCGCAAGCTGGCCAATGTCGTGACCATCGAATCCGCCAGCTATGAAGTGCTGGTCGAGAAGAACGAGATGGGCGCGGGCTGGGCGACCGAAACCGCCGCCGCCGAGACGGCGCCGGGCCAGATCGAGCGCATCTCGATCCCGCTGCACGAATTGTCGGCCATGCCCAAGGCCAGCCAGCGCCTGCTGGACGACGCCGCCTTCGACGTGGAATCCTGGCTGGCCGAGCGCATCGCCGACAAGTTCGCCCGGTCCGAGGCCGCGGCCTTCGTCACCGGCGACGGCGTGGCCAAGCCCAAGGGCATCCTGACCTATCCGACCGCTTTGAACGCGACGGCGGGCGCCAACACCATCGGCGTGATCGAGACGGGCACCTCGGGCGGGTTCGACCCGGACGCCCCGGCGGATGCGCTGATCGACCTGATCTATGCGTTGGGTGCGGAATACCGGGTCAACGCCTGCTTCGTCATGAACTCGAAAACGGCAGGGATCATCCGCAAGATGAAGGATGCCGACGGCCGGTTCCTGTGGACCGACGCCCTGGCTGCCGGGCAGACGCCGCAGCTGCTGGGCTATCCGGTCCTGATCAGCGAGGACATGCCCGACATCGGCACCGATGCCAAGGCGGTCGCCTTTGGCGATTTCCGCGCCGCCTATACCATCGTCGAGCGCCCCGACCTGCGCGTCCTGCGCGATCCGTTCAGCGCCAAGCCGCATGTGCTGTTCTATGCGACCAAGCGCGTGGGCGGCGGCGTGACCGATTTCCGCGCCGTCAAGCTGCTGCAGTTCGCCTGATCCCGGAACGCGGGATCGGGTGAGGGAAAGACCGCGCACGGGTCGCTGGCCACCCTGGCTTTGCAACTGTCCGCGCGCGCTGATGGCTGGCGCGCGGGCGCGGTCTTTCCCGTCTTGATGCGACGACGAGGCCCCCCAAGGGGCGGCCTCGTCCCGGTGGATGACGAGCGGACAGCAAGACGGGAGGTTCGCGAGATGATGCTGATCGAGGAAACGGCGCCTGCGGCCGGGGCGCTGCCTGTCGCGGCGCTGCGCGAGCATTTGCGGCTTGGAACGGGGTTCGAGATTGCGGACGACGCGGCCGAGGACACGGCCCTTGCAGGGTTCCTGCGCGCCGCGATCGCGACGATCGAGGCGCGCACGGGCAAGGTGCTGCTGACGCGGCGCTTTCGGATGCAACTGGACGACTGGCGCGACAGGCTGGGCCAGACCCTGCCGCTTGCGCCGGTGGTGTCGGTCGAGAGGATCGAGATCGACGACGGCATGGGCACCGTGACCGAGGTGCCGCCCGAGAACTGGCGGCTTTTGCCGCACGGGCAGCGGCCGATGATCCTGCCGACGGGGGTGATCCTGCCGCATGTGCCCCGGCGCGGAATGGTCAGCGTGACCTTCACGGCGGGGTTCGGCGAGACCTGGGCCGCTGTTCCCGCGGATCTGGCGCAGGCGGTGATCATGCTGGCGGCGCGGTATTACGAGGATCGCGGCCATGACGGGACCAGGGGCGCCATGCCCTTCGGCGTCAGCGCGCTGATCGAACGCTGGCGGCAGGTCCGCACCCTGGCCGGGCGCGGCAGCCGCGAGGCGCGGCGATGAGCGTGCCCCGGTTGAACGTTCGGCTGGACCTGGAAGGGTCCGCCCGGCAGGGCGACGGAATGGGCGGTTATCGCACCGTCTGGCAGCGGGTCGGCCAGCTTTGGGCCGAGATGAAGGCGGGCGCCGGGCAGGAGCGCGGGGCCGAGGTCGGTCCCGAAAGTGTCGTGTCCTGGCGGATCACCGTGCGGGGGGCCAGGGCGGGCGATCCGCGCCGCCCGGCGGCGGGCCAGCGGCTGCGCATGGGGCAGCGGCTGTTCGTGATCGAAGCCGTGGCGGAGCGCGACCCAAGCGGCCAATGGCTGACCTGTTTTGCCCGAGAGGAGGACCAGGCATGAGTTTCGCGGCAAGCGTTGCCCTGCAAGGGGCGGTTTACCAGCATCTGCGCGCGGATGCGGCGCTGCACGGTCTGGTGGGCGATGCGATCTTCGACGCGATGCCGGTCGAGGCGCCGGCGGGCGTCTTCGTGTCCCTTGGTCCCGAGGATGTGCGGGACGCGGGCGATATAACGGCGGCGGCATCGCAGCATGATTTCGTCGTCTCGGTCCTGTCGGGCGCGGATCAGGGCGCGGGCTTCGCGGCGGTCAAGGCGGCGGCCGTGGCCGTGGCCGAGGCGCTGGACCAGGCGCATCTGGCGCTGAGCCGGGGGCGGCTGACGGCTTTGTGGTTCCAACGCGCCCGGGCGCGGCGGATTGAAAACGGCGCTGCGCGGCGGGTCGATCTGACCTTTCGCGCGCGGATTGACCTGGGCTGAGGAGATAAGCCATGGCGGCACAGAATGGACGCGATCTGCTGATCAAGATGGACATGACCGGGGACGGGGCGTTCGAGACGATCGCCGGGCTGCGCGCCTCGCGCCTGTCGTTCAACGCCGAGACGGTCGATGTGACCAGTCTGGAAAGCGAGGGCGGCTGGCGCGAATTGCTGGGCGGGGCGGGTGTGCGCAGCGCATCCATTTCCGGGTCGGGGGTGTTTCGCGACGCCAACACCGATGGGCGCGCGCGGCAGATCTTCTTTGACGGAGAAGTGCCTCGGTTCCAGGTGGTGATCCCGGATTTCGGCACCGTGCAGGGGCCGTTCCAGATCACCGCGCTGGAATACGCAGGCAGCTATAACGGCGAGGCGACCTATGAGCTGACGATGGCCTCGGCCGGCGCGCTGACCTTCGTGGCGCTGCCATGACGAACCCGTTGCGAGGGGAGGTCGAGGTGGTGCTGGACGGCACCCCCCATGTCGCCCGGCTGACCCTGGGCACCCTGGCCGAGTTGGAGCATGACCTGGGCGCCGACAGCCTGATGGACATCGCCGCGCGGTTCGAGGTGGGCCGCTTCAGCAGCCGCGACGTGCTGGCGGTGCTGGTCGCGGGGCTGCGCGGCGGCGGCTGGCGGGGCACGGCGGGCGATCTGCTGACGGTCGAGATCGGCGGCGGGCCGGTGGCCGCGGGGCGCGCCGCGGCCGAGCTTTTGGCGCGGGCGTTTCGGATCGCGGCATGAGCGGCGGCCTGGACTGGCCGGGCCTGATGCGGGCCGGGATGCGCGGCCTTGGCCTGCGCCCGGACCAGTTCTGGGCGCTGACGCCGGCCGAGCTGGCGCTGATGCTGGGGGTCGAGGCGGGTCCGCCGGCCATGACGCGCGACCGGCTGGCGGAACTGGCCGCGCGCTATCCCGACCGGCCAAGGGAAACATCTGGATAAGGGGCGAGGGACGATGGCCAACAAGGATGGGTTCGGTTCGACGCTGGACGACCTGGACGAGGGTTTCAGCCAGACGGGCCGCATGACCGCCGCCTTCGAGGCGGAGCTGGAGCGGTTGCGGCAATCGGTGACGATGACCGCGCGCGAGGTCGGATCGCTGAGCAGCGGCATCGAGGGCGGGCTGCGGCGCGCCTTCGACAACCTGATCTTCGACGGTGAAAAGCTGTCGGACGCGCTGAAGGGCATCGGGCGGTCGATCGCGGACACGGTGTTTTCCATGGCGATGAAGCCGGTGGAGAACGCCCTGGCCGGGTCGCTGGCCCAGGGGATCGGCGGGATGCTGTCGGGCGCGATGCCCTTTGCCAATGGCGGGGCCTTTGTCCAGGGGCGCGTGATGCCCTTCGCCAAGGGCGGGGTCGTCAGCCAGCCCACGCATTTTCCGATGCGCGGCGCCACCGGCCTGATGGGCGAGGCCGGTCCCGAGGCGATCATGCCGCTGCGCCGGGGCGCCGATGGCCGGCTTGGGGTTGCGGCGGCAGGGGGCGGGGGGCGTCCGATGAACGTGACGGTGAACGTGACCACGCCCGATGTCGCGGGCTTCCAGCGCAGCCAGTCGCAGATCGCGGCCCAGCTTGGCCGCGTGCTGGCGCGCGGCGAGCGCAACAGTTGAGAGGGTCAGGATGGCATTTCACGAGGTAAGATTTCCGGCGAACCTGTCCTTCGGTTCCGTCGGCGGTCCCGAACGCCGGACCGAGATCGTGGCCCTGGCCAGCGGGTTCGAGGAACGGAATACTCCCTGGGCGCACGCCCGCCGCCGTTACGACGCGGGCATGGGGCTGCGGTCGCTGGACGACCTGTCGGCGCTGGTCGCGTTCTTCGAGGCGCGGGCGGGCCAGTTGCACGGGTTCCGCTGGAAGGACTGGTCGGATTATAAAAGCTGCCTGCCCTCTCGCGCGCCGGCCTTTGACGACCAGGTGATCGCGCAGGGGGATGGGATGACGAAGGTCTTTCGGCTGACCAAGACCTATGCCTCGGGACCGGGCAGCTATGCGCGGCCCATCGACAAGCCGGTCCGGGACAGCGTGCGGGCGGGCATCGGCGGCAACGAGGTGTTTCCGGGCACGCATTACGCCGTGGATCACGCCCAGGGGCTGATCACCTTTGCCGAGGCCCCGCAGCCGGGGGCCGAGATCACGGCGGGCTTCGAGTTCGACGTGCCGGTGCGGTTCGACACCGACCGGATTGCCGTCTCGGTCGCGTCCTTCCAGGCGGGCGAGATGCCGGCCATTCCGGTGATCGAGGTGCGGGTATGACGGCGACCACGATTGCGCGGGCCTGGATGGTGCGCCGTGCGGACGGAATGGTGCTGGGCTTTACCGACCATGACGCGGTACTGACCTTTGACGGGATCCGGTTCCGCCCCGATCACGGCATGTCGGCCCGGGCGCTGGTCCAGGCGACGGGGCTGTCGGTGGACAACTCGGAAGCCGAAGGGGCGCTGTCCGACGATGCGATCACCGAGCGCGACGTGCTGGCGGGCCGCTGGGACGGGGCCGCCGTGAAGATGTGGGAGGTGGACTGGACCGACCCATCCGCCCGGCGGCTGGTCTTTGCGGGCAGCCTGGGCGAGATCGCGCGGTCGCAAGGCGCCTTCCGGGCCGAGCTTCGGGGGTTGTCCGAGCCGCTGAACGCCGCGCGGGGCCGGGTGTTTCATCCGCGCTGTTCCGCCCGCCTGGGGGACGGGCGCTGCAAGCTGTCGCTGTCCGGCGAGACCTTCACGGCGGAAGCCGCCATCGCCGAGGTGGAGGACGGGCGCATCCTGCGGTTCTCGGGCTTTCCGGCCTATGAGGCGGGCTGGTTCGAGCGGGGCCGCCTGCTGGTCCTGGGCGGCGGGGCCGAGGGGTTGGGCGCCACGGTCAAGAATGACACGGCCCTGCCAGGCGGCGGGCGCGAGATCGAGTTGTGGCAAGCCTTAGGGATCGCGCCGGTCGCGGGTGATCGCGTCCGGCTGGTCGCGGGCTGCGACAAGCGGGCCGTGACATGCCGCGAAAAGTTCGACAATTTCCTAAACTTCCGCGGTTTTCCTCATCTGCCGTCCGAGGACTGGATCATGGCCCCGCAGGCGGGAGGAAACCGTGGCTGACGACGTGGTTTCCATCGCGCGGTCCTGGATCGGCACGCCCTACCAGCACCAGGCCAGCACCAAGGGCGTGGCCTGCGACTGCCTGGGCCTGATCCGGGGCATCTGGCGGGAACGCCATGGCGGCGAACCCGAGGCGCCGCCGCCCTATACCCCCGACTGGGGCGAAGGCGGGGGGCAAGAGGTGCTGATGGCCGCCGCGCTGCGCCATCTGGTTCCGGTCGATCCCGGGGTCGACTGGCTGCCCGGCGACGTGCTGCTGTTCCGGATGCGGGCGGGGGCGGTCGCCAAGCACCTGGGCATCCTGTCCGACGCGGGCGAGGCGCCGCGGTTCATCCATGCCTATAACGCGCATGGCGTCATCGACAGCCCGTTGACGACGCCCTGGCAGAACCGGATCGCGGCCCGGTTCCGCTTTCCCTGATTTCAGACCTTAGGAGGCCATCATGGCGACCATCGTGCTGTCCGCCGTAGGGGCGTCGATTGGCGGAAGCTTCGGCGGCGCGGTCCTGGGCCTGTCGGGCGCGGTCATCGGTCGCGCGGTCGGCGCGACGGTCGGCCGGGTCATCGACCAGCGGCTGCTGGGCAGCGGATCGAAGGCCGTGGAAACCGGCCGCATCGACCGGCTGCGCCTGCAAACGGCGGGCGAAGGCGCGCCGATCCCGCGCATCTGGGGGCAGATGCGGCTGCCGGGCCATGTCATCTGGGCCTCGCCCCTGGAGGAGATCGCGCGGTCCGAGGATGCGGGCGGCGGCAAGGGCACGCCCCGGTCCACGGTCACGCAGATCAGCTATCGCCTGTCGGTGGCGCTTGCCTTGTGCGAGGGGCGGATCCTGGGTGTGGGCCGGGTCTGGGCGGATGGCGAGGAGATCGCCGCCGACGACCTCAACATGCGCGTCTATGACGGCGACGAGGATCAGCGGCCCGACCCCGCCATCGCGGCGCATGAGGGCGATGGGGCGCCTGCCTATCGCGGGCTGGCCTATGTGGTGCTGGAGGATCTGAACCTGGAAGCCTGGGGCAACCGGATGCCGCAGCTGAGCTTCGAGGTCACGTCGCCCGCGCAGGACGGCAGCGGCTTGTGCCGCGACGTGCGGGCAGTCGCGCTGATCCCCGGCACGGGCGAATATTCGCTGGCGACGACCCCGGTGAACCAGGATCTGGGGTTGGGCGAGTTGCGGTCCACGAACGTGAACACGCCGATGGGCGGGACGGACTTCACGGCCTCGATGACCATCCTGGGGCGCGAGTTGCCAAATGTCGGCTCGGTGTCGATGGTGGTGTCCTGGTTCGGCAGCGACCTGCGCATCAACCGCTGCACGGTGCAGCCCAAGGTCGAGCAGAAGGAGATCGACGGGGACGAGATGCCCTGGACGGTGGCGGGCATCGACCGTGCCGCTGCTACCCAAGTTGCGCGGGTGAACGACCGTCCGATCTATGGCGGGACGCCCGCGGACCAGGCGGTTGTCGAGGGGCTGCGGGCCATCGCAGCATCGGGGCGCAAGGCGGTGTTCTATCCGTTCATCCTGATGGAGCAGTTGGCGGGCAACAAGCTGCCCGACCCGTATGGGGCCGAGGAACAGCCGGTCATGCCTTGGCGCGGGCGGGTCACGACATCGGTCGCGCCGGGGCGGGCGGGGTCGGCCGATGGGACGGCGGCGGCAGTGGCCGAGGTGCAGGCGTTCTTCGGTGCCGCTGCCGTGGGCGATTTCGTGCGGGACGGCGAAACCGTGCGCTATCAGGGACCAGACGAGTGGTCCTATCGCCGGTTCATCCTGCATTACGCGCATCTTTGTGCGGCGGCAGGGGGGATCGACGCCTTCCTGATCGGGTCCGAGATGGTGGGGATGACGCAGATCCGCGGTGCCGGGAACAGCTATCCCGCCGTCGCGCAGTTGTGCCGCCTGGCCGCCGATGTGCGCGCGATCCTGGGACCTTCGGTCAAGATCGGCTATGCGTCCGACTGGTCGGAATATTTCGGCCATCATCCGGACAATGGAGAACTGTTCTTCCATCTGGATCCCCTGTGGGCGCATCCCGACATCGACTTCATCGGCATCGACAACTACATGCCGCTGTCCGACTGGCGCGATGGCGAGGATCACCTGGATGCCCAATGGGGCCGCATCGGCAACCCGGATTACCTGGAGGACAATGTCTGCGGGGGCGAGGGCTTCGACTGGTATTACGCCAGCGACGCCGACCGCGATGCGCAGGTGCGCACGCCGATCACGGATGGCGGCTATGACGAGGCCTGGGTCTGGAAATACAAGGACCTGAAAAGCTGGTGGCAGAACCTGCATTACGACCGCCCCAACGGCGTGCGGTCGCGGCAGGCGACGGGGTGGGTGCCGGGGTCGAAGCCGATCTGGTTCACGGAATACGGCTGCGCGGCGCTGGACAAGGCGACCAACCAGCCCAACAAGTTCCTGGACGCGATGAGTTCGGAAAGCACGCTGCCTCATTACTCCAGCGGGCAGCGCAACGATGCGATCCAGGCGGCTTATGTCCGGGCGGTCACGTCATACTGGTCGAAGCCTGCGAACAACCCGGCGATGGAGGATGGCCGGCGCATGGTCGATCTGGACCGGGCGCATGTCTGGTGCTGGGACGCGCGGCCCTTCCCGGCCTTTCCGGGGCGGCCCGATCTGTGGTCTGACGGCCCGGCCTGGCAGCGCGGCCATTGGCTGAACGGCCGGGCAGGGTCGGTGATGCTGGGCGCGGTCATCGGCGACATCTGCCGCGAGGCGGGTGTTGCGGATTTCGACACCAGCGCCGTTTCCGGGGTCGTGCGCGGCTTCCAGGTCAGCGGCGGCGAGACGGCGCGCGCGGCCTTGCAGCCGATCCTGCTGGCTCATGGCATCGACGCGGTCGAGCGCGACGGATCGCTGCGGTTCCTGCCCCGGGACGGGCTGGTGAAGCGCGACCTGGGGCGCGAGCATCTGGCGATCGGCGAGGAGGTCGGCGATTTCCAGACCGTCCGGCAGGCGCAGGCCGAGTTGTCCGGCCGCCTGCGTCTGACCCATGTCGAGGCGGGCGGAGACTATGCAACAGCGACCGCCGAGGTCAGCCTGGCCGATGCGGAAGGCAACACGGTCAGCGACAGCGAGTTCGCCATGTCCCTGACGCGGGCCGAAGGGCGGGCCATCGCGGAACGCTGGCTGGCGGAGGCGGCCGTGTCGCGCGACACCGCGCGCTTTGCGCTGCCGCCGTCCGCCGCCGATCTGGGACCGGGCGACGTGATCCGCATGGATGACGGCCGGGCCGAGCCGAAGCGGTGGCGGATCGACCGGGTGGAGCGCGCGGGCGCCATCACCGTCGATGCGGTGCGTGTCGAGCCTGGCGCCTATCAGCAGGCCGTGACCAACGAGGATGACGGCATCATCAACCGTTATACTCCGACGTTGCCGGTCTGGCCGTTGTTCCTGGACCTGCCGCTGCTGAAGGGGGACGAGCAGCCGCACGCGCCCTATCTGGCCGCGACGGCGAAGCCCTGGCCGGGGTCGGTGGTCGCCTATTCCTCGATCGAGGGCGACGGCGGGTTCGAGCTGAACACGACGCTGCGGAAACGCGCGTTCATCGGGCGGACGGAAACGCCGCTGCCGCGCGCGCGGCCCGGGGTCATCGACCGGGGCGCGGCGCTTCGTGTCCGGCTGAAGGACGCATCCTTGCGGTCGGTCGGGATAAAGGCGCTGCTGGCGGGGTCGAACGTGCTGGCGATCGGGGACGGCTCGCTGGAGAACTGGGAGGTGATCCAGTTTTCCAGCGCGGTCCCGGTCGAGAAGGATCTGTGGGAGATCGGCGGCAGGCTGCGCGGGCAGGCGGGCACCGACGGCATCATGCCCGAGGTCTGGCCCGAGGGCAGCGTGGTGGTGATCCTGGACGGCGCGGCGCAGCAGGTCAGCCTGCCGCCCTCGGCCCGGGGGCAGGAACGCTTCTGGCGCATCGGTCCCGCGCGGCGGGCCTTTGACGATCCGAGCTTTCGCGCGCTGGCGACCGAGGCGCGGGGGATCGGGCTGCGCCCCTATGCGCCCTGCCACCTGCGCGCCGAGGGGCGCACCCTGTCCTGGATCCGCCGCAGCCGCGTCGATGGCGACGGGTGGGAGGGCGAGGACATCCCGCTGGGCGAGGTCCGCGAACGCTATCGCCTGCGCCTGATCCAGAACGGTGCCGTCCTGCACGAGGCGGATGTCGGCACGCCGGCCTATACCGTCCCCGAACAGGTCTGGACCGCCGCCCATGCGGGCGGCGCCTTCACCCTCGCCGTTGCGCAACTGTCCGATCAGTTCGGCGCAGGCCCCTATGCCAGGAGGAACTTCAATGTCGAATGAGACCATGCGCCATCAGTTGCCGCTGCTTCAGTCCGCGCAGGCCCAGAAGCATGTCACCGTCAACGAGGCGCTGATGCGGCTGGACGGTTTGACCAACGCCGTCCTGGAAAGCACGGCGACCCCGACCCCGCCCGGAACGGTGATCGACGGGCAATGCTGGGCAGTGCCACTGGGCGCAACAGGGGCCTGGGCAGGGCAGGCGGGGCGGATCGCGGTCGGCGCGAACGGGGGCTGGATCTTCGTCAGCCCCTCGCGCGGGATGCGGGCCTTTGTCGCCGATCGCGGGGCCGAGGCGACCTTCGACGGCCAGTCGTGGTTCATCGGCGCCGCGACCCTTGGCGTGCAGGGGTCGGGCCTGGCCTTCGGGCTGGCCGAGGGCGAAGTGACCGTCGGCGCTGGCGCGGTTTTCGACACGGGCATCGCGATCCCCGCAGGCGCGATGGTGATCGGGGCGGTTGCACGGGTCACGCAGGCGCTGACCGGCTCGCTTCAGACCTGGCGGTTGGGAACAGCGGATTCCAACAATCGCTTTGGCCAGGGTCTTGGCAAGGGGGCGGGGTCCTGGGCGCGCGGGATGCTGGGAACACCGATGACCTATTATTCGGGCGCGAACCTGCTGATGACCGGCGAAGGCGGTGCCTTCACGGGCGGCAAGGTGAAGCTTGCCGTCCACTGGCTGGAACTGCGGCTGCCGGATTGACGGCCTGTCCTTTTCTCTGCCGCCGGTTCACGTTAAGAAGAATGGATTACTGGCGTGGACCCATGGCATGAACATGCAAGGCACCAAGAAGAACCTGGGACTTGATCGCGATGCGATCTGGTCGCAGCTGCGCGACGAGGCGCGGGCGGCGGTTCGGGACGAACCGCTGCTGGGCGCGCTGATCCATGCGGGGCTGCTGCATCATCCCAGCCTGGAAGCCGCGCTGGCCTATCGCTTTTCGCTGAAGTTGGCCAGCGGCGAGATGAGCGAGCAGATCCTGCGCGAGATCGCGGACCAGGCCTATCGCTCGTCGCCCGAACTGGGGGATGCCGCGCGCGCCGACCTGATGGCGGTCTATGACCGCGACCCGGCGACGCATCGGCTGTTGCAGCCCGTCCTGTTCTTCAAGGGCTTCCAGGCGCTTCAGGCTTACCGCATGGCGCATTGGCTGTGGCAGCAGGAACGGTGCGACATGGCCTATTTCGTGCAGATGCGCTGCTCGGAATGCTTTGGCGTGGACATTCATCCGGCCGCGGTCATCGGCACCGGGGTGATGATCGACCACGCCCATTCCATCGTCATCGGCGAGACGGCCACCGTCGGCAACAACGTGTCGATGCTGCATTCGGTGACGCTGGGCGGCACCGGCAAGGAAGACGGCGACCGCCACCCGAAGATCGGGGACGGGGTGATGATCGGGGCAGGGGCCAAGGTCCTGGGCAACATCCGCATCGGCCACAATTCACGCATCGCCGCCGGATCGGTGGTCCTGCACGAGGTTCCGTCCTGCAAGACCGTGGCCGGCGTGCCTGCCCGGGTCATCGGCGACGCGGGATGTTCGGAACCGTCGCACAGCATGAACCAGTTGCTGGGCCTTGACGACTATCTTTGAAGCCAGTCGTTGACGCCGCTGCCGCGCAGGTCGTCCAGGGTCCTGCCCTCGGCGCGCAGGCGTTCGTCCAGGCCGTTCGCGATCCGCGTGACCAGCGAAAAGCCATGGTAGATCAGCGCCGAATAGATCTGCACCGCGCTGGCCCCAGCGCGGATCTTCTGCCAGGCGTCGTCAGCCGAGGCGACGCCGCCGACGCCGATCAGGGGGATCGCGCCGTCCGTCGCCTGATAGAGCCTTGCCAGCACGGCCGTGGACCGCTGGAAAAGCGGTTGGCCTGACAGCCCGCCGGTCTGGCCGGCATGGGGGCTGGACAGGCCGTCGCGCGACAGGGTCGTGTTCGTCGCGATGATGCCGTCGATCCGACACGCACGCGCGACGGCGGCGATGTCCGCGATCTCGCGGTCGTCCAGGTCGGGGGCGATCTTGAGGAAGACCGGGCGGCGCTGCGGCAGTTGGTCGCGCACCTGCAGCACGCCTTGCAGCAGGGCCGCCAAGGCATCCGCGCCCTGCAGGTCGCGCAGGCGTTCGGTGTTGGGCGAGGACACGTTGACCGTCAGGAAATCGGCCGAAGCGCCGGCGATCTCCACGACCGTCGCGAAATCGGCGGCGCGGTCCGTGCTGTCCTTGTTCGCGCCGATGTTCAGCCCGACGGGGATTCCCTTGGGCCGCGCCTCCAGGCGCGCGGCAATCGCCTGCGCGCCCTCGTTGTTGAAGCCGAAGCGGTTGATGATCGCCCGGTCGCTGGTCAGACGGAACAGGCGGGGCTGCGGGTTGCCGGGCTGCGGGCGCGGGGTGGCCGCGCCAAGCTCGATAAAGCCGAAGCCCGCGCGCATCAGGGGGGCCACGGCTTTCGCGTTCTTGTCGTAACCCGCCGCAAGTCCGACCGGGTTCGGCAGATCCAGCCCCGCAAGCCGGGTGCGAAGCCTGTCCGAGGTCACGGGCGCCCCCGGCAGCGGCACCAGCCCCGACGACAAGGCGCGGATCGACAGGTCATGGGCGCGTTCCGGGTCCAGCCGGTGCAGGGCAGCGAGGCCGATCCTTTCGACAAGCTTCATTCCAGCGGTCCCGTGTCGTGGCCATGCGCGCCGGGCAGGATGTCGCGCGACCAGGCGATGTCGTCCAGCCGCAGCGCGCGGTAAAGATGCGGGAACAGGTCCCCGCCGCGCGAGGGTTCCCACCGAAGATCATCGCCAAGGCGACCGGCATCGCAGGCCAGCAGCACCAGGTTTCCCTCGGTCGCGAAATGCCGGGACAGGGTCGCGCCAAGCTGCGCGGCGGTCAAGAAATGCACGAAGCCGTCGGCCACATCGACCGGCGCGCCCCGTGTCGAGCCATCGGCCCGAAGCTGTTCCCATTCCGCCGTGCGGAAAACCTTGTAGATCATCATGGCGGCATTTGCCCCGGCGCCGTGCGGCGGGTCAAGTGCGCGGATTGCCAAGATTCCGTCATTTGACCCTTGGGTTGGGCTGCGCCAATCTTCCTTCAGGTCCCACGGACAAGAAAGGAATCACCGATGGCATTCCGCCTTTTGACTGCCGTATCCGCCGCGGCGCTTTTCGCAGGATCGGCGCAGGCCGAAACGGTGCTGCATATCCTCCACACGAACGACCTGCACAGCCGGATCGAGGCGATCAACGAATACGACAGCACCTGCGACCAGGAAGCGAAGGACGCGGGCGAATGCTTCGGCGGCGTGGCGCGCGTGGCTGCCAAGGTCAAGGAACTGCGGGACAAGATCCGGGCAGAGGGTGGCAATGTGATCGTGCTGGACGCGGGCGACCAGTACCAGGGATCGCTGTTCTACACGACCTACAAGGGCAAGGATGTCGTCGAGTTCATGACCGCCATCGGCTATGACGCGATGGCGGTCGGCAATCACGAATTCGACGACGGTCCCGAAGGGCTGGCCGTCCTGGCCGACGGCGTCGAGTTTCCCGTGGTATCGGGCAATCTCGACCTGTCGCAGTCGAATGTCCTGAACGGCAAGGTCGAGAACGTCATCACCCTTGATGTTGGCGGCGAGAAGATCGGCATCGTGTCCGCGCTGGCCATGGACACGCCCGAAACCGCATCCCCGGGTCCAAGCGTCATCTTCCAGGACGACATCGAAAGCCTCAAGGCCGATGTGCAGGAACTGACCGATGCGGGCGTGGACAAGATCATCGCGCTGACCCATGTCGGTTACGGGCGCGACCAGGTTTTCGCCAAGGAGGTTCCGGGGCTGGACGCCATCGTCGGCGGCCATTCGCACACCCTGCTGGGCGACATGGAGGATGCCGAGGGGCCTTATCCCACCATGGTCGCCGGGCCGGACGGCGCCGAGGTTCCGGTCGCCACCGCCTATGCCTATTCCAAATACCTGGGCCACCTGACGCTGACCTTCGACGACAACGGCAAGCTGACCAAGGCCGAGGGCGAGCCGATCCTGCTGGACAAGTCCGTCCCCGAGGACGAGGCCATCGCCGCCCGCGTCACCGAAATGGCCGCCCCTATCGACGAGCTTCGCCAGAAGATCGTGGCCGAAACCGCATCCCCCATCGACGGCGACCGCACCAGCTGCCGCGCCCGCGAATGCGAGATGGGCAACCTGGTGGCCGAGGCGATGCTGGACCGGGTCAGGGACCAGGGCATGACCATTGCCATCGCCAATGGCGGGGGCCTGCGTGCCTCGATCGACCAGGGACCTGTGTCGATGGGCGAGGTTTATACCGTCCTGCCCTTCCAGAACATGCTGGCGACCTTTCAGCTGAAGGGCGCGGACGTGATCGCGGCCCTGGAAAACGGGGCCAGCCAGTACGAGGAAGGCGCAGGCCGTTTCGCCCAGGTCGCGGGGCTGAAATACACCGTCGATCCCGCGGCCGAGGCGGGCAAGCGGATCAGCGGCGTGATGGTGATGGCGGACGGCGAATGGAAGCCCATCGACATGGCGGCGACCTATGGCGTCGTGTCGAACAACTACATGCGCGCGGGCGGCGACGGCTACGAGGTCTTCGAGACCAAGGCGCAGAACGCCTATGACTTCGGCCCGGATCTCGCCGAGGTCGTCGCGGCCTATCTTGGCGCGCAGGATGGGGCCTACAAGCCCGTCCTGGACGGCCGCATCACCGTCAAGTGAAGGACGTTGTCCCCGGCCAGACCGGGGACAACCGCCTTACAGGGCCTCGACCAGGGACCGTTTGCCGATGTTGCGCAACTGGCGTTCCGCCAGTTGCTGCGCCTCGCGCCCGGTCAGAAGGCGGCGGGCCGGAGCCGGGGCCATTCCCTGGGCCAGGTCGGGAAACAATGCCATGATTTCCCTGCGCGCCGCGTCACTGACCGACTTCAGCGCCTCGGGTCCGGTGTAAAGGCTTTCCGACCAGGCGCCGTTCGACATGAGGATCTCGTGCCGGTCGAACAGCAGGTGGAAATAGGTCACCCCCTCTGGCGGAGCGGTCACCTGGATCCCCGGCAGTCCCACCAGGTGCTTGGCCGCGACCAGGATCTCCGTATCCTGGAACAGCCGGTGCGCGATGCGGGACCTGACCAGGATCCTGTGCTGCGGCGAGACCACGAGGTCGCGTGCAGGGCTGCCTGCACCAAGCGCGCCCTTGCGGATCAGGATCGGACGCAGGTTCGGCCGCATCTCCAATCCGTCCTGCGTGACATGCGCACTGCCCTGCCAGCGCAGGACCTGCGGCCCGTGATCCCGGGTCAGGATCAGGTCGCCGGGCCGGAGGGTTTCGACCGCGCGAATCCCTGCCGTCGTGTCGATCATCGTTCCCAGGGCAAAGCAGGTCACGGCGGCGGGCGGCGCATAGGCGACCGAGTCGTTCGTGCGCTGAAGATTGCGGATCCCCGTGTAGCCATAGGACCTGGACAGGCTGAAGACCGGATAGGTTCCGTTCGTCCGGGGAACGGGCATCAACAGGACGGCATAGCGCCCGCCAAGTTCCGGACCCGTCGCGTTGGGAATCAACTCCCGGGGAAACAGCGCCAGGAACTCATCATACGTGCCATCGGCATTCTTGCTGCTGATGACCGAGGCGATATGGAAGGACAACTGCGTTCCCGTCGGCGTGGGTGTCGCGCTGTTGCCGAAGATCACATCCGTTTTCAGCGTCTGGCCGATCAGGTCGGGGTCATAGCGACCGCTTTGAAAGCGGGTGTCGTCGTCGCTGATGGTGATGGTGGAAAGCGCCGCCCCGGGCAAGCCGATGGGGATGCCGGGCGGGGAATTCGACCAAGGCGCCTGTGCCTCGGCTCCCGTGGTCCGCGTGGTAACCTGCTGACTGACGGTTAGTACCGTGAACTGGTAATCCATAACACCTGTCGTCCCTTGATGATGAAGCCCGGTATGCTCCGGTGCTTGGACGACCAAGGTCAGCCGTCAGCCAAGGCTTATCGGCCAACGGTTAACGAAGCGTTAATGTCGGTTTGCAAGTTGCTGCCGCCGCGCAATTTCCGTCAGGGCTTCCAGCGCAGGAAATTGGCAATCAGGCGCAAGCCCGTGGCCTGGGACTTTTCCGGGTGGAACTGCGTGCCCACGATGTTGTCACGCCCCACCACCGCCGTGACCGGCCCGCCATAATCCACATGGGCCAGCAGATGCGACGGATCCGCCACCCGGAACTGCCAGCTGTGGACGAAATAGGCGTGATCGCCCGTGGCGATCCCCTCCAGCACCGGATGTGGACGGTCGATCACCAGATCGTTCCATCCCATGTGCGGCACCTTCAACCCCGGCGCGGCAATGGCGGCAACCTCTCCGCCGATCCAGTCCAGGCCCGCCGTTTCGCGGTATTCGTGGCCCGTCGTCGCCAGCATCTGCATCCCCACGCAGATGCCCATGAAGGGCACGCCGCGGTTCAGCACCGCCTCGCGCAGCGCCTCGGCCATGCCATCGACCTCGCCCAGGGCAGTGCGGCAGGCGGGAAAGGCGCCGTCGCCCGGCAGGACGATCCGGTCGGCCCGCGCCGCCACGGCAGGGTCCGCCGTCACCACGATCTCGGTCCCGGCCTCGCGGCCCATCAGCTGGAACGCCTTTTCCGCCGAATGCAGGTTGCCGCTGTCATAGTCGATCAGCGCGACCCGCATCACAGCGCCCCCTTGGTCGAGGGCAGCACGCCCGCCATGCGCGGATCGGGTTCCACCGCCTCGCGCAGGGCGCGGGCCACGGCCTTGAAGGCGGCCTCGGCGATGTGGTGGCTGTTCAGCCCGTGGATGCGGTCCACGTGCAGGGTGATGCCGCCATGCGTGGACAGGGCCTGAAAGAATTCGCGCACCAATTGGGTGTCGAAGGTGCCGATCTTCTCGGTCGGGAAATCGACGTTCCACACCAGGAAGGGCCGCGCCGACAGATCCAGCGCCGCGCGGACCAGCGAATCGTCCATCGCCAGCAGGAAGCTGCCATACCGGCGGATGCCCTTCTTGTCGCCAAGCGCGCGGGTCAGGGCCTGGCCGATGGCGATGCCCGTGTCCTCGACCGTGTGGTGGTCGTCCACATGCAGGTCGCCCTTGGCGCGAATCGTCAGGTCGATCAGCGAATGGCGCGACAGCTGGTCCAGCATGTGGTCGAAAAAGCCCACCCCCGTCTGGTTGTCATAGACGCCGGTGCCGTCCAGGTTCAGCGCGACCTCGATCTGCGTCTCGGCGGTGGTGCGGGTGATGGTGGCTTCGCGCATGGGGGATCCTTTCGTCGCCCGCCTTATAGGGCGATGCCGCGGGCGCGCCAAGCGGGCAGGCTTGTCATGAGGCAGAGGCAATGCCACAACCAAGGAGACGCTTTGAAAGGACCGCCGATGAGCGATATCTCTGTCAGCGAACGCCGCCTCAGTGCCGCCCTGGACCGCATCGACCAGTTTCTGGACCGTGGCGGCATCGGCCATGCCTCTGGCGATGCGGACCTGCGGGCGGAACTGGACCAGGCCTATGCGCAGATCGCGGCGCTGACGGATCAGTTGTCGCAGCGCGGCGAGGGAACCGACGGGTCCGATCTGGCGGAACAGGCCGCGCGCCTGGCTGCGGCCAATGACGACCTGGCTGCGGCAAACCGCGCGCTGATCCAGGCGGCGGCAGGCGGCGGCGACCGGATCGAGGCGGTCAGCGTGGCGCTCGAGGCCGAGATCGAGGCCTTGCGCGCCGCCCGCGCCGCCGAGACCGCGCAGCTTGGCGCGCTTCTGGCCGAGGTCGAGCGGTTGCTGGCCGGGAACGAGGCCACGGCAGCGACGCCCGAGATTGCGGGCGATGCCGGCGGCGTGCCCGAGGACACCGATGCAGAGCAGGGGGACCGCTAGATGGCCGAGGTCGATTTCATCATCGGGCACAAGGAATACCGCGTCGCCGCCCAGGACGGAGAGGAACGGCTGCTGCAACGCGCCGCCGCGCTGCTGGACGCCGAGGCGCAGCAAATCCTGGCCCAGGCGGGCCGCACCCCCGAGCCGCGCCTGCTGCTGCTGGCGGGGCTGATGCTGGCCGACCGTGTCGCCACGCTGGAGGAACGGGCCGAAAAGGCCGAGCGTCACCTGAACCGCCTGCAGGCCAATCCCACCCGGATCGAGGTTCCGGTCATCCCGTCCGACCTGAAGGAAGCCATGGCCGAACTGGCCGCGCGCGCCGAATCCCTGGCCGACCGGCTGGAGGAGCAGGGCCGTTAACCCGGCCTTAACACCCCGCATGGCAGACAGGGGGTCATGCGTGTTCTTGTTCTTCTTCTGCTGCTTGCCGCCTGCGCGACGCCCTCGCCCCGGATGATGGGGGCGGTCCGCCATGACATCCGCTTGCAAGGCCTGGATTTCGCGGTCTTTCACAAGGACGGCCGGGCAGAGGTCGTGCGGCTGACCTTCGTGGCCCGCCCCTCGGCCGCGGTGATCCGCCCGCTGATGGAACAGGCGGCGGCGCAGGCGACGGGCTGCGCGGTCATTCCCTTCAGCGGGACGGCCAGGCTGCCGCGCGATACCGGAGTCGCGACCTTCGACCTGGATTGCTGGGGGGCGCTCAGCCCTCGCCCAGGAAGCCGGTCAGGATCTGCGCCACGGTCTCGGGGGCGTCGGCGTGCAGCCAGTGCCCGGCGCCCTTCACCCGCACGACCCGCGCCTGCGGGAAATACCCGCGCAGCGCCGCCTGACCCTCGGCGGTCACGTAATCCGACCGCTCCCCCGCCACCTCCAGCACCGGGCCATCGAAACTGGCCCGGGGCAGGCCGGCGGGCCAGCCGACCAGGTTGTCCATCTGGTCGCGCAGGGCAGGCAGGTTCAGCCGCCAGGCCTTGGGTGCCGCCTTCAGGTCCAGCGATTGCAGCAGGAAGGCGCGCACGCCCGGATCGGCGATCCGCTGCGCAAGGGCGGCGTCGGCGGCGCTGCGGCGGTCGATGGGGACCAGATCCAGCCCCTCCATCGCGTCGATCAGCGCGGTCTGCGAATGGCCGTATGCCACCGGCGCGATGTCCAGAACCGCCAGCTTGCGCACCATCCGGGGCCGGGTCAGGGCCAGCACCATCGCGGCCTTGCCGCCCATGGAATGCCCGGCCAGATCGACCCGCCCGCCCAGATCCGCGATCACCTCGGCCAGATCGCCCGCCAGCGCCGGATAGCCGTGGTCGGGGTCGTGGAAGCTGTCGCCGTGGTTGCGCATGTCCACGGTGACGACGTGCCGCCCTTCGGCCAGCCTGCGTGCCAGGGCGCCAAGGTTGCGGCCCTGCCCGAACAGGCCGTGGACCAGCAGCACCGGCAGCCCGGCATCGTCGCCCGAAATCGCGTGATTCAATGTCATGCCCGCGATCCTAGAGCGTCTGGCGCGGCCCCGCCATAGCCGCTAGACTGCCGCCCATGACACGCCACGCAACCGGTCCCGACGACATCCGCGAGATGGCAGACGAGGTGTCGCGCCTGATGGCCGCCCGCTTTGGCGGCGCGCGCCGGGGCGAACGCCCGCCCCTGCAGGTCATGCTGCGCCGCCGGGGCGGGGCCTTGCCGCGCCGGTTGCGCAGGCAGGCTACCGCCCTGGCCCAGGCCGACCAGTTGTCCGCCCAGCCGAAGATCGCGCGCCAGCTGGACCTTGCCCGCCTGTCGCGCGCCCATCATGCCCTGACCGCCCATCTGCAACCCTTGGGCGAGCTGTCCCGCTGGCAGGGCCGGGCGCTGAGCTTCACGGCCTCGGTGGTCTTGGGACTTCTGCTTCTGGCGGCGGCCGTCGTGTGGATCATGCTCCGGCGCGGCCATCTTTGACAGTTGCATTCCCTGCAACACGGCCTTAACGCCCAAGCGTCTTGCCTTTGCTGCGATGCAGCGAGATGGTAGGGCAACCACCCACGGGAACGCGCGCATGACTGAACACGGCAATCTACGCTATGCCATCCTGGCATTGGCCCTTGGCGCCTTTGCCATCGGCACGTCGGAATTCGCGGCCATGGGGCTGTTGCCCTATTTCGCGGGCGACCTCGGCATCACGGAACCGCAGGCGGGCCATGTCATCAGCGCCTATGCCCTGGGCGTCGTGATCGGCGCGCCCTTGACCGCGATCCTGGGGGCGCGGCTGCCGCGCAGGCGGTATCTGGCCGCGCTGATGGCGTTCTATGGGGTGATGAACATCGCCGCCGCGATCCTGCCGGGTCTGGCCACCCTGACGGCGATGCGTTTCATGGCCGGACTGCCGCATGGCGGGTTCCTGGGGGTGGCGATGCTTTATGCCGCCGACGCCCTGCCGCGCGAACACCGGGCACGGGGGGCCGCGCAGGTCATCATGGGCCTGACCGTCGCCAATATCGTGGGCGTGCCGCTGGCGGGCTGGCTGGGCCAGAGCATCGGCTGGCGGTGGGGCTTTGCCCTGCCGGGCTTCATCGCCCTGCTGTCGGCCTGGCTGATCCTGCGGGTCGCGCCGCGTGTCGGCGGCAATCCGAACGCCCGCCCCTGGGACGAGCTGCAGGCCCTGCGCAATCCGCGCGTCCTGTGGCTGCTGGCCGTGGGCGCCGTGGGCTTTGGCGGCTTCTTCGCCGTCTATGCCTTCCTAACGGCGGCGATGATCGCCACGACCGACGCGCCCGCCTATGCGATCCCGCTGGCGCTTGGCGTCTTCGGCGTCGGCGGCACGCTGGGCACCTGGGCCGCGGGCCGGCTGACGGAACGCGTGGGCCAGATCCGGGCGGCCTATGTCAGCCTTGCCACGATGGCCGCGACGCAGGGCTTTGCCTCGCTGGTGGTGGGCCACTGGCAGCTGATGGTGCTGTCGTCATTCCTGCTGGCGGCGGGGGCGGGGCTGGTGATCCCGCTGCAAACCCGGCTGATGGATGTCGCGGGGCGCGCGCAGAACATGGCCGCGGCGATGAACCACGCGGCCTTCAACGCGGCCAATGCGTTGGGACCGTTCCTGGCCGGTCTGGCGCTGACGGCGGGATGGGGTTGGGCCTCCAGCGGCTATGTGGGCATCGCGCTTACGGCTGCGGGGGCCTTGGTCCTGACGCTGGCGGTCTGGCATGATCGGGCAAGCGGGGCGGTGGCAGACTGCGCATGATCACCTGGCGCGAGGTCGAGGCGAATTCCCGCCGCCAGGTCACGAACAGCACGACGGCGATGCCCCCCATCAGCACCCAGGGACCGGCCAGCCAGCCCAGCGATCCGAGCGCGAAATAGACGCTGCGCAGCCCCGCGTTGAAGCTGCGCGCGGCGGTGATGTTCAGATCCGCCGCCTGCATGGCACGCTCGCGCGCCATCGGATCGGCGGGGTCGTTCGGGACGGCGGCCATCATGATCGCGCAATAGCCGAACAGCCGGTGCGCCCAGACGAATTTCAGGAAGGCGTTGACGACGAAGAACATCGGCACCAGCAGCTTCAGCTCCCACGGGATGCCGTCCGCGCCCTCCAGGGCCAGCCCCTCGGCCAGGCCGCGCAACTGGTCGGTATTGCCGATCAAGGCCAGGATCCCGCCGGTGGCGATCATGCAGGCCGATGCGAAGAAGGCCGTCCCCTCGCGCAGGCTGGCCAGGATGTTGCCGTCGAAGATGCGCGGATCGCGCGTGATGAAATGTTCCATCCATTCGCGCCGGAACCGGATCATCAGGACCGACACCGACGGCTTTCCGGCGGGCGGGCGTTCGGTCAGCCAGCCGATGCCCAGCCAGACGGCGAACAGCAGGACCACCGCCGCAAGATCGGCAGGAGGAAGGTGGGCGGGAAACGCAAGCCGGATGTCCATGGGTCCGGTTTAGGACGCTCCGATCCGTCTTGAAAGCCCCCTTCGGGGCGCCTAGGCTCGGCCCACGGAACGCGCAGATTTGGAGGACTTCATGGCTGCCCCACATGCCATTCACGAGGAATTTCCCCAGGATTCCGCGCGCATTCACGACCTGAAGCTGAAGGATGCGCATTTCGCGCGGCTTCTGGACGAATACGACCGGGTCAACGACGCGGTGCATCAGGCCGAATCGTTGATCCAGCCCACCAGCGAGGCGGCGGAAAGGGATCTGCGCCGCAAGCGCGCGCATCTCAAGGACGAGATCGCCCGGATGCTGTCCGCCCATTCCGTCGGTTGACGGTTGGCTGCCCGCCGCGACCCTGCGGCGGGCATGTCGGGAATTGCGGAAATTTCCTCTTGAAGGCCGCCGGGACCATCCTAGATTCACGATACCGGCGGCCAGACTGGCGCCGGCAGGACCGCCCGCCCGGCAACCGGGGGGCAGAACACTGCATCGCTTGTGAAGGATGTGACCCATGCGCAACTTTGACCTGACCCCGCTGTATCGTGCCTCGGTCGGCTTCGACCGCCTGGCCGACGTGATGGACCGCGCCCTTTCGGCCGACGTGTCCGCGCCGACCTATCCGCCCTACAACATCGAGAAGACGGGCGAGAATGCGTATCGCATCTCGATCGCCGTGGCCGGCTTTGCCGCCGACGACCTGAACGTCGAGGTTCGCGATGGCGCCGTGATCGTGTCGGCCCGCAAGGCCGAGGAAGACGACACCCGCACCTATCTGCACCGCGGCATCGCCACCCGCGCCTTCGAGCGCAAGTTCACCTTGGCCGACCACGTCCGCGTCGATGGCGCCAGCCACGCTGACGGAATGCTGCACATCGACCTGGTCCGCGAAATCCCCGAGGCCCTGAAGCCCCGCCGGATCGAGATCGCGAAGGCCGCGCCCAAGGTCGAGCATCTGGACGCCTGAGGCACCCGGACGGCTTCCGCTCCGTGAAGCCCGAATGCCCGTCGGTTCACCCGGCGGGCATTTCGCTGTGGTAGGCCCGGAGGGACTCGAACCCCCAACCAAGGCGTTATGAGCGCCCTGCTCTGACCATTGAGCTACAGGCCCACCATTGCCCTTGGGGTTAATCGCGCCGTCCCATCGGGTCAAGCGCGATCACCGTTGCCCCGGGGGGCGCCATCCGCTATCGGGTGCGCAAATCCAGCCGGGGGCCGCCATGACCAAGAACGGGATCAGCTATCGCGACGCGGGCGTCGACATCGACGCGGGCAATGCGCTTGTGGAACGCATCAAGCCCGCCGCCGCCGCGACCGCGCGCCCTGGCGTTATGGACGCGCTTGGCGGCTTCGGCGCGCTGTTCGACCCGCGCGCCGCGGGCTATGACGACCCGGTGCTGGTGGCGGCCACCGACGGCGTGGGCACCAAGCTGCGCATCGCCATCGACACCGGCCACCTGGACGGCATCGGCCAGGATCTGGTCGCGATGTGCGTGAACGACCTGGTCTGCCAAGGGGCGGAACCGCTGTTCTTCCTGGACTATTTCGCAACCGGCAAGCTGTCGGTGGACGAGGGCGCGCGTGTCGTGGAAAGCATCGCGCGCGGTTGCAAGGCGGCGGGCTGCGCCCTGATCGGCGGCGAGACGGCCGAAATGCCCGGCATGTATCACGACGGCGACTTCGACCTCGCGGGCTTTGCCGTGGGCGCCATGCAGCGCGGCACGGCGTTGCCCGCGGGCGTGGCGGAAGGCGACGTGCTGCTGGGCCTCGCGTCCGACGGGGTGCATTCCAACGGCTATTCGCTGGTCCGCAAGGTCGCGGAACATGCGGGGCTTGGCTGGGACGCGGCCTCGCCCTTCGGCGACGGCCCCCTGGGCGCGGCGCTGCTGACCCCGACGCGGCTTTATGTCAAGCCCGCCCTGGCCGCGATCCGCGCGGGCGGCGTCCATGCGCTGGCCCATATCACCGGCGGCGGCATCACCGAGAACCTGCCGCGCGTCCTGCCGAAAGACCTTGGCGCGGACATCGACCTGACCGCCTGGACCCTGCCGCCGGTCTTCCGCTGGCTGGCCGAGGCGGGCGGGATCGACGGGGCCGAGATGCTCAAGACCTTCAACAGCGGCATCGGCATGATCCTGTCGGTCGCAACTGAGCGCGCCGACGCGCTGGCCGACCTGCTGTCCGCGCAGGGCGAGACGGTCCACCGCCTGGGCCGCGTCACGGCGGGGCAGGGCGTGCGCTACAGCGGGACGCTTGCGTGAAGCGCGTCGCCATCCTGATCTCGGGCGGCGGATCGAACATGGTCCGCCTGGTTCAGGACATGCAAACGGACGACCATCCGGCGCGCCCCGTCCTTGTCGCGTCGAACGATCCGGCGGCTGCGGGCCTCGCCAAGGCCGCAGCCCTGGGCGTTCCGACCGCCGCCGTCGATCACCGCGCATTCCGTGGCGACCGCGCCGCCTTCGAGGCAGCCCTGCTGGAACCCCTGTTGGACGCGCGCCCCGACATCCTCTGCCTGGCGGGCTTCATGCGCATCCTGACCCCCGCCTTCATCGACCGCTTCGAGGGGCGGATGCTGAACATCCATCCTTCTCTGTTGCCCAAATACCCAGGGTTGCACACCCACGCCCGCGCCATCGCGGCAGGCGATACCGAGGCAGGCGCCACCGTGCATGAGGTGACAAGCGATCTGGATTCAGGCCCGATCCTGGGCCAGGCGCGCGTTCCCATCGAACTTGGCGACACGTCTGAGACGCTCGCCGCCCGTGTCCTGCAACGCGAACACCAGCTTTACCCGCTGATCCTGCGCCGCTTTGCCGCAGGGGCGCGCGAACGCTTCGACATCTAGCCCCACAAGGCTTTCAGCGCCGCCACGGGATCCTCGGCCGACCAGATCTCGGGACCGATGGCGATGAAGTCGCTGACCGGGGACAGCTGTTCCAGCAATTCGCGGGTGATCGCGCCTTCGGCCACGACCGGCACCTCGATGGTTTCGG
The DNA here is from genome assembly GCF_009708075.1 of Paracoccus lichenicola. Classification (GTDB taxonomy): domain Bacteria; phylum Pseudomonadota; class Alphaproteobacteria; order Rhodobacterales; family Rhodobacteraceae; genus Paracoccus; species Paracoccus lichenicola. The sequence continues at coordinate 335,219 of NZ_WMBT01000002.1, read as the reverse complement.
ACCACCACTGGAACAGGTCCAGATCGACCGGATCGCCGCGATACAGCGCCGACGCGCCGACCGGGCCGAAGCTGATGTAGTCCGCGCCCCCTTCGCCCGCGTTCATGCCTTCGTGGCGCGAGTTGCCGCAAAAGCTGCCCACGATGGCGTCCGCGCCCAATTCCTTGCGGGCGTAACGGACGGCCTTGGCCCCGTCCGTCAGATGCACCCCGTCCAACCCGTGCCGCTGCGCCAGCGCCACCAGATCGTCGATCACCACTGCCACGTCGCGGGCGTGGGCAATCTCGCGCGCCAGGTCGGCCAGGCGGCCCAGCTCGTCCTCCTCGGCCCCCGCGCGGATGCGCAGGCAGGCCACCGGAAAGGCGTCCATCACCGCCGCCAGTTGCGGCCCCAGGGTCGAGGCCTGCGCCCCGGCGGGCGTCATCAGGTAAAGCTGCGGGGCGTCGGGGGCGTCAGGCATGGGCGGAACTCCTTTGCGCCGCCCATAGCGCAGCTTGCCGCCCGCCGCCAGACGGACTATCTGCCCCCCATGCACAGCACCCGCCTTCCCGTCATCATCCTGGTTCGCCCGCAGATGGGCGAGAACATCGGCGCGGCCGCCCGCGCCATGCTGAACTTCGGCCTGACCGAGATGCGGCTGGTCGATCCCCGCGACGGCTGGCCCAACCCGCGCGCCATCGCCATGGCGTCCGGCGCGGCGGGGCAGGTGCTGGACCAGGCGCGGATTTTCCCCACCCTGGCCGAGGCGATGGAGGGCATCGACTTCGCCTTCGCCACCACCGCGCGCGGGCGGGAACTGTCGAAGCCCGTGCATACCCCGGCCACCGCGATGGAAATGGCGCGCAACCACCAGGGCCGCTGCGCGATCATCTTCGGCCCGGAACGCACGGGCCTGGAAAACGACGACGTGGCCCGCGCCAATGCCATCGTGACCGTGCCGGTGAACCCCGAGTTTCCGTCGCTGAACCTGGCGCAGGCCGTCTTGCTGATGGGCTATGAATACGGGCGAGAGGTCTTGCCGCCCGAACCCTCGCCCCACCACGCCCGCCCCGAGGCCATCGCCCTGGCCGACCGGCTTGAGATCGAGAAGCTGGGCGACCACTTCGAGGAACGGCTGTCTGATGCAGGCTTCTTCTTTCCCGAAACCAAGGCCGCCTCGATGCGGCTGAACCTGCGCAACATGTGGTCGCGCCTGGCGCTGACGCGCGGCGACGTGCGCATCCTGCACGGGATGCTGCGGCAATTGACCCGGCGCTGACCCACCCCTACTGTCCGCCTGAAGGAGCAAGCGATGGCCAAGCGCCCCGTTTTCCAGGAAGTCCTTGACCCGGCCGCCACCAGCCGCCCCGTTGCGACAACCGGCATGATCGACGCCGCACCCCGCGGCGCGCGCTGGGCGATCCGCCTGTGGCTGATGGTGCTGTTCGTGATGGTGCTGGCGATGATCGCCCTTGGCGGGGCCACGCGCCTGACCGGGTCGGGCCTGTCCATCACCGAATGGGCGCCCGTCACCGGCACCGTCCCGCCGATGTCCGACGCGGAATGGCAAGCGGAATTCGAGGCTTACAAGCAGATCCCCCAATATGCCGAGGTCAATCCCGACATGGACCTGGCGGGCTTCAAGCAGATCTACTGGTGGGAATGGGCGCATCGCCTGCTGGGCCGGCTGATCGGCCTTGTCTGGGCGGCGGGCTTCATTTTCTTCCTGGCTGCGAAACGCATCCCCGCCGGCTGGACGCCGCGCCTGCTGGGCTTGGGCGCGCTTGGCGGGCTGCAGGGCGCCATCGGCTGGTGGATGGTCAGTTCCGGCCTGGTCGAGGGCATGACCCGCGTGGCTTCGTATCGCCTGGCGACGCATCTGGGCATCGCTTTCGTGATCCTGGGCCTGATCGTCTGGTATGCGCTGCTGCTGGGCCGAACCGAGGCCGAGTTGCTGCGCGCCCGCCGGGCAGGCGAGGCCAAGCTGTTCTCCATGTCCACGGGCCTGATGCACCTGGCCTTCGTGCAGATCCTGATCGGCGCGCTTGTGGCGGGCATCGACGCGGGGCGGACCTATACCGGCTGGCCCACCATGGGCGGCGAATGGATCCCGGCAGCGATCTGGGATCCCGCGCTTGGCTGGCGCAACCTGTTCGAGAACCCGGCCCTGGTGCAGTTCGTCCACCGCATGACGGGCTATCTGCTGGCGGTCTTCGCCTTTGTGGTCTGGCTGCGCGCGCGGCGTTCGCCCCATCCGGTGACGCGCGGGGCATTTACCGTCATGCTGGTCGCGGTCGCGGTGCAGGTGGGTTTGGGGATCATGAACGTGATCCATGCCTCGCCCCTGGGCCTGGCCTTGGCGCACCAGTTGGGCGCGGTCGCGCTGTTCTCGCTCATCATCCGGGGGCGGCATCATGCGCGCTTCCCGCATGAAACTTCGGTCAGGGGGACCATCCGATGACGGCCATCAACGACCTGCTTGCCTTCCAGCGCCAGACCGAGGCGCTGTCATCGATCGCCGAACGCCTTGGCTGGGACCAGGAAACCGTCATGCCGCGCGGCGCGGTGGAACAGCGGGCCGAGGAGATGGCCGCCATCGAATCCGTGCTGCACGAACGCCGCACCGATCCCCGCCTTGGCGAATGGCTGGACGTGGCCGAACCCCAGACCGAGGCCGAGGCGCGGTCCGTCGAACTGATCGCCCGCGATTTTACCCGCGCAAGCCGCGTGCCCGCGCGGCTGGCGCAGGAACTGGCGCGCACGACCTCGCTTGCGCAAGGCATCTGGGCCGAGGCGCGGGCAAACGACGCGCCTGACGATTTCCTGCCCACGCTGGACCAGGTGCTGATGCTGAAGCGCGAGGAGGCGGCGGCCATCGCGGACGGCGGCGACCTGTATGACGCGCTGCTGGACGATTACGAACAGGGCATGACGGGGGCCGAGATCGCGGCCCTGTTCGACGCCATGCGCCCGCGTCTGGTCGCCCTGCGCGAACAGGTGCTGGGCGCGGACCGTCAGCCTCTGCCCCTGACGGGTCATTTCCCGCAGGAAACCCAGATCCGCCTGGCCCGGATCTGCGCCACCGCCTTCGGTTACGACTGGACGCGCGGGCGGATGGACATCGCGGTTCACCCTTTCAGCAGCGGCCGTTGGCAGGACAGCCGCATCACCACGCGGGTGGTGGAAACCGATCCCTTCAACTGCATCTATTCGACCATCCACGAGGTCGGCCATTCCAGTTACGAACTGGGCATCGACCCCGATTACGCCTTCACGCCGCTGGGGCGCGGCGTGTCGATGGGCGTCCACGAAAGCCAGAGCCGCATCTATGAAAACCAGATGGGGCGCGGCCGGGCCTTTGCCGGCTGGCTGTTCCACCGCATGTCGGACGCCTTCGACGGGCTGAACATCGCGGACCCCGATGCCTTCTATGCCACCGTGAACCGCGTCACCCCCGGCTTCATCCGCACCGAGGCCGACGAGGTACAATACAACCTACACATCATGATGCGCTTCGATCTGGAGCGCGACCTGATCGCCGGCCGGCTCTCCACCGATGATCTGGTCGAGGCGTGGAACGCCCGCTTCCTGCGCGATTTCGGCGTGGTGGTGGACCGGCCCGCGAACGGCGTCTTGCAGGACGTGCATTGGGCGGTGGGGCTGTTCGGATACTTCCCGACCTATGCCCTGGGGAACGTCTTCGCGGGCTGCCTGAACCGGGCGATGCGCGATGCCGTGCCGGACCTGGACGCGTCCCTGGCTGCGGGCGATGCCGCCCCCGCCGTCGAATGGCTGCGCGAGAACGTGCAGCGCCACGGCGGGCTGAAGCGCCCCCGCGCGCTGATCGAGGAGGCGACAGGCATGGACGTGTCGCCCGAGCCGCTGCTGGATTACCTGGAAGACAAGTTCGGGCAGATTTACGGGTTGTGAGGTTTGGGCAGGGGTGGGGTGAAACCCCACCCTACGGCCCGCCCGGCGGCACTGTTACCGGTTCGGCCACAGGGGCGCGTGACGGTTCACGTCCTTGTAGAGGAGATACCGGAACGGCCCCGGTCCGCCCGCATAGCAGGCCTGCGGGCAGAAGGCGCGCAGCCACATATAGTCGCCAGGACCGACCTCGACCCAATCGCGGTTCAGGCGATAGACGGCCTTGCCCTCCAGCACGAACAGCCCGTGTTCCATCACGTGCGTTTCCGCAAAGGGGATGGATCCGCCCGGCTTGAAGGTCACGACCGTGATGTGCATGTCGTGGCGCAGATCGGCGGGGTCCATGAAGCGCGTCGTGCCCCATGCCCCGTCCGTGTCGGGCATCATGGACGGGGGAATGTCCTGTTCCCGCGCGACGATGGGATCGGGGCGGTCCACGCCTTGGCTGGGCTGCCAGCGTTTCCGCCACCAGTGGAACCCGGTATTGCCGGGCGTGGTGTTCCTGACCGACCAGGGCGTCCCGGGCGGGATATAGGCGAAGCCGCCGGGGGTCAGCAGATGCTCGGCCCCGTCGATGGTCACGGACATGGACCCGCCGGTGACGAACAGGGCGTGCTGGATTTCCGGGTCGTCGTCGGGGTTGTCCGACCCGCCGCCCTCGGCCAGTTCGACGATGTATTGGCTGAAGGTTTCCGCGAATCCCGACAGGGGCCGGGCGATCATCCACATGCGCATCCCCGTCCAGCCGGGCAGATAGCTGGTCACGATGTCGCGCATCACGGTGCGGGGGATGACTGCATAGGCCTCGGTGAAGACCGCCGTGTCGGTGGTCATGCCCGTCTGCGGCGGCAGGCCCGCCACCGGACCGGCATAGGGGACGCGCTGCGGTTCGGCGCGGGGGACCGGGGCCGGATCGCCGGTGGGGGCGCCGGCGGGCGGCTGGTCGGGGGACAGGTCGGTCATTTCAGGGCCTCGTTCAGGCGGAGTTCGCCGATGCGCATGACCTGGCGTTCGGCCTCGGCGCGCTCGGTGAGGGTGTCGTTGTCGATGCGGGCCTGCATGGCGGCCATGATGCCCGCCTTGTCGTGGTCGCGCACGGCGATGATGAAGGGGAAGCCGTGCTTGGCCACATAGGCGTCGTTGAGCCGGGTGAAGGTCGCGCGTTCGTCGTCGGTCAGGCTGTCGAGGCCCGCGCTGGCCTGCTCGGCGGTGCTGTCCGCCGTCAGGCGCTTGGCCTGCGCCAGCTTGCCTGCGAGATCCGGGTGGCCGCGCAACACGCCCAGGCGTTCGTCATCGCTGGCGCTGCGGAACACCTGTGCCATTCGCGCGGCAAGGCCCGCCGGGCTGTCATGGACCGCGCCCATTTCCGCGTCCCACACCCGTTCGGCGATGAAGGGCGAATGTTCGTAGATGCCGCCGAACTTCTGCACGAAGGCCTCGCGGTCCATCTGCGAGGGGCGGGCCTTCGACTGATACGGATGCACCTCGGCCCAATGGCGCGCGATGTCCAGGCGGCTGGCGAACCACACGCCATGATGCGCGCGGGCGTGATCCAGGAACCGCTGGATCGCCATGGCGCGGCCCGGACGCCCGGCCAGGCGGCAATGCAGGCCGATGCTCATCATCTTGGGCGCGCCCGCCGCGCCCTCGGCATACAGCACGTCGAAGCTGTCGCGTAGATAGTCGAGGAAGTCGGTGCCCGTCCCGAAGCCCTGGCCGCTGGAAAACCGCATGTCGTTGGCGTCCATCGTATAGGGCACCATCAACTGCGGCTTGCCGTTGTGGACATGCCAATAGGGCAGCTCGTCCGCGATGGTGTCGGAGAGATACGCGAACCCGCCTTCCTCGCAGCCAAGCGCCACCGTGTTCATGGAACAGCGCCCCTGATAGAAGCCGCGCGGGCGTTCCCCGGTGACGGCCGTGTGCAGGGCCACGGCCTGGGCGATGTGGTCGGCCTCGACCTCGCGCGGCACGTCACGATAGTCGATCCATTTCAAGCCATGGGTCGCGATCTCCCACCCCGCCGCCTTCATCGCCGCCACCTGTTCGGGGCTGCGCTCCAGCGCGGTCGCCACGCCATAAACCGTCACCGGAATGTCGCGCAGCATCCGGTGCAGCCGCCAGAAGCCCGACCGCGCGCCATAGTCATAGATGGATTCCATGTTCCAGTGCCGTTGGCCCGGCCAGGGCTGCGCGCCGATGATCTCGGACAGGAAGGCCTCGGACGCGGCATCGCCATGCTCGACGCTGTTCTCGCCGCCTTCCTCGTAGTTCACGACGATCTGCACCGCGACCCTCGCGCCGCCGGGCCATTGCGGGTCGGGGGTGGTTTCTCCATATCCTCGCAGATCGCGGCTATAGCGCATCGGGCGTCCTTTCCTCTGGCGGCGCGCCCAGCAAAGCGCGCCAAGACCCGCGCGGCAAGCGGGCAGGGGCGGAATTCTGTATCAACGAATCGGAAAAGATCGTCCGCGGTTTCAAATAGCCGTTGAAAGACTTGCGGGTTCGCGCCGATTGTTGCGTCCGTCACGGCCCCCCTAAGCTTCGCGCAGGGCGGCCGACGGTGCCGCGGGAGGGAACCCATGGAACGCTTTTTCAAGCTGTCGCAGCACGGCAGCACCGTCAGGACCGAGGTGATCGCCGGCATCACCACCTTCCTGACGATGGCCTATATCATCTTCGTCAACCCCGACATCCTGTCCACCACCGGCATGGACCGCGACGCGGTCTTCATCGCCACCTGCCTGGCCGCCGCCATCGGATCGGCGGTGATGGGGCTGTGGGCCAACTGGCCGATCGGCATGGCGCCCGGCATGGGGCTGAACGCGTTCTTCGCCTTCACGGTGGTGGGCGCCATGGGCTTCACCTGGCAGCAGGCGTTGGGCGCGGTGTTCATCAGCGGCGTGATCTTCCTGATCCTGTCCGCGACCGGCATCCGGCGCTGGCTGGTGGCGGGCATCCCCTTGTCGATGCGCAGCGGGGTGGCCGCAGGGATCGGGATGTTCCTGGGCATCATCGCGCTGCAATCGTCGGGGATCGTGGTCAACAGCGATGCGACGCTGGTGACATTGGGCGACCTGACCGCGCCCGGCACGTTGCTGACGGTCGCGGGCTTCTTCATCATCGTGGCGCTGGACGCACTGCGGGTAACAGGCGCGATCCTGATCGGGATCCTGATCGTCACGGTGGCCGCCATCCTGCTGGGCGTCAGCCAGTTCGGGGGCGTGATGTCCATGCCGCCCGCCATCGCGCCGACGCTGCTGCAACTGGATATCATGGGCGCGCTGCATTACGGCATCTTCCACGTCATCCTGGTCATGGTGCTGGTCGAGGTCTTCGACGCCACCGGCACCCTGATCGGCGTGGCGAAACGCGCGGGCCTGCTGAAGGAAGGCCCGGCCCATACCAATCCCGGCCTGTCGCGCGCGCTGATGGCGGATTCGACGGCGATCACCATCGGCTCGATGCTGGGGACATCCTCGACCACGGCCTATGTCGAAAGCGCATCGGGCGTGCAGGCGGGCGGGCGCACGGGGCTGACCGCGCTGGTCGTGGCGGTGCTGTTCCTGCTGGCGATGTTCTTCGCCCCCCTGGCCGGGTCGGTCCCCGCCTATGCCACCGCGCCCGCGCTGCTGTATGTCGCGACCCTGATGGTGCGCGAACTGTCCGAGATCGCCTGGGAGGACGTGACCGAGGCCGCCCCTGCCGTGCTGACCGCGCTGGTGATGCCCTTCACCTATTCCATCGCGAACGGGCTGGCCTTCGGCTTTGTCAGCTATGCCGCGATCAAGCTGCTGACGGGCCGCGCCTCCCAAGTCCACGCCGCGACCTGGATCGTGGCCGCGCTGTTCGTGATCCGCTTCGCCTTCTTCGGCGGCGAGTGATGGACAGGCTTTGACAAGGATTGTAGGCTGCGTGAAGCATCACGGAGCCTGCCTCATGCATGTATCGCTGACCGAAAAGCTGGAAGACTATGTCCGCCAGAAGGTCGCCTCGGGCCTTTACAACAACGCCTCGGAAGTGATCCGAGAGGCGCTGCGCCTGAAGATCGCCGCCGAGGAAAGCGACGAGGCCAGGCTGCAACGCCTGCGCGACGCCATCGACATCGGCTGGCAGCAGGCGGAACGGGGGGAGTTGGTGCCCCTCGACCTGGACCGAATCCTGACCGAGCTTGATGCGGAAAACCGCCGCCGTGCCTGACCTGCTGATCTCGCCGGCCGCGCGAGAGGATTTGAAGGACATCGGCCGTTACACCCAGGAAAACTGGGGCGTAGGTCAAAGGAACAGCTATCTGAGGGCGTTCGGCGCCTTGTTCGATGACATCCGCGATGGGGTGGCGGCAGGGCGAGCCTGTCCCGACATCCGGCCCGGCCTTCTGTCCATCCCCTGCAACCGCCACGTCATCTTCTTCCGCCGCGACCCTGCGGGAACCGTGGAAATCCTGCGCATCCTGCACCAGCGGATGGATTTCCCCCGGCACCTTTAGCCGCCCATCGCTGCCGACAGCTCCGCCGCCGCTGCCGCGACCACCGCGCCCAGCGTCTTGACGTGTTCATGCCCGATCCGGTGGGTGGGACCGCTGACGCTGACGCCGGCGATGGCCTCTCCGGTCAGATCGAAGACCGGGGCGGCGATGCAGCGCATTCCGCGCGTCCGTTCCTCGTCGTCGAAGGAAAAGCCGCGGGCGCGGATGCGGGCCATGTCCTCGACCAGGGCGTCCGGCGTGGTCAGCGTCCTGTCGGTGAACCGCGCCAGGCCGGGGCCGTCCAGATAGGCTTGCAGGATTTCGGCCCGGCTGAAGGCCAGAAGCGCCTTGCCGATGCCCGACGCGTGAAGGGGTGAACGGGTGCCGGGCGGGAAAAAGGCACGGATCGTCTCGTGCGTCTCGGCCTGGCTGACGAACAGCACCGCATCGCCGTTCAGGATCCCCAGGTTCGCCGTTTCCCCGGTGTGCTTCATCAGGGCCTGCAGGATCGGACGCGCGCGTTCCACGATCCCGGACCGGCGCATGAAGGCGGACCCCAACCGGAAGGTCGCGGGGCCGATGTTCCAGGCCTGGGTCGCGGGATCGCTTTCCACCATGCCGCGCGCGGCCAGCGAATGCAGAAGCCGGTGGACGGTCGAGGGCGACTGCTCCATCCGCTCGGCCACCTCGGACAGGGTCAGCCCCGGATGGGCGGCCAGCAGGTCCAGCATGTCCAGCGCGCGGTCCAGCACCTGCACGGTGCCGGCCTGGTCCTTGGCGCTGCGGGGCCGGCCCCGGCGGCGGGTGGGTTCAGACATTTTCGCCCTTTTCTAAAGAATACATTGCCGAAACCGCGATAATTCACCGGGCTGTCTGGAAAATGGCAAGCCCATGGCGTCGCGTGTCATTTCGGCTTTTAGCGCCAAAATGGAAAACATTTCCAGAAAAATTGTCGCATCTGGTCCCGGGTGGTATCCTGCGCTTATCAGAGGAGGAGGAACCATGACCAGCCAGAATCCCGTGTTCATTCCCGGCCCGACCAACATCCCCGAGGTTCTGCGCAAGGCCGTGGACATGCCCACCATCGACCACCGCAGCCCGGTCTTCGGCCGCATTTTGCACCCGGCGCTGGAAGGGGTGAAGGCGGTGCTGAAGACCACGCAGGGGCAGGTCTTCGTCTTCCCCTCGACCGGGACCGGTGGCTGGGAAACCGCCATCACCAACACGCTGTCGCCGGGCGATGCCGTTCTGGCGACCCGCAACGGCATGTTCAGCCACCGCTGGATCGACATGTGCCAGCGCCACGGGCTGGACGTGCAGGTCATAGCCCAGGAATGGGGCGAGGGGGTGCCTGCGGACCGGTTCGAGGAGATCCTGACCGCCGACAAGGCTCACCGGATCAAGGTCGTGCTGGCCACGCATAACGAGACCGCCACCGGCGTGCGCAGCGACATCAGTGCCGTCCGTCGCGCGTTGGACAACGCGGGCCATCCGGCGCTGCTGTTCGTGGACGGGGTTTCGTCCATCGCGTGCTATGATTTCCGCATGGACGAATGGGGCGTCGATGTGGCCGTGACCGGCAGCCAGAAGGGCTTCATGCTGCCCCCCGGCCTTGCCATCGTCGGCTTCTCGCCCAAGGCCATGGCGGCGGTGGAAACGGCGAAACTGCCGCGCACCTTCTTCGACATCCGCGACATGGCGCGCGGCTATGCCGCCAACGGCTATCCCTACACCCCGCCAGTCGGGCTGCTGAACGGGCTGAACGTCGCCTGCCAGATGCTGCTGGACGAGGGGCTGGAGAACGTCTTTGCCCGCCACCATCGCATCGCCGAAGGGGTGCGCCGCGCGGTCGCCGCCTGGGGGATGACGCTTTGCGCCAAGCGGCCCGAGCTTTACTCGGACAGCGTCAGCGCCATCCGCACGCCGGAGGGCTTCGACGCGAACCGGATCGTCAGCCACGCGCTGAACGCCTATGGCGTGGCCTTCGGGACCGGGCTTGGCGATGTCGCGGGCAAGGTGTTCCGCATCGGCCACCTGGGCAGCCTGACCGACGTGATGGCCCTGTCGGGCATCGCCACGGCGGAAATGGTCATGGCCGATCTGGGCCTGCCCGTGACGCTGGGCAGCGGGGTCGCCGCCGCGCAGGACCATTACCGCCACAGCGTCCCCGCCATGAGGGCCGCCGCGTGATGAAGGACGCCATGCATATCCCCACCTATGACGACATGCTGGCCGCGCATGACCGCATCATGCCGCATATCCGCCGCACGCCGGTCCGCGTCTCGGACTATCTCGACGACCTGACCGGCGCGCAGCTTTTCTTCAAATGCGAGAACTTCCAGGAGCCGGGGGCCTTCAAGGTCCGCGGCGCCGCCAACGCGGTCTTCGGCCTGGACGACGCGCAGGCCGCCAAAGGGGTTGCCACACATTCCAGCGGCAACCACGCCTCCTGCCTGTCCTATGCCGCGATGCGCCGGGGCATTCCCTGCAACGTGGTGATGCCCCGCACCGCGCCACAGGCCAAGAAGGACACCGTGCGCCGCTACGGCGGCGTCATCACCGAATGCGAGCCGTCCACCAGCTCGCGCGAGGAAACCTTCGCCAAGGTGCAGGCCCGGACGGGCGGCGATTTCGTCCACCCCTACAACGATCCGCGCGTGATCGCGGGGCAGGGCACCTGCGCGCGAGAGTTCATGGAGCAGACCGACGGCCTCGACATGATGGTCGCGCCCATCGGCGGCGGCGGGATGATCTCGGGCACCTGCCTGACACTGGCGACGCTGGCCCCCGAAACCAAGGTGATCGCGGCGGAACCCGAACAGGCCGACGACGCCTATCGCAGCTTCAAGGCGGGCCACATCATCGCGGACGACGCGCCCAGGACCATCGCCGACGGGCTGCTGGTGCCGCTGAAGGATCTGACCTGGCATTTCGTCAGCAACCACGTGTCCGAGATCTACACGGCGTCCGACGCCGAGATCATCGAGGCGATGAAGCTGATCTGGAAGCACCTGCGAGTGGTGATGGAACCCAGCAGCGCGGTGCCGCTGGCGATCATCCTGAAGAACCGCGACGCATTTGCCGGCAAGCGCGTCGGCATCATCATCACCGGCGGCAATGTCGATCTGGACAAGCTGCCCTGGATTGAAGGAGCGCAATCATGAACGCACCCGTGAATTTCGACACCCTGGAAGTCGGCTTCGACGTGCCCGCGCTGCCGGGCATGGACGAGGCGGACATCCAGACGCCCTGCCTGATCCTGGATCTGGACGCGCTGGAACGCAACATCAGGAAGATGGGCGATTACGCCAAGGCGCACGGGATGCGCCACCGCGCCCATGGCAAGATGCACAAGTCGGTCGATGTGCTGAAACTGCAACAGGAACTGGGCGGCGCGGTCGGCGTCTGCTGCCAGAAGGTGTCCGAGGCCGAGGTCTTCGTGCGCGGCGGCATCAAGGACGTGCTTGTCAGCAACCAGGTGCGCGACCCGCTGAAGATCGACCGCCTGGCGCGTTTGCCGAAACTGGGCAGCCGGATCATCGTCTGCGTCGATGACGTGGCGAACGTGGCCGACCTGTCGGCTGCGGCGCAAAGGCATGGCACCACCCTCGAGTGCTTCGTGGAAATCGACTGCGGCGCGGGCCGCTGCGGCGTGAAGACCACGCCCGAAGTGGTGGAAATCGCCAAGGCCATCGACGCGGCACCGGGGCTGAAGTTCACCGGCATCCAGGCCTATCAGGGCGCGATGCAGCACATGGACAGCTATGACGACCGCAAGGCCAAGCTGGACGCGGCCATCGCCCAGGTGAAGGACGCGGTGGACGCCTTGAAGGCCGAAGGGCTGGAGCCGGAACTGGTCAGCGGCGGCGGCACCGGCAGCTATTACTTCGAGAGCAACTCGGGCGTTTACAACGAATTGCAGTGCGGCAGCTATGCCTTCATGGACGCGGACTATGGCCGCATCCATGACGCCGAGGGCAAGCGGATCGACCAGGGCGAATGGGAAAACGCGCTGTTCATCCTCACCTCGGTCATGTCCCACGCCAAGCCGCACCTGGCGGTGGTGGACGCGGGGCTGAAGGCGCAGTCGGTGGATAGCGGGCTGCCCTTCGTCTATGGCCGCACGGATGTGAAATACATCAAGTGCAGCGACGAGCATGGCGTGGTCGAGGATCCGAACGGCGTCCTGAAGGTCAACGACAAGCTGCGGCTGGTGCCGGGCCATTGCGACCCGACCTGCAACGTCCACGACTGGTATGTGGGCGTCAGGAATGGCAAGGTGGAAACCTTGTGGCCGGTTTCGGCGCGCGGGAAGGCCTATTGATGTGGGTCGTTCCCGAGGCTGAAATCGCCGGGCTGATGACGCCGGAGGCCGCCTTCGAGGCGGTCGAGGCGGTCTTCGCCGCCATGGCGCGCGGGGATGCCCGGAACTTCCCCGTCGTGCGCGAGGCGTTGGGGCACGAGGACGCGCTTTACGGCTTCAAGGGCGGGTTCGACGCCAGCCGCCTGACGCTGGGCCTCAAGGCCGGGGGATACTGGCCGAACAACGGCACGCGCGGCCTCATCAACCACCAGTCCACCGTGTTCCTGTTCGACCCCGATACCGGACGCGTGTCGGCGGCGGTCGGGGGGAACCTGCTGACCGCCCTGCGCACGGCGGCGGCAAGCGCGGTGTCCATCAAATACCTGGCACCGCAGGGCGCCAGGGTGCTGGGCATGATCGGGGCGGGCCACCAGTCCGCCTTCCAGATGCGGGCCGCCGTGCGCTTCGGCAGTTTCGAGAAGGTCATCGGCTGGAACCCGCATCCTGAAATGCTGACCCGCCTCGCCGACACCGCCACGGACCTGGGCCTGCCGTTCGAGGCCGTGGACCTGCCGCAGCTTGGCGCGGAGGCCGACGTGATCATCTCGATCACCTCGGCCTTCTCGCCCCTGCTGCTGGACGCGCATGTGAAAGGCCCGACCCATATCGCGGCCATGGGCACCGACACCAAGGGCAAGCAGGAACTCGATCCCGCGCTTGTCGCCCGCGCGCGGCTGTTCACCGACGAAGTTGCCCAATCCGTCAGCATTGGCGAATTCCAGCACGCGGCAGGGCAGAAAACCATATCCGCCGACGACATCACCGCGATAGGCCGGGTCATCATCGGCAATCATCCGGGACGCGGCGATGCGGACATCACGATCTTCGACGGAACAGGCGTGGGCCTGCAAGACCTGGCGGTTGCGGCAGCCGTGGTCGATCTGGCCAAGGAACAAGGAAAAGCCGTCGAAGTCGCGATCTGAACGAAACGAGACAATCGTGGAAAGGGAGGTCCGCCATGTCTGACGCAACCTATCAGGGGGGGATCCATCCGGTGGATGAGATCCTGCCCGCCCCCAAGCTGCTGACGCTTGGGTTCCAGCACGTGCTGGTCATGTATGCGGGCGCCATCGCGGTTCCGCTGATCGTGGGCCGCGCACTGGCCCTGTCGCCCGAGGAGGTGGCGTTCCTGATCTCCGCCGACCTGTTCGTCTGCGGCATCGTGTCGATCATCCAGAGCCTGGGCGCGACCCAATGGTTCGGCATCAAGCTGCCGGTGATGATGGGCGTGACCTTCGCGTCCGTCGGGCCGATGGTGGCGGTGGCATCGGCCACCCCCGGCCATGACGGGGCGCGGGCGCTGTTCGGGGCGATCATCGCGGCGGGGATCATCGGCATCCTCATCGCGCCGTTCATATCGCGGATGCTGCGGTTCTTTCCGCCGGTCGTCACCGGCACGCTGATCCTGACCATCGGCATCAGCCTGATGCCCATCGGCATCAACTGGATCTTCGGCCTGCAGGTCGGCCCGACCGCGCCCAAGATCGTGGACCCCGAGGCCGCCGCCTGGCTGGAAACCGCCCGTGCGGCGGGCAACGTCCCGGCCAGCGTCACTTTGGCGCCCACCGTGCAGAACCCGCTGTATGCGGCGGGCCAGAACATCCTCATCGCGATGCTGGTGCTGGGCACGATCCTGCTGGTGTCGAAATTCGCGCGCGGCTTCCTGTCGAACATCGCCGTTCTGGTCGGCATCGTCGTGGGCGGCATCGTCGCGGCGGCCCTGGGCATGATGAATTTCGACAAGGTCGGCGCGGCGGAATGGTTCGCGGTGATCAAGCCGTTCCACTTCGGGATGCCGACCTTTGATCCGATCATGATCGCCACCATGGTGCTGGTGATGCTGGTCACGCTGATCGAATCGACGGGCATGTTCCTGGCCCTGTCCGACATCTGCAAGAAGCCGCTGGACCAGAAGGCCCTGGCCGCAGGCCTGCGCGCGGACGGGTTGGGCACGACCATCGGGGGCATCTTCAACACCTTTCCCTATACCTCGTTCAGCCAGAACGTGGGCCTGGTGGGCGTCACGGGCATTCGGTCGCGGTTCGTCTGCGTGGCGGGCGGCGCGATCATGATCGTGCTGGGGCTGATCCCGAAGATGGGCGCGCTGGTCGAAAGCCTGCCCACCACCGTCTTGGGCGGCGCGGGGCTGGTGATGTTCGGCATGGTTGCGGCCACGGGCGTGCGAATCCTCGCGCGCGTGGATTTCGCGACGAACCGACACAACCTGTTCATCGTCGCGATCTCGGTCGGGGTGGGGATGATCCCTCTGGTGGCGCCGAACTTCAACCAGTGGATGCCCCACGCGATCCATCCGCTGATCCATTCCGGCATCCTGCTGGCGGCGATCAGCGCCGTGTTGCTCAACTGGTTCTACAACGGCGCGCCTCATGTCGACGAGGCCGAGATCCGCGAAGCGGGCCATGTCGCGGACCACTAGGCGGCTTTTCCGGGGGGCGGAGGTCGTCGTCACCATGGACGACGCCCGCCGGGAAATCGCCAGGGGCGATGTCCTGGTCGAGAACGGAAGGATCGTCGCGGCGGGTGAGAACCTGCCGCGCGATGGTGCCGAGGTCGTCGATGCCTCGGGCTGCGTCGTGACGCCCGGGCTGGTCAACACCCACCACCACCTGTTCCAGACGCTGACCCGCGCGGTGCCCGCCGCGCAGGACGCGGCACTGTTCGGCTGGCTGCGGACGCTGTATCCGATCTGGTCTCGCATGACGCCCGCCGACATCCGCCTGTCAGCCGAGGTGGGCCTGGCCGAACTGGCGCTGTCGGGCTGCACCTGTTCGTCCGACCACCTGTATCTGTTCCCGAACGGCGCGCGCCTGGACGACAGCATCGAGGCCGCCGGGCGGATCGGCATCCGCTTCACCGCGACCCGAGGGGCCATGTCCATTGGCGAAAGCAGGGGCGGGCTGCCGCCCGACGCCCTGGTCGAGGACGAGGCCGCGATCTTGCGCGACAGCGAGCGCGTGGTGGACGCCTTCCACGACGCGACCGAGGGCGCGATGGTGCAGGTGGCGCTTGCCCCCTGTTCGCCTTTCTCGGTCAGCCGGGAACTGATGCGCGACGCGGCGATCCTGGCGCGGGACAAGGGCGTGCGCCTGCACACCCACCTGGCCGAAAACGACGAGGATGTCCGCTATTCGCTGGACAATTTCGGGATGCTGCCGGGGGATTACGCGGAAAGCCTGGGCTGGACGGGCGACGACGTGTGGCACGCCCATTGCGTGAAGCTCTCCGCGCCCGAGATCGACCTGTTCGCCCGCACCGGCACGGGCGTCGCACATTGCCCTTGTTCCAACGCGCGCCTTGCCAGCGGCATCGCCCCGGTTCGCGCCCTGCGGGATGCCGGGGTGCCGGTAGGCTTGGGCGTGGACGGTTCGGCCAGTAACGATTGCAGCCATCTGGGGCTTGAGGCGCGGCAGGCCATGCTGGTCGCACGGTTGAAGGACGGCCCCGCCGCCATGGGCGCGCGCGAGGCGTTGGAGATCGCCACGCTGGGCGGGGCGCGGGTGCTGGGGCGCAGCGATATCGGCGCGCTGAAGCCAGGGATGCAGGCGGATCTGGTGCTGTGGGACGTGTCGGATCTGCCGCTGGCAGGGCAATGGGATCCGGTCGCGGCGCTGGTCTTCTGCGCGCCCGTCCGGCCCAAGGCGGTCTATGTCGGGGGCAGGGCGGTTGTTGACGATCACCGGCTGCTGACTGCCGATCCGCGCGATCTGCGGGCGCGCGCCGGGAAGGCCGTTGCGCGGTTGGCGGGCTGAGGACCGGGGGCGCTTCGCCCCCCGGACCCCCCGAGGATATTTAGGCAAAGGTGAAAGGCTTTTTTGCCAGATTTTCTACGAAATCTTAAGACTACCTTGCTTATGGTCCCTCTCGTGCCCGTGCGAAAGGATCGGTTATCAAGAAAACAGCGATAATGAAGGGGAGGGCGATGATGCCAGGATACCTGACCACGCATGTGCTGGACACCGCGCGCGGCCGCCCGGCCGAGGGGATGGAGGTGGTGCTGTTCCGTCTGGAAGATGGCCGGCGGACCGAGCTTGCGCGGCTGCGCACCAACGGCGACGGCCGCACCGACCGTCAGATCCTGCCTGCGGAAGGGTTCGCGACCGGCACCTATGAGCTGGAATTCCACGCCGGCGCCTGGATGGACGCCACGGGGGTCGAGGCGGAAAGCCCGCGCTTCCTGGATGTGATCCCGATCCGCTTCGGCATGTCGCAGGACGATCATTACCATGTGCCGCTGCTGGTCTCGCCCTTCGGCTATTCCACCTATCGGGGAAGCTGATCCCATGCTGCACCTGATCCCCGACCATATCGTTTTTTGGGAATGGCTGGCTTTCGCGATCCGCTGGACCCATGTCGTCACCGCCATTGCCTGGATCGGATCGTCCTTCTATTTCATCGCGCTGGATTTGGGCCTGCAAAAGGCGCCGCACCTGCCGAAAGGCGCGCATGGCGAGGAATGGCAGGTCCATGGCGGCGGCTTTTATCACGTCAACAAGTACCTGGTCGCGCCCGAGCAGATGCCCGAGCATCTGACCTGGTTCAAATGGGAAAGCTATTCCACCTGGCTGTCGGGCGCGGCGCTGCTGATGGTCACATACTGGGCAGGCGCGAACCTGTATCTGATCGACACGGCCAAGGCCGATCTGGCGACCTGGCAGGCGATCCTGATTTCCGGCGGGTCGCTGGCGTTGGGCTGGCTGATCTATGACACGCTGTGCAAGTCCCGCCTGGGCGAGACGCCGACGGCGCTGATGCTGCTGCTGTTCGTGGCGCTCGTGGTGATGGGGTGGGGCTATACGCAGGTCTTCACGGGGCGCGCGGCGCTGCTGCATCTGGGCGCGTTCACGGCCACGATCATGACGGCCAACGTGTTCTTCATCATCATGCCGAACCAGCGGATCGTGGTAGCCGACCTCAAGGCGGGCAGGGCGCCCGATCCGAAATACGGCAAGATCGCCAAGCTGCGGTCCACGCACAACAACTATCTGACGCTGCCGGTCATCTTCCTGATGCTGTCGAACCACTATCCGCTGGCCTTCGCCAGCGAATACAACTGGCTGATCGCGGCGCTGATCTTCCTGATGGGCGTGACCATCCGGCATTTCTTCAACACCATGCACGCCCGCAAGGGATACCGGTGGTGGACTTGGGCGGTCACGGTCGTGCTGTTCATCATGGTGATGTGGCTGTCCTCGGCCGGTCTGAACCAGGACACGCTGGAACAGGCCGAGGCGCGGTCCCTGACCCCGGTGGAAGCCCGCTTTGCCCAGGCCGAGGGGTTCGGGCAGGTCAGCGATGCGGTGCTGGGCCGCTGCTCCATGTGCCACGCCCGAGAGCCGGGCTATGAAGGCATCCATCACGCGCCGAAGGGGATTTTCCTGGAAACCCCCGGCGACATCGCGAAACACGCGCGAGAGATCTATGTCCAGGCCGGGCTGACCGATGCGATGCCGCCTGCGAACGTCACCTACATGGAGCCGCAGGAGCGTGCGCGGATCATCCGCTGGTTCCGCGCAGCCGGGGGCGCGAGCCTGGCCGGGATGTGATGGCGTTCACGATCAGGCCTGCGCGCCCCGAGGATACTCCGGCGCTGTTCGACGTGCGCACCTCGGTCCGCGAGAACCATCAGGGGGTCGAGGAACTGGCCGCCTTGGGCATCACCCCCGCCAGCATCTCGGCCATGATCGCGGCGGTGCCCTGCGCCTGGGTCGCGGTCGCCTATGACCGGGTGGTGGGCTTCACGATGATCGACATGGATCAGGGCACGCTGTTCGCGGCCTTCGTGCGGCCGGAATGCGAAGGGCAGGGCATCGGGCGCGCGCTGATCGCCCGGGCCGAAACCGCGCTGTTTCTCCGCCACGCGTCGATCTGGCTGGAAACCGGCCGCGACAGCCGCGCGGCTGCGGTCTATCGCCACCTTGGCTGGGGCGACGAGACGGATCTTGGCGGCGGGAACATCCGCCTGACCAAGGCGCGTCCGGCCTGAGCGTCAGAAGACCTTCTTCAGCTCGCGCACGGCGAAATCCGCGAACATCCGCACCTTGGGATCCTGCAAGCGCCGGTGCGGCGTCAGGCAGCCGAATTGCGCGGGTTGGGGGCGGTTCTGGGGCAGAACCTCGACCAAGCGCCCGGCCTTCAGATCGCTCGCCACCTCATACAGGGGGCGGTTCGCGATCCCCTCGCCGCCAAGCGCCCAGGCGGTCAGCACGTCGCCGTCGTCGGTGTCGAACCGCCCAGCCACCATCATCTTCTGCGGGCCGTCCTCGGATTGCAGCACCCAGAAATATTCGGGGCTGCGAGGATAGCGCAGCAGCAGGCAGTTGTGATCCACCAGATCCTCGGGCGTCTTCGGCGTGCCGTGGCGCGACAGGTAGTCGGGAGAAGCGACCAGGACGCGCGGGCAATCCGCGATCTTGCGCCATTTCAGCGCGGAATCCGCAGGCTCGCCCAGGAAGAAGGCCAGGTCGATGGCGTCCTCGACGATGTTGACGTTGCGGTCCGACAGCCGCAGCCGGAAATCGACGCCGGGGTTTTCCGCGCAGAAAGGCGGGATCAGCGGCGCGATCAAACGCCGTCCCAGGCCAAGCGGCGCGGTCAGGCGGATCACCCCCTGCGGACGACCCGAGAAGCTGGACACCAGCGCCTCGGCCTCGTCCAGCGTATCAATGACGCGGCGGGCGTTGTCATAGAAGGCGCGGCCGATCTCGGTGGGCGTCAGCTTGCGGGTGGTGCGGTTCAGCAGGCGCACGCCGAAGCGGTTTTCCAGATCCTTGATGCGGTTCGAGGCAACTGCCGGGGAAAGCCGCAGATCCCGGCCCCCCGCGGTGATCGACCCCAGTTCGACCACCCGGACGAAGACGCGCAGGCTTTCCAGATAGGACATGGATGATAGGCCGTTTTCAAGGAATCGTGTAAAGTCTTCCGGGTCGCCACCGATTTCGCAACCGTTTTTTTCGGCCTACGATTTCGGTGGGTCCACAGCCACGAAGGAATGCCATGACACCCGCGCTGCGCTTTCTGCTGAACGGTCGGCCGGTCGAACTGACCGAAGTCGGCGCGTCCGACACGCTGCTGGATTTCCTGCGCATCGACCGCCGCCTGACCGGCACCAAGGAAGGCTGCGCCGAGGGCGACTGTGGCGCCTGCACGGTGCTGGTGGGGCGGCTGACGGACGGCGGGTTGGTTTACGAGCCGGTGAACGCCTGCATCCGTTTCCTGGCAAGCTGCCACGGCTGCCATGTGGTGACGGTGGAACATCTGCGCGGCCCGGACGGCGGGCTGCACCCGATCCAGGCGGCGATGGTGGACCATCACGGCAGCCAGTGCGGCTTCTGCACGCCGGGGATCGTGATGGCGCTTTACGGGCTGTGGATGACCAATCCCGACGCGGGGGTCGCGGAGATCGAGGTCGCGCTGCAAGGCAACATCTGCCGCTGCACGGGATACGAGCCGATCATCAAGGCCGCGCTTGCGGCGGGCCGCGCGGGCGGTCAGGCCGCCGACGCGCTGGCGATGGAGCGAGAACTGGTGGCCGCGAAGCTGCGCGCCATGCGGGGGCAGCGGGTGGAATTGTCCAAGGGCGCCGAGCGCGCCATCATCCCCGCCGATGTGGACGACCTGGCGGCGGTGCTGGAGGCGGAACCCGGGGCCACGATCATCGCGGGCGCGACCGATGTGGGCCTGTGGGTCACGAAGTTCATGCGCGACATTTCCCCCGCCGTGTTCATCGGTCACTTGATGAAATCGGCTCGGGTCGAGGACGGCGAGATCCGCCTGGGCGCGGGCGTGACCTACAGCGAGGCAGCAGCACTGATCCGCGACCACATCCCTGCCGCCTACGATTACTGGCTGCGCATCGGCGGCTGGCAGGTGCGCAACATGGGCACCATCGGGGCGAACATCGCGAACGGTTCCCCCATCGGCGACACGCCGCCCTTGCTGATCACGCTGGGCGCGCGGATCGTGCTGCGCAAGGGTGATGCGCGCCGGGAAATCCTGCTGGAGGATTTCTTCATCGAATACGGGCGCCAGGACCGCGCGCCGGGCGAATTCGTGGAAGAAGTCATCATCCCGACCCGCCCGCAGGCCCGGATCGCCGCCTACAAGATCAGCAAGCGCCGCGACAGCGACATCACCGCCGTCGCCGCCGGTTTTTGCCTGAGCGTTGAAAATGGCATCATCACCGACGCCCGCATCTGCTTCGGCGGCATGGCGGGCATCCCGAAGCGCGCCACGGGGGCCGAGGCCGCGCTGACAGGCCAACCCTTCGCCCGCGACAGCTTCGAGGCCGCCGCCCGCGCCGTGGCGGGTGACTTCCAACCCTTGTCCGACTGGCGCGCCAGCGCCGATTACCGCCGCACGGTCGCCGCCAACCTGTTCCGCCGCTTCTGGCTGGAGCAATCCGAACCCGGCCTGCCCGTCCGCCTGCATAAAGCCGTGGGAGCGTGAAGATGAAAGACGAAACCACCCTCCGCGGCCAGGCGCATCAGGACACGGTCCACGACAGCGCCATCAAGCACGTCACCGGCCGCGCCGACTATACCGACGACCTGGCGGAACCCCATGGGTTGCTGCACGCCTATCTGGGCCTGTCGCAATGCGCCCATGGCCGGATCACCGGCATGGATTTTTCCGAAATCCTGGCCCATCCGGGCGTGGTGGGGGTGCTGACCGCCAGGGACATCCCCGGCGTCAACGATGTCTCGCCCAACGGCAAGAACGACGACCCGATCTTTGCCGAAGATGTGGTCCAATTCTGGGGCCAGCCGGTCTTCGCCGTGATCGCGGAAACCCGCGACGGGGCGCGGCGGGCGGCGCACAAGGCGCGCATCGCCTATGACGTGCTGCCCCACGCGCTGGACCCGATTGCCGCGCGCGATGCCGGCATGGGCTATGTCACCGACCCCCTGACCCTGAAGCGCGGCGATGCCGACGCGGGCATGGCCGCCGCCCCCCGCCGCATCGCGGGCCGCTTCGCCATCGGCGGGCAGGACCACTTCTATCTGGAGGGCCAGATCGCCATGGCCATTCCGGGCGAGGATGAGGACGTGACCATCAACGTCTCGACCCAGCACCCGTCCGAGGTTCAGCACATGGTGGCCCATGTCCTGGGCTGCCGGAACAACGCGGTGGTGGTGAACGTGCGGCGGATGGGCGGGGGCTTCGGCGGCAAGGAAACGCAGATGAACCTGTTCGCCTGCGTGGCCGCCATTGCGGCCAAACGCTGGAACCGCGCGGTGAAGATCCGTCCCGACCGCGACGACGACATGACCGCCACCGGCAAGCGGCATGATTTCGTCGTGGATTACGAGGTGGGCTTCGACGATGACGGCCGCATCCGCGCCGTGAGGGGGGACTGGTATGCCCGCTGCGGCTTTTCGGCGGATCTCTCCGGCCCGGTGACGGACCGCGCGCTGTTTCATTGCGACAACGCCTATTACTACCCGGACGTGCGCGTCAGCAGCCATCCGATGAAGACGAACACCGTCAGCAACACCGCCTTCCGCGGCTTCGGCGGCCCGCAGGGGGTGATCGTCGCGGAACGGATGATCGAGGAGATCGCCTATGCCCTGGGCCTTGATCCGCTGGAGGTGCGCAAGCGCAATCTTTACGAAAACGGCCAGCTGACCCCCTATCACCAGGAGGTCAACGACCAGATCCTGCCGCGTATCTTTGCCGAGCTTGAGGCCAGCAGCGACTATCACGCCCGCCGCCAGGCGGTGCTCGACTGGAACGCCAAGGGCGGCGTGATCCGCAAGGGCATCGCGTTGACGCCCGTCAAGTTCGGCATCAGCTTCACCGCCACCTGGTTCAACCAGGCGGGCGCGCTGATCCATGTCTATAACGACGGGTCCATCGCGCTGAACCATGGCGGCTGCGAGATGGGGCAGGGTCTGAACACCAAGGTCGCCCAGATCGTGGCCGAGGCCTTCCAGTGCGACATTTCCAACATCAAGATCACCCGCACCACGACGGAAAAGGTGCCCAACACCTCGGCCACGGCGGCGTCGTCGGGCACGGATCTCAACGGCATGGCGGCGCTGGATGCGGCGGAACAGATCAAGGCGCGGCTGGTCGAGTTCGTGGCCGAACGCTGGCAGCAACCCAAGGAGGAGGTGCGCTTCGTTCCCGGCCATGTCCGCGCGGGCGACCACCTGATCTCCTGGAATCAGGTGATCGCGGCGGCCTACATGGCGCGGATCCACCTGTCTGCGGCGGGCTTCTACAAGACGCCGAAGATCCATTGGGACCGCGCGACGGGGCGGGGACGGCCGTTCTATTACTATGCCTATGGCGCGGCGGTGTCCGAGGTGTCGGTCGATACGCTGACCGGCGAATACGTCATCGACCGGACGGACGTGATCCATGATGTCGGACGCAGCCTGAACCCCGCCATCGACAAGGGCCAGGTCGAGGGCGCCTTTGTCCAAGGCGCGGGCTGGCTGACCACGGAAGAACTGTGGTGGGACGACAAGGGCCGGCTGCGCACCCACGCGCCGTCCACCTACAAGGTGCCGCTGGCATCCGACCGCCCGCGCGTCTTCAACGTCAAGCTGGCCGACTGGTCCGAGGCGTCCGAGCGCACCATCAAGCGGTCCAAGGCCGTGGGAGAGCCGCCCTTCATGCTGGGCATTTCCGTCTTCGAGGCGATCAACATGGCCGTGGCCTCGTTCAACGGCTATCGCGAACCCGCGCGGCTGGACGCCCCCGCCACGCCCGAACGCGTGCTGATGGCGATCGAGGCGCTGCGGAAATGATCCGCGTCCGGGTCATTCAGGCCCTGGGATCCACCCCACGCGACGCGGGGGCCGAGATGTTCGTCTGTCCCAACAGGGTGGATGGCACCATCGGCGGCGGGCAACTGGAATACATGGCCATCAACCGTGCGCGGGCCATGCTGGCGTCGGGCGAGGAACGCGCGGACATGGACATCCCCCTCGGCCCCGAGATCGGGCAATGTTGCGGGGGCCGCGTGGTCCTGCACCTGGACCGCGAAGGCCCCACGCCGCAGGATCACCCCGACGTGCTGGTCTTCGGCGCGGGCCATGTCGGGCGCGCGCTGACCCTGGCCCTGCACCCCCTGCCGGTGAACGTCACGCTGATCGACCCGCGCCCCGAGGAATTGGCTCGGGCCGCCCCCGGCATCGCGACCCGCCTGATCCCGCTGCCCGAGGCCGAGATCCGCGCCGCCCGCCCCGGCAGCGCCGTGGTGATCCTGACCCATGACCACGCGCTCGATTTCCTGCTGGCGGCCGAGGCCTTGGCGCGCCCGGACCTGTCCTATGTCGGCATGATCGGCAGCGCGACCAAGCGCGCGCAGTTCACCCGCTTTGCCCGCGCGCGCGGCATCGACCCCACGCCCCTGGTCTGCCCCATCGGCGCAGGCTTTTCCCCCGACAAGCGCCCGGCGGTGATCGCCGCCTTCACCGCCGCCGAACTGATCGCGCGGCTGACCGCCACTTCTTCTTCACGCAAATATCCATGCAACAGTTGATCCGGGGCCGCGTGCTGTCCTTCCACGCCGACCCCCACGACACGCAAGACAACCATCGCTATATCGAGAATGGCGCCATCCTGGTCGAGGACGGCAAGATCCTCGCCGTGGATGACCAAGCCGCGCTGGCCCGCCCCGGCCTGGCCGAGATCGACCACCGCCCCCACCTGATCCTGCCGGGCTTCATCGACACGCATATCCATTTCCCTCAGGTCCAGGTGATCGCCAGCTGGGGCGCGCAGCTTCTGGACTGGCTGAACACCTATACCTTCCCCGAGGAAGCGCGCTTCGCCCAACAGGGCCACGCCCCCGCTATGGCCGAGGCCTTCCTGACCCTGCTGACCGACCACGGCACGACCACCGCCGTGGCCTTCTGTTCCGTCCACCCGCAATCCGCCGAGGCGCTGTTTTCCGCAGCCCACGCCCGGAACATGGCGATGGTGGCGGGCAAGGTGATGATGGACCGCAATGCCCCGCCCGAGGTTCTGGACACGCCGCAGAGGGGATACGACGACAGCAAGGCCCTGATCGCCCGCTGGCACGGCACGGGCCGCCAGCGTTACGCGATCACGCCGCGCTTCGCGATCACCTCGACCCCCGAACAGATGGCAATGGCGGGGCAACTGGTCCGCGAGCATCCCGACTGTCACGTCCAGACCCACCTGTCCGAGAACAAGGACGAGATCGACTATACCCTCAGCCTCTATCCGCAGGCGCGCGATTACCTCGACATCTACGAAACCCATGGCCTTCTTTCGGACAAGCTGCTGCTGGGCCATTCGATCCACCTGCGCCCGCGAGAGATCGCGCGCATGGCGGAAACCGGCAGCCGGGCGGTGTTCTGCCCGACCTCGAACCTGTTTCTCGGCTCGGGACTGTTCGACGAAGCGGGCCTGCGCGCGGCGGGCGTCACCAGCGGCATTGCCACCGACGTGGGCGGCGGCACCAGCTATTCCATGCTGCAGACCCTGAACGAGGGCTACAAGATCCTGCAACTGCGCGGCCAGAAGCTGACGCCCTTGCAGGCCTTCCACTGGATCACGCGCGGCAATGCCCTGGCCTTGGGGATGGCGGACGACATCGGCACGCTGGCGCCCGGCAGCATGGCGGATCTGGTGGTGCTGGACGCCCGCGCCACGCCTGCCATGGCCCTGCGCATGGAGCGGGCCGAGACGCTGGAACAGGAGCTGTTCGTCCTGCAGATCATGGGCGACGACCGCAGCATCCGCCAGACCTATGTGGCGGGCCAGCCCATGAAAACCGCAGGTTGAGTCGCGGGCGGGCTTTCCCGTTTCAGATCGGCAGGCTATCCCTTGCACGTAACCAGGTTGCAAGGGACAGCGCCATGACCAAGATCACCCCCGTTCTGATGGCCGGCGGTTCCGGCACCCGGCTGTGGCCGGTGTCCCGCAAGAGCTTTCCCAAGCAGTTCGCGCCCCTGGTGGGGGATCAGACGCTGTTCCAGGCATCGGCCCGCAGGCTGGCAGGCCCGGACTTCGCCGATCCGGTGGTGATGACGAACGCCGATTTCCGCTTCATCGTGGCCGAGCAACTGGACCAGGTGGGCATCCGGCCCGGCGCCATCGTGATCGAGCCATCAAGCCGCAACACCGCCCCCGCGATCCTGGTCGCGGCGTTGATGGTGGCGGCGAAAGACCCGGATGGGCTGCTTCTGGTTGCGCCTTCGGATCATGTCATCCCCGACGAGGCTGCCTTTGCGCGCGCCGTGCGGCAGGGCGTGGGACCGGCTGCGGAAGGACAGATCGTCACCTTCGGCATCACCCCCGACCGGCCCGAGACCGGCTATGGCTATCTGGAGCTGGCCGGGCAGGGCGACGGCCCGCAGCCGCTTGCGCGCTTTGTCGAAAAGCCCGATGCGGCCACGGCGGCGGACATGCTGGCGCAGGGGAATTTCCTGTGGAACGCGGGCATCTTCCTGTTCAAGGCCAGCGTGATGATCGACGCCTTCCGTGCCCATGCCCCGGACTACCTGTCCCCCGTCCTGGCGGCGCTGGACGAGGCCAAGGACGACATCGGCTTCCTGCGGCTGGCCAAGGGTCCGTGGGACAGCCTGCCCGACCAGTCCATCGACTATGCCGTGATGGAAAAGGCCCCCAACCTGACCGTTGTGCGCTTTTCCGAACGCTGGTCGGATCTGGGCGGTTGGGATGCCGTCTGGCGCGAGGCGCTGCTGGAGGCGCCTGCTGATGATGGCGTGGTGACGGACGGCAACTCGACCGCCATCGACTGCCATGACGTGCTGCTGCGTTCGGACAGCGAGGATTTGCAGGTCGTGGGCATCGGGCTGACCGACGTGATGGTCGTCGCGACCGCGGACGCGGTGCTGGTGGCGGACAAGAGCCGCGCGCAGGACGTGCGCCATGCCGTCGCCGCCTTGAAGGCCAAGGGCTGCAAGCAGGCCACCGCTTTCCCGCGCGATCACCGCCCCTGGGGATGGTTCGAGACGCTGGCGCTCGCCGACCGCTTCCAGGTCAAGCGCATCGTCGTGAAGCCCGGCGCGGCCCTGTCGCTGCAAAGCCATGTGCATCGGTCCGAACACTGGATCGTCGTCAGCGGCACCGCCAAGGTCACGGTGGACGACAAGGTGACGCTGGTGACGGAGAACCAGTCGATCTATGTCCCCTTGGGCGCGGTTCACCGGATGGAAAACCCCGGAAAGGTGCCGATGGTGCTGATCGAGGTGCAGACCGGCAGCTATCTGGGCGAGGACGACATCATCCGGTACGAGGATGTCTATGCCCGCGACAGCGCGGAGTAAGGCGGGGGCCAGCCCCCGCACCCCCGGGATATTTATGGTCCAATGCAGGAGGCTTTATCGCGGGGCCTCATAATCTTCTATAGGATTATGAATTTGCCGTTGCGAGGACCAACGTCTATATCTGCGCCTTCCTGGCAAGGGTGAGACAATGACCGGCAGACTTCCCCGATCCCCCGCATTCGCGGCGCTTGACGCTGTGGCGGCCGAACGGATCCTGATCCTCGACGGGGCCATGGGCACGCAGATCCAGCAGCTTGGCCTGGGCGAGGATGATTATACTGGCCATGGGTCAGGCCATGCCTGCCGCCACCATTCGGACCATCCGCAGCAGGGCAACAACGACCTGCTGATCCTGACGCAGCCCCAGGCGGTCGAGGAGATCCATTACCGCTATGCCATGGCGGGCGCCGACATCGTGGAAACGAACACCTTTTCCGCCACCACCATCGCCCAGGCCGATTACGGGATGGGGGCGGCGGTCCACGACCTGAACGTCGAAGGCGCGCGCATCGTGCGCCGGGCGTTGGACCGGGCGACGGCCCAGGACGGGCGGCCCCGTTTCGTCGCGGGCGCCATCGGGCCGACCAATCGCACCGCCTCCATCAGCCCGGACGTGAACGACCCGGGATACCGCGCCGTGACCTTTGACGACCTGCGCGCGGCCTATCTGCAACAGGCGCAGGGCCTGATCGAAGGCGGGGCCGACATCCTGCTGATCGAGACGATCTTCGACACGCTGAACGCCAAGGCCGCGATCTTTGCCTGCATCCAGGCGATGCAGGGCCATGGGCAGGAACTGCCGCTGATGATTTCGGGCACGATCACCGACGCGTCGGGGCGCACGCTGTCAGGGCAGACGCCGACGGCCTTCTGGTATTCGGTGCGCCATGCCCGACCTTGGTCGGTGGGGCTGAACTGCGCGCTTGGCGCATCCGCCATGCGCCCGCACCTGGCGGAACTGGCGGGCGTGGCGGACACCCACATCTGCGCCTATCCCAACGCAGGCCTGCCCAACGCCTTCGGCCAGTATGACGAAGGACCGAACGACACCGCCGTCCAGGTGGCCGAATTCGCCCGCGAGGGCCTGGTAAACGTCGTCGGCGGCTGCTGCGGCACCACGCCCGACCACATCCGCGCCATTGCCGAGGCTGTCGCCCAATATGCCCCCCGAAAGGTGCCAGAATATGTCTGAACAGCATATGCTTGAACGCCGGTTGCGCCTGTCGGGCCTGGAACCCTTTGTCCTTACCCCCGACATCCCCTTCGTGAACATCGGCGAACGCACCAACGTCACCGGCTCTGCGCGTTTCCGCAAGCTCATCACCAACCGCGACTATGCGGCCGCGCTGGAGGTCGCGCGCGACCAGGTGGAAAATGGCGCGCAGATCATCGACATCAACATGGACGAAGGCCTGATCGACAGCCGCGCCGCCATGGTCGAGTTCCTGAACCTGCTGGCGGCCGAGCCGGACATCGCCCGCGTCCCGGTGATGATCGACAGTTCCAAATGGGAGGTGATCGAGGCGGGCCTGCAATGCGTGCAGGGCAAGCCGGTCGTCAATTCCATCAGCATGAAGGAGGGCGAGGAGCAGTTCCGCCACCAGGCCGGGCTGTGCCTCGCCTATGGCGCGGCGGTCGTGGTCATGGCCTTCGACGAACAGGGCCAGGCCGACAGCTTTGCCCGCAAGACCGAGATCTGCGCGCGCGCCTATCGCATCCTTGTGGACGAGGTGGGCTTCCCGCCCGAGGACATCATCTTCGACCCCAACATCTTCGCCGTGGCGACAGGGATCGAGGAGCACAACAACTATGGCGTCGATTTCATCGAGGCCACGCGCTGGATCCGCCAGAACCTGCCCCACGCCCATGTCTCGGGCGGGGTGTCGAACCTGTCCTTCAGCTTCCGCGGCAACGAACCGGTGCGAGAGGCGATGCACGCCGTGTTCCTGTATCACGCCATCGGGGTGGGCATGGACATGGGCATCGTCAACGCGGGCCAGCTGGCGGTCTATGACGCGATCGAACCGGACCTGCGCGAGGCCTGCGAGGACGTGGTCCTGAACCGCCGCCCGGACGCGACCGAGCGCCTGCTGGACATCGCCGAACGCTTCAAGGGCGAGGGCGGGGCCAAGGCGCGCGAAAAGGATCTGTCCTGGCGCGAATGGACCGTGGAAAAGCGCCTGGAACATGCGCTGGTCAACGGCATCACCGAATACATCGAGGCCGACACCGAGGAAGCCCGGCTGACCGCCGAACGCCCGCTGCACGTCATCGAAGGCCCGCTGATGGCCGGGATGAACGTGGTGGGCGATCTCTTCGGCGCGGGCAAGATGTTCCTGCCCCAGGTCGTGAAATCCGCCCGCGTGATGAAGCAGGCCGTGGCCGTGCTGCTGCCCTACATGGAGGAGGAAAAGCGCCTGAACGGCGGGACCGAACGCGAAACGGCCGGCAGGATCCTGATGGCCACGGTCAAGGGCGATGTCCACGACATCGGCAAGAACATCGTGGGCGTCGTGCTGGCCTGCAACAATTACGAGGTGATCGACCTGGGCGTGATGGTCCCCGCCCAGAAGATCCTGGAGGTTGCGCGGGAACGGAACGTCGATGTGATCGGGCTGTCGGGCCTCATCACGCCGTCCCTGGACGAGATGGTCCATGTGGCATCCGAGATGGAGCGCGAGGGCTTCCGGGTGCCGCTGCTGATCGGCGGGGCCACGACCTCGAAAATCCACACGGCGGTCAAGATCGCGCCGCGCTATCACAAGGGTGCGGCGGTCTATGTCACCGATGCCAGCCGGGCAGTGGGGGTGGTGTCGTCCCTGCTGTCGCCAACCCAGCAGGCGGGCTATGTCGATGCGATCCGCGCCGAATATGCCGACGTGGCAGAACGCCACGAACGGGCCGAGGCCGCCAAGCAGCGCCTGCCGCTGACTGCGGCGCGGGCCAATGCGCTGAAGGTGGACTGGGCGGGCTATCGGGCGACCGCCCCGCGGTTCACCGGCGCCCGGATCATCGACGACTGGGATCTGGCGCAGATCGCGCGCTATATCGACTGGACGCCATTCTTCCAGACCTGGGACCTGAAGGGCGTCTATCCCCGCATCCTGGACGACGAAAAGCAGGGCGAGGCCGCCCGCGCCCTGTTCCACGAGTCGCAGGAGATGCTGGCCCGGATCATCGAGGGCCGCTGGTTCAACCCCCGCGCCGTGGTGGGCTTCTGGCCCGCCAATGCCGTGGGCGACGACATCCGCCTGTTCACGGACGAAGATCGGCGCGAACCGCTAGCGACGCTGCACACCCTGCGCCAGCAGGTGACGAAGCGCGGCGACCGCCCGAACGTCGCGCTGTCCGACTTCGTGGCCCCCGAAGGCCGGCGCGATTACGTGGGCGGCTTCGTCGTCACCGCCGGTCCCGAGGAATCCGAGATCGCCGCCCGCTATGAACGCGCGAACGACGATTACGGCGCGATCATGGTCAAGGCGCTTGCCGACCGCATCGCCGAGGCCATGGCCGAAATGCTGCACGAACGGGTCCGCAAGGAACTGTGGGGCTATGCCCCGGACGAAACCTTTGCCCCGCAGGACCTGATCGGCGAACCCTACAAGGGCATCCGTCCCGCGCCCGGCTATCCCGCGCAGCCGGACCATACCGAAAAGCTGACCCTGTTCCGCCTGCTGGACGCGGAAAACGCCACCGGCGTGCGCCTGACGGAAAGCATGGCGATGTGGCCGGGGTCGTCGGTGTCCGGCCTTTATATCGGCCACCCGGACAGCTATTACTTCGGCGTGGCGAAGATCGAGGAGGACCAGGCCCGCGACTATGCCGCCCGCAAAGGCATGGACCTGGCCGAGGTCGAACGCTGGCTCGCGCCGATCCTGAACTATATCCCGCGCAAAAAGGACGAGGCCGCCTGAGCCTCGCCCCTTCACCTTTGCCTAAATATCCCGCGGGGGTCCGGGGGCGCGAAGCCCCCGGCTTTCTCAGAACCCCGCCTTGATCTTCTCGAACTCGGCCAGTTGCTTCTCGCGCTGCGCCGGGTCGTTCGGGGTCTGGGCCAGGATCGGGGCGTCGACTTCGCTCAGCCCTTCCTTCACCGCAGGCTCATCCGCGATGGTCGCCATCGCCTCGGTCGAGGTGTGGCCATAGCCGATCGTGTCCAGCAGGGCCTTGGCCGCGCGCGGCTCCAGCCAGGCGTTGATGAAGTCATAGGCCTTTTCCTCGTTGCCCGGCCCGTCCTTCAGGTTGATGTAGCCGCAGAAGAAGGTGGACGACCCTTCCTTGGGCGCGCGCTGGAAGGCCACGGGGAAGTTGTCGGCCCGCAGATAGGTCACGCCGTCGTTCCAGGACCAGGCGATGTCCACGGCGCCGGACGCCATCAGTTGCGCCTGTTCCGACGGATCCGCCCAATAGGCCGCGACGTTCCCGTGCGCCTTGCGCAACCAGTCGGCGGCGGCGGCAAACTGTTCGTCGGTCACGTCCGTCCAGTCGGTCGTGCCCGTCGCCAGATAGGCCAGCGCCCAGACATCGTCCGACGAATCCGGCAATGAGACGCGCCCCTGGTATTTGGGATCGGTGAAGACCTGCAAGGTGGACACATCCTCGGCAGGCACCGTTTCGGGGTTATAGGCGATGGCGGTCGCGCCCCAGTCGGTCGGGATGTACCAAACCCCTTCGGCATCCTTGAACACCTCGGATTCCAGGAACTGCGGGTCGATCTTGTCGAAGTTGGGGATCTTGGAGGTGTCCCACGGCTCGATCAGGCCCGCGTCGCGGTATTTGCTGACCATCTGGCTGCACGGATGCGCCACGTCGGCCTTGAAGCCCGAGGCGATCTTCTGGAACGCCTCGTCGTCGTCGCCGTAAAAGGCATAGGTGGGGCTGTCGCCGTGCTTGTCGATATAGCCTTGGAAGATCGACGGCTCCTCGAACCCCGCCCAGTCGAAGACGGTCAGGTCCGGGTCCGCCGCCAGGGCGGGCAGGGCGATGGCAGAGGCGAGGGCGGTGGTGATCAGCAAGCGCATGAAATCGGGCCTTCCTGTTGGGCGGTTTGATGCAAACGCTAGCGGCGGGCAAACCGCCGCGCAAGGGCATCGCGCGCCGGTCAAGGACCGGTGATCAGCGCATCCGCAAGGCGCCGTCCAGCCGGATCACCTCGCCGTTCAGATAGGCATTTTCGACGACATGCGCGGCCAGGCGCGCGAATTCCGCCGGATCGCCCAAGCGCGGCGGAAAGGGGATGTCGGCGGCCAACCCGTCCTGCACGTCGGGCGGCAGCCCGCGCAGCATGGGCGTGGCGAAGATGCCCGGCGCGATGGCGCAGACGCGGACGCCCACGCCCGCCAGGTCGCGCGCGAGCGGCAGGGTCATGCCCGCGATCCCCGCCTTGGACGCCGCATAGGCCGCCTGGCCCTTTTGCCCGTCGAAGGCCGCGATGGACGCCGTGTTGACGATCACGCCGTTTTCCGCCCGCCCGTTCCTGGCCATCTCGGCTGCGGCCAGCCGCAGGACGTTGAAGCTGCCGATCAGGTTCACCTCGACCACACGCCGAAAGGCGTCCAGATCATGCGGCCCGTTCCGGCCCAGGGTCTTTTCCCCGATCACCACGCCCGCGCAGTTCACGCAGATGTCGATGCCGCCCATGATCCCCACCGCCTGAGCGATGGCCTGGCCCACGCTGTCGGCGGATGTCACATCCGCCTGCACATGATTCGGATCGTCGCCCGCCGCGCGGTCCAGGATGACCACCGTCGCGCCGCGCTCGCGGAAATGCGCAGCCGTCGCCGCCCCCAGGCCGGATGCGCCGCCGGTGACGATGGCGCGGCTGTTCTTCAGATCCATGGTTCCCTCATGCGTCCAGCAGTTCCGGCCCGCCGGTGATGGCGGGGTCGGGCAGGCCTATCGCATCCCTGTCCTTGCCCGCGAAATCCACCGCGTTCAGGATCGTCTGGATCGCGGCGATGCGGGCGCGGCGCTTGTCGTCGGACCGGATCACGGTCCAGGGCGCGATGGGCGAATGGGACAGGTTCAGCGTGTCGCGGATCGCCACAGTATAGTCGTCCCATTTCGCCAACCCGTCCACGTCGATCGAGGACAGCTTCCATTGCTTCAGGGGATCGGCCTCGCGGTCCAGGAAGCGGCGCAACTGCTCGGCGCGGCCCACGTTCAGCCACAGCTTGACCAGGATGATGCCGTCATCGACCAGGGTCTGCTCGAACCCCGGCAATTGCCGGAAAAAGGCGTTCCTCTGCTGTTCGGTCGAAAAGCCGAAGACGCGTTCGACGATGCCGCGGTTGTACCAGCTGCGGTCGAACAGCGCGATTTCCCCCGCGGCGGGCAACCAGTCCACGTAACGCTGGAAATACCACTGGCCCGCCTCGCGGCTGGTGGGGGTGGGCAGGGCCACGATGTTGGCGGAACGCGGGTTCAGGTTTTCGCGCGTCCGTTCGATGGTGCCGCCCTTGCCGGCGGCGTCGCGCCCCTCGAACAGCACGACCAGACGCTTTCTGGTGGCGACGATGTCATGCATCATCCGCACCAGTTGCAACTGCAACCGGTCCATCTGCGCCTCGTAGGCCTTCTTGTCCATGCCCGCGCGGTAAGGATAGGTCGGGTCCAGGATGTCGTCCTTGCCCGCGCCGTCCAGCAGCTTGCGGATGTCCTTGGGCGCGGCCTTCAGCGCGGCGGTGATCTGGCCGACCAGCGGCAGGTCCGGTGTCTTGACCATCGTTCATCCTTCGCCGATGCGGGACAGGTCGTATTCGGTCGTCTGATAGATCTCGTTGATCCAGTTACCGTAAAGCAGATGCGCATGGCTGCGCCAGCGGTTCGAGGGCGCGCGCGCCGGATCGTCGTCGGGATAATAGTTCAGCGGCACGGTGATGGGCTTTCCTGCCGCCACGTCGCGGTCGTATTCCTCTTTCAGGGTGGTGCTGTCGTATTCCAGGTGGTTGAAGATATACAGCGCGCGGTGCCCCGGATCCTCCAGCAGGCAGGGGCCGCATTGGTCGCTGGCAAGCAGGGTGCGCAGGGCGGGGCGGGCGTCCACCTCGGCCTGGCGGATTTCGGTCCAGCGGCTGACGGGGACCAGAACGTCGTCGGAAAAGCCCCGCAGATAGGGGGATGCCGGGGCCAGGTTGCGGTGGCGGAAGCAGCCGAAGGCCTTGTGATCCAGAGGGTGCTTTTCCAGCCGATGGAAATGCCAGGCCATCGCCATGCCGCCCCAGCAGACGCCGAAGGTCGAATGGACATGGCTTTGCGT
The DNA here is from genome assembly GCF_009708075.1 of Paracoccus lichenicola. GTDB lineage: Bacteria > Pseudomonadota > Alphaproteobacteria > Rhodobacterales > Rhodobacteraceae > Paracoccus > Paracoccus lichenicola. The sequence goes on along the minus strand of NZ_WMBT01000002.1, from coordinate 300,936 downwards.
CCAAGCGAAGACCCGGGTCAGTTCGTCCCAATAGGTCACGTCCTCGAAGGGCAACAGCTCGACCGGGGCGCCGGTGATGATGAGGCCGTCGAACTTCTCTCCCGTGGCCTCTACCTCTCGGAAGGGGCGGTAGAAGCTTTCCAGGTGGTCGGCGGCGGTATTGCGGCTTTCGTGGTCCGACATGCGGATCAGCTGGAAGTCGATCTGCAACGGCGTGGCCCCGATCAGCCGGGCGAACTGGTTTTCCGTCTGGATCTTCTTGGGCATCAGGTTCAGCAGCCCGATGCGCAGCGGGCGGATGTCCTGGGTGGCGGCCCGGCCCGGCGACATGACCATCACGCCTTCGTCCGACAGGATGCGATAGGCGGGGAGGTTCTCGTTCAGGGTAATGGGCATGTCAGGCTTCCTTGCGGTCGATGGCGCGGGCGATCAGGGCGTCGAAATCCGCCGGGCTGCGGACCTGGGCCACCTCCTCGGCCAGGACGGTGACGCCGCGCCGCGCCATCGCCTCGTATCGCGGCTGGCGGTGCGCCAGCGCGCGGGCATAGGTCCAGCGGATGAAGTCGTCGGGATTGACCTCGTCCCCCTCAAGGCCCTTTTCGACGCGATAGGCAATCCAGGCCTTTTCCAGGAATTCCGGCTGGTAGTACATGGGCTTGGGCGCGCGGTCGAAGCGGCGCACCAGTTCGGCGGTATGCGCGTCCGACCCCTTGATCCAGACCATCAGCAGATCGCGCGCCAAGGCGGTCAGGACCGGATCGGCGGGATCATCGGGGTCCACCACCTCGCAGATCGAGCCGCCCGAGTCGCAGACGAAATGCGGGATGGCATAGATGTCGCGGGCGCGGTCCATGAAGTGCCGCGTGTCCAGCAGGGCCGCGATTTCCGCCCGGCGGTGCTGGTTCTGGCGCAGGCAGTATTCGTCGAAGGGCAGGCCGCCACGACTGGGGCTGCCGGGCTTGCCCAGATAGGTGGACAAGGGCGCCAGGTTGTCGAAGGTGATGTTGCTGGCGACATAGATGCTGTCCGACAGCAGCAATTCGCGCAGGAAGGGCACCTTCATCGCCTCTCGCTTGAAGTTGTCGGCGATGAATTCGCCCATGTAGCGGGTGCCGATGCGGTAATCGACGGAATAATGGAACCAGTCGCCCGCCTCGCGCAGCATGTTGGCCAGATAGGTCTTGCCCAGGCCGGACATCCCGAACAGGACGACGCGCCTGGACGCCGCCCCCAGCCATTCGCCGCCGCTGCCATGGATCATCGGATGCCCTTTCGTTTCGCGCGCATAGGTAATGCGCGCGCCCGCGAAAGCAAAGGCCCCGCCGGGGCGGGGCCTTGCCGTTGTCGGGGTTAGTCCGGGATCAGAAGCTGTAGCCGATGCGCACGCCGATGCCCCACAGGTCGTTGTCCTCCATCCGGGCGCGCTCGGTGTCGGGCGTGCCGGTTTCGGGACGCGCGTCGCCCAGCCTGGAATAGTTGATGCCGGTCGTGATCTTCATGTTGTCCATGGTATAGATCGCGGCCAGCGTGATCCCCTTGCGCCCGTTGGTGGGCGCCAGCGGCGAGACCAGGTCGTCGCCTGTCGGTTCATAGGTGAAGGCCGCCGAACCCGACCAGTTTTCGGTGAACTTGCGGCCCAGGCCGATGGTGTAGGTCGTGGAGTTTTCCAGATCGACCAACCCGCCACCGGTGACGGTCGTGAAGTTCACGGGATCGACGCGGAATTCGGACCATTTCACCCAACGGATCGAGCCGAACAGCAGCGTGCCTTCGGCAATGCCGGTCTGGCCTTCCAGCGTGACCGATTGCGGCGTCTTGACCGTGGTGGTCGAGGTGCCGTTCAGCAGCGGCAGGGCCGGGATCGCGCCCGGCCCGTCGGGATCGATCAGCGGCCCGGTTTCCACCGTGTCGAAATCGTGGTCCACCGACGAGTTGTATGTCAGCGAGACGCGCGCCGCGATTTCCGGGATTTCATAGGCAGCGCCGATAACATAGCCCACGCCCCAGGCGTCATCCAGATCGACGCTGTATCCGGCAACCGGCCCATAGGCCAGGCCGTCCAGCGTCACCAGCCCGTTGGCCTTCGACGCGCGAATACCGCCATGAATCGAGAAGTTGTTGTCGAAGCGATAGCGGCCAAGGGCCGTGAAGGTGGTCGAATCCACCTGCGCGCGCGTCCCCCCCAACAGGACGGACCCCCCCTCGGCCGCCGCGGGATACAGGATATCCGCCCCGAAGGGCTGTTCCATGATGAACGCCGCCGACAGGTTGTCGGTGAACTGGTGCTTGTAGGCCAGGCCCACGAAGCCATAGCCCTGCGCCACGTCGCCCGTGTCGAAGCCCAGGCTGTCGGTGCCCTCGACTGTCGGATCGGCACCGCCAAAGCTCAACTCGGCGTAGTTTCCTTCCTCGAACAGGATCGACAAGGATTGCGGCGCACGTTCGATCCCGCCCGCGACCATCGGCGAGGCCGAGATCAGCAGGACCGCGCCGCCTGTCAGGATTTTCTTCATAGGTTCCTCCCTTAGCAGTCATGGGACCGCTGGACTCGCAACTTATCGCCGATGTTCTACGAATCAATTAACAGCGCAACATGACGCGGCGTTCGCCCGGAACGCGCGCCCCGCCCGTGGCTTTGCAGCAACTTTCGGTTGTTCCGCCCCGCCGGCCCCGCGCAACAAAATCGCCGGTGCGCACTGGACAAACCCTGCCGCCCGTGAAAGGGGAAACTGCCAAACGAAATTGCCGCAAGGACACCCGCCATGCAGATTCGCGAGGCCCTGACCTTTGACGATGTTCTTCTGGTTCCCGCCGCATCCACGGTCATGCCCTCGACCGCCGATGTGACAACGCGCGTGACGCGCGCCATCGCCATGAACATCCCGCTTCTGTCCTCGGCGATGGACACGGTGACGGAAAGCCGCATGGCCATCGCCATGGCCCAGGCAGGCGGCATGGGCGTGATCCACCGCAACCTTTCGGCCGAGCAGCAGGCCGATGAGGTCCGCCGCGTCAAGCGCTTCGAATCCGGCATCGTCTACAACCCGATCACGCTGCGGCCCGACCAGACGCTGGCCGATGCCAAGGCCTTCCAGGACCGCTACAACGTCACGGGCTTTCCCGTCGTGGACGAGGCGGGCCGCGTGGTGGGCATCGTGACCAACCGCGACATGCGCTTTGCCAGCGACGACCGGACGCCGGTCCGCGCCATGATGTCGTCCGAAAACCTGGCCATCCTGCGCGAACCCGCCGACCGGGCCGAGGCGATCAGCCTGATGAAGGCCCGCCGCATCGAGAAGCTGCTGGTGACGGATGCCGCGGGCAAGCTGACGGGCCTGCTGACGCTGAAGGATACCGAACAATCGGTCCTGAACCCGCTGGCCTGCAAGGACGACCTGGGCCGGCTGCGCGTGGCTGCCGCATCCACCGTCGGCGACGAGGGGTTCGAGCGCAGCCAGGCCCTGATCGAGGCGGGCGTGGACATGGTGGTGATCGACACCGCCCACGGCCATTCGGCAGGCGTGGCCCGCGCGGTGGAGCGCGTCAAGCTGTTTTCCAACCAGGTGCAGGTGGTCGCGGGCAACGTCGCCACGGCCGAGGCCACGCGCGCGCTGATCGACGCGGGCGCGGACGCGGTCAAGGTGGGCATCGGACCGGGGTCGATCTGCACCACGCGGATCGTCGCGGGCGTGGGCGTGCCGCAGCTGACGGCGATCATGGACGCGGCATCGGCTGCGGGCGACGTGCCGATCATCGCGGATGGCGGCATCAAGTATTCGGGCGATTTCGCCAAGGCCATTGCGGCGGGCGCCAGTTGCGCAATGGTCGGCAGCGCCATCGCGGGCACGGATGAATCCCCGGGCGAGGTGATCCTGTATCAGGGCCGCAGCTTCAAGTCCTATCGCGGCATGGGCAGCCTGGGCGCCATGGCGCGGGGGTCCGCCGACCGTTACTTCCAGAAGGACGCCGCGACCGACAAGCTGGTCCCCGAGGGGATCGAGGGGCAGGTGCCCTACAAGGGTTCGGCCAGCGCGGTGATCCACCAGCTGGTGGGGGGCCTGCGGGCCGCCATGGGCTATACCGGCTGCGCCACGGTCGAGGAGATGCGCCAAAACTGCCAGTTCGTGCGCATCACCGGCGCGGGGCTGAAGGAAAGCCACGTCCACGACGTTCAGATCACGCGGGAAAGCCCGAACTATCGGCTGGGGTGAACCGGCCGTTCGCCAAGACTTGGTCGGGAAGCTATGGCCGCAAGGGGACAGGGCTGCCGTCGGGGTAGCGGGGCATGTAATCCTCATCCACCCCGTTCAGCAGGAAAAGATAGGCTAGCGACGTGGACATCTGCGAAGCCGGGAACGTCGCCGAAAAGATCGCCCGCGCCTTGCTGGCGTCCGAGAAGATCTCGTAAATGCGGCGCTGCACGAACTGCACGAGGTCCGGCCTGTCCTTGGTGATCATCAGGGCGTAAGGCTCGTAGGTGAACAGTTGCGACGTAGCCTCGGCATCGCAGCCGCCGCTGCGCGCCCGCGCCCGGTTCCATTTCGTCCATATCACATCGCGGTCGCCGATGTAGAATTTCTGGACCCTTGGGTTGTCCCTGCAAAACCACCTGGCCAGCTGTTCATGGCTTTTCATTCCGTAATACGTGAATGTCCTGTCGCGATCATCAGCATTTCGAAGGCGTGCGGAAATCCTGTTCCCGAGGCGCAGGAACCAGTTTTTCCCGTCTGGCGGTTCGGTGGCTTCCAAGGGGTCAGGCGATGCGTCTGAAGGGGTGCTTCCGCCGTCCCGGCATTCCTCGGCCGTTCTTGCCGACACGTCGCGGCAGATGTCCAGAACGACGGTTTTCGCCGTGGTCCCGTCGACATAGGCGATTTCTATGTCCAGATCCGTACGGGCGTTTTTCCGCTTCAGATAGGTCACGCCTGTCGCGAACACGATGGGCGAGAAGATGGCGTTCTGCGTCCGCTGGGGATCGTCATACCGTACGGTCACGGGATCGCAGACGATGTCCACCAGATCGTCCGGGCTTGCGCCAACTTTGCCGGGACGCAGGCGTTCGAAGCGGTCGCGTATCGTGATGGTCTTCGTGACGACATCATAATCTTGCGACCCCGCGAAAATCTCGTAGCAGAGATCGGCAAGATAACCCTGATGGCGGCCGGTGCTGGGGGGATCGCGATAGGCGAAGGGGGCCGCGTCCTCTCGCATCCCCAGCACGACGCGTCTGGAGTGGTCCTGTTCTTGCGCCTGCGCCTGCGTCCAGGACATCAAAGCCAGCATCAGAATGGCCGTAAGAATAATCGTGGCCGTTTCGGAACCGGCGGGCGGCCCTGACAGGTCGGATGACTTTTCATCCGACTTTTTCTTCGGCTTCTCATCCGGCTTTTCCGCCGCGACCCGGCCCGAGCCTGTTGTCTGCATCAGGAACAGGATCGACACGAGGGCCGCCACGGCGTCGATGAGATTGTTGGCCACGCCATCGACCACGTTCTTCCAGCAGGCGGGCGGGTCCGACACGACCGTGATCGTTTGATCGGGGTCGAAGCAGGCGGGGAAACCCGATCCGAACAACGATCCGTGCAGGGCCGCGAGAACGGCGGCCAGGACCGCGACCAGGCCCATCGTCAGGCCATGCCCCGCATTCGGGCGCACCCGCCGCGCCATCACGACGCAAGCGGCAACGAAGGCCGAGAACGGGGCCGCCGACATGAACCACCACAGGAACGGCGGAAAGCTTGCATCCGTGTTGAGACGGCCCAGCAGAAGCTGGTTGAAATGGTCGCTGTCGCGCGCCACGAGCCATGTATACAGCATGGCCAGCAGCGCCATCAGGATCAGGTTCGCGAAGCCCGCCCACAAAGCCGCGCTCATCGCGACGCCCATGGCGGTGCGGGGGCGCGGCTGTTCGGGGTTCGGACTGGTCGCGTATATGGCGAACAGGACCGGGAACACATAGATGCACATCGTGCGCAACGTCTCATATGCTGCGCTGACGCCCTTGGTCCAGAAGTTGCGCGGCATCGACGCCATCAGCCCGTGGTCGAGAAAGCTGATGGCCGCGATGTAGCCGATGAACAGAACCGCCGCGCAGCAGGCAAGCTGGCGCAGCGAAGGTCCGTAATCCTCGGCCTTGAAGACAGCCGTGACGGCCTCTTTCAAGCTGCCGTTCGACATGTTCTTGTATTCGCGATCCCGCTGGGCATAAACCGCGTTGATGGCCCCGATCTCGTACAAGTGGCGCTCCATGCTTTCGATCGCGATGACCAGTTGCTGTTCCTGGCGGGTCCGGAACTGCGTTGATTCGTATCCGCCCCCGTCGTCGCCCGAGGCAGCGGTTTCGGCCTTGCCGGCCATCGGCGTGTCCAGCAGTTCCGACAGATAACGTGCGGCGGCCCGCGCTTCGGCCAGTTGCCGCGACATCAGCGGCCGCATTTCGTCGCGCACGCTTTCGCGTGGCCATTGCGGGCTGTAAAGGCTGTCGATCATGCGCCACAGCACCACCAGCTTGCCCAGCACGTCCTCGACCTGATAGGTCTGGGCGATCTCGTTTCGCGCCCAGGGTTTCAGGCCCGTGACATGGCCGGAGAGGTTTCGGAAATTTTTCTCTACAGGGCCGCTGTCCTTGGGCGCGGCATCGGTCGGAACAGCCAGCTCCGCCGCCTCGGCGTTCAGTTCCCTCAGCTGGTGCGCCACCAGCAGGCGCGTGTATTCCTTGATACGGATCGGGATGCCCAGGGATCGGTGGATATGCCCACGCAAGGTCTTTTCCAGATGGTCCAGCGGCCCGATCAACTGCGTCAGCCCGGCCAGGCCAAAGGCAATTATCAGGGGCCATTGCGGGCTTTGAAGCGCCTGCGCGTCAAGATCGATAGGCCCGATCGACGGCACGTATTTCGCGATCCGCAGGATAACGCCGCTGAAAAAGGTGAAGGTGGCATACAGAAGCGACAGGACAAGCGCGTAAAGAAGAAACGCCCGCTGCATCAGCAGCGAATCCCGCATCTGCGCAGGCTGCAATTCCCGCAAGACCTTATAATCGAAAGGCGCGGGTTCGTAACTGCGGCGATTGAAGCGATTCCAGGCGTAAAGCCAGACGACCACGAGGCCGATCAGGAAATACATCAGCAATTCGCCGTTAACGTCGAAATTCGTCAAGGGAAAGGCCTGGTCGCTGAACGCGCCCGGAAGCGAACGGCTGTAATTCCAAAGAGAATCCGGGACGGTTTCAGGCCAAATTTCAACCAATAGATTCATCATCCCCTGACTCCGCGTCAAGGATCAGGACCAACCATAAAAGCAGGATAGGCTGTCAGCAGGTTCGGACGTTGGGATCGCACGGCGCGCCGGCCTGGAGCGGCTGCGGCGCCGACATTGCCGAAAAGAGAACAAGACATCCGGCAAGCAGGATCGTCAGGGCACGCATCTTGAAACTCCTGATTAAAGATGATTAACGGTATCATATCTTCCAAGGGCAATCAATAAAATACCACTGCCGTTCCGGAATATGCGCCGCCCGGTGGTTCCGTCCATCTGCCTGTAAAGCTGATAATTTATTTATGGTTGTTTCAAGCTGCATCTGTGTTCCGTGTTGAAAGGAGACGGTCGAGGATTGTTAAGGAATGTCAAAATGCAGATGACCGTTGAAAATATCTTCTGATTCCGTATGCTGTTCATCACATCATTTATTTCGGCGATCTGGCTGTCGTTCCTGTCTTCGGCCTGATGACAAAGCCGGGTGTGTGTTTCAAGGTTTGCTCATGAATGGTTCGATTCCCGAGTTGTTTGGCGCCAAGCGGGATATCACGGATCTTCGTGACTATTCCTATATGCCGCGCCCTGCGCTTTTGCCGGTCGAGCATATACCGTGGGACGGCCTGCTGGCCGAGGATAACCTGGCCAGGCTGATCCGCACGCAAAAAGATGGGACATGCGTGGGTCACGCGCTTGCCGCATTGATCGAAATCCAGGCCATTCTTCGCGGGACGCCCCCCGAGAGTCATGTTAGCGCCGCGATGCTGTATCAGATGGCGCGCTTTTTCGACATGCCGGACCATAAGGGGAACGACGCACATCCCGGCATCAGAACCCTGCGTTCGGCGATCAAGGCCTTTTTCCACCACGGCGCCTGCATGGACAGCGGGGAAGGCGGCTGGCCAGAGGACGACTTGGAAAGATCATGGCTTTCAAGAAAACAGGCGGATGCGGCCACGCGGTTCACGCTGGGGGCATACAGCCGGCTGCAACCCATCCTGCATCATTACCATTGCGCCATTGTCGAGGCGGGCGCGGTCCTGGCGACGGCCGAGATTCACGATGGCTGGCGCCAACCCGATCCGCAAGGTGTTATCCGCGACGGGCAAGGCAAGGAAGGCCGACCGCTGCACGCCTTCGTCATCGTGGGGTACGACAGACAAGGGTTTCTGGTCCTGAACAGTTGGGGGTCCGGCTGGGGCGGGGTTCCCGTGCCCGGCAGGCCCACCCCGGCCAAGGGCCTGGCGATCCTGCCCTATGCCGACTGGGCGCGTTCCATCGCGGACGGATGGGTGCTGCGGCTGGGCGTCCCCGGAGAAGAAGCCCTTGCCATCAACGCTGACGACCAGGGACTGAGCCGCGACCGATCCCGGGACGCGCGGCGCACCGTTCCCCAACGCATGCTTCGCGGGCACTTCCTCAACCTGGACGCGGGACGCTGGCAGCAGACCGGTCCGCTTGCCACCCCAGAACCTGCCGCGCGGGAGACCGTGGCGCGGATTTGGGACCGCCTGCACGACGATGCGGAATGCCGCGGCGTGGTCGTGGCCCTGCCCGGCGTGTTCGAGGGCGAGGCGTGCGGCTTCGCCCGGGCCGTCCGGCTGAAGAGCGCCTTCGCGACGCTGGACATGGAATTCCTGACCTGCTTCTGGTCGGCCAACATTGCCGCCGAAATGCAGGCCGTGCTGAGCGACATCTTCGCCCGCTGCCGCGACCGGGCCGGAGGCGACGCCAAATCCCTGGACGCCCTGTTCGAGGAAACCGCCCGCGGCGCAGGCCGGGCCTTCTGGCGCGACATCGAACGCCACGCCTATTGCGCGGCGATGCCCTGCGATCCCGATAGCGAACTGTGGCAGGACGAACCTGGCTGCGTCGATGATCGGGGGCGGCTGGGCGACGCCGTCCTGGACCTGGCGCAGGCCTGCGCCGATAACGGCAAGGCGCTGCACCTGCTTGCGAACGGCAGCGGTGCCTTGGTCGTGGACGCGCTGCTGAAGCGGGTCCAGACGCACGAAAACCGCGAAAATCCCCTGGGCTGGCTGCCGGGGCTTCAAGGCCTGTTCCTGACCTTTCCGGCGGTGCCGCTGGACCAGGCCGGGCTGCGGATCCTGCCGCTGGCGCGCGCGATGGCGCGGGACCGGGACGGGGCGGCGCGCATCCTCGTGCCGTCGCAGGGGCTTGAGGGACGGCTGACGGTCTCGGGCTATGGCCGGTCGATCCTGCAGCTGGTGTCGCAGTCGTTCCTGGAACGGGACCGCAACAGGTTGCGCCCGATGCTGGGCAGCTTTCCCGGCGCGCCCCTCGACCCCCTTCTGGAACCCCACGAAACCCGGCGGACCGACCGCCTGGACCAGCAAGACCTGGAAGACGACCCCTGTCTTGAAGACTGGGTCATCAAGGCCGTCGCCGGCCGCCCCATCCGCGCCGACCGGCCCGATCCGCCCCCCTCCATCCCGAAGGAGCATGCCATGGACACCGCATATCCGCCGAAGATCACCTTGAAGGAATTGCAGGACCGCATCAATTCGGGCGAACTGACGCCCGACGAGATGCGCCGGTACTTCACGGTGGACGAGAAGAAATCGGGGCCGTTCTCTCCGGTCCTGGTCATCAATCCCGACACCGTGCAGGTGCCGCCCGGATCGCGTTCGGCCCTGGCTCTCAATTCGGCCAATGCGGCCGCCCGGTGGGTGCGGCGGTCGCAATACGATGCGCGTATCGGCAGCGGCTATGACGGGCCGCGCATCGCGTCCGAGGGCGACAGCTGGTTCCAGTATCCGTTGCGCTTGTTCGACGTGATCGACTATGTGGCCCGGGATTACGCCGTCTTCGACACCTCGGCCGCGGGCGACCTGCTGGAAAACATGGCCCGCAAGCGCGAATACATCGACGCCCTGAAGCGCAGCGAGGCCGAAATCCTGCTGCTGTCGGCGGGCGGCAACGACGTTTGCGCGGGCGGCAACCTGGCCCGGCACCTGGAACGGTTCGATCCGGCGCTGAAACCCGCCGATTATCTCAGGCGCAGCTATCGGGCGGTGATGGACAACGCTATCGCATCCTATGAACGGATCTGCCGCGACGTGAACCGGCATTTCCCGGGCGTCACGGTCGTTGTCCACGGCTATGACTACGTGATCCCTGACGGCCGCTGGCTGGGCAAGCCCATGGCCGAACAGGGCATCATCGACCGCGCCCTGCAGCGCGCCATCGCGGCCGAGATGATCGACCAGTTCAACCGCGAATTGCGCCGCATGGCGCGGGGCCTGGACCATGTCGCCTATGTCGATTGCCGGGGCTGCGTTGGCGACGGCGACTGGTTCGACGAACTGCACCCCACTGACAAGGGGTTCGCCAAGGTGGCGTCCCTGGTCCTGACGAAGGTGAAGGAAATCACCGCACGCCGCCCGCAGCCCGCCCGGTCCGCGTCCTGGAAAAGCCTGCAGCAGACCGCCCACATGCGGGCGGGGCATCAGAACCGCGCCTATTCCCTGCATGTCGGCCTGAACACCCTCGATCCGCGCCATTACGCCGGCAACGACGGCAAGCTGTATGGCTGCGAGAACGACGCTCGCGCCATGCGCGGCCTGGCCCGCGCCGAAGGCTTCAAGGCCGACATCCTGCTGACGGCCGACGCGACTCGCGAGGCGGTGATCGAAGGGATGCGCCGGGCCGCGCGCGACCTGCAGGGAGGCGACCAGTTCCTGTTCACCTTCGCGGGCCACGGATCGCGCATCACCGACATGAACGGCGACGAGAAGACCAACCCCAAGGGCCTGATGGATAGCACGCTGTGCCTGTTCGACAGCCAGATGATCGACGACGAATTCTGGCACCTGTGCTCCGGCTTCCAGAAGGGGGTGCGCGTCACGGTTGTGGCGGACTGCTGCCATTCCGGCACGATGGCCCGCAAGGGGTTCATGCCCCTGGCGATGGAGGCCGCCGCGCCGATCCGCCCGCGCAACCTGCCCCGCGCGGTCGCCGCCGCGGTCGAGGATCAGAACCGCGATTTCTACGAACGCATCGCCCGCGAACTGCCGCATGTGGACCGGGCGATCCTCGCCTCGGCCATCACGCCCCTTGACGCGACCGTGATCCAGTTCAGCGCCTGCGAGGACGACCAGGAGGCCGCCGACGGCGATCAGAACGGCGCCTTCACCGCCGCCCTGCTGCGCATCTGGGACAGCGGCGCGTTTACCGGCAGCCACACCGCCCTGAAGCGCAAGCTGGCCGAGGAGTTGGCGGGCACAACGCAGACGCCGGGCTTGTTCACGCCTCAGCCCCGGGATCCGGCCTTCGCAAGGCAGCGGCCCTTCACGGTGCCGCGGTCCGGGGCGGAGGACGGCCCGGACCAGGACCGCGGCCATGCGGCGGCGGACGATCCCGAAAGAGAGCCTGAACCGGGCCAGGACGGGACGCCTGGCCGCGATGAGGACGCCGATCCGCTGACCCTGGCCGACGAGGGCGAGGATGCTGCGGAAACCGCGCTGCACCCCGCCCGAAGCCAGGGCAGGGCCTTGAGCGTGCCCGACGCGGTGGTCAGCAGGTTCCGCGACTTCATGAAGCCCTTTGGCATCGTCCATTTCGACCCCGAGGAGTTCCTGTACCTGGGATCGGCCCATTTCGGGAACGGCAAGGAGCGCGGCCTGAACGCGCCGCCGCCGGAAACCCTGTGGGCGAACATCGTTCCCACTGCGCAGGTGCTCGACAAGCTTCGGACGCGGCTTGATGCGCCGATCCGCATCACGAGTGCCTACCGCACCCCCGAATACAACAAGGCGATCGACGGGGCGGGGCAATCCTGGCACCTGCAGTTCCGCGCCTGCGACATCACCGCCGACGGAATCGCGCCGTCGCGTGTCGCGGACGCCTTGGCCCGGATGCGCGACGAAGGCGATTTCCGAGGCGGCATCGGGCGCTATGCCGGCTTTACCCATGTCGACACGCGCGGCGTCAATCAGGACTGGCCGAAAAGCTCTCTTTCCACGTCGGGAACGCAAGGCGACGACCGCGCGCTCCCCCGGTTGCGCCGGATCGCGGACACGATGCCCGAAAGCCGCCGCCCGCGCGGCGACGGGACCCACAGGCTTGACAGTGACCTGGAACAGGCGACTGCAGCCGTGAATGGCGCCCAGGTGATGGCACTGGGCGACGCCCTGACGGCCGATCAGCGCCGGGCGGTGCTGTATTCGTCCCAATTTGCGCAACGCGCCGCCGATGCAACTGCAGATCGCCTGATGGATCGCACGGCGTGGTGGACAACCTACAACGCCGCGCTTGCCGCCGCGGGATGGACCATCACCGGATCCATCACGCGCCAGGCGACGGCCAGGGATCTGAAGGCCACGCTGGATGCCATGGCCATGGACATCATGGCCGGCGTGGCGGGCGTGAACAAGCTGCGGGCGATCCGCGCCGTTCTGGACGGGCTGCGCGGCCTGGCTGACGCCGACAAGCGGCTGGTCCTGCTGGACGCCGAAACGTCCCGCAAGGGCGGCGGGGCCATCCAGATCGGCGAGGCGGAACTGGACCGGGGCAGCCTTGTCGTCACGACCGGCGCGGTCCAGTTTTCCGCCTTGGACGACCGCAAGCAGGTGCTGTTCGCCAAATGGGGCGGATCGGCGCAGCAGCTTTGGCTGGCGGCCGAAAGGCTGGTCCTGAATGAGGACTTCTTCTTTTCCACGGCGCAAGGGATCATCGAGGACCGCTTGGGCGACGCTGCCTCCCGTATTCTGGCCTTCGACCTTTCGGACGTTCACCAACCTGCGTGAACCGATCCTTTCCCCCTTATGCATCCCGGCGGCGCGCTGCAGCCGGGATGGCTCCAGATCGATCCGGCGTGGTTGGCAGGGCTACCGGACAAGGATGTGCGGCAGCGATTGCCCGCTCATCCTCCCCGCCTTATTCGGCGGGTTCAAAGGCGAACGGATCGGCAGCCACGAACTGGCCCGACACCTCGCCCGACAGGATGCGGCTCATGTCCACGCCGAGGTCGAGCTTCATCGCCGGTGCGCCTTCCGAAAAATCAAGCCGCTTCAGGTCCACCCAGAACACGTTGGGCGACAGGGCGGACTCGGCATAGAACAGCCGGTCGGTCTGGTCCGCCACGACGCGCCAGCGGGTGGTGGCGAGGTTGGGCTGTCCCGGCACGCTGATGCCCCAGGGGGTCGAGGCGTTGCGGATCACGCTCATGGTCGCGGCGGCGGCCACGCGCGGGTCAGAGGACTGCTGCACGGCGTCGATATAGAACGAGGCGCGCACGAAGCGGTCGGTGGCCCGGCTGGTGCCGGCAGGAAGTCGCGCGGGTTCACCCGGTTCCAATAGGCGCGCACGGCCAACTGCTCCTCGTAGCGCGGCTCGTTGGTCATCACGCGATAGTCGCGCCCGTGGTGGATCGTCAGCTCGCCGTCGATCCATTCCAGGATGGCGCTGTCGCCAGTGGCGTCCGACAGCAACAGATGCACCGTCGTCATCCGCCCGGGCATGGCCGGAACCTCGCCCGTCACGGCGTCGAAGGGGTTTGCGCGCAGGTGATCCACGGCCTCGGCCACGGTGGCGAAATTGTCGAGGAAATATTGCGCCCAGATCGACAGTGACATGCGCGGGGTCGTGCCGTCGTCCCCCGGATATTCGGTATCCACCTGCCACAGCAGGTTGGTTGCCAACCCCGCCTCGTTCATGCCGTCCACGGTCGAGATGTCGTAGCCCGACACGACCAGGCTGCCATAGCGCGAGGTCCATGTGACCGAGCGCGGCCCGGCCCGGCCGTCCCGTTCCATGCCGCGCGGGAAGACCCACAGGTTGCTGGTGATGGGCGCGCTCCAGTCGAAGCTGCGGCCCGTGAGGACACGCCCCTCGGGTCCCAGATAGACCGCGCGCGTGCAGGCGTCGGCGGTCGGAGCCGCTGCCATGATGGTGGCCAGGAACAGGGCTGCCGCCTTGTGAAAAGCTGTGGCCATCGGCTTTCTCCGCATCCCGAACCCCCGGGTCTTGATACCCCCCGGGCAGTTGGCCGGACAACAGGGAAGTTGCCCCGGCAGCGGGACCGGCCCTGGCCCGGTGTTCGCGCGCCTTCGGCGCAAGCGATGCCCGAGGCGTGGCGGGCCATGAAAAAGGCCGGTCCTGCGACCGGCCTTTTTCCTCAGTCTTCGTCGGGTTCGGCGACATCGGCGATGTCGTCCAGCGACACGTCGCCGTCGTCATCGTCTTCCTCCAGCAGGTCATCGTCCAGATCGCCGGCATCGTCGCCCAGATCCTCGTCCTCATCGACCAGATCCTCGTCGTCGCGGACGACGGCCTTTTCGGTCACAAGGGTCTTGCCGCGGCTGTCGGTCAGGCTTTCCAGCGTGAACGTGTTCCCGCAGGCGGGGCAGGTCATGGGATTGGCGCGCAGGTCATAGAACCGCGTCGCGCAGTGCGGGCACAGGCGTTTCGTGCCCCATTCCTCTTTGGGCATGGCATTTTCCTTCCGCCGTGTTTAGGGAAATCGGGGGTCCCCCTGCCACAGGCACGGGGGGGTGTCAAAGGCTTTTGACAGCAACCGGGGGACGGGGCAAGGGCAGGCGGATGGCCGAGGCGTTCACCATCGGCAACGGAATGCGGATCATGTGCCGGCGCTCGCCAAGGGCGCGGCGCATGGTGCTGCGGGTGCCGCGCGACGGCGGGCCGGTGGTGTTGACGCTGCCTGCCCATGTCGCGCTGTCGGACGGCGCGGCCTTTGCCGAGTCGCGCGCGGGCTGGCTGCAACAGGCGGCCGAACGGCGGCCCGCACCCGCCATCGCGCGGCACTGGGCGGTGATGCCGGTGGGCGGGGCGATGCTGGCGCTGACGCCCGCCGCCGTGCGCACGGCGGCGGTTGCGGGGGATGCGCTGCTGCTGCCCGCCAGCCGCCCGGCTGGAGCGGTGGTGCAGGCCTTTCTGAAGCACCGGGCGATGGAACAGCTGCGCGCCGCCTGCGACCGTCATGCAGCGGCGGTTGGCCGCAGTTACCGGGCCATCGTGCTGCGCGACACGCGGTCCCGCTGGGGCAGCTGCACGTCCGACGGGCGGCTGATGTTTTCCTGGCGGCTGGCGATGGCGCCGCCGGTGGTGCTGGACTATGTCGCCGCGCATGAGGTGGCCCACCTGCGCCACATGGACCATTCGCCTGCCTTCTGGGCAACGGTGGCGGGCCTGATGCCGGAATATGCCCGCCATCGCGACTGGCTGCGGCGGCACGGGGCAGAGCTTATGGCCTGGCAGTTCCGCGATCCGGCCGGGGATTGACGCGGGCGCCGTTTGTGATCACATGCAGGCCATGAACGCCCCCGCCCGATCGACCGACCCCTCCGCCCATGAAAAGCTGTATCGCAACCTGCGCAGCCGGATCATGCTGGGCGAGCTTCCTCCGGGCAAGGCGCTGACCCTGCGCGGCATCGCCCACGAATACAACCTGTCCATGACCCCCGCGCGCGAAGCCGTGCGCCGCCTGGTGGCCGAGGGCGCGCTGACGCTGTCGGCCTCGGGCCGCGTCACCACGCCCGCGCTGTCGGACGACCGGATCGAGGAACTGGCGGCGCTGCGGGCGCTGATCGAACCCGAACTGGCCGCCCGCGCCCTGCCGCGCGCCCATTTCGCGCTGATCGACCGGCTGGCGCAGATGAACGCCCGCATCGCGGATGCCGTGGAAAACCACGATGCGGTGGGTTACATCCGCTGCAACCTGGAATTCCACCGGATGCTGTATCTGCGCGCGCAGGCCCCGGCGATGCTGGCGATGCTGGAAACGATCTGGCTGCAACTGGGTCCGACGATGCGCGCGCTTTATGGCCGCGTGAAGCGGAACGAGCCGCCGCGCCATCACCGCATGATCCTGGCCGCGCTGCGGGCGGGGGACGAACCCGCCCTGCGGCTGGCCGTGCGCGCCGATGTCACGCACGGGTTGAGGCACCTGACCTCGGGCTGAGATTGGCGAAGGCGATGGCCTTCGCCAGCCGAACCTCAGCCCCGGCCCATCTGCGGCAGGCCCATCCCGCCAAAGCCCAGCTTCGGGATCTCGGACGGGATGATGCGGGTGTATTTCGTGCCCTCGATTGACGCGCCGGCCATCAGCCCCGCCTGGCCGAAGATCATCGCCACCACGGGAAGCTGCGCCGTGATCGTGTCGGCCCCGAGCGCCATGCCACCTTGCGGGATCGCGTAGAAGGCATTGGCCCCCGCCAGCCAGCCGGGCGAGGCGCGGAAGGACGCAAGCGCGCCATCGGTCTGGAAGATCAGCACATGCGCATATTGCTGCGCGCCCGCCTGCAGGCCCACCGTCGCGCGGGTGGCGGAATAGTAATCCACCGTCGCCCCCCCGATGCGCAGCGCGCCCTGGCCATAGGCGCCGCCAAAGCCGAACGCGGCCTCGGTCATCAGGGGCATGTAGAGCACGCCGCGCGCGTTCTGCACCAGGGCCTGCGCAGACGGATAGTTCTGGATCAGGTACTGGTGCGTCGCATCGACCCGTGCGTCCAGTTCGGCGCTGGCATTCGTGCCCACTGCATTGCTGCACCCCGCCAGGGCCAGGGCGGCGGTGCCGGCCGCGCCCTTCAGAAGGGTTCGGCGGCCCAGTTTCACCTGAAAATCGTTGCTCATCACATGTCCCACATCATCATGCCGGAAGACCCGGCATTTTGGGCGGATGCTAGGGGATTTCCGCAAGCCTGTCACCCGCCGCCATGCAGGCGGGCGGCACATCGCCTGCCCTTCAGGCGCGGGCCTTGATCGCCTCGGCCACCAGGGGCGCGAAATAGGTCAGGATCCCGTCGCAGCCCGCCCGGCGGAAGCACAGCAGGCTCTCGAACATCGCGTCCCGCGACAGCCAGCCGTTGCGGATGGCACCCTCCAGCATCGCGTATTCGCCGCTGACCTGATAGGCGAAGGTCGGCGCGCCGAACTGGTCCTTCACCGCGCGGCAGATGTCCAGATAGGGCAGGCCGGGCTTGACCATCACCATGTCTGCGCCCTCGGCGAGATCCCGGGCCACGCAGCGGATCGCCTCGCCCCGGTTGGCGGGGTTCACCTGATAGGTCTTCTTGTCGCCCACCAGCCGCCCCGACGCGCCCACCGCGTCCCGGAACGGACCATAGAAGCTGGAGGCGAATTTCGCCGCATAGGACAGGATCGCCACGTGCTTGTGGCCCGCGCTTTCCAGCGCCCCGCGCAGCGCGCCGATGCGCCCGTCCATCATGTCGCTTGGCCCCAGGATGTCCGCCCCGCTTTCGGCCTGGACCAGGGCCATGCGCACCAGGGCCTCGACCGTTTCGTCGTTCAGGATCTCTCCGTTCACGACGATGCCGTCATGGCCGTTGGCGTTATAGGGATCGAGCGCGATGTCGGTCATCACCGCCAGATCCGGCACGGCTTCCTTGACGGCGCGGATGGCGCGGTTGCCGATATTGTCGGGATCCCAGGCACGCTCGCAGGTTTCGGTCTTAAGGTCCCCGTCTGAATGGGGAAAGATGCAGACCGCCGGGATGTTCAGCTCCGCCGCCCGTTCCGCCGCCCGCCTTGCCCCGTCCAGCGTCAGCCGCTCCACCCCGGGCATGGACGCGATCTCGCCCTCGGCCCCTGCAACCTCGGTCACGAAGATCGGCCAGATGAGGTTGCCGGGCGTCACGTCGCATTCCGACACCATGGCGCGGATCGCGGGGGTGCGGCGCAACCGGCGCAGGCGCGAGGCGGGGAAGGGGGCGATGATCGGGGTGGGCATGGCGTATTCCTTTTCCGGGACCGGGACGGCTTTTCCTTCGCCCCCGACCGTTCTAAGGTCGCCCGCGACCAAGGACAAGGAAGCCCGCGTGCCGCAATTCGACAGCCTGATCGGCTTTCTGGACAGCCGGTCCTTTGGCACGGTCTGGTACTGGCTGGTGGTGATCGGCGCCTGGTCCCTGACCGGCCGCCACGTGATCGGCGTCCCGGCCGAGATCGTGGGCCGCGCCCGCGACGCGATCCAGGCGGGCGAGGGGGATTGCCCGGCGATGCTGCACCTGCTGGACTGGCTGTCGCTGGTGCTGCCGCGCTGGCGGCTTGGCGCGCGCGAAGGCGTGGCGTTCCTGGGGCTGACGGGTTTCGTGCTGACCTCGCTTGCGATCATGGGCATCGGCTATGCGCTGGAACTGGCGCTGGCCGCGTTCCTGCTGCTGCTGCCCTTCGCGGTGCTGTTCTGGATGCGCGTGGCGCTGGCCCGCCGCCTGATGCCGCTGCTGGAGGCGGCCGAGCAGGGCGCCCGGCCCGTCCCCGAGGCAGCGGCCGAGGCGGTCCGGCGCATGGTGATCCACCGCCGGCTGGTCACGATCCTGTCCATGGCGGCGGTGGCGGTCACGGCGCTGTGGGGGGCGCTGTGGTCGGTGGTCCATCCCTATGGCTTCTAAGCTTGACTCCGCCGCGTGGCGCTTTACCTCACCCCCATGGCCGAACACCTGATCCTTTCCGGCGCGCCCGAAGGCTATGACGCCGCCCTGATCGCGCGCGAGGCCGCGCGCGGCGCGCCCGTCATCCACATCGCCCGCGACGACCGCCGCATGGCCGCCATGCGCGCGGCCCTGGCTTTCCTTGCGCCCGGTCTTGCCGTGCTGGATTTCCCGGCCTGGGACACGACGCCCTATGACCGCGTCTCGCCCTCGCCCGACATCCAGGCGGCGCGGATGGCGACGCTGGCAGGCCTGGCGCAGGGGGCGGTCAAGGGGCCGTTCGTGCTGCTGACCACGCTGAACGCGGTCCTGCAACGCGTGCCCGCGCGCGACGTGGTCCGGGACGCCAGCTTCATCGCCCGCGTGGGCGACCGCATCAATGAATCCGCGTTGCGCGATTTCCTGGTGCGCATGGGGTTTTCCCAATCGCCCACGGTGACGGAACCCGGCGACTATGCCGTGCGCGGCGGCATCATCGACATCTTCCCCCCGGGCGAATCCGGTCCGGTGCGGCTCGACCTGTTCGGCGATGTTCTGGACGGCGCGCGCCGCTTTGACGTGGAAACGCAGCGCACCACGGAAAAGCTGTCCCGGATCGAACTGGCCCCGATGTCCGAGGTGATCCTGGATCCCGACGCGATCACCCGGTTCCGCCAGAATTACCGCATGGAATATGGCGGCGGCACCAACGACCCGCTGTATGAAAGCGTCAGCGCGGGCCGCAAGACGGCGGGGATGGAACACTGGCTGCCCTGGTTCCACGACCGGATGGAAAGCCTGTTCGATTACATGCCCGGCGCATCCGTCGTGCTGGACGATCATATCGGCCAGGTGATCGACGCCCGGCGCGGCATGATCGGGGAACAGTTCGGCGCGCGAAAGGCCGCGATGGCCGCCAAGGGGCGTAGCGACACGGTCTACAAGCCCGTGCCGCCAGACGCGATGTTCCCGACCGAGGGGGAATGGAACGGCTGGCTGGCCGCGTATCGCGTGCTGCGCCTGTCGGTCCTGCCGCAGCCGCCGGGACCGGGGGTGCTGGACGCGGGCGGGCGCGTGGGGCGCAACTTCGCGCCCGAACGCCAGGCGGAAAGCATCAACCTGTTCAAGGCCCTAGCCGATCATGTGAAGGCGCTTTCCAGGGATCACCGGGTCATCGTCGCCAGTTTCTCGGACGGCGCGCGGGAACGCCTGTCGGGGCTGCTGGCCGACGAAGGCCTGGCGGGCGCCAAGCCCATCACCGATGTCCGCGACCTGTCCGACAAACCGGGCGTGGTGGGTCTTGCCGTCTGGCCGCTGGACGAAGGCTTCGTGGCCGACGGGCAGGCGTTGGGCAAGCTGGCGGTGATCTCCGAACAGGACGTGCTGGGCGACCGGCTGATCCGGGGCGCGAAAAAGCGCCGCAAGGCCGACAACTTCCTGCGCGACACCACCAGCCTGACGCCGGGCGATCTGGTGGTCCATGTCGAACACGGCATCGGGCGCTATACCGGCCTGGAAACCATCACGGCGGCGGGCGTGCCCCACGACTGCGTGGCGCTGGAATACGCGGGCGGCGACCGCCTGTATCTGCCGGTCGAGAACATCGAGCTGCTGTCCCGCTATGGGCATGAGGAAGGCTTGCTGGACCGCCTGGGCGGCGGGGCCTGGCAGGCGCGGAAAGCGCGCCTCAAGGAACGCATCAAGCTGATCGCCGACAAGCTGATGCGGGTGGCCGCCGAACGCCTGCTGCGCGCCGCCCCCGTGCTGGAGCCGGAAGATCACGACTGGCAGGCCTTCGCCGCCCGCTTCCCCTATTCCGAGACCGAGGACCAGCTGTCCGCCATCGAGGACGTGATGGAGGATCTGTCCGCAGGCCGCCCCATGGACCGCCTGATCGTGGGCGACGTGGGCTTCGGCAAGACCGAGGTCGCGATGCGCGCGGCCTTCATCGCCGCCAGCCAGGGGATGCAGGTCGCGGTGGTTGCGCCCACGACGCTGCTGGCGCGCCAGCATTTCCGCACCTTCGCCGAACGCTTCCGCGGCACGGCGATCTGCGTGCGCCCCTTGTCGCGCTTCGTGTCCACCAAGGACGCCGCGAAGACGCGCGAAGGGCTGTCGGACGGCACCGTCGACATCGTCGTCGGCACCCATGCGGTGCTGGCCAAGGGCGTGCGGTTCAAGAACCTCGGCCTGCTCATCATCGACGAGGAACAGCATTTCGGCGTGGCCCACAAGGAACGGCTCAAGGAACTGCGCAGCGACATCCACGTGTTGACCCTAACCGCGACGCCCATCCCGCGCACGCTGCAACTGTCCCTGACCGGCGTGCGCGACCTGTCGGTGATCGGCACGCCCCCCGTGGACCGCTTGTCGATCCGCACCTATGTCAGCGAATTCGACAGCGTGACGATCCGCGAAGCCCTGCTGCGAGAGAAATACCGGGGCGGGCAAAGCTTCTTCGTGGTGCCGCGCCTGACCGACCTGCCCGATGTCGAACATTGGCTGAAGGAGAACATGCCCGAGCTGAACTACCTGGTCGCCCATGGCCAGCTTGCGGCGGGCGATCTGGACGGGCGGATGAACGCCTTTTACGACGGCAGCCACGACGTGCTGGTGGCGACCTCCATCGTCGAAAGCGGCCTCGACATCCCCACCGCCAACACCATGGTCGTCTGGCGCGCCGACATGTTCGGCCTGGCGCAATTGTACCAGATCCGGGGCCGCGTCGGCCGGTCCAAGACGCGCGCCTATTGCTATCTGACCACCAAGCCGCGCCAGCCGCTGACCCCGCAGGCCATGCGGCGGCTGAAGTTCCTGGGGTCCATCGACGGGCTTGGCGCGGGCTTCAACCTCGCATCCCAGGATCTGGACCTGCGCGGCGCGGGCAACCTGCTGGGAGAGGAACAATCGGGCCATATCAAGGAAGTGGGGTTCGAACTTTACCAGCAGATGCTGGAGGAAACCATCGCCAAGCTGAAATCGGGCGAGATCGAGGGCACGCCCGAGGACGAATGGGCGCCGCAGCTGAACCTGGGCGTGCCGGTCACGATCCCGGAAAGCTATATCCCCGACCTGGACGTGCGGTTGGGCCTTTACCGCCGCCTGTCCGGCCTGACCACCAAGGTGGAACTCGAGGGCTTCGCCGCCGAACTGATCGACCGCTTCGGACCCCTGCCAAGGGAAGTGAACACCCTGCTGCTGGTCATCCGCATCAAGGCCATGGCCAAGCGCGCCAATATCTCGCGCCTGGATGCCGGGCCAAAGGGGGCGACCGTCCAGTTCCACATGGACAAGTTCCCCAACCCCGCCGGTCTGGTCGAGTTCCTGACCGAGCAGAACGGCAAGGCCAAGATCACCGACAACAAGATTTTCGTGCCGCGCGACTGGAAATCCGACGCCGACCGCATCAAGGGCGCCTTCGCCGTCGCGCGCGACCTCGCGGCCAAGGCCAAGGCCGGAAAGTGATCCGCTTCGACCACGGGCCGCTGCCCGGCGGTACCCTGTTCGCGGCGCCCCGCACGGTGATCCGCGCCGACACCGCGGCGGGGGTCGGCCCGGCCCTGACGGCCATCGAGGCCGCGCGGGCGCAGGGCCATTGGGTCGCGGGCTGCCTGTCCTATGAACTGGGCCATGCGCTGATCCCGAAGCTGGCCCCCTTGATGCCCGCCCGGCGCGATCACCCGCTGATCCTGATGGGCGTCTTCGACGCGCCGCGCCCCGTGCCCGCCTTGCCCGATCCGGCGGGGACCATCGGCCCCGCGCGGCCGTTGTGGTCGCGGGCACGCTATGACGCGGCCATCGCCAAGGCGCGGGACTACATCGCGGCGGGCGATTGCTATCAGGTGAACCTGACCTTTCCGATGGGGGCCGATGCGGCGGGCGATCCCTTGGCGCTCTATGCCGCCTTGGCTGCGCGTCAGCCGGTGGGCGAGGGGGCCTTCGTCGATCTGGGCGGCCCGGTCGTGCTGTCGCGCAGCCCCGAGCTGTTCTTCGCCGTCGATGCCTCGGGCCGGATCGAGACGCGGCCCATGAAGGGCACCGCCCCGCGTGGGGCTGACGCCGCCCAAGACGCGGAGCGTGCCGCCCTCGCCGCGTCCGAAAAGGACCGGGCCGAGAACCTGATGATCGTGGACCTGCTGCGCAACGACCTGTCGCGCGTCTGCCTGCCCGGCAGCGTCCGCGTGCCGCGGCTGTTCCATGTCGAAACCTATGCGACGGTCCACCAGATGATCTCGACCGTCACCGGGCAACTGGCGCCGGGGACGGGTCTGCCGGCGATCCTGCGGGCGCTGTTTCCCTGCGGGTCGATCACCGGCGCGCCCAAGATCCGGGCCATGCAGATCATCGCGGAACTGGAAGGGGCGCCGCGCGGGGTTTACTGCGGGGCGATCGGTTGGATGGATCCGGCCGGGCCGATGCGCTTTTCGGTGGCGATCCGCACGCCCGTGCTGGAGGCGCCAAACCGCTTGTTGCTGAACGTCGGCGGCGGCATCACCCATGACAGCCGCGCCGGATCGGAATGGGAGGAAGCGCTGTGCAAGGCCGCGTTCCTGGACCTGTCCCCGAGGGGCTGACCGTCTTCGAGACCATGCGGGCCGAGGCGGATGGCCGCATCGCGCTGTGGCCGCTGCACCGCGACCGGCTGCGGCGGGACTGCGCGGCGGTGGGATTTTCTTTAGACTGGGCGGCGGTCGAGGGCGCCTTGGCTGGCCTGCCGCGCGGGCAGATCCTGCGGGCGCGGCTGAGCGTGGATGCGGCGGGGACGATCGGCGTGACGCACCAGCCGCTGCGGCCAAACCCGGGCTTTTGGTGGGTGGTCCTGTCGCCCCTGCGGCTGGACAGCGGCGATCCCTGGCTGCGCATCAAGACCTCGCATCGTCCGGTCTATGACCGCGCCCGCGCCGCGCTGCCGGGTGGCATTGACGAAGCGATCCTGCTGAACGAACGCGGCGAGGTGTGCGAGGGAACCATCACCAGCCTGTTCCTGCGGCGGGAGGATCGGCTCCTGACGCCGCCGCTGGATTGCGGGCTGCTGCCCGGCGTGCTGCGCCAGTCGCTGATCGAAACGGGCCAAGTCCAAGAGGCGCGGCTGTTGCCCGCCGATCTGGAGACCGGGGATCTGTTCATGGGCAACGCCCTGCGCGGCCTGATTCCGGCGCGCCTGGCCTGAGGGGAGCGTTTCCAACCCCCGTCGAGGGGGCCGGAAACGTCGCGCCTTCGGCAGACGAAAGCCCCCACGAGAACAGCTATCGCCTGGAAGCAATCCCCCAGAGAGCGGAAGCATCGCGCCACTTCAAAACGAAAGCCCCGCCGCGACAGGGTCGGGCGGGGCTTCCAAGGTCAGGTCAGGCGATCACTCCGCCGTCAGCAGCGGCGTCTTGGACTTGCCGATGCGCGGGGCGTCGGGACCGGTGATGTCGAAGGCGGGCTTGTCGTCCTCGATCTTCACGCGGACCACGCCGCCCTTGGTCAGCCGGCCGAACAGCAGTTCCTCGGCCAGCGGCTTCTTGATGTGTTCCTGGATCACGCGGCCCAGGGGACGGGCGCCCATCTTGTCGTCGTAACCCTTTTCGGCCAGCCAGTCGGCGGCCTCAGCGGTCAGCTCGATGTGGACATTGCGGTCCATCAGCTGCGCTTCCAGTTGCAGCACGAACTTCTCGACCACATGGACCACCACGTCGCGCGACAGCGCGGCAAAGCTGATGATCGCGTCCAGGCGGTTGCGGAATTCGGGCGTGAAGGTCCGCTCGATGGCGGCGGTATCCTCGCCCTCGCGCTTGTCGCGGCCGAAACCGATCGCGGCCTTCTGCATGTCGGACGCGCCCGCGTTCGAGGTCATGATCAGGATCACGTTGCGGAAATCCACCTGACGGCCGTTGTGGTCGGTCAGTTTCCCGTGGTCCATCACCTGCAGCAGGATGTTGTAGACATCAGGGTGCGCCTTCTCGATCTCGTCCAGCAGCAGCACGCAATGGGGGTGCTGATCCACGCCGTCGGTCAGCATCCCGCCCTGGTCAAAGCCGACATAGCCCGGAGGCGCGCCGATCAGGCGGGAAACCGCGTGCTTTTCCATGTATTCCGACATGTCGAAGCGCAGCAGCTCGACGCCCAGGGTCGAGGCCAACTGCTTGGCGACCTCGGTCTTGCCCACGCCCGTGGGTCCGGCGAACAGATAGTTGCCGATGGGCTTTTCAGGCTCTCGCAACCCCGCCCGCGCCAGCTTGATGGCCGAGGACAGCGCGGTGATCGCCGCATCCTGGCCGAAGACCACGCGCTTGAGCGTCGCTTCCAGGTCCCGCAGAACCTCGGCATCGTCCTTGCTGACGTTCTTGGGCGGGATGCGGGCGATCTTGGCCACCACGGCCTCGATCTCCTTGGGGGAAATCGTCTTGCGCCGCTTGCTTTCGCTGACCAGGTGCTGGGCCGCGCCCGCCTCGTCGATCACGTCGATGGCGCTGTCGGGCAGCTTGCGGTCGTTGATGTAGCGGCTGGCCAGTTCCACCGCCGACTTGATCGCCTCGTTGGTATAGCGCAGGTCGTGGTGCTTCTCGAAGGAGGGCTTCAGGCCCATCAGGATCTTGATGGTGTCGGCCACCGAAGGCTCGTTCACGTCGATCTTCTGGAACCGGCGCGACAGGGCGCGGTCCTTTTCGAAGTGCTGCCGGAACTCCTTGTAGGTGGTCGATCCCATGCAGCGCAGCTTGCCGCCCGACAAAGCCGGTTTCAGCAGGTTCGACGCATCCATCGCCCCGCCCGAGGTCGCGCCCGCGCCGATCACCGTGTGGATCTCGTCGATGAACAGGATCGCGTCGGGGTGGTTCTCAAGCTCCTTCACGACGGCCTTCAGGCGTTCCTCGAAGTCGCCGCGATAGCGGGTGCCCGCCAGCAGCGCGCCCATGTCCAGCGAAAAGATCGTGGCGCCTGCCAGCACGTCGGGGGTTTCCCCGCGCGTGATCTTCAGCGCCAGGCCTTCGGCGATGGCGGTCTTGCCGACGCCCGGATCGCCCACCAGCAGCGGGTTGTTCTTGCGGCGGCGGCACAGGACCTGGATGGCCCGTTCGACCTCAGGCTCGCGGCCGATCAGGGGGTCCACGTCGCCCTTTTTCGACTTGGCGTTCAGATCGACGCAGTACTTGCCAAGGGCGGTTTCGTCCTTGGATTCGGGCGCGGCCTCGGCCTGCTTCTGTTCGGGTTCGTCCGACCCCACGACCTTGCGGTTTTCGTTGAAGGACGGGTTCTTGGCCACGCCATGCGCGATGAAGTTGACCGCGTCGTAACGGGTCATGTCCATTTCCTGCAGGAAGAAGGCCGCGTTGGATTCGCGTTCGGCGAAGATCGCGACCAGCACGTTGGCGCCCGTCACCTCTTGCCGGCCCGAGCTTTGGACATGGATCGCGGCGCGCTGGATCACCCGCTGGAAGGCGGCGGTGGGCACGGCCTCGGATCCTTCGACATCGGTGATGAGGGTCGAAAGATCGTCTTCGATGAAGTCGATCAACAGCTTGCGCAATTCATCCAGATCGACGTTGCAGGCCCGCATCACCTTGACCGCGTCCGGTTCCTCGGTCAGGGCCAGCAGCAGGTGTTCGAGCGTGGCAAGCTCGTGTCGATGTTCGTTCGCCAGCGCAAGCGCCTGGTGAATGGCCTGTTCCAGGGAGGTCGAGAAACTTGGCACGGTCGTCTCCTGTCCAGTCGGCTGGCGGTATGGGCATATCTTGTGCCCACCTGCCCAGACTGTCACGATACAGTTAAGATTTGGTGGAATTCGGTCGGCATCAAGTGCTTTTTCACGCGGATGCCACGATTTTCCCACGGTTGAGGCAGATGTGATGCGCCGCCGCGCGAATTTCAAGCGCGGCTCGCGAAGCGGGGCTTTTCACTTGCCCGTCAGAACGCGTCCTTCATGGATCGAAGACGCGCGAAGACCTCGGCGTCGGGGGCGTTTTCCATCCCCAGGGGGGCGCGCAGCGCCGCGACGCGCAGGAAGGGGTTGGTGTCGCGTTCCAGGGCCAGGGTGGCAGGCGCGCAGGGCTGGCGCGCCTCTTGGACCGCCGCCAGCCGGTCGCGCAGCGCCTGGTTGCCGGGATCAACCGACAGGGCGAAGGCGCCGTTGCCCGCGCAGTAATCGTGGCCCGAGCAGATCAGCGTATCGGCGGGCAGGGCGTTCAGGCGCGACAGGCTGTCCCACATCATCGCGGCCGTTCCCTCGAACAGGCGGCCGCAGCCAAGGGCCATCAGGCTGTCGGCGGTGAAGGCATAGCCCGATTGGGGGAAATGGAAGGCGACGTGGCCGACGGTGTGGCCGGGAACGTCGATGATCTCGACCGGCTCGCCCAGGGCTTCCAGCGGCTCGCCCGGCGTGATCCGCAGGTCCAGAGGCGGCAGGCGGTGCGCATCCGCCGCTGCGCCGATCACCATCGCCCCGGTTTCGCGCACCAGTTCCGCCACGCCATCGACGTGATCGCCATGATGATGGGTCAGCAGGATCGCCGACAGGCCCCAGTCCCGCGCCTGAAGGTCGCGCAGGACCGGCGCGGCTTCGGGGGCGTCGATCAGGACCGTGCCCTCGTCGCCATGCAGCAGATAGGCATAGTTGTCCTGGCGGCAGCGCAGCGTGACCAGTTCCAGCGGCATTGGCAAAATCCCTTTCCTGTGATGAGGTCGAGCCTGTCAAAAGCCGGGCCGGGGCGCAATGCACCACGATATCGCCGATCTCCGCAGCTTCTATTACCAGCGCGCGCTTGGGCGCGTCGTCCAGCGCATCCTGCGCGACCGGCTGATGACGCGCTGGCCGCCCGGGGGCTGCACCGGCATGAACGTCGCGGGCTTCGGCTTCGCCGCCCCGATGCTGAGACCCTATCTGCCGACGGCGCGGCGCGTCACGGCGCTGATGCCCGGCCCGCAGGGGGTGATGGCCTGGCCCGCCGGGATGCCCAATCACAGCGTCCTGTGCGACGAGACCGCCTGGCCGCTGGAAACCGGCAGCGTGGACCGGCTGGTGCTTCTTCACGGGCTGGAGACCAGCGACGATCCCGCCGCCCTGCTGGCCGAGGCCTGGCGCGTGCTCGGTCCCGGCGGGCGGATGATGGTCATGGTGCCGAACCGCGCGGGGCTGTGGGCGGCATCCGACCGCACGCCCTTCGGTTTCGGGCGCAGCTACACCACCGGGCAGATCGAGACGCAGGCGCGCCGCGCGGGCTTCGTGCCCGACTGGCACGGCTCGGCGGTGTATATCCCGCCCTCGGACCGCCGCTTCTGGCTGGGCAGCGCGCAGATGTGGGAACGCACGGGCGCGCGCATCAGCCGGGTGCTGATCGCGGGCGTGGTGCTGATCGAGTTGACCAAGCAGGTTCGCGCCCCCCTGGGACCTGACCTGCGCGTCCACGTGCCAAGCCCGCTGGAGATCCTGGATGGCGTCGTCAGGCCGCGTCCGACCCGTGCGCCTGCGGGGCGAAACTTGCAGCATCTGCAAGAAAATGACCGGCAGCCGGCCCGAATCGATCAGGACCTGTCCATAAGGTGAACTGCCGCAGTGCAGCAAAGTCGCCTATATGAAGCCTGTATCTGGTGGCCTGCCGTTAACGAGTCTTCCGTTTCGCCGCGTTCGGCATCGCCTGGAACCGGAAAAACGCCTGCCTTGTATCGTTGCCAGTAGTCCCGGCGTGGCGCGTCACCTGCATGGGTGGCAGGTCACGCCGGGTTGTTCACGCGATCCATGCTGCAACTGCGAAGGACCGGTCCCGCGGCAAGCGTTCTTCGCTTCGGCGCCGCGATGCCGCCCGTGCTGCGGGTGCCGTTGCGATCCGAAGGTCGCAATCCTTCTCATTTCCGTGCGCTAGCCGGTTGCCCGGGCCGATTTCACCTGCTAGAGACGCCGCAGATTTCATGACGGTCCCAAAGGCCGTGCGAACGCGACCCGCACCCCGCGACAGACCGGACGAACGCCCGGCCCGCCAGCGGGGCTTGCGCAAACCGTAAAGGATGACCGTGGCCAACTCTGTTTCCATGTCCCAGAGCATCGCCGGGCGCTATGCGCAGGCCGTCTTCGACATCGTCAAGGAAGACGGGGGCCTGGACGCCCTGGCCCGGCAGACCGAGGATCTGGGCACGGCGCTGCATGACAGCGCGGATCTGCACAGCCTGATCAGTTCGCCCCTTTACACCCGCGACGACCAGGCCCGCGCCATCGGTGCCGTGGCGCAGAAGATGGGCCTGTCGCCGGTGCTGTCGAACACGCTGCAACTGATGGCCCGGAACCGCCGCCTGTTCGTGCTGCCGCAACTGGTGCGCCAGTTGCAGGACCGGATTGCCGTGGAACGCGGCGAGGTCACGGCCGATGTCACAAGCGCGGTCGCGCTGACCGGCGAGCAGCAGGCGCGCCTGCGCGACACGCTGGCCCTGAAGTCGGGCAAGATCGTCAAACTGAACACGCGCGTCGATGAAACCCTCATCGGCGGCATGATCGTCAAGCTAGGCTCGCAGATGATCGACAGCTCGATCCGCTCGAAGCTTGCCTCCCTCCAGAATGCTATGAAAGAGGTCGGATAATGGGAATCCAGGCTGCCGAGATTTCGGCCATCCTCAAGGATCAGATCAGGAACTTCGGCCAGGAGGCCGAGGTGGCCGAGGTGGGTCAGGTGCTGTCCGTTGGTGACGGCATCGCCCGCGTCTATGGCCTGGACAAGGTGCAGGCCGGCGAGATGGTGGAATTTCCCGGCGGCGTCCGGGGGATGGTTCTGAACCTGGAAACCGACAACGTCGGGATCGTGATCTTCGGCGATGACCGGGCGATCAAGGAAGGCGACACCGTCAAGCGCACGCGGTCCATCGTGGACGTGCCGGTCGGCAAGGGCCTGTTGGGCCGCGTCGTGGACGCGCTTGGCAACCCGATCGACGGCAAGGGTCCGATCGAGGCGACCGAGCGCCGGATCGCCGACGTGAAGGCCCCCGGCATCATGCCGCGCAAGTCGGTTCACGAACCGATGGCGACCGGCCTGAAGTCGGTTGACGCCATGATCCCGGTCGGCCGCGGCCAGCGCGAGCTGATCATCGGCGACCGCCAGACCGGCAAGACCGCCATCGTTCTGGACACGATCCTGAACCAGCAGAACTACAACGGCCGCGAGGCCGAGGGCATGAAGACCCTGCACTGCATCTATGTCGCCGTGGGTCAGAAGCGTTCGACCGTGGCCCAGCTGGTCAAGAAGCTGGAAGAAACCGGGGCCATGGCCTATACGACCGTGGTGGCCGCGACCGCGTCCGACCCCGCGCCGATGCAGTTCCTGGCGCCCTATTCGGGCACCGCGATCGGGGAATATTTCCGCGACAACGGCATGGACGCACTGATCATCTATGACGACCTGTCCAAGCAGGCCGTGGCCTATCGCCAGATGTCGCTGCTGCTGCGCCGTCCGCCCGGGCGCGAAGCCTATCCGGGCGACGTGTTCTATCTGCACTCGCGCCTGCTGGAACGTTCGGCCAAGCTGAACGAGGCCAACGGCTCCGGCTCGCTGACCGCGCTGCCGATCATCGAGACGCAGGCGGGCGACGTGTCGGCCTATATCCCGACCAACGTGATCTCGATCACCGACGGCCAGATCTTCCTGGAAACCGAACTGTTCTTCCAGGGCATCCGCCCGGCCGTGAACACCGGCCTGTCGGTGTCGCGCGTGGGTTCGGCGGCCCAGACCAAGGCGATGAAATCCGTCGCCGGTCCGGTCAAGCTGGAACTGGCCCAGTATCGCGAGATGGCGGCCTTCGCGCAGTTCGGGTCCGATCTGGACGCGGCCACGCAGCGCCTGCTGAACCGCGGCTCGCGCCTGACGGAGCTGATGAAGCAGCCGCAGTACCGCCCGCTGACGAACGCGGAAATCGTGATCGTGATCTATGCCGGGACCAAGGGCTACATCGACACCGTGCCGGTGCGCGAGGTCGTGGCCTGGGAAGACGGGCTGATCCAGTTCCTGCGCAACCAGAAGGCCGACCTGCTGGACGACATGACCCGCAACGACCGCAAGGTTTCGGGTGATCTGGAGAACGCGATCAAGGCCGCTCTGGACGCATACAACAAGACCCGCGCCTGAGAGGGGGAATAGATGCCCAGTCTCAAGGATCTCAAGAACCGGATCGGAAGCGTCAAGAACACGCGGAAGATCACGAAGGCGATGCAGATGGTCGCCGCCGCGAAGCTGCGCCGGGCGCAGGACGCGGCGGAAGCCGCGCGTCCCTATGCCGACCGGATGGCGGCGGTGATGGCCGGGCTGACCGCGAATGCGGCCGGTTCCGCATCGGCGCCGCGCCTGCTGGCCGGGACGGGGGCCGACCGCAAGCATCTGCTGGTCGTGATGACCTCGGAACGCGGTCTGGCCGGCGGCTTCAACAGCACCATCGTCAAGCTGGCCCGGCAACATGCCGAACGTCTGCGGGGCGAGGGCAAGGAAGTCGCGATCCTGACCGTCGGCAAGAAGGGCCGCGAGCAGCTGAAGCGCGATTATGGCAGCCTGTTCGTCAGCCATGTCGACATGTCCGAAGTGAAGCGCGTGGGCTACGACAATGCCCGCGCCATTGCCGACGACGTGCTGGACCGGTTCGAGGCCGGCGACTTCGACGTGGCGACGATCTTCTATAACCGCTTCGAATCGGTGATCAGCCAGGTTCCGACCGCGCGCCAGATCATCCCGGCCGAAATGCCGGAAGGCGGGGCGGCGGGCGGTGCCTCGGCGCTGTACGATTACGAACCCGGCGAGGAGGCCATTCTTGGCGACCTGCTGCCGCGTTCGATCGCGACGCAGGTGTTTGCGGCGCTTCTGGAAAATGCGGCCTCGGAACAGGGGGCGCGGATGACGGCCATGGACAACGCCACGCGCAATGCGGGCGACATGATCGACCGGCTGACAACGGTGTACAACCGCTCGCGTCAGGCCGCGATCACCAAGGAACTCATCGAAATCATCTCGGGCGCCGAGGCGCTCTGACACCTAGGGGTAATCACATGGCAGAGGCCACTGGTAAAATCACGCAGGTGATCGGCGCCGTCGTTGACGTGCAGTTCGACAACCACCTGCCCGCGATCCTGAACGCGCTGGAAACCAGCAACAACGGCAAGAAGCTGATCCTGGAAGTGGCGCAGCATCTGGGCGAGAACACCGTGCGCACCATCGCCATGGACGCGACCGAGGGCCTGGTCCGCGGCGAGCCGGTCAGCGACACCGGCGGCCCGATCACCGTTCCGGTCGGCGACGTGACGCTGGGCCGCATCCTGAACGTCGTGGGCGAACCCGTTGACGAAGGCGCGCCGCTGAACGTGACGGAACGCCGGTCGATCCACCAGCCGGCCCCGGAATTCGCGGCGCAGGCGACCAGTTCCGAAATCCTGGTCACGGGCATCAAGGTCATCGACCTGCTGGCGCCTTATTCCAAGGGCGGCAAGATCGGGCTGTTCGGCGGCGCGGGCGTCGGCAAGACCGTTCTGATCATGGAACTGATCAACAACATCGCCAAGGTGCATTCGGGCTATTCCGTGTTCGCGGGCGTGGGCGAACGCACCCGCGAGGGCAACGACCTGTATCACGAGATGGTGGAATCGGGCGTCATCAAGCCGGACAATCTGGCGGAGTCGCAGGTTGCCCTGGTTTACGGCCAGATGAACGAACCGCCGGGGGCGCGGATGCGCGTGGCGCTGACCGGCCTGACCGTGGCCGAACAGTTCCGCGACTCGACCGGGACCGACGTTCTGTTCTTCGTGGACAACATCTTCCGCTTCACGCAGGCCGGGTCCGAAGTGTCGGCGCTGCTGGGCCGCATCCCGTCGGCCGTGGGTTACCAGCCGACGCTGGCCACCGACATGGGCGCGATGCAGGAACGCATCACCTCGACCAAGAACGGCTCGATCACCTCGATCCAGGCCGTCTATGTTCCGGCCGACGACCTGACCGACCCGGCGCCCGCCACGACCTTTGCCCACCTGGACGCCACGACCGTGCTGTCGCGCGCGATTTCGGAACTGGGCATCTACCCGGCCGTGGACCCGCTGGACTCCAACAGCCGCATCCTCGACCCCGCCGTCGTGGGTGAGGAGCATTATCAGGTCGCCCGCGACGTTCAGGGGATCTTGCAGAAATACAAGTCGTTGCAGGACATCATCGCGATCCTCGGCATGGACGAACTGTCGGAAGAAGACAAGCTGACGGTGGCCCGCGCCCGCAAGATCCAGCGGTTCCTGTCGCAGCCCTTCGACGTGGCCAAGGTCTTCACCGGGTCCGACGGCGTTCAGGTGCCGCTGGAAAAGACCATTGCCTCGTTCAAGGCCGTGGTTGCCGGCGAATACGACCACCTGCCGGAATCGGCCTTCTACATGGTCGGTGACATCGAGGACGTGAAGGCGAAAGCCCAGCGTCTTGCGGCAGAAGCCGCGTAAGGGGGCAGGATGGCCGATACCATGCAGTTCGACCTCGTGTCGCCGGAACGGAGACTGGTTTCCGTCGCGGTGCGCGAGGTGCGCCTGCCGGGCACGGATGGCGACCTGACCGCCATGCCCGGCCATGCGCCGACCATCGTCACACTGCGGCCCGGCCTGGTCACGGTGATCGGCGCCGACGGGTCGGCGAGTGATTTCGCCGTGACCGGCGGCTTTGTCGAGATCGGTCCCGATTCGGTCAGCCTGCTGGCCGAACGCGGCCATGCGCGCGGGGAACTGACCCAAGCCGTCTTCAACGAGATGATGGCGGATGCGCATCGCAACCGCCGCGCCGCCGAAAGCCGCCGCGACTCGGTGGGCGAGGATGTCGTCACCGCCGCCGCCAAGCTGCTGGCGGACATGGAGGCCCTGGGCACCCATGTTGGCCTCGATCCGAACCAGTCCACCGTTCCAAGCTGATCCGGTCCGATCCCTGACAAACCCCGGCGCGGCACCCCGCGCCGGGGTTTTTCTATGCGGATGCGGCAGCCCCGGTCCCGCGCTCTCGATAAGGCGTGCTGCCATAGAACGCGCGGTAGCATTTCGAGAAATGCGACGGGCTGGAAAAGCCTGATGCCAGCGCGATCTCGATGATGGGCATTTCGGTCTGCATCAGCAGGTTGCGCGCGCGCGCCAGCCGCGTTTCCATGTAATAGCGTTTCGGGCTGCGGTTCAGGTATCGGCGGAACAGCCGTTCCAGTTGCCGCGTGGACATGCCCGCATCCGCCGCCAGTCGGGCAGGGCTGATCGGCTCCTCCAGGTTCGATTCCATCCGCGCGATCACGGCGGCCAGGCGCGGATGGCGGACGCCGATCCGGGTGGGGATCGACAGCCGTTGCCGGTCCTGGTCGGTGCGGATGGCGGTGTGCAGCATCTGGTCGGCCACCTCGGTCGCCAGGGCGTCGCCATGAGCCTCGGCGATCAGGTGCAGCATCAGGTCGATGGACGACGTGCCGCCCGCAGCCGTCAGCCGGTTGCCGTCGTTCACGAAGACCGAGCGATACAGGTCCACCTGAGGAAAGGCCTCGGCGAAGCCGTCGTGGTTTTCCCAATGGATCGTGGCCTTGCGCCCGTCCAGCAAGCCCGCCTCGGCCAGGACCCACGCGCCGGTGCAGACGCCCCCCATGGTCGCGCCCCCGCGCGCCTGCTTGCGCAGCCAGTTCAGCACCGGCCTTGTCGCGGTCCGCGCGATGTCCGTGCCGCCGCAGACGATCACCACGTCGTCGCGTTCCGCCGGGGTTTCCACCTCGATCGACGCGTCCAGCACGACCCGCGCCCCGTTCGAGCATGTGGCGTGGTCCTGGCCCGGCCCGACCAGCCGCCAGCCATACAGCGTCCGGCCCGCCGCGCGGTTGGCCAGGCGCAGCGGCTCGATCGCCGCGGTAAAGGGCAGCATGGTGAAACGGTCCAGCAGCAGGAACGTGAACCGGCGGGGCTTGTCGGATGGCATGGGGGCAGTCTTTGCGCGCGTGATCGCACGACATCATCAGGGATTCGGGGTCGCCGCAAGAGGGGGCAGGGACCATGCAGTCCGGCTTTTCCTTTGCCCTCATCCCGTCTATACCGTCACGACCATTTCCCAAGGAGTGCGTGCCATGACGCAGGAGAACCGCAAGACCGCCACCCAAAGCTGGGACAAGGCCGGCTGGCGCGCCTATCCCCGCGTCCAGATGCCGGATTATACCGACCCTGTGGCCCTTCAGGCGGTCGAGGCGCAGTTGCGCCGCTATCCCCCCCTGGTCTTTGCGGGCGAGGCGCGGCGCCTGAAGGCCCAGCTTGCCCTGGCGGCGGAAGGCAAGGCCTTCCTGCTGCAAGGCGGCGATTGCGCAGAAAGTTTCGCCGAATTCAGCGCCGACAACATCCGCGACACCTTCAAGGTGCTGTTGCAGATGGCCGTGGTGCTGACCTGGGGCGCGCAGATGCCGGTGATCAAGGTGGGCCGCATGGCGGGCCAGTTCGCCAAGCCCCGCAGCGCGCCGACCGAGGTGATGAACGGGGTCGAGCTGCCCTCGTATCGCGGCGACATCATCAACGGCTTCGACTTCACGGCAGAATCGCGCATTCCCGATCCGCAGCGGATGCTGGCGGCTTATACGCAGGCGGCGGCGTCCCTGAACCTGCTGCGGGCGTTTTCCACGGGCGGTTTTGCCGACATGCACCGCGTCCAAAGCTGGATCGCCGATTTCGTGGGCGGACCCGAGGCCGCGAAATACCGCGACATCGCGGGGCGCATTGCTGACGCCATGGCCTTCATGCAGGCAGCCGGCGTCAATTCCGACACCGCGCACCAGCTGTCCAAGGTCGATTTCTACACCAGCCACGAGGCGCTGCTGCTGGAATACGAAGAAGCCTTGGCCCGCGTCGATTCGACCACCGGCCTGCCTGTGGCGGGTTCGGGCCACATGATCTGGATCGGCGACCGCACCCGCCAGGTGGACGGCGCGCATGTCGAATTCTGCCGGGGCGTGCAGAACCCCATCGGCCTGAAATGCGGACCCACGACCACGGCGGACGACCTCAAGGCGCTGATGGCCAAGCTGAACCCGGAAAACGAACCGGGGCGGCTGACGCTGATCGCGCGCTTCGGGGCGGGCAAGGTGGGCGACCACCTGCCGCGCCTGGTGCAGACCGTGCAGGCCGAGGGCGCGAATGTCGTCTGGTCCTGCGACCCGATGCACGGCAACGTCATCAAGTCGTCCTCCGGCTACAAGACGCGAGCCTTCGATTCGATCCTGCGCGAGGTGCGGGAATTCTTCGCCGTCCACAAGGCGGAAGGCACCATCCCCGGCGGCGTGCATTTCGAGATGACCGGCAAGGACGTGACCGAATGCACCGGCGGCGTCCGCGCCGTCACCGACGAGGATCTGTCGGACCGTTACCACACCGCCTGCGACCCGCGCCTGAACGCCAGCCAGTCGCTGGAACTGGCCTTCCTGGTGGCCGAGGAACTGCGCAACCGCCGAGAGGCGGGCGTCCAGGTCCAGCCGGACGCCCTGGCGGGATAAAAACCCGGACAGCCGCCGGTCCCCTCTGGCGGCTGTTCCCTTGATGCCGTTTTGCCGCGCCCCTTCGGCTTTTTTGCCGCGCGGTGCCGATACGTCTTTCCACGAAACCGTGATGCATGATCCTGTGGTGTCATCGGGACCGCAGCCTGTCGCCATGGCCCCCGCCCGGCAACCCAGCAGGAGGGTATCATGCAGCTGGAAAACCCATCTCCCGCCCTTTACAACGAGGATCTTGCGCCTGCGCAGGACCGCAAGTGGGGCGCCTTCTCGATCTTCAACGTCTGGACCTCGGACGTGCACAGCCTTTGGGGCTATTATCTGGCCGCAAGCCTGTTCCTGCTGTGCGGCAGCTTCGTCAACTTCGTGCTGGCGATCGGCATCGGGTCGCTGGTGATCTTCGTGCTGATGACCATGGTCGGCAACGCGGGCGTGCGCACCGGCGTGCCCTTCCCGGTGCTGGCCCGCGCGTCCTTCGGCACCTTCGGCGCGAACGTCCCGGCCTTGGTCCGTGCGGTGGTCGCCTGCTTCTGGTACGGCGCGCAGACGGCGGCTGCGGCAGGCGCCCTGGTCGCCCTGCTGATCCGCAGCCCGGCGCTGCTGGAATTTCACCAGACCAGCTTCCTGCTGGGCCATTCGACCCTGACCTTCATCTGCTTCCTGATCGTCTGGGGCGCGCAGCTTCTGATCATCCAGAACGGGATGGAAACGGTCCGCAAGTTCCAGGACTGGGCCGGTCCCGCCGTCTGGATCGTGATGCTGGTCCTGGCGGTCTATCTGGTCGCGAAATCCGGCACCTTTTCCTTTGGGTCAGAGATCCCGCAAGACGTGCTGATCGCCGCCACGCGCGATGCGGGCGTCACCTCGGCCCCCGGCAGCTTCGCCGCGCTGGCCGCCGTCGCCGCGACCTGGATCACCTATTTCGCGGCGCTTTACCTGAACTTCTGCGACTTCTCGCGCTATGCCACCGACGAACGCGCGCTGCTGAAGGGCAACCTGTGGGGCCTGCCGGTAAACCTGCTGGCCTTCTGCCTGGTCGCGGGCGTCACCACCACCGCCGCCTATGCCGTCTATGGCGAGGTGCTGCTTCACCCCGAACAGATCTCGGCCAAGTTCGACAGCCTGTTCCTGGCGATCCTGGCCGCCCTGACCTTCGCCGTGGCGACGCTGGGGATCAACGTGGTGGCGAACTTCGTGTCCGCCGCCTTCGACTTTTCCAACACGTTCCCGTCGCGGATTTCCTTCAAGGGCGGCGGCTATATCGCGGCGCTGATATCCTTGGCGCTGTTTCCCTGGGCGCCGTGGGAAACGGGGGCGGCGCAGTTCGTGAACTTCATCGGCTCGACCATGGGTCCGATCTTCGGGATCATCATGGTGGATTACTACCTGATCCGCAGGTCGCGCCTGGACGTGGCCGCGCTTTATCAGGAAAACGGCGAGTTCCGGTTCCAGAACGGCTGGCACTCCAAGGCCTTCATCGCCTTTGGCATCGGCATGGTCTTTTCGTCGATCCTGCCGACCTTCACCACGCTTCTGCCCGCCTGGTGGGGCACCTATGGCTGGTTCTTCGGCGTGGCCGTGGGCGGCGGCGTCTACTATGCGCTGCGGCGCGGAGATGCGGTGTAGGAGAGAACTGGTGGAGCCGAGGGGAATCGAACCCCTGGCCTCGTCATTGCGAACGACGCGCTCTACCAACTGAGCTACGGCCCCACTGGCGCCCTTTTTGTCCCGTGGCGAGGGAATGTCAAGCGGGGGGCGCGAGGTTTTCGCGCGGCGTCAGGCGGATGGCGATGCCGTCGCGGCCGCGGACGGTCAGGCGGGCGACGGGGACGGGGGGCTTGCTCCCCGGTTCCAGGCGGAAGGCCGCGACGATGCGGGCCAGCATCACCACGCCCTCGATCATGGCGAAGCCCGCCCCGGGGCAGACGCGCTGGCCCGCCGAAAAGGGGATAAAGGCGTCGCGGGCGCTGGCCTTGCCCTCGGGGCGGGACCAGCGGCCGGGGTCGAAGTCGTCGGGCCGGTCCCACAGGCGATGGTGGCGGTGCAGGTGCCAGGGCGACAGGACCAGCTGCGCGCCTGCGGGCACGGGGCGGCCGCGCATCGTTTCCGCCCGCGTGGCCTGCCGGACCATCATCGGGACGGGGGGATAAAGGCGCAGCGCCTCGCGGAAGACGGCGCGGGTGGTGCGCAGGGCGTTGATTGCGGCCATGTCGGGGGTCAGGGCGGCGGCCTCGGCCGCAATGGCGTCCTGCCATTCGGGATAGGCCGCCAACAGCCACAGCGCCCAGGCCAGGGCCGAGGCGCTGGTCTCGTGGCCCGCCAGGAAGAAGATCGCGACTTGGTCCACCATCTCGGGCGCGGAAAAGCGGCGGCCTGTCTGCGGGTCCGGCGTCGTCATGATCCGCGTGGCCAGGTCGTCGGGGGCGGTGCCCTCGCGGATCGCCTGCATCCGGTTGGCGACAAGGGTGGCGATGAGGCCCCGGATCTCGGCTGCCGTGCGGCGCGTGCGGCGCGAATGAGGGTGCGGCAGCCAGCGCGGCCAGGGCAGCAGAGCCGCCAGGTTGACCACCGGCTGCGCGTCCTGGTGGGCGCGGAAGGCGCGGAACACCCGCGCGGCGGTGTCGTGTTCGATGGGCATCGAGAACAGCGCGCGAAAGATCACGTCGGCGGCGGCGTGGCTGCATTCGGGCTCGATATCCTGTTCGCCGGGGCGCAGGCGGGCGACGGTGGCATCCGTTGCGGCGAAGATCGCGGGCAGGCTGTCGTGCAGGCGCCCGCCTTCAAAGGCGGGGTCGATGATGCGGCGCTGCGCGGCCCATTGCGCGCCGTTGGTGACGAAGACCGATTCGCCCAGCAGGGGCGCCAGTCCGGCGCGCAGCCGGTCCGACTTGGGGAAATCACCGGGGCGGTCCTTCAGGATCAGGCGCACCAGGGCCGGGTCGTTGCAGACGAAGCTGTGGATCAGGGGGCTGCGGAATTCCGCCATCCAGGCGCCGTACAGCCGTTCGGGCAGGGCCGACAGCAGGTCGCGGCGGAAGGCGCGGGCAAAGCGCAGGACGCTGCCCTGGCCTTCGCTTGTCGGGGGGCGGGGGGGGATCATCGCATCCGTCCTGCGACAGGGGTCGTGATGCGGCCGGGCGAGTGCTGCCTGTCCGCGAAGCGGTCGGCAAGGCGGCGCGGCCCGGCGGTGATGGCGAAGTAATCGTAATCGCCCGGCCGCTCGAAGGCGCACAGATACTGCATGTGCCGCCGGATCCAGCGGTGGCGCATGTCGCGCTGCTGGCGGGGCGACAGGGTTTGGGTAAACGCGGCCGAGATCACCAGCGGCCAGCGTTGCCCCGGCCCGGCCATGCCCGTCACGGCCACCGGATCGCAGAGCGCGAAGCTGCAGGCGTCCCCGGGCGCGGTGACATCCAGCCAGAACAGATCCGGCCGTTCGGACAGAAGGCCCAGGTCGGCGCGCAGGCGATGGGCGCCCGGCAGGAAGGCCGCCATCGGCACCACATGGCCCAGGGTCAGCAGCGCCAGCGCGGGACCGGTCCCGCCAGCCCCCCGGCGCAGAACGTCGGCCACCAGCGACACCGCCAGATAGGCACCCGAGGAGTGGCCGACGACCAGAACCTCGTCGATATCCTCGGCCAGCGCGTCCGACAGGCGGTCCGTGAACCGGGCCAGCCGGTCTTCCAGGACCGGCGGATAGGCGCCGTGCAGGCTGGCCGTGAAGGCATAGTCGTGGATCAGGTAATGCGCGAACAGCCGGTGGTCCTGGGACTTGGCCGCGACCAGCGCGCCCCATGCGGCGACCAGCGCCAGGGGGACCGCAAGCCAGGGCAGGCCGGTCAGGGCCATGACCGCCCATCCCGCCAGCACCGCGGCCAGGACCGCGCCAAGCAGTTGCCCCAGCAGCACCGCGACCGGATACAGCGCAGCCAGCACCGGACCCCGCCGCAGCCGCATCATCCGCCGCAGCGCGCCCGAGCGTACATAGATCCAGGCCGTCCGCAGCATCTGCGCATAGGTCGCCATGATCCCGGTGCGCATCGAGGCCTGCACGAGGTCGGACCAGACCAGCACCTCGACCCGCGCCTCGGCCTCTCCCTCGGGAAAGCGCGCGCGCGTCTGCCAGCCGAACGCGGTCCCCTGGGCAGGCCGTTCCATGGCCAGGTCATAGCCGCTGATCCGCGCCTGCATCCGCGATTCGCGGCGATACATCTCGCGGTATCGGCGCGGGGGCATGGGATCGAAGCCGGGAAGGTACAGAACCCGGCGGCGGAAGGGTCGCGTCATG
Source organism: Paracoccus lichenicola (assembly GCF_009708075.1). GTDB lineage: Bacteria > Pseudomonadota > Alphaproteobacteria > Rhodobacterales > Rhodobacteraceae > Paracoccus > Paracoccus lichenicola. The sequence continues at coordinate 260,529 of NZ_WMBT01000002.1, read as the reverse complement.
GTGGTGTCCCGTGGTGCGGGCGCAGCATAGGACAACCCGGGCGTGTCGCAAGGCGATTCAGCCCTGGCGCCAGCGGGCTTCCTGCGACTGGATGGCGGCGATGCGGCGGGCCACGGGGGGATGGGACAGCAGCCAGGCGGGGGCCTGGCCCGCGCGTCCGCCGGTCAGCCGGTCGAGCTTCCGGAACAGCGAGATTTGCGGCGCGGTGCCAAGCCCCGCGCGGATCAGCAGCGCGCTGGCGAAGCGGTCGGCCTCGAATTCGTCGTCGCGCGACAGGCGGGCGGCGACCGCCGTCGCGATCATCCCCGCGATCCAGATGCCAAGGCCCGGGATGATGCGGCCCAGGACGCCCGCCAGCGCCATGCGGATGGCGTTCTGGCCCGCAAAGTCGATCATCCGCCGCCGCGCGTGCCCGTGCGCCACATGGCCCAACTCGTGCGCGATGACGCTGGCCAGTTCCTCGGGCGTGACCTCGTTCGCGTCGAGTTTCCGGATGAAGCCGCGCGTCAGGAAGATGCGCCCGTCGGGGGCGGCGAGGCCGTTGACGGGATCGACCTCATAGACATGGGCGCGGACCGGGGGCAGGTCCATGGCCTGGCCCAGCCGTTCCAGCATGGGCGTCAGCCGCGGATGGTTGAGCGGCGTCGATTTCTGGTCCAGTTCCTGCCGCAGCCGCCACAGGGAAAAGAACCAGACGGCGGCCAGATACAGGACCAGCAGGATGATCGGCAGGTATTTCATGGCCCCAATATGGTCCCGCCCCGGCGCCTTCGCCAGAGGTCAGCCGAGGATCCGCATGGCCTGCGTCAACCCGTCCAGCGTCAGGGGCATCATGCGGTTCTCGAAGATCTGGCCGATCATGGCGATGGACTGGGTATGGCCCCAATGCGCCTGCGGGACCGGGTTCAGCCAGACGTGATCGGGCCAGGTCTCGGCCGCACGCTTCAGCCAGACCTCGCCCGCCTCGGGGTTCCAGTGTTCATTGGCCCCGCCGGGCACGGCGATTTCATAGGGCGACATCGACGCATCGCCCACGAAGATGCATTTATAGTCGCGCCCATACCGGTGCAGCACGTCCCAGGTGGGCGTCTGTTCGGTCCAGCGGCGGCGGTTGTCCGTCCACACGCCTTCGTAAAGGCAGTTGTGGAAATAGAAATGCGCCATGTGCTTGAACTCGGCCCGGGCGGCGCTGAAAAGCTCGTCCACGACGCGGATGTGGTCGTCCATCGACCCGCCCACGTCCAGGAACAGCAGCACCTTGACCGCGTTGCGCCGTTCGGGCCGGGTCTGCACGTCGATATAGCCGTGGTCGGCTGTGGCGCGGATGGTGGCGGGCAGGTCCAGTTCGTCCGCCGCGCCGTGACGCGCCCAGTGGCGCAGGCGCTTGAGCGCGACCTTGATGTTGCGGGTGCCCAGTTCCACGCCGTCGTCGAAGTCGCGGAATTCGCGCTTGTCCCAGACCTTGACCGCGCGGCGGTGGCGGGATGCGTCCTGGCCGATGCGCACCCCTTCGGGGTTGTAACCGTATGCGCCAAAGGGCGAGGTGCCGCCCGTGCCGATCCACTTGGACCCGCCCTGGTGGCGGCCCTGCTGTTCGGCCAGGCGTTCGCGCAGCTTGCGCATCAGATCCTCGAAACTGCCGCTGCCCTGGATTTGCGCCTTTTCGGCGTCCGTCAGCAGCTTCTCGGCCAGCTTTTCCAGCCACTCGCGCGGGATCGCCTGTTCGGTCACGAGCGCCTCGACGGGGATCGTTTCCAGACCCGAGAACGCCTCGGCGAAGGCACGGTCGAAGCGGTCGATGTGGCGTTCGTCCTTGACCAGCACCAGGCGCGCCAGGTGATAGAAGCCGTCCACGGTCCAGTCCGCCACCCCCGCCTGCATCCCCGCCATCAGGTCCAGCCATTCCCGCAGCGAGACCGGAACCCCTTGCCGGCGCAGGCTGTCGAGGAACGGGACGAACATCAGATCAGCCGATCCAGGATGACGGTGGCGAACAGGCCCAGCACGGCAAAGGCCACGGCGAAGGATGCCGCATATTGCGCGCGGTCGCGCCGGGTGCCCCCCAGTTGCCCGGCCCGGCGCCAGCCGAGGGCAGCGCCGATGATGGCTGCGGCGATGACGATCATGGTGGCCCCTTGGCATCTGCTTGAGGCTTCCAGATAGCGGCTGGACGGGGTGGGCGCAACCAAGGCGCTATCCCCGCAGCATGGCGCGGAAGGCGTGCCAACTGGCCTTGGGGGTCCGCGCCATCGTTTCGTAATCGACATGGACCAGCCCGAAGCGCGGGCCATAGCCCCAACCCCATTCGAAATTGTCCAGAAGCGACCAATAGAAGAAGCCGCGCAGGTTCACGCCCCCATCCATCGCGGCCCGCGCGGCGCGCAGGTGGTCGCCGATGAAGGCCACGCGGCGGGGATCGTCGGTGACATCAGGGCCTGCGGCCTCGGACATGCCGTTTTCGGTGACCACCATCGGCAGGTCGCCCACGTGGTCGCGGGCGAGGCGGGTCAGGAACTCGGTCAGGCCTTCGGGACGGATTTCCCACCCCATCTGCGTCTTGGGCAGGGGACCGTCCACCGCCTCTCCCTGCGGCCAGAGGCCGGCGCCGCCCGCGTAAAGGCGGCGGGTGTAGTAGTTGACGCCCAGCCAGTCGATAGGCTGCGCGATCAGGGCCATGTCGGCCTGCCAGCCTTGCGGCAGATGCGGCTCCAGCCCGTCGAGCGCGGCTTGCGGATAGCCCTGGCCCATGAGCGCGCGGATGAACCAGTGGTTGTAGATGGCGTCCTGCACCTGGGCCGCCCGGGCTGCGCCGGGGCTGTCGTCGGCGGGCTGCGCGGTCTCGAAGTTCAGCACGATGCCAAGGTTTGACGCCCCATCCGCCCGCAAGGCCTGCATGGCCGTGCCATGGGCCAGCAGGACATGGTGCATGGCGCGGGCGGCGGCGCGGATGTCGCGCAGGCCCGGCGCGTGCTGGCCCAGGAAATGCGACAGCCAGGCAATGCACCAGGGTTCGTTCAGCGTGGCGGTGCTGGCCAGGCGGTCGCCCAGCCGGCCGTGGATCGCCGCGCAGTAATCGGCGAAGCGGGCGGCGATGTCGCGGTTCTGCCAGCCGCCGAGGTCTGACAGCGCGGCGGGCAGGTCCCAGTGATAGCAGGTCAGGTGCGGCGCCAGCCCGCGTTCGACCATCCCGTCCACCAGCCGGTCATAGAAATCCAGACCCTGCGGATTGACCGTCACCCCGTCCGGCATCACCCGCGCCCAGGATGCCGAGAAGCGATAGGCCGTAAAGCCCCCGTCGCGGATCAGGTCCAGATCCTCGGGCCAGCGGTGGTAATGGTCGCAGGCGAAGCTGCCGTTGCTGCCATCCGCGATGTTCCCCGGCGTGGCCGCGAAGGTATCCCAATGCGACAGGCCCGCGCCGCCGTGCCTCGATCCCTCGATCTGATAAGCCGAGGTGGCGACGCCGAAGGTAAAGTCCGGCGGGAAGGTGGAACGGTCGGGCAGCATCGCATCCTCCTTACGTGGCAGCGGTGCGGCGGTGGGTCAGTTGCCGCCAGAAGAACACCAGCGCGAACAGCGCGGTCATCACCACAACAATGGTCGGCGCGGGGGCGCTGTCCAGCCAGAAGCTGATCCAGATGCCCGCCAGGCTGGAGGCGACCGCGATCACGACCGACAGGACCAGCATCGCCTGCAACCGCCGGGTCAGCAGGAAGGCGATGGCCCCCGGCGCGATCAGCAGCGCCACCGACAGGATGATCCCCACCGCCGACAGCATGGCGACGACAACGGCCGAGATCATCGCCAGCATCCCGTAGTGCAGCCAGCCGATGGCCAGGCCCGCCACCCGCGCCTGCACCGGGTCGAAGACCAAAAGCGCGAAGTCCCGCCACTTCAGGATCAGCACCGAGCTGACCACGGCCGAGATCGACCCGGCCGAGATGAAGTCGTCGCGCCCGATGCCCAAGATGTTGCCGAACAGGATGTGGTCCAGATGCACGTCGGTCGGGAACTGCGTATAGATCACGATCCCCAGGCCGAACATGCCCGACATGACCACCCCCAGCGTCGTGTCCGGCTTGACGCGGCTGTTGGCGTCCAGCCAGCCCGCCGACAGGGCACAGATCATGCCCGCGACGAAGGCGCCGATCAGCAGCGGGATCCCGGCCAGATAGGCCAGCACGATCCCCGGCAGCACCGCATGGCTGATGCCGTCGCCCATCAGCGCCCATCCCCTCAGCACCAGAAAGCAGCTGAGCAGGGCTGCGGGGATGCTGACGATGGCGGTGATCAGCATGGCCTCGACCATGAAGGGAAAGGCGAAGGGGGCGGTCAGCCAGGTCATTCGGTGGCCCTTCGGACGCGGCGGCGGCTGGCAAGGATGCCGTGGGTCGGCGCGAAGACGAAGGCCGCCAGGAAGATCAGCGTTTGCAGGACGACGATGATGCCGCCCGTCGCGCCGTCCAGGAAGAAGCTGGCATAGGCCCCGATGGCCGAGGTCAGCGTGCCGATGGCGACCGACAGCGCGATCAGGCGCGGAAAGCGGTCGGTCAGCAGGTATGCGGTGGCGCCGGGCGTCACCACCATGGCGATGACCAGAAAGGCGCCCACGGTCTGCATGGCCGCGACCGTCGATCCGGCCAAAAGCGTGAAGAACAGCACCTTCAGCCGTCCAGGATGCAGGCCGATGGTGCGCGCGTGGCTTTCGTCGAAGAACACCACCATCAGGTCGCGCCATTTCGCCAGCAGGATCACCAGCGACACCCCCCCGATGATCGCCAGCTGGACCGTGTCGGCGGGAGAGATCGCCAGGATGTTGCCCATGGTGATTGCCTGCAGATCGACCGATACCGGGTTCAGCGAGATCATGAACAGCCCGATCCCGAAGAAGCCGGTGAAGATCAGGCCAATGATCGCGTCCTCCTTCAGCCCCGTGCGGCTGTTCAGGAACAGCATCGTCAGCGCGGCCAGGCCCCCCGACAGGAAGGCGCCAAGCGCGAAGGGCAGGCCCAGCATGTAGGCGCCGGCGACCCCCGGGACGATGGAATGCGAGAGGGCATCGCCGATCAGGCTCCACCCCTTGAGCATCAGGTAGGCCGACAGGAAGGCGCAGACGCCGCCGACCAGGGCCGAAACCCAGATGGCGTTTGTCATGTAGCCATAGGTGAAGGGGATCAGCAGGGTGTCCAGCATCAGGCGTCGCAGGCGGGGGTTTCACACCCCCGCACCCCCGTGGGATATTTGGGCAAAGGTGAATGGGCTGTCATTCGTCCTTCCTGCGGGGGCGCTGGTCGTAAAAGACCAGGGGGCGTTCGTCGTCGGTGAAGACATCCACGGCGCGCTGGTCCGCATCGTCGTGAAGCGCGGCGCCGCCCAGGACGAAATGGCGCAGCACGCCGCCGAAGGCGTGGCGCAGGTTTTCGGGGGTGAAGGTCGTCTCGGTCGGGCCATGGGCCAGCACCGTGCCTTTCACCATCACCACGCGGTCGCAATATTCGGGGACCGAGCCGAGGTCGTGGGTCGAGACCAGCATCACCCGGCCTTCGTCGCGCATGTCCTTGAGCAGCGCGATGATCGCCTGTTCGGTCTGCACGTCCACGCCGGTGAAGGGTTCGTCCAGCAGGATCACCCGCGCTTCCTGCGCGATGGCGCGGGCCAGGAAGACGCGCTTCTTCTGGCCGCCCGACAGTTCGCCGATCTGGCGGCGGCGGAAGTCGGCGATGTTGACCCGTGCCAGGGCCGCGTCCACCGCCTGCCGGTCGATGGGCCGGGGGCGGCGGAAGAAGCCCATGTGGCCGTAGCGGCCCATCATCACCACGTCTTCCACCAGGACGGGGAAGGTCCAGTCCACCTCCTCGGCCTGGGGGACGTAGGCGACGAGGTTCTTTGCCAGCGCCTGTTCCACCGTGCCGCCCATGATGCGGACCTGGCCCGAGGCATGGGGCAGAAGGCCCATCAGCGCCTTGAACAGCGTCGATTTGCCCGCGCCGTTGATGCCGACCAGGGCGGTGACGGAACCTTCCGGGACGGTGAAGCTGGCGTCGCGCAGTGCGGTGACGCCGTTGCGATAGGCGACGGTCAGGTTCTGGACGTGGATCCCGTTGCTCATTCCCGAAGGCCGTTCACGATGGTTTCCGCCGTGACGCGCAGCAGGTCCAGATAGGTGGGCACCGGGCCGTCGGCATCCGACAGGCTGTCCACGTAAAGCACGCCGCCATAGGTCGCATCGGTTTCAGCCGCGACGCGCCGGGCCGGGCGATCGGACACGGTGGATTCCGAGAACACCACCCCGATGCCATTGTCGCGCATCACGTCGATGACATGGCGCACCTGCTGCGGCGTGCCCTGGGCGTCGGCGTTGATGGGCCACAGATACAGTTCCCGCAGCCCGAAGTCGCGGGCGAGATAGGAGAACGCCCCTTCGGACGTGACCAGCCAGCGGCGGTCCTCGGGCAGGGCGCGGGCCATGTCGCGCAGGGGGGCGATGGTGGCGGTGATTTGCGCCTTGTAGGCGTCGGCGTTGGCTTGATAGGCGGCGGCGTTTCCGGGATCGGCCGTGGCCATCGCGGCGGCGATGTTGTCCACATAGATCAGCGCGTTGTCCAGGCCCATCCAGGCGTGGGGGTTGGGCTTGCCGTCGTAATCGCCCCCCGTGATCGACAGGGGTTCCACGCCGTCGCTGACCACGGCGACCGGCACGTCGCCCAGTTGGTCGATGAACTGCTGGAACCAGCTTTCCAGGTTCAGCCCGTTCACCAGGATCAGGTCCGTGTCCGAGGCGCGGATCAGGTCGCCCGAGGTCGGCTGGTAATTGTGGATCTCGGCCCCCGGCTTGGTGATGGATTCGACCACCGCCGCATCCCCCGCCACGTTGCGGGCCATGTCGGCGATGATCGTGAAGGTGGTCGCGACCTTCAGTTGTTCGGCATGGGCGGGCAGGGCGATCAGGGCCACGGCCAAGGCAAGGGGCAGTTTCATCGGCGGATATTCCAACGCGTTCTGTCCATGCCCAAGTTCTGTGCGAGCGGTTCGCAACTGTCAATAGTTGAGAATTAGTTGCAACTGAACGTCGGTTGAGGCATCACGGTTCCATGGAACATCGTGCCCTGCAACTGGAACAGGCCCTGCGCGACGCGGGGGTGCGCGTGACGCGGCAACGGGCCGCGCTGTTGCGCGTCATTGCCGCCAGCGAGGATCATCCCGACGCCGCCGAACTGCACCGCCGGGCCGAGGCCGCGGGGGCGGGCGTGTCGCTGGCCACCGTGTACCGGACGCTGACCACGTTGCAGACCCAGGGCGTGATCGAGAAGCTGGAATTCCAGGGCGAGCCTGCCCGGTGGGAAGCCGCGGACCAGCGCCACCACGACCACATGATCGACGTGGACACGGGCACCGTGGTCGAGTTCGCCGACGACCGGATCGAGCGGCTGCAGGCCGAGATCGCGGCCGAGATGGGCTACGAGATCGTGCATCACCGGCTGGAATTGTACGTGCGGCGGCGGGGTCAGGGGGGCGCTGCCCCCGTCCTTGCGGGACTCCCCCGGGATATTTGAGCCAAGGCAAATGCAGGTCTTCGACAAGATCATCTCGGACCGGGGGTCGCGCTATGCGGTGTCGGGCGGGGCGGCGGCCAGCCGGGCCGAGGCGGCGGCCTTGCTGGCCGAGTTGAAGCGCGCCAAGCGGTTCGCCAAGGCCACGCACAACAGTTGGGCCGCGATCCTGGGGGGTGAGGCGGTCAAGGACGACGACGGAGAGGCCGGCGCGGGCGCGCTGATCCTGCAGATGCTGGAGCGCGCGGGGCTGCACGATCATGTCGTGATCGTGACGCGGTGGTATGGCGGCAAGCAACTGGGCGGCGACCGCTTCCGTCATGTGGCGGATGCGGTGCGGTTGTATCTGCGCGAGACCGGCCTGGGCTAGCGCCAGCCAAGCGCCGGGGCGACATGGCGCAGGATGCTGTCGATGACATGGATGTTGTAGTCCACCCCCAGCATGTTCGGCACGGTCAGCAGCAGGGTATCGGCCTCGGCAATGGCTTCATCCTCGCGCAGTTCCTCGACCAGGCGGTCGGGTTCGTCGGCATAGCTGCGGCCGAAGACGGCGCGATAGTTGTCGATGTTGCCGATCTGGTCGCTGTCCTTGCCGCCGCGTCCGAAATACCGGCGGTCCATGTCGCTGACCAGGGCGAAGATCGACCGGCTGACGGACACGCGCGGGGTGCGGGCGTGGCCCGCGACCTTCCAGGCCTCGCGATAGGTGCGGATCTGGCGGGCCTGCTGGACGTGGAACGGCTCTCCGCCTTCGTCCACCTTGAGGGTCGAGCTTTGCAGGTTCATGCCCATCCGCGCCGCCCATTCGGCGGTGGCGTTCGAGGCCGATCCCCACCAGATGCGGTCGCGCAACCCTTCGGAATGGGGTTCCAGGCGCAACAGGCCCGGCGGGTTCGGGAACATCGGGCGCGGGTTCGGGCGGGCGAAGCCCTGGCCTTCAAGCTGCTGCAAGAAGACCTCGGTATGGCGGCGGGCCATGTCCTGATCCGTCTCGCCCTCGGCGGGTTGATAGCCGAAGTAACGCCAGCCATCGACCACCTGTTCCGGGCTGCCCCGGCTGATGCCAAGCTGCAACCGCCCGCCGGAGATCAGGTCGGCCGCGCCCGCGTCCTCGACCATGTAGAGCGGGTTTTCATAGCGCATGTCGATGACGCCGGTGCCGATCTCGATCCGCTTGGTGAGCGCGCCGACGGCGGCCAGCAGGGGAAAGGGGGATGCAAGCTGGCGGGCGAAGTGATGGACGCGGAAATAGGCGCCGTCCGCGCCCAACTCCTCGGCCGCCACGGCCAGGTCGATGGATTGCAGCAGCACGTCCTGCGCCGTGCGGACCTGCGAGCCGCGTTCGGGCGACCAGTGGCCAAAGGACAGAAAGCCGATCTTCTTCATGACATTCCCTTGTGCGCGGGATGCGCCTTGGGACCGATGTAGGGGCTGGCCCGGCCATCCCGCAAGGTTCGCCGGCGCGCAGGGGTTGTGCGCCAAGGATCGGACCGGGCGCTACTTCCAGCGGCGATGGACCCAGAACCACTGGTCCATGTGCCGCCGCACCAGCATCTCAAGATCGTCGTTCAGCGCCTGCATCATGGCGGCGGGGGGACCATGTTCGACGGGCTGGCCCACATGGACGCGGAAGCGCAGACCGTCGGGGCAGCGGATGCCGTGGACCGGCACCAGCAGCGCGTCGTATCGCAGCGCCAGTTCGGCGGGCGTCAGCACCGTTCGGCTGGGCAGGTCGAAGAAGCGCAGTTCCGGGGCGTGCCGGTCGTATTGATCAAAGCCAAGCGCCAGCCAGCCGCCGCCCTTGAGGAACCGCAGCATGGACGCAAGACCCGACCGCCCGCGCGGGAACAGGGGTTCCGCGATGGCATGGATGGCGGGGATGTAGTGGCGGTTGAACGCCTCGTTGTTCATCGGGCGATAAAGGGCGCCCACGGGCCAGCCGCGCCCTGCCAGGGCCGTGCGCATGGCGTCGTAGTTGCCGAAATGCGCGCAGGCGATGATGACGGGGCGATGCGCGTCGAAGGCGGCTTCCAGCGCGGGCAGGCCGGGACCTTCCAGCGGGTCGGCGTCGCGGATGCGGGCGGTGAATTCCTCGCCCGAATAGATCTCGGCCACGGAGCGGCCGGCGTTGTCCGGGACGGCGCGGGTCAGGGCCTTGACCTCGTCGGCGCTCAGGTCGGGGCGGGCGAGCGCCAGGTTCTCGCGGATCCGACCGCGCCAGCCCGCCAGGGGGCCGAGGACATGCGCGAAGAACCAGCCTACCGCAGGAATGCGCCTTTCATAGGGCAGCAGCCGGGCAAGGCCGATCACCGACAGAAAGGCGGCATTGGCGATCCGGTCTGGCAGGGGTGGGGTATCAGGCTGGCTCATGGGGTCTTTCGCGCCGCGCGGGCTTCTCGGGACCAGACATACAGGCCCGCCACCACGATAAGCGTGGCCCCCGCGACCGTCCAGAGATCGGGAAGCTGGCCGAACAGCAGCCAGCCCCACAGCCCCGCCCAGACCAGACCGGTATAGCCGAAAGGCGCCAGAACCCCGGCCTCGGCCGTGGCAAAGGCGCGGACCAGTAGGTATTGGCTGGCCGTGCCGAAGACCCCCAGCAGCGCGAAGGCCCACAGGTCGGATGGGGCGATGGGCTGCCAGACGAAAGGCACCGCCAGCGATGTCAGCGCGCTGCCCACCACCGCCGACCACATGACGGACGTGGCGACCGAATCCGTGCGTGCCATCCGCGTCAGCAGCGCGCCTGCCGCATAGGTGAAGGCCCCGGCCAGCGGCAGCAGGGCTGCGGGCTGGAAGACGCCCACGCCGGGGCGGATGATGATCAGCGCGCCGACCAGCGCGGCGCCGATGCCCGCCAGCCGCCGGGGACCGATCTTTTCGCCCAGGAACAGCGCGGCGCCCAGGGTGATCAGGACCGGGTTCAGGTCCATGATCGCCGTCGCCTCGGCCAGCCCGATCACCTGGAGCGAGGAAAAGAACAGCCCGACCGATCCAAGCTGCATCAGCGCGCGGGCGCATTGCAGGCCGGGACGGCGGGTGCGCAGCAGCGGAAACATCGCGGCGCGAAAGAGGACGGCGAAGATCAGCAGGTTGCCGACAAAGCGCGCCCAGACGACCTGGGCGGGGTGATAGGTCTGGGTCAGGTGTTTCGCCGTCGCGTCCATCATGGTGAAGCCCAGGATCGCGGCCAGCATCAGCAGGATCCCCGCCGTCCGGGCGTTCGCGGGATGGCGCAGGTCCGGCATCCTTCAGGCTTTCTTCGCCAGAGGGTGATGGGTCAGGACCAGGTCGCGCATCCGGCTGTCCAGGACATGGGTATAGATCTCGGTCGTGCCCAGGTCGGCATGGCCCAGCAGGGTCTGGATGGATCGCAGGTCGGCGCCGCCTTCCAGCAGGTGCGTGGCGAATGCGTGGCGGATGACATGCGGCGTCACGCGCGACGGCGACACGCCCGCCGCCACCGCCATGTCGTTCAGAAGCCGTCCGAAGCTCTGGCGCGGCATGTGGCCCGCCACGCCGGGGGCGGGAAACAGCCACCGCGCGCCCTTGCCGGCGACCAGGCGGCCAAGCGCGCTGTCCTTGGGCGCATCGTCGCGGATCGCCAGCCAGGCCGCCAGCGCGCGCCGGGCCGGCGGGGTCAGCGGCACCATGCGTTCCTTGTCGCCCTTGCCGCGGATCAGCAGCACGCGCGGATCGCCCCGGCAGGTGGCGGCAGGCAGGGCGACCAGCTCGCTGACGCGCATCCCGGTGGCGTAGAGCAGTTCGATCAGGCACAGGTTTCGCGCCCGCTCGGCGTCGGACCGGCCGACAAGCGGGGCGGCGGCCAGCAGGGCCTCGATCTCGGAGCGGTCCAGGATCTTGGGCAGGCGCCTGGCGCGGCCCGGCCCGCTGATGCGGATGGCGGGGTCGTCGTCGCGCCAGCCTTCCTCCAGCGCGAAACGCGTGAACTGCCGGATGGACGACAACCGCCGCGCCCGCGTCGCCCGCGACAGGCCTTGGGCGTCGCAATGGGCCAGGTAATCCTCGACCCGTTCGCGGGTCAGGTCGGCCATCGCCAGCCCGCGCCCGGCCAGCCAGTCCGACAGGTCGCGCAGGTCGCGCCCATAGGCCAGGACCGTGTTGCGGGCGGATCCCGATTCGGCGGCCTTGGCGTCCAGAAAGGCCGATATGGCGCGATGATCGGCGATCATGGGTCTTGCCGCATCACCGGCAGCAGCGACAGTTGCGCCGCCGCCCCATCGGCCTCGGCCGTCAGGCCAAGGGCGCGCAGGGTGGCAAGGCCCCGGCCCGCGCGGGGCAGGTCACCGTCCAGGCCCGCGTCGATGTCGGCCATGGCGTTCAGCAGCGCCTCGCCCTGATGGGTGGCGGGGGCCACGACGGGATCGGCCTTCAGGCCTGCGTCCAGGACCAGCGGCACCGGGGTCGGCAGGCCCTGCCATTGGCGCAGCCTGGTCGCGATCTCGGCCGACGGACCCTCGCCCCCCTCGGGCAGGTCGGCGGCGATCATGGCGGCCAGCACGTCGGCCATGCCCGCCTTGCGGAACTCGTCAAAGGCCCGGGGCAGCGCGGGCGAGGGGTCGCCGCCGGCCAGCGCGGCCTCCAGCGTGCGCATGGCGCCCGCGCGTTCCCACACCCCGCCCGATGCCGCGGGCTTCTGTTCGCTGTAAAGCGCGCGCAGGGTGGCGGGCGCGATGGCACCGGCGCGGGCCAGCCGTTCCGCCGCCTCCAGCCGGGCCTTCCAGCCGTTGTTGGGGCGCAGGTCGGAATGGGCGAAGGCGATGGGCAGGGACGATGTGGGCAAGGGCTGGCCGATCGCCTCGTGGATGCGGAAATCCAGGGGGGTCATGCGGTCGGACGGGGGCAGCATCTGGTCGCTGTCCACATAGGCATCGTCCAGGAAATGCGTCAGCAGCACCGCCTGCCGGTCGTCCAGCAGGCCCAGGATTTCGGCCCCGTGCAGGCTGATCGCGGCGGCGGCCCAATCACCGGTCTGCGCCAGGCAGAAGATCCGTGCGGCAAAGCTGGGGGCGATGCCGGGGGTGGTGTTCATGATGTCGCAGGCCCGCCCCTCGTCCCCCTTCAGCAGCGAGATGTCGAACAGGCGCCGGAAGATTTCGGGATCGCTGGGACCGGCGGCGATCAGCAGCGCCTGCGCCCGGTCCAGCGCCCCCGCATCCAGCAGCCGGTCGGCGCGGGCCAGGAACAGCGTGCCCTGCGGCGCGCCGGGTTCGGCAGGGGGCGGGATCAGTTGCGTGACAAGGATGCGGTCCAGCAGGGCGTTCATCGCGGGCAGGCGCGCAGGCGTGCGCAGGATCAGGTCGGCCAGCGCGGCAGGGCCGCTGCCTTCCCACAGGTTCGCCGGAAGGCCCGCCTTGCGCGCCGTCATCAGGCCCGCCGCATCGGGATTGCCGTTGCCCAGACGTGTGACCTGGACCGATCCCACCTCGCCCGTCGCGGCCACCGGCTTGGGACCGGACGCGCCGGGCAGGCCGGGGGGCGGCTTGTCGCCCGGCCGCCAGGCCGAACTTTCGCGGTCCGGCCCGCGCACGCTGCCCGACAGCCAGTCGCTGGCCGACAGCGGTGGCTCGGCCGAAGCGGGACAGCCCAGGCCAAGCGCAAGGGCCAAGGGCAGCAGGCGGGAGAGGGAACCCGTCACTCGGTCCCGGTCCCGTCTTCCGTGGCCGCCGCCGGGGCAGGGGCGCCGCTGACAGGGCTGCGCACCTCGGACCGGACCGGCTGCATGTCGCCGAAATAGGCGTAGCCGGCCAGGCCGATCACCGCCGCCAGAATCAGCACCACCAGAACCTTGAGCAGCCGCATCGGATTTCGCCTCGTTCATCGTTGTTTTCGTGTCTCGGACCGGTCTTCCGCCGGTTCGGCCGGAATGTATATGGCATTTTCCGAAAGATCACGCCATTCAGTCGGCCCAGGAAACGGGGGGATGACATGCGCCAGCGCCTGAGGCGCCATATCGTGCTGGTCGGGATGATGGGGGCCGGCAAGACCGCGCTCGGGTCGGAACTGGCCCGGCGGCTGCATGTGCCCTTCACCGATTCGGATGTCGAGATCGAGACGGCGGCGGCCATGTCCATATCCGAGATCTTCGCCCGTGACGGCGAGGCGTTCTTTCGCGACCGCGAGGCGCAGGTGATCGCGCGCATCCTGCGGGAATCGCCGCGCGTGATTTCGACCGGCGGGGGCGCCTGGATGCAGGACCGCAACCGCGCGGCCATCAAGGCGGCGGGCCTGTCGGTCTGGCTGTCCTGCGACCTGGACACGCTGTGGCACCGGGTGCGCCAGCGCAGCACGCGGCCCTTGCTGAAGACCGCCGACCCCCGGGGCACGCTGGCCCGCCTGCTGGCCGAACGCGACCCGACCTACGCCTTGGCCGAACTGACCTTTCCCGCCCGCCCCGGCGACAGCGTCGATGCCGCCACGACCCGCCTGCTGGAGGCCATCCGCGCCGCCGACCCCCACCTTGTGATCGAGACGCCATGACCCATCATCCCGACCCCGTCACCGTTCATGTCCCCCTGGGCGATCGCGCCTATGACGTGCGCATCGGGCCGGGGCTGATCGACCGCGCGGGCGGGGAAATCGCGCCCCTGCTGCGGCGCCCGCGCGTGGCCATCGTCACGGATGAAACCGTGGCGGGGCTGCATCTGAAGCGGCTGCAAGCGGCGCTGACGGTGCAGGGCATCGTGTCCGAGGCCCTGGTCCTGCCCCCCGGCGAGTCCACGAAAAGCTGGCCCCACCTGACCGCGACCGTCGAATGGCTGCTGGACCAGCGGGTCGAGCGGCGCGACATCGTGGTGGCCTTCGGCGGCGGCGTGATCGGCGATCTGGTGGGCTTCGCCGCGGCCATCATGCGCCGGGGCGTGCGCTTCGTGCAGATCCCCACGACGTTGCTGGCGCAGGTGGACAGCAGCGTCGGCGGCAAGACCGGCATCAACAGCCGCCATGGCAAGAACCTGATCGGCGCGTTCCACCAGCCGTCCCTGGTGCTGGCCGACATCGCCGTGCTGGACACGCTGACCCCGCGCGACTTCCTGGCGGGCTATGGCGAGGTCGCGAAATACGGGCTGCTTGGCGATGCCGATTTCTTCGAATGGCTGGAGGTAAACGCCCCGAAGTTGCGCGACGACATGGCGCTCCGCCAGCACGCCGTGGCCCATTCCGTCGCGATGAAGGCCGGGATCGTCACGCGGGACGAGACAGAACAGGGGGAACGCGCGCTGCTGAACCTGGGCCATACCTTCGGCCACGCGCTGGAATCGGCCACCGGCTATTCCGCGCGCCTGCTGCATGGCGAAGGCGTGGCGATCGGCTGCGCCCTGGCCTTCGACCTGTCCGCCCGCATGGGCCTGTGCAGCCAGGAGGCGCCCTCGCGCGTGCTGGACCATCTGCGGCAGATGGGGATGCCCGCCGCGATCCGCGACATTCCGGGCGATCTGCCCGACGACGCGGCGTTGATCGCGCTGATGGGGCAGGACAAGAAGGTGGTGGACGGCCGCCTGCGCTTTGTCCTGGCGCGCGGCATCGGCGAGGCTTTCGTCAGCGACGACGTGCAGCCGGGCCTGCTGGCCGATGTGCTGCGGGACGCCCGCTAAGGCGCCCCGCCAGCCAGATCAGAACGGGATTTCGTCGTCGTAGTCGCTGCGGCTGCTGCCGCCGCCCTGGCTGCCGCCGCCGCCCGACGACGAGCCGCCCCGGTCGTATTCGTCATAGCCGCCGGATCCGCCCTGGTCCCGGCCGCCGCCGCCCGGACCGCTCCGGCCGTCCAGCATCGTCAACTCGCTGCGGAACGGGCGCAACGCCACCTCGGTCGAATAGCGGTCGGCGCCCGACTGGTCCTGCCATTTGCGGGTTTCCAGTTGCCCCTCGACATAGATCTTGCTGCCCTTCTTCAGGTACTGCTCGGCCACGCGGATCAGGGGTTCGGAATGAATGACGACGGAATGCCATTCGGTCCGTTCCTTGCGCTCGCCCGTGTTGCGGTCCTTCCAGGACTCGGACGTGGCGATGCGCAGGTTCGCGATCTTGCCGCCGTTCTGGAAGGTGCGGATTTCGGGATCGGCGCCCAGATTGCCGATCAGGATGACCTTGTTGACGCTGCCTGCCATGAGCGGGTTCCTTGATATGTGTTCTTGGTGACGGTCTAGCGCAGCGCCATGGCTGATGCAAATGCGCGCTTAATTGCCGAAGGGTATCCGACTAGCCCAAAAGCCATGCTGGCGATGCGAAAGGATTTCTGTATAGTCCCCGCAAAACCCACAACAACGAGGGACGGGACGATGCTTTTCCCAACCATCAAGGCGGGTCTGTGCGCGATGCTGGTCGCAGGCCTTGCACTGCCTGCCGGGGCCGAGGGGTTGCGCCTTTCGGGCAGTTCGTCGAAATCGAGGGCCGAACAGTTCGCCCGCCAGACCCGGCTGATGGATTCGCGGCTGGCAGGGCAATACCAGCAATCGGCGCGGCTTCAGCCGAACGGGCGCGGCAGCAGCTCGGTCGAAATCCAGCTGTCGGCCAACATCCCCGCCTATCGCGGCAAGCGCAGCGACTTCATCCCGCTGGCCCGCCAGGCCGCCCGCCAGCACGGCATCCCCGAGGATTTGTTCCTGCGCCTGGTCCAGCAGGAATCGGGCTGGAACCCGCGCGCCCGGTCGCACAAGGGGGCGACGGGCCTGGCGCAGCTGATGCCCGGCACGGCGGCCAAGCTGGGGGTGAACCCGCATGATCCCGCCCAGAACCTGCAGGGCGGGGCACGCTACCTGCGGATGATGTACAACCAGTTCGGCAACTGGCATCTGGCGCTTGCCGCTTATAACGCCGGTCCGGGGGCCGTGCAGAAATACAACGGCATCCCGCCCTATCGCGAAACCCGCAACTATGTGCGGATCATCGCGGGAAGCTGAGGCGGCTTCTTTGCGCAAATATCCTCGTGGGTGAGTTGCGCCCCTGGGGCGCAAGAGGGCGCGCGAGCGCCCCCTTCTTCGTCACACTTCCTCGATGCGCAATTCCACCGGCTCGCTGACCAGAACGCCGGTGCGGGGCAGGGCTTCGATGGCGAAGTCGATGGCCTCGGGCGTGGTCTTGTGCGTGACCACCAGCACCGGCACGCTGGCAGAGTCCTTGTGCCCGTATTGCCGCATCCGGTCGATGGAAATGCCCGCATCGCCCAATACCGTCGCGACCTTGGCCAGCGCGCCCGGCTTGTCCTGCAATTCCAGCCGGATGTAATAGGCCGCCGGAACCGCGGTGCGCGCGGGCTGTGCCGCCTTCAGCGTCGCGGCAGGCTGGCCGAAGACCGGCAGGCGCACGCCCCGCGCGATCTCCACGATGTCCGACAGCACCGCGCTGGCCGTCGGGCCTTCGCCCGCGCCCGCGCCGCGCAGGACGATCTGGCCCACACTGTCGCCTTCGACCACGACCATGTTCGTGCCGCCCATCAACTGCCCCAGGGGGCTGTCGGCAGGCACCAGGCAGGGCGACATGCGCTGTTCCAGGCCCCGTGGCGTCATCTGCGCCACGCCCAGCAGCTTGATGCGGTATCCCATGTCGGCGGCGCGGCGGATGTCGTCGATGCTGACGCGCTCGATCCCCTCGATCTCGACCGCGTCGAAATTGACCTGCGTGCCGAAGGCGATGGCCGACAGGATCGCCAGCTTGTGCCCCGCGTCGATGCCCCCCACGTCCAGCGTCGGATCGGCCTCCAGGTATCCCAGCTGCCGCGCCTCCTCGAACACGGCGTCATAGGGCAGGCCCGCGCTGTCCATCCGGGTCAGGATGTAATTGCAGGTGCCGTTCATTACGCCCATGACGCGGCGGATCTCGTTTCCGGCCAGCGACTCCGTCATGGCCTTGATGACGGGGATGCCGCCCGCCACCGCCGCCTCGAACCGCAGGGTGCGGCCCAGTCCTTCGGCCAGTTCGGCCAGCGCCTGCCCGTGGACGGCCAGCAGCGCCTTGTTCGCGGTCACTACGTCCTTGCCCGACCTCAAGGCGGCCTCGATGCTGTCCCTGGCGATGCCCGTGTCGCCGCCCACCAGTTCCACGAAGACATCCACGTCATCAGCGGTCGCCACGGCCAAGGGGTCGTCTTCCCAGCGATAGGACGACAGGTCGGCGTCGCGGTTCTTCAGCCTGTCGCGCGCGCAGATGGCGGTGATCGACACGGGGCGGCCGGTGCGGCGCGCCAGCAGATCGGCGTGTTTCTGGACGATCTTGACGACACCGATCCCGACGGTGCCAAGCCCGGCGATGCCCAGGCGGAGTGGGGACGACATGAAGGCCTCTTGTCCTAAGGTCGCCTGCTGTTAGCGCGGGCCGCGCCGTCATGCAACGCCGCGGTCACAGCCAGGGGTGCGTGCGTTGCCGGTATGCCGCGAAGGCCTCGGGAAAGGCGCGGGCCAGCCGGTCTTCCTCGGCCCGGATGAAGCGGGCCGAGATGACCGCGACGAAGCCCGCGACCAGCGGCGGGGCGGCAAGGGGCGCGCGGAAAGCCAGGCAAAGCCCCGCCAGGATCAGCGCATCGGCCAGATAGATCGGATTGCGCGACAGCCGGAACGGCCCCGTGGTGACAAGATGGCGCGGCTGACCGTAAGGGTCCACGGTGGTCCGCCCCCGGACCAGCATCGCGCCGGCCCAAAGCATCACCACCAGCCCCAGCAGGACCAGGGGCAAGCCCCAGCCTGCCAGCCAGCCGGGACCATGCGGCGCCAGCCGCCCCGCAAGCCAGCCCGCCAGAACGAAACCGGCAAGCCAGACGGGGGGATAATCCGCCGTCACCCGCATCAGGCCTGCCCCCCGTCGCCCGCCCATTCCCCGTCGATGCCGGTGGCCCGCATGATCGACACGACCTCGCGCGCGGCCCTCAGGGTCTTGGCATGGATGGCCAGGACGGCGGGCGCGTCCATCTCGTCGGGATAGCGTTCGCCCCGGGTGTTGACAAAGGTCGGATGCCAATGGTCGGGCCTGGTGCCGGGCCGCCAGGAGGCATGGCACAGCAGGTTGCGGTCCAGGCGGAGGGCGCGCAGATCCCGGGCCAGCAGCGGGTGATCGGTGATGGCCGCATCCTTCATGGCCGCGATGAGGCTGTCGATCAGCGTGCCGAGCGTGTCGTCGGCAATATCCTCCATCCGGCGCAGCCAGCGTTGCCAGGCCTCGTCGTCGGCGTCCGCGTCCAGTTCCTTTCGGGTCAGCGAAAAGATCGCCCGCTTCAGGGCCTCCTCCAGGAAACCGAAACCCGATACCGCATGGCCGATGGCCGCGGCCATGTCGTCGGGCAGGCGGACGGGGGCAGGGGCAGGGCGGCGGCTCATGCTACTCGCGCCACAGATTCCTGACCCATGTCGCGGGCAGCAGATAATGGCGCAGGTGCCTGGACAGGCTTTCACGACGGCGGCCCGTGAAGGTGGCGCGCAGGTGATCCAGGGGCGGGCGATGCTCGCCATCATCCCTCCAGCGGCCAGCGATGGCGTCGGGCGGATTGAGGTTGCCCGCAAAGATCACGATCCGGCTGTTGCGCGGCACCCTGGGTTCGCGGACATAGTTCAGCGGGAAGGGCGGGACCGAGTGCATCCTGAAATGCGCCAGCCAGCCGCGCGGCCAGAACTTGACTCCGCCGGGGGCGTTGCGGGTCACGAAACGCTGCTCGAACCTGTAGGTCTCCGCGATGCCCTGCGGATCGGCACGGAAGATCTCTTGCAGCGGTTGCAGCTTGCCGACCCGCATCCGATAGACCGAAGTCTGGCCCAGCCGTTCCAGCGGCGTGTTGGGGTTGCGCCCCAGGATCGTGTCGTCGGGATCGCCGAAAGTGAAGAACGGATCCAGGTTGCCGGTGATGACCACATCCAGATCCAGGAACAGCACCACCCCTGTCACGTCGCCCAGATCCCCCCACAGACGTGACTTGGGCCACTGGCCGCGGTTCGTGACGGGCGCCTGGTATTCGAAGACCGGCAGCGGCCTGACCGCGATGTCGGGATGCAGGCCCGCGCTGTCGTCGGTAAAGCAGAACATCCGGAAGGGCGGGGTGATGTTGCGGCGGATCATCCCGTGCAGGCGGTTGACGTATTCCGGCGCGAACTTCGTGCCCCACTTGATGCAGATGATCTGCTTGATCGCTGGCGCGTCCATCCGGCTGTCTCCTTGCTGGCGCACAGGGTTTCACAGCCGCCAGGCCAAGGCAATGTCCTTTGCCTTGGCTGAAATATCCCACGGGGGGTCCGGGGGACGTGAAGTCCCCCGGCGCTCGCGGGACGCAAGAACTCACGCCGCCCGGTTTTCCCGGATCAGCCGCAGGATGTCGGCGGCGGCCGCCGGGATGTTGGTCCCCGGCCCGAAGATCGCCTTGACCCCGGCGTTCTTCAGGTAATCGTAATCCTGCTGCGGGATCACCCCGCCGCAGATCACCAGGATGTCGCCCGCGCCCTGGGCCTTCAGCGCCTCGATCAGCTTCGGCGCCAGCGTCTTGTGCCCCGCCGCCTGCGAAGAAATGCCCACCACATGCACGTCGTTGTCCACCGCGTCCTGGGCCGCTTCCTCGGGCGTCTGGAACAGCGGTCCCACGTCCACGTCGAAGCCGATGTCGGCAAAGGCCGTGGCGATGACCTTGGCGCCGCGGTCGTGGCCGTCCTGGCCCATCTTCACGACCAGCATCCGGGGGCGGCGGCCTTCCTCGGCCGCGAAGGCTTCCACGTCCCGCTGGATCGCGGCAAAGCCCTCGTCGCCTTCGTAGGCCGCGCCATAGACGCCGGCCAGGGTCTTCACCTCGGCCCGGTGGCGGCCCCATTCCCTTTCCATCGCCATGCTGATTTCCCCAACGGTTGCGCGGGCGCGGGCGGCCGTCACGGCGGCCTCCAGCAGGTTGCCGCCCTCGCGCGCGCGGCGGCTGATCTCGTCAAGGGCGGCCTGGCAGGCCCCTTCGTCCCGCGTTGCCCGGATGCGGTTCAGGCGGGCGATCTGGCTGTCGCGGACCGCCATGTTGTCGATGTCCAGGATGTCGATCGGATCCTCGCGGTCCTTGCGGTACTTGTTGACGCCGACGATCACCTCCTCGGCCCGGTCGATCTGGGCCTGGCGGCGGGCCGCCGTTTCCTCGATCCGCAGCTTGGGCATCCCCGAGGCCACGGCCTTGGTCATGCCACCCATCTCCTCGACCTCCTCGATCAAGGCCCAGGCCTTTTCGGCCAGTTCGGCCGTCAGGCTTTCGATGTAATAGGACCCCGCCAGCGGATCGACGACATGGGTGATGCCGGTCTCCTCTTGCAGGATCAGCTGGGTGTTCCGGGCGATGCGGGCGCTGAACTCGGTCGGCAGGGCGATGGCCTCGTCGAGCGCGTTGGTGTGCAGCGACTGCGTGCCGCCAAGTGCCGCGCTCATCGCCTCGTAGGCCGTGCGGATCACGTTGTTGTAGGGATCCTGTTCCTGCAACGACACGCCCGAGGTCTGGCAATGCGTCCGCAGCATCAGGCTGCCGGCCTTCTTCGGGTTGAAATCCGACATGATCCGGTGCCACAGCAGCCGCGCGGCGCGCAGTTTCGCGATCTCCATGAAGAAGTTCATGCCGATGGCGAAGAAGAACGACAGCCGCCCCGCGAACTGGTCCACGTCCATGCCCGCCGACAGCGCCGCACGGACGTATTCGCGCCCGTCGGCCAGGGTATAGGCCAGCTCCTGCACCAGGTTCGCGCCCGCTTCCTGCATGTGATAGCCGGAAATCGAGATCGAGTTGAACTTGGGCATCTCGTTGGAGGTGTATTCGATGATGTCCGCGATGATCCGCATCGAAGGCTCGGGCGGATAGATATAGGTGTTGCGGACCATGAACTCCTTGAGGATGTCGTTCTGGATCGTGCCCGACAGGACCGCGCGGGAATGGCCCTGTTCTTCGCCGGTGACGATGAAGTTCGCCAGGATCGGGATCACCGCGCCGTTCATGGTCATCGACACGGATACCTTGTCCAGCGGGATGCCGTCGAACAGGATCTTCATGTCCTCGACCGAATCGATGGCGACACCCGCCTTGCCCACGTCGCCCACCACGCGCGGGTGGTCGCTGTCGTAACCCCGGTGCGTCGCCAGGTCGAAAGCCACCGACACGCCCTGCTGACCGGCGGCCAGCGCCTTGCGGTAGAAGGCGTTCGATTCCTCGGCCGTGGAAAAGCCCGCGTATTGGCGGATGGTCCAGGGGCGGCCCGCATACATGGTCGCGCGCGGGCCGCGGGTGAAGGGGGCGATGCCGGGCAGGCTGCCCAGGTGGTCCAGCCCCTCCAGGTCGGCCTCGGTGTACAGCGGCTTGACCGGGATGCCTTCCAGCGTGTTCCAGGTCAGGCTGGCGGGATCCTTGCCCCCCAGCTCCTTGGCCGCCAGCCTTTGCCAGTCATCCAGCGTGGGTTTCGTCATGGTCTGTCCTTTCGCACGGCGCGCTCTGCCCTATATTCAAAAAACGGGAAGGGGTGCCGATGAAGTTGAAATTGCTGATCGTTGCGATGCTTGTTGCCGCGATGGGACCGGCGCGCGAGGCGCCCCCGCCCGTTGTCGAGGCGCAGCCCGCCAGCCCCGAGGAACTGGCCGCACCCGAGCCGGAACCCGCGCGGCCCGAACTGCGCATCCTGCCTGCGACCGAGGCGGAGCCGGGGGAATTCCTGTGGACGGCCCGGCCGGTCGTGGTCTTTGCCGACACGCCGAACGACCCGGCCTTCCGCGAACAGATGCGCGTGCTGGAAGCAGGCGACGCGGCCTTGGTCGAACGCGACGTGGTGGTCATCACCGACAGCGACCCGGCGGCCAACAGCGCCTGGCGGCAGCAACTGCATCCGCGCGGCTTTTCACTGGTCATCATCGACAAGGACGGCCAGGTGAAACAGCGCCGCCCCTTGCCCTGGGACGTGCGCGAGATCAGCCGCGCCATCGACAAGCTGCCCTTGCGCCGCCAGGAGATCGGCCGGGCGGGGCTGTTGCCATGAGGATTGAAAATCCGGGCGCCGCCGCCTATGTTGCAGGGGAAGGACAAGGAGGTTCGACATGAGCACGACATCCTACAACCCGCCCCCGATCACTGGCCGAACCGGCCCGAAGCCGGGCTATTGATCTTTTTCCGATAAGCCGCGCCCCGGCCGTCCAGGTTGGCGCGGATCGCCTCCAGGGCCTTTTCGCCCAGTTCCAGGGCCTCGATCTTCATCGAGATATAGTCCTGATACATCCCGGCCGCCCGTTCGGCCCCGATCCGTCCGACATCCAGCACCCGCAAATCGTTGATGATCGCCGCGATGGCGTTCAACTGGCTGTAATAAAGCACGACCGGATCGACCGTGTCGCGCGGCAGGACATGGATGTCCCCGATGATGGCCCGGAAGACGGCATCGTTGTGTTCGGTCGGGATGACGGGAAAGAAACCCGGTTCGGTCAGGATGCGATTCATGATCCGCGCGCCGTATTCCCCCACGTTGTCGCGTTTCAACACGGCCAGATAGGCGCGGATTTCGGCAAAGACCGCCCGCTGCACGTCGCGCACCCGTTCGGCCCGCAGGGTCGCGTCCCGCCTGCGGTTCTGAAGCGCCACGACCCACCAGCCGATGGCCAGGAACAGCCCGGCGATGACCGCCTGCTGTGCCTGGGGGCTGAGATAGGTGTCAAAGGGTGGCATCCAGAACCTGCCGGAAGGGTCATTCAAACTCCATGATCACGTCATCGACGCGCAGGCTTTGCCCTGCCTCGGCGCTGATCGACTTGACCACGGACTTGCGTTCGGCGCGCAGGATGTTTTCCATCTTCATCGCCTCGACCGTGGCAAGGGCCTGGCCTTCCTGAACCTCGTCGCCCGGCGCGACGGCGATCTTCACCACCAGCCCCGGCATGGGACACAGCAGGAATTTCGACGTGTCCGGCGGCAGCTTTTCAGGCATCAGGCGCGCGAGTTCCGCGGTGCGGGGGCGGCGGACCTGGACCTTGAGGTCGGCGCCGCGCGTGCGCAGGCGGAAGCCCGCGGGGATCTTGTCCACCTTCATCACCAGCGGCCGGCCATCGACCAGCAGCCGCGCCAGGGTCTGGCCGGGCTTCCAGTCGCTTTCCACGCGCAGGTCGCGGCCGTTGACCGCCACCGTCGCCCCGTCGCGGTCGGCGCGGATGCGCACGGGGATGTCGCGGTCCGCCACGAAGACCACCCAGTTCTCGCCCACCTTGCGTTCGTGGTTGTCCAGACGCCCGCTGATCCGGGCGCGGCGGATCTCGGCCACGCGGTGCATGGCGGCAGCGGCGGCGGCCACGCGGGCCAGTTCGTCGTCGGGCAGGGTCGCGCCCTGGAATCCTTCGGGATATTCCTCGGCGATGAAGGCGGTGGTGATGTCGCCCGCGACGAATTTCGGGTGGTCCATCACGGCGGACAGGAAGGGCAGGTTGTGGCCGATGCCCTCGACCTCGAATTCGTCCAGCGCCACCCGCATCGCCTGGATCGCCTGATCGCGCGTGGGCGCCCAGGTGCAAAGCTTTGCGATCATCGGGTCATAGAACATGCTGATCTCGCCCCCCTCGAAGACGCCGGTGTCGTTGCGCACGACATGGGACGCGTCCGCGACCTCGGCCGGGGGGCGATAGCGGGTCAGACGCCCGATGGATGGCAGGAAGTTGCGGTAGGGATCCTCGGCGTAAAGGCGGCTTTCCATGGCCCAGCCGTTGATCGTCAGGTCGGATTGCGCGAAGGGCAGGGGTTCGCCAGCCGCGACCCGGATCATCTGTTCCACCAGGTCGATGCCGGTGATCAGTTCCGTGACGGGATGTTCCACCTGCAACCGGGTGTTCATCTCCAGGAAGTAGAAATTCTTGTTGCCGTCCACGATGAATTCCACCGTGCCCGCGCTGGTGTAACCCACGGCCTTGGCCAGGGCGACTGCCTGTTCGCCCATCGCGCGGCGGGTGTCGGCGTCCAGAAACGGAGAGGGCGCTTCCTCGATGACCTTCTGGTTGCGGCGCTGGATGGAACATTCGCGTTCGTGCAGATAGACCGCGTTGCCGTGCTTGTCGGCCAGCACCTGGATCTCGATGTGGCGCGGCTGCGTCACGAACTTCTCGATGAAGATGCGGTCGTCGCCGAAGCTGCTGGCGGCCTCGTTCTTGGACGACTGGAACCCTTCGCGCGCCTCGGCGTCGTTCCAGGCGATGCGCATCCCCTTGCCGCCGCCGCCCGCGCTGGCCTTGATCATCACCGGATAGCCGATCTGGCCGCTGATCGTGACCGCTTCGTCCGCATCCGCGATCAGGCCCATGTAGCCCGGCACGGTGGAAACGCCCGCCTGCTGCGCCAGCTTCTTCGAGGTGATCTTGTCGCCCATCGCCTCGATGGCGGGGGACGGGGGACCGACGAAGGTGACGCCCTCGCGCTCCAGCGCCTCGGCGAATTTCATGTTTTCCGACAGGAAGCCGTAGCCGGGATGGACGGCCTCGGCCCCGGTCTGGCGGATGGCGTCCATGATCCTGTCGATCACGATATAGGACTGGTTCGCCGGGGGCGGACCGATGTGGACGGCTTCGTCGGCCATCTTGACGTGCAGGGCGTTGCGGTCGGCGTCGGAATAGACGGCGACGGTCGCGATGCCCATCTTGCGGGCGGTCTTGATGACGCGGCAGGCGATCTCGCCCCGGTTGGCGATCAGGATTTTCTTGAACATGGGCGGCCCCCCCGGCCAGGCATGAAAAAGCCGCCCGAGGGCGCGTGGCCCCGGGCGGCGATCAAGGTTGCACGGCGCGACGGACGCGCCGGGATCAGGTGGTTACTGGCACAGGCCGACATCGTCGCAAAGGACGCCACCGGCGCCGCCGATGGCCGCGCCCTTGATGACGTTGCGCCCGCTGACGCTGGCCACGGTCGCGCCGACGCCTGCGCCGATAAGGGCGCGGTCGGTATCGGTCGGGTTGATGCCCTGGGTGCAGCCCGCAACGGCGGTCGCGCCGACAAGGGCGGCAATGGCAAGGAGCTTGGACATTCTGGTGATCCTGTCAGGTGATTGGCTGGACCGGAACGCCGATCCAGCCGGTCAGGTTCAGTAGCGGCGCTGGCAGACGCCGGCGTCGTCGCACAGCGCGCCGCCCACGGCGCCGATGGCCGCGCCCGTCGCCAGATCCTCGTCCAGGGCCTTGGCGATGACGGCACCCGCGACGGCGCCGCCTGCCGCGCGTTGCGCGTCGGGCGAGATGCCGCCAGCGCCATAGCCCTGCTGGCAGGCGGCCAGGCCGAGAAGAAGGAAAGCGCCGCCGGCGATGCGGGTGAACAGCGAAGTCTGCATGAAGATTTGCCTGTATGGTGGGCCGTTCCGACGGCCGGTGAAAGGTGGTGCCGGACTATCGCATAGCCGGGGGGCACGTCAAACTGACATGGCTGTGAGATCAAGGCCCTAGGCAGCAAATTGCGCATCATCGGCGGTCCATGTCGTCGCCGTCGTCGCCATCGTTCCAGCCGTCCTCGTCCCACCCGAAATCGGGGGGGCTGTCGGGGGCGAACAGTTCCGGGAAGGACGCCTCGGCGGCGGCCATGTCCACTTGCAGCAACTGCTCGTAATCGGCGGGATCGAAGGGACCGACCGCCTTGACCTCGCGTCCGATCAGCCAGCCCAGGCGGCCTGCGTCCAGGTTGCCGCGGACGAATGGTTCCTCGCCGAAGTGCTGGATCAGGGCGGCCAGGAAGCCCGCGTCGGCGCGGCGGTCGGCGGGCTTGCGGTCGCGGAAGCGTTCGCGCCGGGTGATGGGCGTCGCGCCCTTCTTGCGATTCTCGCGGCGGATGACGAACTGGAAATCGGTGCCGGGAAGGCGTCCCGGAAAGCCTCGGTGCTTCAGCATGATGCGCCCTTGATGGGGGGGCGGGGCCGGACCGGGGCGGAAAATCGCGGGCAGCCGGACCGCCCGCGTGATAACAGTCGGTTCGGGTCAGTTGGCCCCGTATTTGCCCTGGTAGACCGGCTCGGTCGTGACCGGGTTTGCGGCGGGCACATAGACCTCGGGTTCGGGTGCCTGACGCTGGCACGCGGCGAAAGCCGACACCAGCACGAGGCCGAGGATGATTTTCTTCGACATGTTGTCTCGCTCCTGTAAATCGGGCGCGCCTGCGCCCGTCTGCTCGGGTTCAGGGGGATGTCTTCATGCACCGCCCCGCCGGGCATGATAGCGACGGCGCAGGGGCGCAGACAGCCGGGCCGGGCCGGGACGCACAAATGTCCCCGGCCCTGTGGCTGGACTGCATCATTCACGCCTTTGTGCAACGTCATGGAAAACCGAGCCTTACAGGGGAATGTTGTCGTGCTTCTTCCAGGGATTCGACAGCCGCTTGGTGCGCAGGCTGGCGAGTGCGCGGGCCACGCGCTTGCGGGTCGAATGGGGCTGGATCACCTCGTCGATGAAGCCCTTTTCGGCGGCGACGAAGGGATTGGCGAAGCGGTCCTCGTAATCCTTGGTCCGGGCCGCGATCTTGTCGGGGTCGCCCAGTTCGCTGCGATACAGGATCTCGACCGCGCCCTTGGCGCCCATCACCGCGATCTCCGCCGTGGGCCAGGCATAGTTGAAATCGCCCCGCAGGTGTTTCGAGGCCATCACGTCATAAGCCCCGCCATAGGCCTTGCGGGTGATCACCGTCACCTTGGGCACCGTCGCCTCGCCATAGGCAAACAGCAGCTTCGCCCCGTGCTTGATGACGCCGCCGTATTCCTGCCCCGTCCCCGGCAGGAAGCCCGGCACGTCCACGAAGGTCAGGATCGGGATCTCGAACGCGTCGCAGAAGCGCACGAAGCGCGCGGCCTTGCGGGAACTGTCGATGTCCAGGCATCCCGCCAGCACCATCGGCTGGTTGGCGACGACGCCCACGGTCCGACCCTCGATGCGGATGAAGCCCGTGATGATGTTGCCGGCGAAGTCCTTCTGGATCTCGTAGAAGTCGCCCTCGTCCGCGACCTTCACGATCAGCTCCTTCATGTCGTAGGGCTGGTTCGGGTTGTCGGGGATCAGCGTGTCCAGGCTGTCCTCGACCCGCGCGGGATCGTCGAAGAAGGGCCGCACCGGGGCCTTGTCGCGGTTGTTCAGCGGCAGGAAGTCGAACAGGCGGCGGATTTCCGACAGCGCCTCGACATCGTCCTCAAACGCGCCGTCGGCGACCGAGGATTTCTTCGTATGGGTCGATGCCCCGCCCAGCTGTTCGGCCGTCACCACCTCGTTCGTGACGGTCTTCACCACGTCGGGACCGGTCACGAACATGTAGGACGTGTCCTTCACCATGAAGATGAAGTCGGTCATGGCGGGGGAATAGACCGCGCCGCCCGCGCAGGGTCCCATGATGACGCTGATCTGCGGCACCACGCCGGATGCCATGATGTTGCGCTGGAACACGTCGGCGTAACCGGCAAGGGACGCCACGCCCTCCTGGATGCGCGCGCCGCCCGAATCGTTCAGCCCGATCACGGGGGCGCCGTTCTGCATCGCCATGTCCATGATCTTGCAGATCTTCTGGGCATGGGTTTCCGACAGCGACCCGCCGAAGACGGTGAAGTCCTGGCTGAAGACGTAAACCATGCGCCCGTTGATCGTGCCCCAGCCGGTCACGACGCCATCGCCATAGGGGCGGTCGGCTTCCATCCCGAAATCGGTGGAACGGTGGGCCACGAACATGTCGAATTCCTCGAAGCTGCCTTCGTCCAGCAGCAGTTCGATCCGCTCGCGCGCCGTCAGCTTGCCGCGGGCGTGCTGCGCGTCGATGCGCCGCTGGCCGCCGCCCAGCCGGGCCTGCCCCCTGCGGGTTTCCAGTTCCTGCAGAATGTCTTTCATGACGACGCCCCCAATTTCGCAAAGGCAGCGTAATCGCGAGACACAAGCCAGAGAAGCGAAATCGAGAAAATTTGCAAACGATGCAGTCAGGATAATAGGAAAACTGAAAATCTGCAAAGCGCGTTTGCAGGATCAAGGGGTTGCTGCAAGCATCGCCAATGCAAAGGGGAAAAGGGTGAGAGGCTGGACAACGACCCAAGCGGGGCTCGTTACGGCTGCTTCCTTCCGGACCTGACCGGGTTGGCGAGGCGCCTGCCCGCGCCAACCTCTCGCGTGCTAGATAGTCCGGTTGCGCCGCCGATGCAAGCCCGTCACAGATGAAGCCGCACAAGGGCAAAGCCGCCGTCGGTCTGGCCCACATGCTCCATCCGCCGCGTGGTCCGGTCGGCCACCAAGGGCAGCAGGGACAGGCCGCCGGGACCGGTCTCGAACGTGACCGAGGTGCCGGGCAGGGGGGCGAACCGCCAGGCCGGGGCGGGGTCGATCGACACCCGGCGGCGCTGGCGCAGATAGTTGCGGATCACGTCGCGCGTCTGCGGGCCGGGCGGCACCACCGATGCCTTGCCCGCGGTCAGGGGCGCGAACAACCCGCATTCGGCAAGGCGATAGGAATTGGTGGCCAGCACGAAGGTGTCGCCGTCGCGGACCGGGCGTCCCCGCCAGGTCAGGTCGCGGATGCGGCTGTTGCCGCTGGCGGTCCCGCCCGCCGAAAAGCCGGCGGGCTGCGACAGGTCGATGTGCCAGCGCAGATCCTCGATCACGTCGAACTGATAGGCCGGAAAGCGCGGATCGGCCAGGGGCTGGTCGGGGCGGCCGGGCCGGATGCGGTTGAACAGGCTGGCCGACCGTTCCAGCCAGCCGCGAAGCTCGGCCCCGGTGAGGGGCAGGGCGCAGATGCGGTTCGGAAAGGAATAGATGTCGGTCAGGTTGCCAAGCCGCAATCGCCCGGGCGCCACGTCGGTATAATGCAGCGGCCCGCCCCGCCCGCCCGCGCGGAAGGGCGCGGCGGCCGACAGCACCGGGATCCCGTCCAGGGCCGTGCCGCGCAGGCTTTTGCGCACGAACCAGCGTTGCGCCATGTTCACCAGCGTCAGGGCCGGATCGACGCCCACCAGCGCGAAATAGCTGCTGATCCGCTGTTCGCTGCCGCCGATGCGCGTGCCCAGATGCGACAGCGTCCGACGATGCGAGGGCACCACGGCCCGCAGGACCGCGGGCGCGGGGGGAAGATGGGGATCCACGGTTTCGCATTGCGCCGTCGCGCCGGTCATGCGCCAGCCCGACGCGTTGTCGCGGGTCAGCGCCAGTTCGATCACCCCCAGATGAGAGCCGCCGAAGCCCGGCATGACGGCGGGCTTGCCGCACAGGATGCCTTGGACCGGGTCGATGCCGGTCGCCAGGACCGCGGCCTTTCCCGGAAAGACCTCGTGCGTGTGGCCCGCGACGATGGCGTCGATGCCGTCCAGGGCGCCCAGATCGGCGGCCACGTTCTCGGACCCCGGATCGGCGGGGTGGGGGGAAATGCCGCTGTGGGCCAGCGCGATCACCAGGTCCGCCCCTTCGGCGCGCATCTGCGGCACGACGCGGCGCGCCGTTTCAAGGATGTCGTCGCACTCCATCTGCCCGGCCAGGTCGCGGTCCCAGGCGGTGGTCTGCGGCGGCAGGAAGCCCACCAGCCCGATGCGCAGCGTGACGGCGCGGCCGCTGTCGGTCACGACCTGCCGGTGCAGGATCGCATAACCCGGAAAGTTCGCGCGCCCCCTGACCCGCAGGTTCGCGGCCAGCAAGGGAAAGCGGGCCTGCCGCGCGGCCGCGTGCAGGACATCCAGGCCGAAGGCGAAGTCGTGGTTGCCGATCGCGGCGGCGTCATAGCCCATCAGGTTCATCGCGGCGATCGCGGGGTGGTTCCTGCCGCCGGACCGCGCGGCATGGTCCCCCAAGGGCGTGCCCTGCAGGAAATCGCCATTGTCCACCAGCAGGGTGTTCGGTGCCATGCGCCGGTGCCGTTCCACCAGGGATGCCACCTGCGCCAGGCTTCCCCGGCCGCAGGGACGGTCGGCATGGTAGTCGTGCGGCAGCAGCTTCATGTGCATGTCGGTCGTGGCCAGGACACGCAGCACCACCGTCTCGCACAGGTCTGATGACGGGCGAACGGAAAGCTCGATCCCGCCCGTTCCGTCTGGCATTCGCCCCCCGTCCGCAGGTTGCCGCGCTTTCGTGCGCCGGCCAGATCACGCTATCGGCGGCGATGCGGTCTCTCAACCTCGGATTGCAGGACGGGACGGTTTATTGAATTGCACATGCAAATCCGCCACATTATCCTGGCAAAAGCAGAGCAAGTGTTCCTGGTTCGGAAAGCATGGACTGTCATGGTTCCCTGCCCGGTTGAATCTCCTGGTGTTATCAGATTATGAACGCGCTGTTCGCGGTTTCTTGCCGCAGACATGCCTCGGATGGTCAGCCTGAATGAAATTCTCGACCCGCATCGACACCAACATTCCCGCAAGCACCTTGTTTGAAATCGCTGGCGATTTTTCCCGCAGCGAAAGGGCGTTGACGGCCCGTGGCGTTCTCGTTCGCCGGATCGACCCGGCCGAGGAACCGGGAATCGGGCTTGGCTGGGATCTGGAGTTCAACTGGCGCGGCCAGCGCCGGACGATGCGGCTGGCGGTGACGCGTTTCGACCGTCCTTCGCAGATCACGCTGGAGGGGCAGTCCGACCAGTTCGACCTGTCGATCAACATGACCGTGGTCGCCCTGAGCCTCGTCAAGTCGCGCCTGCTGTTCGAGACCGAGGTCCGCCCGCGCAACATGCGCGCGCGGCTGCTGTTGCAGACGGCCAAGCTGGGCAAGGCGCAGCTGGACCGCAAGTATGACCAGCGGATCGCCGATTTTCTGACCCACCTGCGGGCAGCCTAGGCCGCCTGGCGCTGCGCCTCGCGCAGGGGATCGGCGGGATAGACGCCCAGTATGTCCAGCGACGAGGTGAAATACCGCAGTTCCTCCAGCGCGCGCTGCAGGGCCGGATCCTCGGGGTGGCCTTCCACGTCGGCATAGAACTGCGTCGCGGTGAAGACGCCGTCCACCATGTAGCTTTCCAGCTTGGTCATGTTGACGCCGTTCGTGGCGAACCCGCCCATCGCCTTGTAAAGCGCGGCAGGAATGTTGCGGACGCGGAACACGAACGAGGTCAGCATCCGGTCCGACCGGCGGCTGTAATCGGGCTGGCGCGACATGATCAGGAACCGCGTGGTGTTGTTCTGCCGATCCTCGATCCCGTCGGCCAGGCGATCCAGGCCATAGATCTCGCCCGCAAGCGGTGCGGCCAGGGCCGCCAGCGACGGATTGCCGCGGGACGCCACTTCCTTCGCGGAACCGGCGGTGTCGGCGCCCGTCACCGGCCGGATGCCGTGGCGGCGCATGAAGCCGCGGCACTGGCCCAACAGGACCGTGTGGCTCATCGCCTCTCGCACGTCGGACAGCGCCGTGCCGGGGACCGCCAGCAGGCTGATATGGACGCGGACAAAGGCTTCCTCGATGATGTGCAGGCCGGATTCGGGCAGCAGATGGTGGATGTCGGCCACCCGGCCATAGGTGGAATTCTCGACCGGCAGCATCGCCAGGTCGGCCTGGTGGCTGCGCACGGCCTCGATCACGTCCTCGAAGGTGCGGCAGGGCAGGGCCTCCATGCCGGGCCGCGCCTTGCGGCAGGCTTCGTGGCTGTAGGCGCCGGGTTCGCCCTGGAAGGCGATGCGGTTGGTCGGGGTCGTCATGGGCCGCTGTCCGAATTTTGAAGGATCGTGGGGTCAACTATACCTTGATCCTTCAAAGCGAAAGCGGATAGATACCCGTCGAATTGACGAGCTTACCAATGCGGGGATCGCACGCGATGTTCAACACCATGACCGTGACCAAGGCCGCCGGCGCGCTGATCGGCGCGCTGCTGTTTCTGATGCTGGCCAACTGGGCGGCGGGATCGTTGTATCACGTCGGCGCCGCCCATCATGGCGAGGGTGAGGAAGTCGCGCAGGCCTATACCATCCCCGTCGAGGAAGCCGCCGGCGGCGAGGAAGCGGCCGAGGAAACCATCGACTTCGCGGCCCTGCTGGCCTCCGCCGATGCGGCGGCGGGCGAAAAGGATTTCGGCAAGTGCAAGGCCTGCCACAAGCTGGACGGCACCGACGGCGTCGGCCCCCACCTGAACGGCGTCGTGGGCCGCGAGGTCGCGGCGGTCGCGGGCTTCAGCTATTCCCCCGCCATGGTCGAACACAGGGCCGACGCGCCGCAGTGGACGCCCGAGGCATTGCAGGAATTCCTGACCAACCCCAAGGGCGTCGTGCCGGGCACCAAGATGTCCTTCGCGGGTCTCAAGGATCCGCAGGACCGCGCCGACATCATCACCTATCTGCAATCCCAGCAGTAAGGTTCGCATCGGACCTGACCGAAAGGGCGCATCCCCGGATGCGCCTTTTTCGTTGCAGCCCCTCACGAAATCGCGGCTTGATCGTGTCCCCGGCGCTGCCTAGCGTGCAGCGGACACCAACCGGAGTTCGCCGATGCACCGCCTTGCCCTGATCGCCGCCCTGGCCCTTGCCCCGGCATCCGCCGCCCTGTCGCAAGAGGCATCGGGGACCAAGGGGGACGGACAGGTCATCAAGACCCATGCCATCGCGCTGTTCGGCGAACCGGCGCTGCCCGCCGATTTTCCCCATTACCGCTATGTGAACCCCGAGGCGCCGAAGGGGGGCGAGATCTCGTTCGGCGCGGTGGGCGGCTTCGACAGCTTCAACCCCTTCACGCATCGCGGCCGCGCCATCGCCCTGGCGGTGATCCAGCTTGAACGGCTGATGGATAGTCCGGCGGACGAGCTGGGCGTGGACTACTGCCTTCTGTGCGAGACGCTGGAATATCCCCCCAGCAAGGACTGGGTGATCTTCAACCTGCGCCCCGAGGCGCGCTTCAGCGACGGCACCCCCCTGACCGCCCATGACGTGCTGTTCAGCTTCGAGACCCTGCGCGACAAGGGCCTGTCGTCCTTCCGCATGGCGATGCAGCAGATGATCGCCAAGGCCGAGGTTCTGGACGACCACCGCATCAAGTTCACCTTCGCCGAAGGCTATCCCCGCCGCGACGTGATTTCCCAGATGGGCAGCCAGATCGTGTTCTCGAAAAAGGACTTCGAGGACAACAAGCGCGACCTGGAGCAAAGCACCACCATCCCCTATGTCGGGTCCGGTCCCTACATGTTCGACCGCGCCGACATGGGCCGCACCCTGGTCGTCAAGCGCAACCCCGATTACTGGGGCAAGGATCTGCCCATCAACCGGGGCCGCTTCAACTTCGACCGCATTCGTTATGAAATGTTCGGCGATTTCGACAGCGCGTTCGAATCCTTCAAGGCGGGCGAATACACCTTCCGCAACGAGACATCCTCGATGCACTGGTCCACGCGCTACGACTTTCCGGCGCTGGCCTCGGGCGCGGTGGTGCGGGAAACGCTGCCGAATGGCGAAATCGCCAGCGGCGACGGCTGGGTCTTCAACCTGCGCCGCGCCAAGTTCCAGGACATCCGCGTGCGCGAGGCGATCGGGCTGATGTTCAACTTCGAATGGACCAATCAGACGCTGCTGTACGGTTTGGAAACCCGGGTCAATTCGTTTTGGGACAACAGCGAGTTCCGCGCCGACGGCCCGCCGTCCGACGCGGAAAAGGCGCTGCTGGAACCCGTGGCGGGCGACCTGCCGCCGGGCATCCTGACCGACCCTGCCGTGGTCCAGCCGGTGTCGGGCGAACGCCAGCTTGACCGGGGGAACATGCGCCGCGCCGTGGCCCTGCTGGACGAGGCCGGGTGGACCGTCGGCAGCGACGGGATGCGCCGCAACGCCGCGGGCGAGGCCCTGACGATCGAGATCCTGAACGACGACGTGGGCAACGACCGCATCATCAACCCCTTCATCCAGAACCTGCGCGCCATCGGCATCGACGCCACCAACCGCCGCGTGGACAACGCGGAAATGCAGTTGCGCACCCGGTCCAAGGACTTCGACATGGTCGAGGATTCGCTGGGCCAGTCCTATGCCATCGGCGGCTATGCCGGCCAGGTCTTCGGGTCCGAGGACAAGGACGACGTGTTCAACCCCATGGGCCTTGCGAACCCCGCCATCGACAGGCTGCTGGAGGTCGGCCAGCAGGCGGAAACGCAAGAGGACAACATCGTGGCGATCAATGCCTTGGACCGGGCGCTGCGCAGCCTGCGCTTCTGGGTGCCCAAATGGTTCAAGGCCGAATACACGCTGGCCTATTACGACATCTATCGCCACCCCGAGGCGATGCCGCCCTATGCGCTCGGCACGCTGGATTTCTGGTGGGCGGACACCGCACGCGAGGCGGAACTGAAGGCCGCGGGCGCGATCCGCTGATGGCAGGGTTGATTTCCCGGCGGTCCGGCCCGACAAGGGCCGGATAAAGGAAACGGGGCCGCGAAGGCCCGCAAGGGGCAAGGTCGATCCGATGGGCGCCTATATCCTGCGGCGGTTGCTGCTGATCATCCCGACGCTGATCGGGATCATGGTGGTGAACTTCACCCTGACGCAATTCGTCCCCGGCGGTCCCATCGAACAGATCGCCGCGCAAGTGCAGGGATCGGGCGACGCCTTCAGCAACATATCCGGCGCTGGCGCGGGGGCCGACACCGGCGTGGTCGAGGGATACGAGGGCGCGCGCGGCCTGCCACCCGAATTCATCGCCCAACTGGAAAAGGAATTCGGCTTCGACAAGCCGCCCTTGCAGCGGTTCCTGTCGATGATGGGCAATTACCTGACCTTCGACTTCGGCACGTCCTGGTTCCGCTCGATCAGCGTGATCGACCTGGTGGTCGAAAAGATGCCCGTGTCGATCACCCTGGGCCTGTGGTCCACGCTGCTGGCCTATCTGATCTCGATCCCCTTGGGGATCCGCAAGGCCACGCGGGACGGGACGCGCTTCGACACCTGGACATCCGCCGTCATCATCATGGCCTATGCGATCCCGGCCTTCCTGTTCGCGGTGCTGCTGATGGTGCTGTTCGCGGGCGGCAGTTATTGGCAGATCTTCCCGCTGCGGGGGCTGACCAGCGACAACTTTGCCGACCTGAGCCTGTGGGGCAAGATCAAGGACTATGCCTGGCACGCCACGCTGCCGGTCGTGGCCTCGACCATTTCCAGCTTTGCCACGCTGACGCTGCTGACCAAGAACAGCTTCCTGGACGAGATCAACAAGCAATACGTCATCACCGCCCGCGCCAAGGGCCTGACCGAGGGCCGCGTCCTTTACGGCCACGTTTTCCGCAACGCCATGCTGATCGTGATCGCGGGCTTTCCCTCGGTCTTCCTGGGCGTGTTCTTCGGCGCCTCGATCCTGATCGAGACGGTCTTTTCGCTGGACGGCCTGGGCCGCCTGGGGTTCGAGGCCGCGGTGCAGCGCGACTATCCGGTGATCTTCGGCACGCTTTACGTCTTCGGCCTGCTGAGCCTGGTCGTGGGGATCCTGTCGGACATGATGTATGTCTTCGTCGATCCCCGCATCGACTTTGAATCGAGGGCCGGCTGATGGCCTTGTCCGAACTCAACCGCCGCCGCTGGCGCAGTTTCCGGCGCAACGGCCGGGCCTTCTGGTCGCTGGTGGTCTTTTCGGTGCTGTTCGTGGTGGCGATGTGCGCGGAAATCGTGGCCAACGACAAGCCCATCGTCGCCAGCTACCGGGGCGAGCTTTATTTCCCCGCCTACAACTTCTATCCCGAAACGGCCTTCGGCGGCGATTTCGGGACCGAGGCGATCTACACCGACCCTGCCGTGCAATGCCTCATCAGGACCGGCGGGCGGCAGGACTGCTGGGACACGCCCGAGGATCTGATCGCCGCCGTGGAAGCGGGCACCAGCGACATTCCAAAGGCCGAGCAAGGCTGGATGATCTGGCCGCCGATCCCGTTCCATTATTCCACCATCAACAACGTCGGCAGCGCCCCGAGCGCCCCGGACGCCACGCATTGGCTGGGAACCGACGATACCGCGCGCGACGTGCTGGCCCGCGTGATCTATGGCTTCCGCATCTCGATCCTGTTCACGCTGATCGTGACGGTGGTGGCGTCCGTCGTCGGCATCACGGCGGGGGCGATTCAGGGCTATTTCGGCGGGCGCACGGACCTGGTGTTCCAGCGCGTGCTGGAGATCTGGGCCTCCACTCCCTCGCTTTACGTCATCATCATCCTGTTCGCGATCCTGGGGCGCAGCTTCTGGCTGCTGGTCTTCGTCACCATCCTGTTCGGCTGGCCCGCGCTTGTGGGCGTGGTGCGCGCCGAGTTCCTGCGGGCGCGCAACTTCGAATATGTCCGCGCCGCCCGCGCTTTGGGGGTGGGCGACCGCACCATCATGTTCCGCCACATCCTGCCCAACGCCATGGTCGCCACGCTGACCATGCTGCCCTTTGTCGTGACCGGCACGATCAGCGGCTTGGCGGCGCTGGATTACCTGGGCTATGGCCTGCCGGCATCCGCGCCGTCTCTGGGGGAACTGGCCTTGCAGGCCAAGCAGAACCTGCAGGCGCCCTGGCTGGCCTTCACCGCGTTCTTCACATTCGCCATCATGCTGTCGCTGCTGGTCTTCGTCTTCGAAGGCGTGCGCGATGCCTTCGACCCCCGAAAGACCTTCAAATGACCGAAGCCGTTTTGTCGGTCCAGGACCTGCGCATCAGCTTTCGCCAGGAGGGCCGGATCGTGCCCGCCGTCAAGGGCGTCAGCTTCCACATCAACAAGGGCGAAACCATGGCCTTGGTGGGCGAATCCGGGTCGGGCAAGTCGGTGACGGCGCTGTCCACCGTGCGCCTGCTGGGCGATTCCGCTGTGATCGAAGGCTCGGTGAAATACGCGGGCCGCGAGATGGTGAACGCCCCCGAGCGTGTGCTGCGCGACATCCGGGGCGACGACATCAGCTTCATCTTCCAGGAGCCGATGACCTCGCTGAACCCGCTGCACACGCTGGAAAAGCAACTGGGCGAAAGCCTGGCGCTGCACCAGGGGCTGACGGGCGCGCGTGCGCGGGCGCGGATCGTGGAACTGCTGACCCGCGTCGGCATCCGCGACCCCGAAAGCCGCCTGGCCGATTACCCGCACCAGTTGTCCGGCGGCCAGCGGCAGCGGGTGATGATCGCCATGGCCCTTGCCAACGGCCCGGACCTGCTGATTGCGGACGAACCCACGACCGCGCTTGACGTGACGATCCAGGCGCAGATCCTGGACCTGCTGGCAGAGTTGAAGGCCGAAGAAGGGCTGTCGATGCTGTTCATCAGCCACGACCTGGGCATCGTGCGCCGCATCGCCGACCGCGTCTGCGTGATGAAGGACGGCGAGATCGTGGAACAAGGGCCGGTGGCCGACATCTTCACGAACCCCCGACACGACTATACCCGCAAGCTGCTGGCCGCCGAGACGACCGGCACCGCCGATCCGGTGGCGGATGGCGCGGAAACCATGGTCGAGACACGGGATCTGAAGGTCTGGTTTCCGATCCAGCGGGGCCTGCTGCGCAAGACGGTGGGCCATGTGAAGGCCGTGAACGGCGCCACCCTGACCGTGCGCGCGGGCGAAACTCTGGGCATCGTGGGCGAATCGGGCAGTGGCAAGACCACGCTGGCTCTGGCGATCATGCGGCTGATCGACAGCGACGGCCCGATCCTGTTCATGGGCCAGGACATCGCCCGCTGGCAGTCGCGCCAGCTGCGCCGCTTGCGCCGCGACATGCAGATCGTGTTCCAGGATCCCTTCGGCAGCCTGTCTCCGCGCATGACCGTGGAACAGATCATCGCCGAGGGCCTGACCGTCCACGGTGTCGAGAAAGGCCG
Organism: Paracoccus lichenicola; assembly: GCF_009708075.1. Taxonomy (GTDB): domain Bacteria; phylum Pseudomonadota; class Alphaproteobacteria; order Rhodobacterales; family Rhodobacteraceae; genus Paracoccus; species Paracoccus lichenicola. The sequence continues at coordinate 222,301 of NZ_WMBT01000002.1, read as the reverse complement.
CGACCGCCGCCAGATGGTCGCCGACATCATGGCCGAGGTCGGCCTGAACCCCGACACCATGCACCGCTATCCGCACGAATTCTCGGGTGGCCAGCGCCAGCGCATCGCCATCGCCCGCGCCATGATCCTGCGCCCCAAGGTGGTGGTGCTGGACGAGCCCACATCGGCGCTGGACATGACCGTGCAGGTGCAGATCGTCGGGCTGTTGCGCGGCTTGCAGCGGAAATACGGGCTGGCCTTCCTGTTCATCAGCCATGACCTGCGGGTGGTGCGCGCCATGTCGCACACCATCATGGTCATGCGCGCGGGCGAGGTAGTGGAACAGGGCGACGCCGCCCGGATTTTCGATACCCCGCAGCACGACTACACGCGCGCCCTGCTGGCGGCGGCGTTCCGCGACCATCACCGATGAAGATCCTGTTCGTCCACCAGAACTTCCCCGGCCAGTTCCCGCATCTGGCCCCGGCGCTTGCCGCGCGCGGCCATCAGGTGCTGGCCCTGACGGATGAGAAGAACCAGCGGCCAAGCCCGATCCGGACCCTCCGCTACAAGACGCCCGATCCGGTGGAAACAAACAGTGCCTTCGGCCGCAGCTATGCGACCCACGCCGAACGCGGCTATCTGGCGGCGCGGGCCGCGCGGGCGCTGCGGGACCGTCACGGCTTCACCCCCGGCCTGATCATCGGCCATACCGGCTGGGGCGAGACGCTGTTCCTGCGCGAAATCTGGCCCGACGCAAAACTGCTGGTCTATGCCGAGCTTCTGTATCGCACGCGCGGCCACGATGTCGGCTTCGACCCGGAATTCCAGTCCGACAGCGACGAGGCGCGGATGCTGGCGGTCGCCCGGTCCGCCCATCTGATCCAGGGGATCGTCCAGGCCGATGCCGCCATCTCTCCCACCCGGTACCAGGCCGACAGCTTTCCGCCGGACCTGCGCGGCAAGATCACCGTCATCCATGACGGCATCGACACCGCCCGCGTTTGCCCGGATCCCCGGGCCAGCCTGACCCTGCCCGGCGGCCCCGTGCTGCGCGCAGGCGACGAGGTGTTGTCCTATGTCAGCCGCTCGCTGGAACCCTATCGCGGCTTTCACGTCTTCCTGCGTGCGCTGCCCGAGGTCCTGGCCGCCCGCCCGCAGGCGCAGGTCGTGATCGTCGGGGCCGAGGGCGTCAGCTATGGCAGCGCGCCCAAGGAGGGCGGCAGCTGGAAGGCCCGGATGCTGGCCGAGCTGGGCGACCGGCTGGATCTGTCCCGCGTCCATTTCCTGGGCCGCGTGCCCTATGACGATTACCTGTCGCTGATCCGGCTGGCCAAGGTCCACTGCTACCTGACCTATCCCTTCGTGCTGTCCTGGTCGCTGACCGAGGCGATGGCGGCGGGCGGTTACATCGTCGCGTCCGACACCGAACCCGTGCGCGAACTGATCCGCGACGGGCAGAACGGGCGGCTGGTGCCCTTCTTCGACGTGCCCGCCCTGTCCGCCGCGCTGATCCGGGGGCTGTCGGGCGACCCTGACGCCGACCGGCTGCGGGCGGCGGCGCGGCAGGCGATCCTGGACGGATACGACCTGCACCGCCACAGCCTGCCGCGCCAGATCGCATGGGTGGAAAGCTTTGCCCCAATGGGCTAGATCCGCGGCGACAAGGAAAGGCGCATCATGGTCCAGATCCGGCTGACGAACACCCGCACCCGCAGGAAAGAGGCTTTCGAGCCGCTGGACCCCCGGAACGTGCGCCTGTATCTGTGCGGCCCGACCGTCTATGACCGCGCGCATCTGGGTAACGCGCGGCCCGTGCTGGTCTTCGACGTGCTGGTGCGCCTGCTGCGCCACGTTTATGGCGACAGTCACGTGACTTACGTGCGCAACTTCACGGATGTTGACGACAAGATCAACGCCCGCGCCGCCGCCACCGGCCGCACCATCCGCGAGATCACCGAGGAAACCGTCGCCTGGTATCACGACGACATGGACGCGCTTGGTGCCGCCCGCCCCGACCATGAACCCCGCGCGACCGAATACATCGTCCCCATGGTCGCGATGATCGAAACCCTGATCGCGCGCGGCAACGCCTACGAGGCCGAGGGCCATGTCCTGTTCGACGTGCGGTCCTTTCCCGACTACGGGCGGCTCTCGGGGCGGTCCGTCGATGACATGATCGCTGGCGCCCGGGTCGAGGTCGCCCCTTTCAAGCGCGATCCCATGGATTTCGTCCTGTGGAAACCGTCCGAGGCCGACCAGCCCGGTTGGGACAGCCCCTGGGGCCGGGGCCGCCCTGGCTGGCACATCGAATGTTCCGCCATGTCCGACGCTTTGCTGGGGCCAAGCTTCGACCTCCATGGCGGCGGCATCGACCTGCAATTCCCGCACCATGAAAACGAGGTCGCGCAAAGCTGCTGCGCCCATCCCGGCGCGGGTTTCGCCAATGTCTGGCTGCACAACGAGATGTTGCAGGTCGAGGGCAAGAAGATGTCCAAGTCCCTGGGCAACTTCTTCACCGTGCGGGATTTGCTGGATCAGGGTGTCCCGGGCGAGGTGATCCGGTTTGTCATGCTGTCCACGCATTATCGCAAGCCGATGGACTGGACAGAGGCAAAGGCCAAGGAAGCACGTAATACCTTAATCGAATGGGCTGAGGAAATAGTCGACGAAGCCGACCCTGTAAACGGTATTCCAGCAGAACTTATTCAAGAATTGAGCGACGATCTTAATACGTGGGCAGCGCTGGAGGTATGCCGCGAACTGTTTAAGAGTCGTAATATCAGAGGTCTTCATGCGGCATGTGCGTTTTTGGGGTTCGACCTCAAAAAGATTCGTGAAACTTGGGGTGAGCCTTATAAACTCCCGTATGAAGGCAAAGATCTGACTCAAGGTGTTGATTTTCAGCCTACAATATCGGTGATGGGATATGGTCCTATTGATGATGATCTATTCAACGCTGGGGGAAAATTAGCGAGGCACTGGATGAAGTTGCGGAGCGAAAGTAATTACAGTGCAGCTGATGACCTTAGGAGGAAGGCTTTGGAACTCGGGATTGAGTTGCGGTCGTTCAGAAGCGAAAATGGTGTCAATGGTGGACAGGTTTCGCTGAAAGGCTCGCCGTCTGTCGATGCCATAGCTGCCCTAATCCAATCCAGCGCATCTCCATGACTCTTGAAGCCTGCACCGACCTGGTGCGGACCCAGGATCCCGACCGCTTCGGCACCGTCCTGGTGGCACGGCCGCAAGATCGTCCTGCGCTGCTAACGTTTTACGCGCTGAACCTCGAAATCGCGCGGGCACCGTTCCAGTCCAATGAACCGATCTTGGCCGAGATGCGGCTGCAATGGTGGATCGACCGGCTGGCCGAGATGGGGACAGGCAAGGCGCCCCCGCTGCATGACGTGCTGACCCCCCTGTGGGAGGCATGGGGCGAGGACGCAGGCCGTATCGCCCCCTTGGCCGAGGCGCGCCGCCACGACTGCGCGCGCCAGCCTTTCGCCGCGCCCGAGGAGGTCGTGGCCTATGTGAACGACACCGCAGGTCGGCTGATGGGACTGGCGGCGGAACGCCTTGGCGTGCCAGCCGAGGCACAGGGCGTTGTGGCGGACCAGGCGCTTGGGGCAGGCCTGACCGCTTGGCTGCGCGCGCTTCCCCGCCTGCAACCCCTGCGCCTTGGACTGGACCGCCAGCACCCCGAGGATGCCGTTGCCCTAGCCCGGATCGCGCGGGATGCGCTGCACCGCGCGGCCCGGTCGCGTCGGCTGCTGCCCAAGCAGGCAGCCGCGGCCCTTTATCCGGGTCCGCGCGTGTTGCAGTTCCTGGCCGCAGTCTTGCAGGGAAACATCAATTGTTTCGTGGAAACCCTTGAAGTGACGCCGTTCCAGCGCCGTGCCTCGCTGGCGCGTCTGGCGCTGACGGGGCGGTGGTGGCGATAGGGTCAGGGGAGTGACAGCCGCATAAACCCTCTTTTCACCCTTTCCCTGATATGAAAGGAATTGAAACGAACGCGGCGGGAAGGATCGGATGGCCAAGGGACTGGATGCACAGGCAAGGCAGGGCTATGCCCTGATCGCGCCGCCGTTCCTGTATGCCCTGCTGATCCTGGCGGCGCCCTTGCTGACCATCCTGGCCTACAGCTTCATGACCGACGGCTATCTGGAGGTCGTGCGCGATTTCACCCTGACGAACTATGTCCAGGTCTGGACCGATCCCATCGTGCGCACGGTCATGCTGCGCTCGCTGATGGTGTCGGCCCTGGTGACGCTGGTCACGGTCCTGCTGGCCTTTCCGGTCGCCTATTACGTCAGCTTCCTGGTCCGGCCCGAAAGGAAGTCCCTGTGGCTGTTCCTGATCACCATTCCCTTCTGGACCAGCTACCTGATCCGGGTGTTCCTGTGGAAGGTGATCCTGGGCTATAACGGCGTCATCAACTCCACCCTGACCGGTCTTGGCATCATCGACGAGCCGTTGACCTTCATCCTGTACAACGTGAATTCCATCGTGATCACGCTGGCCCATGCCTATGCGCCCTTCGCGATCCTGCCGATCTTCGTGGCCCTGGAAAAGATCGACCGCGCGCTGCTGGAAGCAGGCCGCGACCTGGGCGAAAGCCGCGCCATGACCTTCTGGCGGGTGACGCTGCCGCTTGCCATGCCCGGCGTGCTGGCGGCGGTGCTGATCGTGTTCATCCCGACCATCGGCGATTACGTCACGCCCGAACTGATCGGCGGCGGCAAGATCCCGATGATTGCCAACCTGATCCAGGTGCAGATGCTGGCGCTGGACAACCGCCCGCTGGGAGCGGCGCTTGCGGTGACGGCCATGGCCATCGTCGCGCTTGTCAGCATCGTCTTCCTGCTCATCAACCGCCGCTTCCTGAAGGTGCGGTCGTGAAGGGGCAGGGGCGCGGCTTGCAGGCCTATGCGGCTCTCTATCTGCTGTTCCTGTATGCGCCGATCATCCTGCTGCCGTTGTTCGCCTTCAACTCCGGCACGATCATCGCATTCCCCCTGCAAGGCTTCACCACCAACTGGTTCGCGCAGATGTGGGCCAATACCACGCTGCGCACGGCGCTGACGAATTCGCTGATCATCGCGGTCAGCGCCTCGATCCTGGCGACCTGCCTGGGCATCTTCGCCGCCCGCGCGTCTACCCGGTTCGAGTTTCCGGGCAAGGGCGGCATGATGGGCTTCATCCTGCTGCCGATGGTGCTGCCCGAGATCATCGTGGCGATGTCGCTGCTGGTCGTGCTGCTGGGCGCGGGCGTGCAGCTGTCGATCCTGACGGTGATCATGGGCCATGTCCTGATCTGCATGCCCTATGCCATCGCCATCCTGTCCACGGCGTTTTCATCCTTGGACAAGTCGCTGGAGGAAGCCGCCTACGACCTGGGCGAAACGAAGTGGAGCGCGTTTCGCCTGGTGACGCTGCCGCTGGTCATGCCGGGCATCGTCAGTTCGCTGCTGATTTCCTTCACCATCAGCCTGGACGAATTCATCATCGCCTTCTTCCTCGCGGGCAACCAGCCGACGCTGCCCACCTATATCTTCAGCCAGTTGCGGTTCCCCAAGCAGATCCCGATGGTCATGGCTCTTGGCACCGTGCTGGTGGCGCTGTCCGTCGTGCTGCTGACGCTGGGCGAATACTTCCGCCGCCGCGGCAATGCCCGCATGGGCGGCAATCCGACCGGAGGGTTCCTGTGACCGACGACCGCAAGCCGATGATCGAGTGTCGCGGCGTCCACAAGCATTACGGCGATTACCACGCGCTGCGCGGCATCGACCTGACGATCCGGGCCGGAGAGTTCTTCTCGCTTCTCGGCCCGTCCGGCTGCGGCAAGACCACGCTGCTGCGCACGATCGCGGGGTTCGAGGATATTTCCGACGGCGCCATCCTGATCGACGAAAGGCGCATGGAGGAGGTGCCGGCGAACAAGCGGCCCACCAACATGGTGTTCCAGTCCTATGCGATCTTTCCGCACCTGACGGTGGCCCAGAACGTGGCCTTCGGATTGCGCCGCGATCCGCGCGGCAAGGCGGAAAAGGCGGCCTTGGTGGATGACGCCCTGGCCATGGTCGGCCTGCGCGGCTTCGGCAACCGCGCCGCGCACGCGCTGTCGGGCGGTCAGCGCCAACGGGTCGCCCTGGCCCGCGCGCTGATCCTGAAACCCAAGGTGCTGCTGCTGGACGAGCCGCTGTCGGCGCTTGACCGCAAGATGCGCGAGCAGATGCAGGTCGAACTGATCAAGCTGCAACGCCAGGTCGGCATCACCTTCGTGCTGGTCACGCACGATCAGGAGGAAGCCCTGGTCATGTCCGACCGCATCGCCGTCATGTTCGAGGGCGAGATCGCCCAGCTTGACGGACCCGAGGCGCTGTATGCCCGCCCCGCCAGCCGCCGGGTCGCGGACTTCATCGGGGTGATGAACTTCCTGCCCGCGCGGATCCTGGGGGAAACCGACGGCACCGTGACGGCCGAGGTTCCAGGCCTGGGCCCGGTCGAACTGCCCGCCCGCCAGGTCAGCCGCGCGAACCCGGACGACGACGGCCCGACCATCGGCTTTCGCCCGGAAACCATGACGCTGGTCGGTCCCACCCAGACCCACAGCCAGCCGCGCGAAACGAACGCTACCATCGACGAGGTCGTCTATTACGGCGACATGACCTATTACGACCTGCGGCTGGACGGGGCTGCGGCGATGGACGGCAAGGCGCGACCGGTGCGGATTTCCATGCGCAACGTCTTCGGCCGCGACGTGCAGGAGGTCGGCACGCGGACCCGGCTTGCCTGGTCGCCCGGGTCGCTGGTGCTGTTCCGCTAGCCGCCATGGCTCGGCCAGAATGGCAAGCGCATCGCGTGTCCTTTCCCGCGTGCCGCATCGCCACGAAAGGCGGCTTGGCCCCGCGCGACCCTGGCAGGCTGTTGCCCTGCCCCAGGGCGTGACGCGCCGCCTGCCAGCGCCGCGAAGGCCGAACGGGAAAACGCTACTTCTTGCGCATCGCCTTGGCCAATGCCGCGCCGAAGCCGCCCGGCCCGCCCGTTTTCGGGGCGGCGCTGGCTGACCGAGGCCCGGCCTTGTCCGGCGCTTTCGACGCGGGCCTGGCGGCGTCAGTGTCGCTGCGCATCGTCAGGCCGATGCGCTTGCGGGGCACGTCCACCTCGGTCACGCGGACGCGGACCACGTCGCCGACCTTCACGACCTCGTTCGGGTCCTTGACGAAGCGGTTGGCCAACTGGCTGACATGGACAAGCCCGTCCTGATGGACGCCGATGTCCACAAAGGCCCCGAAGGCCGCGACATTGGTGACGGTGCCCTCCAGGGTCATGCCGGGCTTGAGGTCGGTGATCGCCTCGACCCCTTCGGCAAAGCTGGCGGTGACGAAGCCGGGGCGCGGGTCGCGGCCGGGCTTTTCCAGTTCGGACAGGATGTCGCGCACCGTGGGCAGGCCGAAATGGTCGTCCACGAACTGTTCCGCGCGGATGCCCTTCAGGGCCGCCCCGTCGCCCATGATCGCGCGGATGTCGCGCCCGCAGGCGGCAACGATCCTGCGCGCGACGCCGTAAGCCTCGGGGTGGACGGCGGATGCGTCCAGCGGCTCCTTGCTGCCCGGAATGCGCAGGAAGCCCGCGCATTGCTCGAACGCGCGGGGACCGAGGCCCGCGACCTTCTTCAGCGCCGCGCGCGACGGGAAGGCGCCGTTTTCATCCCGCCACGCCACGATGTTCTGCGCCAGCGACGGCCCAAGCCCCGCGACATGGGCCAGCAGCGGGGCGGATGCGGTGTTCAGGTCCACGCCCACGGCATTCACCGCATCCTCGACCACGGCTTCCAGCGTTTTCGCAAGCTGCCGCTGGTCCACGTCGTGCTGGTATTGGCCGACGCCGATGGATTCGGGCGGCACCTTGACCAGTTCGGCCAGCGGATCCTGCAAGCGCCGGGCGATGGACACCGCGCCGCGCAGGGACACGTCAAGCTGCGGAAACTCCTTGGCGGCCAGTTCGGATGCGGAATAGACCGAGGCCCCGGCCTCGCTGACGATCACCTTGGTGGGCAGTTTCGCGCCCTTGGGCAGGCGCTTCAGAACCTCGGCCACCAGCCGTTCGGTTTCCCGGCTGGCGGTGCCGTTGCCGATGGCGATCAGGTCCACGCCGTGCCTAGCAATCAGCGCCAGCAGCGTGGCCTCGGCCCCGCGCAGGTCGTTCTTGGGTTGAAACGGATAGATCGTCGCCGTGTCCAGCAGCTTGCCGGTGGCGTCCACCACCGCGATCTTGCAGCCGGTGCGGATCCCGGGGTCGATGCCCAGCGTCACCCGCGCCCCGGCGGGGGCGGCCAGCAGCAGGTCGCGCAGGTTGCGGCCAAAGACACGGATCGCCTCGTCATGCGCCCGTTTGCGCAGGTCCGTCAGCAGGTCGATATACATCGTGTTCGACAGCCTGACGCGCCAGGTCCATCCCGCCACCTGCCGCAGCCACTGGTCGCCCGGACCCTGGCCCAGAGGCCCGAGCGCCTGCGCCACGATCCCCTCGGCCCGCTGCGCCCCGGTGTCGGGGTCGGGCGAGATGTCGATGGTGACGATCTCCTCCTTGGCCGCGCGCAGGATGGCAAGCGCGCGATGGCCCGGAATGGCCGACCATTTTTCCCGATGGTCGAAGTAATCGCTGAACTTGGCGCCCGCCTGTTCCTTGCCCGCGATCAGACGGGCGGCGATGAAGGCCTCGGCCCGCATGAAGTCGCGCAGATTGCCCAGCAGGGCGGCGTTTTCGGACAGTTCCTCGGCCAGGATGTCGCGCGCCCCGTCAAGCGCGGCCTTGGTGTCCGCCACCGCCTCGGACACATATCCCCCCGCCAGCACCGCCGGATCGGCCCCCCGGTTGCCCTGGATCGCGCGCAGCAGCGGCTCCAGCCCGTTCTCGCGGGCGATCATCGCCTTGGTGCGGCGCTTGGGCTTGAAGGGCAGATAGATGTCCTCCAGCGCGGCCTTGGTTTCCGCCCCGGCGATGGCGCGGGCCAGGTCGTCGGTCAGCTTGCCCTGGTCCTTGATCGAGGACAGGATCGCCGCCCGCCGCGCCTCCATGTCGCGCAGATAGGCCAGCCGGTCGGCCAGGGTCCGCAGCTGCGTGTCGTCCAGGCCCCCCGTCGCCTCTTTCCGATAGCGCGCGACAAAGGGCACGGTCGCGCCGCCGTCCAGCAGGCCCGCGGCCGCCGTGACCTGCGACGGAGAGGCGCCGATCTCGGCGGCAATGGTGCGGGCGATGCGGGCGGCTGTGTCCATGGGTTCCTCCGGTCGGGACAATGGTTCTAACCGGGCACGGCGCGCAGGCCAAGGCCGTCATGCACAAGGCGCAGGTTGACACCGCCTGCCGACATGCACAGGTGCAGGGAATGCCAAAACGAAAGGACGATTGATGCCTACCCTTTTCGACCCCCTTCCCCTTGGACCCCTGACCCTGAAGAACCGCATCGTGATGGCGCCGCTGACCCGCGCCCGTGCGGGTGCCGAGCGCGTCCCGAACGCGATGATGGCCGAATATTACGCACAGCGTGCCGGCGCCGGGCTGATCCTGTCGGAAGCCACCAGCGTGATGCCCATGGGCGTGGGCTATGCCGACACGCCGGGCATCTGGAACGAGGCGCAGGTTCAGGGCTGGAAGCAGGTCACCAAGGCCGTTCATGACGCGGGCGGGCTGATCTTCCTGCAACTGTGGCATGTCGGGCGCATTTCCGACCCCCAATTCCTGGACGGCCAACTGCCCGTCGCGCCAAGCGCCATCAAGCCCGCAGGCACCGTCAGCCTTGTGCGTCCCAAGAAGGAATACGAAACCCCCCGCGCCCTGGACACGGCCGAGATCCCCGGCATCGTCGAGGCCTATCGCCAGGGGGCCGAGAACGCCAGGCGCGCGGGCTTTGACGGGGTCGAGATCCACGCGGCCAACGGCTATCTGATCGACCAGTTCCTGCAGGACAAGTCCAACCGCCGCACCGACCGATACGGCGGCTCCATCGAGAACCGCGTCCGGTTCCTGCTGGAAGTCACCGATGCCGTCATCGGCGTGTGGGGCGCGGACCGCGTGGGCCTGCACCTGGCCCCGCGCGGCGACAGTCACGACATGGGCGACAGCGACCCCCGCGCGCTGTTCACGCATGTCGCACGGCAGATGCGCGACCGGGGCCTGGCCTTCCTGTGCCTGCGCGAACACCTCGGTCCCGACAGCCTGCTGGACGACATCAAGGCGGCCTTCGGCGGCGTGGTCATCGCCAACGAAGGCCTGACCCGCGACAGCGCCGCCGACCTGATCCGCACGGGCCGGGCCGACGCGGCGGCCTTCGGCAAGGATTTCATCGCCACGCCCGACCTGCCCCGCCGGTTTGCCCAGAACCTGTCGCTGAACCAGCAGGATCCCGAGACCTTCTATGGCAGCGGGCCGAAGGGCTATGTGGATTATCCGGTGGCGGAAGAAGTCTGATCGGTGTGGCGGGCCGTCAGGCCCGCCCATTACGTCAATCAAGTAACTTAATACAATCTTTGAAGGAGATTAACGCAGACTTGCCTAAGCCATTATTTCAAATCGGCTGTAAGGTCTCTTAAAGATTTTACGCAAGAAAGAGTCTGTTGTTTGAGGCTATTTAAGTCCTTGATTGATAAATTTGGTGCAGGTGGATCTTTCTTGTTACGGACATAATTTCGCTGATAAAATATGTTCTGCATCAATCCGGTGTCTGCTCGGAGCCATCTGCCATGAAAAACTGCATTCCTCCATTCGAGCAATGCTCTTGCAGTATCCTCAAAACTGTTAACTTCTACGTTTTCTCCATATTTTTCACGATAGAACTTTAGAAAGACCTCAAGACGGCGTTCCATTGTTCCGCTAACGACATCTTTGAATTTTTTTTCCAGATCTAAATCAGTTTCGGCCGCATCTCCTCCACCAGACAAAGAAATGACTGTGGAAGCAAGAACATGCTCCAACTCGGTAAATGCGCGAACGAGTCGTCCAATGGACGCATATTCAGCTTCTGTGAACTCCTCACTGAACCCTAGTTTGCCGCTCATCACTTCGCCCGCGCCGCGGCGCTTTCCGGCAGTTCCTCGTCGAACAGGCGCTGATAGAATTCGGCCACGGTCTGGCGTTCCAGCTCGTCGCACTTGTTCAGGAAGGTCAGCCGGAAGGCATAGCCGATGTTGTTGCCGAAGATGCGCGCGTTCTGCGCCCAGGTGATCACCGTGCGCGGCGACATGACGGTGGACAGGTCGCCCTGCATGAAGGCCGTGCGCGTCAGGTCGGCCAGCGTCACCATCTGGCCGATGATCTTGCGGCCCTTTTCGGTGTTGTAGGTGGGGTTCTTGGCCAGCACGATCGCGGCCTCGGCATCGTGGGACAGATAGTTCAGGGTGCTGACCAGCGACCAGCGGTCCATCTGGCCCTGGTTGATCTGCTGGGTGCCGTGGTAAAGCCCCGTCGTGTCACCCAGGCCGACGGTGTTGGCCGTCGCGAACAGCCGGAAATAGGGGTTGGGCGTGATCACCTCGTTCTGGTCCAGAAGCGTCAGCTTGCCGTCGGTTTCCAGCACCCGCTGGATCACGAACATCACGTCGGCGCGGCCCGCGTCGTATTCGTCAAAGACGATGGCGGTCGGGTTGCGCAAGGCCCAGGGCAGGATGCCTTCGTGGAACACCGTGACCTGCTTGCCGTCCACCAGCTTGATCGCGTCCTTGCCGATCAGGTCGATGCGGCTGACATGGCTGTCCAGGTTCACCCGCACGCAGGGCCAGTTCAGGCGGGCCGCCACCTGTTCGATATGCGTCGATTTGCCCGTGCCGTGATAGCCCTGGATCATCACCCGGCGGTTATAGGCGAATCCCGCCAGAATCGCCATGGTGGTGTCGGGATCGAACTTGTAGGTGCTGTCCACCTCCGGCACGCGGTCGGTGCGTTCGGCAAAGCCCTTGACCTTCATGTCGCTGTCCAGACCGAACGCCTCGCGCAGGTCGATCTCCTCAGTCGGTTTGGCGTTCATGTCCAGCATCGCAAGGCCCTTTCATCACATCGCCTGCCTTGATTGCGCATAAGTCCGCCACGTGCAAGCCGGGGCTGCGTTGACGGGGGCGGGACGGCTGCTAAGTTGACTGCGCAATCACGAGAGGAACCCCCTTGCCGGATGCCCGCCAGACGACCCTGGACAGCCTGATCGCGCGCATCGCGAAGGGTGACCGTCATGCTTTCGACACGTTGTATGAAACCACCTCGGCGCGGCTGAACGCGCTGTGCCTGTCGATCCTGAAGGACCGGCGAGAGGCCGAGGAAACGCTGGAACAGGTCTATATCTCCGTCTGGAAAGAGGCGGCGCGCGTTCCCGGCAGCGGCTTGTCGTCCATGGCCTGGATGGTGACGCAAACCCGCGACAGGGCCATGGACCGGTCGCATGGCGCGATGCCCGCCATGGCCGAGGCGAGGGGCCGGAACAACGCCGATCCCGTCGAACTGGTGCGCATCGCCTATCTGGAAGGGCTGGACTATTCCCGCCTGGCCGGACGCCAGGGCATTTCCGCCGATGAAGCCCGCCACGCCCTGCACGAGGGGCTGGAACGGCTCGCCGGACATGCCGCGGACGAGGGCGACAGCCTTGCCGCGGCCGAACAGGCGCTCGGGCTGCGAGGGGGCGAACCCCTGGACAAGGCCCGGCTTGCCGACTGGCAGGAACGGCTGGCGCGTTTCGCGGGCGACCTGACCCCGGTCATGGCCCCGGCCCGCGCCCGCCAGCGGATCCGGGAACACCTGGGCCACGGGCTTGCGCCCCTGTCGGTCGATCCGCTGGAACGCAAGCCCTGGTGGCGCGGACCGGCCGGGATCGTCGCGATCCTGCTGGTCGCGGCGGTGGCGTGGTATGTCTGGGGGCGGTGAGGCCTCTCAGCCGTTGAACAGGAAATGCAGCACGTCGCCGTCCTTGACGGGATAGGTCTTGCCCTCGACGCGGAACTTGCCCGCCTCGCGCGCGCCCGCCTCGCCCTTGCAGGCGACGTAGTCGTCATAGGCGATGGTCTCGGCCCGGATGAAGCCGCGCTCGAAATCGCCGTGGATCACGCCCGCCGCCTGGGGGGCCAGCGTGCCGCGGTGGATGGTCCAGGCGCGGGCTTCCTTGGGGCCGACCGTGAAATAGGTGTCCAGGCCCAAGAGCTTGTAGCCCTCGCGGATCAGGCGATCCAGGCCCGCCTCGTGCAGGCCCATCTCCTCCAGGAACATCGCGGCTTCGTCTGCTGGAAGCTGGCTGATCTCCTCCTCGATCCGGGCGGAAATCACCACATGCCCCGCCCCTTGGGCGCGGGCCATTTCGGCCACGCGGTCGGACTGGGCGTTGCCGGTGGCGGCGCGGTCCTCCTCGACGTTGCAGACGAACAGGACGGGCTTGGCGGTCAGCAATTGCAGCATGGCCCAGGCCTTCCGGTCCTCGTCGGCGACGGGGACGGTGCGGGCGGGCTTGCCGGATTCCAGCGCGGCCTGCGCGGCCTTCAGCAGCTTTTCCTGGGCCACGGCGTCCTTGTCGCCGCCCTTCAGCTTGCGGGCAATGTTGGCCAGGCGGCGTTCGACCGATTCCAGGTCGGCGATCATCAGCTCGGTCTCGATGGTCTCGGCGTCCGCGATGGGATCGACGCGGCCCTCGACATGGGTGACATCGCCATCCTCGAAGCAGCGCAGGACATGGGCGATGGCGTCCACCTCGCGGATGTTGGCCAGGAACTGGTTGCCCAGGCCTTCGCCCTTGCTGGCGCCCTTCACCAGGCCCGCGATGTCCACGAAGGTGATGCGCGTGGGGATGATCTGCTTGCTGCCCGCGATGGCGGCCAGCGTGTCCAGGCGCGGATCGGGAACGGCCACGTCGCCCACGTTGGGTTCGATGGTGCAGAACGGAAAGTTCGCGGCCTGCGCGGCGGCGGTTTTCGTCAGCGCGTTGAACAGCGTCGATTTGCCCACGTTCGGCAAGCCGACAATTCCCATGCGAAAGCCCATGACGCGCCCCTTTTGCTCAAGTCACGGGCGTTCTAGGCAAGCGGCTCCGGTTCTGCAAGCGTCCGCGCCCGAACCTGCGGACCATCGCGGGCGTGAAGACGGAAAAAGCCTGGCCGAGGGATCCCCGGCCAGGCTCTTGATGCCGGCGCAAGCCAGCCTTTTGGTGCAGGAACCGAAGGATCAGTTCTTGGCGTAGTATTCGACCACCAGGTTCGGCTCCATCACCACGGCATAGGGCACGTCGCCCAGGGCCGGCTGGCGCACGAAGGTCGCGGTCATCTTGTTGTGATCGACTTCCAGGTAATCGGGCACGTCGCGTTCGGTCAGGCCCACGGCTTCCAGCACGATGGCCAGCTGGCGCGAGCGTTCGCGGATGGCGATCACGTCGCCTTCCTTGACGCGATAGGACGCGATGTTGACGCGCTGGCCGTTCACGGTGATGTGGCCGTGGTTGACGAACTGGCGGGCGGCCCAGATGGTCGCCACGAACTTGGCGCGATAGACGACGGCGTCCAGGCGGCGCTCCAGCAGGCCGATCAGGTTCTCGCCGGTGTCGCCCTTGACGCGCTCGGCCTCGGCATAGATGCGGCGGAACTGCTTTTCGGTCAGGTCGCCGTAATAGCCTTTCAGCTTCTGCTTGGCGCGCAGCTGGGTGCCGAAGTCGGACAGCTTGTTCTTGCGGCGCTGGCCGTGCTGGCCGGGACCGTATTCACGTTTGTTCACCGGGGACTTGGCGCGGCCCCAGATGTTTTCGCCCATGCGGCGGTCAAGCTTGTATTTGGCAGAGGTGCGTTTCGTCACCGCTGATCTCCTTCTTTGCATGATCGAAGGGCGTTGTCCTTTGGCCTGACGACCCGACAGGCTTCCCCTTGCGGGGTCCACCAACACCAATGAAGTGCGCGCTTATAAGGATAGGCGCGCCAGTGTCAAGCCAGCGCGCCGCCCGGTTCGAAGAAATGCGCCAAGGGCAGGGCGGCGGCGCCCAGGATGCGCGCGCTGCGGGCCAGGCTGCCCTCGGTGACCTGGGGGCGGTCGATCCCCGCGGCGGGCAGGCGGGCCATGGCGGTTCGGGTGGCATCGGCCAGGGCGCGGCGGGTGGCGGGCGGAATGGCGCCGTCGATGACCACGGCGGGAATGTCCAGCAGCGCGGTCGCCGACAGCGCGACAAAAGCCAGGGCGTCCGCCGATTCGGCGATCCACTGCGCCTCGATCTCTGCCGGTCCCTGCCAGCCCGAATCGTCTGGGGGCAGGGACCGGCCCAACCGCTCCTCGAGCGTCGAGACCGAGGCCACGTCCAGCAACTGCCGCCCGCCCGGGATCGGCATCGACCCGAGCGCCCCGGCATTGCGGCGGGGACCGATGCGCAACCGGCCATCCAGCACCACGCCGCCGCCCGCGAAATGCGCGATATACAGGTGCACGAAATCGCGCGGCAGGACCGACCGCCCGAAGATCAGCTCCGCCGCGCAGGCGGTGCTGGCGTCGTTTTCCAGGAAGACGGGGAAAGGCAGCCCCTCGGCCAGGCGGGCGGCCAGGTCGAAGTCGTGCCAGCCCGCCATCTCGGACCCCCAGTCCCACAGGCGGAACGGGGTGGCGATGCCAAGTCCGGCGATTCGGGCCGAAGGGGAAAGCGAATCGAGGATCGTCGCGATGCCGTGGCGGGCAAAGGTCATCACGCCGTCAGGGGTAGGGTGGCCGTATAGTTCCTGCCGGTGGACCTTTATCCGGCCGACGAAATCGACAAGCGCCAGCTCGACCAGCCGGCGGCCCAGCTTCAGCCCCAGGAACAGGGCGCCTTCGGGGGCCAGGGACAGGGGGGTCGAGGGTTGGCCCACCTTGCCCCGCACCACGGCGCCCGAATCAAGAAAACCGTTCTCGATCAGCTTTCTGGTCAGGTTGGTGATCGCTTGCGGCGACAACCCGGTCGCCTGCGCCAGGGCGGCACGGGGAAGGGGGCCGCGCCTGCGGACCAGCGACAGGATCTGCCGTTCGTTCTGGCTGAGGTCAAGCCGGTTTCTGGCATCATGCAGCATGGGCTTCATCCTTCCTGCCCGCATTAGTCAACAGGATTGATTTATTGACAAGCGGAAACGCTTCATGCTTTCTGAGGCGGCAAGGCGGAGGAGGTGCCGCCATTCGGAGGAGTTTCAGGAATGTTCATCACGTCTTCATTGCGCCTGTCGCTGGCCGCATCGGTTCTGGCGCTGTCGGCGGGCGTCGCCAGCGCCCAGGATCCGGTCAAGGCCTGCATCATCACCAAGACCGACATCAACCCGTTCTTCGTGAAGATGAAGGAAGGCGCGACCGCCAAGGCCGAGGAATTGGGCATCCAGCTGATGAGCTTTGCCGGCAAGATCGACGGCGACCACGAGACCCAGCAGCAGGCAATGGAAAGCTGCATCGCGGCGGGGGTCAAGGGCATCCTGATCACCGCGTCCGACACCAAGGCCATCACGGAATCGGTCAAGCAGGCGCGCGACGCGGGCATCCTGGTCATCGCGCTGGACACGCCGCTTGACCCGATCGACGCCGCCGACGCGACCTTCGCCACCGACAACCGCGAAGCGGGGCGCCTGATCGGCGCATGGGCCGCGGGCAAGATGGGCGACGCGGCAAAGGACGCCAAGATCGCCATGCTGGATCTGTCGGCCAGCGCGCCATCCGTCGATGTACTGCGCGACCAAGGGTTCCTGGAAGGCTTCGGCGTCGATGTGAAGGACAACAACGTCATCGGGGACGAGGAAGACCCCCGCATCGTGGGCCATGACGTGACCTCGGGCAACGAGGAAGGCGGCCGGCAGGCGATGGAGGCCTTGATGCAGAAGGAACCGGGCATCAACCTGGTCTATACCATCAACGAACCCGCCGCCGCCGGGGCCTATGAGGCGCTGAAATCCTTCGGCATGGAAGGCAACGTGACCATCGTGTCGGTCGATGGCGGCTGCCCGGGCGTGGAAAACGTCAAGGCGGGCGTGATCGGCGCAACCTCGCAGCAGTATCCGCTGAAGATGGCCTCCATGGGGATCGAGGCGATCGCCGCCTTCGCCAAGGACGGCACCAAGCCGCAAACGACCGAGGGGCTGGATTTCACCGACACCGGCGTGAACTTGGTCACGGACCAGCCGGTCGAGGGCGTGCCGTCGATCAGCGTCGCAGATGGCCTGGCCCAGTGCTGGGGCTGACCTGATCCCCTGGGCGGTGGCCCTGCCGCCGCCCTTTCCCGAACAGCGGAGGGCCTGATGTCCGACACCCCCGACCCCGTGGTCGCGCGCAACCCGTCCGAGGCGGTTGCGAGCTTCGATCATCATTCGCGCGGCCTGCTGGACCGGGTGCAGCATTTCCTGCACCGTTATCCGACCATGGTCCCGGTCATCGTGCTGGTGCTGTCGGTGGCAGCCTTCGGGCTGATCGCGCCGAACTTCTTTTCGGCCTTCAACCTGTCCCTGATCCTGCAACAGGTCGCCGTGGTCGGCACCCTGGCCGCCGCGCAGTCGCTGGTGGTGCTGACGGCGGGCATCGACCTGTCGGTCGGCGCGGTCATGGTCATGGTGTCGGTCATCATGGGCCGGCTGTCGGTGGAGTTCGGCATTCCGGTGCCGATCTCGATCCTGGTGGGGGTGGCCGTCGGGGCCGCGACGGGCGCGCTGAACGGCACGCTGGTGACGCGGCTGAAGCTGCCGCCCTTCATCACGACGCTGGGGACGTGGAATATCTTCCTGGCGTTGAATTATTACCTGTCCAACCGCGAGACCATCCGCAGCCAGACGCTCGACACCGAGGCGCCGCTGCTGAAATTCTTCGGCGAACGCTTCACCCTGGGCGGCGCGGTGCTGACCTATGGTGTCGTGCTGATGCTGATCGTCTTTGCGGTGCTGTGGTATGCGCTGAACCAGACCGCCTGGGGACGCCGCGTCTATGCCGTGGGCGACGACCCGGAATCGGCGGCGCTGGCAGGCATCCAGACCAAGCGCGTGCTGATGTCGGTTTATGTCGTCTCGGGCGTGATCTGCGCCCTGGCGGCCTGGTCGTCCATCGGGCGCGTGGGATCGGTCAGCCCGACCTCGTTCTTCGAGGCGAACCTGGAATCCATCACCGCCGTGGTGATCGGAGGGATCTCTCTGTTCGGGGGGCGCGGATCCATCATGGGACCGCTGATAGGCGCCTTGATCGTGGGCGTCTTCAACTCGGGCCTGAGGCTCGCCGGGGTGGACGTGCTGTGGCAGCTGTTCGCGACCGGCTGGCTGATCATCGTCGCTGTCGCCATCGACCAATGGATCAGGAAGATTTCGTCATGACTGAGCCGCTTCTGTATGCCCGCAACCTGGTCAAGCGTTACGGCCGCGTGACCGCGCTGGACCACGCGGACTTCGACCTGTACCCCGGCGAGATCCTGGCCGTGATCGGCGACAACGGGGCGGGCAAGTCCAGCCTGATCAAGGCCATCTCGGGCGCGGTGCAGCCCGACGAGGGCGAGATCCGGCTGGACGGCAAGCCTGTCAGCTTTGCCAGCCCCCTGGAAGCGCGCCGCGCCGGGATCGAGACGGTGTATCAGACCTTGGCCCTGTCGCCCGCCCTGTCGATTTCGGACAACATGTTCATGGGACGCGAGATCCGCCGTCCGGGCGTCCTGGGCAAGTGGTTCGGGATGCTGGACAAGCCCGCCATGGACGCCTTTGCCCGCCAGAAGCTGTCGGAACTGGGGCTGATGACGATCCAGAACATCGCCCAGCCGGTCGAGACCCTGTCGGGCGGCCAGCGCCAGGGGGTCGCGGTGGCGCGTGCGGCGGCATTCGGCAGCCGGGTCATCATCCTGGACGAGCCGACCGCCGCGCTTGGCGTCAAGGAAAGCCGCCGGGTGCTGGACCTGATCCTGGACGTGCGGTCGCGCGGGATCCCCATCGTGCTGATCAGCCACAACATGCCCCACGTGTTCGAGGTGGCGGACCGGATCCACATCCACCGCCTGGGGCGGCGCTTGTGCGTCATCAACCCCAAGGACCACACGATGTCAGATGCGGTGGCCTACATGACCGGGGCGCGCCTGCCCGAGGGGATCGCTGCATGACAGGCATGGACGGGGGGCCTTGCCCCCCGTCCTTCGGACTCCCCCCAGGATATTTGGATGAAGAAGAGGGGCAAGGGCTGCTGGCCCGGATCCGCGCGCTGGAAGGGGCGCGGGTTCTGGTTGCCGTGGCTGGCGCGCCGGGGTCGGGGAAGTCCACGCTGGCCGAGGTGTTGGTCGCGCGGCTGCCTGATGCCGTGCTGGTGCCGATGGACGGGTTCCATCTGGACGACCGCGTGCTGGAGGCGCGCGGGTTGCGGGCCAGGAAGGGGGCGGTGGAAACCTTCGACGCCGAAGGGTTTGCCGCCTTGGTTCAGCGGCTGGCAGTGCCGGGGACCGAGGTGATCTTTCCCGTCTTCGACCGCAGCCGCGAACTGGCCGTGGCCGGGGCGGGGGTCGTCAGCCCGGGCCACCGGATCGTCGTGATCGAGGGCAACTATCTGCTGCTGGATGCCGCGCCCTGGAACCGCCTGCGCTATGACCTGAGGATCTGGCTGGACGTGCCCGAGGCGGAACTGGAACGCCGCCTGACCGCGCGCTGGCAGGGCCATGGCAAGGACGCGGGCCAGGTTGCCGCGCATCTGGAAAACGACCTTGCCAATGCGCGCCTCATTGCCCGCCGGTCCGAACGGGCCGATTTGTCAATCGCGCAGCCGGCCCATCAAGGCCCAGGCCAGGGCTGAGCAGATCAGCGTGGCCGTCATCGCCGGAACGGGGGTGCCGTCGTAAAGCAGACCCACCGGCGCCGCGATCAGCGTGGCCGCGATGGTGGACAGCGCCGCGATGATCGACGCCGCCATGCCCGCGATATGGCCCATGCGTTGCAGCGCCAGCGCGTTCAGGTTGCCGAAGGTCACGCCTGCCATGAAGAACACGCTGACTGCCCAGAAGAAGAAGGCCGGGAAGCGCAGGCCCATGGGCAGGACATCCGTCAGCACCAGCGACAGCATGACGGCGGACACGACCGTCTGCATGACATAGGCCCATTTCGCGATCCGCCGCATCCCGAAGCGCATCACGAAGGTCGCGTTTAGCAGCGTGCCCGCCCCTGACAGGATCGCCATCAGCGCGAACCAGGCGGGGAAGTTGTCGCCCTTGCCGTAGGTTTCGCCGAACAGTTGCTGGGCCGAGGACAGCAGCGCGAACATCTGTCCGAAGCCCAGCGTCAGCACCAGCGTGCAGAGCATCACCTGACCGTTCGACAGCACCTCGCGCGCGGCGGCGCTGAGGGTGGCAAGGCGCAGCGGCCTGCGTTCCGACGGCGGCAGCGTTTCGGCCTGGCGGAAGCCCAGCCAGCTTGCCCCGACCAGCGCGAACAGGACAAAGGCCACGAACACGCCGTGCCAGCCCGAAAACACGATGATGCCCGCGCCGATCGAGGGCGCCAGCGCCGGGATCATGATGAAGACCATCATCACGAAGCTGGAAATCCGTGCCATCTCGCGCCCCGCATACAGGTCGCGGATCAGCGCCATGCCGACGATGCGCGGGGCGGATGCGCCAAGGCCCTGGACGAAGCGGGCGGCCAGCAGGAACTCGATGGATTGCGAGAAGATCGCGGCGATGGTCGCGGCGATATAGATCGCGGTGCCCAGGAAGATCGCGGGCTTGCGGCCGATGGCGTCGGAAATCGGCCCGGCGAACAGCGTGCCAAGCCCCATGCCCGCCATGAAGGCGGTCAGGATCAGTTGCGCGCGGTTGACGTTGTCGGGCGTCAGCTGGGCCGCGATGTCGGGCAGGGCGGGCAGCATCGCGTCGATGGAAAAGGCGACGGTGGCGAACAGGAAGGCCAGCATCGCCACGAATTCGGGCAGGGGCAAGCGACGCTGCGATGCGCTTGCGGGGGGAACGGTCACGGACATGAGGAGGCCTTTCGGTCAGGGCTGGCCTATAGCCGAAGATTGCACAGTGTGCAAGTTAGTTTGAAGGTCCGCCCGCCAGCTCGTCGATCACCTGCTGCCACAGGCTTGCGGGTTGCGCGCCGCTGACCGCGTGGCTGTTGGCCACGATGAAGGTCGGGACCGAAGCGATGCCGCGTTCCCGGGCGTGCCGTTCGCGCGATGCGACCTCGGCCCGGTCGGCGTCGCTGGCCAGCAGGCGGGCCACCAGATCCGCGTCCATTCCGGCAGCACCCGCGATGCGCGCCAGTTCGGCGGCGTCGCCGATGTCGCGGGCTTCCTGCCAATGGGCGCGCAGCAGGACCGACATGACCCGCGTCTGCGCACCTTCCAGCCCGGCCCAGTGCATCAGCCGGTGGGCGTCGGTCGTGTCCGGCTCGATGGGCGAGGGGTTCAGGACCAGGCCAAGTGCTGCTGCCCGCTGCGCCACGGCGCGGAAGGCGTCCTCGGCCCGGTCGCCCAGCTTGGCGTGCAGATGGGCGATCCGGTCGATGCCGCCCGGGGGCACCTGCGGGTTCAGCCGGAAGGGATGCCAGGCGACCTGGAAGGGATGGGACGGGCGGCTTTCCAGGGCGCGGTCCAGTTCGGCCTTGCCGATCAGGCACCAGGGGCAGACGGGATCCGCGAAGATGTCGAGCGGGATCATGGCGGGTTCTTTCAGGCAAGGCGGCCGCAAATAGGAAACGGCCCGCAAGCGGGCCGTTCCGCAACCGTTCGAGAGCTGGATCAGAGCAGCTTCAGATCGCTGGCCGAGGCGCGGCCATCGCGGCCCGACTGCAATTCGTATGCGATCTTCTGGTTGTCCTTCAGGCCCGTCAGCCCGGCGCGCTCCACGGCCGAGATGTGGACGAAGATGTCCTTGCCGCCGTCATCGGGGGCGATGAAGCCATAGCCTTTGGTGGCGTTGAACCATTTAACCGTTCCGGTCGCCATAACCGTTCTCTCCTTCAAGTCATCCCGACGCAGGATTGCGCCAGGCCGTGCAGCCCGCTTTCGGTATTCCGGCTGCCCGTAAAAGGGAGGCGGTAGAAAGGCTTCGCTCACGCAGGTGAGAGGATGGACGAATCGTTAAAAAAGGCAAGACGGAAAGACGCGCGGACGGCGATCCGCACGTATAAACCCGCCGATGGAACGCGATTCAGCGCAGGTCCGGCGGGGTGGCTTCGTCTTTCAGCATCTCGACGGCTTCGGTTAACGGTAACGAACGCGACCCTTGCTGGTCCAGGCGCCGAAGCGATACGGTCCCATCCTCTACCTCTTTCATGCCGATGGCAAGAATCGCCGGCACTTTCGCCACGGAATGTTCGCGGACCTTGTAGTTGATCTTTTCGTTGCGGGTATCCGCCTCGGCCCGGATGCCCGCCGCGCGCAGGCTGTCCACCACCTCGGCCACGTAAGGATCGGCGTCCGACACGATCGAGGCCACGACCACCTGCCGGGGCGCCAGCCAGAAGGGCAGCTTGCCCGCGCTGTTCTCGATCAGGATGCCGATAAAACGCTCGAACGACCCCAGGACCGCGCGGTGCAGCATGATCGGGCGGTGTTTCGCGCCGTCCGCGCCCACATATTCCGCGTCCAGCCGTTCGGGCAGGTTCGGATCCACCTGCAACGTGCCGCATTGCCAGTCGCGCCCGATGGCGTCGCGCAGCACGAATTCCAGCTTGGGACCGTAGAACGCGCCCTCGCCGGGGAACAGTTCATAGTCGTAACCGGCGGCCTTGCAGGCGTTGCCCAACGCCGCCTCGACCCGGTCCCAGCTTTCGTCGGAACCGATGCGCTTGTCGGGTCGGGTGGACAGCTTGATGCGCCATTCGGTGAAGCCCAGGTCGGCATAGATGCCTGCCAGGAATTCGATGAATTTCCGGGTTTCCGCCTCGATCTGATCCTCGGTGCAGAAGATATGCGCGTCGTCCTGGGTAAAGCCGCGCACCCGCATGATCCCGTGCAGCGCGCCGGATGGCTCATAGCGGTTGCACGACCCGAATTCCGCCATGCGCAGCGGCAGGTCGCGATAGGATTTCAGGCCGTGGTTGAAGATTTGCACGTGGCAAGGGCAGTTCATCGGCTTCAGCGCGTTGACGGTCTTGGCCCGCGCATGATCCTCGTCCACCTCGACGATGAACATGTTTTCCTGGTAGTTTTCCCAGTGGCCCGAGGCCTCCCACAGCTTGCGGCTGACGACCTGGGGGGTGTTCACCTCGACATAGCCATCAGTGCGCTGCTTGCGGCGCATGTAGTCCTGCAACGCCGTATAGATGGTCCAGCCGTTCGGATGCCAGAAGATCTGGCCCGGCGCTTCCTCCTGCATGTGGAACAGGTCCATCTCGCGGCCCAGCTTGCGGTGGTCGCGCTTGGCGGCCTCCTCCAGCATGGTCATGTGGGCCTTGAGTTCGTCGCGGTTGCGGAAGGCCACGCCATAGATGCGCTGCAGCATGGGGCGGGTGCTGTCGCCCAGCCAATAGGCCCCGGCGATATGGGTCAGCTTGAAGGCGTCGGCGGGCAGTTGGCCGGTGTTCTGCAGATGCGGGCCGCGGCACAGATCCTGCCAGGGGCCGTGCCAATACATCCGCAGCGGCTCGCCCTCGGGGATGCGGTCGATC
This sequence comes from Paracoccus lichenicola, assembly GCF_009708075.1. Classification (GTDB taxonomy): domain Bacteria; phylum Pseudomonadota; class Alphaproteobacteria; order Rhodobacterales; family Rhodobacteraceae; genus Paracoccus; species Paracoccus lichenicola. Next base: position 198,755 of record NZ_WMBT01000002.1, on the reverse strand, counting down.
AGTTCCAGCTTGAACGGCTCGTTCGCGGCCTTGTAATGGGCGATGGCGCGGTCACGGTCCCAGACCTCGGTGCGGACGGGGTCGCGGGCGGCAATGATGTCCTTCATCTTCGCCTCAATCCGGCCCAGATCCTCGGGGGTGAAGGGTTCCGCGCGGTCGAAATCATAGAACCAGCCGTAGTCCCTGACAGGTCCGATGGTGACCTTCACGTCGGGCCAGATCTCCTGCACGGCGCGGGCCATGACATGGGCGAAGTCGTGGCGGATCAGTTCCAGCGCGGGGGCGTCGTCCTTGATCGTGTTGATGCTGATCGCGCCCGAGGCGTCGATGGGCCAGGCCAGGTCGATGTGCCGCCCGTCCAGGGTGGCCGAGATCGCGCGCTTGGCCAGGCTGGGCGCGATGCTTTCGGCGACCTGGGCGGCGGTGATGCCGGCGGGATAGTCGCGCGCATTGCCATCGGGAAAGGTTAGCGAAATCTGGGACATAACGTCCTCCTCGTCGGTTTGGCGCCCACGGAACGCCCGGTTGCGGGTTGTCTGCGCCTGTCCTTGGACCGGGCCGGGAAAACTGTCAAGATAAGCCGGACCCCTGAGCGAAAGGCCCGAGATGAGCGAGTATCTGGAAACCCCCGCCGGGCGGCGCATCGCCTTTCAGCGCAGCAACGGGCGCGGGCCGGGCGTGGTGTTCCTGGGCGGGTTCAAGTCCGACATGACGGGCACCAAGGCCGCCTGGCTGCACGACTGGGCGCGGGGGCAGAACCGCGCCTTCCTGCGCTTCGACTATTCCGGCCACGGCGACAGCAGCGGCGTGTTCGAGGAGGGCTGCATCGGTGATTGGTTCGCGGACGCCCGCCACGTGATCGAGGCGCTGACGGACGGGCCGCAGGTGCTGGTCGGATCGTCGATGGGCGGCTGGATCAGCCTGCTGGTGGCGCGGGCGATGCCGCAGCGGGTGGCGGGGCTTGTCACGGTCGCCGCCGCGCCGGATTTCACGGAACAGGGGTTCTGGGCGGGGTTCAGCGAGGCGCAGCGGCAGGCGGTGATGACAAAGGGCCGGGTGGCGCTGCCCAGCGATTATGCCGACCAGCCCTATGTCATCACCCGCCGCCTGATCGAGGACGGGCGCGACCATCTGGTGATGAACCAGCCCTTGCCGCTGCCCTTTCCGGTGCGCATGTTGCAGGGCACGGCGGACACGGATGTGCCGGTCGATTGGGCGGTGCGGCTGCTGGATCATGCGGGCGGGGACGATGTCCGCCTGACGCTGCTCAAGGGCGCGGACCACCGCTTTTCCACGTCGGAATGCCTGGCGCTGATCGCGCGGTCCATCGACGATGTTCTGGCTTAGGCTGGCGCTTGCGCTGGCCGCCGGGCTGGCGCTGGTGTGGATCTTCGGCCCGCGCGACAGGCTGCGGCCCGATCCGGTGACGGTGGGTCTGCCTGCCGATCCCCAAGCTTGGCTGGCCGCGAGAGAGGCGGGGATCCGCCCCGAGGTCGCATCCTATCTGCAATGGGCGGGGCAGCCGGGGCAGGCCACCGATCTGGCGATCCTTTATGTCCACGGCTTTTCCGCCAGTCCGGCCGAACTGCGCCCCTTGCCCGAGGATCTGGCGCGGCAGCTGGGCGCGAACCTGCTGGCGATCCGGTTGACCGGGCACGGGCAGGGGGGTGCGGACTTGGCCTCTGCCAGGGCGCAGGACTGGTGGCGCGACCTGGCCGAGGGACTGGCGGCTGCACGGCAGTTGGGCCGGCGCGTGGTCGTGCTGGGGATGTCCACGGGCGCGACCCTGACCGCCCTGGCCGCGCGCGACCCGCAGACGGGCAGGGCGATGGACGGGGTGGTCCTGATCTCGCCCAACTTCACGCTGCGGGGGCGGGGTGCGTGGCGGCTGGATCTGCCCTTTGCCCGGACCATCCTGCGGCTGACGGGTGATCCCGAGAGGTGCTTCGTCACCCGCAACGCCCTGCACCGGGCGCGCTGGACAAGCTGCTATCCGGCCCGGGCGGTGCTGCCGGTCGGGGCGCTGGTGCGGCAGGCGCGCCGGGGGGATTACCGCGCGGCGCGGGTGCCTGCGCTGTTCGTGTGGTCGGATGCGGACCGGATCATCGACCACCGCGCCAGCGCCCGGGTCGCCGCCGGATGGGGCGGCGGCGCGACCGTCCTGAAGGTGACGCCCGGTCCGAACGACGATCCCGACGGCCACGTGATCGCGGGCGAGGCGCTGTCGCCCGGCCTGACCCGCGACCTTGTGCCGGCGATCGCCGGTTGGATCAGGGACCTGGGGCCGGGTTCCTAGACGGCGATCTTGCTGCTGTCGATGAACGGATCGGTCACGCCGCAATCCGCAGCCTCGCCGCCGCGCACGCGGGGCTTTCTCGGCTTGCCGGAATCCGGGACCGAGCCGTTCTCGTCGAAGAAGTCCAGCACCAGCGGGCGGATGTTCAGCCGCCAGGACTTGCCGGCGAAGATGCCGTAATGGCCCGCGCCCGGTTCCAGGTGCTGCCGCTTGCGTTCGGCGGGAACGCCCGTGCACAGATCCAGCGCCGCCACGCATTGCCCCGGGGCCGAGATGTCGTCGTTCGCCCCCTCCACCGTCATGATGGCGACCTTGGTGATCTTGCCGATATCGACACGGCGGCCGTTCACGACGAATTCGTTGCGGGCGATTTCCAGCTTCTTGAAGATCCGCTCGACCGTGGAAAGATAGAATTCCGCCGTCATGTCCATGACGGCCAGGTATTCGTCATAGAACTTGTAGTGCTTGTCGCCCTCGGACGCGGTGCCGCGCGCCTCGGCCCAGATCTTGTCGATGAAGGCGCGGGCATGGGTTTCCGCGTTCATGGCGATGAACGAGGACAGCTGCGCCAGCCCCGGATAGACCATCCGCCCGGCGCCGCGATACTTGAAGCCGACGGACTGGATCACGGTGTGTTCCAGTTCGCCCATGGTCATGCGGTTGCCGAAATCCGTCACCTCGGTCGCGGCGGCGTCGGGATCGACCGGACCGCCGATCAGCGTCAGGGTGCGCGGCTGCGAGGCGGGATCGTCCTCGGCCAGGATGGCGGTCGCGGCCAGGGCCAGGGGCGCGGGCTGGCAGACGGCGATCACGTTGGTGTCCGGTCCCAGATGGCGCATGAAATCGACCAGGTACTGGGTGTAATCCTCGATGTCGAACTTGCCCTCGCTGACGGGAATGTCGCGGGCATTGTGCCAGTCGGTGACGTAAACCTCGCAATCGGGCAGCAGCGAGGTGACGGTGGACCGCATCAGCGTGGCGTAATGGCCCGACATCGGCGCGATCAGCAGGACCTTGCGGGGCTGCGGTTCCCGCCGCGCGACGCGGAAATGGACCAGGTCGCCGAAGGGACGCTTCAGCACGGGTTCGACATAGACGATGTGGTCCTGGCCCTCGTTGCCCGCGATCGGCGGGATTTCCCAGTCGGGCTTGATCACCATCCGGGCGAAGCTGCGTTCGGTGACGCGGCCCCACGCGCTCATCATCTTGAAGATCGGATGGGGGTTCAGCGCGAAGATCGGATAGGACGCGATGGCGCGGGCCGAGGCGCCCATCCATTCGTTCGTGTTCCGAATGGTTTCCATCGCGTCATAGGACACGATGCCCTTGATACCCTTGATCGTCACGTGGGCTGTCCTTTCGCGGCTGCGGCATGACAAGGAAGCAAACGGCGGCAGATCGGGTTCCGACCGCGTTTGCGCAATGCCTGCCCTGCGCATATCATCCGATCAGGTATAAGGGGGGAACCGGGATCATGGCAAGGCGCACGGAATTGGACGGCGGCAAGGACATTTCGGCATCGGGCAAGGCGGAAGCTTCTGAAAAGCCTGGAACACGTCCTGCCCAACGTTCAGGCAGCAAGCGAACGAAGCCCCGCAGCGGGGACGCCGCGCCGGCAGAATCAGTCCAGTCGGCACAATCGACGGCCGATCCCGCGCCCCCTGCCGCGCCGCAGGTCCGGTTGGACCAGGCGGCGTCCGCCCGATCCGAACCCGTGGCCGACGCGGGCCGCGCGCCCGGCGCCATGGCCGAGGCGATGGCCCGCGGCTCGTCTCCCTTGACCGCGAAGAAGCTGGCCGAGAACATCGAGCGCATCGAGGCCCTGGGCCAGCGCCTGATGGCCGCCCTGTCGTCGCGGCCCCTGCCCAATCCGGGCATCGAGTCGCCGGGTCCCGAACTGTTCATGGCCGCCGCCAACGGCTGGATGAAGACCCTGTCGGAACAGCCGGGCCGCATCCTGGAAAACCAGGTCAACTACTGGGGCGAGACGCTGAAGAACTATGCCAACGCGCAGATGATGCTGGCGCGCCGGCAAGCCGGCATCCCCGAGGACGAAGCCCCCGCCGACAAGCGTTTCGCCAATCCGCTGTGGCAGAGCCATCCGTATTTCAACTTCGTCAAGCGGCAATACCTGACCAATGCCAAGGCGCTGAAGGACGCCACGCAGAACCTGCAACTGCCCGACGACACCGCGCGGCGGCGCATCACCTGGCTGACCAACCAGATCGTGGACATGATGGCGCCCACGAACTTCCTGGCGACCAATCCCGACGCGCTGGAACGCGCCATCGAGACCGAGGGCGAAAGCCTGGTCAAGGGATTGGAGAACCTGGTCCGCGATGTCGAGATGAACGGCGGCGACATCGTCGTGTCGCTGGCCGACCGCGACGCCTTTTCCGTGGGCGAGAACGTCGGCACCAGCGAGGGCATGGTTGTCCACCGCACCCCCTTGTACGAGCTGATCCAGTACAAGCCCGCGACCGACCAGGTGCACCAGATGCCCTTGCTGATCTTCCCGCCCTGGATCAACAAGTTCTACATCCTGGACCTCAAGCCCCAGAACAGCTTGATAAAATGGCTGACCGAGCAGGGCCATACCCTGTTCGTCGTCAGCTGGAAGAACCCCGATGCCAGCTATGCCGATGTCGGGCTGGAAGACTATGTCTCGGCCTATCTGGACGCGATGGACAAGGTGCGCGACCTGACCGGGCAGCCCAGGCTGAACGCCGTGGGCTATTGCATCGGCGGGACCGTGCTGTCGCTGACGCTGGCCCTGCTCAAGCAGCGCAACGACGACCGCGTGAATTCGGCCACGCTGTTCACGACGCTGACCGATTTCTCGGACCAGGGCGAATTCGTCAGCTTTCTGCAAGACGACATCGTCAGCGGCATCTCCGACGAGGTCAGCCGCCACGGGATGCTGCGCGCCCGCCTGATGTCGCGCACCATGAGCTTCCTGCGTCCCAACGATCTGGTCTGGGGACCGGCCATCCGCAGCTACATGATGGGCGAGACGCCGCCCGCCTTCGACCTGCTGTTCTGGAACGGCGACAGCACGAACCTGCCCGGCAAGATGACGATGCAATACCTGCGCAGGCTTTGCCAGCAGAACGCCTTTGCCAAGGGCGGGTTCGAGATGATGGGCCACAAGCTGCACATCTCGGACGTGACGGTGCCCTTGTGCGCGATCACCTGCGAAACCGATCACATCGCGCCCTGGAAGGACAGCTGGCGGGGCGTCGCGCTGATGGGGTCCGCCGACAAGACCTTCATCCTGTCGGAATCGGGGCATATCGCGGGCATCGTCAATCCGCCGTCCAAGAAGAAATACGGCCACTACATGGGCAGCCGCGATTTCAGCAAGGACCACCAGGCCTGGAGGGAATCATCCTCGTTCGCCGAGGGAAGCTGGTGGCCGCGATGGGGCGAATGGCTGGCGGAACGGGCCGGGCCGATGGTGCCCGCGCGCGATCCGGGCCAAGGCCTTGCCCCTGCGCCCGGAACCTATGTCCACGAACGGGCCGCCTGATCGAAGAAATAATCCGGGGCGAGGCAAGGACTTGCCAGGAAACGCAAGGTTCCAGGCTAGCAAAGAGGGAACTTTTTTCTGCGGCGCAGCAGCAAAAAACTTGCAATGCTGCGCTGCAGCATTCATATTGCAGTCACGAGAATGGCTTTAGCTGCGGAAACCTCTCTCATCGAATCTCTTCCTTCCGCTGCGCTGATAGGAGTGACTGACATGGCAAAGACCCCCGATTTCGCGAAGACCTTCCAGGACATGATGGCCAATTTCCCGATCGACACCTCGTCGTTCCAGGAAGCCTTCAAATCGCAGGGCGCCCTGGGTGAGAAACTGACCCGCGTCGCGCTGAGCGCCGCCGAACGTTCGACCGACATCTCGGCCCGCTGGGCCAAGGACACCATCGCCCGCATGGGTGAACTGGCCGTCGTCAAGAGCGAGCCGTCCGATTACGCCAAGTCGCTGAGCGATTTCGCCTCGGCTTCCGCCGAAGTCGCGGCCGAGCATATGGCCGCCTTTGCCGAAGTGGCGAAAAAGGTCCAGATGGACACCGTCGATCTGATGCTGACCGCCGGCAAGGACGTTGCCACGGAAGCCCGCACCGTCACCGAAAGCGTCGTGCGCGACAACCAGATGGCCGTGAAGAAGGCCGCAGCCGCCGCGAACACCGTCGCCGCGAAATAATCCCGCGCGGAACAGGTGATTTGAAGAAAGGGGCCTGTGCGCCCCTTTTTTCATGCCCAAGGGGCGGCCCTTGGCGGGCGCAGGATTTTCTTTGCCTTTTGCGGGTGCAGCACCCATCATGTCGGAAACCGCTTGCCCGAGGTCCGACATGGCCGGAACATCCACGCCGCTGCTGATCAAGCGCTATGCCAGCCGGCGGCTTTACAACACCGAAACCAGCGACTACGTGACCCTGGAAGACATCGCCGCCTTCATCCGCGCGGGGCGAGAGGTCAAGATCGTGGACCTGAAGTCGGGCGACGACCTGACGCGGCAATATCTTCTGCAGATCATCGCCGAACACGAAGGGCGCGGCGAAAACGTCCTGCCCATCGACGTGTTGACCGACCTGGTGCGCAGTTACGCGACAAGCGCCCATTCGGTCGTGCCGCAATTCCTGGCCGCCAGTTTCGAGATGCTGCGCGAAAGCCAGTCGAAGCTGATGGAGAACATGGCCGTCATTCCCAACCCCATGGTCCGCGTGCCCGGGTTTGACGCGATGCAGCGCCAGCAGCGGGCCTTCCTGAAGGCGCTGATGGGCGGCTGGACCGGAGCCTCGGGACCCGAGCCGGGCGAACTGGAAACGCCGGAACAGGCGGGCGAGGCCGCGCCCGCCCGCAAGTCCAGGCAGCGGCCCGCCCCTGAAGGCGAGGGGGGCGAGGACATGGCCGAAATCCGTCGCCAGCTGGCCGAACTTCAGCAGCGTATCTCGAAGCTCTGACTTGCACCCGCCGCGGACACAAGCTAGACCGCGCCCACGGACAGTTGGCCGAGTGGTCGAAGGCGCACGCCTGGAAAGTGTGTAGGCGGGGAACCGTCTCGAGGGTTCGAATCCCTCACTGTCCGCCATCCTCCCTCACCGGCATCGACGTGTCCCGAATTGCCGCCCCGCCCGGCGGCTGCGCGGCTTTGCTGGCTGACAGGCTTGTGGCGGGGCCGCGCGCGCCCTAAAGAAACCCCACACGACCACGAGGGAAGGGCGGGCCATGAAGAACCTGCGGACACACGGGAAATCCACCATCGTCTGGCTGCTGCTGGGCCTGATGATCCTGGGCCTGGGCGGCTTCGGCGTGACCAGCTTCTCGGGCGGATCCACCGCCATCGGCTCGGTCGGCGGCACCACTATCACCGCCGAGGATTATTCCCGCGCGCTGCGCCAGCAGATGAACGCCTATGGGCAGCAGACCGGCCAGGCGCTGACCATGGCGCAGGCCCAGGCCATCGGGTTGCCGCAGGCGGTGCAGTCGCAACTGATCACCGCCGCCGCGCTGGAGGAGCAGGCCCGTCGCATCGGCGTGTCGGTGGGCGACGACCGGGTGCGCCAGACCATCGCCGAGGCGCCCGCCTTCCAAGGCCCGACCGGCAGCTTCGACCGCACGGCCTATGCCGACGTGCTGCGCCGCGAGAACCTGTCCGAAGCCGAGTTCGAGCGCGAGGTCCGCACCGACGAGGCCCGCCTGCTGATCCAGCGCGCCGTGGCGGGCGGCGTCAATGCGCCCGCGCCCGTGGTCGAGACGACCGCCAAGTGGATCCTGGAACGCCGCGACGTGTCCTGGCGCGAACTGACCGCCGACATGCTGCCCGCGCCGATCGCCCAACCGGACGAGGAAACGCTGAAAGCCTGGCACAGTGCCAATGCCGACCGCTTCACCGCGCCCGAGTTGCGCAAGATCACCTATGCCTGGCTGACGCCAGAGATGCTGGCCCCCTCGGTCCAGCTGGACGAGGCCGCGCTTCGCGCCGCCTATGACGCCAACATCGACGAATACCAGCGCCCCGAACGCCGCATGGTCAGCCGCCTGGTCTTCCCCACGGCCGAGGAGGCCGGGGCCGCCAAGGCGCAGATCGACGCGGGCACGGCCCCGTTCGAGACCTTCGTGATCCAGCGCGGCTTGCAGCCCGAGGATGCCGAACTGGGCGAGGTGTCGCAGGCTGACCTGGGCGCGGCGGGCGAGGCGGTCTTTGCCCTGGAGCAGCCCGGCACCGTCGGTCCTGTCCAGACCGACCTGGGACCCGCGCTGTTTTCCGTCCATGCCATCCTGGAGCCGGTGAACATCCCCTTCGAGCAGGCGCGCGAGGATCTGCGCGCCGAAGCCGCCGTGGACCGCGCCGCCCGCACCATCGAGGAACGCTCGGCCGAGTACGAGGATCTGCTGGCCGGCGGCGCCTCGCTGGAGCAGGTGGCAGAGGAAACCGAGCTGGAGCTTGGCACCATCGACTGGTCGGCGGATGCCGCGCCCGCCGAAGGCAGCATCGCCGGTTACCAGGCGTTCCGCGACCGGGCGGCCGAAATCTCGGAAGCCGATTTCCCGGAACTGGCCAACCTGGACGACGGCGGCGTCTTTGCCCTGCGGCTGGACCAGGTCGTGCCGCCGACGCTGAAGCCCTTCGAGGACGTGCGCGAGGAAGTCGAGGCCGACTGGCGCCGGGCCGAGGCGCACCGGCAGCTTCTGGCCCTGGCCGAGGAACAGCGCCTGTCCCCCGCCGCGCCCGAGGGCCAGCCCGCGCCGCAATGGACCGAAGTCAAGGACATCACCCGCGACGGCTGGATCGAGGGCGCCCCGGCGGAAGCCGTCACCCGCGCCTTCGCCATGGCCGAGCCTGGCGAGGTCGAGGTCGTCGATGCCGAGAACCGGGTGATCCTGCTGCGCCTTGACGCCATCGACGAGGCCGATCTGGCCTCCGAGGAGGCGCTGCGCATCAACGAGGCCGTGCGCGACCGTCTGGGCCAGTCGCTGCAATCGGACATCTTCGATTACTACGCCCGCGCGGTGCAACGCGATGCGGGCATCCAGTTGGACCAGTCGGCCATCAACGCCATTAACGCGCAGGTCCAGTGATGGAATTGACGCCCGATTTCGCCGCCTTCGAGGCCGCGTGGAAGGCTGGCCAGAACCAGCTTGTCACCATCCGCCTGGCCGCCGACCTGGACACGCCCGTCAGCCTGATGCTGAAGCTGGCGGAAGCCGCCCCCATGTCCTTCATGCTGGAATCCGTGACCGGCGGAGAGGTGCGGGGCCGCTATTCCATCGTCGGCATGAAGCCCGACCTGATCTGGGATTGCCGCGACGGCAAGGCCCGCATCAACCGTCAGGCGCGGTTTTCCGACGATTTCCAGCCAGACGACCGCCCCGCCCTGGACAGCCTGCGCGCCCTGATCGCGGAAAGCCGCATCGAGGCCATGCCGGACGGCGTGCCCCCCGTCGCGGCGGGCCTGTTCGGCTATCTGGGCTACGACATGATCCGCCTGGTCGAGCGCCTGCCGCATGTGAACCCCGACCCGCTGGGCCTGCCCGACGCGATGCTGATGCGCCCTTCGGTCGTGGCGGTGCTGGACGGCGTGAAGGGAGAGGTCACGCTCTGCGCGCCGGCCTGGCACGACGGGTCGGACAACGCGCGCGCGGCCTATGCCCAGGCCGCCGAACGGGTGATGGACGCGCTGCGGTCGCTGGACCGCCAGCCCTCGGAACCCCGCGCCCTGGGCCATGAAGCGCGCATCGGGGAACCCGTGTCGAACTTTTCCAAGGATGCCTATCTGGCGGCGGTGGAAAAGGCCAAGGACTATATCCGCGCGGGCGACATCTTCCAGGTGGTGCCCAGCCAACGCTGGCGGATGGATTTCCCGCTGCCGCCGTTCGCGCTTTATCGCAGCCTGCGCCGCACCAATCCGTCGCCCTTCATGTTCTTCCTGAACCTGGGCGGCTTCCAGATCGTCGGCGCCTCGCCCGAGATCCTGGTGCGCCTGCGCGACGGCGAGGTGACGATCCGCCCCATCGCCGGCACCCGCCCTCGCGGCGCGGACGAGGCCCAGGACCGCGCGCTGGAAGCCGACCTGTTGGCCGACCAGAAGGAGCTGGCCGAACACCTGATGCTGCTGGATCTGGGCCGCAACGACGTGGGCCGCGTGGCGAAGCCCGGCACTGTCCACCCGACCGAGCAGTTCGTGATCGAACGCTATAGCCACGTCATGCATATCGTTTCAAACGTCGTGGGCGAGTTGCGCGACGGCGAGGATGCCTTGTCCGCGCTGCTGGCGGGCCTGCCCGCGGGCACGGTCTCGGGCGCGCCGAAGGTCCGCGCGATGGAAATCATTGACGAGCTGGAACCCGAGAAGCGCGGCGTCTATGGCGGGGCGGTGGGTTATTTTGCCGCCAATGGCGAGATGGACATGTGCATCGCCCTGCGCACGGGCGTTCTGAAGGACGGCGCGCTGTATATCCAGGCGGGGGGCGGGATCGTCTATGACAGCGACCCGGAATCCGAATTCATGGAAACCGTGAACAAGAGCCGCGCGCTGCAACGGGCCGCCGAAGGCGCGGCGCGCTTCGTGCGCGGCAACTGAACGGCAAACGGCCCCGTTTCCGGGGACCGTCCGTGCCGTGGTGCGACAAGGGATCAGTTGGCCGGGGCCGTCGTGCCACCCGCCGCCGGGGCGGCCGCGTCGGATCCCATCGGCGGGGTCGCGGGCGTTTCGGCCGTGTCCGCCGGGGCAGGGGCGCCCGTCGCGGCGGCATCAGCCGGCATTGCCGGATCGGTCGTCGTGGCCGCCGCCGAATCAGGGGTTGCGACCGGCGCGCCGGGCATGGGCGCCGTGGTCATGGTGCCCTCTGACGCTGTGCCGCCCGCGGTCATGCCGCTGTTGTCCGCGCCCGTGGCGCCTGCCGCATCCGGGGCCTGTTCCTGTTCGCGGAAGACGTATTCCGGCGCGGCCTCGGCTTCCTCCTGGGTCAGGTCGCTGGTGATCTGCTGGGCGTCATAGTTGATCGTCAGCTGGTCCCACGGAACCGCGATCTGCTTTTCGCCGATCCCCAGGAAACCGCCCACGCCGATCACGGCGGCCTTCATCGTGCCCGCCTCGGCATCGACGATCACGTCGTTGATCTCGCCGATGGCATTGCCGTCGGGGGAATTGACGGTCGCATCGGTGATCCAGTCGATGCGCAATTCGTTCTCGGCCTGCTGCTGTTCCACCTTGCCGCTGGCCGCGACCTGGGCCGCGTCGGCGGCATCCGCCGCGGCTTCGGCGTTCTCGGAGGCCGGAACCTCGGCGGCGGGCGCGGTGTCGGCACCCATAGTTGTATTGGTCGCGGGGTCGGCGGGGGCAGGCGTGGTGGCAGTGTCCTGGGCCATCGCCGGTCCCATCACCAACGGCAGGACCAGGGCGGTGCTCAACATCAACTGGCGCATGTCTTTCCTCCTAAGATGGCGCGCATGGCGTGCGATGCGCGATTGAGGAAACAATGCCTGACCTGCCTGCCGGTTCCGCAGGCAGTCCCGAATCCGGGGATCAGTCCTCGCCGCGATAAGGCTGGACGTATTGCAGCGCCATGTCCCAGGGAAAGAAGATCCAGGTGTCCTGGCTGACCTCGGTCACATAGGTCTGGACCATCGGCTTGCCCTTGGGCTTGGCATAGACGGTGCCGAAATGCGCCCGGGGATACATCTCGCGGATCAGCTCCAGCGTGCGGCCCGAATCGACCAGGTCGTCGATGACCAGGATCCCCTCGCCATCGCCCATCAGCGCGGGGTCAGGCCGGTTCAGCACCTCGAGCTGGCCCTGGCCCGCATCAGATCCGACGCCCTTGTAGGACCGGATCGAGATCGTGTCGATCACGCGGATGTCCAGCTCGCGCGCCACGATCATCGCGGGCACCAGCCCGCCGCGCGTGACGGCCACCACCGCGCGCCAGTCGGTCCCGTCCAGCCGCCAGGCCAGGGCGCGGGCGTCGCGGTGCAACTGGTCCCAGCTGACGTGGAAACCCTTTTCGTGGGGCAAGCGGTCGATCATCGAAGTCCCTTTCAGTGGCGCAGGATCAGCGACAGGCCCAGCAACCCGATGGCCAGCCCCGCCGCGCGGTCGATCCAGAATTTCGCGGCATAATACCTGCGCCGCAGCCAAGGCAAAGCCATCAAGGATGCCAGCGCGGTATAAAATGCCAGTTCCACCCCGGCTGCCGTGGCGTAAATCGCCAGCTTGTCGCCTGCCGTCAGCAGGACGGGAAAGACCGACAGCAGCACCGCCGAATAGAACAGCGCGGGCTTGGGGTTCGACAGGTTCAGCATCATGCCGCCCGTGAATCCCATGCCCCGGCTGTCCGTCCCCGGATCGGGCAGGGGGTCGGGGGCGTGGCGCCACATCTTCCAGGCGATCCAGACCAGATAGGTCCCGCCCAGCACCTTCAGCGCGACATAGGTCCAGGGCAGCAGGCGAAAGACCACCGTCAGCCCCAGCAGCGCGAACAGGCACCAGACCGAGGCGCCGAGCGCCAGCCCCCAGGCATAGGGCAGCGCGCGCCTGCGCCCCAGGGCGAATGCGCCCTGGCTGACCGCGATCACGCCGGGACCGGGCGACAGGATCGCCACGGCCAGCGTGCCCACGAACAGCACAAGCTGGTCGGCGGTGATGGTCATGGCCGCCGGTCAGTCCTTCTTGACGGTCGCGATGTCCGGCGCATCGACCGCCTTCATGCCGACCACGTGATAGCCCGCGTCCACATGATGCGTCTCGCCCGTCACGCCCGCGCCAAGCCGCGACAGCAGGTACAGGGCGGAATTGCCCACGTCTTCCTGCGTGACATTGCGCCGCAGGGGAGAGTTCAACTCGTTCCACTTCATGATATAGCGGAAATCGCCGATGCCGCTGGCGGCCAGCGTCTTGATCGGCCCGGCGCTGATCGCGTTCACGCGGATGCCGTCCTTGCCCAGATCCTCGGCCAGATAGCGGACCGAGGCCTCCAGCGCGGCCTTGGCGACGCCCATGACGTTGTAATGCGGCATGACGCGCTCGGCCCCGTAATAGGTCAGCGTCAGCAGGCTGCCCCCGTCGGGCATCATCGCCGACGCGTGCCGCGCCACGGCGGTGAAGGAATAGACCGAGATGTCCATCGTCATCAGGAAGTTGCTGCGGGTCGTGTCGGCGTAACGGCCGCGCAACTGGTCCTTGTCGGAAAAGCCGATGGCGTGGACCACGAAGTCCAGGCTGTCCCATTCCCCCCGCAGGGTCTGGAACAGCGCGTCAATCGAGGACTCGTCGCTGACATCGCAGGGCAGCACCAGCGACGATCCAAGCTGCGCGGCCAGCGGATCGACGCGCTTCTTCAGCGCCTCGCCCTGATAGGAAAAGGCAAGCTCGGCCCCTTCGGCGGCGACGGCGCGGGCGATCCCCCAGGCAATCGACTTGTCGTTCGCCAGTCCCATGACGAGACCGCGTTTTCCGGCCATCAGGCCCTGCTTCTGCTCGCTTGACATGTGCCGCCTTCCGCGCTTTCAACCCTTTGTAAAGGTGCTTAGGACAAAGGGTTGCAAGCATCAAGCGCAAGGACAAGCACCATGGCTGATCGAGACGGACTGTTTGCGGGCGACGACCCCTTCGACATCGCCCGCCGCTGGCTGGCCGAGGCCGAGGAGACCGAGCCGAACGACCCGAACGCCATCGCGCTGGCCACCGTCGATGCGGACGGGATGCCTGATGCGCGCATGGTCCTGCTGAAGGAAATCGAAGGGCAGGGCACGGAGGGCGGCTTTGTCTTCTACACCAACTACGACAGCGCCAAGGGCCGGCAGATCACCGCGACCGGCAAGGCCGCCTTCGTGATGCACTGGAAGTCCCTGCGCCGCCAAATCCGCGTGCGCGGCGATGTCACCCGCGTCGAAGGGCCGCAGGCCGATGCCTATTACGACAGCCGCGCGCTGCAAAGCCGGCTGGGGGCCTGGGCCTCGCGCCAGTCGCAGCCGCTGGAAAGCCGTGCCGCGCTTGTGGCCGAGGTCGCGAAATTGGGCTTACACTACGGAACCCGCCCTCCGCGCCCGACGTTCTGGGGTGGGTTCCGAATAGCCCCAATCCAGATCGAGTTTTGGGCCGACGGCGCTTTCCGGTTGCATGACCGTTTCCGGTGGGACAAAGAGGCGAATGGCAGGTGGTTTATTCAAAGGCTGTCACCCTAGGGCTTGACGAGAAGTTCCTGGTGGCTGACCATGACAAATGGCGTCGAGTTTGTTTTGCTCGCCATTGTTTTCCGTGATTGACCGCCGCCAGTCGGGCGCTTTTTAACGGTTTTGTGGTTTATTTGAGGGTACAACAAAGACGCGCAGTGCGCATGTGGTGGTGAGATGACGGAAGAGAAGGGATCGAAGCTGGTATGCGGGCTGGTCAAGTGGTTTGACCCGACCAAGGGCTATGGCTTCATCCTGAACGAGGAAGGCGGCACGGACATCCTGCTGCACGCCAATGTCCTGCGGAATTTCGGACGCAGTTCGGTGGCCGACCAGTCCCGCGTGACCGTCTGGATTCAGCCGACGCAGCGTGGCCTGCAAGCGACCGAGGTCGTGTCGATCGAGCCTCCGTTGTCCCAAGGCGCGCCCATTGCCGACCTGGACAACGGCGTGATCGAGCAGCTGGAAACGCTTCCCCTGCGCCCCGCACGCGTCAAGTGGTTCGACAAGTCCAAGGGATTCGGTTTCGCCAATATCTTCGGCCATCCCGACGATGTCTTCCTGCATGTCGAGGTGCTGCGTCATTCCGCCTTTGCCGACCTGACCATCGGCGAGGCGATCGGCATCCGCGTCGTGGAAGGTCCGCGCGGGTTGATGGCGGCGCAGGTCACCAGCTGGGACCGGGGAACCGAGCAGGGCACCCGGTCGCTGGACGCCCCCGGCCTTGGCGATCAGGCGCAAGAGGTCAAGGATTTCATCACGCATGTCGCCGAATAGGGCGGCGCTTGCCGCCTTGCTCTTGTGGTTGGGCGCTTCCGGCGCATCGGCCGGTTCGCTGGCCTGTTCGCCGGACAGCGTCGTCTTCCAGGCCGGCGGCGATCCCGTGGCGGTCCGGGTCGAGGTTGCCGATGACGAGGCCGAGCGTGCCCGCGGGCTGATGTTCCGGCGCAAGCTGGATCCGGGAACCGGGATGCTGTTCATCTATGACAGCCCGCGCCCCGTCAGCTTCTGGATGCGCAACACCTTCGTTCCGCTGGACCTGGTCTTCCTGGACCGGACCGGAACCATCCGCCACATCCACCGCAACGCCGTGCCGCTGGACGAAACCCCCATCCCGGGCGCCGCGCCGGGCGATCCCCGGCCCGAACGCCAGATGATCCTGGAGATCGGCGGGGGCGAGGCGGACCGGCTTGGCCTGTCCGTCGGCCAGCCGATGGCCCATCCCCGTCTGCCCCAGGATTTGGCCGCGCTGCCCTGCGGCTAGGGCTTTTCCCCGCCCGCATGTTACGCTAAGCGTAACCCGTCGGGGCGTAGCGCAGCCTGGTAGCGCGACGGTTTTGGGTACCGTAGGCCGGAAGTTCGAATCTTCTCGCCCCGACCATCGCCCCGGTCCCTGTCGTTTCACAGCGCATTTCGACGACCCTGCCTGTGCGTCATGAAGTCGCAGAGCAGCCCCGGCCACCCTGTTCCTGATGGTCCCCGCCAAGCCGCTGCCTGCGGTTGATCATGGCAACAGTATTCCTTGTCGCAAGCAATTTGCTGCTTATCCGGGACGCCTGGAAATGTATTTGTGCGCTGAACACAATCAACAGTTGACCTTTTAACGATTCTTCCCCCTTAGGGAGAGGGCGCGAATTCCGTTAACCTTTCTTAAGGAAACATCGATGGTCCTGGCAACCAAGCTTCCGGTGGACACGTCTGCCAACGCGACACAACTCGCTGAAACCATGTTCGGAGATGGCGTCCAGCTCGTCTCGGCAACCTACTCCGGGGATGCCCTTTCCAAGGGGATCTACACCAACGGCGAGACGGTCTCGCCCGGCGCCGTACCCTCTGACAGGGGGATCATCCTGTCCACCGGACGGGCGGACAGCTTCACGAGTGCGACCGGCTCTGGAAATGCGAACCAGACCGGGGGCACCACCACGGACACGTCCGGTGCCAATGGCAACCCCTTGCTGGATGCGATCGCCGGTGTGCCGACCCGGGACGCGTCGATCCTCGAAGCGACCTTCATTCCCCAGGGTCCGGTCCTGACGATGCAGCTCGTGTTCTCGTCCGAGGAATATCCCGAATACGTGAATGGAGGCTTCAACGATGCCGTGGGCGTGTTCGTCAACGGACAACGCGCGGAACTGACCATCGGCAGCGGCGACATCTCGATCGACAACATCACCGACGGGGGCAGCAACGGCGGCACGCCCCGCAACGAAAACCTTTACGTCGATAACACCGCCAGCCAGTACAACACGGAAATGGACGGGTTCACCGTCACGCTGACCCTGAAGGCGCCCGTCAATCCCGGAGTGGCGAACACCATCTGGATCGGCATCGCCGATGCGGGCGACGCAGCCTACGATTCCAACCTAATGATCGTGGCGGACAGCCTCCAGACGGCCGTTGTGGCCAATGCCGACACGGCAGAGGCCGGCCGCAACAGTTCGGTCGTCGTTGACGCTCTGGCCAACGACACGGCAGCGGCGGGGGTGACGCTGAAGATCACCCAGATCAACGGGCAGGACGTGTTGGCAGGCGACAGCGTGACACTGGTGTCGGGCACCGTGGTGACGCTCAATGCCGACGGCACGCTGACCTTCGACACCTCGGGCAACCTTGGCACCGAGACGATC
Organism: Paracoccus lichenicola; assembly: GCF_009708075.1. Classification (GTDB taxonomy): domain Bacteria; phylum Pseudomonadota; class Alphaproteobacteria; order Rhodobacterales; family Rhodobacteraceae; genus Paracoccus; species Paracoccus lichenicola. The sequence goes on along the minus strand of NZ_WMBT01000002.1, from coordinate 181,654 downwards.
ACCTATCAGATCGGCGATGGCACCGGCACGACCGACATCGGCTTCGTCACGGTCGAGGTCGTCTGCTTCGCGGGCGGCACGATGATCGAGACACCGCGCGGTCCGGTCGTGATCGAGGATCTGAAGGCGGGCGATCTGGTCCTGACGCGCGACCACGGGGCGCAGCCCTTGCGCTGGATCGGCCAAACCAGCGTGAACGCGGGAACCCTGGCGGCCTTGCCCCGGCTGCGGCCGATCCGCATCAAGGCCGGGGCCTTGGGGCAGGGTGTGCCTGCACGGGACCTGGTCGTCTCGCCGCAGCACCGCATCCTGGTGCGCTCGAAGATCGCGCAGCGCCTGTTCGGCGCCGCCGAGGTTCTTGTGGCCGCCAAGCAACTGGTCCTGCTGGACGGCATCGACATCGCCGACGACCTAGACGCGGTCGAGTACTTCCACCTTCTGTTCGACCGGCACGAGGTCGTGATCTCGAACGGTGCCGAAACCGAGTCCCTTTACACCGGACCCGAGGCGCTCAAGTCCGTGGGCAAGGCGGCGCAGGAGGAAATCTTCACGCTGTTCCCGGAACTCGGGGATCGTGACTACGTGGCGCCTGCCGCGCGCACGCTCGTGTCGGGCCGCATGGGCAGGAAGCTTGCCATGCGCCACACGCAACATGACAAGATGCTGGTCCAGTAGGAACCGGCACCAGCAACGGGAAGCGGCCCCCAGGGGCCGCTTTCGCATCAGCCGATGATCTTCATGGTCGAAGGGCAAGGCGGCACCCTTGCCAAGGCCCCCCGGGTCTGACCGTCAGACGCTTTCGACACCGCCTTCGGTCAGCGCCATGACAAAGGCAATGCGGGCCGCGTCATCGGGCAGTTTGCCCTGAAGGGCGCCGATGCAGGCATTGATCGCCTCCCTGTAGGCCGGGCCGTCGAATTTCTGCCACCACTTGTCCAGCACCACCAGGGCGTCGAGCGTACTGTCGATCTCGACCAGTCCGTCTATTTCGTGGACGAAATGCACTGTCTTGGACCACATGCCTCCGCCTCCTTGATGGCAAGCAGCATCGGTCAACCCGTTGCAATGGCTTTTGTTCCAGCCTTTTGTATAATTTGTTTGCCTCTGCCGGGGCCGGGAAATCCGGCCCCTGGCTCGGCGGCTTATTCTGCCGCCTTGACCGCCATCGGGTTGTTCGGATGGGTCGTCCAGTTGGCATAGGGGCCGCGGCGGATGCCGGTGCGCAGGTCCATTTCGCCCACCGCGAGTTCGCGCATGTCGATGCAGTTCTCGACCGGGCAGACATCCAGGCACAGGTTGCAGGCGACGCATTCCTCCTCGATCACCTCGAAGACGCGGCCGGGCTTCATGGCGATGGCCTGGTGGGACGTGTCCTCGCAAGCGGCATAGCAGCGGCCGCACTTGATGCACAGGTCGGGGTCGATGCGGGCCTTGGTGACGTAGTTGAGGTTCAGCTGGTTCCAGTCGGTGACGTTGGGCACCGCGCGCCCGATCAGGTCCGACATCGCCATGTCGCGGCTGTCCAGGTAATCGCGCAGGCCCGAGATCATTTCCTGCACGATCTTGAAGCCGTATGTCATCGCCGCCGTGCAGACCTGCACCGTGCCTGCGCCAAGCGCCATGAACTCGGCCGCGTCGCGCCAGGTTGTGACGCCGCCAATGCCGCTGATGGGCAGCCCGTAGGTGGCGGGGTTGCGGGCGATTTCCGCCACCATGTTCAGCGCGATGGGTTTCACCGCAGGCCCGCAGTAACCGCCATGCGCGCCCTTGCCGTCGATGGTGGGTTGGGGCGCGAACAGGTCCAGATCGACCGAGGTGATCGAGTTGATGGTGTTGATCAGGCTGACCGCGTCGGCCCCGCCGCGCATCGCGGCCTCGGCGGGTTTGCGGACATCGGTGATGTTGGGGGTCAGCTTCACGATGCAGGGCATCCGGCTGTATTGCTTGACCCACCGCGTCACCATCTCGATGTATTCCGGCACCTGGCCCACGGCGGACCCCATGCCGCGTTCGGACATGCCGTGCGGGCAGCCGAAGTTCAGTTCCACCCCGTCGGCGCCGGTGTCCTCGATCCGGGACAGGATGTCGCGCCAGGATTGTTCGTCGCAGGGCACCATCAGGCTGATGACCATGGCCCGGTCGGGATAGTCGCGCTTGACCGACTTGATCTCGCGCAGGTTCACCTCGAGCGGGCGGTCGGTGATCAGTTCGATGTTGTTGATCCCCAGGACGCGCCGGTCGGGGCCGTGGATCACGCCGTATCGGGGGCCGTTCACGTTGACCACGGGCGGGCCTTCGGATCCCAGCGTCTTCCACACCACGCCGCCCCAACCGGCCTGGAAGGCGCGGCGGACGTTGTATTCCTTGTCCGTAGGCGGGGCGGATGCCAGCCAGAACGGGTTGGGGGACTTGATCCCGACGAAATCGCTGCGCAGGTCGGCCATGATGATGTCTCCTCAGCCGGGAAGCTCGACCGGACGGCCGGTCAGATGGGCGTCGATGTCCTCGGCGGCGTCGCGGCCCTGGGCCACGGCGGTGACGGTCAGGTCGTCGCCGCCCGCCGCGCAGTCGCCGCCCGCCCAGACCCCGGGGATGCTGGTGCGGCCGGGACCAGCGATGCCGATCTTGCCCCCGTCCAGCGCCAGGTCTTCGGGCACGCCGTCCAGCCGCTGGCCGATCGCGCGGAAGACCTGGTCGGCCTTCAGGCGGAAGCGGTCGTCGGTCAGGCGCAAGCCGCCGTCGGGGTCGATGGCGGTATAGGCGAATTCGACCTCGACGACGGCGCCGTTGCCATGGACCTTCACGGGCGCGGCGTTGCAGATGATGCGCACCCCGGCCCGGGTGGCGTGGTCCTGTTCGTGGCGGCTGGCGCCCATCTGCGACTGGTCGCGGCGATAAACGATGGTGACGTTTTCCGCGCCCAGCAGTTTCGCCTGCACGGCGGCGTCCACCGCCGTCATGCCGCCGCCGATCACCACCACGTCGCGGCCCACGGGCAGGGTGGTCAGGTCGGACACTTGCCGCAGGTCGCGGATGAAGCTGACGGCATCCAGCACGTTGCGCCGCTCCTCTCCCTCGGCCCGCAGGGCGTTGACGCCGCCAAGGCCCATGCCCAGAAACACGGCGTCGTATTCCGCCCGCAGCGATTCCAAGGTGATGTCGCGGCCAAGGCGCTGGTCGTGGCGCAGGGTGATGCCGCCGATGCCCAGAAGCCAGTTCACCTCGGCCTGGGCAAAGCCGTCCACCGCCTTGTAGCTGGCGATGCCGTATTCGTTCAGCCCGCCGGGCTTGGGCCGCGCCTCGAAGATCGTGACATCGTGGCCCTTGGCGGCCAGCCGATGTGCGGCGGACAGGCCCGCTGGTCCCGCGCCCACGACAGCGATGCGCTTGCCGGTGGGCGCGGCGCGGCGGAACGGGTGCGTGGCCTGCGCCATCAGCCCGTCGGTGGCATAGCGTTGCAGGGCGCCGATTTCGACCGGCCTGCCCTCGGCTTCCATGCGGACGCAGGCGCCCTCGCACAGGGTTTCGGTCGGGCAGACGCGGCCGCACATGCCGCCCAGGATATTGGCGTGGAAGATGGTCATCGCCGCCGCGTCCGGCGTGCCCGTGGCGATCTGGCGGATGAACAGCGGGATGTCGATGCTGGTGGGACAAGCCGTGATGCAGGGCGCATCGTGGCAGAAATAGCAGCGGTCGGCGGCGATGCGGGCCTCGTGATCGTCCAGCGGCGGGGCGACATCGGCGAAATTCGCCGCGAGTTCATGGGGGGCAAGGCGGCCGGGAACGACGCCCGGCGCCAGTCGTGCTTGGGACATTTGCGTCTCCTGGCTCACCTGTTGGCAAGGATCAGGCTGGCACAGGTCAGATTTTTTATCAAATGGTAAAACTTTGGCCCAAGGCAATTTGCGAAAATTTCAGGCAGGCAGGTCCAGAACAGCCGCCAGGCCGCCCAAGGGCGACCGTTCCAGCCGCAGCCCGCCGCCATGCAGCGCCGCCAGATCGGCCACGATGGCAAGCCCCAGTCCTGACCCCGAGGCGCCGTGTTCGTCCAGCCGCCCGCCCCGGATCAGTGCGCGGGGGGCGTCGGTGTCGGCCATGCCGGGGCCGTCATCCTCGATCAGAATGGTCAGGCGGTCGGTCTGCGCGACCGTGATCGCCAGGCGCGTCCGGCCCCATTTCACGGCGTTGTCGCACAGGTTGCCGATCATCTCCTCCAGATCCTGACGCTCTCCGGCGAAGGCGGCGTCCGGGGGGCAGTCGATGGCCGCGGCGATGCCCTTGTCCCGCATGGGCCAGCGCAGCACCATCAGGATGTCGTCGATCACCGGGCGCACCGGGGTCCGCTGGCCCAGAACCTTCGGCCCGGCGGATCGGGCGCGGCGCAGGTGCCAGCCGATCAGCCGGTCCATGCGGGCGATCAGCGCCTGGCCCTTGTGACCCGAAGGCAGTTCGTTCGCCAGCGCGGCCAGCGGCGTCTTCAGCGAATGGGCGAGGTTGCCCAGGTGCTGCCGCGACCGGGCCAGCAGGGCGGCGTTCCCGTCCAGCGCCGCGTTGATCTCGGCCACCAGAGGGCGCAACTCGCTGACGGGGGGCGGGGTCAGGCGATCCTTGGTCCCCGCGCGGACGCGGCCCAGGTCGCGGCGCACCTGGTCCAGGCTCTGCAACCCGGCGGTGACCTGGACGACGCTGGCCAGCGCCGTGACCACGCCCAAGACGGCCAGCGCGATCCCCAGGGGGCGGCTGATCTGGCGCAGGCTGTCGTCGATCTGGCCTTGCGGCGCGGTCACGACCGCCGCGACCGGCGCATCGCTGTCGGGCAAGCTGACCTGCCGCCGCAGCACGCGCAGGGCCGCGCCGTCCGCCCCCACGCCCCTGCCGCCCGCGAAATCGCCCGGGGGGGCCTGCAAGCGCCCGTCCAGCAGCGATCCCGACCGGGCGATCACCGCGTCCCCCGTCTGGATCTGCCAATACCAGCCGGTCAGGGGCAGGTCGAAGCGCGGATCGGCGGGGGGATCGTCCAGTTCGACCTGGCCATCCTCGACCTGGATCTCGGCCAGCAGCGCATCGGCAAAGGCCGCCGCCTCGGCATCGAAGCGGTCGGTGACGAAATCCTCCAGCAGGGCCGAGATGAACAGGAACGCCGCCAGCAGCGCCGCGCCCAGCCAGACGGCGGCCAGCAGCAGCAGCCGCCCCCGGATGGACCGGATCATGCGGGCGCCCGCAGCAGATACCCCTCGCCCCGGCGGGTCTCGATCACGCCGTCCCCGACCTTGCGGCGCAGGCGGCCGATCACGACCTCGATGGACTTGAAGTCGCGGTCGGTGTCCGTGTCATACAGGTGGTCGGACAGTTCCGTGCGCGACACGATGCGGTTCTGGTGGTGGATCAGATAGGCCAGGATGCGCTGCTCGAACGCGGTCAGCTTCAATGCGATGCCGTCGCGGGTGATGACGCCCAGTTGGCTGTCGAGCGCCAGGGTGCCGGCGCGGATCACCGGACGGGCATGGCCTGCGGCGCGGCGGATCAGGGTCTGGCAGCGCAGCACGACCTCGTCCAGGCGGAAGGGCTTGACGGCGTAATCATCGGCCCCGGCGCGGAAGCCCGCGACCTTGTCGGTCCAGTCGCCGCGCGCGGTCAGGATCAGCACGGGCAGGGTCAGCCCCGCGTCCCGCCACCGGGTCAGCACTTCGATCCCCGGCATCCCGGGCAGGCCCAGATCCAGGACCGCCACGTCATAGGATTCGGTCGCGCCCAGGTATTCGCCCTGCGTGCCGTCCGCCGCGCAGTCGGTGACGAAGCCCGCGTCCCCCAGGGCGGCGGCAAGCTGGCCCGACAGGGCCGGGTCATCCTCGACGATCAAGGCGCGCATTCTGTTTCCTTCAATCCTGCGCCGCCTGGCGTGCGGCAAGCTGGCCCCGGCCCGACACCGACAGGAACCGCCCGGTCCGCGCGTCGATGCGGATGTCCAGCAGGTTCCGCTGCGGGGTCACAAGCCGGAACTGATAAACCAGTTCCGCGCCCAGCTCGCGTTCCTCGGGGCGCGGCGCGCGGGTATCGGCGGCCAGCAGCCGCCCGGCATAGCGTTCCGACACCGCAGCCGCGACCTGGTGCAGGGGCAGGGGGCGGAACTGCTCGATCCCCTCGGGCGCGACATCCTGGGCCTGCGCGGGGGCGCAGGTCAGAAGGCACAGGGCAAGGGCGCGGATCATCCTCATGGCGCCAGTCTAGCGGTTTGAACCCAAATGGAAACCAAACGGACCATTGGCGATTCATTCGGTGACAGGTTGGTAAAACCTGATTCGTCAGGGCGCCTTGTCGCCCGGAAAATCGAAAGGACAACGATCATGGTCATGCGCAAATTCACCACTTCGGCCGCCATGCTGGCATTGATTGCCGGGCTTGGCACCACCGCCATGGCGCAAACCGCCCCTGCCGCGACGGACCTGCCCGCGCCGCTGGCGGGGCTGAACCTGAACAACCTGCGGATGGAAACCAAGCGCGACGGCATCCGCGAGGTCGATGGCCGCACCACCGAGGGCGTCGATATCGAGGCCAGGATCGACATGGCTGGCAACCTGGTCGAGGTCGAGGCGGACGGCGGCGTCCTGCCGCAAACGCTGGTCGATGCCATGGTCCCGGCGGATCTGCGCGGGCAGCCGGTGATGACGCTGTTCGGATCCATCACCGAGATCAATCAGCGCCCCGAACATGTCGAGATCACCGGCCGCCAGCCCACCGGCGCCGAGATCGAGGCGCTGTTCGACCGGCAGAACACCCTGGTCGGGGTCGAGGTGGACGATGCCGCCATCCCCGCCGATCTGGTCGCCACGCTGCTGCCCCAGGCCGTCCAGGGCAACGAGGTGATCGGCCAGTTCGACCGCATCGAGCAGATCATGGCCCGCGACGGCCGCGTGATGGTCGAGGGCGAGGATGCGAACGGCGAGGACATGCGCGCCGAGTTCGACCAGGACGGCCGCGTGCTGCGCTTTGGCCGCGAGGAGGGCAGGGGTCCTGAACGGGATCGCCCGGGCGAGGAACGCCGCGGCGACCGCGGCCCCGGCAAGCATCACGAACACGGTCCGCGGTCGGCCGGGCATGGTCCCGGAGACCACGGCCCGCGCGGCGAAGGTCCGCGCGGCGCGGATGCGCGCGGCCCCGTGCCGGTCCCGGCGGATTTCGACGCCGTGGCGGTCAACCAGGCGCTGACGCAGGCGGGCTACAAGGACTTCGGCTTCCTGCGGGCGGAAGGCCCGCGCCTGATGCTGGAGGCGACCAACCCGCAGGGCGAACCGGTGACGCTGGAACTGGACCCGCGGGGCGAGGTGATCCGCGAGACCGCACGGTAAGCAGGCCGGGGGCGGGCGACCGCCCCCGCGCCGTCAGGCGATATAGCGGTCCTTGCGGTGGTTCACCGCGATGGTCAGGTTCAGGATCAGCGCGCCCAGAAAGCTCCACCCCACCGTCACGGGATCGCGCAGCGTCAGCGCGACCCCGAACAGGACGGCATCGAAGCCCAGTTGCACCCATCCGGCCCGGAAGCCCGTGGCATCCTGGATGTAAAGCCCGACGATCCCGATCCCGCCCAGCGACGATCCATGCCGGAACAGCGCAAGCATCCCCGCCCCTGTCAGGCAGCCCGCCAGCACGGCGCCGACGGCCGGGTGGATCCGGCCGAAGTGCAGGTAATCGGGCAGGATCATCGTCAGCGCCGAAAGGAGGGCGACGGCCAGGAAGCTTTTCGCGACGAACGTCGGCCCGAAGCGTTTCCAGCCCAGCCAATAGAACGGCAGGTTGATCACGAAGAAAACCGGCCCGAAGGCCCAGCCGGTGCCGTAGCCGATCAGGATCGCCAACCCCGCCGTCTGGCCCGTGACAAAGCCCAGATGCGTCAGCAGCACCACGCTGACGGCGGCCATGAAGCTGCCGAAGGCGATGCCCTGGGCGTCGTCGGTCAGGCTGTGTCTGGGTGGCGGCAGGCTCATGGGCGCTGCTATGGCGGGTGGCGCGTGGCCTTGCAAGGGAAAGAAGGGGGGCTGTCTGCCCCCCATCCCCTGCGGGGATTCCCCCCGAGGATATTTGCATGAAGAAGAAGCTCTAGTCGAAGGCGCGGTCGGTGATGGTGTGGGTGAAGGCCCCTTCCGGCGCTTTCGAGATCACCGGCGCGGACCCGCCCGCCATCAGCGTGTCCACGGTGCGCTGATAATCGGCCTCGTCCAGGGTGCCGTCGCTGCCCGCGGTCAGCTTGCCGATTTCCGTGACCATGCGGACCTGGTGGTCCAGGGTCTGGGCGCCGGTCTCGTCATTCTCCAGCACGATCTCGGCCGCTTCCTGGGGGTTTTCCTCGGCGTATTTCCAGCCCTTCATGCTGGCGCGGACGAACTTGACCAGGTCGGTGACCTTGGCGTCGTCCTGCAACGTGCTTTCCAGGACGTAAAGGCCGTCCTCCAGCGTGGCGACGCCCTGGTCCTCGTACTTGAACGTCACCAGATCCTCGGGCGCGATGCCGGCGTCCAGGACCTGGCCGTATTCGTTATAGGTCATGGTGCTGATGCAGGCCGCCTGCTTTTGCAGCAGGGGATCGACGTTGAAGCCCTGCTTCAGGACCGTGACGCCCTCCGGGCCACCCTCGGTGGACAGGCCAAGCTGGCTCATCCAGGACAGGAAGGGGTATTCGTTGCCGGAAAACCAGACGCCCAGGGTCTTGCCCTTGAAGTCGGTCTTGGGGTCCGTGATGCCGCTTTCCTTGAGGCAGGTCAGCATCATCCCCGACGCCTTGAAGGGCTGCGCGATGTTGACCAGCGGCAGGCCCTTTTCGCGCGCGGCGAGTGCCGCGGGCATCCATTCGACGATCACGTCCGCCCCGCCGCCCGCCAGCACCTGCGTCGGCGCGATGTCCGGGCCGCCGGGCAGGATGGTCACGTCCAGGCCTTCCTCCTGATAAAAACCCTTGTCCTTGGCGACATAATATCCCGCGAACTGGGCCTGCGTGACCCATTTCAGTTGCAGGGTCAGTTCCTGCGCGCCTGCGGTGCCTGCGGCCAAGGCGATGGCGGTGCCCAGCATCAGTGTCTTCATTCTTACCTCTCCTGCGTTTGGGGCGTCAGCCCCGTTGACGGCGCTGCGACGGGTGCCAGAACGTCACCTTCTTTTCGATCAGCGCCACGATGCCATAGAACAGCGATCCCGCGATCGCCGCCACAAGGATTTCCGCCCAGACCAGCGGCAGATCCAGCCGCCCCACGGCGGTCGAGATCCGGAACCCCATGCCCTTGGTCGGACTGCCGAAGAATTCGGCCACGATGGCGCCGATCAGGGCCAGCGTGGTGGTGATCTTCAGCCCGTTGAACAGGAACGGCATGGCGGCGGGCAGGCGCATCTTCCACAGGCTGGCGCCATAGGGCGCGGCCCAGGTCGCCATCAGGTCGCGCTGCATGGGATCGGTCGCGGCAAGTCCCGCCACCATGTTCACCAAGATCGGAAAGAACACCATGACCACGACCACCGCGGCCTTGGACTGCCAGTCGAAGCCGAACCACATCACCAGGATCGGCGCGATGCCGACGATGGGCAGGGCGGCCACGAAATTGCCGATGGGCAGCAGGCCGCGTTGCAGAAAGGGGCTGCGGTCGATGGCGATGGCGGTCAGCACGGCGGCACCCGCGCCGATCAGCCAACCGGTCAGCGCGCCCTTCAGGATCGTCTGGACGAAATCGGTCCACAGGATCGCGGTGTTCTGCATGAAGCTGACGCCGATCCGGCTGGGCGCGGGCAGGATCACCGAAGGGACGGCATAGATCCGCACCGCCATTTCCCACAGCGCCAGGATCGTCGCGCCGAAGATCAGCGCCACCGCCAGCCGGGTCGCGCGCGTGTCGAAGCGCGCCAGCCAGGTGTTCAGCGCCAAGGCCCCCAGCCAGACCGCGATGATGGGCAGCGCGCCGGTCATGCCAACCCCATGCGGCGCAGGGTCAGCCGTTCCAGCGCGCCGATCAGCATCACCAGCAGGGCGGCGAGGATCGCGGCCGCGAACAGCGCCGACCAGATCTGTACCGTCTGCCCGTAATAGCTGCCCGACAGCAGCCGCGCGCCAAGCCCCGCCGTGGCGCCCGCCGGAAGCTCTCCCACGATGGTGCCGACCAGGGCTGCGGCGATGGCGACCTTGAGGCTGGCGAACAGATAGGGCAGCGAGCTTGGCAGCCGCAGCCGCCAGAAGACCTGCGCGGGGCTGGAATTCCAACTGCGCATCAGGTCCAGCTGCATCGCGTCGGGCGTGCGCAGCCCCTTGACCATGCCGACGAGGACCGGAAAGAACGACAGCCAGGCCGCGATGATCGCCTTGGGCAGCAGGCCCGTGACGCCCGCGCTTGCCATGACCACGATCACCATCGGCGCGATGGCCAGGATCGGAACCGTCTGGCTGGCGACCGCCCAGGGCATGACCGACTGGTCCATGGCGCGGTTGTGAACGATCCCCACGGCCAGGGCAATCCCCGCCATGGTCCCGATGGCAAAGCCCGCCAACGTCGCCGACAGCGTGACCCAGCCATGCCAGACCAGGCTGCGCTTCGAGGTGATCTTCTGCCCCGCGATCCCGTCCCACAGCCCCGCCGCCACCTGATGCGGCGCGGGCAGGACCGGGCGGTCCAGCGTCAGGGTCTGGCGGATCAGGTCGGGGGCGGTCAGGGTCGCCTCGGCCCGCGCCGCCTGGTCGCGGACCCAAGGGGCGTTCATCCAGACCGCCGCCCCATACCAGACCGCGACAATCGCCAGCAGCACGGTCAGGATCGGCAAGCCGCCCCGCAGGGCCGGGTTCACCCCACCATTTGCCGCCGCATCAGTCATAGCCGTGCCCCTCGCGCAGCCCTTCGCGCACCTGCTGGGCCAGCGCGATGAATTCGGGCGTGTCGCGGATTTCTAGCGGGCGGTCGCGGGGCAGGGGGCTGTCGATCACCCGCGTGATCCGCCCCGGACGCGGCGACATGACGACGATCCGGGTGGACAGATACACCGCCTCGGGGATGGAATGCGTGACGAAACCGATGGTCTTGCCGGTCTTCTTCCACAGATCCAGCAGCGCCTCGTTCAGCCGGTCGCGCACGATCTCGTCCAGCGCGCCAAAGGGTTCGTCCATCAGCAGGATGTCGGCGTCAAAGGCCAGCGCGCGCGCGATGGAGGCGCGCTGCTGCATCCCGCCCGACAGCTGCCAGGGATACTTGCTCCCGAAGCCGGTCAGGTCCACGAGGTCCAGCACCCGCCGGATCCGCTGCGCGCGGTCGGCGCGGGAAAAGCCCATGATCTCCAACGGCAGGCTGATGTTCCCGGCAATCGTCCGCCAGGGATAGAGGCCCGGCGCCTGGAAGACATAGCCGTAAGCCCGCGCCTTGCGCGCCGCGTCGGGGGTCATGCCGTTGACGGACAGCGTCCCGCCGGTGGGGGTCTCCAAAGCGGCGATGGTGCGCAGGAAGGTGGTCTTGCCGCAGCCCGAGGGGCCGATGAAGCTGACGAAATCGCCGGGGTTGATGGTGAGGCTCACGTCCTTGAGCGCGTGGACCGGGCCGTCGGCGGTGGTGAAGGTGAGGGAGATGTCGCGGGCGGTGATGACGGGCGTCATGCGGTTTCTTGAAAAGGTTGGGATGCATTGCGGCGATAAACCCACCACGCCACCACAGGCGCGACGAAAAGCGAAACCGGCCCGAACAGGATGATCAGGGCATGGATGCCGTCGAAGTCTCGCCCGATCAAGGTTCCGATCACGTAAAAGGCGATGCTGCCGACAAGGGCTGTAACGATGCCTGCGATCATCGCTGCCGTTCTGTCGCGGAACCTGCGCCGCAGCCGACGAAAGACCCGGCCGAAGACGATGACCGATGGCAGGAACCACGTTCCAAATGCGATCAGGGCGCAGGAGGCCGCATAAATGCCGCCGAACACCAAGTAAATGATCGCCAAACCGATGCCGGAGTCGGGGTGATCTGCGAACACCGCGTGCAAGGCGATCAGGAAAAGACCACAAATTACCGTCCAGAACATCGTCCAGACAACAAAGCGGCTGAATCGCTTGTCCAGCCCATAGCGTTCCATCGCCGAAGTTATCATACCCCGCTCACCGGAATGCCCGACCGCTCTACCGGCCTTGGCGCGGTCAGTTCCTTCCAAGCCGACAGAGCGCGGTTCACGGTGCCGCGCGGTTCCCGGGCGACGAATTCTCCATGACCCTCGCGTGAGTCCAATGTCCCGCCGTTCACCGCCACATGCCCGCGCGTCAGGACGTAACGCGGCAGACCTTTTACCCGCTGCCCCTCGAACACGTTGTAGTCGATGGCCGATTGCTGGCTGCCCGCGGTGATCACCTTCTCCGCCTCGGGATCCCAGACGACCAGATCGGCGTCCGACCCCACCAGCACCGCACCCTTCCGGGGATACATCCCCAAAATCTTCGCGATGTTGGTCGAGGTGACGGCCACGAACTCGTTCGGCGTCAGTCGCCCGGTCGCCACGCCATGGGTCCACAGCATCGGCATCCGATCCTCTAACCCGCCGGTGCCATTCGGGATCTTGGTGAAATCGCCCATCCCCGTGCGCTTTTGCGCCGTGGTGAAGGCGCAATGATCCGTCGCCACCACCGACAGAGACCCCGATTGCAGCCCCGCCCACAGGCTGTCCTGATGCAGCTTGTTGCGGAAGGGGGGCGACATCACCCGCCGCGCGGCATGGTCCCAATCGGCATTGAAGTACTCGCTCTCGTCCAGCGTCAGGTGCTGGATCAGCGGTTCCCCCCAGACCCGCTTGCCTTGCGCGCGCGCCCGGCGGATCGCCTCGTGGCTGTCCTCGCAGGACACGTGGACCACATACAGCGGCACGCCCGCCATGTCGGCGATCATGATGGCGCGGTTGGTGGCCTCGCCCTCGACCTGCGGGGGGCGAGAATAGGCATGGGCCTCGGGGCCGGTGTTGCCCTCGGCCAGCAGGCGGGCGGACAGTTCGGCCACCACATCGCCATTCTCGGCATGGACCAGGGCCACGCCGCCCAGGTCGCCCACCCGACGGAAGCTGCTGAACAACTCGTCGTCGTTCACCATCAGCGCGCCCTTGTAGGCCATGAAGTGCTTGAAGCTGGTGATGCCGCGATCCACCACCGCCTGCATCTCGTCGAACACCTGCTCGCCCCACCAGGTCACGGCCATGTGGAAGCTGTAGTCGCAATGCGCCCGCCCCGACTTGTTGTCCCACATCCGCAAGGCGTCCAGCAGCCCCTGGCCGGGCGAGGGCAGGGCGAAGTCCACCACCATCGTCGTCCCGCCCGCCAGCGCCGCGCGCGTGCCGCTGTCGAAGTCGTCGGCGGAATAGGTGCCCATGAAGGGCATCTCCAGATGCGTATGCGGGTCGATCCCGCCGGGCATGATGAAGCAGCCGGTGGCGTCCAGCACCCGGTCGCCGGTCAGGCCTTGGCCGATGGCCGCAATGCGGCCATGTTCGACCAGAACGTCGGCCTTGTAGGTCAGATCCGCCGTCACCACCGTTCCGCCGCGAATTACCGTGCTCATCGCCGTCCCTTTCATCTTCGTTCAAATATCCCGCGGGGGTCCGGGGGCGCGAAGCCCCTGGCCTTCGATTTCACCTCACCACCTCGGCCGCATCCAGCACCGCGTGCAGCAGCACGTCCGCCCCGGCGCTGGCCCATTCGGGGCTGATCTCCTCGGCCTCGTTGTGAGACAGCCCGTCCACGCAGGGACACATGATCATCACGGTGGGCGCGACCTTGGCGATCCAGCAGGCATCGTGCCCTGCACCCGAGACGATGTCCCTGTGGCTGTATCCCAGCCGTTCCGCTGCCGCCCGGACCGTCTCGACAAGACCCGGATCGAAGGCCACCGGGTCGAAATGGCCGACCGGCTCGATGGTGATGCCCAGGCCTAGGTCGGCGGCGATCTTCGGCGCCTCGTCCTCCAGCCGCGCCCGCATGGCGGTCAGCTTGGCCAGATCGGGCGAGCGGAAATCGACGGTGAAGACCGCGCGGCCGGGGATCACGTTGCGGCTGTTCGGCCAGACATTCGCCTGACCCACGGCGCCCACGGCATCGGGCTGGTGCTCCATGGCGATGCGGTGCACGGCCTCGATGATGCGCGCCATGCCAAGCCCCGCGTTCACGCGCATGGACATGGGCGTCGATCCGGTATGCGCGTCCTTGCCGGTCAGCGTCACCTGCAGCCACCACAGGCCCTGGCCGTGAGTCACGACGCCGATCTGCTTGTTTTCGGCCTCCAGGATAGGGCCTTGCTCGATATGGTATTCGAACATCGCGTGGATCGGGCGCGCGCCGGGCGCCTCGTCCCCGCGCCAGCCGATGCGGTCCAGCTCGTCGCCGAAGCGCTTGCCATCCGCATCGGTGCGGCTGTTGGCGTAATCTTCGGTCAGGACGCCCGCGAAGACGCCCGAGGCCAGCATGGCGGGGGCAAAGCGCGTGCCTTCCTCGTTCGTCCAGTTCACGACCACGATGGGGCGGCGCGTGGTGATCCCCATGTCGCGGATCGACCGGATCACCTCCAGCCCCGACAGCACGCCCAGCACGCCGTCGTACTTGCCACCCGTCGGCTGGGTGTCCAGGTGGCTGCCGATATAGACCGGATCCAGATCCGGCTCGGCCCCCTCATGCCGCATGAACATGTTGCCCATGCGGTCCAGGCCCATGGTCATGCCCGCATCCTCGCACCACCGGCGGAACAGGGCGCGGCCCTCGGCATCGGCATCGGTCAGGGTCTGGCGGTTGTTGCCGCCCGCCACGCCGGGACCGATCCGGGCCATCTGCATCAGGCTGTCCCACAGCCGTTCGCCATCGACCCGCATGTTTGCAGCCGGAACCGGCCCGCTGGCGTCGGTCATCCGTGTGTCCTTCCTGTCTGGCCGCCCCGTTCTGCCGCAGGGTCGGCTTGATCGGGGCAGGATGGCGATGCGCCCCTAAGCCCCTTCCTTTATTGACCAAATGGTCAGGAACACGCTAGCACGGGGCAGGGTCCAGTCAAGCATCCAGAAGGGCGCTGCGCCACCCGATGCCCAAAATTGCGCCATCTGCAGAGACGGAGCCGAGACATGGCAGACCAGCCCGACGCCCCCCTGACCCGCATCCAGCAGAAGAATCGCGACCTGATCCTGGAAGGCGCGCTGACCGCCTTTTC
This sequence comes from Paracoccus lichenicola, assembly GCF_009708075.1. Classification (GTDB taxonomy): domain Bacteria; phylum Pseudomonadota; class Alphaproteobacteria; order Rhodobacterales; family Rhodobacteraceae; genus Paracoccus; species Paracoccus lichenicola. Next base: position 166,481 of record NZ_WMBT01000002.1, on the reverse strand, counting down.
GATCAACGGCTTTCGCGGCGCGACGCTGGACCAGATCGCCCGGGCCGCGGGCCTGTCCAAGCCGAACGTGCTTTACTACTTCGCGTCCAAGGACGACATCCACAAGACGCTGCTGACCACGCTGCTGGACATGTGGCTGGCGCCGATGATCCGCATCGACCCCCAGGGCGAGCCGCTGGCCGAGGTCATGGGCTATGTCCGCGCCAAGCTTGACATGTCGCGCCGCTTTCCCCGCGAAAGCCGCCTGTTCGCCTATGAGATCCTGCAAGGCGCGCCGCACCTGACGGAAATCCTGGGCGGCAGCCTGCGCCAGATCGTCGATACCGCCGCCGCCATCCTGCAGGGCTGGATGGACCAGGGGCGACTGGCGCGGGTGGATCCCCATCACCTGATCTTCTCGATCTGGGCGCTGACGCAGCATTACGCCGATTTCGACGTGCAGGTCCGCGCGGTGCTTGGCCCCGGTCACGATCCCTTCATCGAGGCCGACCCCTTCATCGAGAACCTTTACCGCAGGATGCTGGCCGTCTAGGCGGGCCGCTGGTTCAGCATGTCGGCCGCGGGCTGGATCAGCGACAGGTTCTCGCGCGCGGCGGCGATGAAGTCATCGACCTCTCCGCCCGCCCAGGCCTTGGTGGCGGCATTGGTCGCGGCGACGATGGCGGCGGCCAGGATCTCGATCTGGGCGGGCGGGGTCGCGGGACAGCGGCGGCGCAGCAGCTCTCGCATCTGGGCGCGGCGCGACAGCATGGTGGAATTGCGCAGCGCGTCCAGCTTGGGATCGGTGTCCGACAGCGCCAGGATGTGGACCAGCAACTCGCGTTCGTCCAGGAAGCGGGACAGGTGCGCGGTGATCAGGCGGTCCAGATCGGCGATCAGGGTGCCGGTGCCCGCGACGAACTGCTCGGACGCCTCGGCGGGATAATCGGGCGGCGGACCCATCATCGCCGCTTCCTTGTAGGGGTAATAGTTGAAGAAGGTCCGGGTGCTGATGCCCGCTTCCCGGGCGATCGCCTCGGTCGTGACGTTTGCCAGGCCGTCGCGCACTGCCAGCTGGACCGCCGTCGCCTGGATCTTCTTGGCGGTTCGGTAACGGCGCGTCGTGTGCGGCATCATGCGGCCTTTTGCCTTGTGTCTGGTCGCCAAAGGGTTTCGCATCGCCCCCGGTTCGTCAAGACGCACCCCGCCTTGCGGATCCAACGTCATCCACGCAAAAGGCGCCGCGCGCAAGAGGGCGAGCGGCGCAGGGTCAAGCGAACCGTGTCCGGGGCTGTTCAGCCGCCCCAGGTACGAACCGGACCGCAGTCCATGTGGACGAAGTTCGACCGCGAATACTTGCCCACGCCCCCGGCGCGGCAGGACATGGCGGCATTGTACATCTGCCCGACCGAGCGCGACTTCAGCCGCAGGTCGGCCGCCTTGCCCACCATGTGCAGCGAGTTGCGCGCCACGCCCGAGGACGACCGGCGCAGCATCGCGTTCGTGCGCGGCGAGCGGTAGCCCGACAGCATCATGTAGGGTTCGTTCGTCTGCAGCAGCCGGTGCGAGGCGGCGGCGACATCGACGGTGCGCGGGTCGATCCCGATCACCTCGCCCGTGCGCCAGTCGCGCATGAAGATGTTGATCTCGTTCAGGGCTTCGCGGACGTACTTGCCATCGACCCAATACACGGTGTCGAGGCTTTCGCCGGTCCTTCCCGAATACATGCGGATGCGGCGCATGTCGCCCGCGCCGCGAAGGAAGCCGAAGGCATTGGCCATTACCGGCGCTGCCGTCACGGTTGTAGCCGCAAACACGCCCAGGATGCCGCGACGCGAAAGAAGGTCGAGTGTCATGTCAGATCGCCTGTCCCATTCGTCTTTTGTCCGCCACATCCCCTGCGGCGCCACCAAGGTTATCCCCGGCTGCTTAACAATATGTCAAAAGACCGTGCGCTCAGAAACAGATTCCTGCCGTCGAAAGATATATATCCACAAGGTTAGGCAAAATCCTGCCGATGCAAGCCTGCTGTTGCGGATGTGCCCCCTTGCTGTGGCATGGCTGCAACCATCGCTGCGCAGCGGCCGGCGGACATCCCGCATTTGCTGGTGAATCCCCTGTCCGGGTGGCAGATTTGGGTCAAGACCGGGCGGGGTGATCATGTACGGCTTCAGGCTGTTTGCTGCTATTCTTCTGATTTCAGGCGTTCAATCTGCGGTTGCTCAGCCGCAGGCGGGGCTTGCGCCGTCCGTGGGTGTTGCCGCCGCACCACGCCTGCATTTCACGCCGGCCGAGATGGCGCTGGCCCAGGCGGCGGCGGACAACCCCGATCTTGCCGCCTATTACGGCACCCACGGGCTGCAGCCCGTGTTCATGGGTCCGCAGGCCGCACTGCGCCGTGATGCGCTGGCTCGGGCCGTGGCGACGGCCCCGGCGCATGGCATTCCGGCGGGCCGCTATGGCGCCGCGGCGCTGTCCGGCGAGGTCAGGGACGTTGCGACCGAGGTGGCGCAGGCGCGAATCCTCGCGCGATACCTGCGCGACATGACGGGGGGCGTGGTCCGCCCCGCCAGCGTCGATCCCCTGATCAAGCGAGAGGTGAAGCGTCCGCCCATCGACCGCCTGATCCACGATTTCGCCCAGGCCTCGGACCCGGCGCGGTTCCTGCTGGACCTTCAGCCGCGCCACCCGGCCTATCTGGCGTTGCAACGCGCTCTGCCGGGCGGCGAGGCCTTGGCGGTTCCCGCAAACCTTCCCCGCATCCCCGAGGGGATCTGGCGGACCGGCGCGCGGGGCGAGGGCGTGGCGGCCCTGCGCGCGCGCCTGGACAGCATCGGCTTTGCCGCGCCCGTGACCGACCCGCAGGCCTATGACGCGGCCCTGGCCGATGCGGTCGCGCGCTATCAGGCCGCGGCGGGCCTGCCTTCGGACGGGGTGGCGGGACCCAAGACCATCCGCCACCTGAACGGCGACATGCCCGACGATGCCCGCAGCCGCGCCATCGTCGTCGCGCTGGAACGGATGCGCTGGATGGCGGGCGAGGATCTGGACGCCCGTCATGTCTGGGTCAACATCCCCGAATACACCGCCCGCATCATGGAGGGCGGAACGCAGGTGTTCGGCACCCGCGTCGTGGTGGGCAGCACCGAACACGACCGGCAGACGCCCGAATTCTCGGACCAGATCGAATATGTGGTGGCCAACCCGCGCTGGAACGTCCCGCGGTCGATCACGGTCAAGGAATACCTGCCCAGGCTGCAGGCGAACCGCCATGCGGTGTCGCATATCGACGTGGTGGACGGAAACGGCAACGTGATCGGGCGCGACCGGATCGACTTTGGCCGCTATACGGCGGCGAATTTCCCCTATCGGATGCGGCAGAAGGCCAGCGACGACAATGCGCTCGGTCTGGTGAAGTTCATCTTTCCGAACCCCTGGAACATCTATCTGCACGACACGCCCACCAAGCACCTGTTCGGCAACGCCATGCGCGCCCATTCCCACGGCTGCATCCGCATCGGCGATCCCTTCGACCTGGCCCATGCCCTGCTGTCGAAACAGACCGACGATCCGCAGGCCATGTTCCAGCGGGCGCTGGACCGGGGCAAGGAAACCTGGCTGAAGCTGACGCCGCCGGTCCCGGTGCATCTGGTCTATTTCACGGCCTTCCCCGACGCGGACGGCACCATCCGCCGGTTCGAGGATGTCTATGGCCGCGATGCGCTTCTGTATGACGCGATCCAGAAGGCCGGGCTGGATTCATAGGCCCGGAAGGTCTAAGTCGCTTCCGACACGAAGGCGGTCCGGGGGGCGACCATGGCAATCACCATCCGCGCATTGGCGCAGGCGCTGGACGCGCAAGGCTGGGGCGACCTGGACCTGCCCGTCACCGGCGCGTCGGAACCCGGCGCCACCGGTCCGGTCGGGCCGAAGGGCGGCGTGATTGCCCTGGCGATGTCGCCGAAATACGCCGAGACGCTGAAGCCCGGCAGCATGGCGATCCTTGCCCAGGGCATGGACCCCCAGGCCTTCGGCCTCAAGGCCGCGATCTTCGCGCCGCGCCCGCGCCTGCTGATGGCGGGCCTGACGCGCGCCTTCGATCCCGGTCCCGACATCGCGCCGGGCATCCATCCGACGGCGATCATCGACCCCTCGGCGCAGGTTGGTGAGGGCGCGGCCATCGGTCCCTTCGTGGTGATCGGCGCGGATGTGCGGATCGGCTCGGGCGCGCGGATCGGGCCGCATGTGTCGATCGGGCGCGGCAGCCGCCTGGGCGATGACGCGCTGATCCACGCGGGGGCGCGCATCGCCCATGGCGTCACGGCGGGCCACCGGCTGATCGTGCAACCCGGCGCGGTGATCGGCGGCGACGGCTTTTCCTTCGTCACGCCCGAGGAATCGGGGATCGAGGAAATCCGCCGCACCCTGGGCACGCGCGAAGGCATCAAGCAGCAGCACTGGACGCGCATCCATTCGCTGGGCGGGGTCGAGATCGGTGACGACGTGGAAATCGGCGCCAACGCCACCATCGACCGGGGCACGATCCGCGCGACCCGCGTGGGCAACGGCACCAAGATCGACAACCTGGTGATGCTGGGCCACAACGTGGTGGTGGGCGACGATTGCCTGCTGTGTTCGCAGGTGGGCATCGCCGGGTCGTCCAAGGTCGGCAACCGTGTGGTGCTGGCCGGCAAGGTCGGCGTCAGCGACAATATCGAGATCGGCGACGACGTGATCGCGGGCGGCGCCAGCAAGATCTTCACCCGCGTCCCGGCGGGGCGGGTGATCCTGGGCAACCCCGCCGTCAAGATGGAAACGCAGATGGAAATCCAGAAGGCCATGCGCCGCCTGCCGAGATTCGCGCAGCAAGTGGCAAAGCTTCAGGAAACTGTTACACGACTGTTGGAAAAGGGCTGAGCAGGAGGCTTCATGACCGACCAGATCAGAAACCGCATCACGGCCATCATCGCCGAACAGGCCATGCTTGAACCCGACCAGATCAGCGACGACTCCACCCCGCAGGATCTGGGCATCGACAGCCTGGGGCTGGTCGAATCGATCTTCGCGCTGGAGGAAGAATTCGACATCTCGATCCCCTTCAACGCCAACGAGCCGGACAAGTCGGACTTCGACATCTCGACCATGGGCACCATCATCGCGGCCGTCGAGCGGCTGGTGGCGCAGAAGGCCGCATGAGCCTGAAGAATTCCGAACGGCCGGACGGCCTGCGCCGCGTGGCGATCACCGGCGCGGGCACGATCAACGCGCTTGGCCATGACGTGCCGACGACGCTTGCCGCCTTTCGCGAAGGGCGCTGCGGCATCGGTCCGCTGGAGTTCCGCGACGTGGACCGCCTGTCGATCCAGATCGGTGCGCAGGTCCATCCCTGGCGGGCCGAGGATTACTTCAACCGCCAGCAAATCCTGCTCTATGACAAGTTCACCCAGTTCGCGCTGCTGGCCGCCAAGCAGGCGGTCGCGCAGTCCGGGCTGGATTTCCAGGGCGCGCTTGGCCTGCGGTCGGGCGTGGTGCTGGGCACGGCGGGCGGCGGGCTGAACACCTGGGACGAGAATTACCGCACCGTCTATGAGGAAGGGAAGAACCGCGTCCATCCCTTCGTGGTGCCCAAGCTGATGAACAACGCCGCCGCCAGCCATGTCAGCATGGAGTTCGGGTTGCGCGGCCCGGCCTTCACGGTCGCGACCGCCTGCGCCAGTTCCAACCACGCGATGGGCCTTGCCTTCCAGATGGTGCGGTCGGGCGCGGCCCAGGTCATGCTGACCGGGGGGTCCGAGGCGATGCTGTGCTTTGGCGGCGTCAAGGCCTGGGAAGGCCTGCGCGTGATGTCCAAGGACGCCTGCCGCCCCTTTTCCGCCAACCGCAACGGCATGGTCCAAGGGGAAGGGGCCGGGGTCTTCGTCTTCGAGGATTTCGATAACGCCCGCGCCCGCGGCGCCGACATCCTGGCCGAGGTGGTAGGATTCGCCATGTCCTCGGACGCGCAGGACATCGTCATGCCGTCCGCCCAGGGGGCGGAACGCGCGATCACGGCGGCCTTGCAGGACGGGGGCCTCAACCCCGAGGATGTGGGCTACATCAACGCCCACGGCACCGGCACGGCGGCCAACGACAAGACCGAATGTGCCGCCGTGGCGCACGCCTTCGGCCATCACGCGGACCGGCTGATGATCTCGTCCACCAAGGCGATGCACGGCCATATCATCGGCGGCACCGGGGCGGTGGAACTGCTGGCCTGCATCATGGCGCTGCGCGACGGCGTGATCGCGCCCACCATCGGCTATCAGGAACCCGATCCCGAATGCGCGCTGGACGTGGTGCCGAACGAGGCGCGGCAGGCCCGCGTCGATGCGGTCCTGTCCAATGCCTTCGCCTTCGGGGGCCTGAACGCGGTGATCGCGCTGCGCCGGGCATAGGGCCACGAAAAACCGCGCCCGGTCAGGGGCGCGGTTCATGGCGGGTCTGTCGGATCAGTTCGCGGGCGCTTCCTGGGCGGGCGCCGCTGCCGCAGGGGCAGGGGTAGCCTCGGCGGCGGGAACCGGTTCGTCGGCATAGGCCGACAGCGCGTCGAAGGCCGCGGTAAAGCCCGACAGCGACAGGGTCAGCCGGACCGGGTTCTTGCGATCGCCGCCAAAGGGCAACAGCGTCAGGGTCGCCGCGCTGCCGCGCTTCAACCCGTCAAGCTCGGCCTGGGTGAAGCCCAGGCGGGACACGCAGCCCACCGGCGCGCAGAAGCTGAAGGGATAGCCCCGCGCCTCGCCCGTGCCGACCGCAAAGCCCAGGCCCTGGATCAGGTCGGTTTCCAGGGGCGCCACCAGCGTCGCGCCCGCCGCCACGTCCTTGCTGTTCTTCAGCGGGATCAGGGTCATCTCGGCGACCGCATTGCCCTCGCCATCCTTCAGCAGCTGATACAGCTCGCAGGGATCCTTGCCCTGCTCGGCCTTCAGGCAGCGGGTGGTCCAGTCCTGGCTGGTGGCCTTGACGTAATACTGCCCCACCTGCGGTTCCGCATTGGCGGGCGCCGTTGCAGGGGCTGCGGCAGGGGCGGCAGCGCCGTCCGCTGCGGGTGCCGCGGCGGGGGCCTGCGCCGCCGGGGCTTCGGCGGGTGCCTGGGGCGCGGCCGGGGCGGTGTTGTCCTGCGCGAAGGCCGGTGCCGCGGCCAGGGCAAGCGCGGCCAGCAGGGCCTGCGAGGGTTTGATTGGCATGGTTGTTTTCGTCCCTTTGCTCAATGCGTCGGGCGGGCCTAGCATGTCCGTTTTGGTTTGTCAGGCGGCTTCCTGGATGCGCCGTTCACCAAGCGTTGACACGCATGAACCCGGCCATCCCTTCCTGTCACCGGATCGACACGGATCCTGCGGCATCAGGCGAACGGCCAAATCGAAAGGGTCGCGGCATGAACCACGACCCCGGCGCCATGGGCGCTGTCTTCCCCCTGCCGGACTGGCCGGTCATCATTGATCCATACGCTAGTCGCACCGCCGTCGTCCGTCAACAGGTCCATGAAGGCGCCCCGATCACAAAAAAAGCCGCGCCCGAAGGCGCGGCAGTCCAACAGGGAGGAAGGTCCGTCATCGACGAGCCTGATGACGAACGATTCGCATCCTGTCATGGTTGCATTAAATTTGTATTATTGCGCCGGACGCCGCATCGGCGCGCGGCGCAACGGGGGGCAGGCATGGCGGATGTGGTGGATCAGCAGGCGAACACAGTCCTGGTAGGCGGCAGCGGGCCGGATCACGCCACGCCGCAACGGTTGCTGCTTCCATACGCCAATCGCCACGGCCTGATCGCGGGCGCGACCGGCACCGGCAAGACGGTCACGCTGCAAACCCTGGCCGAAAGCCTGTCGCTGGCGGGCGTTCCGGTGTTTCTGGCCGACGTGAAGGGCGATCTGGCGGGCATGGCCTGCGCCGGCAGCGCCGAGGCAAGGCCGCACGCGGCCTTTGCGGATCGCGCCGCGCGGATGGGCCTGCCGCTGGACTACCAGGCCTTTCCCGTGACCTTCTGGGACATCTGGGGCCAGAAAGGCCATCCCGTCCGCACCACCCCGGCCGAGATGGGACCGCTGCTGCTGTCGCGCCTGCTGGATCTGACGGACGCGCAGGAAGGGGTGATGAACATCGCCTTCCGGGTGGCCGACGAACAGGGCCTGGCGCTGCTGGACCTGAAGGACTTGCAGGCGATGCTGGTCTGGGTGGGGCAGAACGCGGCCGATCTGTCGCTGCGATACGGCAATGTCGGCACGGCCAGCGTGGGCGCCATCCAGCGGGCGCTTCTGGTGCTGGAAAACCAGGGCGGGGACCGGCTGTTCGGCGAACCCGCGCTGGACCTGGCCGACATCATCCGGCGGGACGCATCGGGCAGGGGGGTCGTCAACATCCTGGCCGCCGACCGGCTGATGCAGTCGCCCCGGCTTTACGCGACCTTCCTGCTGTGGCTTTTGTCCGAACTGTTCGAGCAACTGCCCGAGGTGGGCGATCCCGACCGCCCGCGCGTCGCCTTTTTCTTCGACGAGGCGCATCTGCTGTTCGACGGCGCGCCCAGGGCGCTGGTGGAAAAGGTCGAGCAGGTCGCCCGCCTGATCCGGTCCAAGGGCGTCAGCCTGTGGTTCGTCAGCCAGAACCCCGCCGACATTCCCGAAGGGGTGCTGGGCCAGCTTGGCAACCGCGTCCAGCACGCCTTGCGCGCCTTTACCCCCAAGGACCAGAAGGCGCTGCGCATGGCGGCGGAAAACTATCGCGCCAACCCCGGCTTCGACACCGCCGACGCGATCCAGCATGTCGCCACGGGCGAGGCCGTGACATCCCTGCTGGAGGACAAGGGCGTGCCGGGCATGGTGCAGCGCACGCTGATCCGCCCGCCCTTCAGCCGCATGGGACCGATCACGGACGCGGAACGGGCCGGGGTGATGGCGGCGTCCCCCATGGGCATCAAGTATGCCAGGACCATCGACCGCGACTCCGCGCATGAACTGCTGGCGCGCAGGACCAGCGACGCGGCCAAGGCCAAGGACGAGGCGCTGTTCGACATGAACCGCGCCGAATACCGCAACGCCCGCCGGTATCAGCCGCGGGACGAGGCGCGTTCCCCGTCGTCCCGCAGCGATTCGATCGTGGAAACCTTCGGCAAGAGCCTGGCGCGGCAGCTTGGCACGAAATCCGGCCAGGCCATCGTCAGGGGCGTGCTGGGATCGCTGCTGCGGGGCCGCTGAGCGCCGCGCCGATCTGCGCCAGCATCGCCGCGCCCATGCCCGCGCCCGCCCAGACCGGCGCATCGGCCACCGCCGCGCGTATCTCGGCCAGGATGGCGATCATCAGCAGGACGTGGCGGTGCATGTCGTATTCCGCCGCGCGTTGCAGCCGGGCCTCGTTCAGGGCGGCCTCCTCGGCGCGCAGGCGGGGCAGGCAGGCGCCGGGGGCGGGGCAGTGATCGGTGCGCAGCAGCCGCTTCAGGTCGCGGTCGCGCCGCCAGCCTGCCTGCCCCTCGCGGGCGGCGCGGATCAGGATGCGGGGGCGGCGCAAAGGCTCGGCCACGGGGCGGGGACGGAAGGCGATCACGTTCGGCATGTAGCTCATTTTTGAACTGTCCCATTGGTGTTGGTGAGACCAGCTTCACACAGCTTTAACGGGTGTTGCCTGCTGCCTTGTCGCAGCGTTCGGTCGGGCAACGTATCTTTAGGGTTTGTTAGGGAATGTTGCGGCTATCTGCTGAAGACCAGCCGTTCCATTAACCACGTTTAACGCAACCTCAGGTAGTTTCAGTTTCCCCCGGCTGCCAAGGATGACAAGGGACCAGACATGACGCTTTTGACCGGTGATTTCGCCTTCCCCAGCCTTGCCGCGGAGCACCGTTCGCCGACCGGGACCGCCCCCACCCCCCCTGACGACCTGCCCGACGACGCGCGCCTTTACCTGCGCCATGTCGAGGAAGGGCAGTCGATCCGCGCCCTGGCCCGGTCCGAGGGCTGCCACGCCTCCACCATCCTGCGCCGCATCCGCCGGTTCGAGGCGCGGCGCGACGATCCCCTTGTCGATGGCGCCCTGGCCGAGGGCGCGGACCGCCCCCGCAAGCTGGACGACCGGCAGGCCATGCGCCTGTTGCGCCGCCTGGCCGAACCCGGCGCGGTGCTGGTCACGGCCGAGGGCATGGACAAGGCCATCATCAGCCGCGACGACATCCGCACCGCCGTCCTGGAACGCTGGATCGCCGAACTGATGGCCCTGAAGGGTTGGGTCGTGCCTTCGGCGATGCCGGGGCGGGTGCAGCGTTATGCCATTGCCCCTGCCGGGCGCGACGCGCTGCGCGACATGCTGCAATCGCCGCGCCAGCGCAAGGCGGTGCCCGGGCCTGCCGAATTCACCGACGCAAGCCCCGTGGCCCCCGACGACGCCCCCGGCATGGCCGAGGCGCCCGCCGGTTTCGACCACGCCGACCGGCACCGTGTCTGGGAAAGCCGCGTGATCGAGGACCCCGAGGATCGCCGCCGCCGCCGCGCCCGCGTCAACATCGCCGAAAGCCCGCTGCTGCTGCTGGCGCGCCGGCGCGACGGCGCGGGCAAGCCCTTCCTGTCGCCCGGCATGGTCGCGGCGGGCGAACGCCTGCGCGAGGATTTCGAGCTGGCCCAGATGGGACCGCGCGTCACGCAGAACTGGGCGGGCTTCATGACCTCGGGCATCGACGTGTCCCGCAGTGGCGGGGGCTATCGCGGCGGATCGGAATCGGCGCGCGACCGGGTGGCGATGGCGCTGCGCGACCTGGGGCCGGGCATGGGCGACATCGTGCTGCGCGTCTGCTGCTTCCTGGAAGGGATCGAACTGACCGAGCGCCGCCTGGGCTGGTCCGCCCGGTCGGGCAAGATCGTGCTGCGCCTGGCCCTGATGCGGCTGGAACGGCATTACCAGGAAACCTATGGCAGCGGGTCGCGCCTGATCGGGTAAGGAAAAAGGGGCGCCATGCGGGCGCCCCTTTCCGTAACAGGCCACTCGTGACAAACGCCTTGGGGCTATTCGGCGGCGTGGCGATGCGCCGCCTTTTCCGCCTGCGCCGCCCGGATCCCCGCGCCATAGGCCGGGCTGATGCGGTCGAAATGGACCAGCGCGCGTTCGATCACGTCCTCGTCCGCGCCTTCCATGGCGGCGGCGATGTTCTTGTAAAGCCGCGCCCGTTCATCATCGTTCAGCACCCGGTCGTGCAGCGCGCGGGGCTGTTCGTAATCGTCGATCAGCTGGCGGTGCGGCTGGCGCGCGGCCACGCCCGACAGACGCAGCGGCGGTTCGGCAAAGGACGGATCCTCGGCCGCGCCGCCTCGGCTGTTCGGTTCGTAATAGGCGTCCGTGCTGCCCGTCACCCCTCCAAAGAAGTTCATCTGCCCGTCCTTGTGGTAATGATGGACCGGGCATTTCGGCGCGTTCACCGGCAGATGCTCGTAATGCGTGCCCAGGCGATAGCGATGCGCGTCGGCATAGCTGAACACGCGGGCCTGCAACATCTTGTCGGGGCTGTAGCCGATGCCGCGCACCTTGTTCGACGGGCTGAAGGCCGCCTGCTCGATCTGCGCGAAATAGTTGTCGGCGTTGCGGTTGAGTTCAAACTCGCCCACCTCGATCAGGGGGTAATCCCCGTGCGGCCAGACCTTGGTCAGGTCGAAGGGATCATAGGGCGTCTTTTCGGCGTCCAGTTCGGGCATGATCTGCACGAACATGGTCCAGCGGGGGAATTCGCCGCGTTCGATCTTGCCGAACAGGGCTTCCTGATAGCCCTCGCGGGTGTGGCCGATGATGGCGGCGGCCTCGCCGTTGGTGTAATGACGGTGGCCCTGCTGCGTCTTGAAGTGGAACTTGACCCAGAAGCGTTCGCCGTCCCCATTCCAGAAGGAATAGGTGTGGCTGCCGAAGCCGTCCATGAAGGTCGGGTCCTGCGGCAGGCCGCGGTCCGACATCAGGATCGTCACCTGGTGCAGCGATTCGGGCACCTGGCCCCAGAAATCCCACATGGCGGTGGCGCTGCGCAGGTTGGTGCGCGGGTGGCGCTTCTGCGTGTGGATGAAGTCCGGGAACTTCAGCGGGTCGCGCACGAAGAACACGGGCGTGTTGTTGCCGACCAGATCCCAGTTGCCTTCGTCGGTATAGAACTTCAGCGCGAAGCCGCGCACGTCGCGTTCGTGGTCCGCCGCGCCCATCTCTCCGGCCACGGTGGAAAACCGCGCCAGCATCGGGGTGGTCTTGCCCACCGCCCCGAAGATCGAGGCGCAGCTGTATTGCGTGATGTCATGCGTCACCGTGAAGGTGCCGAAGGCGCCCCAGCCTTTGGCATGTACGACGCGTTCCGGGATGCGTTCGCGGTTCTGGTGCGCCAGCTTTTCCAGAAGCTGGTAGTCCTGCATCAGCACCGGGCCACGGTCGCCTGCGGTCTCGCTGTGCTGGTTCGAGGCGATCGGCGCGCCTGCCGTGGTGGTCATCCGGGGGCGGGGGGTGTCCTGGCTCATGTCCGGTCTCCTTGTTGGCGGTTGGGTTGCTTGTGGCAGAGCGTCCGAATAAAAAGAAATCGGAAAATTCGATTGCATTGATAAGGCGCGCTTATGAACATCACCCTGCGGCAGTTGCGCTATTTCCTGGCCTTGGCGCAGCAGGGGCATTTCACCCGCGCGGCCGAGGTCATGCATGTGACCCAACCCGCCCTGTCCATGCAGATCCGCGCGCTGGAGGATCAGGTGGGTAGCCCGTTGGTGGAACGCACCCCGTCCGGCGTGGTGTTGACCCCGCAGGGCCGGGCGCTGGAATCCCATGCCCGGCAGGTCATGGCCGCGATGGCCGGGCTGGAACAGGGGATGCGCCAGCCGGGGCAGGGCGGGCGGCTGATGCTGGGAATGATCCCCACGGTCGCGCCCTATCTTCTGCCCGAGGCCCTGCCGATCCTGCGCGCCCGCGACCTGACGCGCGACCTGCACCTGCGCGAGGCGCAGACCGACCGGCTGGTCGATGAGCTGTGCCAGGGACGGCTGGACGTGGCGGTCGTGGCGACGCCCCCCGACAGCGCTGACCTGGTGGCGATGCCGCTGTTCACCGACCGCTTCCTGCTGGCGGGCAGCCAGGACCGCATCGCCCGCCTGGGCCGGTCGCGTCCCGAGCCGCGCGACCTGGACCCCGGCCAGTTGCTGCTGCTGGACGAGGGGCACTGCCTGGGCGACCAGGCGCTGGAGGTCTGCGGCCTGGGCCGCCGCAGCGCGCGTCTGGACCTGGGGGCGGCCTCGCTGTCCACCCTGTGCCGCCTGGCCGCGCAGGGGATGGGCCTGACCTTCCTGCCGCAGCTTGCCCTGCGCCTTGAACGCGCGGCGGCGCCCGGCCTGTCCGTGGTGGAGTTTCCCGACCCTCAGCCCTCGCGCGAGGTGCTGCTGCTGCGCCGCGCCTCGACGCCCGCAGGGGGGTGGCTGGACGATCTGGCCGCGACGCTGATCCAGGCAAGCGAACGGGTGATGGCGGCGTAACCGCCAGCCCGGCCCGAATCATGCCGCCCGGCGTTTCCGTCTTCCCATCCGGGCGATGATGCCGCATTGCGAAAAGAACGGAACCGGCGAGGGCGGAATGACTTTTCTGACCGACAGCCCCTTTTTTGACAGGATTTTCCCATGCAGGACATCATCGCCCTTATGCAGCAACCCGAGGCCTGGATCGCGCTTGCCACCCTCATGGTGATGGAGATCGTGCTGGGCATCGACAACCTGCTGTTCATCTCGATCCTGTCGAACAAGCTGCCCGAAGGGCAACGCGAACGCGCGCGCAAGATCGGCATCGGCCTGGCGCTGATCATGCGGCTTGGGCTTTTGGCGACGATCGCCTGGATCGTGCAGCTGACGCAGCCGGTGATCACGATCCTGGGGAACGAGTTTTCCTGGAAGGACATCATCCTGATCGCGGGCGGTCTGTTCCTGGTCTGGAAGGCGACAAAGGAAATCCACCACCACGTCGATCCCGATGATCACGAGGACACGATGATCGGAACGGCAGCCGTCGGTTTCGGCAGCGCCATCGTGCAGATCCTGATGCTGGACCTGGTGTTTTCCATCGACAGCATCATCACCGCCGTGGGCATGACGCCGCATGTCGAAATCATGGTCGTGTCCGTGGTCGTGGCCGTGACCGTGATGCTGCTGGCCGCGAACCCGCTGGCGACGTTCATCGGCAAGAACCCCACCATCGTGATGCTGGCCTTGTCCTTCCTGCTGCTGATCGGCACCACGCTGATCGCCGAGGGCTTCGGCGTCCATGTGCCCAAGGGCTATGTCTATGCCGCGATGGCCTTCTCGGCGGTGGTCGAGGGGCTGAACATGTGGGCGCGCAACGCACGGCTGCGCAAGCAGGGCGTCAGGGCCTGAGGAAAGGCAGGGGCCGCCACGCGCGGCCCTTTTCCATCGGATCGGGGGAAAGGCTGGTACCCGAGGTCGGACTCGAACCGACATGCCTTGCGGCGGCGGATTTTGAATCCGCTACGTCTACCATTCCGTCACTCGGGCCTTGCGCGTTCCGATTATGCCGGGACGCAAGCTTTTGCAAGAGGTCAGGCGCGGCCCAGTTTCTGCAACCGCGCGGCGCGCAGCCGGGCGAAATCGTCGCCCGCGTGATAGGACGACCGCGTCAGCGGCGTGGCCGAGACCATCAGGAAGCCCTTGCCGAAGGCCGCCTTTTCATAGCTCGCGAATTCCTCGGGCGTGACGAAGCGGTCCACGCGGTGATGCTTGGGCGTCGGTTGCAGATACTGGCCGATGGTCATGAAGTCGATGTCGGCGGCGCGCATGTCGTCCATGACCTGCAACACGCTGCCCCGATCCTCGCCGAGGCCCACCATGATGCCGGACTTGGTGAACATCGCCGGGTCCAGTTCCTTGACCTTTTGCAACAGCCGCAGCGAATGGAAATAGCGCGCGCCGGGGCGCACCGTGGGATAAAGCGCGGGGACCGTTTCCAGGTTGTGGTTGAAGACATCGGGGCGCGCCTCGACCACGATCTCCATCGACCCGGGCCTGGATTTCAGGAAGTCGGGGACCAGAACCTCGATGGTCGAATCGGGGCTGCGGTGGCGGATGGCGCGGATCGTCTGGGCGAAATGGTCCGCCCCGCCGTCGTCCAGGTCGTCGCGGTCCACCGACGTGATGACGACATGCTTCAGCCCCAGCTTCTGGACGGCATGGGCCACGCGGCCCGGCTCGAACACGTCAAGGGCATTGGGCTTGCCCGTGGCGACGTTGCAGAAGGTGCAGCCGCGGGTGCAGATCTCGCCCATGATCATCATGGTGGCGTGGCCCTGGGACCAGCATTCGCCGACATTGGGGCAGCCCGCTTCCTCGCAGACGGTGGACAGGCGGTTGTCCTTCATGATGTCGCGGGTGCGCTTGTAGCCCTCGGACGTGGGGGCCTTGACGCGGATCCAGGCGGGCTTCTTGGGCTGCGCCTGGTCGGGCCGGTGGGCCTTTTCCGGGTGTCGCTGGTCGGGAATCCGAAGATCGCGCAAGGCCATGTCCTTTCGGTCGCGGTTCGCCCAGAAATAACCGCTCCCCGGGCCAAGCGCAACGCATGGGCGCCATGCAATGCCAGGCCCGGGGACGGCTCCACCGCCGTGCCCCGCATTCTTGTGTGCCGGCGACACGGAACAAGCAGGCGACCTGGGGTGTTGGTCAGGCAATTCAACGCCTACACGCCACAGATGGAGCAATGAGATGAAGATCAAGACCCTGACCGCCTCGATCGCGCTGGCTGCCGTTCTCGGCTTCGGCCCTGCCGCATTTGCCCAGAACATGATCGGCACGCAGCAGATCACCGAGGCCGACATGGCCGCCGTGGCCGAGCATTGCCGGACCCTGGCCATGGGGTCGGATGACCAGGCCCCGAACGCGACCGTCGCGGGCGGCGATGCCGGCAACACGGGCAATGCCGATGACGATTCGGTGTCCGGCACGGGACCTGACGCGGATGCGGGCACGATGGACGCCGCGCAGCCCACCACGGGCAACGAAGGCAACCAGGACGACGACGCGCCCAACCCGGCCGCGGCGGCTGCCGCCAGCGACAACACGGCCACCGGCACGACCGGGCTGGAAGGCAACCAGGATGCCGACCAGTTCTCGGGCAAGATCAACATGGAGATCATCACGCTGGCCGACTGCCAGGCTGCGGGGATGTAATCCGCCCCCCAAAAGGAACGCGGCGATCGAAGGCAGCCCCCCGGGCTGCCTTCCTTGCTTTTCCGCCGCAGCACAAGGGCGGGTTCGTGACGTTACGGCAGTCACCCCTGCAAACCGCCAAGGGCATCTGGAAGATGAGGCCCGGGGTGGACATATGGGCGCAAGGGCAGTGCGCGCGACACGCCTGCCCTCCGCATCAGCCGCCCGTTGACCCCGCTGGCCCACAGGTCTAAACGGGCGCCTAGCTAACCCGTCGCGGGCAGCCACAGCTTTTCCGCGGCCGACAAGGGGAACTTGCCCGTGGAAACTCTGCTGCAGGACTATCTGCCGATCCTCGTCTTCGCGGGGATGGCATCTGCATTGGCGCTGGTCCTGATCCTGGCTGCCGTGGTGGTTGCCGTGCGCAACCCCGACCCGGAAAAGGTCAGCGCCTACGAGTGCGGCTTCAACGCCTTCGACGACGCGCGGATGAAGTTCGACGTGCGCTTCTATCTGGTGTCGATCCTGTTCATCATCTTCGACCTGGAAGTGGCTTTCCTGTTCCCTTGGGCGGTCAGCTTCGCGGGCCTGTCGGACGTGGCCTTCTGGTCGATGATGGCGTTCCTGGGGGTGCTGACCGTGGGCTTTGCCTATGAATGGAAGAAAGGGGCACTGGAATGGGCGTGATGACCGGGGCGAACACGGCCGGTCCTGACCGCGAGGTCGCGACGGCCACCCTGAACCGCGAGTTGCAGGACAAGGGCTTCCTGCTGACCACGACCGAGGACATCATCAACTGGGCGCGCAACGGCAGCCTGCACTGGATGACCTTCGGCCTGGCCTGCTGCGCGGTCGAGATGATGCACACCTCGATGCCGCGCTATGACGTGGAACGCTTCGGCACGGCGCCGCGCGCGTCCCCGCGCCAGTCGGACCTGATGATCGTGGCGGGCACCGTGACCAACAAGATGGCCCCGGCGGTGCGCAAGGTCTATGACCAGATGCCCGAGCCGCGCTATGTCATCAGCATGGGCAGCTGCGCCAATGGCGGCGGTTATTACCATTACAGCTATTCGGTGGTGCGCGGCGTGGACCGGATCGTGCCCGTGGACATCTATGTCCCCGGTTGCCCCCCCACGGCCGAGGCGCTGCTGTACGGCATCCTGCAACTCCAGCGCCGGATCCGGCGCACCGGCACGCTGGTGAGGTAAGCCATGGCTGTCTATCCCGACATCGACGCGCTGGACCAGCTGGCCGAACACCTCAAGCTGCGCTGCGGGGACCAGGTCCTGGACACGGCCGTCGCCTTTGGCGAGCTGACCGTGACCTCGACCCTGTCCGGCATCGTGGACCTGATCGAGTTCCTGCGCAGCGACAGCAGCTGCCGCTTTTCGACGCTGATCGACATCACCGCGGTCGATCACCCGGAACGCCCGCAGCGTTTCGACATGGTCTGGCACCTGCTGTCCATGTATCAGAACCACCGCATCCGCGTGAAGGTCGCCATCCGCGAGGACGAGATCGTGCCCTCGATGGTGCCGATCTATCCCTGCGCCAACTGGCTGGAACGCGAGGTTTTCGACATGTTCGGGATCCTGTTCTCGGGGCATCCGGACCTGCGGCGCATCCTGACCGATTACGGCTTCAGCGGCTTTCCGTTGCGCAAGGACTTTCCGACCACCGGCTATGTCGAGGTTCGCTATGACGAATCCGAAAAGCGCGTGATCTATGAACCCGTCCGACTGACGCAGGAATACCGCCAGTTCGACTTCCTCTCGCCGTGGGAGGGCGCGAAATACGTGCTGCCCGGCGACGAAAAGACCAAGGGGTAAGGCGATGGACGGCGATATCCGCACCAACCAGTATGACGACGGATCGGCTGACACCCTGGTGGGCGAGCAGAAGATCCGCAACTTTAACATCAACTTCGGTCCCCAGCACCCGGCGGCGCACGGCGTGCTGCGCATGGTTCTGGAACTGGACGGCGAGGTCGTGGAACGCGCCGATCCCCATATCGGCCTGCTGCATCGCGGCACCGAAAAGCTGATGGAAAGCCGGACCTACCTGCAGAACCTGCCCTATTTCGACCGGCTGGACTATGTCTCGCCCATGAACCAGGAACATGCCTGGTGCCTGGCGATCGAGCGTCTGACCGGCACCGTGGTGCCGCGCCGTGCCAGCCTGATCCGCGTCCTGTATTCGGAAATCGGCCGCATCCTGAACCACCTTCTGGGCCTGACCACCGGCGCCATGGACGTGGGCGCGCTGACCCCGCCGCTGTGGGGGTTCGAGGCGCGCGAGCAGCTGATGATCTTTTATGAACGGGCCTCGGGCGCGCGGTTGCACGCGGCCTATTTCCGGCCGGGCGGCGTCCACCAGGATCTGCCCCCAGACCTGCTGGACGATATCGAGGCGTGGTGCGACCAGTTTCTGAACGTCGTGGACGATCTGGATACCCTGCTGACGGAAAACCGGATCTTCAAGCAGCGGCTGGTCGGCATCGGCATCGTCAACGAACAGGACGCGCTGGACTGGGGCTATTCCGGCGTCATGGCGCGCGCCTCGGGCCTGGCCTGGGACCTGCGCCGTTCGCAGCCCTACGAATGCTATGACGAATTCGACTTCAAGATCCCGGTCGGGCGCAATGGCGACAGCTATGACCGCTTTCTGGTGCGGATGCAGGAAATGCGGGAATCGACCAGCATCATGCGGCAGGCCGTCCACAAGCTGCGGGCCGAGCCTGCCGGCGACGTGCTGGCGCGCGGCAAGCTGACGCCCCCCAAGCGCGGCGACATGAAGCACGACATGGAAAGCCTGATCCACCACTTCAAGCTTTACACCGAAGGCTTCCGCGTCCCCGCCGGAGAGGTTTATGCCTGCGTCGAGGCGCCCAAGGGCGAGTTCGGGGTCTATCTGGTCAGCGACGGGACGAACAAGCCCTATCGCGCCAAGCTGCGGGCGCCGGGCTTCGGGCATCTTCAGTCGATGGACTGGATCGCCAAGGGGCATCTGCTGGCCGACGTGCCCGCCCTGATCGCCACCCTTGACATCGTGTTCGGAGAGGTTGACCGCTGATGCTCCGCCGTCTTTCGCCCGTCCAGCCGGACAGCTTTGAATTCACGCCCGCCAATCTGGACTGGGCCTATGCCCAGATGACCAAGTATCCGGAAGGCCGCCAGCAATCGGCGATCATCCCGGTGCTGTGGCGCGCCCAGGAACAGGAAGGCTGGCTGTCGCGGCCCGCCATCGAATACTGCGCCGAATTGCTGGGAATGCCCTATATCCGGGCGCTGGAAGTCGCGACATTCTACTTCATGTTCCAGCTTCAACCCGTTGGGTCGATTGCGAATATCCAGATTTGCGGCACCACTACCTGCATGATCTGCGGGGCCGAGGATCTGATCGCCGTCTGCAAGCGCAAGATCGCGCCCACCCCGCACACGCTGTCGGCGGACGGCAAGTTCAGCTGGGAGGAGGTCGAGTGCCTGGGTGCCTGCACCAACGCGCCCATGGCCCAGATCGGCAAGGACTATTACGAGGATCTGACGCCCGCCAGGCTGGAAGAACTGATCGACGCCTTCTCGGCCGGCCAAGTGCCGCTGCCGGGTCCGCAGAACGGGCGCTTCTCGTCCGAGCCGCTGGGCGGTCCGGTCGCCTTGGCGGACCTCAAGGGGCAGGGCGACAGCCTGAACGCCAGCGCGGCGCTTGCCCGCGACATCGGCGAGACGGTCAAGCGCATCGACGGGACCGAGGTTCCGATCCTGGCCAAGTGGCTTCGCAACCCCGAGGCTGCGTCCGATGACCGGACCGGCATCGACAGCGCGCCCGAAACCGAACCGCGCCCGTCCGAAGGGACGCCCGCGGACGCGTCCGGCATCACCCAGCAGGAAGCGCAGGCGGCCTCGGCGGCGCGCCCGGTGTCGGACCGCAACCCGGCGGGCATCCGCGCCCTCGAGGAAGCGGAGCAGAAGGACGAGACGACGGACCGATAGGCAGGGAACCAGGCAATGCGCGGAACCGGGCAGGATCGTGACGCGGGCCAGATGCGTCTGGCAGCCATCGTGATCGCCGTCGCCATGTGCCTGTGGCTGCTGGTCCAGGCGCTTGGCGGCTATTACGACTGGGCCGGAAGATGGGCCTTTCTGGCGGATCTGGCCGCCATGGGTGCTTTTGTCTGGTCGCTGATCGTGACCTGGCGTATCTGGCGGCGCAGGAATGCGTGACGCCCGGATGAGAGGATTGAGAGCAGGATGCTGAAAGATCAGGATCGCATTTTCACCAACATCTACGGGATGGGCGACCGCAGCCTGGCCGGTGCGAAGAAGCGCGGCCATTGGGACGGCACCGCCGAGATCATTGCCCGCGGCCGCGACAAGATCGTCGAACAGGTCAAGGCATCCGGGCTGCGCGGGCGCGGGGGCGCGGGCTTTCCGACGGGTCTCAAGTGGTCCTTCATGCCCAAGGAATCCGACGGCCGCCCGTCCTATCTGGTGATCAACGCCGACGAGTCCGAACCCGCGACCTGCAAGGACCGCGAGATCATGCGCCACGATCCGCACACGCTGATCGAAGGCGCGCTGATCGCGGGCTTCGCCATGGGCGCGCACGCGGCCTACATCTATATCCGCGGCGAGTTCATCCGCGAGAAGGAGTCGCTGCAGGCCGCCATCGACGAATGCTATGACGCGGGCCTGCTGGGCGCCAATGCCGCCGGGTCCGGCTGGGATTTCGACATCTATGTCCATCACGGCGGCGGAGCCTATATCTGCGGCGAGGAAACGGCGCTGCTGGAATCGCTGGAAGGCAAGAAGGGGATGCCGCGCATGAAGCCGCCGTTCCCGGCGGGCGCGGGGCTTTACGGCTGTCCGACCACGGTGAACAACGTCGAATCCATCGCCGTGACGCCCACGATCCTGCGGCGCGGCCCGGAATGGTTCGCGGGCTTCGGCCGCCCGAACAACGCGGGCGTCAAGCTGTTCGGGTTGACCGGGCACCTGAACACGCCCTGCGTGGTCGAGGAAGCCATGTCGATCCCCATGAAGGAGCTGATCGAGAAGCATGGCGGCGGCGTGCGCGGCGGCTGGAAGAACCTCAAGGCGGTGATCCCCGGCGGCGCATCCTGCCCCGTGCTGACGGCGGAACAGTGCGAAAACGCCATCATGGATTACGACGGGATGCGCGAGTTGCGGTCGTCCTTCGGCACCGCCTGCATGATCGTGATGGACCAGCAGACCGACATCATCAAGGCGATCTGGCGGCTGTCCAAGTTCTTCAAGCATGAAAGCTGCGGCCAATGCACGCCTTGCCGCGAAGGCACCGGCTGGATGATGCGCGTGATGGAACGCCTGGTTCGCGGCGATGCCGAGGTCGCCGAAATCGACATGCTGCTGGACGTGACCAAGCAGGTCGAGGGCCACACCATCTGCGCGCTTGGCGACGCCGCCGCCTGGCCGATCCAGGGCCTGATCCGCAATTTCCGCGAGGAGATCGAGGACCGCATCAAGGCCAAGCGCACCGGCCGCATGGGGGCGATGGCTGCGGAATGAGGGCAAGGGCGGCATATCGGGTCAGCGTCCGGACGCTCGGCAGCGCCCTGCTTGCCGCTGCGTTGCTGACAGGCCCTGCCGCCGCCCTGCCGCCCTTGTCGCAGGAACGCCACATCAACGACAGCCTGGTCCAGGCGCGGGTGGCGGACGTGCTGCGCAAGGGTTGTCCCACGCTGGACGCGCGTGTCCTCAAGGCCTTTGGCGAGGCGCGCAAGCTGAAACGCTATGCCCTGGACCAAGGCTATAGCGAGGCGCAGATCGACGCCTTCCTGGACAACAAGGATGAGCGCCGCCGCATCTATGCCGAGGCGGACCGCTACATGACCGCCAACGGGGTTGTCAGCGGACAGCCCGAGACATTCTGCCGTCTGGGGCGGCAAGAGATAGCCCGGAAGACGATCGCCGGATCGCTTCTGGTCGCCAGGTAAGGAAGAAAGCCGATGGCCGATTTGCGCACGATCAAGATCGACGGGACCGAGATCGCGGTCGATCCCAACCTGACCCTGATCCAGGCCTGCGAGCAGGCGGGGATCGAGATCCCGCGCTTCTGCTATCACGAACGGCTGTCCATCGCGGGCAACTGCCGGATGTGCCTGGTCGAGGTCGTGGGCGGTCCCCCGAAGCCCGCCGCGTCCTGCGCGATGCAGGTCAAGGATCTGCGCCCCGGCCCGGACGGCGCGCCCTCGGAAATCCGCACCAACAGCCCGATGGTCAAGAAGGCGCGCGAGGGGGTGATGGAGTTTTTGCTCATCAACCATCCGCTGGACTGCCCGATCTGCGACCAGGGCGGCGAATGCGATCTGCAAGACCAGGCAATGGCTTACGGCGTGGACTTCAGCCGTTTTCGAGAACCGAAGCGCGCGGCCGAGGAATTGGATCTCGGGCCGCTGGTCGAAACGCACATGACCCGCTGCATCAGCTGCACCCGCTGCGTGCGCTTCACGACCGAGGTCGCGGGCATCAGCCAGATGGGCCAGACCGGGCGTGGCGAGGACAGCGAGATCACCAGCTATCTGAACGAGACGCTGGCATCCAACCTGCAGGGCAACATCATCGACCTGTGCCCGGTTGGGGCGTTGGTCAGCAAGCCTTATGCCTTCAAGGCGCGCCCCTGGGAATTGCGCAAGACCGAAAGCATCGACGTGATGGACGCGCTTGGCAGCAACATCCGCATCGACGTGAAGGGCCGCGAGGTCATGCGCATCCTGCCGCGCAACCATGACGACGTGAACGAGGAATGGATCAGCGACAAGACCCGCTTCGTCTGGGACGGGCTGCGCCGCCAGCGGCTGGACAAGC
Organism: Paracoccus lichenicola; assembly: GCF_009708075.1. Lineage (GTDB taxonomy): Bacteria > Pseudomonadota > Alphaproteobacteria > Rhodobacterales > Rhodobacteraceae > Paracoccus > Paracoccus lichenicola. The sequence continues at coordinate 143,486 of NZ_WMBT01000002.1, read as the reverse complement.
CCTATGTCCGCGTGAACGGCAAGCTGCGCCCCGTCACCTGGCCCGAGGCCCTGGCTGCCGCCGCCTCGGCCATGAAGGGCCGCAAGGTCGCCGGTCTGGTCGGCGATCTTGCCCCGGTCGAGGCCGCGTTCAGCCTGAAGCAAATGGTGGAAGGCCTGGGCGGCCATGTCGAATGCCGCACCGATGGCGCGCGGCTGCCTGCGGGCAACCGGGGCGCCTATGTCGGCAACGCGACGATTGCCGACATCGACGGCGCGAAACGCATCCTGCTGATCGGCACCAACCCGCGCGAGGAAGCGCCGGTTCTGAACGCCCGCATCCGCAAGGCCTGGGCGCATGGCGCGCAGATCGCGCTGATCGGGGATGCGGTCGATCTGACCTATGACTATCACCATCATGGCAACGACCGTGCCGTGCTGTCCCATCTGGCCAAGGACGACCTGAAGTCCACCGCAGGCACGCCCGGCATCGTGATCGTGGGCCAGGGCGCCCTGACCGAGGCGGACGGCGAGGCCGTGCTGGCCAATGCCATGCGCATCTGCGAACTGGACGACTGCAAGCTGCTGGTCCTGCATACCGCCGCGTCCCGCGTGGGCGCGATGGATGTGAGCGCGGTGACCGAGGGCGGGCTGGCTGCCGCCATCGACGGGGCCGAGGTGATCTACAACCTGGGCGCGGACGAGGTGGACGTGGCCCCCGGCGCCTTCGTGATCTATCAGGGCAGCCACGGCGACCGGGGCGCGCATCGGGCCGACATCATCCTGCCCGCCGCCTGCTACACGGAAGAAAACGGGCTGTTCGTGAACACCGAGGGCCGCCCGCAGATTGCCCTGCGCGCGAACTTCGCGCCGGGCGAGGCCAAGGAAAACTGGGCGATCCTGCGCGCGCTATCCGCCGAGCTGGGCCAGACCCTGCCCTGGGACAGCCTGACGCAGTTGCGCCGCGCCCTGGTCGCGGCCGTGCCGCATCTGGCCATGATCGACCAGGTTCCGGAAAACGAATGGCGCGCGCTCGACCGGCTGGATATGGGCAAGGCCAGCTTCCGCTATGCCGTCAAGGATTTCTACCTGACGAACCCGATCGCGCGCTCCTCGCCTTTGATGGGCGAGTTGTCCCGCATGGCGGCCGCGCGCCATGCGCCCTCGCTGGCGGCCGAGTAGCGCCATGCGGCCAGCACCCTGCCAGCCTCGCTTCCTGATCGCAGCCCTGGCCGGGGCTGCGCTGCTGGCCGGCTGCGGGGATGACGCCGGCGACGGCCGGCCCAAGCCGAAGCCCGAGATGATGACGGCCAAGGTCGTCACGCCCGGCGCGGCCAAGGGCAAGGCGCCGCTGACCCTTGCCCGCATCTCGACCAAGTCGGGCGAGATCCTGATCCTGGAACCCGACGGAAGCGTCACCACCATGGCGCTGGACAGTCCCGAAGGGCAGGACGCCTTTGCCGTGTCCGAGGCCGACCTGATGGCGCTGAACGCGAACCTGGATCTGGACCTGGGGGCGGGCGTGGCGCCCGACCTGCCGCCGCGCCAGACCGCGCAGGACAAGGCGCTGGAGGAATTCGCCGCGCGCACCCAGCCTGCGCTGCCCACCTGGGCCGAGGGGACCGAGGTCGATCCTGCCGCCTTCATGGGCGCTCAGGTCGTTTCCCTCAGTCCCAAGGGCGCGTCGGATCTGGTCGAGGTGACGGCGAACTTGCGCGAGGGGGTGGACGCCGACATCGCCTTCTCGTATGCCACCTGCGCGCTGGCAGGTTGGGCCAAGCGGAATGGCGCGCCCTACGGTCGCCATGTGCGCACGCTGCAGGACACGCGCGACGGCAAGCTGATGATCGGTGCCGCATTCACGCTGTCGGATCAGAAGCCGATGGGCCTGCGGGTGATGGAAACGGAAGACACCTTGCGCGAATGCAAGGCGCGCGGCATTCCCGCCGCGTAATGGGATAGGGACGGGCATGGCTGATTTCTGGGCATCCTCTCTGGGCATGGCGATCCTGCTTCTGGCGCAGGGTCTGGCGGTGATCGCCTTTGTCATGCTGTCGCTGATCTTTCTGGTCTATGGCGACCGCAAGATCTGGGCCGCGGTGCAGATGCGGCGCGGCCCGAACGTGGTCGGTCCCTGGGGCCTGCTGCAGACCTTCGCGGACGCGCTGAAATACGTGCTGAAGGAAATCGTCATCCCCGCCGGGGCCGACAAGTTCGTCTTCTTCCTGGCGCCCTTCCTGTCGATGACGCTGGCCTTGCTGGCCTTCGTCGCGATCCCCTTCGCGCCCGGCTGGGTGATGGCCGACATCAACGTGGGCATCCTGTTCATCTTCGCCGTCTCCTCGCTGGAGGTGTATGGCGTGATCATGGGCGGTTGGGCCTCGAACTCGAAATACCCGTTCCTGTCGTCGCTGCGCGCGGCGGCGCAGATGATCTCGTACGAGGTCAGCCTGGGCCTCATCATCATCGGCGTCATCATCTCGACCGGGTCGATGAACATCAGCGCCATCGTCGAGGCGCAGTCGGGCGCGGGGCTGCTGTCCTGGTACTGGCTGCCGCATTTCCCGATGCTGGTGCTGTTCTTCGTGTCGGCGCTGGCCGAAACCAACCGCCCGCCCTTCGACCTGGCCGAGGCGGAATCGGAACTGGTCGCGGGCTTCATGGTCGAATATTCGTCCACGCCCTATCTGCTGTTCATGGCGGGCGAATACATCGCCATCTGGCTGATGTGCGCGCTGATCTCGCTGCTGTTCTTCGGCGGCTGGCTGTCGCCCATCCCCGGCATTCCCGACGGCGCGATCTGGATGTTCCTGAAGATGGTCTTCTGGTTCTTCATGTTCGCCATGGTCAAGGCGATGGTGCCGCGGTACCGCTATGACCAGTTGATGCGGATCGGCTGGAAGGTGTTCCTGCCGCTGTCGCTGGGGTGGGTCGTGCTGATCGCCTTCCTGGCGCGCTACGAGGTCTTCGGGTCGTTCTGGGCACGCTGGGCAGGGGCATAAGACATGGCTTATTCCAACAGGATCGCCGAAATGCTGGCAAATGCGTCGGAAACCGACAAGGTCGAGTTCGCGCATTTCCTGGCCAACAATCTGGATAGTGCCGAACAGTCCCGTGACGGCGCCAGGGTTCGCGAATACGTGGCGGCCTTCGACCGCTTCGCCGCGCCCAAGCAAGGGGAAGAATTCTGATGGCCTTCGACATCATGCGCGCCACCAAGTATTTCCTGATGGTCGATTTCCTGAAGGGCTTCGGCGTGGCGATGAAATACTTCGTCGCACCGAAATCCACGATCAACTATCCCCACGAAAAGGGGCCAATCTCGCCGCGTTTCCGGGGCGAACACGCCTTGCGCCGCTATCCCAACGGCGAGGAACGCTGCATCGCCTGCAAGCTGTGCGAGGCGATCTGCCCCGCCCAGGCGATCACCATCGATTCCGAACCGCGCGAGGACGGAAGCCGCCGCACCACGCGCTATGACATCGACATGACCAAGTGCATCTATTGCGGCTTCTGCCAGGAAGCCTGCCCGGTCGATGCCATCGTGGAAGGCCCGAACTTCGAGTTCTCGACCGAAACGCGCGAGGAGCTGTTCTACGACAAGCAGAAGCTGCTGGACAACGGCGCCCGCTGGGAGGCCGAGATCGCCCGCAACCTGTCCATCGACGCGCCCTACCGATGAGCGACGCGTTCACCAAGCTGTTCCAGCAGATGATGCAGTCCGGGCAGGAAATGGCCCGGGCCTTCAATCCGGGCATCGAGAACCTCGATCCCCGCGCCTTCGAGAAGATGATCCCGACCATGCCGGCGGACATGCTGGAAATGTGGTTCGGGCGCACCTTCAACCGCGACGGCCTGGACGCCAAGACCCGGCTGCTGGTGACGGTCGCCGCGCTGACCGTGCAGGGCGCGCACGCGGAACCGCAACTGCGCCTGACCATCCGCCACGCCATCGCCGCGGGCGCCACCGCCCGCGAGGTGGCCGAGGTCATCTATCAGATGGGGATGTTCGGCGGCATCCCGGCCATGCAGAAGGCCCTGGAGATCGCCCAGGGCGTGTTCACCGACCATGAAGGGAAACAGGCCGAATGATCACCTTCGCCTTTTATCTGTTCGCCATCTCGGTCTGCCTGGCGGGCTTCATGGTGGTGCTGTCCCGCAACCCCGTGCATTCGGTGCTGTGGCTGATCCTGGCCTTCATCGCATCCGCCGGGCTGTTCGTGCTGCAAGGCGCGGAGTTCGTGGCGATGCTGCTGGTGATCGTCTATGTCGGCGCGGTGGCGGTGCTGTTCCTGTTCGTGGTGATGATGCTGGACGTGGACTTCGCCCAGCTCAAGGGCGAGTTCGCGCGCTATCTGCCGCTGGCGGGGCTGATCGCCGTCGTGCTGCTGGCGCAGCTGGCGATTGCCTTCGGGGGTTGGGAAAGCTCGATCCAGGCCGAGGGGATGCGGGCCGCGCCGGTTCTGCTGGACTCTCTGAACACCAACGCCATCGGCACGGTGCTGTATGACCGCTATCTGCTGCCGTTCCAGGTCGCGGGGCTGATCCTGCTGGTCGCCATGATCGGCGCCATCACCCTGACCATGCGCCACCGCCGCGACATCAAGCGCCAGAACGTGCTGGAGCAGATGTGGCGCGACCCGGCCAAGGCCATGGAACTGCGCGACGTGAAGCCGGGGCAGGGGCTGTGAAACGAAGCTTGGCTTTGTGTTTGCTGACCGCTGGGGCTGTGGTGCTTGCCAGTTGCGAAGAATCAGGCTCCAGCGACAACAATGACAATCCGTTCGATGAACGCGAGCTAGAGCGGTGTGGATTGACAACGGACGATCCGTTCGTTGGACACGCTATCTCATCTGCAAACGATGAAGGTGCCGGTTTTGTATCTTTTAACGAGACTTCGTTCATCGATACAGAAGGCTCTGTTGGAGTATTGCATGTCATACAGTGCTCCTCGGGAGAGGCCGTGCGCATGACCCGAAATCCGAATTTTTCATTCGAGGATGCCCATCCACACGATGCCACGTTGCGCGATCTGGTTCCCCAGGGTGTGAAGCCGCTTTCCTTGGCGCGCTTGGAGGAATATGGCCGCACCAACGGCCTTCGGACGAGTCGTGGACAGGCAACCTCTCAATCAAAGACAGCCTCTTGCGCCTGCGAACTTTATTATCCGGGCAGCACAGCAAACTGGTCCAAAGCTGCTGCGGCAGAATAGGCGTAAAGTCGGCAAGGGACAAAAGGGACGAAAGACGATGATAGGCTTGACGCATTACCTTGTCGTGGGGGCGATCCTGTTCGTCACCGGGATCTTCGGCATCTTCGTGAACCGCAAGAACGTCATCGTCATCCTGATGTCGATCGAACTGATCCTGCTGTCGGTCAACATCAACTTCGTCGCCTTCTCGGCCCATCTGGGCGATCTGGCGGGGCAGGTCTTCACGATGTTCATCCTGACCGTCGCCGCCGCCGAGGCCGCGATCGGCCTGGCGATCCTGGTGGTGTTCTTCCGCAACCGCGGCACCATCCAGGTCGAAGATGTCAACGTGATGAAGGGATAAGCGGTCATGGCGCAATTCATCCTGTTCGCGCCGCTGCTGGGCGCCCTGATCGCGGGCTTCGGCTGGCGCGTCATCGGCGAAAAGGCCGCGATGCTGCTGACCACGGGCATCCTGTTCGTCGCCGCGCTTTTTTCCTGGATCGTCTTCTTGGGCTTCAATGGCGAAACCCAGCACATTCCGGTCATGGACTGGATCGTCTCGGGCGATTTCAGCAGCCAGTGGGCCATCCGCCTGGACCGGCTGACGGCAATCATGCTGATCGTCGTGACCACGGTGTCCGCGCTCGTCCACATGTATTCGATGGGCTACATGGCCCATGACGACAACTGGACGCATGACGAACACTACAAGGCGCGCTTCTTCGCCTATCTGTCGTTCTTCACCTTCGCCATGCTGATGCTGGTGACGGCGGACAACCTGTTGCAGATGTTCTTCGGCTGGGAAGGGGTGGGCGTCGCGTCCTATCTGCTGATCGGCTTCTATTACCGCAAGCCCTCGGCCAACGCCGCCGCGATGAAGGCCTTCATCGTCAACCGGGTGGGCGACTTCGGCTTCCTGATGGGGATCTTCGGCCTGTGGTGGATGACGGGTTCCATCCAGTTCGACGCGATCTTCGCGCAGGTGGACGAGCTGGCGAACGCGCAGGTCCAGTTCCTGTGGACCGGCTGGAACGCCGCGAACCTGCTGGCCGTGTTGCTGTTCATCGGCGCGATGGGCAAGTCGGCGCAGCTGTTCCTGCACACCTGGCTGCCCGACGCGATGGAAGGCCCGACGCCTGTGTCCGCGCTGATCCACGCCGCGACCATGGTGACGGCGGGCGTGTTCCTGGTCTGCCGCATGTCGCCGTTGTTCGAGTTCGCGCCCGAGGCCAAGATGTTCGTGACGATCATCGGCGCCTCGACCGCGTTCTTCGCCGCGACCGTGGGCCTGGTGCAGAACGACATCAAGCGCGTGATCGCCTATTCGACCTGTTCGCAGCTGGGCTACATGTTCGTGGCGGCGGGCGTCGGCGTCTATTCGGCCGCGATGTTCCACCTGTTCACGCACGCCTTCTTCAAGGCCATGCTGTTTTTGGGCGCGGGGTCCGTGATCCACGCGATGCACCATGAACAGGACATGCGGAACTATGGCGGGTTGCGCAAGAAGGTGCCCTATACCTTTGCCGCCATGCTGATCGGCACGCTGGCCATCACCGGCGTCGGCATCCCCATGACCGACATCGGCTTCGCGGGCTTCCTGTCCAAGGACGCCGTGATCGAAAGCGCCTATGCCTCGGGCGTGGGCTATGCCTTTTGGCTGCTGGTGATCGCGGCGCTGATGACCAGCTTCTATTCCTGGCGGCTGATGTTCCTGACCTTCTGGGGCGCGCCGCGTCCGCAAAAGATCTGGGACGCCGCCATCAAGTCCGAGGAGGAGGTCCAGCCCGTTCCCGGCCATGGTCACGGCCATGACGATCACCATCACGATCCCCTGCACGCCTATAACCACGCCCATGAAAGCCCTGCGGTGATGACCGTGCCGCTGGCCGTCCTGGCCCTGGGCGCGATCTTCGCAGGCATGATCTGGTACGGCAGCTTCTTCGGCGACAACGTGCAGCGGTTCTTCGGCCTGCCCGAGGTCGAGCACGCACAGGCCGAAGGCGGCCATGGCGCGGCGTCCGAGGGTGCTGAAACCCATGCCGCAGCCGGTGTAGCCAGCGATCCCGCCGAGGAAGCCGAGGGCCACGCGGCGCCTGCCGGTTACGAACAGGGCGCGATCTTCATGCGCGGGGACAACCACGTCATGCATGACGCCCATTCGGTCCCGGCCTGGGTCAAGATGTCGCCGTTCATCGCGATGCTGATCGGGCTTGGCCTGGCCTGGCTGATGTATATCCGCTATCCGAACGCGCCCGCGAAGCTCGCGGCGCAGCAGCCCGCGCTGTATCAGTTCCTGCTGAACAAGTGGTATTTCGACGAGATCTATCACTTCATCTTCGTCCGGCCCGCCTTGTGGATCGGCCGCGCCCTGTGGACGGGCGGCGACGGAGCGGTTATCGACGGCGCCATCAACGGGGTGGCCATGGGAATCATCCCGCGCCTGACACGCTTCGCCGGCCGGGTGCAGTCGGGCTATCTGTTCCATTACGCCTTCGCGATGGTCCTGGGCATCGTGGGCTTGCTGATCTGGGTGATGATGCGGGGCGCGCACTGACATGACGAACCTTCTTTCGATCATCACCTTCCTGCCCATCGTGGCGGCGGGGATCCTCGCCCTGTTCCTGCGCGGCGAGGACGAGGCCGCGCAGCGCAACGCCAAGTGGCTGGCGCTGATCGCCACGGCGGCGACCTTCCTGATCTCGCTGTTCGTGCTGGCGGGCTTCGATCCGGCCGACACCGGCTTCCAGTTCGTCGAGGATCGTCCCTGGATCATGGGCCTGCGCTACAAGATGGGCGTGGACGGCATCTCGGTCCTGTTCGTGATGCTGACGACCTTCCTGATGCCGCTGACGATCCTGTCCACCTGGGACGTGAAGACGCGGGTGAAGGAATACATGATCGCCTTCCTGGTGCTGGAAGGGCTGATGATCGGCGTCTTCACCGCGCTGGACCTGATCCTGTTCTATCTGTTCTTCGAGGCAGGGCTGATCCCGATGTTCCTGATCATCGGCATCTGGGGGGGCGCGAACCGCATCTATGCGACGTTCAAGTTCTTCCTGTACACCTTCCTCGGCTCGGTCCTGATGCTGGTGGCGATGATCGCCATGATCCGCATGTCCGGGACCACCGACATCGCGCAGATGCTGGCCTTCGACTTCCCGTCGGACACGATGCGGATCTTGGGCTTTACCGTCGTGGGCGGGATGCAGACGCTGCTGTTCCTGGCCTTCTTCGCCAGCTTCGCGGTCAAGATGCCGATGTGGCCGGTCCATACCTGGCTGCCCGACGCCCACGTCCAGGCGCCGACCGCGGGATCGGTGGTGCTGGCCGCCGTGCTGCTGAAGATGGGGGGCTACGGTTTCCTGCGCTTCAGCCTGCCGATGTTCCCGGTCGCCTCCGACATCATGCAGCCGCTGGTCTTCTGGATGTCGGCCATCGCCATCGTCTACACCTCGCTTGTGGCGCTGGCGCAGACCGACATGAAGAAGCTGATCGCCTATTCCTCGGTCGCGCACATGGGCTACGTCACGATGGGCGTCTTTGCCGCCAACCAGCAGGGCGTGGACGGGGCGATCTTCCAGATGCTGTCGCACGGCTTCATCTCGGGCGCGCTGTTCCTGTGCGTGGGCGTCATCTATGACCGGATGCACACGCGCGAGATCGACGCCTATGGCGGGCTGGTGAACCGGATGCCGGTCTATGCGCTGGTGTTCCTGTTCTTCACCATGGCCAATGTCGGCCTGCCCGGCACCTCGGGCTTCGTGGGAGAGTTCCTGACGCTGATGGGCACCTTCAAGGCCAACACCTGGGTGGCCTTCGTGGCAGCGACCGGGGTGATCCTGTCGGCAGGCTATGCGCTGTGGCTGTATCGCCGCGTCACGCTGGGCGCGCTGGTCAAGGAAAGCCTGCGGACCATCACCGACATGACCGCGCGCGAGAAGTGGGTCTTCGTGCCGCTGATCATCATGACGCTGTATCTGGGCATCTATCCGCGCGCCGTCACCGACATCACCGGACCCGCCGTCCAGGCGCTGCTGGTCAACTATCACGATGCCCTGCCGCACGAGGCGCGCGACGGGCTGGCCGTGACCGCGCAGGCGGAAACGGCCGCTGCCAGCCATTGAGGGAAGCACGATGACCGCGCTCGATTTCTCGACCATCCTGCCGGAACTTCTGCTGGCGATCTATGCCTTGGCCGCGCTGATGGCCGGGGCTTACTTCGGCAAGGATGCCATCGCGCGTCCCATCCTGTGGGCGACGGTTGCCGCGCTTCTGGTGATCGGCCTGTATGTGGGCTTTGCCGACCGGCCGGTGCAGATGGCCTTTTTCGGCATGTTCGCCGACGACGCCTTTGCCCGCTTTGCCAAGGTGACGATCCTGATTTCCGCCGCCGCCGTCCTGGCGATGAGCGCGGAATACATGGACCGCCACAAGCTGCTGCGCTTTGAATATCCGATCCTGATCACGCTGGCGTCCATCGGCATGATGCTGATGGTCTCGGCCAGCGACCTGCTGATGCTGTACATGGGGTTGGAGCTTCAGTCGCTGGCCCTTTACGTCACCGCCGCCATGCGCCGCGACAGCGTGAAGTCGTCCGAGGCCGGGCTGAAGTATTTCGTCCTGGGTTCGCTGTCCTCGGGGATGCTGCTTTACGGCGCATCCCTGGTCTATGGCTTCTCGGGCACGACCAGCTTTGCGGGGATCGTGCAGACGGTCGTGGGCGGGCAATTGTCCCTAGGCCTGCTGTTCGGCCTGGTGTTCCTGCTGGTGGGCCTTGCCTTCAAGGTGTCGGCGGTGCCGTTCCACATGTGGACGCCCGACGTTTACGAAGGCGCGCCGACGCCGGTGACGGCCTTCTTCGCCACCGCGCCCAAGGTGGCGGCCATGGCGCTGATCGCGCGGCTGATGTTCGACGCCTTCGGCAACGTGCCGGGCGATTGGGGCCAGATCATCGCGGCGCTTGCGGTGATGTCGATGTTCCTGGGATCCGTTGCCGGGATCGGCCAGCGCAACATCAAGCGGCTGATGGCCTATTCGTCCATCGCGCACATGGGCTTTGCCCTTGTGGGCCTGGCGGCGGGGACGGCCTTCGGCGTGCAGTCGATGCTGATCTACATGGCGATCTATGTCGTGATGAACGTGGGCAGCTTTGCCTTCATCCTGTCGATGGAACGCGACGGCCGCCCGATCACCGACCTGGAAAGCCTGAACCGCTTTGCCCAGACGGAACCTGTCAAGGGCTTTGCCGTCCTGTTCCTGATGTTCAGCCTGGCCGGCGTGCCGCCCTTCCTGGGCTTCTTCGCCAAGTACGGCGTGCTGACGGCGGCGGTGCAGGCGGGCATGTCCTGGCTGGCGATCCTGGGCGTCATCGCATCCGTCATCGGGGCGTTCTATTACCTGCGCATCGTCTATTACATGTGGTTCGGGGCCGAGAACGAGGGCATGGAAAGCCGCATGGGCACCGTGCAGTATCTGGCGCTGATCGTTCCGGCGGCCTTGCTGCTGATCGGCGCCGTGTCGATGTGGGGTGTCGATACCGCCGCGGCGCGGGCCGCGGAATCGCTGGTCAGCACGGTGGTGCCGGCGGAAGCCGCGCTGCTTCCCGATGTCCCCGGCGAGGCGCCTGCCGTTGAGTGACGGCGGCCCGCTGCCCTCCTGGCCCATGGGCGTGGCCTGCCACGTCCTTGACCGCGTTGACAGCACCAATGCCGAGGCGATGCGCATGGCGCCGGGCCTGTCCGGCCCGGCCTGGATCATGGCCCGCCGGCAGACCGCCGGGCGCGGCCGCCGGGGCAGGGCTTGGGCCGATCCGCCCGGCAACTTCGCCGCCTCGCTGGTGCTGCGCCCCCAGGGCGGCCCGGCAGATGCCGCGCGCCTGTCCTTTGTCGCCGCGCTTGCCGTTCATGACGCGCTGCGCCGGTTGTGCGGGCCGCAGCTGAACGTCGCGCTGAAATGGCCCAATGACGTGCTGCTGAACGGCGGCAAGCTGTCGGGCATCCTGCTGGAAAGCGTCGGGTCAGGCGGGACGATCCAGGCGCTGGTGATCGGCGTCGGCGTCAACCTGGCGGCGGCACCGGACGCGGGACAGGTCGAACCGGGCGCCACCCGCCCGGTCAGCCTGCAGGGCGAAACCGGCCTGACCATCACCCCCGACGACTTCCTGCCCGCGCTGGCCGTGGCCTTTGACGCCTGGCATCGGCAGATGCGTGATTTCGGCTTTGCCCCGATCCGCGCCGCCTGGCTGGCCCGCGCCGCCATGCTGGGCGAGACGATCACCGCCCGCACCGGCACGGCCCAGACCACCGGCCGCTTCGACGGCATCGACGACACCGGCGCCCTGGTCCTGACCGGGCCGCGCGGGCGCCAGGCGATCCCCGCCGCCGATGTCTATTTCGGCAGGTCCTGAGCCATGCTTCTGTGCATCGACACCGGCAACACGAACACGGTCTTTTCCATCTGGAACGGCGAACGTTTCCTGGCCCATTGGCGCATCGCCACCGATCACCGCCGCACGGCGGACGAATACTTCGTCTGGCTGTCCACCCTGATCGCCGGGCAGAAGTTCGACCTGGACATCGACGCCTGCATCATCAGTTCGACCGCGCCGCGCGTGGTGTTCAACCTGCGCGTCCTGTGCAATCGTTACTTCGACACGCGCCCGCTGGTGGTGGGCAAGCCCGATTGCCTGCTGCCCGTGCAGCCGCGCGTGGATGAGGGCACCGTGGTCGGTCCCGACCGGCTGGTCAACACGCTGTCCGCCTTTGACCGCCACGGACCGAACCTGATCGTGGTGGACTTCGGCACGGCGACGACCTTCGACGTGGTGGATGTGGACGGCGCCTATATCGGCGGCGTGATCGCGCCCGGCGTGAACCTGTCGCTGGAGGCGCTGCACATGGGCGCGGCCAGCCTGCCGCATGTCGATGTGACCATGCCGGCCCGTGTGATCGGCACCAACACGGTGGCCTGCATCCAGTCGGGCATCTTCTGGGGCTATATCGGCCTGGTCGATGGCGTCGTGCGCCAGATCCGCGCCGAACGTGATCGCCCGATGAAGGTTATTGCAACCGGGGGCCTTGCGCCGCTGTTCGATCAGGGGTTTGACCTGTTCGACGCAATCGAAGACGATCTGACGATGCACGGGCTTCGGCTCATTCACGATTACAACAAGGAGATGGGCAATGGCTGAGCGCCTGATCTATCTGCCGCTGGGCGGCGCGGGCGAAATCGGCATGAACGCCTATGTCTATGGCTATGGCTCGCCGGGCCGGGAACGGCTGATCCTGGTCGATCTGGGCGTCACCTTCGGCGACATGGACGGCAGCCCCGGCATCGACCTCATCATGCCCGACCTGACCTGGCTGGAACAGAACCGCAACCGGCTCGAGGCGATCTTCATCACCCACGGGCACGAGGATCACCTGGGCGCCCTGGGCCATCTGTATGCGCGCCTGAAGGTTCCGGTCTATGCCCGCCAGTTCACCGGCGCCCTGTGCCGCCTGAAGCTGGAGGAGCAGGGCCACCCGGCGTCCGTGGTGAACATCGTCGGCCCGCGCCCCGAGGTGACGCAGGTCGGGCCGTTCACCGTGCAGTTCGTGCCGGTCAGCCACTCGATCCCCGAAAGTGCGGCGCTGATCATCGACACGCCCGCGGGCCGGGTGGTCCATACCGGCGACTTCAAGCTGGACGGCACGCCGGTCGTGGGCGATCCCTTCGACCCGATCGCCTGGCACGACATCGCGGCCGAGGGCCGGGGCATCAAGGTCCTGGCCTGCGACAGCACCAACATCTTTTCCACCCATCCCGGCCGGTCCGAGGCGACGCTGGCCAATCCCATCCTGGAATGGGTGATGGCGCAAAAGAACATGGTCGTCGCCACCACCTTCGCCAGCAACATCGCGCGCCTCAAGACCCTGTCGGACGCCGCCATCGCCGGCGGCCGCAAGGTCTGCCTTTTGGGCCGCGCCATGCGCAAGATGGTCGCGGTCGGCCTGGAAACCGGCGTGCTGACCGATTTCCCCGACACCATCGGTCCCGAGGAAGCCGCCAGCCTGCCGCGCCACCAGGTCATGCTGCTGGCCACCGGCAGCCAGGGCGAACGCCGCGCCGCCAGCGCGCAGCTCTCGCGCGGGCGTTATCTGGGGATGATGCTGAAGGAGGGCGACAGCTTCCTGTTCAGCTCCAAGACCATCCCCGGCAACGAAAAGTCCGTGGGCCGGATCATGAACGCGCTGAGCGAGATCGGAGTCGAGGTTTATGATGCCGATGACGGTCTTTACCACGTCTCGGGCCACGCGAACCGCCCCGACATCGAAGCCCTGCACGAGCTGCTGAAGCCCCGGATCGTCATTCCCATGCATGGCGAGCACCTGCACCTGCGCGAGCATGTGATGCTGGCGCGCGGCAAGGGCCTTGCCGCCGAGATCTGCACCAACGGCACCATGCTGGATCTGACCGGCGACGTGCCGCGCATCGTGGACCAGGTGGAAACCGGGCGCCTGTATCTGGACGGCACCGTGCTGATCGGCGCGATGGACGGCGTGGTGCGCGACCGCATCCGCATGGCGCTGAACGGGCACGCGCTGGTCAGCGTGATCGTGGACGAGGACGACAACGTCCTGCCCGATGCCTGGGTGGAACTGATGGGCCTGCCCGGCCGCACCCGCAGCGGCGAGGATCTGGGCGCGCATATCGAGGGCGAGCTGTCCGAGTTCCTGGAAGGCGCCAATCCCCGCGTGGTCCGCGACGACGCCAAGATGGACGAGGCGATCCGCCGCATCGCCCGCCAGGTCGCCATGGAGGAGATCGGCAAGAAGCCCGAGGTCACGGTCATCATCAGCCGCTTGATGGGGGAATAACAGCCGGGCGGGGGGCTTGACCCGCGCGCCTGCCCGGTGCAATCCCGCGGCCATGTCAGACACGCCCCCCTCCGCCTTCGATCCGAATCCGCCGCGCCGCAACTTCTATGGCCGGCGGCACGGCAAGACCCTGCGCCAAAGCCAGAAGGGCTACCTGTCCGAGGATCTGGGCGAGTTGCGCCCGCGCGGCATCACCGTGCAGGACAACCCGGACCGCCGCCCGATCGACCCGGCGGCGATCTTCGGCAACGACCGTCCGATCTGGCTGGAAGTCGGCTTCGGCGGGGGCGAGCACATGGTCCACATGGCCGCCCGTTACCCGGACATCGGCATCATCGGCTGCGAGCCGTTCATCAACGGCGTCGCCATGCTGCTGGGCAAGATCCGCAACGCGGGCGTCACCAATGTCAGCGTCCATCCGGGCGATGCGCGCGACCTGATGGACGTGCTGCCCCCTGCCTCGATCAGCAAGGCTTTCCTGAACTATCCCGATCCCTGGCCCAAGGCGCGCCACCACCGCCGCCGCTTCGTGACGCCCGAACACCTGATCCCGCTGGCCCGCGTGATGCAGCCGGGCGCCGAGTTCCGGGTGGCGACCGACATCCCCGACTACATGCGCCAGACGCTGGAGGAGGTACCTTTGGCGGGCTTCGATCTGGTGGCCGAGACGCCGGTGGCCTGGGACGACTGGATCAGCACCCGCTATGAACAGAAGGCCCTGCGCGAGGGCCGCGTGCCCCATTACGCGACCTTCCGCCGCAAGGGCTGAGGGGGCGTTTTCGGTTGAAATCGCCCTAAAAACCCCCTTGTCACTGCCCGTGCCCGCCCCTATACCCGCCAGCGGAGTGGTGGCCGAGTGGTCGAAGGCACACCCCTGCTAAGGGTGCAGGCGGGAAACCGTCTCGAGGGTTCGAATCCCTTCCACTCCGCCACTTGCCATTTTCTGTCGCCGATCAGACCGCCCGTTGCGCCTGCTGGTTGAAGGCACCGCAAGGGCAAAGGCGACCGGAACGCGCGCAAGCACGGTGCCCGGAATGCCGCGCATGGCAAGATCCGCAGGATGCGCATCGCTGCGGTTTCCGGCACGTGGAGAACCCTTGTCCCCCATACCCCGACCACGCGCGGGATCAGCCTAGGGCAGCATCGACCCCGTCTCGATGAACCGCTGGTGCCAGCTCAGCGCCTCGGTCAGCAGCGAGGGGGACTGCATCCCGTAGGACCCCGCGCAGGCGCGGCGGAAATAGTCGGCCAGATGGGGGCGATAGTCGGGATGGGCGCAGTTCTCGATGATGACGGCGGCGCGCTGCTTGGGCGACAGGCCGCGCAGGTCGGCCAGGCCCTGTTCCGTCACGATCACCTGCACGTCCTGGGTGATGTGATCGACATGGCTTGCCTGCGGCACGATGGCCGAGATCCGCCCGCCCTTGGCCGTGGACGGCGTCATGAAGATCGACACATAGGCGTTCCTCGCGAAATCGCCCGAACCGCCGATGCCGTTCTGGATGCGCGAACCCATGATGTGGGTCGAGTTCACGTTGCCATAGATGTCGGCCTCGATCAGGCCGTTCATGGCCAGGCAGCCCAGACGGCGGATCAGTTCGGGGTGGTTGCTGATTTCCTGCGGGCGCAGGATCATGCGGTTGCGATAACGATCCATGTCGGCGTTCACGCGGCCCGCCGCCTCGGGCGAGAGCGAGAAGGCCGTGGCCGAGGCCATGCGCAGCTTGCCCGCGTCCAGCAGGTCCAGCATCCCGTCCTGGATCACCTCGGTGAAGGCGGTCATGTCCTCGAAGGGGCTGTCCACCAGGCCCGTCAGGACGGCGTTGGCGATATTGCCCACGCCCGACTGGATCGGCAGCAAGGATGCGGGCAGGCGGCCGCGGGCGACCTCGTGGCGCAGGAACTCCAGCAAGTGGCCGGCGATGGCGCGGGCGGTCCGGTCGGGCGGGGTGAAGGGCAGGTTGCGGTCGGGCGTGTCGGTTTCGACGATGCCCACGATCCGGGCCGGGTCGCAGCGCAGCCACGGCTCTCCGATCCGGTTGTCGGGGCGGGTCAGGGGGATCGGCACCCGGTCGGGCGGCAGGCGCGTGCCGTAATAGATGTCGTGCATCCCTTCCAGCGCCGGGTTCTGCCAGCGGTTCACCTCGAGGATGACCTTTCGGGCGCGGTCGAGCCAGGTCTTGTTGTTGCCGACCGACGAGGAGGGGATCAGCGTCCCGTCGGGCCGGATGCCCGTCACCTCGATCACCGCGACATCCAGCGGACCCAGGAAGCCCTGCCAGGCCATGGGCGCGACCTGGCTCAGGTGCATGTCGAAATAGTCCATCTCGCCGCGGTTGATCTTGTCGCGGGCGATGGGGTCCGAGTTGTAGGGCAGGCGGAACTCGATCCCGTTAGCCTTGGCCAGCGCCCCGTCCAGTTCCGGCCCGGTCGAGGCGCCGGTCCAGACGCGAACGCGGAAGGGCCTGCCCGCCCCGTGTTCCGCCTCGATCCGCGCGGCCAGCGCCACCGGCACCGCCTTGGGATAGCCCGAGCCGGTGAAGCCGCTCATCCCGACCGTATCGCCCGAATGGATCAGCGCCGCCGCCTCGTCTGCGGTCATGATCTTGGGGCGGAGATGCGGGGGGGCAATGCGGGTCATGGTCTGTCCTGCGGAAAGGCTGCAAACCCGTGCTTACGCCCGGGGATCGGGATTGTGAAGGCAAGCCAGGCCGTCATCCGCGCGCAAGGCGCAACAGTGGGAAGGCCGGGTCATGTCCCGGCGGCCAGGGTCGCCGTCATCTCGATCCTGCGGCTGTCCCGCAGGATCCCCAGCCTGACCGTCTCGCCCGCCTGCCGCAGGTCCAGGGCGGCTTGCAGGTCCTCGGACCCCTTGAGCGGCGCATCGTCCAGCGACACGATCACGTCGCCCAGGCCCAGCCGTCCGTCCCGCGTCATTCTTGCGGGCCTGAGACCTGCGGCATCGGCGGGGCTGCCCGGCGTGACATCCAGCACCATCACCCCGCTTATCCCCGCGCGCGCCAGCAAGGCATCCCCGCGCGGATCATGCGCGACACCCAGGGTGGGCGGGGCATAGCGGCCCGTGGCGATCAGCTGCGGCACGACCCGGTTCACGGTGTCCACC
Organism: Paracoccus lichenicola; assembly: GCF_009708075.1. GTDB lineage: Bacteria > Pseudomonadota > Alphaproteobacteria > Rhodobacterales > Rhodobacteraceae > Paracoccus > Paracoccus lichenicola. Next base: position 126,332 of record NZ_WMBT01000002.1, on the reverse strand, counting down.
GGCACCGCGAACCCGATCCCGGCGCTGGATCCCGAGGGGCTGTAGATGGCCGTGTTCACCCCGATCAGCCGCCCGGCGCTGTCCAGAAGCGGCCCGCCCGAATTGCCCGGATTGATGGCGGCATCCGTCTGGATCAGCCCCCGGATCACCGCCCCGCGCTGGCCCGGAAGCTCCCGGTCCAGGGCCGAGACGATGCCGGTGGTCAGCGTCCAGTCCAGGCCGAAGGGGTTGCCGATGGCAAAGACGCTCTGTCCCACGCGCAAGTCCCCGCTCACCCCGACGGCCAGCGGCAAGGGCTGCTCGGCGCCCGCGTCGATGCGCAGCACGGCCAGGTCGTGTTCGGGCGCGGTCCCGACCAGCCGGGCCGGGTAGGCGCGGCCATCCGCCAGCCGCACCAGGGCGCCGGTCGCGCCTTCGATGACGTGGTTGTTGGTCACGACATGGCCCCCGGCGTCCCAGATGAACCCCGATCCGCTGCCGCGCGGCACGTCATGGGCGTTGCGGGTCCAGAAATCGACGACGCGGCTTTCGGTGGTGATCGAGACCACGCTGTCCCGCGCCCCCTCGAACAGGGCGATGGTCGTCTGCTCGTTTGCGGCCAGATCGCCGCGTGGCAGGACGGCCCGCGGTTCCTCGACCGGGCCGCGCAGGGCGAGTTCCAGCAGGGGAACCCCGCGCCAGACCAGGATCAGCAGGATCCCCGCAAGGGTCACAAGCGCCAGCCGTGGCAGAAAACCGTCCTTTGCCATATGTCGCATCCTTCAGGCGGAAGGTGTCCGCTCAGTTCCTGTCAATAGGTCAGAACCACTGGCCGGGTTCCATCAGCCCCAGATCCATCAACTGCTGCGCCTTCCACTGGAACGGTTCGGAATTGCGCCACCGGAAGCTGCTTATGGCGTCGCGGGATCCCGGATTGGTGGCCAGCGCCTTGGCCGCCCGGAACGAGGCGATCGCGGCGGTCAGGTTGTGGTGCCAGGGGCAGGCATAGGTGTTGTATTCGGGCATGTTGAAGCAATGGTTCGCTTCCAGCCGCAGGTCCGGGGCGGCGCGGAACAGGGCGATGCGGTCGATCCTGCGGCTGGCCGGGGGGACGTGTTCCTCGAACCGCCAGCGCAGGCCGCCGTGGAAATCCAGCTGCCGCTCCAGCGGGTGGCCATCGGGACCCTTCCGGCCAAGGGCGAAATATCCCGCACGGTCGAACATGGCGTCGGCCAGGTTCACCGCGTTCGGATCACGGGCCAGATCGGGCGAGTAGAGATCGACGACGTAAGTCAGCATCGCGTCGCGCCGTTCCTCGACATGGAAGGCCAGAAGCTCTCCGACGCTGCGCGTCTCGGAAAAGGGGAAGAACAGGAATTCGGCGTTGTAGCAATAGTAAAGCCAGGTTCCGGCGGGCACGGCGGCCAGGACCGCATTGACGGCATCCTGGTGTGCCTGGGCGCGCCGTGTATTCCATTGCAGGCAGGTGACGCGCGGCGCCAAGTCATCCGGGACGGCGACCGGGTCCGGCGACAGGGCCAGGATGTGGCGAAAGCCGATCTGCACGTGATGGCGCAGGGTCTCGGCCACGGCGGCATCGTCCTCGACCAGGACGATGGCGATGGGACCGCGCTTCAGGGCGGCGGGACCGGATTTCAGGAAATCGGCCAGGGGCGGATGGGTGGTCACGGCATGACCGCCTTCACCTGGTCCAGCGCCTGGCGCAACAGGTCGGGATCGGTTCCCGCCGTCTCGACCAGGCGTCTCAGCGTGGCCTTCTGCATGTCGCTGATCGCGGCCCCGTTGATGATCCGGGCGACCTGGGCCGCATCAAAGCCCTTGGGCGTCAGCAGGGACTGGATTTGCGTGGCGGCCATGGCGGCGCTGGCGGCCTGGTCGGTGGCGGCGGCGGCATCCGTGGCGGCCGAGGCCGCTTCCTCGGCCGCTTGTGGGGTGGGCGCGGTCGCGGCGGCATCGGCGGCACGGTCGGCGGCACTCAGCGCCGCTTCGGCGGCAGCCTCGGCCTCGGCTGCGGCATCGCTGACGGGGGCGACGCCCGCGTCTTCCGAGGCCTGGGCGGCCTCGGCCGCGACATCGGCGGCGACGGCGGCAGCGTCTGCTGCCGCATCGGCCGCAGCCTCGGTCGCGGCAGTCATGGCGGGGGCGTCCGTGGGGGGCGTGGCCTGGACCGCTTCGGGAGCCTCGCCCAGCGGGGCGCGGGCGTCCTGCCAAACCCACCAGCCGCCGACACCCAGAAGCAGAATCACGATCACGGCCAGAAGAATACGCATGGCGGGCAGTCCTTGCTTGATGGGTCGGTTGGCCGAAGCTATGGCACAGCCTGGACGTGTGGAAAAGGCGGCGGAGGGGGCAGGGGGGCGACATATCTGCCCGCCTTGCGAAACAACCTTCAAATCCGGTTGAATCACGCCGCCTTGACGATTATTTTCCGTCTATTCCGATTTGGCCATCCAAGGAGCATCGCCATAGCCCGCCGACCGCATAACGCACCGCCTACCCGTGACACCGGCCCTCGTGTCAATGAACGCATCCGCGTATCCGAAATCCGCCTGATCGGCGCTGACGGAGAGAACGTCGGCGTCGTGCCGCCTTCGGTCGGGCTGCAGATGGCGCAGGACGCCGGGCTGGATCTGGTCGAGATCTCGCCGAACGCGACCCCGCCGGTCTGCAAGGTCATGGACCTGGGCAAGTTCAAGTACGAACAGCAAAAGCGCGAGGCCGAGGCCCGCAAGAAGCAGAAGATCATCGAGATCAAGGAAATCAAGTTCCGTCCGGGAACCGATACCCACGATTACGATGTGAAGATGCGTTCCGTCATGAAGTTCCTGGGCGAAGGCGACAAGGTCAAGGTCACCCTGCGCTTCCGCGGCCGCGAGATGGCCCACCAGGATCTGGGGCTGGAACTGCTGAACCGTGTCCGCGACGACGTGGGCGAGGCGGGCAAGATCGAATCCATGCCCAAGCTGGAAGGCCGGCAGATGGTCATGATGATCGCGCCCAAATAAGGCCGACCGCCAGATGAACAAGGGCCGCGCCGGCAGATGCCGCGCGGCCTTTTCGTTACCAGCGGCCCGCCATCAGCCGCTGCCGAATCACCGCCTGGTCGTTGCGGATCATGCCGGGGATCAGGAACAGGTCGATGAACGCCCAGACCCAGGCGAAGGCCAGGGGGATCCATCCGATCAGGATCGGCGCGGTCAGCATCCCGATGCCGGACAGCGCCAGCATGATGATGCCGCTGGCCCAGCGGCCCAGGTACATGCGATGCACGCCCAGGCCCCACAGCAGGATCGCCAGCAGATAGGCGACCAGCTGGGACTTCGATTCGTTCGCGACGCGCTGCTCGATCAGCAGCTGTTGCTGGACATTGTCCGCCAAGGGTCTCTCCATCACAGCGGGCGGATCAGCCGCCCCTTGCCATGACAGATAGGAACCCTTGGTCCCTGCACAAGGATCAGGGCGCGCGCAGGAAGCGTTCGAACATCAGGCCGATGGGGCGGATCGGGCCGCGGGTGCCGTCGTTGCGGTTGACATCCACGACGCCCAGGTGATAGCGGCCCGGTTCCAGAAGGACAGGGCCGACGCGGGCATCGGTGCCGCCGTCCACGTCGTCATTCTCGGCCTCCAGCGCGCCCGATGCCGCGAACAGCACCAGCCGGGGATCGGCGCCCACAAGCGAGCCATAGGCGCTGACGATGACCACCGTCGGCTGGTCCAGATCGAAGCCCAGCCATTGCGCGGCGCCGTCGTGCAAAACCACCGTCTGCTTCTGCCGCGCCAAGTCCACCGCCTGCACCGGATAGCTGCCGTCGGCGGGCGGGTTCAGTTCGCCCTTGCGATAAGCGTTGCGCAGGAAGGCCTGGGGGTCCAGTCTCTGCGCGCTGACGGTCAGTTCGCCCGCCTCGGATGTCAGGGCCGCGGCCCCGATGCAGTAATCGCCCGCCGCCAGGGAAGACACGAAATCCAGCCGCGCGTTCAGCCCCTCGGCATCGTCGTTCTCTCCGATCAGCGTGCCCTGGGCGTCGAACAGCTTCAGATGGGGATCCAGCGTGGGGCTGGACGCGCGCAGCGTCACGGGCGTCGCCCCGGACAGGGTAAAGCGGTAATAGCCGACCTGCCTGCCATCCTGCGTCGTGCTGACCGGTCCCTGGGCCAGCCGTTCGTCGATCGCGCCCTCGGCCAGGGGTGCCGCCGGGGTATCGGGCGCGCAGGCCGCGATCTCGCCACCGGTGTCCGTGCCCTCCTCGTGCAGCAGCGGGTCCTGTTCGAGACGCGACACCTGCACGGTGGCGGCCATGTCGCCGTCCCCGACCGAGCGCAGCGCGACGCAATAGATCCCCGGCCCGACCGTCGTTTCCAGCATCGCATTGAGCGACACGGGCGTGTCGTCGTTCTCGGCGATCAGGTCGCCATCCTCGGTCAGCAGGGAAATCGCGGGATCGCCGTTGTCCGCACTGGCCTCGACGCGCAGGGTCTGGCTGTTGGCACTGGTGCGGAAGGCCAGGACGGTCGGCTGGCTGCCCGCCACCTGAACCGAAGCCGACAGCGCCGCCTGGATGGTCGCGATGTCCTGCCCGGCCTCGTCCCCGGCCAGCCATTCGACCTGCGCGGCACCGCAGATCCGGGGCGCTTCCTGCGCAAGGACGGGTGCCGCTGCAAGGGCAAGGCTGGCAAGAATGGAAAGGCGATAGGGCACGAAAAACCTCCTGCGACAGGTGCCGGGTTCGGGCGAACTCTGGCACCGGGCGGGGCGATAAACAATTCCCGAAGGCCGAAAGATGTCCTGCCGTTCTGCTTGACGCTTGACCATCGTGCCCTGGAACGGTTCAAGGCAGGCAAACGCCCGTGCGCGAAACCGGAAAGCTGCGTCATGAAGTTCACCCTCTCCTGGCTCAAAGAGCATCTCGACACCACCGCCACCCTGGACCAGATCACCGAGGCGCTGACCGACCTGGGTCTCGAGGTCGAGGAGGTCCGCGACCCGGCGGCCAAGCTGCGCGCCTTCACCCTGGCCCGCGTCCTGCACGCCGAGCAGCATCCCGACGCCGACCGCCTGCGCGTCTGCCGCGTGCTGACGGACGAGGGCGAAAAGCAGATCGTCTGCGGCGCCCCCAATGCGCGCGAGGGGATCACCGTGGTGCTGGCCAAGCCCGGCGATTACGTCCCCGGCATCGACGTGACCTTGGGCGTGGGCAAGATCCGGGGCGTGGAAAGCCACGGCATGATGGCCTCGGAACGGGAACTGGAACTGTCGGACGAACACAACGGCATCATCGAGCTTCCCTCGGGGCAGGTCGGGCAGCGGTTCGTGGACTGGCTGGCCGCGAATGCGCCGGACAAGGTGGATCCGATGATCCACATCAAGATCACGCCGAACCGCCCCGACGCGCTTGGCGTCCACGGCATCGCCCGCGACCTTGCGGCGCGCGGGTTGGGGGTGCTGAAACCGGTGGCTGACACGATCGTGCCGGGGCGCTTCGCAAGCCCGGTTTCGGTCAGCATCGACCCGGCCATCGCCGACAAGGCCCCGTATTTCGCGGGCCGCGTGATCCGGGGCGTCAGGAACGGCCCGTCGCCCGAATGGCTGCAACAACGCCTGCGTGCCATCGGATTGCGCCCGATCAACGCGCTGGCGGATGTCACCAACCTGTTCACATACGACATGAACAGGCCCCTGCATGTGTTTGACTTGGCAAAAGTTTCCGGCAACCTGCATGTCCGCTCCGCGCGCGAGGGCGAACAGATCCTGGCCCTTGACGGCAAGACCTATCCGCTGTCCGAAGGCGCCATGGTGATCGCTGACGCCAACGGTTCCGAAAGCATCGCAGGCATCATGGGCGGCGAACACTCCGGCTGTTCCGACGAGACCACGGATGTCTTCCTGGAAAGCGCCTATTGGGATCCCATCGCCATCGCCGCCACGGGCCGCGCGCTGAAGATCAACAGCGACGCCCGCTACCGCTTCGAACGCGGCGTCGATCCGGCCTTCACCCGCCCGGGCCTGGAACTGGCCACGCAGATGATCCTGGACTTGTGCGGCGGAGAGCCGTCCGAAGTGGTTGAGGCAGGCGTCGTCCCCGACACAGCCCGCGCTTACCCTCTGGACCCCGCCCGCACCGCCAGCCTGGTCGGCCTGGACATCCCGGCGGACACGCAGCGCGCCACGCTGACCGCGCTCGGCTTCCGCATGGACGGCGACATGGCCCATGTCCCCTCCTGGCGCCCCGACATCCTGGGCGAGGCCGATCTGGTCGAGGAAATCGCCCGCATCGCCAGCCTCACCAAGCTGCAAGGCCAGCCCCTGCCGCGCCCGCGCCCTGGCGTGCCCAAGCCCGTGCTGACCCCCTTGCAGGTCCGCGAGAAGGCCGCAAGGCGGCAGGCGGCGGCGCTTGGTTACAACGAATGCGTGACCTACAGCTTCATCGACCGCGCGTCCGCCGAACTGTTCGGCGGCGGCGCCGATACCGTGCGCGTCGAAAACCCGATCAGCAGCGAGATGACGCATCTGCGCCCCGACCTGCTGCCCGGCCTGCTGTCCGCAGCCGCCCGCAACCAGGCGCGCGGCTTCGCCGACCTGGCGCTGTTCGAGCTTGGGCCGGTCTTCGCGGGCGGCGAGCCGGGCGAACAGGCCACGCAGATCTCGGGCCTGATGATCGGCCACACCGCGCCGCGCGACCCCTTCGGCAGCCGCCGCAAGGTGGACATCCATGACGCCAAGGCCGATGCCGAGGCCGTGCTGGCCACCCTCGGCGCGCCCGCCAAGGTGCAGGTCAACCGCAAGCTGGACCCGTGGTGGCATCCGGGCCGCGCGGGCAACATCGCGCTTGGCCCGAACGCGCTCGCGACCTTCGGGGAAATCCACCCCCGCATCCTGCGCGCCTTCGACGTGAAGGGTCCGGCAGTCGCCTTCACCGTCCGCATCGCCAACGTGCCCTTCCCCAAGACCCGCACGGCGACGCGCCCGGCGCTTGCCATCTCGGAACTGCAAGCCGTCGAACGCGACTTCGCCTTCGTCGTGGATCCTCAAGTCGAGGCGCTGACCCTGGTCAACGCCGCCGCAGGCGCCGACAAGGCGCTGATCGACAGCGTGACGGTCTTCGACCAGTTCACCGGGCTTGAGGGCGGCAGGAAGTCCATCGCCATCACCGCCCGCCTGCAACCGCGCGACAAGACCCTGACGGACGCGGAGATCGAGGCCGTCAGCCAGAAGATCATCGACAAGGTGCAAAAGGCCACCGGCGGCACGCTCCGCGCCTGATCCTTCACCTTTGCCTAAATATCCTCGGGGGGTCCGGGGGGCGAAGCGCCCCCGGCCTTCGCGGGACGCAATTCCGCCACCACGAACAGCCGCAGCGCGGTCGCCAATCCCACCTCGGGCGGGCGGGCATGGTCGATCTGGCCGATCAGGTCCGCCCGGGTCATGCCGCGCGCGCGGGCGGCCTCGGCCACGCCGCGCCAGAACGCGTCCTCCAACGAGACCGAGGTGCGGTGCCCGTCGATCGTCACCGACCGCTTCAGCGGCGGGGTCATGGGCGGCAGGTCAATCATCGTCTGGCGCGTCGTCGCGGCGATGCGCGTCAAGCGCGCGGGCGGCGCGGTCCGCCTCGGCCTCGCGCGCCTCGCGCAGGGGCTTGCCCTCGCCGTATTTGGCCGCGTTCGCATCGCCCGCCGCGCGTTTCGCGTCGCGGTCGCGCTGCTTGCGGGCTTGGCGCAGGTTGATGATCTTGGTCATGCGGGTCCGACGGAAAGGGGCGCGGTCATCATACCGCGCCCCATCCCGATGCGGTCAAGCGCCGATCAGCCCTTGGGGCCGATCATCTCCTCGGGGCGGACGACGCGGTCGAAGGTCTCGCCGTCCACGAAGCCCAGGGCGATGGCTTCCTCGCGCAAGGTGGTGCCGTTCTTGTGGGCGGTCTTGGCGACCTTGGTGGCGTTGTCATAGCCGATGGTCGGCGCCAGGGCCGTCACCAGCATCAGCGATTCCTTCATCAGCTTGTCGATGCGGGCCACGTTGGCCTGGGTGCCCACCACCATGTTGTCGGTGAAGCTGCCGGCCGCGTCTCCCAGAAGCTGCATGGATTGCAGCACGTTATAGGACATCATCGGGTTATAGACGTTCAGCTCGAAATGGCCCTGCGACCCGGCGAATCCGACCGCCGCGTCATTGCCCATGACATGGGCGCAAACCATGGTCAGCGCCTCGGCCTGGGTGGGGTTGACCTTGCCCGGCATGATCGAGGATCCGGGTTCGTTTTCCGGCAGGATCAGCTCGCCCAGGCCGGACCGCGGACCCGATCCCAGCAGGCGCATGTCGTTCGCGATCTTGAACAAGGACGCCGCCACCGTCTTCAGCGCGCCCGAGAAGAAGACCATCGCGTCATGCGCGGCCAAGGCCTCGAACTTGTTGGGGGCGGTGACGAAGGGCAGGCCGGTGATCCGGGCGATTTCCGCCGCGATGGCGGTGTCCCAACCCTTTTTCGTGTTCAGCCCGGTGCCCACGGCGGTGCCGCCCTGGGCCAGTTCATGGATGTCGGTCAGGGCAAGCTTGATCCGCTCGATCCCCTTGGCGACCTGGTGGGCATAGCCGCCGAATTCCTGGCCCAGCGTCAGCGGCGTCGCGTCCTGGGTGTGGGTGCGGCCGATCTTGATGATGTCCTTGAACTCCTGCGCCTTGGCGTCCAGCGCCTTGTGCAGCTTTTCCAGGCCGGGGATCAGCGTGTCGCGCGCCATCATGCCGATGGCCACGTGCATCGCCGTCGGGAAGGTGTCGTTGGACGACTGGCCCATGTTCACATGGTCGTTCGGGTGGACCGGCTTTTTCGACCCCAGCTCGCCGCCCAGGATCTCGATGGCGCGGTTGGAAATCACCTCGTTCGCGTTCATGTTCGACTGGGTGCCGGATCCGGTCTGCCAAACCACCAGCGGGAAGTTGTCGTCGAACTTGCCCTCGAACACCTCGGTCGCGGCCTGTTCCATGGCCTTGCCGATGGCGGGGTCCAGATCACCGTTGGCCTGGTTCACCCGCGCCGCCGCCAGCTTGATCGCGCCCAACGCGCGGATGATCGCGACAGGCTGGCGTTCCCAACCGATGGGGAAGTTCTGGATGGACCGCTGCGTTTGCGCGCCCCAGTATTTGCTGGCATCAACCTCCAGCGGGCCGAAGCTGTCGGTCTCTGTGCGGGTCTTGGTCATCGGAAGGCTCCCTCGCGGTTTGGCGCGGTTCTAGCCGCCGCCGCAGGGATAGGCAATCGGTATGCAACGGTATGCCGCAGGTCAGATCGTGTCCAGCGCGGCTATGGCGTCGCGCAAGGCCGCGTCGTGATCGGGCGCCAGCGGCAGGATGGGACGCGGCGGCTGCGCGTCGGATAGGCCCAGCAGGTTGGCCGCGCGATGGACCACGCGAAAGCTGCCGCATTGCCGGAACAGCGACCACAGTGGTTGGAAGGCCGCGTCGATCCGCGCGGTTTCCGCCCCGTCGCCCGCTTGCGCGGCCCGGACCAGGCGCAGCATCGGGGCGGGCCAGGTGCCCGCCGCCACGCTGTAGAAGGCATCGGCCCCCGCCAGCATCGCGCCCGCGCAGCCCCAGTCGCCGCTGTAGCCGATGGAAAAGCCCTGCGGCAGGCGGGCGCGCAGATCCGCGATCTCGGCCCCGAAATCGCCATGGGCGGGAAGGGGCATCTTGACCGCGCAGATCCGCGGGATGGCGGACAAGCGGACCAGCAGATCGGGCGAGAACGTGAAATGCGTCGTGGTCGGGTTGTTGTAGATGCAGACCGGCAGGCCGCCCCCCTGGGCGATGGCGGCGTAATGGGCGAAAACCTCATCATCCGTCAGAGGGGTATAGGATATGGGCGGGACCAGCAGCGCATCCGCCCCGGCGGCCTTGGCGTGGCGGGCCAGCGACACGGCGGTGTCCGTGCGCAGCGCGCCCACGCCGACGATCAGGGGCAGGGCGCCGTCCAGTTCGGCCAACGCCGCGTCCACCGCGGCACGGCGCTGATCGGGATCCAGATAGGCGAAGCCACCCGCACTGCCCAGCACGCAGATCGAATCGACCCCTTCATCTGCTGCACGCCGGACGATCCGGCGCAGGTCGCGCGCCAGCACCTGCCCATCGGCATCGGCGGGGGTGATCGGAAAGGCGGAAAGGCCGTGGAACCGCATGGTCTGCCCCTGTTGCGTCAGGGCGCAGAAGGCCATGCGGCGGCCCGGATGGCAAGGTCAGCCGAACAGCATTCCGTCCAGTTCGTTCCCCGCCTCATCGACCGGATGGCACCAGACACGAAAGCCGGTCAGGGCATGGGGACCGAAGCTGTTGATCAGCGGCACGTCGGCCGCGTCCATGCCGCGCGCGACGACCACCCGGCCGATGCGGCGCTGGTTGTTGCGGGGATCGAAGGTCCACCACTTGCCGCCCAGGAACACCTCGATCCAGGCGGCGAAATCCATGGGCGATGCGGACTTGGGCACGCCGATGTCGCCCACATAGCCGTTGACGTAACGCGCCGGAATGTTCAGCGCCCGCAGATAGGCCAGCGCCAGATGCGCGAAGTCGCGGCAGACGGCGACCCCGTCGCTTCGGGCGCTTGCCGCCGTGCGGTATTGCGAAGCAAGCTTATAGTCGAAGACCATGCTGCCGTTGACATGATCGATGACATGCTGGACCCGGTTCCAGCCCGGCGCGACCTGGCCGAACAAGGCCCAGGCCTCGTCGCTGACCAGATCGGTCTCGACATAGCGCGAGGCGGTGAGGAAGCCCAGCACCTCGGACGGCAGCGCCTCGACCGGCCATTCGGGGGCGCTGAAATCGGCCTCGTCCAGCCTGCCGGGATCGGAAAGGGTGATGTCGCTGTAAAGCGTGAAACTGCCTGCCGGCGCCACCATGCGGCGGCAGATATTGCCGAACCGATCGACATAGTTCTGGACCGGGACATGGGGCGTCGTTCTCAGATCCTCGGGAAAGACATAGTCGCGGTGGCGTGCCGGTTCCGGGGTGGTCAGCGCGATCAGCGGCGTGGCCTGCGGCACCTCGATCGTCATCTCGTACCCGATCCTGATGCGCATCAGGCGACCGTCGCGTTCATCGTGACCTCGGCGTTCAGCAGCTTCGAGATCGGGCAACCGGCCTTGGCCTTTTGCGCCAGATCCTCGATCTGCGTCCGGTCGGCGTCGGCCGAGATGGTCGTTTCCAGATGCGCCTTGGTCACGGTGAAGCCGTCGCCGTCCTTTTCCAGGGTGATCTTCGAGGTCGTCCGGATCGAGATGCCGCCGATGCCGGCGCCCGACAGCAGGTTCGACAGCGCCATGCTGAAGCAGGACGCATGGGCCGCGCCGATCAGTTCCTCGGGGTTGGTGCCGGGTTCGTCGGCGAAGCGGGTGTTGAAGCCATAGGGCAGATCCGTCAGCGCGCCCGACTGCGTCGATACCGTGCCCGTGCCGTCCTTCAGCCCGCCTTGCCAGGTGGCCGATCCGCTTCGTGTGAACATGCTGTCCTCCATGCGTTCATGCTTTCGCAGGTCAAACGCCGGGGCAAGCCTTAGGTTCAACGGGGCGCGATTATCGGCGGTTCGGGAACAGCCGCTGGTGTTCGGCGATGGCAAAGCGGTCAGTCATGCCTGCCACGTAATCAAGAACGACACGGGCGCATTGCGTCTCGTCCCCTGCCTCGCGCGCGACGCGGCACCAGTGGTCGGGCATCTGGCCGGGGTCGTGCAGGAACAGCGGGAACAGGTCGTTCAGCATGGCGGTGACGTTGCTACGCTCCACCACGACCGAAGGCGCGCGATACATGCGCGTGAACAGAAAGGACTTGATCGCCTTGATGTTCTGATACAGCGGCTTGGAAAACCGGATGATCGGTCCGTCCATGTCGCGGATTTCCTGCGCCGATTGCGGCTGCAACCCGGCCAGGCGGTTCTGCGCCACGGCGATCACGTCTTCCACCATGACGCCGAACACGCGGCGCAGCGCCTCGTACCGGCGGCGGGTGGGGTCGAGGCCGGGGTAAAGCCGGTCCACCTCGGCGAAAGCCGGGCCGACGACAGGCAGTTCGGCCAGTTCGTCCTCGGTGAACAGTTCGGCGCGCAGGCCGTCGTGCAGGTCGTGGTGGTTATAGGCCACGTCGTCGGCCACCGCGGCCACCTGAGCCTCGGCGCTGGCATTGGTGTGCAGTTCCAGATCCCACTGGGCGTTCACCTCGGCCAGGGCATAGGGCAGGGGGCCGGTGACGGGGCCGTTGTGCTTGGCGATCCCCTCCAGCGCCTCCCAGGTCAGGTTCAGCCCGTCGAAATCGGCGTAATGGCGTTCCAGCCGGGTGACGATCCGCAAGGCCTGGGCGTTGTGGTCGAAGCCGCCATAAGGCTGCATCAGCGCGGCCAAGGCATCCTCTCCGGTATGGCCGAAAGGGGGGTGGCCCAGGTCATGCGCCAAGGCCACGGTTTCGGCCAGATCGGTGTTCAGGCCCAAGGCGCCCGCGATGGTGCGGGCGACCTGGGCCACCTCGATCGTGTGGGTCAGGCGGGTGCGGAAATAGTCGCCGCGATAGGCCTCGCCGTCGTGTTCCACGAAAACCTGGGTCTTGTGCTTCAGGCGGCGGAAGGCGCTGGAATGGATGATGCGGTCGCGGTCGCGCTGCCAGGGGCTGCGAAAGGTGGACATCCGTTCGGGGTGCAGCCGCCCGCGGCTGGCGTCGGGATGGCAGGCATGGGGGGCATTCACGGGGGCAGGGCCTTCCTTGCAACGGGTGCGCTTGACCCTATATTTAGGGACTGACGACGAAAACGGGAACGCCCCATGAACCTGCCGCCGAAAGTCACCGAACGCGCCTTCGCCAAGCTGGCCCAGATCAACGATTCCGGGGATGCCAAGCCCCTGCGCGTGGCCGTGTCGGGCGGCGGCTGTTCGGGTTTCCAATACGACATCCGCCTGGACCGGGCCGAGGCCGATGATCTGGTGCTGGAAAGCGCGGGGCAGAAGGTTGTCGTGGATCCCGTGTCGCTGCCCTATCTGGCGGGCGCCACCATCGACTTTGCCGACGAACTGATCGGCGCGCGCTTCGTCATCGACAACCCAAACGCCTCCAGCAGCTGCGGCTGCGGCACGTCGTTTTCAATCTAGCGGACAGACCCGGCTGCGGGTGTCCAGCTCTGTCTCGATCCGGCGCAGGCCGGGGGCGGGCAGGCGGTTGAAATCGCTGCGCGGGAAGGTGTCGAAGTCGTCGCGCAGATCCTGAAGGCCCAGCGCGGGCAGAAGGTTCAGCGCCTCGCGGTCTTCATCACTCTCGTCCCGCCTGTCGATCTCGGTCGTGACGGTCAGACCCTGGCAGATGTCCAGGGGGCCTTGGGACGCAACTTCGACCTGCCCGTCGCTTTCCATCAGCCGGATAAGATGGCCCTGCCTGCGCGCGACCCCCGCCTCGAAGGTCAAGGGCTGGTCCAGGCCGATCCATTCCGTTGCGGGTCCGAACAGCTCATCCTCGCCCTGCCAGTCGCGGCCATGGGCGAAGCGGACGGCCCATGTGCCGGGCGGCACCAGCAGGCGGAAGAACGTGCCGCCCTGGATAAAGCCCGCCATCACCGGATCGCCGCCTTGGGGCGGGGCCAGGAAGACGACATAGTCCCGCCCCGGCATGGTCTGGACGACCAGCGGCAACGTCGCGGGCAACCCGCTGCGGTTCCACATCAGGCCCGCGCGCGGCGGGTCCTGACCCCAGGCGGGCAGGGCGGTCGCGACGATCAGAAGCAGGGCGAACAGGCGATGCATGGGGGTGAACGCATCTGTCCCGCCCGTGGTTGCCAATCGCGGGACGGCGGATAAAGATGCGGCCATGAAGATTGCGACATTCAACATCAACGGCGTCAAGGCCCGCATCCCCGCGCTGACCGACTGGCTGGCCGGATCGGGCGCCGATCTGGTCGTCCTGCAGGAAATCAAGTCGGTGGACGAGGGCTTTCCCCGCCAGCATTTCGAGGATCTGGGCTGGACCGTCGAAACCCACGGGCAAAAGGGCTTCAACGGCGTGGCGATCCTGTCCCGGCTGCCGCTGGAGGACGTGACGCGCGGGTTGCCCGGCGACGACACCGACGAACAGGCCCGCTATATCGAGGCGACGGTGGTGGGCGCCCAGGCCGTGCGCATCGCGGGCCTGTATCTGCCTAACGGCAACCCGGCGCCGGGGCCGAAATACGACTACAAGCTGGCCTGGATGGAACGCCTGCGCCAGCGCGCGGCGGAATTGCTGGCCGGCGAGATGCCCGTGGTGATGTTGGGCGATTTCAACGTCATCCCCGAACCCCGCGACGCTGCCCGCCCGCAGGCCTGGGTGGATGACGCGCTGTTTTTGCTGGAAAGCCGCGCGGCCTTTCGCCGGATCGTCAACCAGGGCTGGACAGACGCCGTGCGCATCCGCGACCCCTGGGCCACGCGTGGACCGTTCACCTTCTGGGATTACCAGGCCGGATCCTGGTCGCGCGACGACGGCATCCGCATCGACCACCTGCTGCTGTCGCCGCAAGCCGCCGACCTGCTGGTGGAAACCGGCATCGACAAGGACGCCCGCGCCGCCGAGAAGCCCAGCGACCACGTGCCCGTCTGGGTGCGCCTGGCGGCCTAAAGCACCAGCACGCCCGAATGCTTGGCCTTGTGTTCGGGTTCGACATGGATGGTGATCTGGGCGTCGTCCAGGCGATGCTTCAGCGCCGATTCGATCCGGTCGCAGATCGCATGGGCCTCGGACACCGATGTTTCGCCGTCCACGACCAGATGAAAGTCGATGAATGTCATGCTGCCCGCGTGACGCGTGCGCAGGTCATGCGCCTCGATCGCGCCATGCGCCTGGTCCGAGATGGTGCTGCGGATCGCGGTCAGCACGTCGTCCGACACCGCCTTGTCCATCAGCCCGCCCAGCGAGGCGGTCATGACCTTCCACCCGGACCACAGGATGTTGACGGCAACCACCGCCGCCAGGATCGGGTCCAGGATCGCATGGCCCGTGACGATGGCCAGCAGCACGCCCGCGATCACCCCGCCCGAGGTGACGACATCCGACAACAGGTGCTTGCCGTCCGCCACCAACGCGGGCGATTTGAGCCTGCGGCCCTGGCTCAGCAACACCCAGCACCATGCCGCATTGATCCCGCTGGCCGCGACGTTGACCAGCAGCCCTTCCAGCGGCGCATCCAGCGGACGGGGCGCCATGATGCCGTGAAAGGCTTCTTCCAGGATCAGCAGGGCGGCGACGATGATCATCACGCCTTCCAGCACGGCGGACAGGAATTCGGCCTTGTGATGGCCGTAGGGGTGGCTCTGGTCCGCGGGCCGCTGGGCGATGCGGATGGCGATCAGCGCGGCAAGGGCGGTGGCGACGTTGACGGTGCTTTCCAGCGCATCGGACAACAGCGCCACCGATCCCGTCATCTGCCAGGCCAGCGTCTTGAGGCCAAGCACGACGATGCCGACCACGATGCTGCCCAAGGCGATCTTCAAGGTGCGGTTCATGGCGACGGTCCTTCGATGCTGCCCCTTCCGTCGGGGTGCATCTGGCAGACGGCGCCGCTTGTTGCAACTGGAAAGGGCGGTGGACCTTGCCCGGCGGTCGGGCTATCGGCGGTCTGATGCACGCCCTTGCCCTGTATATCGCCGCCGCCCTGGCCGAGATCGCCGGTTGCTTCGCCTTCTGGGCCTGGTTCCGGCTGGGGCGGTCCGCCCTGTGGCTGGCGCCCGGCATGGCATCCCTGGCGCTGTTCGCCTGGCTTCTGTCGCTTAGCCCCGCCGATCAGGCGGGCCGGGCCTATGCGGCCTATGGCGGCATCTACATCGCCGCATCCCTGGCATGGCTGTGGCTGGCCGAGGGGCGGCGGCCCGACCCATGGGATCTGGGGGGCGCCGCGATCTGCCTTGCGGGTGCGGCCCTGATCCTGTGGGGACCGCGCGGCGCCTGAGGATCAGTCGTCCCCGTCGTTCGGGTTTTCGTCGTCGTCCCCGAAGCGGGCGTCGTCGGCATATTCATCCTCGCCCTCGCCCACGTATTTGCCGCTGAGCGCGATGGAATGGTTGTCATGCATCGGATCCATGACCACGTCCGAGGGGATCTCTCCGGCCAGCCATTCGCGCAACTCCTCGCGGATCTCGGACGGCTCCTGGCCCGTCGCCTCGGCCAGATAGGCCACGAAGGCGCGCTGGTCGCCGTCGATCTCGTCCAGGTCGGTTTCATCAACCTCGGGCCATTTCTCGACGATCGCCTCGTAGAAGGCGGTCCAGTTCTGTTGCACGTGCTGCCATTTCATCAGTATCCGCCTCCCATCGACGATTGCGCCCATGTCGCGATGCCGGTGATGTCCTCTCCGACGCCTGCGACCGTGTTGCAGCCAGCCAACATCATGCAGGCCAGCAGCGTTCCCATCACTGCTCTCATTCCTCTGCCTCCTGCCACCACAGCTCGGGCATGAAGCCCGGCCAATCTCCGTAAAGTGGCGTTGTCCGGGCAGGATACCGCAGGTCCGCGGCATGGGCCAGCCGCGAGACCGGCGAGAATCCGACCGGCACCACATAACGCCCCGCGGTCAGGATTCGATCCAAGGCACGGACGGCGGCGGCAAAATCTTCGGCAGTTTGAGAATTCACCATGGCCGCGACCACCGACTCGACCGCCGGGCTTTTCATCCCCATCCAGTTGCGGCTGCCCGGCTGGTCGGCGGCGGCGGACCCCCAATACAGCAGCTGTTCGTTGCCCGGCGACAGCGACAGCGCGCGTTCGTACCAGGTCATGTCGAACTGGAATTCGTTGGTGCGCTGCACGAACTGCGCCGGATCCAGCAGCGTGATGCGCGCCTGCATCCCCAGGTTCCGCAGCGCCTGCACATAGATGTCGGCGATCTGCTGGGTTTCGGACGCGGTGCGCATCGCGGTGCCGGACTGGTTCAGCAGGATCTCGAAGGCGAAGGGGCGGCCTTGTGCATCTTGCAACACGCCGTCGCGCACGGTCCAGCCGGCATCCGCCAGCAGCGCGATGGCCCGGCGCAGGCCCGCGCGGTCCAAGGCGCGGTCCGATCCCTCGGGCAGGGTGTATCCCTCGATGGTGCCGGGGGGCAGGTCGGCGGCGAAGGGCTGCAGCAATTCGGCCTCGCGCCCGGTGGCGGGACCCGGCTGCATCGCAAGGCCGGAATTGGCGAAATAGGACGTGATGCGCCGGTCCTTGCCGCCGTTCAGCGTCGCGTTGACGAAACGAAAGTTGAACGCCTCGATCATCGCCTGCCGCACGCGCCAGTCGGCGAACAGCGGGTTGCGGGTGTTCATCACCAGTCCCATGATCCCCGAGGGGCGGCCATTGGGGATCTCGGACTTCACGGCATCGCCGCGCTGCATCAAGGGAAAGTCGTATTCCTGTTCCCACTTGAGCGCGGAGAGTTCGCGCCAGACCGTGACCTCGCCCGCCTTGAAGGCCTCGAACATGGCGTTCGCGTCGCCGAAATAGTCATAGCGAATTACATCCAGGTTGTTGCGCCCCCGGTTCACCGGCAGATCCTTGCCCCAATAGGCGGGATCGCGCCGAAAGGTGATCGAGCGTCCGGGATCGACGCGATCCACCACATAGGGACCGGACCCGACCGGCGCCTCCAGGCTGGAGGCCGAGAAATCCTTCCCCTCCCATTGCGCCTTTTTCAGGACCGGACGCAGCCCCATCAGCATCGGCAACTCTCGGTCCGTCTCGGTAAAGGTGATGCGCAGGCTTCGCTCGCCCGTCTGTTCCATCCGCGCAACCTTGGCCCAGGCGGCGTGATAGCGCGGGTGCCCCCGGGTACCCAGCGTTTCCAGGGACCACATCACGTCGGCAACCGTGACGGGGCTGCCGTCGGAAAAGCGCGCCTCGGGATGCAGGGTGAATTCGACCCAGGATCGGTCCGGCGCGGTCTCGACGGACTCGGCCAGCAATCCGTAAAGGGTGAAAGGCTCGTCAAGGCTGCGATACATCAGGGTTTCGGCCACATGGACGCCGACACCCCAGGCGGCATTGCCTTTCAGCACCCAGGGTTTCAGCGAATCGAAGCCGCCGGCTTCCGCCAGGCGAATCATTCCGCCTTGCCGCGCGTCAGGGTTGACGTAAGGCAAGGCGGTGAATCCATCGGATAGCGCCGGTTCGCCATACATGGCAAGGGCATGGACGGCTTCGGCACCCGCCGAAAGCGGCAATGATGCAACACCTGAAAAAGCCCCCAATATCAGGCACAAGGCGCGCATAGTCGCGGATTTGTTAAGGTTTCTTAAGATTTTCATCGCCTGCCCGCCCGTTTTTCTTCTTTTCGATACAAATTCAACTGACTTGCCTGAAGATCGTCAATGGCAGGTGAGACTTATTCGTTGGACTCTGGCGGGCTTTGGCGTATAAATACCTTACTGCTCGATAGGTTTCTTGCCTGTATGAAACCTGCCTCATGACTTGCGCCCGCCTTGTGCGGGCGTTTTTTTTTGCCCATGCTGCACCTGCAAACCGGTCCGGGCACATCCCCCCGGTCCCCACGGACAACAGGTGTGAGGCGCGATGTTCGAGAGATTTCTAGGCGGTAAAACGGCAATCGTGACGGGTTCCAACTCGGGCATCGGGCTTGGGGTGGCGCGCCAGTTGGCCAGGGCCGGGGCCGACATCGTCCTGAACAGCTTCACCGACCGTCCCGAGGATCATCAGCTTGCCCAGAATCTGGCTGAGGAACATGGCGTAACCGTCAGATATGTCAAGGCCGACATGTCGAAGGGCGATGAATGCCGCGCCCTGATCCAACAGGCTGGCCGCTGCGACATCCTGGTCAACAACGCCGGCATCCAGCATGTCGCGCCGATTCCCGATTTCCCGATCGAGAAGTGGGACTCGATCATTGCGATCAACCTGACTTCGGCCTTCCACACCACCGCCGCGGCGCTGCCGATGATGCGCGCCGCAGGCTGGGGGCGGGTCATCAACATCGCCTCGGCCCACGGGCTGACGGCCAGCGCCTTCAAGTCGGCCTATGTCGCGGCCAAGCATGGAATCGTGGGCTTCACCAAGGTGACGGCGCTGGAAACCGCACGCGAGCAGATCACCTGCAACGCGATCTGCCCCGGCTATGTCCTGACCCCCCTGGTCGAGGCGCAGATCCCTGACTCGATGAAGGAATACAACATGACGCGCGACGAGGTGATCCGCAACGTCATGCTGGAACGCCAGCCGTCCAAGGAATTCGCCACGGTCGAGCAGATGGGCGACACGGCGGTCTTCCTGTGCAGCGACGCGGCGGCCCAGATCACCGGCACGACGATCAGCGTGGATGGCGGCTGGACGGCGCTCTAGGCGCAGCCTTCGCAAAAGCGGCGGATGCGGGCAACGGCCTCGGTCAGTTGCTGATCGCTGGTGGCATAGGAGATGCGGAAATGCGGGGAAAGGCCGAAGGCCGCCCCGAAGACCACCGCCACGCCCGTCTCCTCCAGCAGAGCGTTGGCGAAGGCCTCGTCATCGGCGATGAGGGTTCCGGCAGCCGAGGTCTTGCCGATCAACCCCTTGATCGAGGGATAGACATAGAAGGCCCCCTGCGGGATCGGGCATTCGATGCCGGGGCAGGCGTTCAGCCCGGCCACCACCAGATCGCGGCGGCGCTGGAACACGGCGCGGCTTTCGGTGACGTAATCCTGCGGCCCGGCCAGCGCCGCCTCGGCCGCGTATTGGCTGATCGAGCAGGGGTTGGAGGTGGACTGCGATTGCAGCTTGGCCATCGCCCGGATCAGCGATTCGGGCGCGGCGCCATAGCCGATCCGCCAGCCGGTCATGGCATAGGCCTTGCTGACGCCGTTCATCGTCAACGTGCGGTCCTTCAGCCGGGGTTCGACCTGCGCGGGCGTGACGAACGAGAACCCGTCGAAGACCAGGTGTTCATAGATGTCGTCCGAAAGTATCCAGACCTGCGGATAGCGCAGCAGCACATCGGTCAGCGCCTGCATCGCCGCCCGGTCATAGCCCGCGCCCGAGGGGTTGGACGGCGAATTCAGGATCAGCCATTTCGTGCGCGGCGTGATCGCGGCCTCCAGCGCCTGAGGCGTCAGGCGAAAGCCCTGCTCCAGGCCGCATTCGACGACCACCGGCGTGCCGCTCGCCAGCAGCACCATGTCGGGATAGCTGACCCAATAGGGCGCGGGAATGATGACCTCGTCGCCTTCGTCCAGCGTGGCCAGCAGCGCGTTGAACAGGATCTGCTTGCCGCCCGTGCCGACCGTGATCTGCGAAGGGGCATAATCCAGCCCGTTTTCCCGCGCGAACTTGTCGCAAATGGCGCGCTTCAGCGACGGCGTGCCGTCCACGGCGGTATAGCGCGTGTGGCCCGCGTCGATGGCGGCCTTGGCGGCATCGCGGATATGAAGGGGCGTATCGAAATCAGGCTCGCCTGCTGACAGGCCGATGATGTCGCGGCCCTTGGCGCGCAACTCGGCCGCGCGGGTGGTCATCGCGATGGTGGGCGACGGCTTGATCCGGGACAGGCGGTCGGACAGAAAACCCATGGGCGGCCTCGGCGGTTTGAAGGACGTGCGCGCATGGCTTATGCTGCCCGGACCGGGACGACAAGCGCGCCGTAAAGGACAAAGAATGACCGAATCGCCTGACATCCGCCTGCGCCGCCTGAAGATGCGCAGCTGGCGCCGCGGCATGAAGGAAATGGACCTGATCCTGGGCCATTTCGCCGACGGTCCCCTGGCCGGCCTGCCGCCCGCCGATCTGGACGCCTACGAGGCTGTCCTGGCCGAGAACGACCAGGATCTGTACCTGTGGGTCACGGCGCGCGTGAATGGCGGCGGCAATCGCGGCCCGGCGGGGCTTGCCGCGATGCTGGACAGGATCGCGGCCCATGCGGCGGAACGGCTGAAGCCGGTTCGTTAGAATTTTCCCTAATCTCCTGGGGAAGTTGCATCGCTTTAACCGAAGATTTCGATTTTCAGGGCAATGATGCGGTCATGACGAACAAATCAGGACCGCGAGATTCCATGATTTCCCCCGCGCCGCGCGACATGCGCCCCCAAGCCGATGTCCAGGCCCTGCCGGACCTTGCCGACACGACCGAGGCTTATCTGGAATCCCTCCAGCTTCTGGAACGGCTGCACCGGCTGATGCTGGATCTGGTCAAGGACGAATTCGAACGCCTGGGCCAGCACGACCTGACCCCGGTCCAGGCGATGATCCTCTATAACCTCGGCGGGGCCGAGGTGTCGGCGGGCGAATTGCGGTCCCGCGGCATGTATCAGGGATCGAATGTCAGCTATAACCTGAAGAAGCTGGTGACGATGGGCTATGTCCATCACGAACGCAGCGACCTGGACCGCCGCTCGGTCCGCGTGAAGCTGACCGACGAAGGCCAGGCGATCCGCGACATGGTCCACCGCCTGTTCCTGCGCCACGCCGAAGGGCTGGCCATGTCCGGCGTGCTGGAGGATCCGCCCCTGGAACAGGTGAACCTGCAAAGCCGCCGGATCGAGCGGTTCTGGCTGGAACAGATCCGCTATATCTACTGACCGACGGCAGGATCACCAGTGGCCGGTGTTTTCCATGCTGGCCCAGGGTTCCGCCGGGGGCAGGGGGTCGCCTTCCTGCAACAGCTCGATCGAGATGTTGTCGGGGCTGCGTACGAAGGCCATGTGCCCGTCGCGCGGCGGCCGGTTGATGGTGACGCCCGCGTCCATCAGCGTCCGGCACAGGTCATAGATGTTGCCGACCCGGTAGGCCAGGTGCCCGAAATGGCGGCTGTCCGAGGGCAGGCCTTTGTCCCCGTCCCAGTTGTGGGTCAGCTCGACCGGGCATTCCGGCTGGCCGGGCGGGGCCATGAAGACCAGCGTGAAGCGGCCCTTGTCGTTGTCGATGCGGCGTGTTTCCTCCATCCCCAGCAGCTTGAAAAAGGCCATGGTCTTGTCCAGGTCGGCGACGCGGACCATCGTGTGCAGATAGCGGATATTCACGGGGATCTCCTTGTCTTGCGGATTGCCGGCAGCTTGGCATGACGGGCGGCGGGGCGCAAACCGCGCTAGCGGCGGCGCAGGTATTCGAACAGCACGCAGGCAGGCCCGGCAGGGCGCAGCGGCACGGACCCGAGGCAATGCCAGTCGCTATCATCGAAAGCCGGAAAGAACGCGTCGGCGTCCGGCACGGCCAGGTCCACCTCGGTCAGCAGCAGCCGGTCCGCCAGGGGCAGCAGCGCGCGATAGACGCCCGCTCCGCCGATGCCATAGACGCGCCGCTGGCCCGATTGATGCGCGTGATCGACCGCCGCCTCGGGCGAGGGGAAGACCTGCTCGGCAATGGTCAGGTCCGATGACACGACCAGATTCAACCGGTTCTTCAACGGCTTGACCGGCAGGCTGTCCCAGGTCCGGCGGCCCATGATGACGGCCCCGCCGGTGGTTTCGCGCTGGAAGAAGGCCAGATCATCGGGCGCGCGCCAGGGGATGTCGTTGTTCTTGCCGATGGCGCCGTTGCGGTCGCGGGCCGCGATCAGGGTCAGCATCAGACCGCCACCGGGGCCTTGATGGCCGGATCGGGGTCATAGTTCAGGATCTCGAAATCGTCATGGCGGAAATCGAAGATCGACGGCACGTCGCGGCGCAGACGGATTTGGGGCAGGGGCTTCGGAGTCCGCGCAAGCTGGGTGCGCACCTGGTCCAGATGGTTGGAATAGATATGCGCGTCACCGATGGAATGGACGAAATCGCCCGGCTGATACCCGGTCACATGTGCCAGCATCACCTGCAACAGCGCATAGGAGGCGATGTTGAACGGCACCCCCAGGAACATGTCCGCCGATCGCTGATACAGTTGCAGATGCAGCTTGCCCGCCAGGATCCGCACCTGCCACAGCGTATGGCAGGGCGGCAGTGCCATGTCGGGCACGTCGCCGGGGTTCCAGGCCGACACGATCAGGCGGCGAGAATCCGGCGTCCTGCGGATCGCATCGACCAGATCGGCGATCTGATCGACATGGCCCGCGAAGAACAGCGGGCGTCCATCGGCATCCAGCCCGCTGGGCACCAGCTTGGGGAAATGGCGCCACTGGCGGCCATAGACCGGACCAAGGTCGCCGTTCTCGTCCGCCCATTCGTCCCAGATCGAGACGCCGTTTTCCTGCAAGTAACGGATGTTCGTGTCGCCCGACAGGAACCACAGCAGTTCGTGGATGATCGACTTGAGGTGCAGCTTCTTGGTCGTGACCAGCGGAAAGCCGTCCGCCAGCGGATAGCGGCATTGCAGCCCGAAATGGCTGATCGTGCCAGTTCCCGTCCGGTCAGAGCTTTCCTGCCCCTGGTCCAGCACCGTCCGCAAGGCGTCGTGATACTGCCGCATGTCACACGTCCAGTTCGTCGGCAAAGCGGGCGTTTTCCTGGATGTACTCGAAGCGCAGTTCCGGCTTCTTGCCCATCAGGCGCTCCACCAGATCGCCGGTTTCGCCGCCTTCGTCGTCGTCGATGCTGACCCGGATCAGCTTGCGCGTCCTGGGGTTCATCGTCGTGTCCTTCAGGTCCTTGGCGTCCATCTCGCCTAGGCCCTTGAAGCGTTGCACGTCGATCTTGCCCTTGCCGCCCAGACCCTTGGCCAGCATCCGCTCCTTTTCCGCGTCATCCGCGACATAGATACGATGCGCCCCCTGCGTCAGCCGGTAAAGCGGCGGGCAGGCCAGGTACAGGTGCCCCTTGTCGATCATCGGCCGCATCTGCGTGAAGAAGAAGGTCATCAGCAGCGACGCGATATGCGCCCCGTCCACATCGGCGTCGGTCATGATGATGACCTTGTCATAGCGCAGGTCATCGACGTTGAAACGGGATCCGATACCGACGCCAAGAGCTTGGCAAAGATCGTTGATTTCCTGGTTGGCGCCCATCTTGTTCGACGCCGCGCCCAGCACGTTCAGGATCTTGCCGCGCAAGGGCAGCAGGGCCTGGTTGGTCCGGTCGCGCGCCATCTTGGCGCTGCCGCCCGCGCTGTCGCCCTCGACGATGAACAGTTCGGTCCCTTCGCGGCTGGTGGCGCTGCAATCGACCAGCTTGCCGGGCAGGCGCAGTTTTTTCGTGGCCGTCTTGCGGGCGGTTTCCTTTTCCTGCCTGCGGCGCAGGCGCTCCTCGGACCGCAGGACCAGGAAGTCCAGGATCGCGCCCGCCGATTTCGTGTCCGCGGCCAGCCAGGTGTCGAAGTGGTCGCGCACGGCGTTTTCCACCAGGCGCGCGGCCTCGGTCGTGGCCAGGCGATCCTTGGTCTGGCCCACGAATTCGGGTTCGCGGATGAAGCAGGACACAAGCGCGCAGCCGCCGGTCAGCAGATCCTCTCGCGTGATGTTCGCGGCCTTCTTGTTGTTGATCCGCTCGCCATAGGCGCGCACGCCCTTCAGGATCGCGGCCCAGAAGCCCGCCTCGTGCGTGCCGCCCTCGGGCGTGGGGACCGTGTTGCAATAGGACTGGATGAAGCCGTCGCGCGCGGGCGTCCAGTTGATCGCCCAGTCCACCTTGCCCGGCGCGCCCTGCCTGCGGAAATCGACGCTGCCCGCAAAGGGCCGGTCGGCATAGGTGCTGGCCCCGGTCAGCGTTTCGGACAGATAATCGGCCAGGCCGCCGGGGAAATGGAACGTGGCCTCGCGCGGGGTTTCGCCGTCGTCGATTTCCGATTTCCAGCGGATTTCGACGCCGCTGAACAGATAGGCCTTGGACTTGACCATCTTTAGCAGCCGCGCGGGCTTGAAGCGGTGGTGGCCGAAGATCTCCTCGTCCGCGTGGAAGGTGACGGTGGTCCCGCGCCGGTTCGGGGCGGCGCCGATCCGCGCCACCGGTCCCTGCGGAATACCGCGCGAGAACCGCTGCTCGAACAATTCCTTGTTCCGCGCGACCTGCACGATCATCACGTCCGACAGCGCGTTCACGACGGACGCGCCCACCCCGTGCAACCCGCCCGAGGTCTGGTAGGCATCGCCCGAGAACTTGCCGCCCGCGTGCAGGGTGCAGAGGATTACCTCCAACGCCGACTTGCCCGGAAACTTGGGATGCGGGTCGATGGGGATGCCGCGGCCGTTGTCGCGCACGACCACGCTGTGATCGGCCAGCAGCTCGACCTCGATCCGGGTGGCATGGCCCGCCACGGCCTCGTCCATCGAGTTGTCGAGGATTTCCGCCACCAGGTGATGCAGCGCGCGTTCGTCGGTTCCGCCGATATACATGCCGGGCCGCTTGCGCACAGGCTCCAACCCCTCCAGCACCTCGATCGAGGCCGCGGAATAGCTGTCGGTCGCATCGACTGCGGAAAGAAGGTCGTCGGCCATGGGTTCTGCTCTTGTTCTTGGTGGGGGGACTATCTCATGCAAGCGGGGCCAAGGCCAGTCCCGCAGGGTTCAGGCGGTGTCGCGCAGCCAGCAGGCCAGGTCGCCGTCGTCGATCAGGCCCTGGGCCAGGGCGATGATCTTCTGGCCGATGACATGATCCGGGACATCCGGCTCTCTCGCGCCGTTCATGTCCAGGACCACCTGCATCGTGCGAAAGGCCGTGCGCTTGTTCGCATCGTTGAAGCAATGACCCTGGGCGATGGCCATGGCATAAGCCGCCGCCAGATCGAAGACATCCTCGATCATGCCATAGGCCAGCCGGTTCTCGACCCGCGCCAAGGCTCCGTCCAGGGATTTGTCCTGCGCCCGGCCGGGCAGTTCCCCATCGTTCAGAACGGCATCATGGATCATCTCGACCAGTTCGGTCGAGGGCAGCAGCCAATTATTCATGGCCTATTTGTCGCGCAGATAATCAAGGACGGGTTGCGCACGATCCTGGGTCCGCCGCAGCGATTCCATCACTTCCTCGCGCGTGGCATGGCGGTGCTGCCCCTTGTCCGTCGCTTCCTCGGGGACCAGATAGCCGACAAGCTGCGAATTCCGCAGGATCGCCACCGGCTTGCCGCCAGAGCGTTCAAGAACCTTATGCGGTTCGCGCAATTCGGTCATGGTGCAGATGTGGTTCGTCAGCAAGCGGGTCATGGCGATCTCCTAACAGCCTGAATATTGCCTACTGCAATGTATATTTCAATCCCTCATTCCGGTTCGGCGAGGCGTGCTTCCCACATCTGGCGGAAGGCGGGGCGGGACTGGCAGGCCTCCAGCCAGGCCATGGTTGCGGGGAACTGGCCCATCAGCTCGCAATAGCCCTGGGCGTATCGCAGAACCTCGGCCATGTTGATGTCGGCCACGGTGAAGCGGTCGCCCATCAGGTGCCTGCGGGTGGAAAGATGCCCCTCGACCACGCTCAGCGGGCGGACCAGACGCTCGGCCGCGTGGGCGACAAGGGCCTGGTCCTCGCCCGATTGCAGCCGAGAGCGAGCGTGCAGGAACAGGATGGTCAGCGCGTCAGGCTCGATGCTGGTGGCGGCATAAAAGCTCCACTGCATCATCAGCGCGTCCTCGGCCAGATCAGCCGGGCCGATCTCGCCGCCATGCTTGCGCGCCAGATACAGGGTGGCGGCCAGCGACTCGGACAGGACCAGGCCGTCGTCCTCGATCACGGGGATCGCGCCTGCGGGCGACAGCGACAGGAAGGCCGGGGAATGCGTGTTCAGGGCTGCGTGCGGGGCATCGGGATCGGCCAGGCGATAGGCCTGGATCACGGGGATCTGCCGGAACTCCAGCCCGATCTCGTGGCACAGCCAGATGATGCGCGAGGCGCGCGAACGGGTGACGCCGTGGATGGTCAGCATGGAAGGCTCCTTCTGTCGGACAGACGCCATGCCGCCTGCAAGGGGCAGGAAAGCGTCATGACTTGATCCTGCGCAAGGCGGAAGGCCGGGAAACGTGTCAGACTCGTGACGTTCAATCCCGTGCAGAAGGACATTCCATGGACAATATCCTGTCCCCCGCCCCCGACACTGCCGAGACTGCCATCCCCACCGCCCCCGCGAACGAAGCCGCCACCCCGGCCCCCCAGGCCGAGGCGCCCCCGCCGGTTCGCGCGCCGCGCCCCCGCCGCGCCAGGCCCTCGGGTCCCGATGCCGTGCGCGAGGCGTTCGAGACCGGCCGCTATCCCTATCGCGACCGCATGGGCCGCCGGGAATACGAGGCGGAAAAGGCGGAACTGCAGGCCGAATTGCTGAAGGTGCAGATCTGGACCCAGGAAACCGGCCAGAAGTTCGTGATCCTGTTCGAGGGCCGCGATGCCGCCGGAAAGGGCGGCACGATCAAGCGGTTCAACGAACACCTGAACCCGCGCGCGGCCCGCGTGGTGGCTCTGAACAAGCCCACGGACGAGGAACGCGGGCAATGGTATTTCCAGCGTTACGTCCAGCATCTGCCCACCTCGGGCGAAATGGTCTTTTACGACCGCAGCTGGTACAATCGCGCCGGGGTCGAGCGGGTGATGGGCTTCTGCACCGCCAGCGACTATCTGGAATTCATGCGCCAGGCGCCCGAGTTCGAGCGGATGCTGGTCCGGTCGGGGATCCGGCTTTACAAGTACTGGTTCTCGGTCACGCAGGACGAACAGCGGCTGCGCTTCACCGCCCGCCAGACCGACCCGTTGAAACGCTGGAAACTGTCGCCCATCGACGAGGCCAGCTTGGACAAGTGGGACGACTATACCGAGGCGAAGGAGGCGATGTTCTTCTATACCGACACCGCCGACGCGCCCTGGATCATCGTCAAGTCGAACGACAAGAAACGCGCCCGGCTGAACTGCATGAGGCATTTCCTGGCGACGCTGGACTATCCCGACAAGGATCCGGCCGTCGCCCTGCCGCCCGACCCGCTGATCGTCGGCCCGGCCACCCATGTGGTCCACGGCTCGACCCATATCCTGGGCCGCGCGCTGCATCCCAACAGCCGCAAGGTCGCGGTGCCGCACGGATAAGGGCCGGTTGCATTTGATGCAGGTCAAGGAATCGCCCCGGCATCCGGTCTAGACCGGGCCTTGCGAAACAGGAGCGATTCTTCACATGTCCAGCCAAGAGTTGGACCCCCCCAGCCTTTACGCCAAGCGGGAACCCATCTTTCCGAAGCGGGTGAAGGGGCGGTTCAGGAACCTCAAGTGGATCGTCATGGCAGTGGCCTTGACGATCTATTACATCATGCCGTGGATCCGATGGGACCGGGGACCGTCGATGCCCGACCAGGCGGTCCTGGTCGATCTGGCCAACCGGCGCTTCTTCTTCTTCTGGATCGAGATCTGGCCGCACGAATTCTATTTCGTCGCGGGCCTTCTGGTCATGGCGGGACTGGGGCTGTTCCTGTTCACCTCGGCCCTGGGACGGGTGTGGTGCGGCTATGCCTGCCCGCAGACGGTCTGGACCGACCTGTTCATCCTGGTCGAACGCTGGATCGAGGGCGACCGCAACGCCCGCATCCGCCTGCACCGCCAGGCCTGGGACGCGCAGAAAATCCGGCTGCGGGCCGCGAAATGGGCGGTCTGGCTGGTGATCGCGCTGATGACCGGCGGGGCCTGGATCTTCTATTTCACCGATGCGCCGACGCTGCTGGGCAACCTGCTGACCGGCCAGGCCCACCCTGTCGCTTACACCACCATGGCGATCCTGACGGCGACGACCTTCTTCTTCGGCGGCTTCGCGCGCGAGCAGATCTGCATCTATGCCTGCCCCTGGCCGCGCATCCAGGCCGCCATGATGGACGAGGACACGCTGACCGTCGCCTATCGCGAATGGCGGGGCGAGCCGCGCGGCAAGACCAATGTCCGCCACCGCCCCGCCGCCGTGGCCTTCCAGGCCGAGGCTGACAGCCATGCCGCCGGTCCGGTTGCAGGCGGCAAATACCCGCCCGTGCCTTATCCGGGCGTGCCCACGGGCGTCGGCGGGCCGATCCCGCTGAATTCCGCAGGCGACTGCATCGACTGCATGGCCTGCGTGAACGTCTGCCCGATGGGCATCGACATCCGCAACGGCCAGCAGATGGAATGCATCACCTGCGCGCTGTGCATCGACGCCTGCGACGAGATCATGGACAAGATCGGCAAGCCGCGCGGGCTGATCGACTACATGGCGCTGAAGGACGAAACCGCCGAACGCGCCGGGGCCAAGCCGAAGCCCGTCTGGAAGCATGTCCTGCGGCCCCGCACGCTGCTGTATTTCACGCTGTGGGCCGGCATCGGCGTCGGGCTGATCGTGGCGCTGTTCATCCGCTCGCCGCTGGACCTCAACGTCTCGCCGGTGCGCAACCCGCTGTTCGTCACCATGTCCGACGGCGCGATCCGCAACACCTACGAGGTGCGCTTGCGCAACAAGCAGAACGAGACGCGCGCCTTCAGCTTCGACGTGGAAGGCGGCGGGAACGTGGCGGTTGCCATCGAGGGCGCCCCCTCGGGCGCGGTCGAGGTTGCGGCGGACGAGACTCTGAGCCGCCGGATCTATGTGACGGCGCCTGCCGGATCGGAACTGGCCGGGGCCGCAACGACCTCGCTGGACCTGATCGTTCGGGACGAAATCGACGGCACCACCGCGACCGTCGGCACCATCTTCCACGGAAAGGGCCAGTGACATGGCACGGGAACTGACGGGCCGCCACGTCCTGATCATCACGCTGGCCGCATTCGGCGTCATCATCGCCGTCAATGTCGTCATGGCCTTCCTGGCCGTCGGCAGCTTTCCGGGGCTGGAGGTGCAAAACAGCTATGTCGCCTCGCAGGAGTTCGACCGCGACCGGCAGGCCCAGCAGGGTCTGGGCTGGACCGCCAAGGCCAGCTATGACGGATCGGACCTGACCATCGAGATCCTGGACAAGCAGGGCCGGCATCCGATCCTGCGCGATCTCACGGCCACGGTCGGCCGGCCCACGCACAAGCGCGCGGACGTGACGCCCGACTTCACCGTGGCTGGCGGCGTTTATCGTGCGCCCCTGGATCTGGAACCGGGGGCATGGAACATCCATGTCCAGGCCGTGGCCGAGGACGGGACGCGGTTCCGCCAGCGGCTGGACCATTATGCCGGCGCAAGGGTGAACTGACATGGCCGACCTGACCGCATCGGGCTTTAGCGCCTGTCCCGCCTGCGACGCCGCGCCCCTGGCGCAGCGGCTGGCCGACCGGGCCGACCATGCCGACGGCACGCTGATCCTGTCGCTGCCCTCGGCCCACTGCGCGACCTGCATCACCGACGTGGAAACCGCCCTAGTTGCCCATCCGGGCGTGCGCAGCGCCCGCGTCAACCTGACCCTGCGCCGCGTCACCGTGGATGCGCCGGGCCTGAGTGCCGACGACCTGATCCCGGTCCTGGCCGGCGTGGGGTATGAGGCGCACGAGCTTGACCCCGACGCGCTGTCGGCCACCACCGCCGACCGGCAGGGCCGCGACCTGCTGATGCGCATCGGCGTGTCGGGTTTCGCGATGATGAACATCATGATCCTGTCGGTCGCCGTCTGGTCGGGGGCCGAGGCCGCGACGCGCGACCTGTTCCACTGGATCAGTGGCGCCATCGCGCTGCCCACCGTGTTCTTCGCGGGCCAGCCCTTCTTCCGCAGCGCCTGGTCGGCGCTGAGGGTTGGCCGCCTTGGCATGGACGTGCCGATTTCGCTGGCGCTGGTTCTGGCCAGCGCGATTTCCGTCTATGAGACGATGAATTCGGGACATCACGCCTATTTCGACGGCGTGACCATGCTGTGCTTCTTCCTGCTGATCGGCCGTTACCTGGACCACCGCACCCGCGCCATTGCCCGGTCCGCCGCAGCCGAACTGACCGCGCTCGAGGTTCCCCGCGCCACCCTGCTGATCGACGGGGCCGAACAGGTCGTGCCCATCGCATCCTTGCGCCTGGGTGACCTGATCCGCATCCGTCCCGGCGCCCGCGTGCCCGCCGATGGCGAGATCGTGGAAGGCCGGTCCGAGATCGACCGCGCGCTGCTGACCGGAGAGACGCTGCCCGTGCTGGCCGTGCCCGGCCAGATGCTGTCGGCGGGCGAGGTGAACCTGACCGGCCCCCTGACCCTGCGCGTGACGGCGGCGGGGCGCGATTCCTCGCTGGCGCGCCTGACTGCCCTGGTCGAGGCGGCCGAATCCGCGCGTGGCCGCTATACCTCGTTGGCCGAGCGTGTCGCCAAGGCCTATTCGCCCAGTGTGCATGTGATGGCGCTGACCAGCTTCGCGGGCTGGATGTGGGCCACGGGCGATCTGCGGCTGGCCGTCAACATCGCGGCGGCGGTGCTGATCGTGACCTGCCCCTGCGCGCTTGGCCTGGCGGTCCCGGCGGTCGCCACGGCGGCCTCGGGGCGGCTGTTCCGGCGCGGGCTGCTGATCAAGGACGGCACCGCCCTGGAACGCCTGGCCGAGGTCGATACCGTGGTCTTCGACAAGACCGGCACGCTAACCATGGGCCGGCCGGTGCTGGTGTCCGCCGATCCGTTGACCCCCGTTCTGCGCCCCGTGGCCCGCGCCCTGGCCGAGGCTTCCGCCCATCCCCTGTCGCGCGCGCTGGCCGAGGCACTCGCCGACCAGCCCGTTGCCGACCTCACCGACGTGACCGAGCATCCGGGATTCGGCGTCTCGGCCCGCTGGCAAGGCCGCATGGTCCGGCTGGGCCGTGCCGACTGGCTGGGCGTGGGCGAGGATGATGGAACCCTCCCCACCAGCGCGACCTGGCTGGCCGTCGAGGGACAGGCCCCGGTCCGGCTGGACTTCACCGACGAATTGCGGCCGGGTGCTGCGGACTGCGTGGCGATGCTGCGCAAGGCGCGGTTGCGGGTCGTGCTGATCTCGGGCGACCGCCAGGCTGCGGTGGCCGATCTGGCCGCGCGGCTTGGCATCGGTGATTTCCACGCGGGCGTCGATCCGCGCGGGAAAGAGGCCATGGTGGCCGATCTTGCAGTACGGGGTGCGCGCGTCCTGATGGTCGGCGACGGGCTGAACGACACGGCGGCGCTGGCCCGCGCCCATGCCTCGATCTCGCCTGCCAGCGCGCTGGATGCGGCGCGGGTCGCCAGCGACATGGTTCTGACCGGCAACGACCTTGCGCCCGTGGCCGATGCGGTAGAGACCGCGCGCCGCGCCACCCGCCGGATCCGCGAAAACTTCGCGATCTCGATCGCCTATAACATCGTGGCGGTGCCGCTGGCGGTCGCCGGGATGGTGACGCCGCTGATCGCGGCGCTGGCGATGTCGCTCAGCTCGATCACGGTGACGCTGAACGCCCTGCGGCTGCGCGACCGAAAGGAGTAGGTCATGGAAATCCTGTCCATCCTGATCCCCGTATCGCTTGGCCTTGGCGCGGCAGGCCTGGTCGCCTTCATCTGGGCGCTGCGGTCGCGCCAGTTCGAGGATCCCAAGGGCGATGCCGAACGGATCCTGTCCGACAAGTGGGACGACCGGCCAAGGCCCGACTAGGCAGGCCGAGACATAGAAAAGGGGCGAGGTGATCCTCGCCCCTTATCATTTCGGTCAGCGGTCCGGCTCAGTTCCCGACCACCTGGCATTCCTGCGACCGGCTGACGAAGCGTTCGCAGACCAGTTCGGCATTGGCCTTTGTCAGGTTCGCGAAGCTTGGCTGGAAGCCGCGCCTGGTGTCGGCCACATGGCGCGCCGCGCCTTCCAGGACGGCGCCGTCCTGCAGCGCGCTGCGCAGCAGCAGCCGTTCCGCCTCGGTCTTCGAGGTGAACATTCCCAAGGTCACGCCCCAGCCACGCCCGCTGCCCCCGGGGCGGGACACGATTTCCAGCGCCTCGGGTTCGGCAAGGTCGCCTTCGCCCATGGCGGCAAGGATCACGGTTTCCGACCGCGGTTTCGGCGCGGGCGAGGCCAGCAGCGACATCGAGGCTGTGCCATCCTGCTGCGGCACGGCCTCGGCCACGGCGCGGGCGATCGCTTCAGGCTCGGCCCCGGCGTTGGTGATCGCCGCCGCCGTGCTGGCCGAACGGGACCGCGGCGCGGGGGCAGGGCGGACGGATTGCGACAGGACCGGCGCCACGAGGCTGGCCGATGGTGCCGCAGGCTCGGCCGCTGCCGGTGCAGCGGCGACTTCTGCCGGTGCGGCGGCGCGGCGGCTGACGGGACGGGCGCTGGCCGCCAGCGTCAGACCGCCGGTCGCGACAGGCTCGGTCCGACGCACGGCCTCGGGTTCTGCTGCGGGAACCACGGCGGCTGTCGAGGCCGCCGCAGGCCGGCTGAGGCGCGCCGGAGGGGCAGAGGCCGTCAGCACCAGCCGCTGCGGATCGGGCTGCGTCGCCGCGACCGACGGCTCGACCTGGGCGCGGCGTACGACGCGGGTCGCCAGCAGGCGAGGCGCCTCGGGGCGGACCTCGCGGACGCGGTTCGGCACGCGGCTGAAGCCCGCGTCCAGCAGCTGCGCCATCACCTGGTTGCGATGCGCGGTCGAGGTGCCGCCCAGCACGGTCGCCACCAGCCGCTTGTTGCCGCGCTGCGCCGAGGCGGTCAGGTTGAAGCCCGCGGCCCGGGTATAGCCCGTCTTGATCCCGTCCGCGCCCTGGTAGCTGTCCAGGAACCGCTTGTTGGTCGAGGCGACCTGCGCGATCCCCGCATCCGCCGAGCGGCGCGAGAAGATGTTGTAATACTGCGGAAAATCATAGAACAGCCGCCGCCCCAGGATGGTCATGTCGTGGGCGGTCGAGTAATGCCCTTCCTGCGTCAGCCCGTGGGCGTTCTGGAAGTGGCTGTTGGTCATGCCGATGGCGCGGGCCATCTGGGTCATCTGCTGGGCAAACGCCGCCTCGGACCCGGCAAGACCTTCGCCGATCGTGGTCGCGGCGTCGTTGGCCGACTTGATCGCGGCGGCGCGGATCAGATAGCGCAGCTCGATCCGCTGGCCCGCCTTCAGGCCCAGCTTGGACGGCGGTTCGGACGCGGCATTGGTGGACACCGGGAACTGCGAATCCAGCCGGACCTGTCCGCGTTCGATCGCGGTAAAGGCCATGTACAGCGTCATCATCTTGGTCAGGGACGCGGGATGCAGCCGCGTATCCTCGTTCTGCTTGTAGATCGGCTGGCCCGTGCGCGCGTCGATGACATAGGCGGCGAAGGGGGCGGCCGACAGGCTTGCCGGGGCCAGGACGGCCAGCAAGAGGATAGCCCACAGCCGGGCTGTCTGGGAAATTCGGATCACTGTCGCGGTCTCTCTGCCTCTGGCGGCATGTCGTTTGTCGCATGCCATTGCTTAACAACCGGATAATAGCACGCCATTCCCTGCCATGTAACCGCCGATTTGCGTTATTTTCCTGCGCCTGCGTTGGTCCGGGCGGGCTTTTATCGGCGGCGAAATCGACTATATTGAGGCACGTATTGCGATAATCGATCAGACTGGACAGCATGGCGCACTGGATGACAGACGGCGACGGACCCGACGACCAGATCGAACTGGTCACGAAGCCGCGCACCCGGACGCAACGGCCGCCGATGTACAAGGTCCTGATGCTGAACGACGATTTCACGCCGATGGAATTCGTGGTCCATGTGCTGGAACGGCTGTTCAACATGACCCATGCCCAGGCGATCGAGATCATGCTGACCGTCCATCGCAAGGGCGTGGCGGTCGTGGGCGTCTTCTCGCACGAGGTTGCCGAAACGAAGGTCGCGCAGGTGATGGAACTGGCGCGGCGGCAGCAGCATCCGCTGCAATGCACCATGGAAAAAGAATAACAGTGACAGTGACTCGCTTGGCTCTCGCGCTTCCGGATGGTCATCCCGGAGGCGATTTTCTCGTGATCGGCGCGCGGGGCGGCGACGACCTGTCGCCGCTGGATCCCGCCCGCACGCAGGTCCAGCAGGGCAATTTCCCGGATCACCAGGCCCTGTCCGCGCGCGGCTTTCATGTCGCGCCCCAGGTCGAGGGCCGCTTTGACGCCGCGCTGGTCGTGCTGTCCCGCGCCAAGGCGCAAGGGCGCGCGCGCATCGCCGATGCCGCCGCGCGCCTGCAGCCCGGTTCGGCGCTGTGGATCGACGGGCAAAAGACCGACGGCATCGATTCCATGCTGAAGGATCTGCGCGCCCTGGCACCGGTGGACGAGGTCCACAGCAAGGCGCATGGCAAGATCTTCCGCGTGACGATCCCCGGGGGCGACTGGCTGCCCCCCGACTGGACCGCCCGCCCGCAAGAGATCGCGCCGGGCTTCGTGACCCGTCCGGGCGTCTTTTCGGCAGACGGGGTCGATCCCGGATCGGCCATGCTGGCGGCGGCGCTGCCGGACCGGATGCCGACCCGTGTCGTCGATCTGGGCGCGGGATGGGGATGGCTGTCGGCGCAGGCGCTGGACCGCCCGGGGATCGAGATCCTCCATCTGGTCGAGGGCGATCATGCCGCCCTGGACTCGGCCCGCGACAACATCCGCGACCCGCGCGCGCAGTTCCATTGGGCCGATGCACGGGATTTCACGCTGAAGGAGCCCGTGAACGGCGTCATCATGAACCCGCCGTTCCACGATGGCCGCGCGGCGGACCCGCGGATCGGCGGGGACTTCATCGCGGCGGCGGCCCGGCTGCTGACCGGGGCAGGGCGGTTGTGGATGGTCGCGAATCGGCACCTGCCTTATGAAACGGTCCTGGCGCAGCACTTCGGGCAGGTCCGCGAGATCAGCGGCGACACCCGCTTCAAGGTCTTCGAGGCGACCGCCGCCGCCCGGGGCGCCGCGCGCAAGGGGCGGCGCTGATGGGCGGTGGTGTCGGGGGCAAGACGGCCATCGTCACGGGCGCCGGACGCGGAATCGGCATGGCGATTGCCCGCCAGTTCGTCGAACGCGGCGCCAACGTGATGTTCGCCGACGCGGACGAGGCGGCGCTGACCGTCGCCATGTCGGATTACGACGAACGCGACCCGCATGTGCGCAGCTTCGCGGGGCGGATGTCGGAACGGCTCGCCACGGCGAACCTGCTGTCGGCGACGCTGGATGCCTTTGACCGGGTGGACATCCTGGTCAACGCGCATCGGCTGGTCAAGGCCTCGGACCCGCTGGACACCGATCCCGACGTGCTGGAACAGCTGCTGCGCGAAAACATGATGGCGGGCCTGCGCATGACGCAGATCGTCGCCAAGCGCATGATCCGGCAGGCCGAGGAAGCGCCCGAGTCTGGGTCGGCGGGCGCCATCGTCAACCTGTCCACGCTGGCCGCGCAGCATCCGGTGCCCACCATGCTGGGCTATTCCATCGCCTATGCCGCGCAGGAACAGGCGACGCGGGGCATGGCGCTGGCGCTGGCGCCCCACCGGATCCGCGTGAACGGCGTGCGCTTCGGCAGCGTCATGTCGCACGAATTGAAGGAATCGCTGCGCGAAAAGCCGGAATTGCGCGACCGGATCGTTGCCGCCACCCCCATGGGCCGCATCGCGCCCGCCGACGAACTGGTGGACACGGTGATGTATCTGGCCAGCGATGCCTCGCGCTTCGTGACGGGCCAGATCCTCACCGTGGACGGGGGCCGCAGCCTGGCCGACCGAGTGGCGGTGCAGACGGTCTGAGGGTCAGCCCTGCTCTTCGGGGAAGGCGGCGCGGCAGGCTTGCACGACCGATGCTGCCCGGTTGCCCAGCACGGCGGCGCGCGCGGCCAGGTTGTCGCGCTTGCGCTGTTCGGCCGCAGGGTCGATGGGAACGCGATAGCGTTCGGTATCGACGTAATCCCGCCAGCACGGCTCATAGGCAACCACGGCGCGGCCCTTGTCGTCGCGGACATAGGTCCGGCATTGCGTCAGGCGGTCGCGCACGACCTGCCGTTCCTCCCAGGCATAGCCGCGCGCCAGATTACCCTCGACCTCGGCCAGCAGGCGGCTGACGGTGCGGTATTCGCTGGTGTTCTGGCTGATGCAGCGTTCCTGCGGCGTGCCGCAGGCCGCCACAAGCAGCGGCAGGGTGACGATTGCGGCAAGGGCAGAGTTGCGGCTCATGGCGGGTCTCATTACAGCGGGTAACGAATGCTAGCCCGGCGCGTTCAGGCTGGCAAATCAAGTTTGGAGATGCTTGTGGACCACGAACGCCATACCGCCGCCACCTGGTTCCGCGCGCTTCGCGACCGCATCGTCGCGGCCTTCGAGGGGCTGGAGGACCAAGGCCCCGGCGCCGCCCCTGCAGGCCGGTTCACCGTGACCCCGACCCTGCGCGAGGGCGACGGCGGCGGCGGGCTGATGTCGGTCCTGCGCGGCGGCCGCGTGTTTGAAAAAGTCGGCGTCAACTGGTCCGAGGTTCATGGCACCCTGGCCCCCCGCGCGCAGGCGGCGATGGCGTCCCGCGGGGTGCCGGGGATCGACACGGATCCCCGCTTCTGGGCCAGCGGCATCAGCCTGGTCGCGCATATGCAGAACCCCCACGCGCCCGCCGTCCACATGAACACGCGGATGTTCTGGACGCCCGGCGCCTGGTGGTTCGGAGGCGGGGCGGACCTGAACCCCTGCATCGAATATGCCGACGACACGGCCCATTTCCACGCCACCCTGCGGGCCGCCTGCGGCGGGCATGGCGCCGATTACTATGACCGCTTCAAGGCCTGGGCCGACGAATACTTCTTCATCCCGCACCGGGGGCGCGCGCGGGGTGTCGGCGGCATCTTCTTCGACGACCTGAACACCGGCGACTGGCAAGCGGATTTCGACTTTACCCACGCCGTGGGCGAGGCGTTCCTGCCCGCCTTCCTGCCGCTGGCGCAGGCGCGGATGGGGCAGCCCTGGTCGGACGCGGACCGCGATGCGCAACTGATCCATCGCGGGCTTTATGCGGAATACAACCTCGTCTATGACCGGGGGACGAAGTTCGGGCTGGAAACCGGCCACAATGCCGACGCCGTGCTGATGAGCCTGCCGCCGCTGGCGAAGTGGGTCTAGGCTGCGACCGCCAGCAGCCAGCCGACCCCCGCCAGGATCAGCGCCATGCCGATCAGTTGCACGGGCCTGACGCTTTGGCGAAAGACCCGGCCCGACAGAACCTGCGCCATCACGACCTCGACCAGGGCCAGCGTGCGGACATTGGCGGCCGGGGTCAGGGCAAAGCCGATGAACCAGAACAGCGAGGCGAAGGCCCCCAAGGCGCCGGCGCCGACGGATATGCGCCACTGCGCCGCGATGGCCCGCAGCGCGGCCCGGTCCCGAAGCGCAAGCCAGGCCAGCATGATCGCGGCCTGCAGCCCCAGGGTGATGGTCAGGACGGTGATGGCGCGAACCACATGGCCGCCATCGGGCAGGGCCAGCAGGGCGCCGCGAAAGCCGAGGGCCGACAGGCCGAACAGCGCGCCCGACAGGATGCCGGTTCCCACCGCACCCCACCCCGCGCGGCCCCAGCTTGCGCCCGAGGCAAGAACGACCCCCAGCGTCGCCAGGCCGATGGCGGCCAACCGGGCGGGGCCGAGCGGCTCGGCCAAGACAAGGGCACCGACCAGGGCCAGCGTCACGGGTTCGGTCTTCATCAGCGCGGTCGCGACGCCAAAGCCCTTGTCGCGCATGGTCATCAGCATGAAGGCGGTCGCGGCGATCTGCGCCAGCGCGCCAAGCGCGGCCCAGCCGATCACCTGAAGGCCAGGCGTCGGCAAAGGCACCCAGGCCGATGCCGCGACCAGCGCCAAGGCGGCGAAGGGGAAGCCAAAGACGAAGCGGACGGCCGTGGCCCCCAGGGTGCCGACCTCTCGTGTCAGCCCCGCCTGCGCGGCGTTCCGGGCGGTCTGCGCCGTGGCCGCGATCAGCGTGGCCGCGACCCAGATCATGCGCCGCGTACGGCCTTTATCATCAGGGCGACGTTTTCGGGATCGGCATCGGGCGTGATCCCGTGGCCCAGGTTGAAGATATGCGGTCCGCCCCGGAAGGCCCGCGTGATCCGCTGCGCCTCGGCCACCAGATCCGGCCCGCCCGTGACCATATGCCGCGGATCCAGATTGCCCTGCACGCAGCCGTCCGCCTGCACATGGCGCGCCGCCCAGTCCGCGCCGACCGAGTTGTCCAGCGCGACGCAATCCGCCCCGGTCGCGCGGGCAAAGCCGATGTAACGCTCGCCCGCCTCTCGCGGGAAAGCGATGATCGGAACATGGGGATGACGCTCTTTCATCGCGGCGATGATGCGCCGGGCGGGGGCAATGGCGAAGTCGTCGAAATCCTGGCCCTTGAGGCTGCCGGCCCAGCTGTCGAACAGCTTGACCACCTCGGCCCCGGCCTCGATCTGCGCCGACAGATAGAGGATCGTGGCCTCGGTGATTCGGTCGATCAGGGCGGTGAAGGCCGCGCGGTCCCTGTCCTTCAAGGCATGGGCCGGTCCCTGGTCGGGTGTGCCGCGGCCTGCCACCATATAGGTCGCCACCGTCCAGGGCGCGCCGGCAAAGCCGATCAGCGCCGTGTCCCGCGGCAGTTCGCGCGCCAGGATGCGCACTGTTTCGTAAACGGGGGCCAGACGGTCGTGGATCTGGTCCGCGGGCTTCAGCCTTGCGACCTCGTCGGCGGTCGTCACCGTGGACAGCCGCGGCCCCTCTCCTGTCACGAACCACAGATCCGCCCCAAGCGCCTGCGGCACCAGCAGGATGTCCGCGAACAGGATCGCCGCGTCGAAGCCAAAGCGGCGGATCGGCTGCAACGTCACCTCGGCCGCAAGATCGGGATTATAGCACAGCGACAGGAAATCGCCCGCCTGCGCGCGCGTGGCCCGGTATTCCGGCAGATAGCGGCCCGCCTGGCGCATCATCCAGATCGGCGGGACGGGCAGGGTTTCGCCGGCCAAGGCGCGCAGCAGAAGTTTGGTCATGGGGCCTCCTGCGGACCCTTCAAGGCGAGGCGTCGGACGTTGTCAAGCAGCCTGCCTGTCGCTATGCGGGGGGCATGACCCAGATGCCCGACCCCACCCGTCCCCTGAAGATCGGCACCCGAGGCTCGATGCTGGCGCTTGCGCAGGCGCACGAGACGCGGGACCGCCTTTCCGCCGCGCATGGCCTGCCCACGGATGCCTTCGAGATCGTCGTCATCAAGACGACCGGCGACCGGATCACCGACCGCCCGCTGAAGGAGATCGGCGGCAAGGGCCTGTTCACGCGCGAGATCGAGGAGGCGCTGCTGGCCGGGCAGATCGACATCGCGGTCCATTCGATGAAGGACATGCCGACGCTGCAACCCGAAGGGCTGGTGATCGACTGCCTTCTGCCGCGCGAGGATGTGCGGGACGCCTTTGTCAGCCCGCATTTCGCCTCGATCCCCGACCTGCCTGCGGGCACCGTGGTCGGCACCTCCAGCCTGCGCCGCCGCGCGCAACTGGCGCATCGCCGTCCGGATCTGCGCCTGGTCGAGTTCCGGGGCAACGTCCAGACCCGGATGAAGAAGCTGGACGAAGGCGTGGCGGCCGCGACCTTCCTGGCGATGGCGGGGCTTTCCCGGCTTGGGATGCGTGATGTCGCGCGCAACGCCATCGACCCGGCCGAGATGCTGCCTGCCGTCGCGCAAGGCGCCATCGGGGTCGAGCGGCGTCAGGGCGACGCCATCGCGGCAAGCCTGCTGGCCGCAATCCACCATGCGGACACCGGCTATCGCATCACCGCCGAGCGCGCCTTCCTGCTCCGGCTTGACGGATCCTGCCAGACGCCCATCGCCGGCCTGGCCGAGATCCGGGACGACCGCCTGCTGTTGCGAGGCGAAATCCTGCGGCCCGACGGATCCGCTGCCATCAGCGGCCATCGGGAAGGCGGTCTTGACGAGGGCGCGATCATGGGCGCCGATCTGGCCGAGGAATTGCTGGGCCGGGCAGGGGCGGGCTTCTTCGACGGCGTCTGAAGCCTGCCTGCCGAACCGAACGCCTTAGTAGCTGCGGATCAGCCCGACCAGCCGCCCCTGGATGCGGACGCTTTCCTCGGGCAGGATGCGCGTCTCATAGGCGGGGTTCGCGGCCTCAAGCGCAATCATGCCGCCGCGGCGGCGATAACGCTTCAAAGTCGCCTCATGACCATCGACCAGGGCCACGATGATGTCGCCGTTTTCCGCGGTGTCCTGCTCTCGGATCACCACCACATCGCCGTCGTTGATGCCAGCCTCGATCATCGAATCGCCCTGGACTTCCAGCGCATAGTGATGCTCGCGGCCGCTGAGCATGGTGCCCGGCACCGCGACATGATGCGACACCTCGGAAATGGCCTCGATGGGAACGCCGGCGGCAATGCGGCCCATCAGCGGCAGTTCGACCGCAGGGCTGTCCGCAATCGCGATGGCGCCGCGCGGACGGGGCGGACGCGTGTTCGAGATGACGCGCGGCGTAAAGCCACCCTTCATTTCCGCTGCCCCAAGCAGGGCGTCGGGCAGGCGCACGATTTCCAGGGCGCGGGCGCGATGCGGAAGCCTGCGGATGAAGCCGCGTTCTTCCAGCGCGGTGACAAGGCGATGGATGCCGGATTTTGACCGAAGATCCAGAGCTTCCTTCATCTCGTCAAAGGAGGGCGGAACCCCGTCGCGCGCCATGCGCTTTTGGATGAAATCCAGCAACTGGATTTGCTTCTTGGTCAGCATTCCGTCAATCCCCGGCATCTTCTTGTTCCGTATCTGTTCTATCGCAAAAGCAGAATCGCGTCAACGAACAGAACAGGGGAAACTGAAAACTTCGTTAATCGTCAGCCACGAAGGGGCAGAAAGCTGACGATGTCTCCAGCACGGCGGGGCGGATCGTTCGGCAGACGGACCAGCAGGGCGTCGGCCTGCGCCATCAGCGACAATCGCGCCGAATCCTGGCTGGAAAACGGGCGGATCAGCGGCAGATCCTCGCCATCCTCCAGGGTCGCGCGCAGATAGTGCTGCCGGTCGCCCTCGGCCTGCATTTCGACGGCAAGCCTTGCCTTTGCCAGCTTGTGGACAGGGCGAAGCCCCTGCATCGCAGCAATGAGAGGTTCTACGAACAAGAGGCCGCAAACCATTGCCGAAACAGGGTTTCCCGGAAGCCCGATCATCGGCATGTCGGCAAGCCGGCCCGCCATCAGCGGCTTGCCCGGCCGCATCGCGATCTTGTAGAAGGCGCGCTGAAGGCCAAGATCCGCCGCGACCTTGCCGACCAGATCATGATCGCCGACCGAGGCGCCTCCGATGGTGACCAGCAGATCGGCGCCCGAGGCGGCGGCGAAACCCGCGCGCAAGCTTTCCTCGGTGTCGCGGGCGATCGGCAGGACCAGGGGATCGGCCCCGGCATCGCGCACAAGCGCCGCAATGGCGAGGTCGTTGGAACTGACGATCTGGCCCGGCAGGGGCTGCGTTCCGGGGGCCACCAGTTCGTCCCCGCCGGCCAGGATCGCGACTCGGGGACGCTTGGCGACGGCGACGACCGGAATGTTCATCGCGGCAAGCAGGCCGATGTCGGATGCGGTCAGCCTGCGCGCCGGGGCAAAGCGGTCGCTCTGTTGAAAATCGTCGCCCGCCTTGCGGATATTGGCGCCGCTGGAGCGATCCGTGATCCGCACCCGGTTTCCGTCACGGACCACATGTTCCTGCATGACGACGCGGTCATAGCCCGGCGGAACCGCTGCGCCGGTGAAGATGCGAACGGCAGTGCCGGGCGCCGCCTGACCATTCCAGGGGCGGCCCGCCGCAGCCTCTCCGATGACGGTCAGGGGCTGGTCCATGTCCGCCGTCCGAACGGCATAGCCGTCCATAGCCGAGGCGTCGAAGGGCGGCTGCGTGATGCGGGACACGGCAGGTTCCGCCAGGACGCGGCCCACGGCCTCGGCAATCGGGATCAGTTCGCTTGCGACGGGATGCGCAAGGCCCAGAACCTGCTCCAGCGCCTGTTGAACCGAAATCATGCGTTTTCCTCGTAATCCCCTGACTTTCCGCCGCTTTTCCTGAGAAGCCGGATGTCCTGCAAGACCATCGACTTCTCGGCGGCTTTCAGCATGTCATAGATGGTCAGGCAGGCGACCGAGACGGCGGTCAGCGCCTCCATCTCGACCCCGGTCTGGCCGGTCGTGCGCACGGTCGCGGTGACGCGGATGCCGGGCAGGGCGGTGTCGGGTTCAAAGTCCAGGGACACCTTGCTGATGGGCAGCGGATGGCACAGCGGAATCAGGTCCGCCGTCCGCTTGGCCGCCATGATCCCCGCCAGGCGCGCCACGCCCAGCACATCGCCCTTTTTCGCCCCGCCTTGCGCCAGCGCCAGCGTTTCTGCCGTCATCACGACGCAGCCCTGCGCCACGGCCTCTCGGGTCGTCACAGCCTTGTCCGAGACATCGACCATGTGGGCCTGGCCCGAGGCGTCGAAATGGGTCAGGCTCATGCCGCCACGTCCAGGATCCGGCGGGTGGCTGCGGTCACGTCGGCCTGCCGCATCAGGCTTTCGCCGATCAGGAACCGACGCGCCCCCACCTGCATCATTGCGGTCAGGTCGTCGGCGGTGAACAGCCCGCTTTCGCAGACGATGTCCCGATCTGCCGGAACACGCGGCGCAAGTTCGCGCGTCACATCAAGAGAAAGTTCGAACGTCTTGAGATTACGGTTGTTTATCCCCATCAGGGACGACTTCAGCCGCAGCGCCCGGTCCAGTTCGGCGGCATCGTGGACCTCGATCAGCGCGTCCATGCCCCAGTGGAAGGCCGCGTCCTCCAGCTCCGCCGCAAGGGCATCATCGACCGAGGCCATGATGATCAGGATGCAGTCCGCGCCCCAGGACCGCGCCTCGGCCACCTGATAGGTGTCGTAAAGGAAGTCCTTGCGCAGGACCGGCAGCGAACAGGCCTCGCGCGCGGCGGTCAGGAAGGCGGGCGCGCCCTGGAAACTGGGCGCATCGGTCAGGACCGACAGGCAGGCGGCCCCGCCCGCCTCATAGGCGCGCGCCAAGGCCGGAGGATCGAAGTCAGGCCGGATCAGGCCCTTGGAGGGGCTGGCCTTCTTGATCTCGGCAATCAGCGCGGCGCCGGTCGCGGCCTTCCGCGTCAGTGCCTGCGCGAAGCCGCGCGGGGCCGAGGCGGCGCGGGCGGCGGCCTCGACATCGGCGAGCGGACGCGCGGCCTTGGCGGTGGCGATCTCGTCCAGCTTGTAGGCCTTGATCTTGTCCAGAATG
Source organism: Paracoccus lichenicola (assembly GCF_009708075.1). Classification (GTDB taxonomy): domain Bacteria; phylum Pseudomonadota; class Alphaproteobacteria; order Rhodobacterales; family Rhodobacteraceae; genus Paracoccus; species Paracoccus lichenicola. The sequence continues at coordinate 82,398 of NZ_WMBT01000002.1, read as the reverse complement.
TCCATGGGATGGTTCTAGCCCCCTGTGCGTCCATCGGAAAGGGCGGTCATTTCGTGCGCCCAGGGCGGGTTTGCGCCGGGGCGCGACACGGTGACGGCGGCGGCCTGCGCGCCAAGCGTCAGGGCAGCGGCGATCCCGTCGGCGGTGATCGCGGCCAGACCCGCCTTCGACAACACCCCTTGGCGGCGCAGGCTGGCCAAGACGCCCGCGTTGAACGTGTCGCCCGCGCCGATGGTGTCGGCAACGGTCGTGCGGACGGCCGGGGCCGCGACGGTCTCGCCCGCCCAATGCGCCCGTGCCCCCGCCGCGCCGCCCGTTTGCAGCACCAGCCGCGGTCCCTGGGCCAGCACGTGGCGGGCCGCATCTTCGGGTGGCAGGTCGGGATACAGCCATTCCAGGTCGTCGCCGGACAGCTTGACGATATCGGCGCGCGCGATCAGCCGCGACAGGCGGGTGCGATAGGCCTGGGCGTCGGTGATGAAGAAGGGCCGGATGTTCGGGTCCAGCATGACCGGCAGGCGGTCGCCATCCCGTTCGACCAGCGCCTCGATGGCCGCGCCGCAAGGGTCGGGGACCAGGCTGATGCCGCCCGCGAACAGCGCCTGGATCCTATCAGGCAGGACAGGCAGGTCGGCGGGCGCCAGCATCCGCCCCGCCGAGCCTTCATCATAGAAGGAATAGCGCGCCTCGCCCCCGGTCAGCGTGACCAGCGCCAACGTCGTCAGCCGGTCGGTGCGGGGGCAAAGGTCGGTGTTTACCCCGGCCTCGGTCAGCGGGCGCAGCAGAACCTCGCCAAAGGGGTCGCGGCTGATGGGCCACAGATAGGCCACGGGTTCGCCCAGGCGGCCAAGCGCGATGGCGGTGTTATAGACCGATCCGCCCGCGAGGGGCCGGAAGGCGCCGTCCTGCGGCACCATGTCGATCAGCGATTCGCCCGCGCACAGGATCATCATCCCCCCCTCTCAATAGCCCTGGATGACGATATCCTGACCCTGCAAGACGGCGTCCAGGTCGATATAGCCCCCTGCATCGGCCCCATACAGGAAAGCCGCTAGCGCAACCAGAGCGGCGATCACCGCAGCGGCGATTTTCCAGGCGGACCAGGGGCGTTCGCCCACGACGCGCCCCGACTGCCCGTTGACCACGAAACGATAGCTTTTCCCGTTATAGCGATAAGCGGCGGTCCAGACCGGCAGGAGGATGTGCTTGAAGGTCTCGTCCCGGTAGTCGGTGTGGATCTGGTCCACCCGCTGTTCGTCGCCGCCGATGTCGCGGCGGGCGTCGTTCAGGATCACGCCTTCCATCTCGGCCCGGGCGATCTTGTGGCCTTCGGCCAGAGGGATCGTATAGGCCTCGGCCTCAAGCCCAGCCAGATAGTCGGGACGATAGCTCCGCAGGTGCGACAGGTCCCACGGCGTCAACCCGTCCGAGAACTTGCGCGGCAGCGAGGCCGAGGCCAGCACCAGCACGTCGTTGAAATCCCGCGCCACCTGGCCCGCAGCGGGCCGCCAGCGCGTGCGGCGGATCTGGCGGGCGACCTGCTGGCTGCGGCCGTTGACCTGCTGGGTGACATAAACGGTTTCATAGTAGTAATCGCCGCGCTGGCCGACATAGTCCGACCTCGTGCGCGCGTCGAAGGTCCAGAAAGGCGAATAGACGCCGCGCATCCGGCGCCCCCGCCGGGCATAGGCGGTCAGGCCGGATGGGGCGAACCACAGCTTTCCCAGCCAGTCCTGCATCGCCTTGTGGGCCTGATCCTCGGTCAGGCGAAAGGGCAGGACGCCCTGCGGCTTGATCTTGCGGCTGGTGCCGGTGTCGGTGACGACGGGGGTGGCGCAAAAGGGGCAGGCGCTGGAATGGGTGGTGTCGCCGATCTCGATCTGCGCGCCGCAATTGGGGCAGGACAGCAGGCGGACGGTCGCGGCAAGATCGGACCCGGCGTCCAGGCGCAGGCCCTGTTCCAGCGGAATCTCGACCAGTTCCGGCGACTTGTGCCCCGCATCCCATTGCAGGGCGCGGCCGGTTTCGGGATCGGAAAGGATCGCGTCCTCGCCCTCGGCCCCGCCGCCGGACTGGCGGGCCGGGGCGCGGGCAGGACCGTCGCCGATGGCCTGGCGGTGCCCGCACCAGTCGCAGACCAGCACCTGCTGGCCCGGCAGAAAGCGCAGGCTGGCCCCGCATTGTTCGCAGGGATAGCGGTGTTCGGCCTGGGGCGTGGGCATGGATCAGCCGGGCAGGGGCGGCGGCATGGAGGGGAAGATGGGGGCAAGGTCCGCGACCTCGCCCGCCTTGCGCCAGCCGTCCTGGCCGGGCGTCCAGACCAGCGTGTCGCGCATCACCCGCCCCTCGGTCGCAAGACGTTCCAGGTGTGTGCGGTCATAGGGTCCCTGCGCCTCGCCGTTCAGCGCGACATGCCAGATCGCATCCGTCTTTGGCGGGACGGGCGGCGAGGTCGCGGCACCGGCCTGCGGGACGCTGCCCCAAGGGCCGACGGCAGGACGGTTCGCCATGCCCGCGCCAAGCGCCGCGCCCATGGCAGCCCCCATGCCCGCACCGGCGGCGCCGGGGTTCTGGCTGGCATTCACCATCGCCTCGGCCGACGCATACTGGCCGAAGCGGTCCAGGTCGCCCAGGATGCCCATGGAGGTCCGCTTGTCCAGCATCTTCTCGACTTCCTGCGGCAGGCTGATGTTTTCGATATAGAATTCCGGGATGGTCAGGCCATAGGCGGCAATCGTCGGCTCGATCGCCGTGGCCACCAGGCGGCCCAGGTCGCCGGTGTTGGCCGCCATGTCCAGCACCGGGATCCCCGATCCCGCGATCACGCGCGAGAATTCCTGCACGATCACGTTGCGGATCTGGAAGGTGATCTCGTCGCGGGTGAATTCGCCGTCGGTGCCGACGATCTCGGTCATGAAGCGGGCGGGGTCGGTCACGCGCAGCGAATAGGTGCCGAAGGCGCGCAGGCGGACCGGGCCGAATTCCGGGTCGCGGGCCATGATCGGGTTCTTGGTGCCCCATTTCAGGTCGTTGAAGCGGGTCGTGCTGACGAAATAGATTTCCGACTTGAAGGGACTGCGAAAGCCGTGGTCCCAGTGCTGCAACCGCGTCAGGACCGGCAGGTTGTTCGTTTCCAGCATGTAGAGACCCGGTCCGAACGTATCGGCCAGTTGCCCTTCATGGATGAAGACGGCGGCCTGGCCCTCGCGGACGGTCAGCTTGGCGCCGTACTTGATCGCGTTGCCGACGGTGGGAAAGCGCCAGACCATCGTGTCGCGGGTGTCGTCGGTCCATTCGATGACCTCGATGAACTCGCCGCCCAGAATGTCGAAGAGTGCCATGTTCGTCTACTCGGGATGCCTGGTCCATGTTAGAGGGCCGGGAAGGCCCCGCGCAAGACGGCTTTCAGATGTCCTGGCCCAGCAGCTCGGTCGCGATCCGCCGGACGACCGGCTCGGCCTCGGCCCGCGTCATGCCCGGGCGCAGGCGCGGGTCATACAGGATCTTCAGCAGCAGCTCGTCATGCCGGGTCAGCAGGGCGAATTCCTCGTCGTCGTTGAAGATCGAGGGGCGGGCCTCGGGGCTGTCGTTTGCCAGACCCATGCCCTGCGCCACTTCCTCGTGGATGCAGGAACTTTGCAGCAGGGGCGGCAACTCGGCCCGGATCAGGGCGACGGCGTTGGAATAGACGGGCGCCGCGCCGCGCGAATAGGCGAAGACCGTGCAGAAGTTGTCGGCGTCCAGATCCTGCATGACGGCGATGTCCTGCGCCGGAATGCCCGGCACGAGCTGCGCCAGCCGTGGGCCGATGGCGCGGCGTTCGTCGTCGGACAGGACCATCACGATGAAATTGCCGCCGCTGTCGGTCAGGGACACGCGGTGGCCCGTCGCCTCGGCCAGGCGGGCGGCGAACTGGCTGACCTCGACGCGGTAGGCGCGGCGCGTCGCCACGTCGGTGGTGGTGCCGAATTCGATCTGCAGCCGCACGGGATCCTGCCAGCGGCGCAGGGGCGCCGCGGCGCCGCCATTGCCCGCCTGGATCCCGCCCTGCCCGTATTCGTCCCGCAACGCGACGGCGATGAAGTTGCGCGTCAGCGTTTCGGCGTCGATGGGGGCGTCCTGCGGCACCCGGTCGCGGCGCAGCCTGCCCTGGGCGCGCAGGGCGCGTTCGGCGCGGTCATAGAAATCGCGCTGCGCGGTGCTGGTGGCGCTTGCCTGGACAAGGGCCTCGGCTGCGGCGGCATTGGCGGCGCGGTTGCGTTCGGCGCGGGCCTTGCGCAATTCTTCCTGCGAGGGGCCAGGATCGGGCCTGACTGCGGGCCGGGGTTCCGGGTCCGGCGGCGACGGTTCCGGCGCCCCGCAGGCGGCCACGGCCAGAAGCCCCAGCAGGGGCAGCCGGCCCAAAAGCCCGACCCACCCTGCCGTCATTGCCGCGACGGCGTCCCCGGCGCCGACCGGCCATCCTGGCGCTTCGCCGTCGCGCGGGCCAGCGTGTCGCGAAGCTCCGCCTCCATCTTGGTCAGCTCGCCCTCGGCGGCGGCGCGGCGGGCGCGGCCTTCGTCGGCGATGCGTAAGGAGTCCTCGATGGTGGCGATCAGTTGCGCGTTGGCGGCCTTGACCGCGTTGATGTCGAAGACGCCGCGTTCGGTCTGGGTGCGGATCTGCACGTTCGCCTGGCGCAGGTTGTCGGCGTTGCGGGTCAGCAGGTCGTTCGTCAGGTCGCTGGCCTCCTTGACGGCGCGGGCGGCCTCGGCGCTGCGCTGGATCGTCACCGCCTGGGCCAGTTGCGTTTCCCACAGCGGCACGGTGTTCACCAGGGTCGAGTTGATCTTCGTCACCAGCGACTTGTCGTTTTCCTGCACCAGCCGGATCGAGGGCAGGGACTGCATCGTCACCTGCCGCGTCAGCTTGAGGTCGTGGACGCGCCGTTCCAGATCGTCGCGCACCGCGCGCAGGTCGCGCAGCGCCTGCGCCTGCATGACCTGCTCGGCCTCGGGCGCGGCCTTGACCCTGGCTTCCATGTCGGGAATGACCTTGCTGTCCAGTTCCGCCAGCTTCTCCTCTCCGGCAGCGATGTACAGCGCCAGTTCGTCATAGAAGTTCAGCGTGTGGTCATACAGCAGATCCAGCGACTTGATGTCCTTCAGCAGGGTCTGTTCGTGGCGTTCCAGTTCCACCGTGATGCGGTCGATCTGGGTCTGGACCTGTTCGTAATTGGCCACGAACTTCGCGAAGGGCGCGGACCGGCCCAGCAGCTTTTCCCACCAGCTGCGCGTCCGGCGCACGTCCAGTTCGCTGGTGGAAAAGCCGCGGATGGTGGTCACGATGTTGCGCAGGCTTTCGCCCGCCGGGCCGACATCCTTGCTTTTGACATCGGCCAGCATCTTCTGGCTGATTTCCTGCAACCCCGCCTGCGCGCGGGTGCCGAAGCGGACGATGGATCCGGTGTCGCCCAGGTCGATCTCGTCCATGCGGCGGCGGATCTCGGCGGCCAGCTGGGGATCGGCGGCACGGATCGACAGGGGATCGGCCTTGGGTTCCGGCAGGGACACGCGGGTCAGATCCTCGATCTGGGTGCGGATGTCCTCGGCGCGGCGGCGGGTGTCGTCGGTCATGGCATGTCTTTCCTTATCCGTCGTGCGGAAGGCCTGTTGCATCGCAGAATAGGCGGAAACGGGCGCAGTTCAACCGGATGGCTGGTGGAAATGTCGGCGGCACTGCAGCCGGGCCACATCGGCCAGCCGCCGGGCCTGTTCCTTGCGCCCCGAAGTCAGGCGCGGCGATGTGATGCGTCACCCCTTGGGCAGATAGGGGATGGCGCCCGCCAGGTCGGTGTCGTCGATCAGGTGAAAGTTGCTTACGCTGCCCGCCTTGCGCGCCTCGGCGAAGGGGGCGTATTCGGGATCGGTCGCAAAGGCCCGCGCGGCCTCCTTCGAGGGAAACTCGATCAGGGCGACCAGCGTGCTGCCCAGGGGCGTGCCCTCCAGCGTGTCGATATTGCCGGACCGCGACAGATAGCGGCCGCCGTGCCGGGCCGCGATCTCGTGGACGCGGGCGGCGTAATCGGGCACCCACGCATCATCCGTCACCTTCACGTCCGCGATCAGATAGGCTGGCATCGGCTCCCCCCTCTTGCCCATGGGATCCACAGTGCCTTGTGTCGCCGGACGAGGCAAGCACCGAACAAAGCGCGGGAATCGCAACGGACCCGTTGTCCTTGCCGCCGCTTGACGATAGCGTGAGCGGCGGCGACGGACTGCCCTTGCGAACGGGCAGGCGCCAGCATCGGTTATTTATCCCAGACGGTATGGACAGCATGGCGACGCTGACACGAATCCTTGTTCTTGCCGGCATGGTCGCGGCAATGGCCCCGCATGGCCTTTCCGCCCAGGCCCCGGGCGGAGAGATGCCGCCCCCCGCCGTCACCGTCGTCACCCTGAAGGCCGAGGACGTGACCCTGACCGCCAGCCTGCCGGGCCGCGTCGTCGCCTCGGCCGAGGCCGAGTTGCGCCCCCAGGTCGGCGGCCTGATCGTCGAGCGCCTGTTCGAGGAAGGCAGCGAGGTGGCCGAGGGCGATCCCCTATACCGCATCGACCCCCGCAGCTATGGGGCCGCCGTCGCGCAGGCGCAGGCGGCGCTGGCCCAGGCCCAGGCCCAGGCCGATGCCGCACGCCGCGAAGCCGAGCGTGTCGTGACCCTGCGCGACCGGCGCGTGGCCAGCGAACAGACCCAGGACAGCGCCATCGCCGCACGCGACGCGGCAGAAGCCGGCGTCAAGGCCGCCGAGGCGCAATTGCTGACGGCCCAGATCGACTTGGACCGCACCACCATCACCGCCCCCCTGGACGGGGTGATCGGCCTGGCCCAGGCCAGCCCCGGCGCCCTGGTCACCGCCGGGCAGGCGACGCCCCTGGCCGTCATCCGCCGCATCGACCCGGTCCGCGTCGATGTCACGCAATCCGCAGCCGAGATCACCCGCTGGCAGCGCATGGGTGCCGAAGCCGCGCTGCCCCGGGGCACCGACCGCACCGTGACGCTGCGGCTTCCCGACGGCAGCACCTATGAACACACCGGATCCATGACCGCCGCCGAGCCGCATGTCGATGAGACCACCGGCGTCATCACCCTGCGGATGGAATTCGCCAATCCCGACGGCTTCCTGCTGCCGGGCATGTTCGTGCTGGCCGACATCCCGCAGGGGCAGTTGAAGGACGCGATCCTGGCCCCGCAGGAAGCCGTCAGCCGCGACCGGCGCGGGCGTCCCGTGGCGATGGTCGTGAACGACCAGAACGTGGTCGAGGAACGCACGCTGGAAGTCGCCCAGGACCGCGGCAACCACTGGATCGTGACGGACGGGCTTGCGCCCGGCGACCGCGTGGTCGTGGCGGGGCTGCAGCGGATCGGACCGGGCGCCACGGTGGTGCCGCAGGAACGCGGCGCGGAAGGTGCGACCGCGCCCGCCGAAGGACAGCCCGCGCCCGCAGGACAAGCCACGGAAGACACCGCAGACGCGTCGGGCAACTGACGGTCCAGACAAGCAAGGCGTGACAGATCATGGCCCGTTTCTTCATCGACCGTCCGGTATTCGCCTGGGTCATCTCGATCATCATCATGGGCATCGGCATCCTGTCGATCCTGTCGCTGCCCATCGCGCAATATCCGCAGATCGCGCCGCCCTCGGTCACGGTCCGCGCGACCTATCCCGGCGCGTCCGCCGAGACGATCTCGAACACCGTGACCCAGGTGATCGAGCAGCAGATGACCGGCCTTGACGGATTGCGCTATATCTCGTCGGGTTCGTCCTCGGCTGGCGCGTCCGAGACGACGCTGACCTTCGAGACCGGCACCGACGTGGACATCGCCCAAGTCCAGGTCCAGAACAAGCTGTCGCAGGCCACGCCCCTGCTGCCCGAACCTGTCCAGCGCCAGGGCGTCGTGGTCGAGAAATCGACCGCGGGCTTCCTGATGGTGATCGGCCTGATCGGCAGCGACAGCTATGACCAGACGGACCTTTCGGACTACATGTTCTCGAACCTGGTGGACGACCTGTCCCGGGTCGAGGGCGTGGGAAGCGTGCAGGTCTTCGGCTCACCCTATGCCATGCGCATCTGGCTGGATCCCGACAAGCTGGCGGCCTACGAGATCACGCCGTCGGACGTGGTGGCGTCGGTTTCCGCGCAGAACACCCAGATTTCCGCCGGGGCCTTCGGCGACCTGCCGACGGTAGAAGGCCAGCAGCTGAATGCCACCGTCACCGCGCAGTCCCTGCTGACCACGCCCGAGGATTTCCGCCAGATCGTCCTGCGGGCCGAGGAGAACGGCGGCCTGGTCCTGCTGCGCGACGTGGCGCGGGTCGAGGTCGGGGCCGAAAGCTATGCGACCGAGGCCACCTATAACGGGCGTCCCGCCGCCGGGATGGCGCTGTCGCTTGCGCCCGGGGCCAACGCGCTGGACACCGCCGAACGCGTCAAGGAACGCATGGTCGAATTCGCCGAATTCTTCCCCGAGGGCGTGGAATACGTGATCCCCTTCGACACCTCGCCCTTCGTGGAAATCTCCATCGAGGAGGTCGTCAAGACGCTGATCGAGGCCATCGTGCTGGTCTTCATCGTCATGTATGTCTTCCTTCAGAACTGGCGGGCGACGCTGATCCCGACGCTGGCCGTGCCGATCGTCCTGCTGGGCACCTTCGGCATCATCGCGGCCTTCGGCTTTTCCATCAACACCCTGACCATGCTGGCCATGGTGCTGGCCATCGGCCTGCTGGTGGACGATGCCATCGTGGTGGTGGAAAACGTCGAGCGGATCATGGAGGACGAAGGGCTGGAGCCGCGCGAGGCCACCCGCAAGTCCATGGGCCAGATCACCGGCGCGCTGATCGGCATCGCGCTGGTCCTGTCGGCGGTCTTCGTGCCGATGGCCTTCTTCGGCGGATCCACCGGGGTGATCTATCAGCAGTTCGCGGTCACCATCGTCTCGGCCATGGCGCTGTCGGTTCTGGTCGCGCTGACGCTGACGCCGGCGCTCTGCGCCACGCTGCTGCGGTCCAAGGACCATCATTCCAAGCGCGGGCTGTTCGGCTGGTTCAACCGCAGCTTCGACCGCACGACCGACGGCTATACCGGCGCGGTGGGCTGGATCGTGCGCCGTCCGCTGCGGGTGCTGCTGATCTATGCGGCGCTTGGCGCGGCCATGGTGCTGCTGTTCCTGCGCACGCCCGAGGGTTTCCTGCCGGACGAGGACCAGGGCATCATGTTCGTCCTGATCCAGGGACCCACCGGGGCCACGGCGGAACGCACAGCGGCGGTGGTCGATCAGGTGCAGGATTACTTCCTGACCCAGGAAAAGGACTCGGTCGATTCGATGTTCGGCGTCGTGGGTTTCAGCTTCGCGGGGCAGGGGCAGAACGTCGGCATGGCCTTCGTGCGCATGAAGGACTGGAAGGAACGCCCCAACCCCGAACAGGCCGTGCAGGCGGTCGCGGGCCGGGCCTTCGGCGCGCTCAGCGGCATCCAGGACGCGATGGTGTTCCCCATCGTGCCCCCTTCGGTGATCGAGCTTGGCAACGTCTCGGGCTTCGACTTCTACCTTCAGGCCCGCGGCGGCCAATCGCACGAGGAATTGCTGGCGGCCCGCAACCAGTTCCTGGGCATGGCCTCGCAAAGCCAGGTGATCACGCAGACCCGCCCCTCGGGGCTTGAGGATGCGGCCCAGTTCAAGCTGAACATCGACTGGCGGCAGGCAGGCGCCATGGGGGTCACGGCGACCGATGTGGCGAACCTGCTTCAGGTGGCCTGGACGGGCCGCTACGTGAACGACTTCGTGGACCGCGGCCGCATCAAGCGCGTCTATGTCCAGGGCGAGGCGACATCGCGGTCCGCCCCCAGCGATTTCGACAAGTGGCGCGTCAGGAATGCCAGCGGCGGGCTGGTGCCCTTCTCGAACTTCTCGGCGGGGGAATGGACCTTCGGGCCGCAGGGGCTGAACCGTTACAACGGCATCCCGGCCATGCAGATCCAGGGCAGCCCCGCCCCTGGCGTCAGCACGGGCGAGGCGATGGCCGAGGTGGAAAACCTGGTGTCGCAGATGCCGGGCTATGCCGTGGCCTGGACGGGCCTGTCGCTCGAGGAACAGGAATCCGGCGACCAGACGACGCTGCTTTACGCGATGTCGCTGGCCGCCGTCTTCCTGTGCCTGGCCGCGCTTTACGAAAGCTGGTCGATCCCGCTGGCGGTGATCCTGGTCATGCCCATCGGCGTGCTGGGCGCGCTTGCGGGCGCTTACTTCGGCGGCTTCGACAACGGCGTGTTCTTCCAGGTGGGCCTGCTGACCGTGATCGGCCTGACCGGCAAGAACGCCATCCTGATCGTCGAATTCGCGCGCGAACAGTCCGAACACGGCGTCCCCCTGTTCAAGGCCGTGGTCGAGGCCGCGCGCCAGCGGTTCCGCCCCATCGTCATGACCTCGATCGCCTTCACGCTGGGCGTACTGCCGCTGGTGCTGTCCACCGGGGCAGGGGCCAATGGCCGCAACGCCATCGGCGCCACGGTGATCGGCGGGACGGTTGCTTCCACGGTGCTGGGCATCCTGTTCGCGCCCTTGTTCTTCGTGCTGATGGTCCGGCTTCTGGGCGGCCGCAAGGCGCGGCAGGATCAGGCGGCGCCCGCGCCCGCCGAATGATCGACAAGCTGGAGATGTTCCTGGCCGTCGCCAAGGAACGCCACTTCGGCCGCGCCGCCGCCAGCTTGGGCATCACGCAGCCCACCCTGTCGGCGGGCATCAAGCAACTCGAGGAACAGCTTGGCGTGCTGCTGGTCTTTCGCGGCTCGCGCTTCGGCGGGCTGACGCCCGAAGGCCAGTCCGCCCTGGTCTGGGCGCGCCGCATCGTCGGCGACACCCGCCAGTTGCGCGAGGAGATGCGGGCCACGCGCCATGGGCTGTCGGGCCAGTTGCGCATCGCCGTGATCCCCACGGCACTGACCTGGGCCGCCTGGATCAGCGCCCGCTTCGGCGCGGCCCATCCGAATGTGGGCATGACCATCCTGTCGCGCACCTCGGTCGAGATCCTTCAGATGATCGACGACCTGACCGTGGACGCGGGGATTTCCTATCTGGACAACGAACCCTTGGGCCGGGTCAGCACCGTCAGCCTTTACGACGAACGCTACATGCTGGTCTGCGGTGCGGACTCGCCGCTGGCCGGGCAGGACCGCGTGGGGTGGTCCGATCTGGCGGGGCATCGGCTGTGCCTGCTGACCAGCGACATGCAGAACCGCCGCATCATCAACCGCAACCTGATCGAGGCGGGCGTGACCCCTCAGGCCACCGTCGAATCCAGTTCCACCGTGGTGCTGGTCGCCCATGTGCTGGAAGGCGGCTGGATCACCATCCTGCCCGAGGACATCGCGGGTTTCCTGACCCAGGGCAAGCCGCTGCGGACCATTCCCCTGGACGGCGATGGCGCCAGCCATGCCGTGGGCCTCGTGGCACCATGGCGCGAACCCCATACGCCTGTGCTGGAGGCCCTGCTGACCGAGGCGCGACGCATGGCGAACGATAGATGATTTCTATCAACTGACGAAACAACGATATTGATTTCGGAATGTGCAGCGTGCTTGGATATGCGCCAGAGGATCGTCGAAAGGCCAGCATATGCATTCCCATGCGCCAGCCCCGACCGAGGAGGAGATCCGGGGCATCGTCGCGCCGCTTGCTTCCCTGGAAGGGCCACTTCTGCCGATGCTGCACGCGTTGCAGGATACCTGGGGCCATGTCCCGCAGGCCGCCGTGCCGGTGCTGGCCGACATCCTGAACCTGGGCCGGGCCGAGGTGCATGGCGTCATCAGCTTCTATCACGATTTCCGCGACCATCCGGCGGGCCGGCACGTCCTGAAGATCTGCCGGGCCGAGGCCTGCCAGTCCATGGGAGCCAATGCCCTGGCCGAATCCACCCTGCAAAAGCTGGGGATCGGCTGGCACGGCACCACCCCCAACGGCGCGGTGACGGTGGAACCCGTCTATTGCCTGGGGCTATGCGCCTGCGCCCCCGCCGCCATGGTCGATGGCCGCGTCGTGGGCCGCGTCGATGATGCCCGGATGGACCGCATCCTGGCCGAGGTGGGCGCATGAAGGTCTTCGTTCCCTTGGACAGCGCCGCCAAGGCGCTTGGCGCGGATGACGTGGCCGATGCGCTTGCGCGTCAGGCGGCGGCACGTGGCATCGACATCCGGATCGTCCGCAACGGCACCCGCGGCATGGTCTGGCTGGAACCCCTGGTCGAGGTCGAGACGCCCCAGGGCCGCATCGGTTACGGAAACGTGACCCCCGACCAGGTGCCCGACCTGCTCGATGGCAAGCTGAACGGGTTGGGCCGGGTCGAGGACATCGACTGGTTCGCCCGCCAGACCCGCCTGACCTTTGCCCGCTGCGGCGTGATCGACCCGCTGGACATGGACGACTATCAGGCCAACGGCGGCCTTGTCGGCCTGCGCCGCGCGTTGACCATGACCAAGGCCCGGATCGTGCAGGAAGTCATCGACAGCGGCCTTCGCGGGCGCGGCGGCGCGGGTTTCCCCACCGGCATCAAGTGGAAGACCGTGGCCGAAGCCGAAGCCCCGCAGAAATACATCGTCTGCAACGCCGACGAGGGCGACAGCGGCACCTTCGCAGACCGCATGATCATCGAGGGCGATCCCTTCCAACTGATCGAAGGCATGGCGATTGCTGGTCTGGGGGTTGGCGCCACGCGCGGCTATGTCTATCTGCGCTCGGAATATCCCGACGCCATCGCCATCCTGACGCAAGCGGTGAAGATCGCCCGCCAGCGGGGCCTGCTGGGCGCAGACGTGCTGGGATCGGGCCGCGCCTTCGACATGGAGGTCCGCACCGGCGCGGGCGCTTATGTCTGCGGCGAGGAAACGTCGCTGCTGAACAGCCTGGAAGGCAAGCGCGGCACCGTGCGCGCCAAGCCGCCTTTGCCCGCGTTGCAGGGCTTCCTGGGCCAACCCACGGTCGTGAACAACGTCATCTCGCTGACCACGATCCCGGTGATCTTCGAACGGGGTGCCAAGCATTACGCCGATTTCGGCCTGGGCCGGTCGCGCGGCACCGTCACCTTGCAGATCGCCGGAAACGTCAAGCGCGGCGGGCTGTTCGAGACCGCCTTCGGCCTGACCCTGGGCGAGGTCGTGAACGACATCGGCGGCGGCACGGCCAGCGGGCGGCCCGTCAAGGCGGTGCAGGTCGGCGGCCCCTTGGGCGCCTATATGCACATCGACCAGTTCCACACGCCCATGGGATACGAGGAATTCGACCAGAACGGCGGGCTGATCGGCCATGCCGGTCTGGTGGTCTTTGACGACACCGTGGACATGCTGCGCATGGCGCGCTTCGCGATGGAGTTCTGCGCCGTCGAATCCTGCGGCAAATGCACGCCCTGCCGGATCGGCGCGGTGCGCGGGGTGGAAACCATCGACCGCATCGCCCAGGGCGACGCGGCGGCGATCCCGCTGCTGACCGACCTGTGCGAGACGATGAAGGACGGATCATTGTGCGCGCTTGGCGGCTTCACGCCCTTCCCGGTCATGTCCGCACTGAGAAATTTCCCCGACGATTTCGCCACCTATCGGGAGGCAGCCGAATGAGAGACTTCATCATCCCCCAATACCCGCCGGGCGACGACCGCGACATGGGCACGCCTGCCAAGGTCGGCTTGCCGGTGACGCTGAACGTCGATGGGATCGACATCACCGTTCCCGAAGGCACGTCCGTCATGCGCGCCGCCGCCGAGGCCGGGATCATGGTCCCGAAGCTGTGCGCCAGCGACAACCTCGAAGCCTTCGGATCCTGCCGCCTCTGCGTCGTGGAGATCGAAGGCCGGCGCGGCACGCCCGCGTCTTGCACCACTCCGGTGACCGAAGGCATGGTCGTCCACACCCAGTCCGACAAGCTGCGCCGGATGCGCAAGGGCGTGATGGAGCTTTACATCTCGGACCACCCTCTCGACTGCCTGACCTGCGCGGCCAATGGTGATTGCGAATTGCAGGACATGGCGGGCAACGTCGGCCTGCGCGACGTGCGGTATAAAGCGCCCGAGGGGGCGACGCTTCTCAACCACTTCGCCCAACGCGACGGGGTGGGTGTCAACGCGAATTACACCCCCAAGGACGAAAGCAACCCGTATTTCACCTATGACCCGGCCAAGTGCATCGTCTGCTCGCGCTGCGTCCGCGCCTGCGAGGAAGTGCAGGGCACCTTCGCCCTGACCATCGAGGGGCGCGGCTTTGACAGCCGCGTCAAGGCGGGGGCCATTGGCGACGATTTCCTGACCTCGGACTGCGTGTCCTGCGGGGCCTGCGTGCAGGCCTGCCCGACCGCGACCTTGCAGGAGAAATCGGTGATCGAGTTGGGCACGCCGGAACGGTCGGTCATCACCACCTGCGCCTATTGCGGCGTGGGTTGCAGCTTCAAGGCGGAACTGAACGGCGACCAGCTGGTGCGCATGGTCCCCTACAAGCACGGCAAGGCGAACCGGGGGCATAGCTGCGTCAAGGGCCGCTTCGCCTATGGCTATGCCCAGCACAAGGACCGGATCCTGAAACCCATGATCCGCGACACCATCGACCAGCCGTGGCGCGAGGTGGATTGGCCCGAGGCGATGGCCTTTGCCGCCGCCAGGATGCGCGGCATCCAGGAAAAGTATGGCCGCAAGTCGGTGGGCGTCATCACCTCCAGCCGCTGCACCAACGAGGAAACCTATCTGGTGCAGAAACTGACCCGCGCGGTCTTCGGCAACAACAACACCGACACCTGCGCCCGTGTCTGCCATTCGCCGACCGGATACGGGTTGGGCAAGACCTATGGCACCTCGGCAGGGACGCAGGATTTCGACTCGGTGGAACAAGCCGACGTGGTGATGGTGATCGGCGCGAACCCCACTGATGGGCACCCTGTCTTTGCCAGCCGGTTGAAAAAGCGCCTGCGCCAGGGGGCCAAGCTGATCGTGGTCGATCCGCGCCGCACCGACATCGTGCGCTCGCCGCACATCCAGGCGGAATATCACCTGCCCTTGAGGCCCGGCACCAACGTCGCCGTCGTCACCGCCATGGCGCATGTGATCGTGACCGAGGGGCTGTTCGACGAAGACTTCATCCGCACCCGCTGCGATTGGGACGAATTCCAGTTCTATGTCGATTTCGTCAGCGACCCGCGCCATGCGCCGGAAAACGTGGAACTGCTGACCGGCGTTCCGGCGGCGGACCTGCGCGCGGCGGCGCGGCTTTATGCCACCGGCGGCAACGGCGCGATCTATTATGGCTTGGGCGTGACGGAACATTCCCAAGGCTCCACCACCGTGATCGGCATTGCCAACCTTGCCATGCTGACCGGCAATATCGGCCGTCCCGGTGTGGGCGTGAACCCCTTGCGCGGCCAGAACAACGTGCAGGGCAGCTGCGACATGGGCAGCTTCCCCCACGAACTGCCCGGTTATCGCCACGTCAAGCTGCCCGATGTCCGCGCGATTTTCGAGAAGGCCTGGAACTGCGAGATCGACCCCGAACCCGGCCTGCGCATCCCCAACATGCTGGACGCGGCGGTCGAGGGCACCTTCAAGGGCCTTTATTGCCAGGGCGAGGACATCCTGCAATCCGACCCCGACACCCACCACGTCGCGGCGGGTCTGGCCGCGATGGAATGCGTGATCGTCCACGACCTGTTCCTGAACGAGACCGCGAACTATGCCCATGTCTTCCTGCCGGGTTCGACCTTCCTGGAAAAGGACGGCACCTTCACCAATGCCGAACGCCGCATCAACCGCGTCCGCAAGGTGATGGCCCCCCGCAACGGCTATGAGGATTGGGAAGTCACGCAGCTTCTGGCGAACGCCATGGGCGCGAACTGGCGCTATACCCATCCCCGCCAGATTATGGAGGAGATCGCCGCCACCACCCCCAGCTTCGCCGGCGTGTCCTATGAGGTGCTGGAGGAGAAGGGTTCGGTCCAGTGGCCTTGCAACGAGGCGGTGCCGGACGGGACGCCCTTGATGCATGTGGACGGCTTCGTCTCGGGCAAGGGGCATTTCATGGTCACGGAATATGTCGCGACCGACGAACGCACCGGCCCGCGCTTCCCGCTGCTGCTGACCACGGGGCGGATCCTGTCGCAATACAACGTGGGCGCCCAGACCCGGCGGACCGACAACGTGGTCTGGCACCCCGAGGACGTGCTGGAGATCAATCCCCACGATGCGGAAAACCGCGGCATCAACGACGGCGATTGGGTGCGGCTGGCATCCCGCGCGGGCGAAACCACGCTGCGGGCGGTGCTGACCGATCGGGTGGCGGCGGGGGTGGTCTATACGACCTTCCATCACCCCTCGACCCAGGCTAACGTGGTCACGACCGATTTTTCGGACTGGGCGACGAACTGCCCGGAATTCAAGGTGACGGCGGTGCAGGTCAGCCCCTCGAACGGTCCTTCGGAGTGGCAGGAAAGCTATGCCGAACAGGCCGAACGGTCGCGGCGGATCCTGACCGCCGCGGAGTAGGCCATGACCCTGCCGCCGCCCTTCGGGGCCACGGATGCGACCCACCATCGGCCCGGCAGCCACGTCGCGGTCACGCGCGCGCTGCCCGAGGAAACGGCCATCGCCATGGTCTATGACGGCACCACCCATGCCGTGATGATGGCGACGCCCGCCGATGTTCAGGACTTCGCGGTGGGCTTTTCGCTGACCGAAGGCATCGTGACTGGCCTGGACCAGATCGCCACATGCGACGTGATCGCCCATCCGGAGGGGATCGAGGCGCAGATGTGGCTGGCCGAAGATCGCGGCGCCCAGCTTGCCGCCCGCCGCCGGTCCTTGGCGGGACCGGTCGGCTGCGGCCTCTGCGGCATCGACAGCATCGAGGCCGCGGTGCGGTCCCTGCCAAGCCTAGCGGGCGTGGGTCCGACCCTGACGGTTGACGAGATCGCGGCGGCCACCGACTCGCTGCGCGGCTGGCAGCCCTTGCACGACCGCACGCGCGCGGTCCATGCGGCGGGCTTCCTGCTGCCGGGCCAGGGCGTCGTCCTGGCGCGAGAGGATGTGGGCCGCCACAATGCCCTGGACAAGCTGATCGGCGCCATGGCCCGGCAGGGGATCGACCCCGCGCAGGGCGCCATCGTCCTGACCAGCCGGGTGTCCACCGAGATGGTGCAGAAATGCGTGATGGCGGGCTGCGCCGTGCTGATCGCCGTGTCCGCCCCCACGCTGCACGCCCTGCGCCTGGCCGAAGGCGCGGGGCTGACCCTTGCCGCCTTCGCGCGGGGCGAGGGGTTCGATCTGTTCTGCCACCCCCAGCGGCTGCGCGCCGAGGTTTCCGATGTCGCCTGAAAAGATGGTCACCATGGCCAACCAGATCGCCACCTTCTTCGACACGCAGCCGGGCCATGCCCCCGACAAGATCGCCGCGCACATGAAGGATTACTGGGAACCCCGGATGCGCGAGCAGTTGAAATCCTATGCCGAAAGCGGCGGCGCGGGGCTGCGCCCCTCGGTCCAGGAGGCCGTGCGGCACCTTTGATCCCGCGCCCGTGAAACCGTCGCCCCCGCCTGCGTGTTGGTGAGGGAAACCACATCGGGGGACGGATGCGCGATACAGCCGACAAGGTGGACCTGTCCGCCTGCCGTTTATGCGTGATCGGCAATCTGGGGTCGGGCAAGAAGGACGGCAAGCAGCAGGCCCGGGCCATCCGCGAGGCGCTGGAAGGCCGGGTCGCCGAATTCGCCCTGCGCGAAACCGACCGGGGCGAGCGACTGCCCGGCCTTGCCCGCCAGGCGGTCGAGGATGGCTTCGACATCGTGGTGGCCTATGGCGGCGACGGAACCCAGTCGGCGGTCGCGGGGGCCTTGGCGGGCACCGAGACGGCGATGGGCGTGCTGCCGGGCGGCACCTTCAACTATTTCGCGCGCGACCTGGGCGTGGGCGAGACGGTCGAGGACGCCCTGGAAACGCTGCTGGACGCGCGGGTCCGGCGCGTGGATGTCGGCCAGATCGAGAACCTGGTCTTCCTGAACAATGTCAGCCTGGGCGCCTATCCGCACATCCTCAAGACGCGCGAGGGGATTTACAAACGCTGGGGCCGGTCGCGCCTTGCGGCCTATTGGTCGGTGCTGGTGGCGATGCGGCGGCTGCGCCATCCGATGCGGCTGACGGCCAAGGTCGATGGGCAAGCGCGGAACTTCACCACCGCCCTGGTCTTTGTCGCCCGCAGCGCCTATCAGCTGGATTCCTTCGGGCTGGACGGCGCGGATGCGATCCGGGCGGGCAATTTCGCCGTGCTGATCGCCAGGGCGCGCCGCCCCCTGCCGCTGCTGCGGTCGGCCTTTCGGCTGGCCTTCGGGCTTAGCGCCAAGGACAGCGACTTCGACCTGATCATCACCGACAGCCTGACGATCGAGACCGGCAAGCGCCAGCAGCTGATCGCCCATGACGGTGAAAAGACCCGCATGGTCAGCCCCTTCGACCTGCAGGTCCGGCATGGCGCGCTGAAGGTGCTGGTCCCCGCCGACGGCAGCAGCAAGACCAAGGGCGCCGAGGCGTGACGCGCATCGTCCACCTGTCGGACCTGCATTTCGGCCTTCACCGCGCGGCGCTGACCGACGCCCTGCTGGAGCGCGTCAACCGCGCCCGCGCCGATCTGGTGGTCGTGACCGGCGACGTGACGCATCGCGGGCGGCGCGACCAGTATGCCCAGGCGGCGGCCTTCCTGAAGCGGATCGAGGCGCCTCTGATGGCCGTGCCGGGCAACCATGACGTGCCGCTTTACAATCTGGCCGTCCGCTATCTGGCGCCCTATGCGGGCTTTCGCCGCGTGATGGGACCGGACCTGACGCCCACGCGGCAGGCGGGCGCGGTCCGGGTGCTGGGGCTGAACAGCGTCGATCCCTTCGCCGTGCAGCGCGGCATCATCCGCGAGGGAGAAATCGGGCGGCTGATCGGCGGACTCGACCCGCAGGCGATGAACATCGTGGCCCTGCATCACCCGCTGGAACAGCTGGCCGAGGTGGACAAGGAACCGACCCTCCGCGCGCCCGAGGCCCTGGCCCGGCTGGAACGCGCGGGCGCGCAGATCGTGCTGTCGGGGCACCTGCATGTCTGGGCGACGGGGGCGATGCTGGACCAGACGGCGCATCGGGGCGTGCTGCAGGTCCAGGCGGGCACGGCCCTGTGCGGACGCCCCTCGGACCGGCAGAACGAATTTGCCGTGTTGCAACTGGACGGGCCGTTGCTCACCATCGAGCGCCACATCGCCCCCATGGACGAGCCATCCTTCCGCCCGCCGGAATACGAGCATTTCTCGCGCGAAAGCGGGATCTGGGTGGCCCATCAGCCGGCGGAAACGCCGATCGTGCCGGGGGCCACGGAAACCGCCTTCAGCACCGCGTGAACGGCCAGACCGGGCCGCAGATTCAGGGCTGCGGCTGACCGCGCCGTGATCCGCGACAGGATCACCTGATCGCCTGCGTCCAGCCGCACCAGCACGCCGTCCCCGGTGGGGGTCAGGTCGCGCACCTGCACGGGCACCACGTTCAGCGCCGAGATGCCCTGCGGCGCGGCAGTCGCGATCATCACGTCCTGCGCCAGGATCCTCAGCCGCAGCATGGCCCCCACGTCCGCCTTGACCCGCGGCAGGAACAGGGGACCCGAGGGCGTGGACAGGCGCGTCAGCCCGTCGGCCTCTTGCGCCTCGACCCGGGCAGCCAGGATGGCGCCGGTTTCCGACAAGCCCAGCAACGGAGCGATGGCCGGATCGGACAGCATGGCGGCGACCGGCCCGGCTGCGGTGACGCGGCCCCGGTCCAGCAGCACGACCGTGGTGGCAAGGCGCGCGACCTCGGCCGGGGAATGGCTGACATACAGGATCGGCAGCCCGGCATGGTCGCGCAGGCGTTCCAGATAGGGCAGGATTTCCTCTTTCCGGGGCTGGTCAAGGGCGGCCAGGGGTTCGTCCATCAGCAGCATCCGGGGATGCGACAGGATCGCCCGGCCAAGCGCGACTCGCTGGCGTTCGCCCCCCGACAGCGCGGCGGGGCGGCGGGGCAGCAGGGGACCGATGCCCAGCATCTCGACCACGCGCGGCAGGTCGGGCTGGCGGCCCCGGCCCGTGAACCAGTGACCATACAGCAGGTTCTGCCGGACGGTCAGGTGCGGAAACAGCCGCGCTTCCTGGAAGACATAGCCGATGCCGCGCCGGTGCGGCGGCAGGAAGATGCCCCGCCCGCTGTCGGTCAGCACAGTATCGCCCACCGCGATGCGCCCCGACTGCGGGCGCAGCAGACCGGCGACGGCGTTGACGACCGTTGTCTTGCCCGAGCCTGATTGCCCGAACAACGCCGTCAGCCCGGCAGGCGCCTCGAAACCGGCATCCAGCGTGAAGCCGGGGAAGGCATGGCGCAGCGCGACGGACAGCATCACAGCCCCCGGATGCGGCGCGCGACAAGGCGCGACAGCCATTCCGACAAAAACAGCGCGGCCATGGCGATGGCGATGGCGATAAGGACCAGCCGGGCGGCGGCACCCTCGCCCCCCGGCACTTGCAGAAAGGCGTAGATGGCCGAGGGCAGGGTCTGCGTCTGCCCGGGGATGTTCGACACGAAGGTGATCGTCGCGCCGAATTCGCCCATGGCCTTGGCGAAGGCCAGGATCGCGCCCGCGAGGATACCCGGCAGGATCAACGGCAGGGTGACGGTCAGGAACACCCACACGCGCGGCGCGCCTAGCGTCGATGCCGCCTGTTCCAGCCGGGGATCCACCGCCTCGATCGACAGGCGGATGGCGCGGACCATCAGCGGGAAGGCCATGACGGCGGCGGCCAGCGCCGCGCCGGTCCAGCGGAAGGCCAGGACGATGCCCACCTGGTCCAGCCATTGCCCGACCCAACCGCGCCGCCCGAAGGTCAGCAGCAGCAGATAGCCCGTGACGACCGGCGGCAGCACCAGCGGCAGATGCACCAGCCCGTTCAGAAGCCCATGCCCCGGAAAGCGCCACCGCGCCAGGGCATAGGCCACAAGGATCCCCAACGGCAGGCTGGCGGCCACCGCCCACAGCGAGACCGTCAGCGACAGGCGGACGGCCTGCCACGCGTCGGGGGTCAGCCAGTCGCCCAAGTCAGTCCGCCACCGTGAAGCCGTGCCTGGCAAAGATCGCATCGGCGGCATCGCCCCTCAGCGCGTCGTAAAAGGCGCGGTCGGCCTCATCCGCCCCGGCCAGCAGCGCGGCGGGATAGGTGATCGGGGGATGGCTGCCCTTGGGAAACTCGCCCACGACGGTCACGTCGTCCTCGGCGGTGGCGTCGGTGGCATAGACGATGCCCAGCGGCGCCTCGCCGGTCGCGACCAGGGCCAGGGCCGCGCGCACGTTGTCGGATTGCGCCACGTCGGCCCTCACCTCGTCCCACAGGCCCAGGCTGTCCAGGGCCGCCTTGCCGTATTGCCCGGCGGGCACGGAATCGACCAGCGCCATGGCCAGCTTGCCGCTGTCCAGCATCGCCGCCAGATCCGTGTCCGCCGAAATCGTAACGGGCGCAACGTCGCCATGCGCGACCAGCACCAGCCGGTTGCCCAGCAGGTCGGCCCGGTCCCGCACAAGCCCGGCCTTTTCGACCTCGTCCATCCATTCGCCGCTGGCCGAGATGAACAGGTCGGCAGGCGCGCCCTCAATGATCTGCCTGGCCAGCGCGTTCGACCCCGCATAGGAGATCCTCACCTGGTGGCCGGTATCCTGCGTGAAGCCCGTTGCGATCTCGTCCAGGGCGTTCTTCAGCGAGGCGGCGGCAAAGACCGTCACGTCCCCGGCCATGGCGGGCACGGCCGTCATGGCAAGCAGAAGGGCAGGGCGGATCATCGGGTCCTCGTGCGATATGTCCCGGCGAACCTATCGCCGCCCCGACTTGCCGCGCAAGCGATCTTTCCCGCCGGCCATAACCGCGCCACCACCTTTTGTGTTGTCTTGAAGGCCCTGCGCGACTATATGACCGTCAGTCTTTGGGCGACAGGGTCAGAACAGACCGCATCGGAACGGGTCGGGCGTCATGCCGCGACCCTTTGTCGTTGCCGAAGGACGCCATAAAGACCGGCGGAGCCAACCGCATGGCCAGTAAAAATCGTCGTAAAGGAAACCGATCATATATGTGCGCTAAAGCGACCATGGAGGAATTCGAAGCCCTCCTGAACGAAAGCTTCGACATCGACACGCCGGACGAAGGTTCGGTCGTCAAGGGCCGCGTCATCGCCATCGAGGCGGGACAGGCCATCATCGACGTTGGCTACAAGATGGAAGGCCGCGTCGATCTCAAGGAATTCGCGAACCCCGGCGAAGAACCCAACATCAAGGTTGGGGACGAGGTCGAGGTTTATCTGGACCGCGTGGAAAACGCCCGCGGCGAAGCCAGCATCTCGCGCGAGAAAGCCCGCCGCGAAGAAGCCTGGGATCGCCTGGAAAAAGCCTATGCCGATGAAGAGCGCGTCGAAGGCGCCATCTTTGGCCGCGTCAAGGGCGGCTTCACCGTCGATCTGGGCGGCGCCGTGGCCTTCCTGCCCGGTAGCCAGGTCGATGTGCGCCCCGTGCGCGACGCCGGTCCCCTGATGGGCCTGAAGCAGCCGTTCCAGATCCTCAAGATGGACCGCCGCCGGGGCAACATCGTCGTGTCGCGCCGTGCCATCCTGGAAGAATCCCGCGCCGAACAGCGCGCCGAGGTCATTGCCAACCTGACCGAAGGCCAGACCGTCGATGGTGTCGTCAAGAACATCACCGAATACGGCGCATTCGTCGATCTGGGCGGCGTTGACGGGCTGCTGCACGTCACCGACATGGCCTGGCGCCGCGTCAACCACCCGTCCGAGATCCTGTCGATCGGCGAGACCCTGAAGGTCCAGGTCATCAAGATCAACAAGGACAGCCACCGCATCAGCCTGGGCATGAAGCAGCTCCAGTCCGATCCGTGGGACACCGTGGGCGACAAGTTCCCGATCGGCTCGGTTCACCAGGGCCGCGTGACCAACATCACCGACTATGGCGCCTTCGTCGAACTGGAAGCCGGCGTCGAGGGTCTGGTCCACGTCAGCGAAATGTCCTGGACCAAGAAGAACGTCCATCCGGGCAAGATCGTGTCCACTTCGCAAGAGGTTGACGTGATGGTGCTGGAGATCGACGAGGCCAAGCGCCGCGTGTCCCTGGGCCTGAAGCAGACGCAGCGCAACCCGTGGGAAGTCTTTGCGGAAACGCATCCCTCGGGCACCGTCATCGAAGGCGAGGTCAAGAACATCACCGAATTCGGTCTGTTCGTGGGCCTGGACGGCGATATCGACGGCATGGTCCACCTGTCGGACATCTCGTGGGATGCCCGCGGCGAGGACGCGATCCAGGACTTCCGCAAGGGCGATGTGGTGAAAGCCGTCGTCCAGGACGTGGATGTCGAAAAGGAACGCATCAGCCTGTCGATCAAGTCGCTGGAAAACGAGCACATGGCCGAAGCCGTTGACGGCGTGAAGCGTGGCTCGGTCGTCACCGTGGAAGTGACGGCGATCGAGGATGGCGGGATCGAGGTGGAATACAACGGCGTCAAGTCGTTCATCCGCCGGTCCGATCTGGCCCGCGACCGCCAGGACCAGCGCCCCGAGCGTTTCGGCGTCGGCGACAAGGTCGATGCCCGCGTGACCAACATCGACACCAAGACCCGCCGCTTGGGCCTGTCGATCAAGGCGCGCGAGATCGCCGAGGAAAAGGAAGCCATCGACCAGTACGGCAGCTCGGATTCGGGTGCCTCGCTGGGCGACATCCTGGGCGCCGCGCTGAACCGCGACCGCTGATCGCCGGTTCATCCGTCTGACATCGCCCGTCCCTGCGGTTGCGGGGGCGGGCCTTTTCATGCCCAAGGGACAGGCAGCAGGCTTCCAGCTCTCTTGCGCGGCGGGGCCAAAACTGGCATCGCTATGGAAACTTGGGACCTTTTCCTGCGTTGCCTTCTTGTCGCAAGCTGTGCGAACGACCTCATGCAGCCGTTACGCCATCTGGGGGGATGATGATCCGTTCCGAACTGATCCAGCTTATTGCTGACGAAAACCCGCATCTGTTCCGGCGCGATGTCGAGCGGATCGTGAACACGGTTTTCGAGGAGATCATCAACGCCATGGCCCGCGGTGATCGGGTCGAACTTCGCGGCTTCGGCGCCTTTTCGGTGAAAAAGCGCGACTCCCGGACCGGCCGCAATCCCCGGACAGGGGAGTCGGTCGATGTCGATCAGAAATATGTCCCCTTCTTCAAGACCGGAAAACTGTTGCGCGATCGGTTGAACGGGGACGCCTGACGGGGCAAAACCGCTGCAGGAACCACGGCCGCACCCGGCGGCCGCAAGCAAGGACCACCGATGCGCTTTCTTCGCCTGATCTTCATCGTGCTGCTGGCAATCATCCTGGTCGCGGTTGCCCTGGCCAACCGCGACATCGTCACGCTGTCCGCCTTTCCCGCGAATTTCGGACAATACCTGGGCGGGCGCTGGTCGGTCGATCTTCCGCTGTTCCTGGTCATCTTCCTGGCCTTTGCCGTCGGGATGCTGGCCGGCCTGGTCTGGGAGTGGCTGCGCGAATCCCACATCCGCCGCGAGGCACGCCTTCACGCCGGCCGCGCCGCCAAGCTGGAGAGCGAGGTCGGCCACCTGCGCGACCGCCACGCCGCGCCCAAGGACGAGGTTCTGGCGATCCTCGAGCGCCCGAAGAACGCCCCGCCTGCCGTCCCCGCAGCCCCGACCGCGCCTGCGTCGGGAACCACGCTGCCCGCCCGGTCCTAGGACATGGCCCAGGTCAAGATCTGCGGTCTGCGGCGGCCCGAACACATCGTTGCCGCAGCCGAGGCCGGGGCGCGCTATGTGGGCCTGGTCTTCTTTCCGAAATCGCCCCGCGCCGTGTCCATCGACGAGGCCGCCGAGCTGGCGGCCCATGTCCCGGTCGGCGTCGCGCGGGTGGGGCTGTTCGTCGATCCCGACGACGCCCTGCTGACCGAGACGCTGGCCCGGGTGCCCTTGGACATCATCCAGCTTCACGGTTCCGAAAGCCCGGACCGCGTTGCCGCCGTCAAGGCGCTGACCGGCCTGCCGGTGATGAAGTCGGTGGGCCTGTCGGGACCTGACGACCTGCCCGCGCTGACCGATTATGGCCTGGTGGCCGACATGCTGCTGGTCGATGCCAAGCCCCCGAAAGGCGCCGATCTGCCGGGCGGCAACGGGCTGGCTTTCGACTGGCGCCTTCTGGTCGGGCGCAAGTGGCTGCGCCCCTGGATGCTGGCGGGCGGACTGACCGCGCAGAACGTGGCCGAGGCGATCCGCCTGACCGGCGCCCCTGCCGTCGACGTGTCGTCGGGCGTCGAGATCGAGCCGGGGGTGAAGGACGAGGCGCTGATCCGTGCCTTTATCGCGGCGGCAGGCTGACCTTGGCCTTTCCGTCCGCGACCGTCGGCGTTATGACGGCTTGCTTGCATCTTAACGAAGGCGCGTCCGATGGCAGATGATCTGGTGAACAGCTACAAGACCGGTCCCGACGAACAGGGCCGCTTCGGCATCTATGGCGGCCGCTTCGTCAGCGAGACGCTGATGCCGCTGGTCCTGGATCTGGAGGCCGAATACGAACGCGCCAAGACCGACCCGGATTTCTGGGCCGAGATGAACGACCTGTGGACGCATTACGTCGGCCGTCCCTCGCCGCTCTATTTCGCGGAACGCCTGACGGAATACGCGGGCGGCGCCAAGATCTACATGAAGCGCGACGAGTTGAACCACACCGGCGCGCACAAGATCAACAACGTGCTGGGCCAGATCCTGCTGGCGCGCCGCATGGGCAAGACCCGGATCATCGCCGAAACCGGCGCGGGCCAGCATGGCGTGGCGACCGCCACCGTCTGCGCGCGCTTCGGGCTGAAATGCATCGTCTACATGGGCGCCCATGACGTGGAACGCCAGGCGCCCAACGTCTTCCGGATGCGCCTGCTGGGGGCCGAGGTGGTGCCCGTCACCAGCGGCCGCGGCACGCTGAAGGACGCCATGAACGACGCCCTGCGCGATTGGGTCACGAACGTGCGCGACACCTTCTATTGCATCGGCACGGTCGCGGGACCGCATCCCTATCCGGCCATGGTGCGCGACTTCCAGTCGATCATCGGGAAAGAGGTCAAGGAACAGATCCTGCCCCGCGAAGGCCGCCTGCCCGACACCATCGTCGCGGCCATTGGCGGCGGATCGAACGCCATGGGCCTGTTCCATCCCTTTTTGGACGACAAGGAAGTCCGCATCATCGGGGTCGAGGCCGGGGGCAAGGGCGTGGACGACCGCCTGGAGCATTGCGCCAGCCTTTCCGGGGGCCGCGCGGGCGTCCTGCACGGCAACCGCACCTATCTGTTGCAGGATGACGAAGGCCAGATCCTGGAAGGCCATTCGATCAGCGCCGGGCTGGATTATCCCGGCATCGGGCCGGAACATGCCTGGCTGCACGACACGGGCCGCGCCGAATATGTCAGCATCACCGATGATGAGGCGCTGGAGGCGTTCCAGCTGTGCTGTGCCCAGGAAGGCATCATCCCCGCACTGGAACCCAGCCACGCCCTGGCCCACGTGATGAAGATCGCCCCCGGCCTGCCGCGCGACCACCTGATCGTGATGAACATGTGCGGGCGCGGCGACAAGGACATCTTCACCGTCGCCAAGCACCTGGGCGTGAAGGTCGAGGCGTGAAGCCTCAGCGCGTCAGCACCAGCACGTTCAGGACCGATTCACGATAGGGCAGCGGCATCACCAGCCGCGCCCGATCCTGGCCCAGAACCTCCAGCACGCCGACATCGGGCAGCGTCTCGGTCGCGCCGGTGTCGATTTCGGCTGGAAAATCGGCGTAGGGCCGGGGCTGTTGTCCCCCCACGAAGGACGATCCCAGATAGATCCAGCGGTCCCCGATCTGTTGGATCGTGCCGCTGGTGCGCTGCGATCCGGTCAGCTTGTCGAAATGCAGGATGCCGTCCCGCGCCTCGATCCGGCAGCGGAAGGGGGGATAGGCGACCAGCGGCATCACGCCGCCCATCTTGACCATGGCGCATTGCCAATCGCCCGGCAGGCTGTCCGCCAAGGACTGGTTGGGCGCCATGCCCGGTCCCTGCAAGGCGTTGATGGCGGAAACGATCTCCTCGTCGCTGCCCAGCGACAGCACCTGCAGCAGGGCCTTGCCCGCCGCCGCGTCCAGCTGGTCCAGCCGCGCCTGGTCGTCGGGCCGGATCGCCTGGGCGGCGCCCGCCACGGGCAGTCCGAGGGCCAGCGCCACGGCAAGCGCAAGGGCTTTCGTCATTGTCAGATCCTTGATGTTTCAGGTGCGCGCGTCCGCCGCGTGGGCCTGCAACAGCGCCAGGGGCACGATGTCGGTGGCGCGGGCATGGGTCGCGGCCAGCACCACCTTGGGGGCGGCGAATTCCTGGGCGGCCTGCAGGAACCGCGCGGCGCACAGACACCAGCGGTCGCCGGGCTTCAACCCGTCGAAGCGGAACTCGGGACGCGGCGTGGACAGGTCGTTGCCCAGGTATCTCGACACCGCCAGGAATTCGGCATCGACGATCACGCAAACCGTATGGCTGCCGGCGTCACCCTGCCCGGTATCGCAGCAGCCGTTGCGATAAAAGCCCGTCAGCGGCTTCATCGAGCATGGCTCCAGCCGGGTTCCCAGCACGTTCAGCGATGGTTCCATGGCATGTCCTCCTTGTGACAGGCTACAGCCATGCGGCGGGCGCGCCAAGTCCCGCGCCGATCACCGCTGGCGGAAACGATCGGTCAACTGCCGCAGCTTGTCGGGCAGGCTCGCAGGCTCTGCGGGGGCAGCGGGCGCCGGGGCAGGCTTTTCGGCCACGGGCCGGGTGCCGCTGTTCCGCGCGGGCTGCATCCGGGCCGCCACGGCGTTCTGGAAGCGCGGGCCGTCGCCCGCGGCCAGGGCCTTGGCCCCGTCCGAGACGCCGCGCAGCAGGTCGTCCAGCCAGTCGCCGTCCGCCTTGGCAAAGTCCGACAGCACATGACCCGCGACCCGGTCCTTGTGGCCGGGATGGCCGATCCCCAGGCGGACGCGGCCGTATTCCGCGCCGACATGCTGGTGGATGGACCGCAGCCCGTTATGGCCCGCATGGCCGCCGCCCTGCTTGACACGGCACTTGCCGGGGGCCAGGTCCAGCTCGTCATGCATCACGATCACGTCGGCGGGGGTCAGCTTCAGATAGCGCATCGCCTCGCCCACGGACTGGCCCGACAGGTTCATGAAGGTCTGCGGCTTCAGCAGCACGACGCGTTCGGCCCCAAGCCGCCCTTCGGACACAAGGCCTTGAAAACGCGCCTTCCACGGCGAAAAACCGTGATCGGCGGCAATCCGGTCCACGGCCATGAAGCCGATATTGTGGCGGTTCGCCGCGTATTTCGCGCCGGGATTGCCCAGGCCGACGATCAGCTTCACGCGTTCCTCCTGCGGCCCGTGCGGGCGAAGTTCGTTCCATGCCTTGCGGCGGACCTTGCCCGTTACTAAGACTCTGTCAACCTTTCGCGGCTAACAGATGGGATCAGCGCCCTGACGAATCGCGCAAGCAGGGACACAAGGCAAGGACAGACGATGACCGATCCGGCAGAATTCTACATGAACACCCTCGTTCCCATGGTGGTCGAACAGACCTCGCGCGGGGAACGGGCCTACGACATCTTCTCGCGCCTGCTCAAGGAACGGATCATCTTCGTCTCGGGACCGGTCCATGACGGCATGTCCACCCTGATCTGCGCGCAATTGCTGTTCCTGGAAGCGGAAAATCCGAACAAGGACATCAGCATGTACATCAACAGTCCCGGCGGTGTCGTGACCTCGGGCCTGTCGATCTATGACACGATGCAGTATATCCGGCCGCGCGTGTCCACGCTGGTCGTGGGGCAGGCCGCGTCGATGGGGTCGCTGCTGCTGGCCGCGGGCGAGCCGGGGCTGCGCTATTCGCTGCCCAACAGCCGGGTGATGGTCCACCAGCCCTCGGGCGGGTTCCAGGGGCAGGCCACCGACATCCTGATCCATGCGCGCGAAACCGAAAAACTGAAGCGCCGGTTGAACGAGATTTACGTCAAGCACACCGGTCGCGACCTGCCCGAAGTCGAGGAAGCGTTGGAGCGTGACCGCTTCATGTCGCCCGAGGAGGCAAAGGACTGGGGTTTGATCGACGAAGTCGTCGCGCCGCGCGGCAAGGCGGAACCCGAGAAGAAATAGACTTGTTGGGGATTGTGACGGGCGCGCGTCAACCCTAACATAAAGGGCATACCCCGTGGCGGCCTGTCCGCCGCGGACCAATTCAGATGCGGCACAGGGCGACGGGTGCCGCCTGCAGGCCGGAAGGCCTGTGGCAATCAAGGAACGTGGACGATGGCGAACCAGTCCGGCAGTGACAGCAAGAACACGCTCTATTGCAGCTTTTGCGGCAAGAGCCAGCATGAGGTGCGAAAGCTGATCGCGGGACCCACCGTGTTCATCTGCGACGAATGCGTGGAACTGTGCATGGACATCATCCGCGAGGAAACGAAATCCTCGGGGCTGAAATCGGGCGACGGGGTGCCGACGCCCAAGGAAATCTGCGCGGTGCTGGACGATTACGTGATCGGCCAGGAACACGCCAAGCGCGTCCTGTCGGTGGCCGTCCACAACCACTACAAGCGGCTGAACCACGGCACCAAGGGCGACATCGAGCTGGCCAAGTCGAACATCCTGCTGATCGGCCCGACCGGCTGCGGCAAGACGCTGCTGGCGCAGACCCTGGCGCGGATCCTGGACGTGCCCTTCACCATGGCCGACGCCACCACCCTGACCGAGGCCGGTTACGTGGGCGAGGATGTCGAGAACATCATCCTCAAGCTGTTGCAGGCATCCGAATACAACGTCGAACGGGCGCAGCGCGGCATCGTCTATATCGACGAGGTGGACAAGATCACCCGCAAGTCCGACAACCCCTCGATCACCCGCGACGTGTCCGGGGAAGGCGTGCAGCAGGCGCTGCTCAAGATCATGGAGGGCACGGTCGCGTCCGTTCCCCCGCAGGGCGGGCGCAAGCATCCGCAGCAGGAATTCCTGCAGGTGGACACCACGAACATCCTGTTCATCTGCGGCGGCGCCTTTGCGGGCCTGGAACGGATCATCGCGCAGCGCAACAAGGGCACGGCGATGGGTTTCGGCGCCTCGGTCAAGGACAACGACGACCGCGGCGTGGGCGAGATGTTCAAGGAACTGGAACCCGAGGATCTGCTGAAATTCGGCCTGATCCCGGAATTCGTCGGCCGTCTGCCGGTGATCGCCACGCTGACCGACCTGGACGAGGAAGCCCTGATCATCATCCTGACCAAGCCGAAGAACGCGCTTGTGAAGCAGTATCAGCGCCTGTTCGACCTGGAAGGCGTGCAACTGACCTTTACCGAGGACGCGCTGCAGGCCATCGCCAAGCGCGCCATCAAGCGCAAGACCGGCGCGCGGGGCCTGCGGTCGATCATGGAGGACATCCTGCTGGACACCATGTTCGAGCTTCCCGGCATGGACAGCGTCGAGGAGGTCGTGGTGAACGACGAGGCGGTGGACAACCCCGCGGTCAAGCCGCTGCTGATCCATTCGGATCCGAAAAAGGAAACGGCCTCGGCAGGCTGAGGCGGGGGCCGCAAGGCCCTTTGCCATGCCGCCGCTGCACGGGCAGGCTGGATCTTCGCCGCGCTTTGCGCCATAGCTTTGCCAGCCAAAGACCAAGAGGTTCCAGCTTATGTCCTTCCTGCTTCGCGTTTTGACCTGGTGGAACAGCCAGACGATCAACACCCAGTTCTGGACCTGGCGGAACGGCATCAAGGTCGGCGAGGATGCCGAGGGCAACATCTTCTACCAGAACAAGGACGGGTCGCGCCGCTGGGTGATCTTCAGCGGGGAATCGCAGGCCAGCCGGGTCAGCCCGGAATGGCATGGCTGGCTGCACCACACCTGGAACGAACCCCCGACCAAGGCGCCCTTGCAGCACAAGTCCTGGGAAAAGCCGCACAAGGAAAACCAGACCGGGACCACGGGCGCCTATTATCCCGAAGGCTCGCTGTATCATGCCGAGCAGCCC
The DNA here is from genome assembly GCF_009708075.1 of Paracoccus lichenicola. Taxonomy (GTDB): domain Bacteria; phylum Pseudomonadota; class Alphaproteobacteria; order Rhodobacterales; family Rhodobacteraceae; genus Paracoccus; species Paracoccus lichenicola. Next base: position 51,241 of record NZ_WMBT01000002.1, on the reverse strand, counting down.
GTGCGGCGCGATTATGACGCCTGGCAGCCGGAATAGATGACGACCGGGATCGAGCATCGGGCCGAGTTGCTGGCCGGTGCCGCGGTGCTGCTTGCCGCCGCCGGGTTTCTGGTCTGGGGCTTTGGCGAGGGTCTTGCCCGGGAAACCGGCTATGAGGTCCGCGCCTCGTTTCCCGATGTGGACGGCGTCGCCGTGGGCACCGAGGTCCGTCTGGCCGGGGTCCGCGTCGGCCGCGTGTCGGATGTCCAGCTGAATCCCGACACCTATATGGCGGATGCGCGGTTGACGATTCCCGGCAACATCGCCTTGCCGGCGGACAGTGCTGCGCTGATCCAGACGGACGGGCTGCTTGGCGGCGCCTATATCCTGATCCAGCCGGGCGGCAGTCCCGAGAACCTTGCTCCGGGGGACGAGATCGAGGATGTGCAGGGCGCCGTCAGCCTGCTGTCGCTGATGATGAAGTTCGTGGACAGCCAGGCGCAGGACGAAGGGGACCAGCCGTGATCCGCATCGCCCTGCTGCTGGCCGCCCTTGCCACGCCCGCCGGTGCGCAGCAGGTCGCGCGGGCCGACGGGGCGTTGCTGCGCGGCCTTGACAAGATCTCTGGCCGCACGACGGACCTTCCCGTTCAGGTGGGCGAGGCTGTCCGTTATGGCCGATTGGAAATCCGGCTTGGCGAATGCCGCTATCCGGCGGGTGATCCCAGTTCGGACGCCTATGCGCAACTGACCATCGCGGACATGTCGCAGAACGTCATGCGGTTCAGCGGCTGGATGATCGCGTCCTCGCCCGCGTTGTCGGCGCTGGATGATGCCCGCTATGATGTCTGGGTGATTTCCTGCCAAAGCTGATCCCCTGAGGGCAGGGGATGCGCCATCAGATCGGCGCGTCGGGCCAAGGCATTGGCCAGAAGCCGGTGATAATGCTCTCGCGGTATTTCCCGGCCGCCCATGCGGGCCAGGTGCGGGGTCAGGAATTGCGTGTCGAACAGGGTGAAGCCGCAGCGCGCCAGGTGGCTGGACATCCACAGCAGCGCCATTCTGGAGCCGTTGGTCCGGGCTGAAACCATGGATTCCCCGAAGAAGGCCGCCCCCAGGGTCACGCCGAAGATGCCGCCCGCAAAGACGCCCTCGTGCCGGATTTCCAGGGCATGGGCGTGGCCCGCGCCGTGAAGCTGATGATAAAGCCCCATCAAAGGCGCGTTGATCCAGGTCGTCTCACGATCCGCGCAGGCCCCCACGACGGCGTCGAAATCGCCGTCCAGATGCGCCGACCACCCCCCCTTGCGAAGATCCCGCAGCAAGGATCGCGAGGCATGGACCCTGCCCACCGGCAGAATCCCCCGCAGCGGCGGATCATACCAGTAAAGGCGCGGGTCATGGGCGCTTTCGGCCATGGGAAAGACGCCGCGCGCATAGCCTTTCAGCAATTGCGCGGGCGTCAGCATGGTCCCGGATCAGCCGAACTTCTGATCCAGCCAGCGTTCCAGCCAGTGGATCGAGTAGTTGCCTGCAAGGATGTCGGGTTCCTTCAGCAAAGCCGTGAACAGCGGGACGGTCGTGTCGATGCCGTCCACGATCAGCTCGCCCAAGGCGCGGTCCAGGCGGGCCAGCGCCTCGGGGCGGTCGCGGCCATGCACGATCAGCTTGCCGATCAGGCTGTCGTAATAGGGCGGGATCGAATAGCCGTCGTAAAGCGCGGAATCGATCCGCACGCCAAGGCCGCCTGGCGCATGATACTGGGTGATCCGGCCCGGGCAGGGCGAGAAGCCCGGCACCTTTTCGGCGTTGATCCGAACCTCAATCGAATGGCCGCGGATGGTCAGGTCTTCCTGGCGGAATTCCATGGCGGCGCCCGATGCGACCAGGATCTGCTGGCGGACCAGGTCCACGCCGAAGATCGCCTCGGTCACCGGATGTTCGACCTGAAGGCGGGTGTTCATCTCGATGAAGTAGAACTCGCCGTCCTCGTACAGGAACTCGATGGTGCCGGCCCCGGAATAGCCGATCCGGGACACGGCATCGGCGCAGATCTGGCCGATGCGGGCGCGTTCCTCTGCCGTGATCGCCGGACCGGGGGCTTCCTCCAGCACCTTCTGGTGGCGGCGTTGCAACGAACAGTCGCGTTCGCCCAGGTGGACCGCGCGGCCCTTGCCGTCGCCGAAGACCTGGATTTCGATGTGGCGCGGCCTTTGCAGGTATTTCTCGAGATAGACATCGGGGTTGCCGAAGGCGGCCTTGGCCTCGGCCCGGGCGGTGCGGAAGGCGACCTCAAGGCCCGCCTCGTCGAGGGCGACCTTCATGCCGCGCCCGCCGCCGCCTGCGGTGGCCTTGATGATGACCGGATAGCCGATCTGGGCCGCCACGCGCTTGGCCTGGTCCACGTCATCGACGCCGCCGTCGCTGCCCGGCACGCAGGGCACGCCAAGCGCCTTCATGGTGTCCTTGGCGGTGATCTTGTCGCCCATGATGCGGATATGTTCCGCGCGCGGGCCGATGAAGGTGATGCCGTGGTCTTCCACCATCTGCACGAAGGCGGCGTTTTCCGACAGGAAGCCATAGCCCGGATGGATCGCCTGCGCGCCCGTGATCTCGCAGGCGGAAATGATGGCGGGCATGGACAGGTAGCTGGCCGAGGACGGCGCGGGACCGATGCAGACGGATTCGTCGGCCATGCGGACATGCATCGCGTCGGCGTCGGCGGTGGAATGGACCGCGACGGACTGGATGCCCATCTCGCGGCAGGCGCGAATCACGCGCAGGGCAATCTCGCCCCGGTTGGCGATCAGGATCTTGTCGAACATGGCTTACTCGACGACCATCAGGGGCGCGCCGAATTCGACCGGGGTGCCGTCGTCGATCAGGATGCGCTTGACGGTGCCCGCACGGGGGGCGGGGATGTGGTTCATGGTCTTCATCGCCTCGACAATCAGCAGGGTGTCGCCTTCGGCGACGGTCTGGCCGATCTGGACGAAGGGTGCGGCGCCGGGTTCGGCGGACAGGTAGGCGGTGCCCACCATGGGCGAGGTCACGGCGCCGGGCAGGCTGGCCGGATCCTCGGAAACGGCGGGCAATTGCGCGGCGGGGGCAGCCGAGGGGGCGGCGGGGGCTGCGGCAACCGGGGCCGCGGCATAGGTCACCTGGCGCGCGTGCTTGGACAGGCTGACCGTCAGGCGGTCGTGTTCGCCATATTCGCGTTTCACCGACAGTTCCGACAGTTCGCTGGAGTTCAGCAATTCCGCCAGAGACTGGATGAAAGCCACGTCGCCTTCGTGATGCTTGCCGTTCCGGGAATCGTTGCTCATGCGGTCCTCTGCCATGTTTCTTCGGTCGCGGCCCGGCCGCAACAATTTGCCCGCTTATAGACCCCAAGCCCCGCCAAGGGAAAGGGTGTGAGACGGGCTTGTCCGATCACGACGGCCGCGCCGCCTTTTCCGCGATCCCCGAGGTGCCTGCGCGGCGGTCCAGTTCCGCCTCCACGTCAGCTAGGGTCACGCCGCGCGCGGCCAGCATCACCAGCAGATGAAAGATCACGTCGGCGGCCTCCGCCGTCAGGCGGGCGCGGTCGCCCTTGACGGCCTCGATGATCGCCTCGACGGCTTCCTCGCCGAACTTCTCGGCGCATTTTTCGGGACCTTTGGCCAGCAGCTTGGCGGTCCAGCTGTCGTCCGGGCTTGCGGATTGGCGCGCGGTGATGGTGGCGGCCAGATCGTGGATCGCGCTCATGCCAGCCTCACCGGGATGCCGGCGGCGGCCATGTGGGCCTTGGCCTGGGCGATGGTGAAGGTGCCGAAATGGAAGATCGAGGCGGCCAGGACCGCGCTGGCATGACCCTCGGTTACGCCTTCGACCAGGTGATTCAGCGTGCCGACCCCGCCCGAGGCGATCACGGGAATGTTCACCGCGTCCGCGATGGCGCGGGTCAGGGGGATGTTGAAGCCCGCCCGGGTGCCGTCGCGGTCCATGGAGGTCAGCAGGATCTCTCCCGCGCCCTTAGCCTCGACCATGCGGGCGAATTCCACGGCGTCGATGCCGGTGGGCTTGCGGCCGCCGTGGGTGAAGATTTCCCAGCGGCCCTCCGCGACGGTCTTGGCGTCGATGGCGACCACGATGCACTGGCTGCCGAAGCGGTCGGCTGCCTGGGCCACCACGTCGGGGTCGGCCACGGCGGCAGAGTTGAAGCTGACCTTGTCGGCCCCGGCCAGCAGCAGCGCCCGCACGTCCTCGTGCGTCCTGACGCCGCCGCCCACGGTCAGCGGCACGAAGCACTGTTCCGCCGTCCGCGTCACCAGGTCGAACATGGTGCCCCGGTTTTCGTGCGTGGCGTGGATGTCCAGGAAGCAGATCTCGTCCGCTCCGGCGGCGTCATAGGCCTTGGCCGCCTGCACGGGATCGCCCGCGTCGATCAGGTCCACGAAGTTGACGCCCTTGACGACGCGGCCATCGGCCACGTCCAGGCAGGGAATGATGCGGGTCTTGAGCATGGGTTCTCTCCTTGCCCCGCCGTCCTATGCGCAAACCGCGTTCCGTTGAAGATGCGATTTGCGGGTGATAGCGTGGCGCGAACCGAAGCGGAGGCCCCGATGGACGACCAGCACAAGACCGAACCGCGCCTGACATCCCTGTCCCACGGCGGCGGCTGCGGCTGCAAGATCGCGCCGGGGGTGCTGACCGGGCTGCTGCGCGGCACGGCGATGCTGCCGGTCCCCGAGGCGCTGCTGGTGGGGATCGAGACCTCGGACGACGCCGCCGTTTACCTGCTGAACGACCGGCAGGCGCTGGTGGCGACGACGGATTTCTTCATGCCCATCGTGGACGATCCGCTGGATTTCGGGCGCATCGCCGCGACGAACGCGATCAGCGACGTTTACGCGATGGGCGGCACGCCGATCATGGCGTTGTCGCTGGTGGGAATGCCGATCAACACGCTGTCCGGCGAAACCATCGCCCGCATCCTGGAAGGCGGCGCCATGGCCTGCCGCGAGGCGGGGATTCCCATCGGCGGCGGCCACACCATCGATTCGGTCGAGGCGATCTATGGCCTGGTGGCCCTGGGCCTGGTCGATCCGGCGCATGTGAAGCGCAATTCGGGCGCGCGTCCGGGCGACGTGCTGATCCTGGGCAAGCCCTTGGGCGTCGGCGTGATGTCGGCGGCGCTGAAGAAAGGGGCGCTGTCCGATGATGGCTACGGCGCGATGATCGCCGCCACGACCAGGCTGAACACGCCGGGGCCGGATCTGGCGCGGCTGGCGGGGGTTCACGCGATGACCGACGTGACGGGCTTCGGCCTGGCGGGCCATGCCCTGGAAATGGCGCGGGGGTCGGGCTGCGAATTGCGGCTGGACTGGGCCGCCGTGCCGCTGTTGACCGGGGTGCGGGAACTGGCGGGTTCGGGCCATGTGACGGGCGCGTCGGGGCGGAACTGGGCCAGCTATTGCGACGACGTTCTGCTGCCCGAGGGATTCGCCGACATCGACCACGCGCTGCTGACCGATCCGCAGACCAGCGGCGGGCTGCTGGTCGCCTGCGCCGAGGATCAGGCGGACGCGGCCCTGGCGATCTTCCGCGATCACGGCTTTGCCGAGGCGGCGGTGATCGGACGCGCAGTTGCAGGGCCGGGCCGTCTTGTGATCGGCTGACCCCAAGGCGGCAGCCGCCTGCTGCCGAACTGCCCTTTCAAGGGTGACGTAACGGCCAAGTTACCGAAATTCTTGACCGGTTTCCGGCCTTCGCGCATACCCCAGGGACAAACGGGCTGGCCGGATCGACAAGGGCCGGCCAGAGGGAGGGTTTTCAATGGGTGGCCTCTTGGCCCTGTCGCGCGGCATCGACCGCCTCAATACCGTGATCGGCCGGAACGTGTCCTGGCTGATCCTTCTGGCGATCTTCGTCAGCGCCACCAATGCCATCATCCGCAAGGCCTTCAGCATTTCGTCGAACGCCTGGCTGGAATTGCAGTGGTATCTGTATGGCGCGGCCTTCCTGCTGGCGGCGGCCTATACGCTGCTGGAAAACGAACATATTCGCATCGACATCCTGTTCGGCGCCTGGCCGCGCCGGGTCCAGCACTGGATCGAACTGCTGGGCCATGTCTTCTTCCTGATGCCCTTCGTCCTGCTGAGCCTGTGGCTGATGTGGCCCTGGCTGTCCCGGTCCTGGCGCACGGGCGAGATGTCGATGAACGCGGGCGGGCTGATGCTGTGGCCCGCCAAGGCGCTGCTGTTCACGGGCTTCGTGCTGCTGCTGCTGCAGGGCATTTCGGAAATCATCAAGAAGATCGCCGTGATGCGCGGCCTCATCCCCGATTACAACATGCCGATGGGCCATCATGCCCCCCTGGACCTGGACGAGGAGCTGCTGCAACAGGCGGGCTTTGCCGATCCGAACCACCCGCTGACCGACCTGCCGGTCGATAAACCGCGCGAGGACATCCGCAAATGATGGAACTTATCGCGCAGAACATGGCGCCGATCATGTTCGTTTCGCTGATCGTCTTCCTGCTGATCGGCTATCCGGTGGCCTTCGCGCTGGCCGCCAACGGCCTTCTGTTCTTCGTCGTCGGGGTGGAACTCGCACCGCTGTCGGGCGGATCCATCAACCTGTCCTGGCCGCTTCTGGGCGCGCTGCCCGACCGCTTCTTCGGAGGGGTCGTCGCCAACGAGACGTTGCTGGCCATCCCCTTCTTCACCTTCATGGGCATCGTGCTGGAAAAATCCGGCATGGCCGAGGATCTGCTGGACACGATCGGCCAGTTGTTCGGCCCGGTCCGGGGCGGGCTTGCCTATGCGGTGATCATCGTGGGCGCGCTGCTGGCGGCGACCACGGGCGTCGTCGCGGCGTCCGTGATCGCCATGGGCCTGATCTCGCTGCCGATCATGCTGCGATACGGCTATGACCGGCGCGTGGCATCGGGCGTGATCGCCGCGTCGGGGACGCTGGCGCAGATCATCCCGCCGTCCTTGGTGCTGATCGTGCTGGCCGACCAGTTGGGCCGGTCGGTGGGCGACATGTACAAGGGCGCGATGATCCCCGGGCTGGTGCTGACGGGTCTCTACATGCTCTACATCTTCACGATGTCGATCATCCGGCCCCATTCCGTGCCCGCCCTTCCAAAAGAGGCGCGGACGCTCGGCTCGGGCGTGACCTCGCTGATCGTGGCGCTGCTGGTGGCGGGGGGCGTCTTCTGGCTGACGGCCCGCTGGCTTGGCCCGACCCATGCCGCGGACGCGCCGATCTGGGGCCTGGTCGCGGCGGTCGGGCTGATCTATGTCGTGGCCCTTCTGGACAAGACCTCGGGCCTGAACGCCATGTCGCGTCTGGCCCAGCAGGTCATCATCGTGCTGATCCCGCCGCTGGCGCTGATCTTCCTGGTGCTGGGCACGATCTTCCTGGGCATCGCCACCCCGACCGAGGGCGGCGCCATGGGGGCCGTGGGCGCCCTGGTGATGGCCGGCATGAAGCGCCGGCTGAGCATGGACGTGATACGGCAGGCGCTTTGGGCGACGACGCGGTTGTCGGCCTTCGTGATGTTCATCCTGATCGGGGCGCGGGTCTTTTCGCTGACCTTCTATGGCGTCAACGGCCACCTGTGGGTCGAACATCTGCTGACCTCGCTGCCGGGGGGCGAGCTGGGCTTCCTGATCGCCGTCTCGCTTCTGGTCTTCCTGCTGGCCTTCTTCCTCGACTTCTTCGAGCTGGCCTTCATCATCGTTCCCTTGCTGGCCCCGGCGGCGGAAAGCCTGGGGATCGACCTGATCTGGTTCGGCATCATCCTGGGCGTGAACATGCAGACCAGCTTCATGCATCCGCCCTTCGGCTTCGCGCTGTTCTATCTGCGATCGGTCGCGCCCAAGGCCCCCTACAAGGACCGCGTGACCGGCCTGACGATGGAGCCGGTGCGGACGGGCCAGATCTATTGGGGCGCGGTGCCGTTCGTCTTCATCCAGATCGTGATGATCGGCGTGGTGATCGCCTTTCCCGGGCTGGTCATGCATTACAAGGGCGCGCCGGTCGATGCCTCGAACGTCCGGCTGGAGATCCCGTCGGGCGGTTCGGGCAGCCTTGGCGGTGGATTGGGCGGCGGTCTGGGCGGCGGCTTGGGCGGTGGCCTCGGCGGTTCGCCGTTCGGGCAGGCCCCGGCAGGTGGTGGCACGTCGGCGCCCTCGGGCGGCCTGGGCGGCACGCCACCGGGTCTGGGTTCGCCCCCGGCGGGCCTTGGTGCCCCTGCGCCTGCCATACCGGCACCGGCAGAGGGCGCTGCCCCGGCCACGCCCCAGCCTGCGCCCGCGCAAGGCGGGCTTGGCCTGGGCGGTCCGCCGCCCGGCCTGGGCGGCAGCAACTGAACCGAAAAAGGCCGGGCGAGATGCCCGGCCTTTCCCTTTGTCACGAAGCGATGACGATCAGCCTTGCGTGGGCGCAAGCTTGCCGTTGCGCTGCTGGATCATCATGAAGGTGTCGAAGGTGTATTCCGCTGTCTGGTTGTACAGATACCAGTCGTCGCGGAACTGCAACTGCGCCTCGTATTGCCGCTTGAAGTGTTCGTTCTGGGCCGAGATCTCGGCATAAACCTCGTTCGCGGCGGCGAAGGCGGCGGTGAGGATTTCCTCGCTGTAGGTCCGCAACTGCGCACCCGAGGCAGCCAGTTCCTTCAGCGCGGTCGGGTTCTTGTAGTCGTATTTCGCCAGCATGTTCTGGTCTGTCGCCTGGCAGCAGGTGCGCAGCAGCGCCTTGTAGCTGTCGGGCAGTTCGTCGAACTTGGCCTTGTTGACGAAGAAGCTGACCGTCGGCCCGCCTTCCCAGAAGCCGGGATAGTAATAATAAGGCGCGACCTTCTGGAAGCCCAGCTTGTTGTCGTCATAGGGGCCGACCCATTCGGCGGCGTCGATGGTGCCCTTTTCCAACGACGGATAGATGTCGCCGCCCGCGATCTGCTGCGGGACCACGCCCAGCTTTTCCACCACGCGCCCGGCCAGGCCGGAAATGCGCATCTTGATGCCCTGCATGTCGGCCAGGGTGTTCACTTCCTTGCGGAACCAGCCGCCCATCTGGACGCCGGTGTTGCCGCAAGGATAGCCGACAAGGCCCACCGTTTCCAGGAACTGGTTGTACTGGTCGATCCCGCCGCCCTGATAGTTATAGGCGTTCTTCGCGCGCGCGCTGAAGGTGAAGGGCAGGTCGGCCCCGCAGGCGAATGCCGGATCCTTGCCCCAGTTGTAGTAACCGACCGAATGCGCGGATTCGACGGTCCCGTCGGCAGCGGCGTTGATCGCGTCCAGACCCGGCACGATCTCTCCGGCGGCAAAGACCTGGATGTTGAACTTGCCGTCCGAGGCTTCCTTCAGGCGCTCGGACAGTTCCGCGCCGCCGCCATAGATCGTGTCCAGCGACTTCGGGAAGGACGAGGCCAACCGCCAGTTGATGGTGGGCGCTTCCTGCGCGATGGCCGGTGCCGCCAAGGTGGCGCCCGCCGCAGCCGCGACGCCGCCGACCGAGGCCTTGGTCAAAAACGACCTGCGGTGCAGGGTCTTGGAATCTTTCATGAACTCTCCTCCGATCAGGGCATCACGATTGCTGCCCGCCGGGGCCTTGCCCCGAATGACCGCAGTTTAGCCCGTGATTGCCGCCTGTCGAGTGGCGAGCGCGCGAGGGCCGGAAAAAATGACGCCGCCCGGCTGTTCCAGGGGCGGCGCTGGCAGCGGGCTTGCCTGCAGTCAGCGCAGGATGCTGCGCCCGGCGTATTCCGCGGTGGCGCCCAGCATCTCCTCGATGCGGATCAGCTGGTTGTATTTCGCCAGCCGGTCGGACCGGGCAAGGCTGCCGGTCTTGATCTGGCCGCAGTTGGTGGCGACCGCCAAGTCGGCGATGGTCGCATCCTCGGTCTCGCCCGAACGGTGCGACATGACGCTGGTGTAACCGGCACGATCCGCCATGCGCACCGCGTCCAGCGTTTCCGACAGGGTGCCGATCTGGTTGACCTTGACCAGCAGGCTGTTGCCGCAGCCCCTGGCGATGCCTTCCGCAAGGCGCGCCGGGTTGGTCACGAACAGGTCGTCGCCCACCAGTTGCACGCTGCCGCCCAGCCGGTCGGTCAGTAGCTTCCAGCCGTCCCAGTCATCCTCGGAACAGCCGTCCTCGATCGACAGGATCGGATAGTCGGCGCAGAGCGCGGCCAGGTAATCGACGTTCTCGGCCGAGGTCAGCGACTTGCCTTCGCCCGCAAATTCGTAGCGGCCGTTCTTGAAATACTCGGTCGCGGCGCAGTCCAGCGCCAGCATGATGTCGTCGCCGGGCTTGTAGCCTGCCTTTTCCACCGCGCGCAGGATGAAGTCCAAGGCATCGCGGGTGCTGGACAGGTTCGGGGCAAAGCCGCCCTCGTCGCCCACGCCGGTCGCCAGGCCCGCCGCAGACAGTTCCTTTTTCAGCGTGTGGAACACCTCGGATCCCATGCGCACGGCGTCGCGGATGTTTTCCGCAGACACCGGCATGATCATGAATTCCTGGATGTCGATGGGGTTGTCGGCATGTTCGCCGCCATTGATGATGTTCATCATCGGCACCGGCAGGATCCGCGCCGACGTGCCGCCGACATAGCGATACAGCGGCTGGTTGGTGGCATCGGCTGCGGCCTTGGCCACTGCCAGCGACACGCCCAGGATGGCGTTCGCGCCCAGCCGGCCCTTGTTGGGGGTGCCGTCCAGATCGCACATCATCATGTCGATGGCGCGCTGCTCGGTCGCGTCCTCGCCGATCAGGTTCTCGGCGATCTCGCCGTTGACGGCCGCCACGGCCTCCAGCACGCCCTTGCCCATGTAGCGGGCCTTGTCGCCGTCGCGCCTTTCGACCGCCTCGTGCGCGCCCGTGGACGCCCCCGAGGGCACCGCCGCCCGGCCCATGGTGCCGTCTTCCAGCGTCACATCGACCTCGACGGTCGGGTTGCCGCGGCTGTCCAGGATCTCTCGCGCGAAAATGTCGATGATGGCGGTCATGGGTGCCCCCTGATGTTTCGTGTCGGCGTCTTCATAGCTGCCGCGGGGGCAGGTCGGAAGTCGAAACTTGGGCCAGGGGATTGCCGGATTTGTCCCGCGACAAATCCGGCCGCGCCTGCCTGCCCCTTGGCAGGCGCGATAACCGCGCCCGCCCAGTCAGGCGCGGCCGGATTGCGGATGTCTGGTCTGGCCGCGCGCCCCTTGCCCTGCGGCTTGCGCCTCCGGGCAATCGGTCCGGGCGAATGTCCACTGGACATTCGCCTGCCGGACCTCTGCTTCTCAGGGCTGCTCGATCTCGGCCCAGATGGGCAGGTGGTCGGACGCCTCGCGGGCCTGGGCACCGGTAAAGACGCCATGCTTCAGCAGCTTCAGGTGCTGCGACATGGCGATGCGGTCGAAGCGGAACTGGGGCAGGGGCGCGGGATAGGACGGGCCGGGCGCGATGACGCGGAACCCCGCCAGCGATTCCAGGCCCCGGCTGTCGTGCCATTCGTTGAAGTCGCCCATCAGGACGATGTTGTCGTCCGCGATCCGCGCGGCCTGCGCGGTGATCCGCGCCAGTTGCGCGCGGCGAGAGGACCGCGCCAGGCCCAGATGCACGCCGATCACCGTCAGCCGGGGCAGGCGCAGGACGACCGCCCCGCGCGGCTCGATCCCCGGCAGGGGCAGGCGGCGCAGCACCGCCTGTTCGGCAAGATCCGGCCGCATCAGGATCGTCTGCCCGTGCCATCCCAGCGAGTTTTCGCCCGTGGTCGTCATGTTCGCCGGCACCAAGCCCGTGGCCTCGTGGATCAGGCTGCGGGGCAGGGCCTCGGGGCGGGCGCCCAGGCGGAAATCGACCTCTTGCAAGGCGATGATGTCGGGCTGAAGCGCGGCGATGACGGCAAGGTTGCGTTCCGGCGCGTGCGGGCCGGTCAGCCCGCGGCATTTGTGCAGATTGTAACTTGCCAGTCTCAACAGGGACATGCCGCCTTTCGATGCTGGTCGCAAGATAGCGGGAGGCAGGGCAGCCGCAAGGGGATCACGCAGCTGCCCGCGATTTGATCAGGTGCCGCAGAAGGTCTGGTGGACGATCTGCTCGGACAGCGGGGCAACTGCCAGGTCGTCCCAATCCGCGCGGGCTTCGCGCGGATGCGTCACGGCGTCGAACAGGCGATGGAAAGGGTCCAGGTCGCCCGCCACGGCAGCGGCGATGGCTTCCTCGATCCGGTGGTTGCGTGGAATGCGGACGGGGTTCGCATGGCGCATCAGGTCCGGGTCGGGATCCTGCGCCCGCCAGTCGGCGGCCCAGGCGTCGAAGGCATCCCGCTCGATGAACTCGTCCCGGGCGCTGCCGTCGGACAGACCGGCGAAAACGCGGGTGAAGTCCGCGCGCTGCCCGGCCATCAGGGTCAGCAGGCGCTCGGCCAGGGGCTGCACGTCCGCCGCCTCGGTCAGGCCCAGCTTTTCGCCGAACCGCCGCATCCATGCCGCCTGATACAGCGGCGCGAAGCCGTGAACGGATTTCGTCGCGGCCTCGATGGCGGCGTCGCGTTCGCCCATCAGGGGGATCAGGCTGGTGGCAAGCTGCGCCAGGTTCCAGACCGCGATCTGCGGCTGCTGCGCCCAGGCATAGCGCCCGCCCCGGTCGATCGACGAAAACACCGTGTCGGGGTGATAGACATCCATGAAGGCGCAGGGACCATAGTCGATGGTTTCGCCCGACACCGCCATGTTGTCGGTGTTCATCACCCCGTGGATGAAGCCAAGCGCCATCCAGTGCGCGATGGTTTCCGCCTGCCGCGCCACGACGTGATCCAGCAGCGACAGCGGGCCGTTCGCGGTTGGATAATGCCTGGCGATGACGTGATCGGTCAGGGCGGCCAGGGCATCGGTCCGGTCGCGCACCGCAAAATACTGGAAGGTGCCGACGCGGATATGGCTGGCGGCCACGCGGGTCAGGACCGCGCCGGGCAGGCCGGTTTCGCGCCACACGGTTTCACCCGTCGCGACGGCGGCCAGGGCGCGGGTGGTGGGCACGCCCATCGCGTGCATGAATTCGCTGACGACGTATTCGCGCAGAACCGGACCCATCCAGGCCCGCCCGTCGCCGCGCCGCGAAAAGGGCGTCGGCCCGCTGCCCTTCAGCTGGATGTCGAAGCGCACGCCGTCGGGGGCCTTGATCTCTCCCAGCAGGACCGCGCGGCCGTCGCCCAGTTGCGGAACGAAGCCGCCGAACTGATGGCCGGCATAGGCTTGGGCGATGGGTTCGGCCCCTGCGGGCACCGCGTTGCCCGCCAGCATCGCCACGCCCTCGGGGCTGGCCAGCCAGTCCGCATCCAGGCCCAGCCGGTGCGCCAGCCCCTCGTTCAGGGCCAGAAGGCGGGGTTCGGCCACGGGCGTGGGCGCCACGCGGGCAAAGAAGCCCTGCGGCAGGCGGGCATAGCTGTTGTCGAAATGGATCATCGGGGGCCTCCTGTCCCTTTCATCTAGGGACCGGAGGCTTGCGGAAAAAGGGCCAGGCCCTCAGCCGCGCGGCTTGACGTGGGGCGAACGGGTGATGCCCGCGCCATGCAGCGCGCCCGCCACGGCCCCGCCCGCCAGCGGCGCCAGGATGAACAGCCACAGTTGCGACAGCGCCTGCCCGCCCGCGAAGACCGCAGGCCCGATCGACCGCGCGGGGTTCACCGACACGCCCGTCACGTTGATGCCGACCAGGTGGATCCCCGCCAGCGTCAGCCCGATGGCAAGCCCGGCAAAGCCCGCCGGCGCGTCGGTCTGCGTGGCGCCCAGGATCACGGTCACGAACAGGAAGGTCGCCACGAATTCGAACACCAGCGCCGCCAGCAGCGTGTAGCCGCCGTTATAACCCACGCCCCAGCCGTTCTGGCCCAACCCGTTCTGCGCCACGGAATAATCCGCCTTGCCCGAGGCGATGACCAGGATCACCGCCGCGGCCGCCACCGCCCCCAGGATCTGCGCGATGCAATAGGTGACGAAATCGCCCATCCCCATCCGCCCCGAGGTCAGGAAGCCCAGCGACACCGCCGGGTTCAACTGCGCCCCCGAGATCGCGCCCAGGCCATAGGCCGCAGCCACGATGGACAGGCCGAAGGCCATGGCGATGCCGTGGAAGCCGATTTCCGCGCCCATCAGGACGGCGGAACCCACGCCGAAGAACACGAGGATGAAGGTGCCGATGAATTCCGCGATGGCCTTGCCGGACATGAACATTCTCCACAGAATCGGGGCGCTTGCGGCCCCCTGGGCCAAGTGTGCTGACGGTGCTTGACTCTGGCAAGAAGTTTGCGGGTCTTGAACCAGGGCACCAGTGGGCGTATCGCATCCCCTTGAACCAGGAGCCTGCCGCCATGAAATTCCTCGACCTCGCCAAAGTCTATATCCGCTCGGGTGGCGGCGGCGCGGGCTGCGTGTCCTTCCGGCGCGAGAAGTTCATCGAATACGGCGGTCCCGACGGCGGCGACGGCGGCAATGGCGGCGATGTCTGGGCCGAGGCGGTCGAGGGGCTGAACACGCTGATCGACTTTCGCTATCAGCAGCATTTCTTCGCGAAATCCGGCCAGCACGGCATGGGCAGCCAGATGACCGGCAAGTCGGCGGACGATGTCGTGCTGAAGGTGCCCGTGGGAACCGAGATCCTGGAGGAGGACGAGCAAACCGTCGTCGCCGACCTGACCGAACCCGGCCAGCGCGTGCTGCTGGCGCGCGGCGGCAATGGCGGGTGGGGCAACCTGCATTTCAAGACCTCGACCAACCGGTCCCCGCGCACCGCCAATCCGGGCCAGCCGGGGGTGGAACGCACGATCTGGCTGCGGCTGAAGCTGATCGCGGATGCGGGGCTGGTGGGGCTGCCCAATGCCGGGAAATCGACCTTCCTGGCGGCGGTGTCGAATGCGCGCCCCAAGATCGCGGATTATCCCTTCACCACGCTGCATCCGAACCTGGGCGTGGTGGGCATCGACAATCATGAATTCGTCATGGCCGACATCCCCGGCCTGATCGAGGGCGCGAGCGAGGGCAGGGGCCTGGGCGACCAGTTCCTGGGCCATGTCGAACGGTCCCGCGTGCTGCTGCACCTGGTGGACGGCACCTCGGACGATGTGGCGACGGACGCCCGCACCATCCTGACCGAGCTTGAGGCCTATTCCCCGGTCCTGATGGAAAAGCCGCGCGTCACGGCGCTGAACAAGATCGACGCCATGGACGACGAGGCGATTGCTGAACGCAAGGCGGCACTGGAGGGCGAGATTAGCGGCCCGGTCCTGCTGATGTCGGGCGTGGCGAAGCTGGGCGTGACCGAGGTTCTGCGCGCGCTGTGGACCCAGATCGAGCCGTCCCGCCAGACCGCGAAGGACGACCCCGAGGCGCCATGGCAACCCTAAGCCCGACCCTGACGGGGGCGCGGCGGCTGGTCGTCAAGGTCGGATCCGCGCTGCTGGTGGACGAAAACGGACTGCGCGGCGACTGGCTGCGGGCCTTGTGCGACGACGTGGCCCTATGGCGCGGGCGGGGCTGCGACGTGGTGCTGGTGTCGTCCGGGTCCATCGCGCTTGGCCGCCGGGTGCTGGGCCTGCCCCTGGGCGCGCTGCCGCTGGAACAGGCGCAGGCCGCCGCCGCCGTGGGCCAGATCCGACTGGCGCGCGCCTATGAGGAAGCCTTGGCTCCCCATGGCGTTACGACCGCGCAGGTGCTGCTGACGCTGGAGGACAGCGCGGACCGGCGCCGTTACCTGAACAGCCGCGCCACCATGCAGACGCTGCTGTCCCTGGGCGTGGTGCCCATCGTCAACGAGAACGACACCGTGGCGACGGACGAGATCCGCTTCGGCGACAACGACCGGCTGGCAGCCCAGATCGCCGTGACCTGCGGCGCGGACCAGTTGCTGCTGCTGTCGGACGTGGACGGGCTTTACACCGCCAATCCCAAGACCGACCCGACCGCCCGCCACCTGCCCGTGATCGAACAGCTGACGCCCGAGATCGAGGCGATGGGCGGCGATCCTGTCTCGGGCCTGTCCAAGGGCGGCATGAAGACCAAGCTGATGGCCGCGCGCACCGCCATCGCCGGGGGCTGCGCCATGGCGATTGCCGAAGGGTCGGTGATGCGCCCCTTGTCGGCGGTGGCGAACGGCGCGCGGTGCAGCTGGTTCCTGGCCGAAAGCGACCCGCAGCTTGCCCGCAAGCGCTGGATCGCCGCGATGAAGCCCAAGGGCGCGCTTGTGGTGGACGAAGGCGCGGTCATGGCGCTGCAAGGGGGCAAGTCGCTGCTGCCCGCAGGCGTGCGCACGGTCGTGGGCGAATTCGGGCGGGGCGATCCCGTGGCGATCACCGGGCCGTCAGGGCAGACGCTGGCGACGGGCCTGACCCGCTATACCGCCGACGAGGCGCGGCGCATCGCGGGCCACCGGTCCGACCGAATCGAGGCGATCCTGGGCTATACCGCCCGCGCCGCCCTGGTCCACCGCGACGACATGGCGCTGTAGCGCCCCGGCCTTGCAGCCGGGGCGCCAAGGATCAGGCGGCCTTCTTGCCGCTGCCGTAGCGGTCATAGAATCCCTGCCCGCTGTCCACCATCGCGCGCAGCAGCCTGGGCGCGGCGAAACGATCCCCGTGATCCGCCGCCAGCCGGTCGCAGATCTGGACCGCGCGCGCGGCGCCCAGCATGTCCAGCCAGGCGAACGGCCCGCCGGTCCAGGGCGCGAAGCCCCAGCCGAGGATCGCGCCGACATCGCCTTCGCGGATGTCCTCCAGCACGCCATCCTCGAAGGCGCGCACGGCTTCCAGGGTCTGGGCGAACATCAGGCGGTGCTGCACGGTGGTCAGGTCCGGCTGATCCTCGGCCTGCGGATAGCGCGCCGCAAGCCCGTCCCAAAGCCCCTGCCGCTTGCCGTCGTCGCCATAGGCATAGAAGCCCGCGTTCGACTTGCGCCCCAGGCGGCCCTGGTCGGCCATCCAGAACAGCACCTCGTCCACCGCGCCGTCGGGATAGGCGTCGCCCATCGCCGCGCGCGTGGCCTTGGCGATCTTCACGCCCAGGTCGATGGAGGTTTCATCGACCAGTTGCAGCGGTCCCAGCGGCATCCCCATCATCTTGGCGGCGTTTTCGACCAGCACGGGGCTGACCCCTTCGGCCACCATGCGGATGCCTTCGTTGATATAGGGGATGATGCAGCGGTTGGCGTAAAAGAACCGCGCGTCGTTCACCACGATGGGCGTCTTGCGGATCTGGCGCACGAAATCCAGCGCCTTGGCCACCGCGCGGGGTCCGGTCTGTTGGCCCTTGATGATCTCGACCAGGTTCATCTTGTCCACGGGGCTGAAGAAGTGGATGCCGATGAACTGCTCGGGCCGGGCGCTGGCGCGGGCCAGGTCGCCGATGGGCAGGGTCGAGGTGTTGGTGGCGAAGATCGCGTCCTCGGGGATCACCGCCTCGGCCCTTTTCGTGACCTCGGCCTTTACGGCGGGATCCTCGAACACCGCCTCCACGATCAGGTCGCAGCCCTCAAGCGCGGCATAATCCGTGGTGGCGGTGATGCGGGCCAGCACCTCGGCCTTCTTCTCCTCGGTCGATTTCTTGCGGCTGATCGCCTTGTCCAGCAGGCCTTCGGAATGGGACTTGCCCTTGTCCGCAGCCTCTTGCTTCGCGTCGATCAGCACCACCTGGATCCCCGCCATGGCGCTGACATAGGCGATGCCCGCGCCCATCATCCCCGCGCCCAGGATGCCGACCTTCCTGACCGACTGGTCCGGCGCCTCGGGGCGGTTCGCGCCTT
This sequence comes from Paracoccus lichenicola, assembly GCF_009708075.1. GTDB lineage: Bacteria > Pseudomonadota > Alphaproteobacteria > Rhodobacterales > Rhodobacteraceae > Paracoccus > Paracoccus lichenicola. The sequence goes on along the minus strand of NZ_WMBT01000002.1, from coordinate 33,485 downwards.
TTTCCAAGGCCTCCTTGTTGATGAACAGGCTGCGGATCATCGCCGTGGAGGAGGGGTTCATCAGCACGTTGGTGAACCACCGGGCCTCGATCTTCAGCGCGGTGTCGAAAGGCACCTGCGCCCCTTCATAGACCGCCGACAGCAGCGCCTTGGCGGCGGGATAGACGCCCATGGTCTTGCCGTTCACCATGGCCGATGCGCCGACGAAGGTCATGAAGCCCGCCGGGTGGTAAGGTTCGCCCCCCGGCATCTTGTAGCCCTTCTGGTCCCAGGGCTTGACCAGATCGGCGTCCGTGGCGTTCAGCACCCAGTCGCGCGCGGCGGCCAGGGGATCGGCGACCACCTCGTCGATCAGGCCTGCGGCCTTGGCCTTCTTCGGGTCCGACAGCTTCCCTTCCAGCAGGTAAGGCGCGGCGGCCATGGCCCCCAGCTTGCGCAACAGCCGGATCGTGCCGCCGCCGCCGGGGAAGATGCCGACCAGGATCTCGGGCAGGCCGATCTTGGCCTTGGGATTGTCGGCGGCAAAGATGCGGTGCGTCGCCAGCGGCAGTTCCAGCCCGATGCCGAGCGCCGTGCCGGGCAGGGCGGCGGCGATGGGCTTTCCGCCCTTGAGCGTCTTGGGATCCATGCCCGCCCGCTCGATCTTGCGCAGGACATGGTGCAGCGACATGATCCCGTCGAAGACCTGCTGCGCGCCACCCGCCTTCATGCCGGCGATGACGTTCAGGTCCATCCCGGCGGCGAAGTCCTTTTTCCCGCTGGTGATGACGATGCCCTTCACGGCCTGATCGCCCAAGGCGTCGTCGATCAGCGTGTTCAGTTCGGATGCGCCGTCCAGCGACAGCACGTTCATCGACTTGCCGGGCACGTCCCAGGTGATGACGGCGACGCCGTCGGCGTCCTTCTGCATGGTGAAATCGGTCATTCGTTCTCTCCCTCGGGCGCATAGGGCCGCCCGTCCTTGTGGGTATAGGTCGCCGTCCCGTCCTTCAGGACCAGCACCAGATCGACATCGGAATAGGTCGCCACTTCCTCGGCCGCCTTGCTGCCGATCACGAGAAAGCGGGCGGGCGCATCGCTGCGGTTGACGAAGTGGTGGCCGTCCGGCGTGTTGGCAGGAAAGCCCACGCAATCGCCCGGACGCATGGTCTCCTCGCCGTCATCGGTGATCATGACGCATTCGCCTTGGGTCACCATGACGAACTCGTCCTCGGCCCGATGCCAATGGCGCAGCGAGGACATCGCTCCGGGTTCCAGCGTGACCAGGTTGACGCCGAACTGCGTCAGCCCCGCCGCCTGGCCCAAGCGCAGGCTGGACCGTCCCGCCATCATCGCCGCATAGGGCGCGGGATAGATCGAGCCGGTCTTCACGGGCACGGCGGCAAGGTCGAGCTTGCGCATCACACCCGCTCGATGATCGTGGCCGCGCCCATGCCGGACGCAATGCACAGCGTGGCGAGGCCCACTTCCTTGTCCTGCCGTTCCAGCTCGTCCAGCAGGGTGCCGATAATGATCGCGCCCGTCGCGCCCAGCGGATGCCCCAGGGCCATCGCGCCGCCGTTGACGTTCACCTTGCCGGGATCGACCTGGAAGGCCTGCATAAAGCGCAGGACCACGGCGGCGAAGGCCTCGTTCACTTCGAACAGGTCGATGTCGCCGATGGACATGCCGCTGTCGGCCAGGATCTTCTCGGTCACGGGGACGGGGCCGGTCAGCATGATGGTGGGGTCGGTGCCGATCTTGGCGGTGGCGCGGATCCGGGCGCGGGGGCGCAGGCCATGGATGCGGCCGAATTCCTCGTTCCCGATCAGGACCGCCGCCGCGCCGTCCACGATGCCGGAACTGTTGCCCGCGTGGTGGATGTGGTCGATGCGGTCCAGATGCGGATATTTCAGCATCGCCACCTTGTCGAAGCCGGGCATCATCTCGCCCATGTCCTTGAAGGCGGGCTTCAGCTTGGCCAGATCCTCCATGGTGGTGCCGGGGCGCATGTATTCGTCATGGTCCAGGATGGTCAGGCCGTTCTGGTCCCTGACCGGCACGATGGAGCGGGAAAAGCGGCCTTCCTGCCAGGCTGCCGCCGCGCGCCGCTGGCTTTCCACGGCCAGCTTGTCGGCCTCCTCACGCGAAAAGCCGTATTCGGTTGCGATGATGTCGGCGCTGATGCCCTGCGGCACGAAATAGGTCTTCATCGCCAGACTGGGATCGACGGCGATGGCCGCCCCGTCGCTGCCCATGGGGACGCGGCCCATCATCTCGACCCCGCCGGCGATATAGCCGCTGCCTGCGCCGGCCTTGACCTGGTTGGCGGCGAGGTTCACGGCCTCCATCCCGCTGGCGCAGAAGCGGTTGATCGACAGGCCGGGGATGCGTTCGTCCAGGTCGGACGCCAGCACGGCGGATCGCGCCAGGCAACCGCCCTGTTCCTTGACCTGGGTGACGTTGCCCCAGATCACGTCCTCGACCGCGTGGCCTTCCAGGTTGTTGCGTTCCTTGACGGCGTTCAGCAGGCGGGCGGACAGCGCCAGCGCGGTGACTTCGTGCAGGCTGCCGTCGGGGCGGCCCTTGCCGCGCGGGGTGCGGGCAGCGTCATAGATGAATGCGTCGGTCATGCGTCCTCCTTGGGCGCCCGGTCGGATGGGTTGCCGGGCATCAGATCATAGGGGTGTTTCCAGCCGGGCAGGGCGCTGATCGCGTCCAGCCAGCGGTCGATATGGGGCCAGTCCTTGCGGTCGAAGCCGAAAGGCTCGGGATAGAACAGGTATCCGCAGCAGGCGAAGTCGGCGATGGTGGGGGCGCTGTCGGCGATCCAGTCGCGCGTGGACAAGTGGTCGTCCAGCACCTTGTAGGCCGCCTTCAGCCGCCCTTGCAGGTATTCCGCAGCACCTGCCGGGCGCTTGCCTGCGGGCAGGAAGTTCAGCAGGAACCGAGCGGGACCGGCCTGGCCCGACAGCCTGTGGTTATCGAACATCAGCCAGCGCAGCGTTTCGTTGCGGTCGGACCCCATGAACCTGCCGGTGCGTTCGGCGACGTGCAGCTGGATCACGGCGGATTGGGTCAGGGTCAGGCCGTCCTCGCGAAAGACCGGCACCTCGCCCATGGGGTTGAGGGCGCGGAAGGCGGGGCTGCGCGCCTCGCCGTTGAAGAAATCGACGTAGACTGGTGCCCAGTGATGGCCCGCCAGTTCCATGGTCAGCGCCGCCTTGTAGGCATTGCCCGATTCGCCAAAGCACCAGAGTTGCGCGGTCATCGTGATCCTCCAACGCCGGGGGCTTCGCGCCCCCGGACCCCCGCGGGATATTTTCATGAAGAAGAAGGAACGCCTTAATCCTTCTTCAACCTTTCCGTTCTAGCGTCAGTCTTGCGGTACAGGCTGGGAAGCCGATGACCGCTGAAGGAGAAGTTTCCGGCCTGCGCCATTGATGCCGATGGCCGCGCGCAGGCCGGAAATGCCGCTTCTTCTTCACTTAAATATCCCCGCCGGAGGCTCCTGCCCGTGAAGCCGGGGCAACGATGCAGGCTCAGAACGCCTCCGCCTCCAGCTCCATCACAGGCTCGGCCCCCGACTGGATGCGCGCCAGATGCGTCGCGGTCATCGGCAACTGCCGCTTCATGTAATAGCGCCCGGTCGCCAGCTTGGTCTTAAGGAAAGCCGCGTCGCCCTGGCCCGCGTCCAGGGCTGCCTGCGCCGCGACCGCCATCTGCGCCCACATGAAGCCCAGCGAGACATGCCCGAACAGGTGCATGAAGTCGTAGCTGCCCGACAGCGCGTCGTTGGGGTTCTTCATGCCGCGTTCCATGAAGAACATGGCGGCGGTCTGCAGATCCTTGGACGCGGCCTTCAGCGGCGCGACGAAATCGGCGGCGATGGCGCCGTCGCCGTGCTGCTTGCAGAAGGCCTTGACCATCTCGAAGAAGGCCATGACGTGCTTGCCGCCGTCCTGCGCCAGCTTGCGGCCGACCAGATCCAGCGCCTGCACGCCGTTCGCGCCTTCATAGATCATGGTGATCCGGGCATCGCGAACGAATTGCGACATGCCCCATTCCTCGATATAGCCGTGGCCGCCGAAGACCTGCTGGGCCAGCACCGCCGTCTCGAACCCCTTGTCGGTCAGGAAGCCCTTGATGACGGGGGTCAGCAGGGACACCAGGCCCTCGGCATCCGCATCGCCGTTGTGCCCCTTGTCGATCAGGTGCGCCCCCCAGAGGGCCAGCATCCGGGCGCCTTCCAGAAACGACTTCTGGTCCATCAGGCTGCGGCGGATGTCGGGGTGGACGATCAGCGGGTCCGCCGCGCCTGCGGCATTCTGCGCGCCCGTCACCGCACGGCCTTGCAGGCGGTCCTTGGCATAGGCGACGGCGTTCTGATAGGCGGGCACGGCGCAGGCATAGCCCTGCAGGCCGACGCCAAGGCGCGCCTCGTTCATCATGGTGAACATGGCGCGCATCCCCTTGTGCAACTCGCCCAGCAGCCAGCCTTTCGCGCCGTCATAGTTCATGACGCAGGTGGCGTTGCCGTGGATGCCCATCTTCTCCTCGATCTTGCCGACCGACACGCCGTTGCGTTCGCCCAGGGTGCCGTCCGGGTTCACCAGGAACTTCGGCACGATGAACAGGCTGATGCCCTTGGTACCCTCGCCCCCGCCAGGCGCCTTGGCCAGAACCAGGTGGATGACGTTTTCCGCCAGGTCGTGATCGCCGGCCGAGATGAAGATCTTTTGCCCGGTGATCAGGTAGCTGCCGTCGGGTTGCGGTTCCGCCCTGGTGCGCAGGATCCCCAGGTCGGTGCCGCTGTGCGGTTCCGTCAGGTTCATGGTGCCGGTCCAGTCGCAGCTGACCATCCTGGGCAGATAGGTCTGCTTCTGCTCGGGGGTCCCGTGGGCGTGGATGGCGGAATAGGCGCCGTGGGTCAGGCCCTGGTACATGTTGAAGGCCATGTTGGCCGACACGAACATCTCGCCCGTGGCGACGCCCAGGACATAGGGCATCCCCTGGCCGCCGTATTCGGGATCGCAGTCAAGCGCCGTCCAGCCGCCCTCCTTCATCGCCCGGAAGGCCCGGTCGAAACCGTCGGGCGTGCGCACCACGCCGTTTTCCAACCGGCAGCCCTGCCGGTCGCCCACGGCGTTCAAGGGCGCCAGAACCTCGGCCGCCAGCTTGCCGGCGGCGTCCAGGATGGCCTCGGTAAAGTCGGGATCCAGATCCTCGTGGCCCGGCAGGCCGGATCGCGACAGTTTCAGAACGTCATGCAACGCGAACTGCATGTCGCGGACCGGCGGATTGTAGATCGTCATGGCGCTACCCTGTGATCGTTTCTCTGGACGCGGCAGACAGACGGATTTCTGCTTCGGAAAGCTGTGACTTGAGATCGACGATCGCCTCGCTCAGTTCAGCATATTGGCGTTCCATGTCCGCAAGACGCTGGCGCCCGACCGAGATGGCCGCGGCGATCTGCGCCTTGTTCGCGCCGCCCGGTTCGTAAAGCTCGAGCAGCTGGCGGATTTCCTCGAGGCTGAAGCCGAACCGCTTGCCGCGCAGGATCAGCGTCAGGCGCGCCCGGTCCCGGCGGTCGTACAGGCGATGCTGCCCGCGACGTTCGGGAAAGATCAGCTCGCGCGCTTCATAGAAACGCAGCGTGCGGGGGGTGACCTCGAACGCATCGCACATCTGGCGAATCGTCATCAGCTCGTCGGACATGGATCGCGGTTCCTCCTCGTTCACCGTCTGCTGTCCTTGACCATGGATATAGGGCCAAGTTGACGCGAACGTAAGCGAGACGCCGCGTCACAGGGTGAAGTCAAGGCGATGCATGACGCCCGGTCAACCCATCTTGCTCAACTCTTGCGCCACGGTTTCGCGCAAAGCTTGCAAATCGGCATGGGCCGCCCTCAGGTCGGCGATCTGGCCGTCCAGCACCTTCAACTGCCGGTCCGCCAGGTCCAGCCAGACCTGATACTGTTCGCGCGATCCCTTTTGTTCATAGATCAGCAGCCATTGCCGGATTTCCTCCAGCGAGAAGCCAAAGCGGCGGCCGCGCAGGATCAGCGTCATGCGGGCGATCTCGCGCGGGCCATAAAAGCGCGCGCGGCCTTCCTTTCGGGGGCTGAGAAGCTCGATGTATTCGTAATAGCGCAACGTGCGGGGGGTCACGTCGAAGCGCGCGCACATGTCCTTGAAGCTGATCGTCTGCTCGCCCGGCATTCGCGCCTCCTGTTTTCGGCGTTTCCGAAAGGCTAGCTTGTCGCAAGGCGCTTCTCAACCTGGGCGAAAACGTTTGTTTCCGGGCTTGAGGGGGAAAGCCTCTCGCGGATAGCGTGGCACGAAACAGGAAAGTGGCGGGCATGACGGAAGATGGCAAGGCGATGGACAGCGACCAGACGCGAATCGCGCAGCAGTTCATCGAGGCGATCCCCCATGCCCGCGCCCTGGGGATGCGGGTCGATGCGTTGGGCGCGGGATCGGCCACGATCAGCATGCCTTGGGCGGAACACCTGGTGGGCGATCCGCGCAGCGGGGTGGTGCATGGCGGGGTCGTGTCCGCGCTGATGGACACCTGTTGCGGGGCGGCGGTCATGGCCCATCCCTCGGGGCCGGCATCGACGGCGACCATCGACCTGCGCATCGACTACATGCGGGGGGCCACCAAGGGACAGCGGATCACGGCCCGCGCCGAATGCTATCACATCACGCGGTCCGTGGCCTTTGTCCGCGCGGTCGCCCTGGACGAGAATACGGACAACCCGGTCGCCGCCGCGACCGGCGCCTTCACGGTGGAAAGGTAGGCCATGATGGACCGTCGCGAACCGCTGCACCGGATCAAGTCGCGCCGCGATTCGGCGCTGTCTGCCCTGGTCGGGGGCGTGCCCTATCTGGCCTGGCTGGGCATCCGCTTCGACCGGCGCGGGGACGAGCTGACCGCGATCCTGCCCTATGACGAAAAGCTGATCGGCAATCCGCTGCTGCCCGCGCTGCATGGCGGGGTGACGGCGGCATTCCTGGAAACGGCCGCGATCATCGAACTGGCCTGGACGGCCATGTGGGAGGACATGGAATCCGGCCGCACCGTTCCCGACGCGGCGATGATGATCAGCCCGCCGCGCCTGCCGAAAACCATCGACATCACCGTGGATTACCTGCGCAGCGGGTTGCCGCGCGATGCCTATGCCCGCGCCAGGGTGGTCCGGTCGGGGCGGCGCTATGCGTCCGTGCAGGTCGAGGCCTGGCAGGACAACCGCGCCCGGCTGCTGGCGCAGGCGACCGGGCATTTCCTGATCCCGCAGGGCTGAGCGGGCCGGGATGGACAGGCTGACGCACCGGCGGGTGCTGGCGATCGCCGTGCCCATCGTGCTGTCGAACGCCACGGTGCCGCTGCTGGGGCTGGTCGATACCGCCGTCATCGGCCAGTTGGGCCGCCCCGAGGCGATCGGCGCGGTCGGCGTCGGCGCGGTGGTCCTGACCTCGATCTATTGGGTCTTCGGGTTCCTGCGGATGGGAACCTCGGGCCTTGTCGCTCAGGCCCGGGGGGCGGGCGATGGGGCCGAAGGCGGCGCGCATCTGCTGCGGGCGCTGGCCATCGCGGCGATTGCCGGGGCGTTCTTCATCCTGTTCCAGGGCGCGATCCTGCGCGCCGCCTTCCGGATCGCCCCGGCCTCGGCTGCGGTCGAGGGGCTGGCGCGCGATTACCTGACGATCCGCATCTGGGGCGCGCCCGCCACCATCGCGCTTTACGCCATTACCGGCTGGCTGATCGCGGTCGAGCGGGCAAGGTCGGTCCTGCTGCTGCAACTAGTGCAGAACGGGCTGAACGTGGTCCTGTCGGTCTGGTTCGTGCTGGGGCTTGGCCTTGGCGTGCCGGGGGTAGCTGCGGCCACGCTGCTGTCGGAAGGGTGCGGGCTGGCCCTGGGGCTGTGGATGACCCGCGAGGCCATGGCGCAGGGATTGGGGGCGGCGGGGCTTTTCTCGCGCGAAAAGCTGGCCCGTCTGGCCCGCGTGAACGGCGACATCATGATCCGGTCGGTCCTGCTGCAGGCCAGCTTCACCGCCTTCGTGTTCCTGGGCGCAGGGCAGGGGGACGTGACCCTGGCCGCGAACCAGGTGCTGCTGCAATTCCTGTCGATCACCGCCTATGCCCTGGACGGCTTTGCCTTTGCCGCCGAAAGTCTGGTGGGCCAGGCGGTCGGCGCGCGCAGGCCGGGCGGCGTCCGGCGCGCCTCGGTCCTGACATCGGCCTGGGGCGTCGGCGGGGCGGTGGCCCTGGCGCTGGCCTTCTGGTTCGGAGGCGGCGCGATCATCGACGCGCTGACGACCTCGCCCGAGGTGCGGGCCGAGGCGCGCCGTTACCTGCCCTGGCTGGGGCTTGCGCCGCTGATCGGCGTGGGCGCCTGGATGCTGGACGGCATCTTCATCGGCGCGACGCTGACGCGGGACATGCGGGTGGCTATGATCCGGTCGGCGCTGGTCTTCTGGGCCGCGGTCCTGCTGCTGCCGCCCGTCTGGGGCAACCACGGGCTATGGGCCGCGCTGATGGCCCTGAACCTGTCGCGCGGCATCACCATGGCGCTGCGCTATCCCCGGGCCGAGGCCGCGGCCATGCCTGCATGAAAAGGGGGCCGGACGGCCCCCCGAATGTCGTCATGCGCCCCGCTTGCCGGGATTCGCTAGTCGGCTTCGCCGATGATCTGGTGGCGGGCGACCGTCATCAGTTCCGCCATCTTGGCGCGGATTTCCGCCTCGGTCGCCTTGCCGTCCAGATCCGCCGACAGCTTGCGGAAGACATCCTCATGGCCCGGTTCCTCGAAGTCCGAGGTCACGATGCTCAGGGCATAGGCCCGGGCATCGTCGCCCTGCTTGCCCAGCAGGCCCGCGGCCCATTCGCCCACCAGGCGGTTGCGGCGCGCATCGGCCTTGAAGCGCAGGCTCTCGTCATGGGCGAACTTGGATTCGTAGCCGCGTTCACGGTCGTCGAAGGTGGTGTTCATGGTGGCCTCCGGTTTTGGCTTGGTGAAAGCTTATCCTGCCCGCCTGCGCTTGCAAGCCTCTGTATTGCCCCCGGTGCCGCTTGTAAGGTAAGGCGCGTGGGATAAGGGACATGCGAAAGGACGCCCGCCATGGCACCGCGCCGCAAGAAGATCTATGAAGGCAAGGCGAAGATCCTTTACGAAGGCACTGAACCTGGCACGCTGGTCCAGTATTTCAAGGACGACGCGACCGCCTTCAACGCGCAGAAAAAGGCCGTGATCGAGGGCAAGGGCGTCCTGAACAACCGCCTGTCCGAGTTCTTCATGAACGGACTGACGAACATCGGCGTCCCCAACCACTTCATCCGCCGCATCAACATGCGCGAGCAACTGATCCGCCAGGTCGAGATCGTTCCCCTGGAAGTGATCGTGCGCAACTTCGCCGCCGGGTCCATTTCCAAGCGCCTCGGGCTGGAGGAAGGCACGCTGCTGCCCCGTCCCATCGTCGAATACAGCTTCAAGAACGACGAGCTGGGCGACCCGATGGTGTCCGAGGAATACATCATCGCCTTCGGCTGGGCGACCCAGCAGGATCTGGACGACATCGTCAGCCTCGCGCTGCGCGTCAACGACTTCCTGTCGGGCGTCTTCTATGGCGTGGGCATCAAGCTGATCGACTTCAAGATCGAGATCGGGCGTGTCTGGGACAACGACTTCATGCGCCTGATCGTGGCCGACGAGATCAGCCCGGACAGCTGCCGGTTGTGGGACATGAAGACCGGGCAAAAGCTGGACAAGGACGTGTTCCGCCGCGACCTGGGCAGCCTGACCGACGCCTATACCGAGGTGGCGCGCCGCCTGGGCCTGATGCCCGCCAACACCACCAGCCTGAAATCGGCCACGATCAACTGAAGGAAAGCGCCATGAAAGCCCGTGTCACGATCATGCTGAAGGATGGCGTCCTGGATCCGCAGGGCGAGGCGATCCGCCACGCGCTTGGCGGCCTTGGCCATCAGGGCGTCACGGGCGTGCGCCAGGGCAAGCTGATCGAACTGGACCTGGAGGCGACCGACCCCGAGACCGCCAGGGTCGAGGTCGCGCGGATGTGCGAAGGCCTGCTGGCCAACACCGTGATCGAGAAATACGCGGTCGAGATCGTCTGACGCTGCGGCAACCTGCGTTTATCGGCAGGTTGCCTTGCAGACCCCGTTGCAAAAGCGCGGGGATTATCGCCCAATGCGCCGATGATGAACGACAAAGACGCCCTTTCCGACACCGCGCCCGTGATCCAGATCCAGGGGCTGCACAAGGCCTATGGGTCGGTCCAGGTGCTGAAGGGCGTGTCCCTGACCGCGCCGCGCGGGCATGTGGTCAGCCTGATCGGGTCGTCGGGTTCCGGCAAGTCCACGCTGCTGCGCTGCTGCAACCTTCTGGAAAACAGCCAGGCGGGCGAGATCAGCTTTGAAGGCGAACCCGTGCGCTGGCGGGGGCAGGGCATGTCCCGCGTGCCCGCCGACCGCGCGCAGGTGATGCGGTTCCGCACCAACCTGTCGATGGTCTTCCAGCAGTTCAACCTGTGGTCCCACATGTCGATCCTGCAAAACGTCATGGAAGCGCCCGTGACGGTTCTGCGCGAAGACCGGGCAACGGTCGAGGCCCGCGCCCGCGCGCTGCTGGACAAGGTGGGCATCGCCGACCAGGCCGCGAAATATCCCGCGCAACTGTCCGGCGGCCAGCAGCAGCGCGCGGCCATCGCCCGCGCGCTGTGCATGAACCCCAAGGCGCTGCTGTTCGACGAACCGACCAGCGCGCTGGACCCCGAATTGCAGCAAGAGGTCGTGCGCGTCATCAAGGATCTGGCGGGCGAAAGCCGCACCATGATCATCGTGACCCACGACATGCGCCTGGCCGCCGATGTCAGCGACCACGTGGTCTTCCTGCACCAGGGCCTGATCGCCGAGGAAGGCCCCCCCGACCGGCTGTTCGGCGCGCCGCAAACCGACCGGCTTCGCCAGTTCCTCAGCGCCTCGATGGCGCATTGACAAAGACGACCAACAGGAGACGACGTGACAATGAAGAAACTGCTGCTTGCCGCGACCGCCCTGGCCCTGACCGCGGGCATGGGCCTGGCCCAGACCGTCCGCATGGGGACCGAGGGCGCCTATCCCCCCTACAACTTCATCAACGAGGCGGGCGAGGTCGCGGGCTTTGAACGCGAACTGGGCGACGAGCTGTGCAAGCGCGCGGCTCTGGAATGCACCTGGGTCAAGAACGACTGGGATTCGATCATCCCGAACCTGGTGTCGTCGAACTATGACACGATCATGGCCGCGATGAGCATCAACGACGAACGCAAGGCCGTCATCGCCTTCACCCAGGATTACCTGCCGCCCGCGCCCTCGTCCTATGTCGCGTTGCAGGAAGGCGTCGATCTGGAAGGCGGCGTGATCGCCGTTCAGACCGGCACCGTGCAGGCGTCCCACATCGCCGAAACCGGCGCCACGATGCTGGAATTCCCCAACATCGACCAGGTGCTGGCCGCCATCCGCAACGGAGAGGCCGACGCGGGCTTTGGCGACCACGAGGTGATGCGCCCGTTCGTCGAAGACAGCGACGATCTGGTCTTCGTGGGCGAACAGGTCAGCCTGGACGAAGGCATCGGCGTGGGCCTGCGCCAGTCCGACACCGAGCTGCGCGAGAAATTCGACGCCGCCATCACCGCGATGAAGGAAGACGGCAGCCTGAACGCGCTGATCAAGAAGCATTTCGGCGACGACGCGCAGACCTACGAATGATCTGACGGGCCGCGGGACGACCCGCGGTCCCCACCGGGACGGATGATGTTTTCCTTTTGCGGCGACCCTTCGGTGCTGGACGGGCTTGCCTGGTTGTCATGCTATCTGACGACCGGCACGCACATGCTGTTCTATGCCAGCTTCGGGGTGGTGTTGCTGCTGCTGGCGATCACCGCGCCCATCGCGCTGCTGTTCGGTTACGGCGGCGCGATGGCGTCGCGGTCGCGGATCGCGCCGGTCCGGTGGCTGGGCAAGCTCTACACCTCGATGGTGCGGGGGGTGCCCGACATCGTGTTCTTCCTGTTCGTGCCCATCGCGCTGGACCAGGGCCTGGAATGGCTGCGCCACCAGGCGCTGTGCGACAGCGACGCGCCGGTCCGCCAAGGCAACGATTTCGTGGTCTGCGCGGCGGCCAAGCTGCCCTTGTCCACCAGTCCCGAATGGATCCACGACATCTATGCCATGGCCCTGGCCGTGATCGCCTTTTCGGTCGTCTTCGGCGCCTTTGCCGCGAACGTCCTGTATGGCGCGATGCAGGCCGTGCCCCGCGCCCAACTGGAAACGGCCGAGGCTTACGGCATGACGCCCCGCCAGATCTCGCGCCGGATCCTTGTGCCGCAGATGTGGACCTATGCGCTGCCGGGCCTGTCGAACCTGTGGATGATCCTCATCAAGGCCACGCCCCTGCTGTTCCTGCTGGGGATCGAGGACATCGTTTATTGGGCGCGCGAACTGGGCGGGGCCAAGACATCGTCATTCGCCTATCCGCATCCCGACTGGCGGCTGTATTACTTCATCGCCGTGCTGGTGTTCTATCTGCTGATGACCTGGGTGTCCGAACGGGTGCTGGACCGGGTGACCGCGCGCCTGACCCGGGGGCAGGCCACCATGGCCGGCGAGGCGCAGCGCAAGGCCGTCGCACCATGACCTGCGCGCAGACGATCCTGGATTACGGGTTGCGGTCGCTGGGTATCGGCGAACGGCTGCTGCCGCGCACGGATTTCACGCTGTGCCAGCAGGTCACGCTGATCGGGTCGGGGCTGATCTGGAACCTGTATTTCGCCTTTTTCGCGCTGCTGTTCGGGTTCTTCCTGGCGACCGCCCTGGCGCTGGCCAAGACCAGCACGAACCCCTGGCTGCGCAAGCCCGCCGACGGCTTCATCTTCCTGTTCCGGGGCAGCCCGCTGTTCATCCAGTTCTTCCTGGCCTACGAGGCGCTGGTCCTGCTGCCCCGTTCGGGGATCGAAATCTTCGGCATGACCGTCGCGACAAGCTGGCTGGCCAAGGCCTGGGCGGGCGCGCTGATCGTGCTGATGCTGAACACCGCCGCCTATTCCGCCCAGATCTTCCACGGCGCGCTGATGGCGGTCCCCAAGGGCGACATCGAGGCCGCCGAGGCCTATGGCATGACCGGCTGGACCAAGTTCCGCCGCGTGCTGTGGCCCACCATGCTGCGCCTGGCCTGGCCGTCCTATACCAACGAGGCGATCTTCCTGTTCCACGCCACCACGCTGGTGTTCTTTTCGGGCTTCCCGGCCTTCCAGCAGCGCGGCGACAGCCTGTATTACGCCAGCTATTTCGCGGGCCAGACCTTCAACCCCTTTGTGGCCTATCCGATCGTGGCGGGATATTTCATCGTCTCGACCCTTGCGCTGATCGGATTGTTCGGCATCGTGAACCGGCGCCTGAACCGCCACTTGCCCGGCGCGGCGGGGCGCATCAAGTATCGTCCGCAGGTGATCCGGTAGCGTCATGAACTGGTTGAAAGAACACCCCGAGGTCAAGACCATCCGCGTGGCCGCAGCCGACCTGAACGGGGTCGCGCGCGGCAAGCGCATTCCCGCCCGCTATGCCGGCAAGCTGCTGGAGGAGGGGACGAAGTTTCCCTTTTCCGTCCTGAACCTGGACATCTGGGGCGAGGATGTCGAGGACAGCCCCTTGGTCTTCCAGATCGGCGATCCCGACGGATTGCTGCTGCCGACCGAACGGGGCTTCCTGCCCATGCCCTGGCTGGACGCGCCGACCGCGCTTCTGCCCTTGTGGATGTTCCATCTGGATGGCCGCCCCTACGAGGGCGATCCCCGCCAGGCGCTGGCCCGCGTGGTCGAACGCTACAAGGAAGCTGGCCTCACCCCGGTCGTGGCGACGGAACTGGAATTCTTCCTGATCGACGATTCGGGCCGCCAGTTGCGCGTCCCGCCAAGCCCGCGTTCCGGCAAGCGCCGCACCGGGGGCGAGGTTCTGTCTCTGCGCGCGCTGGACGCCTTTGACCAGTTCTTCACCACGCTTTACGACGCCTGCGAGGCGATGGACATTCCCGCCGACACCGCGATTTCCGAAGCCGGGCCGGGCCAGTTCGAGATCAACCTGATGCACCAGCCCGACCCGCTGAAGGCTGCGGACGACACCTGGTTCTTCAAGATGCTGGTCAAGGGCATCGCCCGGCAATACGGCTTTGCCGGCAGCTTCATGGCCAAGCCCTATGAGACGTTCTCTGGAAACGGGATGCACATGCATTTCTCGATCCTCGACCGGTCGGGCCGCAACATCTTCGACAATGGCGGGGACGAGGGGACCGAGCAGTTGCGCCATGCGGTTGCCGGATGCCTGCGCGCGATGTCGGGATCGACGCTGCTGTTCGCGCCGCATGAGAACAGCTATGACCGGCTGGTCCCGAACGCCCATGCGCCCACAGGCATCGGCTGGGCCTACGAGAACCGCACCGCCGCCATCCGCATCCCGTCCTCCAGTCCCAAGGCCCGGCGGATCGAGCATCGGGTGGCGGGCGGCGACGTGAACCCCTATCTGACCGTGGCAGCAATCCTGGGGGCGGCGCTGAACGGGATCCTCGACAAGCTGGAAGCGCCCGCACCCTTCAAGGGCAATGCCTATGACCAGAAGCTGGACCAGTTGCCCGGCACCTGGGGCGAGGCGATCGACGCCTTTCACGGATGCCCCGAGATGCGGCGGATCTTCCCAAGCCACCTGATCGAGAACTTCGTCATGACCAAGCGGCAGGAACTGCACTACATGGCGGAGCTGTCGGACGAGGAAACGGTGGAGCTTTACCTCGACACCGTGTGACGGGCGGCAGGCGCAACCGCCGCCCGGCCGGGTCAGTCGGTATGTTCGGGCAGGGCCTTCAGGTCTTCGCGGGACCAGCGCGACACGCCGTGGACGACGCCATCGCCGTCGCGCATCAGGTCCAGGTCCGAGGCTGGCACCAGAACCGGCTTGGACCCGATGCCCAGGAAGCCGCCCACGTCGATCACCACCTGGGCGCTGCTGCCCGATCCATGCACATGCGACACGGTGCCCACGGTGTCGTCGCCCGGGCCATAGATCGTGGCGCCCGTCAGGACCGCGTCGGTCAATTCGTCCGGCAAGAGCCGGGGGTGTTCGGAATGGTCCATGCCTTTCCTCCATTGGCTTGGTCACCGCAGGCCAACGTCCGGCAGGGGCAGGCGTTCCGTTCGGTCAGTTCAGGTACTTCTCGGGGTCCACGCTGTCGAAGCCCTGGCGCACCTCGAAATGCACGAACCCGCCCCGGCCCGCATTGCCCAAGGACTGGCCGGCGGACACGCTGTCGCCCTTGGCCACGTCCAGCCCGTCCAGCCCGGTATAGACCGTCATCAGGTTGCCGTCGTGCCGGATCACGACAATGGGCGCGCCGCCGGTATCCTTGGTGACGGCCGCCACCGTGCCCCGGCCTGCGGCCTTCACCGCCGTCCCTGCGGTGGCCGAGATGTCGATGCCGTCGTTCTTGCCCTTTTCGTAAACGCGGATGATCGACCCCGACACCGGCATCTGGAACCGCCCCCCGGCCGATGCCGCGGTCCGCGTCGCGCCCAGGTCGGTCGCGGGCGCCTTGGGACCGGGCGCGGCGGCGGGGGTCGTGTCCTCGGACGGCAAGGGTTCGGCGGCCGAGGGCGGGCGCGGGGTCGGGCTGCCGCTGCCGGGCATGGTGATGACGGCCGCCGCATTTGGCGGCTTCTGTCCCGACACGGGGATGACGAGCCGCTGGCCCACGCGCAGCGACATGCTGACGGGCAACCCGTTCCAGACGGCCAGATCCTGCACGCCGACATCGTATTTCCGCGCGATGGACCAGGCCGTCTCGCCCGCGGCCACGGTATGCTGCGCCGGATTGGCCGAGGTCGCGGGCGCGGGGCTTGCCGCTGGCGCAGGGGCGGCAGCGCCGCGAACCGGCGCGGGCTTGCCCGCGAAGGGATCGCTGATCATGCTGCCGCCGGGGGCTGGCGCCGCCCCGACCCGCTGCGGCAGAACCAGCGTCTGCCCGGCGGCAAGCGGGGCCGTCGGCGGCAAGGCGTTGTGCCGGGCCAGGCGGTCGGCGTCGATGCCGAGGCGGCGGGCGATGACGGCGGGCGTGTCCCCGTTCCGGGCGATCACGACCTGATAGGCGGGAAAGCTGATGATGCCCCGGCTGTCGGGCTGCGGACGCGGCGCGGCGCGGGCGGCCGCATCCGCCGTGCTGAGAGAGCCGGGCATCCAGCCGCGCAGGTCGGGATCAAAGCCCGTCGCCCCGCACGAGGCCAGAAGAAGCGCCGCCGCCCCGGCCCTGGCGGTCGTTCCGAAAGTCCTGCTCATCGTCTTGTCGTCCTTAGCCTGCCGCACCGCAGATCGGGGTCATGTCTGTCCCAACCCTTCCACCAGCGGAACAAATCGCACCTGCCGCAATTCATCGTAATCGAAGCCGGCTTCCGTCCGGGTCACGCGGATCAGGGTCTGGACCGCGTCGGACTGTCCCACCGGGACGACCATGATACCGCCGATCTTCAACTGTGCCAACAAGGGGCCGGGCGGATCCTCGGCCGCGGCGGTGACAAGGATGCGATCGAAGGGCGCCTGGTCGGGCAACCCGCGCGACCCGTCTGCGACCTGGGCCGTGATGTTCGACAGGCCCAGATGGCGGAAGATCGCCTCGGCTTCCTGCACAAGGCGGCGGTGGCGGTCCACGGTATAGACGCGGCGGCACAGCCCCGACAGGACCGCCGCCTGATAGCCGGAACCCGTCCCGATTTCCAGCACGGTGTCGCGCGGGCCGGGGTTCAGCGACTGCGTCATCAGCCCCACGACCGAGGGCTGGCTGATCGTCTGCCCGCAGGGGATCGGCAGCGGCGTGTCCTCGTACGCGCGGTCGGCGAACTGGCCACGCACGAACAGCCCGCGGTCGATCCGTTCCATCGCCGCCAGCACGCGCGGATCGGTCACCCCGCGCGAGCGCAGCTGGAACAGAAAGCGCATCTTGCGCTCGGCCGGGTCGTCCGCCTCGTCGGGGTGATCGACGGTCATGGGATCGCGGCCTCATGGGTGTCGTCGTCGAACAGGCTTGCCATGTCCCGCAACGAGGCATGGCAGGTCAGGTCCGCCCGCATCGGCGTGACCGAGATGAAGCCGTCCATGTTCACCGCGACATCGGTGCCGGGCCGGGCCGGGGCGTCCTGCGCGCCGCCCGCCGCCCACATGAAGCGGCGGCCATTGGGCGCGGTATAGGGCACGACGCCGAATTTCGTGCCCTGCCGGCGCCCCTGCGGGACGACACGCGTGCCGCGCACCGATGCGGCGGGGACAGGGGGGAAGTTGATGTTGTAGAACAACCGGAAATCCGCGTCCGAGGTCCAGTCGCCATGATCCAGCAGGCGGCGGATGACGGCGGCGCCATGCCGGCGCGCGCCCTCGAACGGATCGGCCAGGCCCGATGTCCTTGGTCCCAGGTATTGCGACAGCGCGATGGCGGGCAGGCCTTGCAGCGCGGCCTCCATCGCGCCGCCGATGGTGCCGGAATACATCGCGTTCTCGCCCGAGTTGTTGCCCCGGTTCACGCCCGACAGCACCAGGTCGGGGGACGCGTCCGCCATGATGTCGCCCACGGCGGCCAGCACGCAGTCGGCGGGGCTGCCTTCGGTCGCATAGCGGCGTTCCTCCAGGCGCGCGACCATGGTGGGGTGGGAATAGCTGATGCAATGGGCGACGCCCGATTGCTCAAAGGCGGGGGCGACGGTCCAGACCTCGCCCCCCGGACCGGCAAGGGTGGCCGCGATCTCCTCCAGCGCCCGGAGGCCGGGGGCGTTGATGCCGTCGTCATTGGTGATCAAGATGCGCATTGTCCGGCCCGCTGGTCTTGCGCCGAAAAGCAGCGCCCGTTCACGTCTTCGTTCCTGATTAGCCGGGCCATGCACGCGCTTCAAGCGCCGGCTGGCCCGAAGGAACAGGAAAGCGGTTTGACGGGACTGCCGGGCCGTTGCATCCTTCCCCATGACGCAGGCGGCGCGTGGAACATGCAGATCTTTCTTCCCATTGCAGAGGTGTCGGTCAACGCGTTCGTGCTGGTCGGGCTTGGCGGGCTGGTCGGCCTGATGAGCGGGCTGTTCGGCGTCGGCGGCGGCTTCCTGATCACGCCCTTGCTGTTCTTCATCGGCATCCCGCCCGCCATCGCTGTGGCGACGGGCGCGAACCAGGTCGTCGCGTCCTCGGTCTCGGGCGTGCTGGCGCATGTGAAGCGCAAGAGCGTGGATTTCCGCATGGGCGGCGTGCTGCTGGCCGGCGGCCTTGTCGGATCCTGGATGGGGGTCTGGGTCTTCACGATCCTGCAACAGGTGGGCCAGGTCGATCTGGTCGTGCAACTGTGCTATGTCGTGTTCCTGGGCCTGATCGGGGCAATGATGCTGCAGGAAAGCATCCGCGCGCTGCGCCGGTCATCAAAGCCCGGCCACCGCAGGCGGCTGCACCAGCACAACTGGGTTCACCGCTGGCCGGTCAAGGTCAAGTTCCGCGCATCCGGCCTGTATATCAGCGTCTTTCCCCCACTGCTGGTGGGGCTGGCCGTGGGCGTGCTGGCGGCGATCATGGGGGTGGGCGGCGGCTTCATCATGGTGCCCGCGATGATCTATCTGCTGGGGATGCCCACCAAGGTCGTGGTCGGCACCTCGCTGTTCCAGATCACCTTCGTCACCGCCTTCACGACGCTGATGCACGCCGTCAGCTACAACACCGTGGACATGATGCTGGCAGTGCTGCTGATCATCGGCGGCGTGGTGGGGGCGCAGTTCGGCACCACCCTGGGGGCGCGGCTGCGGGCGGAACAGCTGCGCATCCTGCTGGCGCTGCTGGTGCTGGCGGTCTGCGGCAAGCTGGCGCTGGACCTGTTCCTGACGCCCGACGATCTTTATGCCATCCAGCCGGGGATCGGCTGATGCGGGGACTGGTGGCGTTGATGCTGCTGGTGCTGGCCTGCACGGCAAGCGCGCAGTCCCTGGTGCCGCAACCCGATGCCGATGACCTGCCGATCCGGGCCGCGCCCACCGCCGACCCCCCGCCCGAGGAAACCGTCGTTGCGGGCCTGTCCAGCGACTCCGTCGCCATCACCGCCAGCTTCAACGGATCCGAAATCCTGATCTATGGCGCGATCAAGCGCGAGACGCCGATCCCCGCAGGCCCGCCCCTTCAGGTGATCGTCACGGTCGAGGCGCCATCGAGCGGCGTCACCGTCTGGCGCAAGGAACGCAAGGCGGGCATCTGGATCAATGCCGAGGCGGTCAGGATCGGGGCGGCACCGGGTTTCTATGCCGTGGCGACCTCGGCCGCGCTGGACGACATCCTGCTGCCCGAATGGGATAACCGCTATCGCATCTCGCTGGCCCACGCGATGCGCGCCTTCGCGGGCGAGGTCGCGGTCGAAAGCGCCGTGCCCTTTACCGAGGCGCTGGTCCGCCTGCGCCAGGACGAGGGGCTGTATCGCCTGGACGAGGGCAGCGTGTCGCTGATCGACCAGACGCTGTTCCGCGCCGATGTCAGCCTGCCCGCGAACCTGGTCGAGGGCGCCTACAAGACGCGCATCTTCCTGTTGCGCAACGGGCAGGTGATCGACGTTTTCGTGGCCCCCATCAACGTGCGCAAGGTGGGCGTGGAACGCTGGCTATATCGCCTGGCTTTCGATCAACCGTTCCTCTACGGGCTGATGTCGCTGGGGGTGGCGGTGTTCGCGGGGTGGGGGGCCTCGGCGGCGTTCAGGAAGCTGAGAAGGCCGTAGGTCCATGACTGCTTACCAACGAGAGTTGGCGGAGCGGGCGGGATCAGGAAACGCACTGCGTTTCCCCCGCCCTCTGACCGACATTGCCACCAAGGACGGTGCAGCCCCGCGACCACGGAAGGCCAGCGCCCGACCCGAGGGGGGCGTGAAGCGCCCGCCTGGGGGCGGGCGGGCGCTGGCCGGGCCTTTGAGGCCCGGCGGTTCGGGTTGAAATGGCATCGCGTGGCGAAGGCGATGGCCTTCGCCAGTCCAGAGCGATTGCTCTACCCCCCGATCAGTTCCGCCTGGCGCACGATCACCTCGGCCTGCTTGATCGAGGCGATGTCCACCAGCCGCCCCTTGTAGACCGTGGCCCCCGCGCCCTCGGCCTTGGCCTTTTCCATTGCGGCCAGAATCTCGCGCGCCTCGGTCACGGCGGCGTCGCTGGGCGAGAAGACCTCGTTCGCCAGCGCGACTTGGCTGGGATGGATCGCCCATTTGCCGACCATGCCCAGCGTGGCCGACCGGCGGGCCTGCGCCACGAAGCCATCCGCGTCGCTGAAATCGCCGAAGGGACCGTCCACCGGCAGCAGCCCGTGGGTGCGGCAGGCGGCGACGATTGCGGTCTGCGCCCAATGCCAGGGATCGGGCCAGTATTTCTGGCCCTCGCGGATCATGTAGTAATTCTCCTGCGTCCCGCCGATCCCGGTGGTCGCCATCCCCATCGAGGCCGCAAAATCCGCCGCCCCCAGGCTGATCGCCTGCATCCGGGGGGAGGATGCCGCGATCTCCTCGACATGGCAGATGCCGGCCGCGCTTTCGATGATGACCTCGAAGGCGATGCGCTTCGTGCGTCCCTTGGCGCGTTCCACGGCGGTGACCAGGGCGTCCACGGCATAGATGTCGCTGGCGTTACCGGCCTTGGGGATCATGATCTGGTCCAGCCGCTCGCCCGCCTGTTCCAGCAGGTCCACCACGTCGCGATACCAGAAGGGGGTGTCCAACCCGTTGATCCTGACCGACAGCGTCTTGTCGCCCCAGTCGATGTCGCCGATAGCCTGGATGATGTTTTTGCGCGCCCGGTCCTTGTCGTCAGGGGCGACCGAGTCCTCGAGATCCAGGTTGATCACGTCGGCGGCAGACTTCGCCATCTTCTGAAACAGGCTTTCCCGCGAACCGGGTCCGAACAGTTGGCAGCGGTTCAGGCGGGCAGGCGGCAGGGGTTGGGTGCGAAAGCTCATGGGATCCGTTCCGAAAAGATTTGCGTCCCGCCAAGCAATATTGTTTCGCATCCGCAGCATCAAGCCCGCAGTTTGGTTTGTCTTGACGAAGCCGCGCTTTGGGCGCAGGACCACGCCGACAAAATGCGGCCACGGGGGACATCATGACGCGCACGGTTTATGTCAACGGCACTTTCCTGCCCGAGGATCAGGCCACGGTCTCGATCTTCGACCGGGGCTTCCTGATGGCCGATGGCGTTTACGAGGTGGTCAGCGTCCTCGACGGCAAGCTGCTGGATTTCCAGGGCCATCTTGTCCGGCTGAAGCGGTCGCTGGGCGAGTTGTCGATGGACAATCCGCTGTCCGACGAGGATTACCTGGCGGCGTTCCGCGCCCTGGTGGACCAGAACGCCATCATCGACGGGATGATCTATCTGCAGGTCACGCGCGGCAATCCGGGCGACCGCGATTTCGCCTATCCCCCGGCGGGCACCCGGCCCACGGTGGTGATGTTCACGCAATCCAAGCCAGGCCTGGCGGATGCACCCGCAGCGAAGACCGGCTGGCGCGTCATCAGCATCGAGGACCAACGCTGGGCGCGCCGCGACATCAAGACGGTGCAGCTGCTGTTCCCGTCCATGGCCAAGATGGAGGCCAAGGCCCGCGGCGTGGACGACGCCTGGATGGTCGAGGACGGCATGGTGACCGAAGGCACCAGCAACAACGCCTATATCGTCAGGAACGGCACCATCGTGACCCGCGCGCTGTCGAACGACATCCTGCACGGCATCACCCGCGCCGCCGTGCTGCGCTTCGCGGCCGAGGCGCAGATGCAGGTCGAGGAACGCAGCTTCACCATTGCCGAGGCACAAGAGGCGGACGAGGCCTTCATCACCTCGGCAAGCGCCTTCGTGATGCCGGTGGTGGAAATCGACGGCGCGGCCATCGGGACGGGGCAGGTGGGACCGGTCGCCACGCGCCTGCGCGAGATCTATCTTGAGGAAAGCCGCAAGACCGCGATCTGAGGGGGGGGGCTAGGCCAGGCCTTCGGACCCGCGCACCAGCCGCGCCCTGCCGCGATCCTGCGTCAGGCGCGCGGCACCGGGACCGGGCGCGGGCAGGGCCAGCACGCTGTCACGCAGGACGGTGATCGCGTCCTCGCCCTTGGGCAGCGTGGCCGGGTCGATGGGCGCGCCCACGGTGATGCGATAGGGCTGGCGGCGCTTGTTCAGCACCTCGTTGAACAGGGTCACGTCGCGCAGCGTGGGGTGGATCGCGTCCAGCAGATAGAACAGCGCCGAATTGCGGGCACGGATGTTCATGGGGATGATCGGCACCCCGAACTTGCGCGCGATCATCGCGGCGCTGGCCATCCAGGGGCGTTCGTGAAGCCGCAGGCCGTGGCGTTTCGCCAACCGGCCCGAAGGGAAGATCAGCCCGATCCGTCCCGCCGCCAAGGCTTCGCGGGTATAGTCCATCGTGGCCTTGGTCTTGGCGTGGCTGCGCTTTTCCACGCGCCATTCCACGCCCGCGATCAGGTCGGCGGTCTGGGGCAGCACGCGGATCATGTCGTGGTTGGCATAGATGAACAGGTCGTCGCGCAGATGCGACATCAGGGCGTGGACGACGATCCCGTCGGCGATGCCGGTCGGATGGTTGGCGACGATCAGGGCAGGGCCGATGGCGGGGATATGCTCCATCCCCTCGACCCGGACATCGCGGACGATCAGGTCGGTCATGCGGCGCATGATCTCGGGTGTGGGGGCGTCGCGGAACTCGGCCCCCAGACGGATGGTGGTGGGATAGCGCAGAAGGCCCATCATGGCCCATTTCGCCAGCCGGTGATGGGGCTTGCCGGAATAAAGCCAGGGCGCCCGCTCGGCGATCAGCGGGTCCAGACGGGCCTGCATCTCGGCCTTGGCGTCGGCGTGTCTGTCAGTCATTCCGGCCTTTCTGCCCGGGCGCGCGGGCGTCCGCAAGCGGCATCATCGGCCTGCGGCGATCATCCGCGACACCATCTCGCGGGTGTTTTTGCTCAAACCCTGGACGGCGGCGATTCGTTCCAGGGCGGCCAGGGCCTTGGCGCGGCGGCCGGGGTCATAGCGGGTCCAGGTCTCGAAGGCCGTGGACATGCGCGCGGCGATCTGGGGGTTGACCGCATCCATGCGCATCAGCCAGTCGGCGGTGAAGTCATAGCCCGACCCGTCGGCGGCATGGAAACCGGCATGGTTGGCCGACAGCCCGCCGATCAGCGCGCGGAAGCGGTTGGGGTTCTTCCAGTCGAAATCCTTGCGCTGCGACAGTGCGCGGGCCATGGCGGCGGCCTGCGCGGGGGGCGCGGCCATGGGTTGAACCGCGAACCACTTGTCCATGACCAGCCGGTTGTCGGCGAACTGGTCATGCAGGGCCGCCAGTTCCGCCTGCCCGCGCCCGCGCCGCAGCAGGGCGGTCAGTGCGGCCATCCGTTCGGTCATGTTGCCCGCGACGCCGAACAGGATCTCGGCCCGTTCGCCGCCGTCGATGCGGGTCAGCAGGGCCAGCACGGCATTGCGCAGCGACCGGCGCGCCGCGTCCGCCGCATCGGGGCGATAGGGTCCGGCCACCGTCATGTCGTCATAAAGGCGCGACAACAGATCCAGATGCGCCTCGGCGATCCGGCGGGCCAAGGCTTCGCGCGCCCCATGGATCGCGTCGGGATCGGGAGTGATCCCCGCGGACGACAGGCGGGTGGCGATCTCCTCCTCTCCCGGCAGGTTGAGGCAGAGGGCACGGAAGGCGGGATCGGCGTCCTCGTCCGCGATCAGGCGGCCGATGGCTTCGACGTAATCGCCGCTGCTGGCCTGGCCCTGCGCGGCTGCGGTCAGGGCGGACAGGGCCAGGTCGCGCCCAGCCTCCCACCGGGCGAAGGGGTCGGTGTCGTGCGCCAGCAGGAAGGCGCGGGTGGCGTCGTCCAGCGGGCGCGACAGCATCACGGGGGCGGAAAAGCCGCGCAGGGCGGACACGACCGGGCGCGCCCCTAACCCGTCGAAGGGGAAGGACTGGCGGGCCTCGGTCATCTCCAGAACCTGCGTGGGCGCGACCTCGTCGCCGTTGGGACCGATCAGGCCCACGGCGATCGGGATCACGCGGGGCAGCTTTTCCGGCTGGCCGGGTGTAGGGGGCGTGTCTTGCGTGAAGGTCAGGGTCAGCGTGCCGTCCCGCCAATCCTCGGCCATGGTCAGGGGCGGGGTGCCGGCGTCGGTGTACCACCGCTTGAACTGGGCCAGGTCGCGGCCCGTCGCGTCCTCGAACACCTTCAGCCAATCCTCGATGGTGGCGGCGTCGCCGTCGTGGCGGTCGAAATACAGATCCAGCGCCCGCCGATAGCCGTCGTCGCCCACGAGGCGCTTGAGCATCCCGATCACCTCGGCGCCCTTTTCATAAACGGTCGCGGTGTAGAAGTTGTTGATCTCCTCGTACCGGTCCGGGCGCGGGGGATGGGCCAGCGGACCCTGGTCCTCGCGGAACTGGCGGCTGCGCAGGGCCTGGACATCCTCGATCCGCTTGACGGCGGCCGACCGCATGTCGGAGGTGAACTGCTGGTCGCGGAAGACCGTCAGCCCTTCTTTCAGGCACAACTGGAACCAGTCGCGGCAGGTGATGCGGTTTCCAGTCCAGTTGTGGAAGTATTCGTGGGCGATCACCGCCTCGATCCGTTCGTAATCGCCGTCGGTCGCGGTTTCGGGGCTGGCGAGGACCAGTTTCGAGTTGAAGATGTTCAACCCCTTGTTTTCCATGGCCCCCATGTTGAAGTCATCGACCGCGACGATGTTGAAGACATCCAGATCGTATTCGCGGCCATAGACATCCTCGTCCCATTTCATCGACTTGATCAGCGATTCCATGGCGAAGCCCGCGCGGTCCTGATCGCCCGGACGGACCCAGACGTTCAGCGCCACCTTGCGGCCCGACCGGGTGGTGAAGCTGTCGCTGACCGCCACCAGATCGCCCGCGACCAGCGCGAACAGGTAGGACGGCTTGGGCCAGGGATCGTGCCATTCGGCGCGGCCCTGGGACTGGCCCACGGGGTTGCCGTTCGACAGAAGCACCGGCAGGTCGCTGACGACCGTGACGTGGAAGGTCGCCATCACGTCGGGGCGGTCGGGATAGAAGGTGATGTGGCGGAACCCCTCGGCCTCGCACTGGGTGCAGAACATCCCGTTCGAGATATAGAGGCCCTCGAACGCGGTGTTGGCCGACGGGTCGATCCGAACCTCGGTTTCCAGCAGGAAGGGGTGCGGGGGCAGGGCGGCTGCGGCGATCGTCAGCGTCTCGTCCTGGCGGGTGACATGGGCGGCGTCGGGCGCCTGGCCGTCGATGGTCAGGGACAGAAGCTCCACCCCCTTGCCGCCGTCGAGGACCAGATCCTGCCGCGCGCCGGGATCGCGGGGCGCCAGGGACAGGGCCGTGCGGACCCGGGTGGCCGTCGGCTTCAGGTCGAAGGTCATCCGCGTCGCCGACAGGACAAAGGGATAGGGCCGGTAGTCGGCAAGATATTGCACAGTCTGGCCGTTGGTCTGGGTCATCGCATCCTCGGCATGAAGAAAGCTGCTCCGCCGGGCGGAACTTCATCCTGTCCAATGTGTTAGTCGCACGAAGGCCGGGTCGCAAGTCGGCTGGTTTACCCTATGCAGCCTGGCCGATGGCAAGGGTTGTGGGAAGACCGCAGCTTTGGCGACACTGAACCGGCTTGCCAACCTTGGACTTGGAGGCCAGCAATGACCCATGACCCGAACGATCCGAACCGCACCAAGCCGGTGGATCCGCTTGTGCGCAACGAAACCTATGTCGAGCCGGTCGAACGTCGTTCTTCGCCCCTGCCGCTGATCATCGGCGTCCTTCTGGCGCTGGCGCTGGCCTATTTCGTGCTGCAGCGGTTCACCGGCGACGACACCGCGGCCGTCGATGGCGACACCACCACCGTGACCACCACCGAGGGCGGCGACACGGGCGCGGCCAGCGAGGCCGCCGCTGACGCCGAAGCCGCGGCAGCCGATGCCGAGGATGCCGCCGAAAGCGCCACCGAAGCGACCGAAAACGCGGCCGAAAATGCCGCCGCGGCAACCGGAGGCGCCGTGCAGGACGCCGCCGATGCGGCCGAGAATGCGGCTGAAAGCGCGGCCTCGGCTGCCGACAATGCCGCCGATGCCGTGGGCACCGCGACCCAGGACGCCGCGAACGCCGCCAGCGAGGCTGCAGACAATGCTGCGAACGCCGCGGCCCAGGCGGCCAGCGATGCGGGCGAGGCCGTGGACGACGCCGTCACCGTCGATAACGCGCCGGCAGCCACCACGACTCCGGCCCCTGTCACCCCGGCGCCTGCCACTCCGGCACCTGCCACGCCCGCTCCGGCGAACTGAGGCAGACACAGGCCTTGCGTCTTCCGCCCGGGGGGTCATCCCTCGGGCGTTTTCTTTTGTCGCGTCGCGCGCCCCAGACATTCGTCCCGCAAGGTCAATTCGCAGACTTGTGAACAAATCTTTCGCGGTGCTATCTGTCACCCAACCGAAACGGAACGAGCGGGGGGACAACACAGCCATGAAGATTGGCGCGTTGAAGGAAAGTTTCGAGGGTGAGGCACGGGTTGCGATCACGCCATCCTCTGCCGGGCACCTGACGAAACTGGGGCACGAGGTCTTTGTCGAAAGCGGCGCGGGGGCGCGGGCCGGGTTTTCGGACGACAGCTATCGCGCCGCCGGCGTGACGGTGGTGCCGACGGCGGCCGAGTTGATCCGGTCGGTGGATGTGGTGGCCAAGGTGCGCCAGCCTGCCGAGGGCGAGATCCGGCAGATGCAGCCGGGGCAGACGCTGATCAGCTTCTTCTATCCCGCCCAGAATGCCGAGATGCTGGCCCTTGCCAAGGAACAGGGCATCACCGCCATCGCCATGGACATGGTGCCGCGCATCAGCCGCGCGCAAAAGATGGACGCGTTGTCGTCGATGGCCAACATCGCGGGCTATCGCGCGGTGATCGAGGCCGCGAACAACTTCGGCCGCTTCTTCACGGGCCAAGTGACGGCGGCGGGCAAGGTGCCGCCGGCCAAGGTGCTGGTCGTGGGCGCGGGCGTTGCTGGCCTTGCCGCCATCGGCACGGCGGTGTCCCTGGGCGCGCAGGTCTATGCCTTCGACGTGCGCCCCGAGGTGGCCGAGCAGATCGAGTCGATGGGGGCCGAGTTCGTCTATCTCGACTTCGCCGAGGCGCAGGACGGCGCCGCGACGGGCGGCTATGCCGCGCCCTCAAGCCCCGAGTTCCGCGAAAAGCAGCTTGCCAAGTTCCGCGAGCTTGCGCCGCAGATGGACGTGGTGATCACCACCGCGCTGATCCCCGGCCGCGATGCACCCAAGCTGTGGACCCGCGACATGGTCGAGGCGATGAAGCCCGGCAGCGTGATCGTGGACCTGGCCGCCGAACGCGGCGGCAACTGCGACCTGACCATTCCCGACGAACGCCATGTGACCGAAAACGGCGTGACGATCATCGGCTATACCGACTTTCCGTCGCGCATGGGTGCCCAGGCGTCCGAGCTTTACGGCAACAACGTCCGCCATTTCCTGTCCGACCTGACGCCCAGGAAGGACGGCGTGATCCAGCACAACATGGAAGACGACGTGATCCGGGGCGCGACCGTCACGCGCGATCACGACGTGACCTGGCCGCCGCCGCCGCCCAAGATCGCGGCCATCGCGGCGCAGAAGCCCAAGGAAAAGCCCAAGGCCCTGACGGTGGAAGAACGCCGCGCCGCCGAGGCCCTGGCCTTCAAGGGCGAAACACGCCGGCAAGTCGGGTTGCTGGCGGTGGGCGCGGTTGTCCTGCTGCTGATCGGTCTGGTTGCGCCCTTCAGCTTCATGCAGCACTTCATCGTCTTCGTGCTGGCCTGCTTCATCGGCTTCCGCGTGATCTGGAACGTCGCCCATTCGCTGCACACGCCGCTGATGGCGATCACCAACGCGATCAGTTCCATCATCATCCTGGGCGCGCTGATGCAGATCGGGTCGGGCAGCTGGTGGGTCGTCCTGCTGGGCGCGCTGGCCGTGCTGATGGCGGGCGTCAACATCTTCGGCGGCTTCATGGTCACGCGCCGGATGCTTGCCATGTTCCAGAAGTCGTAAGGGGACAGCAATGGAATACGGATTCACCACCGCGGCCTATGTGGTCGCAGCCGTGCTGTTCATCCTCTCGCTGGGGGGATTGTCGGGACAGGAAAGCGCCAAGCGCGCGATCTGGTACGGGATCGTCGGCATGGCCTTGGCCGTCCTGGCGACGCTGTTCGGGCCGGGGGCGGGCAACTGGCTGCTGTCGCTGGTCATGATCGCCATCGGCGGGGCCATCGGCTGGGTCGTGGCGCAGCGCGTGCAGATGACGGAAATGCCGCAGCTTGTCGCCGCCATGCATTCGCTGGTGGGCCTGGCCGCGGTCTTCGTGGGCTTCAACGCCCAGATCGAACTGGCCCGCGTGCTGCGCGCCAAGGCCGAGGGCGGCGTGCAGGTCTTTCACGGCTTTGCCGCCGTGCTGGCCCACAAGACCCCCGCCGAGATCGCCATGCTGAAGATCGAGGTCTTCCTGGGCATCTTCATCGGCGCCGTGACCTTTACCGGATCGGTCGTGGCCTTCGGCAAGCTGGCGGGCCGCGTGGACGGCAAGCCGAAGAAGCTGCCGGGCGGACACATGCTGAACGCGGGCGCGCTGGCGCTGTCGGTGCTGCTGGGCATCCTCTACTTCACCGGGGTCGGCCCGGCGATCTTCTGGCTGATCCTGATCACGCTGCTGGCCTTCTTTATCGGCTATCACCTGATCATGGGCATCGGCGGGGCCGACATGCCGGTCGTCGTGTCGATGCTGAACAGCTATTCCGGCTGGGCGGCGGCGGCCATCGGCTTTACCCTGGGCAACGACCTGCTGATCGTGGTGGGTGCCTTGGTCGGCTCAAGCGGTGCGATCCTGTCCTACATCATGTGCAAGGCGATGAACCGCAACTTCGTCAGCGTGATCCTGGGCGGCTTCGGCGGCGAGACGGGACCGGCGGCGGAAATCACCGGCGAACAGATCGCCATCGACGCCGAGGGCGTGGCGGCGGCGCTGAACGACGCCGACAGCGTGATCATCGTGCCGGGATACGGCATGGCGGTGGCGCAGGCGCAGGGCGCGGTCAGCGAGCTGACCCGCAAGCTGCGCGCGGCGGGCAAGACGGTGCGCTTTGCCATCCACCCGGTCGCGGGGCGTCTGCCGGGCCACATGAACGTGCTGCTGGCCGAGGCGAAGGTGCCCTATGACATCGTGCTGGAGATGGACGAGATCAACGAGGATTTCCCGAATACCGACGTGGTGATCGTGATCGGCTCGAACGACATCGTGAACCCGGCGGCGCAGGACGATCCGAACAGCCCCATCGCCGGGATGCCGGTGCTGGAAGTCTGGAAGGCCAAGCAGGTGTTCGTGTCCAAACGCGGCCAGGGCACCGGCTATTCCGGGATCGAGAACCCGCTGTTCTTCAAGGAAAACACCCGCATGTTCTATGGCGATGCCAAGGACAGCCTGAACAAGCTGCTGCCGATGATCGAGTGATCGGCCAGCGGAACAAGGGCACGGGGCGCGGGCAATCGCGCCCCTTTCCGCATCGGGCACGCCGGTTCGACCCGGCCATGAAGGGAAGAACGCCGTGGGGCCGGAACTTGAACATCCGTTGCGATACGATCTTGTCAACGAACTGCACGCCCGGCCCTCGCCCCGCCTGTCCGCCCCGGCCACCTGCGTCTTCGTCGCCTTCAAGGAGCCGCGCGACGCGGCCAACCGCGACCGGGGCGCGGATCTGGCGCATCTGACGCAGCTGACCAGCCGGCATGGCGGGCCGCGCCCCGATCCCAGCCAAAGCCATTACCAGGGCAAGCTGGGCCGCCATGACCTGAAATGGGAAAGCCATACGGAATTCGTGACCTACATGGCGCTGACGCCGGGCCTGCCGATCCGGCCCTTTGACCCGAGCGCCGCCGCCATCTTTCCGCAGGACTGGCAGCAGGCCGCGCCCGGCAAGCGCGTGGCTGCCGTCATGGTGCAGATCGAGTTGCTGCCCGAGGATCCTGCCGAGGCGCTGGACCGCATCGGCACCTGGTTTGCCCGCGACAGCCTGACTGCCGTCTGGGTGCTGGAGGAAGCGGCCCTGATCGCGGGCGATTTCAGGATCGACGCGGACGGCTGGATGCGGTTCGCGCTGTTCGTGCGGCCCGGCGTGGGCGAAGGCCGCATTGGCCGCGTCGTTCATCGTCTGGTCGAGTTGGAAACCTATCGCGCGATGTCCATGCTGGGCCTTGGCCGGACCCGCAACCTTGGCAACCGCCTGAACGAGCTTGAGCCGCGCCTGTCCGCCATCGTCGAGGGCATGACGGACGAGGACCGCCCGGCTGAAACCGTCCTGCATGAGTTGCTGGCGGTATCGGCCGAACTCGAGGCGCAGGCGGTCCAGCATTCCTTCCGCTTCGGCGCGACCAAGGCATACGAGGCCATCGTGATGGACCGCATCACCGCCCTGCGCGAAAGCCGCTTTCGGGACCGCCAGATGCTGACGGAATTCATGCGCCGCCGTTATCAGCCGGCGATGCGCACGGCAGCCTCGGCCGAGACGCGGCTGAAGACGATGCTGGAACGCGCCGCGCGGGCGGGCGAATTGCTGCGCACCCGGGTCGATGTCGAACGCTCGGCCCAGAACCAGTTGCTGCTGGAGCGCATGGACCGCCGCGCCGACCTGCAACTGCGCCTGCAGCACACGGTCGAGGGGCTGTCGGTCGTGGCCATCAGCTATTACGTCGTGGGGCTGCTGTCCTATGCGCTGTATCCGGTCGCGGCCAAGCTGCACGTGGACAAGGCCTATCTGATCGCGGGCCTGACGCCCGTGGCGGTGCTGGTCGTGTGGTGGGCGATGCGGCAGGTCCGCCGCAGCCTGCACAAGCATGGGCCTGCGGGCGATTTGTGACTTGAAGGCGCAGGGCAGGGTGCGGATAAGATGGTAAACTCCTGACCAATGGATCTGCCGTGAAACTGCTTCTTGCCCTTGCCGCCCTTCTGACGCTGTCCGCCTGCGGCGTGCCGCTGGTGCCCTTCGTCTGATGGGCGGGACCCTGACCCTTTACGGGCTTGCGCATTGTTCGACCTGCCAGAAGGCGCAGGCCAATCTGGAAAGCCACGGCTGGACGGTCGCGTTCCGCGATGTCCAGAAGCAGCCGCTGACCGATGAGGAACGCGCGGCCCTGGCAAGCGATTTCGGCGACAAGATCGTCAACCGCGCCAGCCTGACATGGCGCGCGATGTCCGAAGACGAGCGCGCCGCCGATCCGGTCGTGATGATGGGGGCCAAGCCCAGCGTCATGAAGCGCCCGGCCATCGTGGCGGGCGAGTTGCGCCTGCTGGGCTGGACCGCGAACGTGAAGCGCGCCCTGGGCGTTCCCGCCTAGCGGTTGCCGCCCGCCAGCGACCGCATCAGCGGCACGATCCCGGACAGGTCATAGCCTGCATCGGCGGCGGTGGACAGAAGCTCGTCCTCGGACTGCTTGCCGGCCTGGCTCAGCGCCCAAAGGACGGTGGAGCGGTTGCCCGACCGGCAATAGGCGAGGGCGGGCTTTTCCCCTTCCAGCGCGGCGGCAAAGCCCTGGATCAGGTCAGGGGTGATCTGGCCCGGTGTGAACGGCAGGTAGTGATAGCCCATCCCCGCATCCGCCGCCGCCTTGGCCATCAGCTGGTGGTCAACGGCGCCCGCTTCGTCATCGGGGCGGTTGTTGATCAGCGTCTTGAAGCCCGAAGCCGCCAGCAGGGCCACATCCTCGATGGCGATCTGTGGCGCGACGGCAAGGTTCGGCGTAAGCTGGCGCAGGTCCATGACAAGCCCTTTGGTGACGACAACCTCCCGATTGGGGCGAAGCGGTGGGGAATGTCAAGCGCGCGCAAGGATGGCCGCCAGCGGATCGGGCAGGGGGGCCATCAGGTCGGGCAGCACCCGCAACCAGGCCCGGGATGCCGTCCGGATCAGCGCCTTGATCACGCTGCGGCCTGCAATTCGACAAGGGCAGGCAGGTCCGCGAAATGGTCGAAGGAGGCCAGGTGCGGCAGATCGGACAAGGGCGCCTGGCGATAACCTTGGGTGAAGATCAGGAACGGCACCGGCACCGCCCCCGCGCAGGCCGCGTCGAATTCGCTGTCACCGACATAGAAGGCCTTGGGACGCTGCGGATCGGCCCCAAGTTCGGCCAAGGCCGCCCGCAGGGGCGCGGGATGAGGCTTGCGTTCAGGAACCGAATCGCCGCCGATGACGCAGCCGAACAAGCGGGCGATTCCGAAATGCTCCAGGATGATCCTGGTGACCGCGTGCGGCTTGTTCGTGCAGATCCCCAAGGGGTGCCCTCGGGCCGCCAGCAGTTCCAGGGTTTCGGTCACGCCGGGGAACAGCCGGGTCATCTGCGTGGCATTCTGGTAGCACAGCATGAAGGCTTCGATGTAATCGGGCTTCCTGTCGTCGGGCAGTTCCCGCGCGGCGATGACCTTTTGCCACAGCACATCCACGCCGCCGCCGATGAAGCTGCGGACCTGATCCAGCGTCAGCAGAGGCGTCTGGTGCTGCCCCAGCACCGTGTTGACGCAGGCATGGATGTCGGGGGCGCTGTCGATCAGCGTTCCGTCAAGGTCGAAGACGATGGGACAGGGCGAAAGGCAGACGTTCATGCGGCTTTCCATTTGATCGAACATCCCATTGATGGAACCTGGTGCCGAGGTCCCTTGCCGGTTTCGGCGATCTGCAGCATCGCCTCGAGCAGTTCGCGCCGCGCATCCGCAGGTCCGGCAGTTCGGGCCGAGGAATCGAAACGTCCGCGATACTGCAGCTCTCCGGCAGCGTTGTAGCCGAAGAAATCGGGCGTGCATTCGGCGCCGAAGGTGCGCGCGACCTGCTGCGTTTCGTCATGAAGATAGGGAAAGCTGAATGCATGACGATCGGCGAAGGTCTTCATGGGGCCGGGACCGTCCTGCGGATACTGGTCCGCATCATTGGCGGAAATCGCCACGACGCCGATCCCGGCGGCCTGCATCTGCCTGGCATCGCGCACGATCCTGTCGATGATCGACTGGACATAAGGGCAATGGTTGCAGATGAACATGACCAGCGTGCCGCGCGGGCCTCGTGCATCTTCCAAGCTGTGGAAACGTCCGTCGGTTCCCGGCAGATGGAAATCATGCAAGGGTGTGCCGAAATCGCAGACAGGCGGTGAGACAGCCATGAAGTTCTCCTTGTCGCGGCAAGGTCAGTCTGGAAAATGATGCGGGCCGGAACAAGTGCGGCAATGGTCGGACCCGCATATGTTCCATAATACAGATTATTTAAAGGATGCATTGCCCTTGGGTGGGTTCTATTTCGAGATGCGACAAGCCATGATTTGCTGGCTTTTTGCAGTTCGAGGAACCTGGCTT
>NZ_WMBT01000029.1 GCF_009708075.1 Paracoccus lichenicola | reverse complement strand
GACGTCGCTATGCACGTCTCTTAGCCGATCACCCCACGCTCAGGCAGGCGGTGGAAATCGGGCGGTTACATTCCTTGGGAGATGCTGCCCCTTGAGTTCGGCTGCTCCGGCATGACCTGCTGGCGCAGGCTGCGTGACTGGCAGGCAGCCTGCGTCTGGACCAGGCTTCACCGCGTTCTTCTGGAGCGCCTTTCTGATGCGGGACAACTGGACTGGAGCCGCGCGTCTCTCGACAGCGCCTCCGTGTCGGCGAAAAGGGGGGTGCCGAGACAGGCCCGAACCCAACGGATCGCGGAAAGGCGGGGACGAAGCGCCATCTTGTGGTCGACCGCCGGGGCACACCGCTCGGGGTGCGCCTGAGCCCGGCCAACCGGCACGACAGCCTGATGCTGGCGCCCACCCTCGACGCCGTGCCGGGGGTGCGCCACGGTCGTGGCCGTCCGCGCAAGCGGCCCAGCAAGCTTCACGCCGACAAGGCCTACGACAGTCACCGCTGCCGGTCTGAATGCCGGGCCCGCGCGATCATGCCGCGCATTGCTCGGCGGACGGTGGACAGCAGCGAAAGGCTGGGCCGCCACCGATGGGTCGTCGAACGCACGCTGGCCTGGCTCAACCGCTTCCGCCGCCTAACCGTCCGTTACGAGCGACGCGCCGACATTCACGAAGCCTTCGTCATACTCGGCTGCGCCCTCATCTGCATCAACCAGATCAAGAGGTTTTGTTAGGTGTTCTAAGGGTTAGGGTTCATGCTCTGGCAGAACGAGGGACCGCTTCGTCCACGAGTTGCGGTCCTACGCCAAGCGATATCGATGCGAAGAGCCCTTAGCCATTACTCAAAGCCGTGCTACATTCGCCTTGTGTTTGACCCGGACAAAAATGCTTCATGGCTGCACTCGTTCGTCGATCGAGCCGTGCGTGCTTATAAGCGCATCCAACGCATTCATTGGGATTCCTACGGGAAACTCGGGAAGATGAATACTTGGCTGAGAAGCCTTGCAGTGGCTGGAGCATTCCTGCTGATCGCTTACTTGATTTTGCCCTGAGCGTCCGCTTCGTCCGCAAAGCTGTCACTAGCCCCTGCCTGCCCGCTCGGATCAAAGCGGGCTGTAGGGCAGGCAGGGGCGGGAGCGAGAGCCTAGAGTTCGTGATCCCAACCCCGGTCATGCCCGCGCCGCTCCCGGACCCGCTCCTGCTCCCTGACGCGCTCGGCCTCCCGCTGCTGCTCCTTGTCCAGGCGCTCCTGCTGCAAACTAGCAGCGCGTTCGGCCGCCGCATCCAGGTCGATGCTCCGCGCCGCTTCGCGCAACCGCTCGGCCAGGCTCCTGGCGCTTTCCGGCTCCCGCGTCGGGCTACGGTCTGGGGAAGGTCGATCCTGATGGGCTTCCCAGACTGCCCGCAGCTGCGCTGCGAGGTCGGCACGGCTATCCCGGGTGTGATCAGGTGTCTGACGCCTGCCGTGGCGGGCAGACGCCAGATCCTGTCCCTCGTCGCGAACTGCGCCGCGATCGGGGCTAGCATGGGCAAGCTCATGCCCGGGCGTCAAGCGCTCCATCGTCCGCCCGAGCCACTCCCGCACCTGGCCCGACAGCCGCTCCGCCACCCGCGCCACTTCAAGGGCCTGCGCCTTGACCTCGCGCCACAGCTGCACCGCCGCCACCTCGACGCCGCGCTCCTTCAACTGCCAAGCCCCGGGCGACAGATGCGGCAGGGGCCTCCGGTCCAGTTCCACCGCCCGCACCGTCTCGCGCAGGGCCAGGGCCTCGTCGCCCCGCTCCCGCGCCTGCACCGAGCGTTCCAGGGCTTCTTCGCGCTGCGCCTCTAGCGTCCGGTGGTCGATCCGCGTCTCATGGCCGCATCGCTCAAGGGCGCGGTTGCTGTCCCGCGCCCATGCCTCACGCCATCCTTCCAGCATCTCAACCGCGTTCCAGTCGCGGTTCTTGGTGGAAAAGCCCTCTGGGCCGATCTCGCGGGTGGTCAGCAGGATATGCGCATGGTGGTTGCGCTCGTCGCCCTCCCGCCCCGGCGCGTGCAAGGCAATGTCTGCGACCATGCCGCGGTCCACGAAGGACCGCTGGCAGAAGTCGCGGACCAGCGCGATGCGCTGCGCTTGGTCCAGCTCGGCCGGCAGCGCCACGCGTATCTCGCGGGCGACCTGGCTGTTCTTGCGCGTCTCGGCCCGCTCGACCGCGTTCCACAGCGCAGCGCGATCCCGGACCCATTCGGGCGATCGTTCGGGGGCGAGGATCTCGACATGCTCGACACCGCTGCGTGCTCGGTAGTCGAAGGAAAGACCCGTACGCTCATCGTGGATGCGCTCGCCGGAACGATAGGCGGCAGCGCCGGTGGCGCTGCGCCCGGTCGAGCGGGAAATCATCGTGGCCCGCAGGTGATAGATCGCCATTCCGTGTCGCGCTCAAGCCAGGGGTTCAAAGGGGAGTGCAACATCCCCTTTGCCCACACAAACGCGTAGCGTTTGTATAAGTGGGCACTTCGTGTCTTGCACCGTAGCAGCTAGGAGGCCAGAATTGCAACCATTAGGAGACCGAAGGATTGCAGAATGGCGCGGACCATTGATCAGCAGATTGCCGAGGCGCAGGCCCGGCTGAACCGTCTTAGAACCAGGGCCAAGGCATCGGAAACCCGCCGCAAGATCATTGTCGGAGCGGTGGTCACAACAGAGGCTTTGAAGGATCCCAAGATCGCCCGGTGGATGGCTGCCACCTTGCGCAAGACCGTCACCCGCGAGGTCGATCAAAAGGAACTGGTGGGACTGCTGGCCGAACTCGATGCCAAGGCGCAAAGCGCCGGGACGGGTGAGCCATGAGCGTCAAGGATCCCTTCCAGGCTCTGGTTGATGAAATCACCCTCGCCCGCAACGATATCGAACGCCTCCAGCGGACCAGCCTGGATCGCAAGGAAGCGGAAAAGCTCAATGCCGTGGTGGCCCAGGGCCTCGACCGCATGGCCAAGGTCGGCCCGGCGCTCCAGCAGAGGATCGAGCAAAGCCTGGCCACCGCCGCCCTCGATCTGCGCCAGCACACCACGTACGCGGCCTCGGAAGGCGCCAAGGAGGCCATCCGCACAGCACAGCTCGAAAGCATCAAGGCAGCGGGTGACCTCCGCAAGGCCGCCGGAGAGGCTCGCAGAGAGGCCTGGAGGTGGTTCGGCGGGTTCTGGGTCTGGCTGGCCTCTGTGGGCGCTGCATTCTTCGCTCTGGGCCTCCTGACCATGTTCCTGCTGCAGGGGCGCGCCGATGCGTCCAAGTTCGGGCAGAGCCCACGCATCTTCTGCAAAGCGGCAGGCGGGAGCGTCGAGACCAATATCAACGGCTACAAGTTCTGTGCCTTCTGGATCGACACGCCGCCAGGACAGGAATGATCAACCTGTGATTGTACATTTGGACAAGTTTCCGGGTGCGTCAGCTTCCGGCATAACCAACCCATCAGCCGAGCGGCCTTTGTGTTGTGTTTTACGAGTTCGCGTCGCTCGGCTGGAAAATCCCCCTGAACGAACCTGACCTGAACTGATGCCCTATGGGGATCACGCCGCAGGTTGGATCGACACCTTCAGCCCGAGTGCCTTGGCGACCTTCAAGACAGTGGAGAGCGTCGGGTTGCCTTCACCAGACAAGGCCTTGTTCAGCCCCACCCGGCTCATGCCGACCTCGCGGGCAAGCGCTGTCATGTTCCGGGCGCGGGCAACCACCCCAAGGGCACGGGCGATATAGGCCGGATCGTCGCCGCCTTCCTCCATGACGGCTTCGAGATAGGCGGCAATGTCTTCCTCGGTCTTGAGGTAGTCGGCACTGTCGTAGCGGGCAAACTGTTCTTCCGTCATGGCTCAACCCTTCCACTGTTCGGCCAAAACCTTGGCTTGCTTGATGTCCCTGTCTTGCGAGGACTTGTCGCCCCCACACAGCAGGATGATCAGAACCGGGCCACGTTGAATGAAATACACCCGATAGCCTGGCCCATAGTTGATCCGCAGCTCCGACACTCCGTCGCCAATAGGCTGCGCATCCCCTGGATTGCCGCCAGCAAGGCGATCCAAGCGGGCAGCAATCCGGGCAACCGCCCGGCGGTCACGCAACCCTGAAAGCCAACGATCAAAGGTTGCACTACGGATCAATTCAGTCATGCGACAACTATAGTTATCAAGTGCTGCCCTAACAACATAGGTGATCCCTTGTTCTTAGCTGCTGACAGCACAGCAAAGCGGAACAGACGCAAAAAATGTGTCCTTCGGACAAGTTTTTATGTCGGTTCCGTCCCAGCGCTGCCCGCCGTTCGCCTGCTCGTGGGCGGCCACTCACGGCGACCATCGCCGCGCCGGAACCTCCGTGTATAGATCATAAGAAGGGCAAAAATATGGAATCAATTATTTCAATGGCTTAGCCTGTGGATAGTGTCGTCAGATGTCCGGGGGTTAGGACATGGGTGTCCGGGGTCTGTCACATATCGTGACAAACGCTTGCACTAATCAGGATCCCTCGATAATCATTTGTCACAAGCTGTGACAACAGAGGCACAAGCCGTGACAGATATTTCCGCACCCTCGGACATTGGACGCCCACCGTTGCGGGGGACATTCATCCAGACTGATCGTGCCACGCATGAGGCATGGGCAAAATTCTCAATCAAGCGTCCCGCAGCATCTGCCGTTTTGCACTATCTGGCTGCGAACGTAGGATACCATAACGCGGTGGTTATTCCGCAAAAGACGGTTGCAAAAGCGCTTGGAGTGTCAGACCGCACCGTCCGTCGAGCTGTTGAAGACCTTTCAGAAGGGAATTGGATTCAGGTGGTCAAAATAGGTGCAGGTCGGGAATGCGCCTATGTGCTTAATGATCGGGTTGCATGGGCAGATAAACGCGACAATCTGCGTCTATCGAGATTTTCTGCCGAAATTATCGCAGATGCTGACGACCAATCAGAGCATACGCTTTCAGGTCCTCAACTATATCGCCTACCTGATCTCTTCCCTGGCGAAGTACAGTTGCCATCAGGAGAAGGCCTTCCGCCTGTGTCGCAGCCGTTTTTCGAGGGGATGGAGCCTGCCCTACCTGCCACTGGGCGAGAGGATTGATGCCCAGTGCGCATGCCCACTCTGTTGCCCACTTCTGTGCCCATGTCTCCCACCCAAGTTGCCCAAGCGACGGGAACAAGCCGCAGGACTGTGATGCGCGCTATAGAAGCGCAAGAGTTAAAGGCTTTCCGAGACAACCGGAACCATTGGAAGATTACACCACAAGCGATTGAAGAATGGGCAAACGCCCACTGTGCGCCCACTGGGCAACGCCCACCTGATGCCCAGGTACTTGCCTACTCCGTCCAAGTACCTGCCCAAGACGAAACGACTTTGGAACTGGCAGCGGCCCGCGCTACAATTGCCCAGTTGGAAGCACGGCTCGAAGATCGTGCCGCCTTAGTGCGTGCAGCTGAGGATCGTGCCCAAGCGGCAGAACTGGACCGTGATCGTTGGCGCAATATGGCGGAGCGACTGGTTGAACCATCAGTACCGCCAGCCCTCCCTTCCCGCCGCCGCCGCTGGTGGCCCTTCTAGGCCCTTCCGCTCAACCTGTGGGCGCTGCACCAGTTTGTAACGGGTCTTATGGGCCAGGAGGGGGGAAGGGCCGAGATCGCGCGAAGGTTGTGCGACGAGGGGGCCGCTGTGGCCGGACGGGCACCCGCAAGGCGCTCCTAGAAGACAAGCAAGTCAAGAAACTTGCAATCAGCCTTGGGAGCATCAACGGCTTGCAAAAATGATGCCTATGGGTTTGCTGATCGAGATTCAAAAAAAGGACCAGCACATGTTCCGCCCTACTGTTCTCCTTGGCATTGTTCTTCTGTTTTCCGCCTGTTCCCCAGCCGACGATTTCAGGCAGCAGAA
This sequence comes from Paracoccus lichenicola, assembly GCF_009708075.1. Classification (GTDB taxonomy): domain Bacteria; phylum Pseudomonadota; class Alphaproteobacteria; order Rhodobacterales; family Rhodobacteraceae; genus Paracoccus; species Paracoccus lichenicola. The sequence continues at coordinate 3,227 of NZ_WMBT01000029.1, read as the reverse complement.
GATCGCTGCACGTCGGGCTGCTGCAGAACAGACGCACGAGATGGCCAAGAACCCGGCCGCCGTGCAGCAGTTTTTATCAAACACCACAACAAAGGTCTGGAACGCACATGGAACCCAGATCGAATATCTGGCAGCAGATGGCCAGACATTCTTGTGGTATCCCGACAATGTCGCCGTCGTAAAAGGACGCTGGAAGCTGCAAATGGCGCGTTATGGATTAGAGATGTGCTTCCTCTACGGCGAGAACTCTCTAAATCCTCTAACTGGGCAGAATGGAGGGCAGTGGGAGTGCGACATGGCCGCGTACTACCTGCTTAATCGAGATGAAATTGTTGATGGCGATCCATTGAACCTGATCGCGGGGGTGCCATTCGTCATGCCTCGCAACATCAATATTTCCATTGCTCAGGCAATGAACAGAGCGGGTCGTGGTCAGCTTCGCGAGCCAAACAAAGCGATGGCACCACAGTATCCGAGCGGCAATTAATCTATGACCTATCGCGCCCCGCCTGCCCGCTCAGATCAGAGCGGGCTGTAGGGCAGGCAGGGGCGGGGCTTTGAGTCCTTTGCAGACACTTGGAAAGAAAGGCAGGGCAGGCGTATGGAGATCCTGCTCACGGTCATAGCTATTGTGGTGATAATCTACATGCTGGGTGAGGCGGCTGCCAAAGCGATCTTCTGGAAAAAACATTATCCAGCCTATGTCAGATCGCGGGCTTCCCGAGGAAAGCGGTCATCAAAGATCCATTTCCTGCTAACATATGGAAGTATACTTGATCCAGGCGACTGGTTAGAAGCACGCCGCCGTCCAGGATTTATCTTAATGTCACTGGTCTCTGCTGTTTTAAGCTTTTCCATGATCCTCGCGTTGCTACTGGTGCCTTAGGAGATCGAGCATCAAAGAGCAGAAGTGGGCTCAGTGGATCTTTGATGCCCATTGCAGACACTTGAAACAAAGGACTGTATGAGCTTGATGAACGATTTCTTCCTTTCCCTTGCCTTCGGGGCCGCTTGGTCAATCCCGGTTGCAGTTACAGCAATCATATTACCAAGAGGAAAAGCGCTTGGCTTGATGAACGGCATTGCCTTGATCGCCATTCTGATAGCCTTGGGACTAAGAATTTATGGACGGATCGAGGGTGATATTTCGGGTTACATCCTGACCATGGCCGCCTTGCAATGCGAGGTCGTAACTGCAGCAGCCCTGCTCATGCGGCTATGGGTCAAGCGAAGGATCGTCTAGGGCCTTGGGCGCATTTTCAATGCGCAACCATTTCATTATTCAAAAGAGATTGAAGTTAGGTTGCTGCGTTGTACTCCGCTAGGCCACCACTCAGTCACAATACCCTCAGATTTTCTGACCAACTCTGGAAAATAATTAGAAAATTCTTCAATGTTTTTCGCTGAAGCTGGCCCTACTCTCAGAGAGTATTGACCTCTATTGTAATATTTTAACCCCTTATATTCTTGTGTAACATTATTTGATTTTATTAAGCTCGCAGATACTTCACCATTGTTGAACACCAAATATAATATCCCTTGCTCAGGATACAAAAGAGGCGTAATTGCACCCTGCAAATTATTAGGGACACGAACTGCGACGTGGCGTTCAGGAGAGAACATAACTAGGTTTCCAGCTATCCATTCATCAAGTTCTTCAACTGCGCTATTATTTAATCCAACCGCAGTAGACATGGAATAGATATAGCCTTTTATGGGTAGCGTCCACGGGCGTGGTGTAATTTCACCGGCACGCTCGGTGTAATCTCAGGTGGCCATCGAGGTGTATGGTCGAGGTGGAGTTTGGCGACTTCAACCACGGACCCACGGAGACCCCGATGACCAAGACCAACATGGACCTGTCAGAGTTTTTACAAAAGCATGATCAGGGCGATCTGCTGCGCAGCATCGCCGAGGCTGTCCTTCAACTGATCATGGAGGCCGATGTTGACGGCCTGATCGGTGCTGGGCGCCATGAACGCAACGGCGACCGCACGACTTGGCGCAATGGGTATCGAGATCGCTCGCTCGACACCCGTTTGGGCACGCTGAACTTGCGGGTGCCGAAACTGCGGCAGGGCACTTACTTTCCCGGCTTCCTCGAGGCACGCAAGACCTCGGAGCAAGCGCTCGTGGCCGTCATCCAGGAAGCCTGGATCAGCGGCGTCTCGACCCGCCGCGTCGACGATCTGGTGCAGGCCATGGGACTGAGTGGCATCTCGAAGAGCACCGTCTCGAAGCTGTGCAAGGACATCGATGAGCGGGTCGGAGAGTTCCTGAACCGGCCGCTCACCGGCGACTGGCCCTATGTCTGGCTGGACGCCACCTATCTCAAACAGCGCCAGGGTGGTCGGATCGTCAGCGTCGCGGCAATAATAGCCGTCGCCGCCAACACTGAGGGCCGCCGCGAGATCATTGGCTTGGGCATCGGATCATCGGAAGCCGAGGCCTTCTGGACCGACTTCCTGCGCTCCTTGAAGGCTCGCGGCCTGGATGGGGTGAAGCTGGTGATTAGCGACGCTCATACTGGCCTGAAAGGTGCCATCGCGCGCGTATTTGAAGCGACTTGGCAGAGGTGCCGCGTTCACTGGATGCGCAATGCTCTGGCTCATGTCTCGAAAGGCCAGCACACGGTTGTCGCCGCCGCAATCCGGCAGGCCTTCGAGCAGCCCGACCGCAAGCACGCTGGCGAGACCTGGCGCCATGTCGCGGCGCAGCTCCGCGCTCGGTGGCCCAAGCTGGCAGACCTGATGGATGCCAGCGAACACGACGTGCTGGCCTACATGGCCTTCCCCCGCCAGCACCGCACCAAGTTGCACAGCACGAACCCGATAGAGCGCCTGAACAAGGAGGTGAAGCGCCGCGCCGATGTCGTCGGGATCTTCCCCAACGAAGCCTCCATCATGCGCCTGATCGGTGCTGTGCTCTTCGAGCAGAACGACGAGTGGCAGACATCAAGCCGCTACATGATGGTCGAGGCATTCGCCCAGATCGACAAGGAGGAGATCGACCCCATTCTCAGCATAACCACGAAAGCCGCCTGATCATGCCTTCAGGCCATTTGGGAAATTACACCAGCTTGACGGACGTGACCCTTTTATGTCTCCTGGTGCGCTATGATCGATATTTTCAAAGCCAGTTACGACAGGGGTGGTATTATACCAAACGCCTTGCTCTCTGACTCGCACGGGATTCCCTTCGACCTGAAAGTATGAATCATGGTTTTC
>NZ_WMBT01000028.1 GCF_009708075.1 Paracoccus lichenicola | reverse complement strand
GACGTCGCTATGCACGTCTCTTAGCCGATCACCCCACGCTCAGGCAGGCGGTGGAAATCGGGCGGTTACGCCGCGCCCACCAGCGAAGGTCGTTCACCGTAGCGATACAAAGGCAGCTATCATGTGGGAAGCCATCGTCTGCTCTTTCGGGGCGCCTCAGCGCGATGATAACCGATCCGCACACGACCGAGTTATGTTTTCCAGTGCAAGCCTGCCCGGAACGTTTATGGCGGGGCGAGCTTGTTCAACGATTGAGGCGAAGCAGCGCAACAGACGATGTCTTGCCGTTGCGGGTATTCTCTTCACGCCGATCATCATGATTGTGATACGTGGCCACCGAAATATCGAAGCGTTCGTGAAGCAGTCTCTCAAATCGTTTTACGGAAAGGCTCTCACCGACCTGGCCAAAACTGGCGTCGAGACAACGCAACACGAAAGCAGGGATAAGATAGACCATGACGCGGTCGAGGTCACGAAAGTCGAAAGCGAGATGATAGTCGAACGCAGCATGCACCTTCGCTCCCTTCCGCTCATAAGGGTTTGCGCGGAAAGAACGCGGAAAACTCAGCCGGTCTTCGTCAGAGGCAAAGCGGCAGACGTGGATGTAGTATTCGCGACCCAGCCTTTCCATTGAGAACACGTCAGATGAACGCATGTGGCCGGGAACGGCCCTTGCATTGAAAAGCTCCCGAGCGAACATTCTCGCGTAGCCTTTCTGAACCCACACGTGGTCGGCGATGACGTCGAGCAGATACTCTTCAGGAACATTATACCCATGCCCGGCATCACCAACGGTAAATTCAATCAAGTGGGCAGTCAAAGGACGCTTCGGGAATTCCATGTTTCTCTCCATTGGATTTCCTGAACTATATCTGAATGTTCCCAGTATTTGAGAACTAACTGCCTGCAAGGCCACGCAAACCTGTGGATTACGATGAGACCCTGTCCTCATAGCGCAAGATGCGAAAACAGGCACAGAGCGCGGTCGTGTACTAGCTGCTGAAGCTTGACGAAGTGGAACCTTCCAGGCACCGGCCAAGGCCACCTACGGAATGGCTAAGGCCGGGTGCACCATCCAGGATCCTGACCCACAACGATCAGCATTGACGGTTGTAATGCGTCCTCTGCGCCCCATTAGCGAGAGCCGGCGTCGGTACCGATGCGTTCATCCTGATGAGTGGGACGATGCATGCGGTCAGCGTTGTCTTCATCAACTGTCAACCGATCGCGGATCACCGTCCCAAAGCCGCACTCAGCCTCACCTGTCATCCTCCTCAATCATCTTGCGGTCGATCCGATACACCCGTGGCCGACCCGAAACCTTGGTGGCAGGCAGCTTGTATTGCAGTGAACGGGCTTCCCCTCCGGGTTTCAGGACCCCGCAGTCCGAGAGGGACTCGAGCAATGTAGCCGGATCGTCGAACGCATCTCGAGCCTCATCGCTGCGGAGATAGACATGATTTTCGTCGCGCCAACCCAAGTTGTCATCCCTTGCCTCAGTCGGTCCCTGCGGCTCCAGGTCGATGATGCGTTCGGCATTCCGGTGGATGTAATCGCGCAGCGATTGCACATGGAACGTCGCGCCTGTGTCGGTGCCCTGGTCAGGATGCCGGGCAAGACGTAGCATATGGTGCGCGGCCTCTCGCGCCGTGCCGGGCGACCAGGGCAGCAGGCCGAGGGCGATGGCCATCTCACCCGCCTGGCTGATGAGGGCAAAACGTTCGGCCACCAGGTGCAGGGTAGGCCCGGGGCTTGCCGGATCCTGGAACGTTGCCGGCAATGCGGCTGCGAACTCTTCTGCCAAGCCGGGCAGGGCTTCGAGGAGGTCCGTGGTGACCTGTTCGAGATTGGCGACAAGGTGGTCGAGAAATGCCGGCAGCAGATGACCGTGATGGCGCCGCATCGCAGCCTCAAGGGCTCGCGCGAACCGCAAGCCGTCGGGGTGCCCGTGGAGATCGTCCAGCAGGCCGTGCCGTCCTTGTGTCGCGGGAATGTCGATCATCCGCAGGGCCAGGGCCGATGGGGGGCTTTTCTTCTTGCGCTGCAGGAGGGCGGAGATGGGCAGCTCGGACGTCGACAGCACGATGCGCCGGAAGCGGCGGCTGCCATCCGGATCGCGGGACGCATCGACGCGCCCTGCCCCGCCGTCGTCGCCCAGGGCCAGCACAGCCTTGAGCAGCTTGGCACCGGGATCGCGGGGAAGGGCGTCGAGGGCCAGAAGACCGTCCTGCGCCTCCGCGCTCTGGCGGTGCAGACCCGTTTCGGCCGCACTCCAAGGGGACAAGGAGGCCGGATCACCGGCGGCGCTGATCGCCAAACGCAACAGCAAGGACTTGCCGGTTGCCGAGGGCCCAAAGATGTTGAACCCTGCCGTCTCGATCCCGGCCAGACGCAGAAGCGGACCCCCAAGCGCCGCGCAGATGGCGAAAATCAGCGCATGATTGCCGGCAGCCATCGTGGCCACCTCGTGCTGCCATCCCTCCAGCATGCCGGTCGCCTGCCTGCCGGCCGGACGGAACCCCGTCAGAACGACGGGCGCTGCCGCATGGGGATGCCCATGATGAACGATGCCATCCGCGCGCACGAAACTCAGCCCGCCATCGGGGTCTTGAAACCAGCCTGACCGATCGGTGCGCCAGCTGTATGCGATGCCCTCCCATGCCATGATGTATTGCGCCACGAAGACGGCGCTTGCGTATCGGGCCAGACCCAGGTCGATGAGGCGTGACAGAAAGGCGTCCCGCGTGAGGTCAGCTTGCGCGATCGTGGCTTTCTGGAGCCGGCCGTCACGGGCGACAAACTCCACCGCCGCGGCATAGCCGCTGCCGTCCAGGCGGCGCGGAAAGCTGACGACGCGCAGCGGACCGCAGATCGGGCATCCTTCCCGGTCAACGATGGCATTGAACCGCTCGTTGTATACATAGCCTGCCGGCATCCGGCGACAAAGCGCCTCGATGAAGGCCGCGACGGGCGAGACCTCCTCTGCGTCATCGGCTGTGCCACCCGGTGCGGCAGGGTGATTGTCTGGCCTCGCCTCTCCAAGGTCCGCACGGTCCGACACTGCGGCCTCGGCATTTGCGTCTGCCCGGACCGAAAAAACTGTTGGACCGTTGGACGGTCGGACCGCCTCTCCCGGCATGACGCGCAAGGCAGGACACGCGGCAAGGTCTCTCGCAGGGCCTGCCTCGGTCGGATGGGTGCGGTCGGGGGCCTGGTCTTCCATCCGACGGAATGCGTCGGTATTGGTCTTAAGGGGCATGGGCACAGCTCTTTCGGCCGCAGGCGATGAGCGCTGCGGAGGTGTCGGTTCGTCCTTCTGGACCGGGAGGTCGCTACAGATACCACGAGCATGATAACCGTTCCGGCACGCAAAGGCAGTGCGCCGGCCATCGAAACCTGTGGATTGCGGTCATGAGCCTGCAAATGCTGGTCTACGAGCGCTGATGCTGCGGAAGACGGCCGCTTCCTGATGCCTGCAAGGCATCAGGGAAGGAAGCGTTCAGGCCTACACTCGGCCGAGACCAGAACATCGATGCTTCGGATAAACGCTTCAGGCGGCATCAGCCCTCCGAGAGGACGACACGCTCGCCCTGTCCATCTGCCGGGAGCTGCCTCTGGTTCCGCCAATCGATGATCGAGGGATTGGCCTGCCACCAGTCCCGGTAGGCTGTAAGAAGCTCTCGGGTTGATTTCACGAGGGATTTCACTCCGGCGAGCGCGGCAGCCGCCCGGACGGGATCCTCGGCAGCTTCCAGTTCGTCCCCGTTGCGGTCGAGGAGATCGGCCCATTCATGGCGCGAGATGTCGGCCAAGTCGCGGTCACGCCTGCCACGCCAAGGCGCGCGCGGGCCGAATGTTCCTCTGGCCCAGACAAAGGGTCGCTCCCGACCGTTGGTCTCAGGCTCGGCATGCAGTTCGACCCCATCGAGGCATGCTCCGATCCGATCCAGGATCCTGGTGCCCCTTGAACTGTAGCCGTGCCGTCTTGCCATTTTGAGTTCCAGAACGTCGAGGGGCAGCGGCCCCTCGGCCGCGACGATCTCGGCAATCAGATGTCTCAGCTCGGACTTGTAGCTGGGCATGTGGAACAGGTCTCGGAGGCTGGCTGTCCCAGAATGCGTCCCCAGCCTCTTATCCGGCTCTGTCATGCTCATGGGATGCTGCCGGATCAGCTGGCTCGTATCATCGATGACAAGGCCACTGTGCTGCCCGTCCGGCGAAGGCGCGACGCGGATCCACATGGCTTCTCGGCGCTGCCGTGCATCGGCATAGAGTGACAGCAACTGGCGGACCTCCTCCACCTGATCGCGCGGAACCCACCGTTCGATGCGGACCTCGTTCCTCGCCTTTTTGCCCGCGCGAAAGCTCTGGTTCTGTTCCTTTTTCGCATGCACCCTGGCTAAGGCCTGGCGGGCAAGGCTGTCTTTGTCGCGCTTGGACAGCCTATTGAAGGCGGCATCGACGTTGGTCATGGCATCAGGTTCCTGTTGCAGTGCAGGTCTTTCGGAACATATTCGAGGCCGTCCCTTTTTCGACAATGGCTTGTCCACAGGTTTCCTCAATGACCCTTGAATTGTTCAGGATCGGGCGGGCCACATCAGCAAAACGATCGGCAACAGGGTGAGCCCCGACCAGGAATGATCGGCACGGGTCTGGCTGGCCGGGCGAAGAGGGCTAGGTCATCCGGAAGGCACTACCGGTAGTGGCATCCGGAGCATCTGCCGGTCAGATGCACGACAGGTTCTGGCATAGTTTCCGCAACGTCCTCCCATTGCCCGATCCATGCACGATGGCTGCTCCAGTCCGCAAGATAGCCTTCCGTTTCGCTCCTCTTTCCATATTATCCCGCTCGGTAACGCAGGCCTGATTGGCGGTCATCGTGTTTTCGCACACCGTTGCCGTTCGGCAGGGCCAGTCGGATCAGGTCAGCCAGGTCGATTTTTTCAGGCGATTTTTCCCGAAATTCGGCAAAAAAGGATGTCTCTGCACGGGCGTGGCGTTGGGAGGAACTGTCTCAGAAGGAAGGGTCAGTATTCAGCAAGCTGGGTTTTTTGCAGGAAACGCTGCTATCCATCGAACTTGCAGGCGCGTCGATTGCTGGTGAAAGGCATGACCTGCAAACTGTTTCGCAGGCCTACCGTCGTGTCGGACGTTGAATTCGTTCTGATGGGTCATCGGCAGGGAGCCACATTGGCCAAGACCACATTGCGGCCAGGTAGTATCGGGAGCAGGGTGAGAAACAAGGACTCCATGACAGAAGGATGCGAAGGTCCGAGGAGGTCCAAGAGAGTTTCAAATACTGCAGAAGTGGGACGCCATGTTGCAGCCCCGCACCATGATTTCGCTGCTGCGAGTGTTTGGTCAACCGAGGACGTTGCCGCGTCCTACCATCGGGTAGTTGCCCAAGGCACGGTCAAAATTGGCCATTCCTGCTACCTCCGACAACTGTTCATTATTCCCTCTCAGGCGGGTCTGTCAGTTCCAGCCATTGGACGAGTGCGCGCCTGATCATCTCAGGGCGAGTCGGCAAATCACTCTCGACACGCCGCCGGTTGTCGATGGCTTCAATCAATTCGCGCGGAAGTCGCAACGTGACTGGTTCAGTGTCTGAACGAGGACGACCAACCGTAGCTTTTTTTTCCATCACCGAGCAACAGTTCTTGATTTTTAGAATTTACGACGTTATATATAGCGAACTCCGGCAAGAATGGTCCTCTAGCCGGAGTTCTGACCATAGAAACTCATCCAAGGAGATCCCATGGCTACCCCATCCCATACACCGCGCCCCTTCTACGTTGAAGCGCCGAGTTCATCGAACTATTCTTTCCCGACGCGGTTCGTCGGGCTGCTCAACGTGCTCGCCCATCACATCCGCTGCGAAGAGGCTCTGTTTCAGAGCGACCCGTCCGATCCGTGCCACGATCGCTTTTCCAGCGACGCCGCAGAGGCACGCGTTTCGCTTGACCGTGTGCTGGACAGGGTCGCCGCTGTGCAGGACGTTGCCGGTACCGATGTGCCGCTCTACCGGATGGCGCTCATCATCCGTGATCTGGTGCGCAACGGCACAGCCCCGGTGTTCCGCCGCCAGGCCGAGGAAAGCATGGCTCTGGATCTGGTGGTTCCTGGCGAGGATGCCGCTGAGGTCCGGGTCCGCAAGATGCTGCTCGCTGCTCGCAAACGGCTGCTCATGATGGCGGATATCCCGCTTTATCAAAGTGCCCGCACCAGGACCGACACGGCAGCGGCTGCGGATGTCCCTGCTCCCCAGGCGGCCTGACGCCGCGCGTTCCTGACCCCTGACAACCTCGACGGACCGACCCGGCTTTGCCCGGGCCGGCCCCTCTGCGCCCTGCCCGGTCCCTTTCGGCCGAGGGTCATCGTCCCGCGTCCACGCGGGCCGCGGGCGGCTGCCTGTCCACCTTTTATCCAAGAGAGTCATCTCCATGACCGATCCTATCCCCAACTTCCTCGACGCGGCGTTTTCCGGTGACGATCGGAGCCCTGCCTCCGTCAACTTGCCCATCCTGGATCAATGGCAGGGGTATGCCGAGGACAAGGGCTTCGAGATCGTCGCCCGTGGCCCCGACCGATACCACCTGCACCTGCGCTGCGAGCGCTGCGGGGGGACCATGATCTGCAAGATCTTCACCCTGCGCACGGCCCAGCCGACCTGTCCGCACTGCCTGGAGGCCCGTTGGCGGGCGCTCTGCGAGGCGGCAGGCGTGACCTATCTGGGGCGTGGCGATCGCCCCAACTATATGCGCGTCCTGCTTCCCTGCGGCCACGAGACGAACCGGCAGCAGGAGCTACTCGAACGGGTCCGACGCGGTGCGACCGCCATCCGTTGCGCGGTCTGTCTTGAGGACCGGCTGCAGGCTGAGGCGCGGGCGCGCGGCTGGTCGCTGATCGGCGACGATCCGGAGGGCAGTCAGCACTACCGCCTGTATCGGCATGACTGCGGACACCGGCAGCGGGTTGCCCTGGGGAACATGGTCACCGGGCGGTTTACGTGCGGGGGCTGCAGCGAGGGCTGGACACGCGACAAGAGCCATCTTTACATGATGCGCTTCGTGCTGAGGACAGGACGGGAAGCAGTCAAAGTGGGCTTTTCCCGTGATCCCGTCTCGCGGCTGCGTCATCAGCTGATCACCGAGCGCGACCAGGACGCACGGCTCATCCGCACCGTCGAAGTGCCCACCGGCCATGAGGCCATGGCCATTGAGAAGGCCCTGCATACCACCCTCCGGCAGCGGCATCCCGAGGCTGTGCTCGACCGTGCGGAATTTGCGGGTGAGGTGAAGGTCCTCTCCGAACTCTACGCTGCCCGGATCGAAGCCGAGATCACGGCGCTTCTGGACAGGATCGAGGTCCGGCTCAGACGGCGCGCCAGGCGCCGCGAGAAACGCCGCCTCAAGCGCCTGCGACGGCGCCTCGCGCAGAGCCAGGCGCCTGCCTGCCCGGCGGCGGAAGGCTCCACCCTGGCCAGCCGCTTACCCCCTGCAGCGACGGACAAGCTCTCACCCTCTGACCCGGGATAAGAACCCGCCAGCCTGATCGAGAGCCCCCGAGGAACAGGCCAGGATGGATGCCCACCTGGTCCCCTTCTTTCTCCCCTGTCTTTCTACTGCCCGAGCCACTCGCACTCGCGCCCATACCGCATCCGGGAACACACCCGGGATGCCGCCTTCCTTGCCGGAGACACCCGATGCCCCCTGCCCCGCCTGTTCTCTCGACCTCTTGCCGCCCCGCCTGGTGGGACTTGGCCCGGACCGCCGTGATCCGCCTTCTGGACCGGGAGGCTGACGGCCCCGTTGCCCCTGCCCGTTCTCAGCCTGGCAGGGGCAACACCAAGGCGCCTTCCGAAAGCGACGGGACTTTGTCGACCGACGCCTCCTGGGCGAAGGCCTGGAACGAAGAGCGAGGCACGGACAAGGCGAACCTTCCGAGGTCTCGGGCATCGTCGGATGCCGCGAACGGCAGTCCGGCTGCCTCCTGGGTGGACAGGATCGTCCCGCTGCCGCCGGGACCGGCGCCTGTTCCCCCTCATCGCCTTCTCCTCCTTGTCCGCCTGGCCGCGAGTTTGGTCAGCCCGGACACCGTGGACCGGCTCCTGTCGCCCGGCGCCCTGACCCTCCTTGAGGGTGTTCCCGTCGATGATCTGGATGGCACTCGAGACCTGCTGGAATTCGTCCTGCCCGCGTCCTGCACCATCTCCTCGAACTCAAGGATCGTGGCCGAGGTGCCAGACCTCGTGGTGATCCGGCCCACGCTTGCCGATGGCCGGATCAGCGACTACGCCCTGCGCGAATACCGCCGCGACGTCGTGGCGGCGCTGCAAGCCCCCGCGCCGATCTTGATCCTGCAGCCTCCAGCGGCCGCCCTGCCGGAGGGCCTGCCGGACGTCGGGATGACCCGCATCCCCTACGCGCCTTTGGACCAGGACATGGTGCTGGCACTGCTGCACTTCAGCCACTCGGGAGAGCACGACCTTGATGAGGCGGCGCTCAGGGCGGCCCTGCCGCCCGACGCGGTCCTCGCAGGGCTGGAGCCGCTGTCTCTGGCGCTCGCACTGCGCGCACCTACGGCTATCGCGATCGCCACGAGGCTTGCAGCCATTGCGGCTCCCGCGCCACATGATGCCGGATCGGCGCCCAGCCTCGACAGCTTCGCAGGCGACGCGCCTGCTTTGCGCGCCGCGCGCCAGATGGTGGCTGACCTGCGGGCCTGGCGCGCGGGCCAGATCGGCTGGAACGAGTTCTTGCGGTCTCTTTTGCTTTACGGGCCTCCGGGCAGCGGCAAGACCTGTCTGGCGCGGGCGATCGGCACCAGTGCCGGCGTGACGGTCGTCTCCGCCACTTTCGGGCATTGGCAGGCCGCGGGACATCTGGGCGACATGCTGCGCGACATGCGCCGCTCCTTTGCCGAGGCCCGCACCAAGGCCCCAACGGTCCTCATCATCGACGAGATCGACTCCGTCGGCTCGCGCGAGGACCGCGACAGCCAGAACCCGTCATACCGACGGCAGGTGGTCAACGCCTTTCTGACCGAACTGGACGGTATTACGCAGCAGGAAGGCGTGATCGTCATCGGCACCTGCAACGACCCGAATGCCATCGACCCGGCGGTTCTGCGGCCGGGCCGGATCGACCGGCGAGTGGAGATGCCGCTGCCCGACAGCGCGGCGCTGCAGGGGATCCTGCGGCACCATCTGCCGGACTGGCCCGAACCGGATCTGCTGCGGCTCGCCCGCTCTGCCGTGGGCCTCAGCGCGGCCGAGGTGGATGCCGCCATCCGCCAGACCCGCGCGGACGCCAGGGTTCACGGGCGGGCCCTTCTGCCCGACGATTTACGCATCGTCTTCGCCCCGACCCTTGATGACGGCGACGCCTACCGGGTGGCGCTCCATGAATGCGGCCACGCCCTTCTCTGCGCGGCGCTGCGCCTCGGACCGGTGCATCGCATCGCGCTCGGGCGAAAGGGCGGCGGCATGACCCATGTCGATCATATCCCGGGATCAGCCTCCCTGTCGCGCCTGCGCGATGAGATTGCCCAGCTTCTGGCCGGCCGGGCCGCAGAGACCGTGGTGCTGGGCACTGTCTCGAGCGGTGCCGGCGGCGGCAGGACATCCGACCTGGCCCGGGCCACTGCGCTCGCCACCGGGATCCACATCCGTTTTGGCCTGGGCACCTTCGGACCCCTCTGGCTCGGCGAGGCGGACAAGGCGCTCTTGTCCGATCCGGACACGCGCGGCCTGATCCGCGGAGAACTCGGGGCCGCCGAAGCGCGAGCCCGCACCATCCTCGTTGCCAACCGGGAGATCCTGGAGGGCATGGCACGAGCGCTCCTCGCTGTCCGCGAGATGGACGCCGAGGCCGTCCGGCCCTGGCTGGAGCGGGTGCGCCATGGGCCGGCAGAGGGCGAGAGCGATCCCGGACATTCCGAGCGCCCCAGGGATTCCGACGATATCGCGCCGGGCTGAAGGCCCGGGTGCCGGATCCCTGACGCACAAGGCAGCCTCGCCATCGCAGCTGTCCCCGATCCCCCGTTCCTGCCGTCTTTCGGAGATACACCATGACTGGCGACGACCCCTTCTGGCTCGAGCAAATCCTCGCCGCCATCGACGAGGCCCAGGCCGGCCCGACGGCCGAGGACCTGGCTGCGGCCCCCTTGCTGGATCCCTGGCACCCGATCCTGACTCTGGATGTTGCACCGCTGCTCATGGGCCATGTCAGTGGCCACCCGATCCTCGGCACCACAAGGATCACCACTTCGCGCCTCATTACCCTGGATCCTGGTGACCGCTGGGCACGGACGTGTAGCCGCTGGTATCGACTGGGTCGGCCGATCGGACAGCCTGTGGCTGATCCCGAAGGCATGAGAAGCAGGACGCCGACGCGCGGCGACATGGCTCGGCTTGCGCTCGACGTCGCACGCTTGGGCTGTCTGCCTGTTAGCAATCGAGCCCTGCTTGATCGGCTGATGGCCTCTTTCGTCGCCCAGCTGCGCGCGCACTGGGTCAAGGCCGCGGCTGAACGCGCGGCGAGACACTGATCCGATGGCGATGCGGGGGTGGGCAAGAGCCTGCCCCGGCCACGCTTCCCGCGAAGGCCGGACTGATATCCAGAGCGGTCGTGACCTGCGGCCGGGTGTCGCCGAAGGGCGATCGCTGCGACCCGGCGGCGCGGCCGCCTGCCACACATGCCCTGTGATCCTGAAGGAAACCACCCTTGATCCTCGTAATTGCCGACTTGCATCTCGATGCATGGATGCGCGACGGACGCGATCCGCTAGCAAGCATCGCCCCGGTCCTGCCGCACCTCGATGCGCTGATTATCGCGGGCGACCTAAGCAACAACCCCGTCTTTCAATGGCCGCGCTCCCTGGCGCGCATTGGACAGCTGATCGACCCATCTCGCACCTGGATCGTACCGGGTAACCATGATTACTGGTCATGGCGCATCGACGGCGAGGACCGCTTGGCGGAGATCGCCAAAACAGCGGGCGCCCATCTCGCGCAGAAGCGGGTCATCGACATCGGGACTGTCCGGCTGCTCTGCGCCACCTTATGGTCGGATTTTCAGTTGACCGGCGACGCGCCCGAGGCGATGCACAGGCGAGATATGGGCAAAAGTTGGTGACGCTTGATCAGGCGGCGGCTTGAAGTTGGCGGAGGCCGTCGCGGAA
>NZ_WMBT01000027.1 GCF_009708075.1 Paracoccus lichenicola | reverse complement strand
TACGGCTCTGCCCTACGCGGCGAGGCTTGACGTCTCACCGCCCACGCCTTCCATTGACCAACTTCCTGCCGAACCCTGCCTCCTCTGTGCCATCTTTTTTCAACCGCCGGGCGCTGTACTGTGTTGTAAAACAGGTTTTATGACACAGGACAGGGAAGGGGGTGGGATCGCGCCAGGGTTGTGGGGGTCAGGGGGCTTGCAGACGGGTTCGGCAGGCGGGCGCAGCCGCCTCTCGACCTCGGCCACGAGCGCCCGCGCCACGCCCCGTCGCCGCGCCTCGGGCCGCACGCCCAGGAACAGGAGGTTCCATGCGCCTGGGCCGGGTTCTGGGGCGAGGTAGCCGCGCCTGCGCCCTCCTCTGCCAAGAGCCAAAGCCTCCCCTCGCCGGAGCCGCCCGCCTCGATCTCGAAGTGGCCGTACAGGGTTTGCGCAAAGCCTTCCGCTTCCTCTGGGGAAAACAGGCCGCAGCTGCGAATGACGGCCTGGAGAGCGGGGATGTCGGCGGCGCCCGTGGCGCGGACGGGAATAGGCTGGGACAATGGAACGATCCTTGTTGGTGTCGACACTACCCTCTGCCTATCAACCGTGCCCAGAACCCCGGTTTCGGTCGCTGGTCTGCCAGCAGAGCAGTTGCCTGTTGGCGCCACTTGTCTCGATCCTCCCGTAGATCTGAGATCACCGCTTCCTTGTCGGTCAACCGTTCATACGTCGCCTCAAGACGCGCCTGCAACTCCCTGACAAGTCCGTCATTTGTAGGGTTTACTTGAGGCTCTCTTGGGGTTTCCTCTTGTTCATTGGAAACAGTTAGAGTGTATACCCTGTGTAACTCCGAAGGGTCGATCTGGAAGGCTCCTGTATCATCCTTCAAGGCAGATATACGTCCGGTTTTTATAGCTTTTGAGATGGTTGCCTTGGATTTTCCTGTTGCCTTCGCGGCTTCTCCAAGGGTGTATGCCATTGGGTTTCCTATCGTTCAGTTTTCCGCAATGGTGGACTGTTTACCTGTTCACGTCCAGATTCTTGTCTGGGCGCTAGGTCCGCAGGCTTCCTTGCCTCTTGCAGTAGGCCACAAAGGCCGCCCCTGGGTTCCTCGGAAAGTTACCCTTTGCGGTTTCCTCCTGTGCGAACGTCAACCAGTTCGCCCTCAGAGCGTAGTAATCCCGACCCAACTGTGTAGCATGTTCCCGGGCTTGTTCCTCGGCCCATTCCGGTATCGTGATAGATGGAGCGAAGGCGACCGGTACCAGGCGGGGACGCACGGTGACAAGATCGTCCTCGTCTATTTCGAACCGATAGAAGGGGGTCACGTCTGCCCGGATGATTTCGCGCAGGTTGTGGCGAAAGCGTTTGATCGGGGCGTTGCTGCCGGTTTTGTTCTGGAGGTTTGTCAGCCCGATCTGCCACTTTGAGGAACTGCCGCAGTGCTTCCGGGCAATCTCATACAGGCGGCGCTCCAGCGGCCTGCGCAAGCGGAAGTAATCTTGGGAGATCGTCACCACTTGGTCGGTTTCTATCCCCCGCATCAGCCAGCGCGACAGCTTCACTTCGCAGTAGTCGAGGCGGAATCGTTCATCATCGGTGCGGACAAAGCCGCCTTCGTCAATCAGGGAGAAAATCCGGGTTTCGATCTTCCCTCCAAATTTGATGTTCGTCACGAACTGCGCTCCTTGCAGCCGGGCAAAGGCGTCCTCAAGGCGCTTATAATGGTTCCCACCGATAGGGCGGTTCGTCGCAATCGACAGTTCACGGGCTGAGAAACGCACTATGTCGCCAATCGGCTCACCCCGGTTTTTCCGAGCCATCAACTGGCTAATGGTGAAGATCAGAATGTCCTTGTCGAAGATCGTCGGCAGGCCGAGGCCGGAGGGCCGGATTTTCAGCACGTTGTCGCCGTTGCGGTATTCGAGGTGCCGCATGTCTGGCTTTGTCGCCAATGAAAACAACGGATGTTCCATTGAAGCCATGTCATCCTTTGGCACCGCATCCGCAATGTCGAGCACGAAAAAATCAAGGTTCGGGTGACGGTCTGGAAGCAGGCTCATGAGATAAGGGTTTGACCTATCAGGAATTAGATAATTTGACCTATCAGGAACCGGATTTGGTGGGAAGGGTGCTTGACCCTTTCGGAACCAAAGTTTGACCCTTTCGGAACCAAAGTTTGACCCTTTCGGAACCAAAGTTTGACCCTTTCGGAACCGGGAGGGCACTTTTTCTAAATTACTACAATATCTTGCTGGTCCCGTAACTTACTCCGTAGGTAACACTAATAACACTAGGGACTTGGGAACCAACCCTGTGGATAAGTGCAGAACGCAGCGCAGTTGGGGTTTGCTTAGAAGAAAGGTTGGTCCAGAAAGTTGCCATGTGCTAATGTGGGTTTGTGGTAAACTCGGAGAGCCTTCATGAGCCGCCTGACCATCGACATGACCGAGCAACAGCACCAGAGCCTGAAGGCGATGGCTGCCTTGCAGGGCAAGACGATCAAGCAATACACCCTCGAACGGCTGTTTCCTGGCGACGGGACTGCTGAGCAGGCATGGCAGGAATTGCAAAGCCTGTTGAAAACCCGGGTTCACAATGGACTGGCCGGGAAGATCACCTCAAAGGGCATCGGCGATCTTCTTGCTGAGGAACTGGCTGAGGATGGCCGGGATTGACCAAAAATTACATTCTGACGGACGATGCCGCCCACGACCTGCGCGGCGTCATTCGATACACGCGCAAGACATGGGGCGCGGCCCAAGCCCGGCAGTATGCCGAGACTCTGGAAAAGGGCATCATCCGTCTTGCCGGTAATCCTCTGCATTTCAGGGACATGAGCGAACTCTACCCCATGCTGCGCATGGCTCGGTGTGAACATCACTACGTGTTTTGCCTGCCCCAAGAGGATGCCCCGGTCCTGATCGTCGCGATCTTGCACGAGCGCATGGACCTGATGACACGGCTGGCGGATCGCCTGAACGGGCCTGAGGCCTGAAAACCCCGCAGCGGCAGCCCATTCCATGTTTCGCCCTAGCGATGGCTGGAAAGCCTTTGCCTGCCACGATTCTGCCGATCCCCTCACGGCCGAGGAAGATGTCGTGGTCTACTGCGAGCCTGTCATGCGCTTTTGGAGCTGGTCTTCGGTCAGGCGCTCGATCCCGAACCGTTCCAAGGCTTCGAGGACAATCTCGGAGGGGGTTTTTCCCGCTTCCCCGGCGGCGATGTCCAGGCCCCGGCGAACATCATCGGGCAAATCGATGGGGGGTGATGTGCTTTGCACGGGCAGGATCCTTCCGTGCTTTGCTATCGAACAGAGGCTGAGGCAACGGAGTTCCGCTCCCGGCCGATGGCTCCGGCAGTCGGTCTGGCCTCGTCTTGTGGCGGACAGGCCTGGCCTTGCGGAACTGGCTCACCCTCCTTCAGCTGGCCGTTCGATCCAGATCCCGCAGAAGCGGCCGCCATCGTCACTGGTGGCGACCTGTCCACCGGCCGCCTCGCAGAAGATGCCCGGATATTTCCCGAATTCGCGGGCATCGCCCCTTCCGGTGATCCAGAAGGCGGCCAGCAGGGCCAGGACAGCACCCAGGGCGCCCACGGAGAGCAGCCAGACCCAGAACCCGCCGAAGTAGAGCCAGGCCTGCCTGCGGGCCTTTCCGGCGGCCTGGGAGAGGCCTTGGGCGGCCTTGAGGGTTTCGGTCCGGGTTGTCTCGATGGCGACCCGTGCGGCGCGTTCCGCGGCCTCGATGGCGGCGAGACGGGTTTCGGCGGTGGCCAGCTGGAGGCGGGCGTCGATGGCCTGCTCCAGGCGGGGGCCGATCTTGGCCATGCGGTCGAGGCCCTGGGCCACTATGGCATTGAGCTGCTCGGCTTCCTTCCGGTCCAGGCTGGTACGTTGCAGCTGGTCGATCTGGCGGCGGACCAGGGTGATTTCATCAACCAGTGCCCGGAAGGGATCCTTGACGCTCATGGCTCACCCGCCCCGGCGCTTTGGGCCTTGGCATCGAGCTCGGCCAACAATCCCATCAGTTCCTTTTGATCGATCTCGCGAGTGACGTTCTTGCGCAGGGTGGCGGCCATCCAGCGAGCGATCTTGGGATCCTTCAAAGCCTCTGTTGTGACCACCGCCCCGACGATGATCTTGCGGCGGGTCTCGCTAGCCTTCGCCCTGGTTCTAAGACGGTTCAGCCGGGCCTGCGCCTCGGCAATCTGCTGATCAATGGTTCGCGCCATTCTGCAATCCTTCGGTCTCCTAATGGTTGCAATTCTGGCCTCCTAGCTGCTACGGTGCAAGACACGAAGTGCCCACTTATACAAACCTTTCAGGTTTGTGTGGGCAAAGGGGATGCTGCACTCCCCTTTGAACCCTTGGCTTGAGCGCGACACGGACATGGCGATCTATCACCTGCGGGCCACGATGATTTCCCGCTCGGCCGGACGCAGCGCCACGGCGGCGGCAGCCTATCGCAGTGCCGACCGTATCCATGATCAGCGCACCGGGCTTTCCTTCGACTACCGGGCGCGCAGCGGTGTCGAGCATGTCGAGATCCTTGCCCCCGAGCGATCGCCCGAGTGGGTCCAGGATCGCGCCGCGCTGTGGAACGCGGTCGAACTGGCCGAGACGCGCAAGAACAGCCAGGTCGCCCGCGAGATCCGGGTGGCGCTGCCGGCCGAGCTGGACCAGGCGCAGCGCATCGAACTTGTCCGCGACTTCTGCCGGCGGTCCTTCGTGGACCGCGGCATGGTCGCGGACATCGCTCTCCACGCACCAGGCCGTGAGGGCGACGAGCGCAACCACCATGCGCATATCCTGCTGACCACCCGCGAAATCGGCCCCGAGGGGTTCACCACCAAGAACCGCGACTGGAACGCGGTCGAGATGCTGGAAGGGTGGCGTGAGGCATGGGCGCGGGACAGCAACCGCGCCCTTGAGCGATGCGGCCATGAGGTGCGGATCGACCACCGGACGCTGGAGGCGCAGCGCGAGGAAGCCCTGGAGCGCTCTGTGCAGGCGCGGGAGCGGGGCGATGAGGTATTAGCGCTACGGGAGCGAGTGCGCGCGGTGGAACTGGACCGGACACCCTTGCCGCAGCTGTCCCTTGGGGCCTGGCAGCTGAAGGAGCGCGGCATCGAGGTGGCGGCGGTGCAGCTGTGGCGGGAGGTCAAGGCGCAGGCCGTCGAGGTGGCACGGGTTGCGGAGCGGCTGTCGAGCCAAGTGCGGGAGTGGCTGGGGCGGACCGTGGAGCGCCTGGCACTGGGGCACGAACTGGCCCATGCCGGCGGCGGGCGGCGCCGGGAGCAGCGGGAGCTTCCCGGCCGAGCGTGCCGCCAGCTTGCAGCAGGAGCGCCTGGCCGAGGAACGGCAGCGGGTGCAGGAAGCCGAGCGCGTCAGGGAGCAGGAACGGGTCCGCGAACGGGAGCGTGAAGCCAGACACCGGGACAGGGGCATCGATCACAGTATGTAGCCCATCCTTAGCACGAAGCAGGCGTACAGTGCGCAGACCTGTGCGGCACCTTTACCCGGATATAGGTTTCGAGGCTGGTTGAAGCCTAGCCAGCCAAGCCGAGACAAATTCTAAGTTCGTTGAAGGGGCGTAAGGCGATAGCCGTGAAACTGCAGAAAAATTAGCTGTTCAAGAGCTTGGCGATGGCCTTATGCATGTTATCGCCGAGGGCATAGCCGAACTGAAAGGAACAGATCTTGCCGACCAATCTCTCAGCCGTGGTGACGGGCAATACGCTGAAGGTGAGCGGCGAGGCCGCCCAATCCTCGTACTCGAGGGTCAACATCACGCGGGATTACGACTCGGCTGAGGTGGAAGACAATGGCACAGTCGGGGTACTGGTGCCGATACAGGGAACGGCCCTGGCTACCCATAATATCAACGCGAGTGCGGTGACGGGCGCGGGGGTCAGCATCTACAGTTATTCCGTGTCGTCGCTGGCTCGCATCCTGACGGGCTCGTCTCAGGACGATTACATTTACGCTTCGGGCAGCCACCTGACCAACGATCTGCTGTACGGAGGGGCCGGGAATGACAATCTTTACGGCAACGAGGGCAATGACCGCATCTACGGAGGATTGGGTTCGGACAGCCTGAATGGCGGCAACGGGAACGACCTGCTCTCCGGCAGCTACGGGCAGGACCTATTCGACGGTGGTGAAGGCAGCGATACGATCGTGCTGCTGGGCGCGCGGTCCGAATACCAGATCGACATTGTGGATGGCCTTTATCAGATCAGCCACATCGGCGGCATCCGCGGCGACGGCATCGACCGCTTCGCCAACATCGAAAACCTGAAGTTCACTGACCAGACGGTCGCAATGGATGACTGGCTCCTGATGTAGGGATTCTTTGAGAGAGCGCCTAGAGTTAGGACTCATCGATCAGTCTCCTTGCGGAAGCTGAATCACCCCGCAAGTTGAAGATCAATGGGTTCTGACCCTAATGCGCAAATATCGTCGATAATTGAAAGGAGTATCCAAAGGTTTCGAAATCCCGGATATAATGATCGTGCACACGGATGCGGTCGGTTGGCTCCCATGTGATCGGTAGAGGATCAGAGCGCAACTCATGTGGGGGTTCCATGGGCGGCGCTATGTTTAGATGATCTGCAACTGCCGCCAACGGTGCGGCCAGACCGTCTTCGAACTTGAAGATTTCGACATCCTTGCCAAGGAACTCCCATTGCGGGCGCAGGTGATTGCCGAGATGGAACTTTTCGCGTTTCTGCCGATCCAAGTTCTCCTCAATCCAAGGTGAAAATGCTGGCAATCCTTTCCAGAAACCATTCTTGGCCAGTTGCGCCTGCATCCGGTATTCGCTTGCGATACGGTCATAAGGGTTACGCACAATGGTGAAGGCGTAGTCGAAGAAGCCTTCACCGAGCAGCGCCTGAATGTCCTGCATGCGATAATGCTGTGGTGTGCAGCGGCTGGCATGAGGAATGCCCATGGAAAACAGTTTCAGGGGAGCGATGCCCTTCATCCAGCTCTCGACAGAGGTGCCCCCCGCCTTCGGGATATGGATAAAGAGAATGCGCTTGCCGTTATGTTGGATGAAGGGCAAGTTCTACCTCCTACTAGTTTTATTTTTGCAACAGAGCTAAGTGAACAACCAAACTCACCAGTTGCGCACCTGTACTAAGCACAGTGCGCCAATTTTCTATGTAGAACGTTTCGCCTTACGGCCCCATTCCTGAGAGAGATTTCATGAACCGTGTCCTTGTCATCGGCGGCTGTGGCTTCATTGGGTCACACATTGTGGACAGCCTGCTCGCCCGTGGCTGTCGCGTCCGCGTTCTTGACATGAAGAACGAGGTGTTTCGTGCACCATTGTCTGAGGTTGACTATGTCACCGGCAGTTTTGGGTCAGAGGCTGTCTTGCGGCAAGCGCTGCAGGGGGTTGATGCAGTTGTGCATACGGCCAGCACGACGGTTCCCTCAACCTCGAATCTCGATCCAGTTGCAGACATCCAGGGAAACCTGATTGCGACCGTTCGCTTGCTGAAGGAAATGCGGCAGGCCGGGGTCAGAAAAATGGTGTTCCTGTCCTCGGGCGGGACCGTCTACGGCATTCCGGAGACGGAGATCGTGGAAGAAACCCATCCGCTTGCTCCGATCAGTTCCTATGGCATCGTCAAGGTTGCCGTCGAGCACTACCTGCACATGGAGCGGCAACTGCATGGGCTGGACTATGTGGTGCTCCGTGCGGCCAATCCTTATGGTCCGCGGCAGGGTTATAACGGTGTGCAGGGGATCATCGGTAACTTTCTGTGGAAGATCGCTCATGGCGAACAGATCGAGATATGGGGTGACGGCAGCATCGTTCGCGACTTCATCTATGTCCAGGATTTGGCAGAGCTTTGCGCTATTGCAGTGCAGATGCCGATCCAGGGATGCTTCAACGTCGGCTCAGGCAAAGGGTCATCGGTGAACGAGATTGTCGAAGCCATCCGCGTATTGACGAAGCGAACCATCAAGCCAGTCTATCGTCCCGGCCGCAGTTTCGACGTTCCGCGCATCGTCCTAGACATTAGCCGCATCAAGGCCGTCGGCTGGGCACCCAGGACCGAGTTGATCGATGGGATGCGCCAAAGCTGGGACTGGATCAACCAACATCGGGCGATTGATGACATTGCCTGAACGGGCGAACGGGCAGGGCAGAACTTTTGAAAAGCGTTTGCCTGCTTGCCGGATAGCTGGCTTGGAAGGCCGCTGTTCAGCTATGCCGATCTTGAGAAGCGCATCCTTGGGCGGCACCTGTTTCGCAAGATCCGCCAAGTCGTGAACGACACGCTTCCTTGTGCAAGGGGACCAGCTGGATATGCGCAGTCGGCCAGGAAAACTGGCGGTTCGGAACTGTCTGCGCTAAGCCTTCGGGTTATGGGTCTGTTTGCGAAGACAGAGATATTAGTTGCACGACGTGGACCTTGCCCAATGTCCATGTCGCAAGAAACAAAGGCGCTGTTTTGAAGCTGATCCTGCATATCGGAACGGAAAAGACAGGGACTACCTCGATCCAGCACGCGCTTGCGCGAAGCCGTGACGAACTCAGCCGGAATGGCATTCTCTATCCCAAGCTTCTGGATACCGAAAACCATATGGAGATCGCGGTTGCCGGCATGGGCCTCCGCCCCGACGACACCATTCAGATCCAGGAACTGGCGCGAACCGGCCAGGACTTGCCAGGCTATCTGGACGCTGTGCGCGATGCACTGGCGGCTGACATCGACACAGCCAAACCGCATACGCTTCTGATCTCGAACGAGCATTTGCAAAGTCGTCTGCCAAATGTCGAGGACGTCGAGCGGCTGGCGGATTTCCTTGGCCGCGACTTCGACGACGTGAAGGTGATCGTCTATCTGCGCCGACAGGACCGAATGGCCGTCAGCTTGCATTCGACCCGGCTCAAGGGTGGCGGCACGGGCGAGATGCTGCCCATCTATCATGCTCCGCCGCCCTATTACGACCTCAATGCACTGCTGGAACGCTATGCTGCAGTCTTCGGCGCCCAGGCAATCGTCCCCCGCATCTATCATCGCACCGAATTACGGGATGGGGACGTCGTCAAGGACTTCTATGCGACTGCCGGACTGGGCATCACGCCGCCACAGCTCAGCAATCAGAACACCTCGGTCTCACGCCGCCAGGCGCGGTTCCTCAAGCTGATGAACGAACGACTGCCTCTGATCAAGGACGGCAAGATCAACCCGGCCCGTGGCCCGATATTCTTTGCAATTAACAAGGTGCTGCCAGGACCGGCCGCACGGCCCAGCCGGGACGAGGCGGTGAAGTTTCAGGCACAGTTCGACGCCTTGAACCGGCTGGCAAGGGACAGGTTCCTGCCCCAAGTCGACCGCCCGACCTTGTTTGACGATGATTTCTCATCCTATCCCGAAGTCGGCGACCTGGACCAGCCGCTGACCGAGAACGAGATTGCCGACTTCGCCGAGGCGCTGTGGCGCTTCGCGCGCAACCAACCCGCCAAATCCTGAGGCACGCGTAGGGCAGGGCCATACGCGTTAGCAGGCGGCCAGGGATCCTGCCAACGCAAGCTAGGGCGGTTCGGGCAGGTTGCAGAATTGATGTCGCGCTCGATCAGAGCGCACACGTATTCGTCGCTTCGCGCCGCCTGGGCGCTTGCCTCGTTCCACTTGTACATGTTCTGGACGATGGGCCGCGCCGCTAGTCTGACGGCCGAAAGCGAAAGGCTGCTGCGAACCGGCCGGAGATCCCCGGCCGATTTCCAGTGGACAAGATGCTTGAAGATGCGGACTTGCGGCTTCAACCCCGCTGCCTGCAAGGAATAGGTGCCAATCCTTTCCCCATCTGCCGAAACAGTTACCGCGCCTCCTTCGTCCCCTGCGATGACGAAGGAGGCAAGCAGGTTTCCTTGCGCGGCAATGGATAGCCCCTCGCCGTTGAGCGGATAAGTGTCCGCTTGGAACACGCTGGTTTCGAACCGTCCGCTGGGTCCATCCGGCCGGCAAAGGTCAAGTTCCGCATCCCTCAGCCGGGGCACGGCCTGCGGTACGGCGGCATCGTCAAGTCGGTCGGCAATCAACCGCACCAGCCCGTCCAGGAAACCCGTATCCACGCCATAGTGCATATCGTCGAGATAAAGCGCCGCGACATCCACACCCGCCTCAGCCGCGAAGCGCCCCGACAGTTTGCGGGCGTCGATTTGACGCAGTCCATACGCCGCCAGCCGATCGTGCAACGCCAGGCGATAATCGTTTGGCGCTTCGCTGGCCAGTTCCGGCCGGTTCCAGAACTGCAAGGGAAGAACGCGGATATTCCTTCGCCGGGCAGTTTCCATGAACCAGTCAAGGTGATGAAGCAGGCTCTCGCAGGATTGCCCGGCCCTGAGGTGGTTCGACTCGTTCAGGGCATATTCCCATAGCACCGTGGCGCCTTCCGGAATGTCGCCCCGCTTCATGCGGTAAATCCCCATCAGCGAAGTCGCGGCGCCGATAGAAAAATTCCTGAAGCTTATCCCGTCACCGTACAGGTCAAGGAACTTTCCTGACCATCCCTTGCCCATGAGGCTGTTCGAGCCTCCAACCACGACCACGTCGCGCACCCGATTCAAACTCCCGTGTGGATTGGCCGCCAACGCTGTTCCGGGTGTGCTGCCAGGTTAGCTCGTGAGTGCAGCGACCGGTTCGGCCTTCTTCACGCCCTGCGCTGAGAGATAGCTGTAAAGGTCATGCCGCGACACCAGCGCCTCGTTCGTGTTGGTTTCCTGCACCATCGAAAAGGACTTTTTCCGTATGAAATGGCAGGTATCGGGCACGGTCTTGTGGATAATTCCCTTGGCAATGGTCGTGCAGTTCCACGACCAATCCTCGTAGCCGGTGCCCTTCGAGATTTCGTTGCGCACGTAAGGATGGCTCAGATATACGCTGCGCCGGGCAAAGGACAGTGCCGTCCAGCAATTTGTGACCAACTGCCGCCAGAGATCGAAATCTTCTGCATCCATATCGGGATGATGGAAAAGCCATTGCGTTGTATCTGAGAAATACAGGTTAACCTCGGGATGCCAGACGCATTCGCGCGTTTCCTTCCGCGCCGCGTTCACCGCCCGGGCAATCCACTCGGGACCCCAAAGATCGTCGCCATCCACAAAGGCGACGAAATCGCCATTGGCATAGCCGACCGCTTCGTTTCGGGACTCTGCCAGATCGCCGTTATCGGCGACGCGGATTTCGAGGGATAGCTGGTCGAAGGATTCCAGCACCTTCAGCGTCACGTCATCGGGACGATCGGCGATGGCCATGACCTCGACCGAAATGCCATGCTCATTGGCGACCTGCACCGCCTTTGCGACGCTTTTAAGCGTGCTCGCTACCATCAGACCTTCGCGGTGAGCATTAATGACCGCCGTCACATCTGTCTTTTTCATGGCTCACGCTCCGTGTTCGATCTGCCGGACATTCGCGTCGAACGCGTTCCAAGAATGATGGTCCTCAAGCCGGCGCAGCATTTCCTGTGCCCTCCGCTCGGCCTCGGCCGGATCGAACAGCGCCTCGAGCAATCCGTTGACATATTGCTGAGGATCATTGGGGTCGTTGACTGGCCAGCCCGTCTGATCTGTCAGAACCTCGCCAATGCCACCTACAACCGAACCGATGATCGGAATACCAGATGACGCCGCATCCAGCATCACCGTCGGAATTCCGTCCCATAGCGACGTGTACAGGAAAGCGCCATATTCATCGAACGGTGCGCCCTTTTTCGGATCATAGGGCGGCATGATCGACACGTTGGAGGGAAGGTTCAAGGTGCTCGCGGCGGTATCACCCGCTGCCGCATACATGTCGATGTAAACATTAGGGCACAGCGCGGCAATCCGGCTGACGACGAACGGCAGTTTCTGCCGAGCCAGACGCCCGCACCAGAGAACCCGCATCGGTCGGTCCACGGTCCGTTTCGGCGTCTTGCCGACAGCGACCGGGCTGCGTACGACGCGCAGTTTCGCCCGCTGCAGGGTCGGGATCGAGAATTGCCTGATCAGTTCCTGTACGAAGGGTTCGTTGTCGATCAGATAGGTATCGAAGAAATCGAAGCACTGCCAGAATTCAGTGGCGGCATAGCCAACTCTGTTCCCCTTCGGGTCGTAGTCATAGCAGAACAGGCTGGCGAAAAACTGCGAGTAGTTTTGCAGAGCTGCGTTCTTTGGATGAAGCGCGGCATCCCATAGTGCTCGTGAATTGACGCAATAGGTCGTGCGGGGCTGGATGACCGAAATGAAGCGGCGAACAAACCGCGCCCGCGTCGGCCGGTCGGCACCGGGAAGATAGTCGGAGATCGCAAACACCTTGGCTCCGGCCGGCAACCATTGTGCCCCCTGGCCGATTTCTCCCTCGGTGGCCAGGATCACAACGTTTTCGATGCCATGGATTGCGGCCAGTGAACGGAAGATATTCGCCGCATAACGCTCGGCTCCGCCTATCCCCAGTGCGCCAACGACCACCAGAGATGAAATCTCGGAGGCAACATCCTTGAGCAACTGCATCAGCGCGTCTTCAAAGGCCGACAGGACCTGACACCCGCTAGATGCAAGCTTGTCGAGCGCGGACAGATCGCCTCGGTCCAGGGCAATGTCGATGCCGCGCAAAGCCCAGCCTTGTTTGCGGATTTCAAGCGCCTGGCGCTTGATGTGACCGAAGCCGTTGCGATACCAGCGGGACAGATGCCGCCCCTCTCGATACCCCGCGCTGACGAAGTGAACCCAGGGATCTAGGCCGACGATGTCAGGATAGAGTTCGAGATACTCGTCCGGAATGAAGCGCTCCCGTAGAGCGATCAATCTCTCGTTGCCATGTTTCTGAAGCAAACCATGCTGGTTCTCGGCCTGATAATGCTTCCGGCAGTCGGCATCGGTGGCTGCATGCGACAGATACACCCGCTTGTACCAATCGTAATCGAAACCCTCGTCGCTGGTCACATGGCCGGCTTTCTGCCCATGCAGGGCAAAATGCTCCAGTGGCCCCAGCCCCTTGAGTGTGTCAGCATAGCGATTGGCATAGAAGGCCGGATCGAAATCGGGCGACGGCCTGCGTCCCTCGCGTTCCCCAAACGCTAGGTAATGCTCGAGCGGATCGACTTCTGCATTGGCCACATCGACATTCTGCCGAAGGTAATAGTCCCGGTTGAAGAAACTCTCTAGCGCTGGCTTGTCCTGCGGGATGTCCGCTTTTTCGGCCAACGACTCAGAAGGTGCGGGGACCGGCGGCGGCGCAGGAGGATTTGTTTCGGCCGCAGGTGCCTTCGATCGGCGTTTCAGAATTCCCATCATCACAACTCCGTTGGTAATTCACGTCTCTTCGGTCAAGACGTGAGGGCCGTGTGCTGACCTGACGGCTGCAGGTCAGGCGTGGCGGGGAAATGTGCCGCCGATATGTCATTCCAATGAGAGCCATAAACGAGACAAGCCTTGCTCGAGGGGGACCTGCGCCGAAAAGCCCAGCGCCTGATAGGCAAGCTCGACTGAACCGAGCGACAGGCGGATGTCACCGCTGCGCGCCGCAGCATGCTTGATTGGCGTCTGTCCCCGGCCGGCCACAGCGTCGATCTGTTCAGCTAGCAATGTCAGATCAGTCGCTCGCCCCGTGCAGAGATTGAAGACGCTGGCGCCGCTGTGCGCGGCCGCATATCGCCGTGCCGCGATGATGCCATCGACGATATCGCCGACATAGATGAAATCCCGCGCCTGCGTTCCGTCGCCGAAAATCACATGGTCCCGGTTTTTCTTGCGATTTTCGCAGAACCTGGAAATCACCCCGGCATAGGGCGAATTGGCATTCTGCCGTGGTCCATATACGTTGAAGAACCGCAAGCCGACCGAAGACAAACCGTGGATTGCATTCATGGCGCGCGCATGATGCTCAGCCCCAAGTTTGTCGGCACCATAGGGTGAAATTGGAGCCGGAAGATCGGTTTCGGCGCAGATCCGCCCGCCGCGATCACCATAGATTGCTGCGGACGAAGCGTAGATCACCGGTAGGTTTCCGGCGGCATTTGCGACCTGCATTACCGATACAGTTCCGGCCAGATTAACACGGCTTCCGCCTTTCCAGTCGTAGATACAGTCTTGCACAGAGACCATCGCCGCCAGATGCACGACAGTGTCACAGCCGCCGATTGCGGAGGCCAGCGCCGCTTCGTCGCCGATGTCGGCCACAATCAATTCTGCACGGGGATCGAGATTATGTCTGAACCCGGTCGAAAGATCATCTAGGACGACCACCTGTTCTCCCTCGGCCAACAGTCGGTCGGCTAGATGGCTTCCAATGAAGCCAGCCCCTCCAGTAATAAGTGTCCGTTTCACTAATCCAACTTTTTTAGGTAACGGGTTTTGACGGTCACTTGCCACAGGCCACCATATTGGTCCAGCGGCAATGCTACAGAAACGTGCGGCAATCACGCGCACACAATCCACAAGGTTGTATTGAACTCCTCGGACAGCATCAGACCCGTATCCATCCGGTGTGCCTGCCTGACGGTGAAAGTCAGCGGTTGATAATGTCGTAAGCGCTACGGCTCTGCCCTACGCGGCGAGGCTTGACGTCTCACCGCCCACGCCTTCCATTGACCAACTTCCTGCCGAACCCTGCCTCCTCTGTGCCATCTTTTTT
>NZ_WMBT01000026.1 GCF_009708075.1 Paracoccus lichenicola | reverse complement strand
CGCACAAGATGACGAGCAGAACAAACGGACCGAGTTCCCTGCAATTCCTCCGGGTTTTCACACGGTCTGGATCCCCTTTCGGACAGCTCCGCGCATTGCAGTACAGGATGCCAGACAGAGGATCAGCGGCGCAGCCCCAATACCGACCATTAGCATGGTGACTATCCGGAACGGCGTCGAGAAGCATAATCCGCAACAGTCAGTCAGGCCCGAGCTGCGTCCCTTTCAGCAGTTCTGTCAGTTGGCCACCTGAAGCAAGGAAACACTGGGACTGACATGCTTGTAGAAGTGCGCTATTATAGGTATTACTTCTTGATACCGGAGAGGTTCCATGCCTGCCCACCCTGTCGCTGTGAAGCTGGACGCAGATGTTCATGCCCGTGTGCGGGAGCTTGCCAAGGCACAACACCGTTCTCCCCATTACCTGATGCGTGAAGCTATTGCCCAATACGTCGAGCGCGAAGAAAAGCGCGAAGCATTCCGACAAGAGGCTCTGACCGCTTGGGCGACCTATCAAGGTTCGGGCCTGCATGTGACACATACGGAGGCGGACGACTGGCTAGCGCAGCTTGAGGCCGGGCAGGACGTGGAACCGCCTGAATGCCACAACTGATCTGGACACCAGAGGCGCTACAGGGTGTCCAGCGATGTTATCGCTTTCTTGCGCCGAAGAACCTTGAAGCGGCAGCCCGTGCCGTGCGCGCAATCCGCGAGGGGATGCAGATCGTGTCCGCGCATCCGGGAGTCGGTCGTCCGGCCGACAAGATGGAGCCGGCTTTTCGGGAATGGTTGATCCCGTTCGGGGATAGCGGCTATGTCGTTCTTTACCGTGTCGATGATGATCTGGCCGTTGTTCTGGCAGTCAGGCATCAGCGCGAAGCCGGGTATTATTAAGCCAAAGCGCCTGCTTTCATCTTCTCGGCAGCATTTGCAGAAGAACAGGTTACTCATTTTTGAGTAAAATTGCCCTCTCAGTTTGGGGCAACTTTCACAGATAAAATTCATGATATTAGAAGCTTAATAAAAGCCAGCCCCTGCAACACGTCGAACCTTGGTCCTCCTCACGTTTGCAGCGAAACTTGCGTGACGTCATAAAATCGTTCAAATGCGCCTTATTCGCAGATCGCGGATGCAGATTGGGTGACCGGGCCCCTCTGGCGGATGTGGCGGCACATTCGCGATGTCGGCACTGATCCTGAACCAGCCGCCTGGATCCTTTCCTCATGGAAAACGGACTGTCTCCCCATGGCCCGCGCACTGACGCCCGGCCAATCCTTCACTATTTCACCTGGGCCTTCATCGTCACGGCGGTAGGCCTGCTGCTCGGAGCCTATCTGGGCTGGCAGATGACCGGCACGCTTGGTGGCATGCTGACCATCTTCTTCATCTGCCTGGTCCTGGCGGTCCTCGAAATCTCGCTGTCCTTCGACAACGCCATCGTCAATGCCAACAAGTTGAAGGAAATGACGCCGGAATGGCAGCATCGGTTTCTGACCTGGGGCATCATCATCGCCGTTTTCGGCATGCGGATCGTCTTCCCGCTTCTGATCGTGGTGATCGCCGCCAAGATCGGGCCGTGGGAAGCCGTGGTGCTGGCAGCCGCACAGCCCGAGGAATATGCGCGCATCATGCATGATGCCCATTTGCCCATCGCGGCCTTTGGCGGCACCTTCCTGATGATGGTCGGCCTGTCCTTCTTCTTCGACCACGAGAAGGACGTCCACTGGGTGCGGTGGCTGGAAGCCAAGATGCAGAAATACGCCACCATTCGTGGGATCGAGGTAGCGGTGGTGCTGTCCCTAGTCCTGATCTTCTCGCGCTTCCTGGAGCCCGCCGAATCCGAGGTCTTCTTCAAGTCCGCCATCTGGGGCCTGCTGACCTTCCTGCTGGTCGAGGTCCTGGGCGGGCTTCTGGACAGCACCCAGGAAACCCTGGTTGCGGGCGCCAAAGGGGGACTGGGAGCCTTCCTTTATCTCGAAGTCCTGGACGCGTCCTTCAGCTTTGACGGCGTGATCGGGGCATTTGCTTTGACGCAGAACCTGTTCATCATTGCCATCGGTCTGGGGATCGGGGCGATGTATGTGCGCTCCATGACCATCATGCTGGTCGAGAAGGGCACGCTTGCTCAATACCGGTATCTCGAACACGGTGCCTTTTACGCCATCATTATGCTTTCGTTGATCATGTTCCTGCAGTCCTTTGTCCGAATTCCTGAGGTCATCACCGGCCTCGGCGGTGCCGCGTTGATTGGTGTGTCGCTGTGGTCCTCCATCCATTGGAACCGCAGAACCGAACAGAACAAAGAGTAAAGGCTTGCCGGCTGCGGATCATTCCGTAGCCGGCAGCTGTCCATTGCCACGCCCAATAGAGCTTTCTTTAAGATCCTCATAGATCTCCTTGACCAGGAACAATTACTCGCCAGGTGAAATCGATCCAGTTGTGCGGCGGATCTCGGGCTCCGTGATGCGCGACGTTTATCCCACCATCACCGTCGCGAGCAGGTTCACGTTGAGCACGATGATCGTGATGGCGATCAGGGCGCAAAGCGCGGTCAGCCATTTAGGCGACACCATCGCTCCCATCTTGGCGCGGCTGGCCGTGAACATGACCAGTGGTACGATCGCAAAGGGCAATTGGAAGGACAGCACGACCTGACTGAGGATCAGCAGTTGGCCGGTGCCTTCGCTGCCATAAAGCAGGATCACCACCGTTGCCGGCAGGATCGCGAACCCCCGAGTAATCACCCGCCGCAACCAGGGTTTCAGCCGCAGCCTGATAAAGCCCTCCATCACGATCTGACCTGCCATGGTTGCGGTGACGGTCGAATTCAGTCCCGAACACAGCAACGCCAGTCCGAACAGGACGGGCGCGATCGAGGATCCCAGCAATGGCTCCAGCAGCAGATGCGCCTTGTCGATCTCGGCCACGTCGGTCTCACCGACGGTATGAAACGCCGCCGCTGCCAGGATCAGGATCGAGGCATTGATGGTCAGCGCGAACATCAGCGCGATGGTTGAATCCCACGTCGCCAGGCGCAGCGCCTCGCGTTTTGATGGCAGGTCGAGGCCATAGGCGCGGGTCTGCACAATCCCGGAATGGAGATACAGGTTGTGCGGCATTACGGTCGCGCCAATGATCCCAAGTGCAAGATACAGCATGTCGGGATTTCCGATGATCTCGCGGCTTGGCGCAAAACCCGCGATCACGGCGCCCCATTCTGGATCAGCGAGCGCGATCAGCACTGCGAAACAGGCCGTGATCGTCCCCAACAGCGCGATGATGAGCGCCTCGATCCACCGAAAGCCCTTGTTCTGAAGCCACAGGATCAGGAACACATCAGCTGCGGTGATGAAGATCCCGATCTCAAGCGGGATGCCGAACAGCAGGTTCAGGCCGATTGCGGTGCCAATCACCTCGGCCAGATCGGTTGCAATGATCGCCAGTTCGGCAAAGATCCACAGGGGGATGGATACCCACCTGGGATAAGCGTCTCGACAGGCTTGCGCCAAATCCCGCCCTGAGGCCACTGCAAGGCGTGCGCACAACGACTGCAGGAGTATGGCCATGATGTTGGACAGCAGCGCCACGAACAGCAGCGTGTAACCGAAGGCCGCTCCTCCTGCCAACGAGGTCGCCCAATTACCCGGATCCATGTATCCGACGGCGACCAGATAGCCCGGACCGACAAAGGACAGAAAGCGGCGGAAAGGCGTCACTCCACCACCTACGGCAATCGTGCGGAAAACCTCGGAAAGGGATGGAGTGTCGCGCTCTTGGCGCCAGGCTTTTGATGACATGGGCTGCAACTTTCCAGAACACTCAAAAAAGTTAGTCTTGGCTAAGAATTTACCCTTTGTCTTTGCCTGTCAATCTCCGATGTGCAACAGTTCCTCCAATGACATGTGATAGCTCTTCCACTGCAGCCACTGATGAACCCCGTCCCGCCGACAGTCGCGCCGAGGCCTTTCAAGAAGTGCGCAGCGCACGGCGCAATGAACTGGCGGAGGATTACGTCGAACTTATCGCCGAGCTCATCCACGAGCACGGAGAGGCCCGGCCTGTCGCCATCGCTGCGCGCATGGGTGTGCGCGCGCCAACGGTGACCAAGGCACTGGACCGGCTGGCCAGGGAGGGACTCATCACCCGCGAACGATACCGCTCGGTCTTTTTGACGGAGAAGGGGCGTGCCCTGGCTCATGAATGCCGCCGCCGGCACGAGATTGTCCTGCGCTTCTTGATCCGCCTCGGCCTTGATGCCGAGACGGCTGAACGAGACGCCGAAGGCATCGAGCATCACGTCAGTGAACGGACATTGGCTTTGTTCGAGGCTTACGCCGATCAGGTGTAGACTGGCGTGCAACTCGGCCTGTCCTGCTTCATAGCCTTGCTCCGGTTAAAACGCAGGTTCCTTGGATTTCGATGGGCGAAGCCATACGGTGAAGACCAGCAAGGCCCCGAGCGTGATTGCGATATCGGCGCCGTTGAACGTGGGCCAGTGCCAATTCCGCCAGTAGAGATCGAGAAAATCGGTGACCGCACCCTGCCGCAGTCGATCGATGATGTTGCCGAGCGCACCGCCCACGATCAGCGCAAGACCTGTCCGCTCACGTAGGCTTTCCGCACGAAACGCCATAATCGCGAACATCAAGGCGAGCCCGCCCGTCAGTGCTGCCATGAGCAGCGGCCGTCCCGCCATGGCACCCGACATCATGCCAAAACTGGCTCCTTCGTTGAAGCCAAGCGTCACATTGAACCCTGGAACAACAGACAGGATCTCTCCGGGAGAAAGCAGCAACAGTGCCACCGTCTTGGTGGCCTGATCTGCCAGCACCGTGGCACCAATCAGGAGAATGATGGGGGTCGCCTTCATGTTTCGTTTCTCCGGTGAAAGCCGATCCAGCGCGGCACAGTCTTGAGATAATGGTCATAGTCTCGTCCCAACGCCTGCTGCAGCGCGGTTTCCTCGGATCGAACCTGTGTGGCAGCCGACCAAAGAAAGAGCATCGGAGCGAGAAACGTGGGAACTGCAGGAATGGCAAGACCCACTCCCGCAAGCAGCATGAACTGACCCACAAAGGTCGGGTTGCGGCTGAAACGATAAAGCCCGCCTGACACAAGGGGGCCCGTTGCACCCTCGGCGACACCCACACGCCACGAGCTGCCCATCGACATCTGCGCGGCGAAGGCGAGCATTGCGCCGGTCCCAGCAATGAAGACGCCGAGCAGGCCAAGCGCCACCGCCTCACCCCCGGTCCAAAAAGGGTCAATCTTGTGCAGGGCGGGCCAGGCCAGCCAGAGCAGCGGGCCGAAAAATCCCAGAACAAAGGCCGCCCGAAAGCCAAACGCTGCCCAGCGATCGCGTCCCCTGGCTTGGCCAAAGAGCCAGATCGACGTTCTTGCTGTCTGAGCCGCCAAGGCGCTGCCCCAGAAAAAGAGCAGCAGATAGCCCACCAACAGCGCCAGCACAGACCAGCCAAACCCTGACAGCATGGCCTCAGCCTTCGCGCTCGGGATTGAAGCCCAGCAGGCGGAGCGCGTTCAGCGTGACAAGCACTGTAGCCCCGGTATCGGCAAGGATGGCAATCCAAAGGCCGGTGATCCCCAGCACTGTTGTCACAAGGAAGACCGCTTTCAAGCCAAGCGCGATGGTCACGTTCTGCCGAATATTGGCCATGGCCGCGCGGGCAAGGCGGATCTGCGCGGGAATGTCGGTCACCCGGTCGCGCAGGATCGCCGCGTCGGCGGTCTCCAGCGCCACGTCGGTGCCCGATCCCATGGCTACCCCGATGCTGGCCTGCTTGAGGGCAGGGGCATCATTGATGCCATCACCGATCATCATCACGCCGCCCTGTTCGTTCATCTCGCGGATTGCGCCGAGCTTGTCCTCGGGCATCATGTCGGCCTGGAACTGCATGCCCAGACCTTCGGCAATAGCCGCGGCGGTGCGGGGGTTATCCCCTGTCAGGATGGTCGATGTGATGCCCATGGCCGACAACTGGCGTACCGCTTCTGCAGCGTCGGCACGGGGTTCGTCGCGCATGGCAATAAGGCCAAGCGGAATGCCTTCGCGATAAACGGCCACGGCAGTCTTTCCCTGCTCCTCGAACACGGTTGCTTGTCGCAGACCGAGTCCATCCAGCCCGCCATTTTCGGAGGCATGCCGAGGCGAGGTCACCCAAGCCGGCGCATCCCCCACTGTGGCGACGACGCCCCGTCCCGCCAGCGCGCGCGCATCGCGGGCGGGAAGGGCCTGGACGCCGGCCGTTTCGGCCCTGTTCAGGATAGCCACGGCAAGCGGATGGCTGGATCCGCTTTCGACACCTGCCGCCACCTCAAGCAGCTGCGCCTCGGTCGTGTGCCCGAACGGAACCAGATCGGTGACTTGCGGACGGCCATGGGTCAGGGTGCCGGTCTTGTCGAATGCGACCTTCGAGACCTTGGCGGCCGCCTCGATCACCGCACCCCCCTTCATCAGCAAACCTCGCCGGGCGCCGGTAGAGAGCGCCGACGCGATGGAAGCAGGAACCGAGATCACCAACGCGCAGGGACAGCCGATCAGCAGCAGCGCCAGCCCGCGATAGATCCAGGTATCCCAGGACTGGCCCAAGACCAGAGGGGGCACCACGACCACAAGGACCGCGACCGCGACGATGGCGGGCATATACCAGCGGCTGAAACGGTCGATGAAGCGTTCAGTCGGCGCACGCGCCTCCTCGGCTTCTTCGACAAGACGGATGATACGGGAAATGGTGTTGTCCTGGGCGGCCTTGGTCACGGTGACGCGCAGCACGGCCTCGGTGTTGATCGAGCCCGCGAAGACCCTCTCCCCCGGACCGCGTGTGGCGGGCACGCTTTCCCCTGTTACCGGGCTTTCATCGACACCGGATATGCCTTCGATGATCTCTCCGTCGGCCGGGATCCGATCGCCCGGCCGGATCAGAACGGTCTGGCCCACCTGAAGACTGGCGGCGGCGACTTCGCGTGTCGTGCCGTTTTCCTCCAGCAGCGCCGTTTTCGGAACCAGATCGGCCAATGCGCGGATGCCGTTGCGAGCCTTGCTTGCGGCGACGCCCTCAAGGACTTCGCCCACGGCAAACAAGAACACAACCAGTGCAGCTTCTTCCGCTGCATTGATGAACAGCGCGCCGATGGCAGCGACTGTCATCAGCCCCTCGATGGTGAAGAACTGGCCGGATCGCGCCGCAGCAAAGGCGCGGCGGGCGATGGGGGCAACGCCGATCAGGCAGGCCGCGACGAATGCCCAGGCACCAATGCGAGGCGCGAACAGCTCCACGCCCCAGGCCGCAGCCAGCAGCAGGCCGGTGAAGATGACCAGTCTGCCCTTTCCGGTCTGATACCAGTTCTTGCCGCGATCGGCTGGATCGTCATGGACATGGCCGGGACTGCCATGCCCGGAATGAGCGGCCTCGGCTCCAGCGGGGCGTGCGTGATCATGCGCCTCGTGATTGGCATCGGATGCCGCACCAGGAAGGACGAACTCCTTCTTCTCGGCCCCGCGTGGCTTGATCCCGTATCCCAAAGCTCGCACGGTCTTTTCGACCTGCTCCCGGCCAGTCTTGTTTTCGTCCAGGGTCAGGCGAAGACGTTCGGACATGATGCCCACCTCGACCCCGCTGACTCCCGGCAAACGGGTCACGGCGTTTCTGATCTTGCCTGCACATGATCCGCAATCCATGCCGGACACTGTCCAGTCGCAGACGGTTTCGTCAGCCAGATCCGATTTCGTCATCATTCTCTCCTCCGCCGTAGCAGGGCGGTTGCCATCATCGAATCAGGGTTTTAAGTGCTCTAGCTACTATAGGTTCAAGGAGAATCTTGATGCTGACCATCGGAAAGCTCGGATCATCGACCGGCGTGAAGATCCCCACGATCCGCTATTATGAGCAGATCGGCCTGTTGCCGGAGGCCGAGCGCAGTCCTGGCAACCAGAGACTTTACACCCACAAGGCGCATGAGCGTCTGGTTTTCATCCGTCACGCACGCGACCTGGGATTTTCGCTGGAGGCAATCCGCGATCTGCTCAGCCTGTCGGACAATCCGGATCAGCCCTGCGCCGCAGCGGATGCCATCGCAAGGGCACAGCTTGCCGAAGTCGAAAGCCGCCTTGCCCGACTTGCCGCACTCAAGACAGAGCTGGAGCGCATGGTGGTGCAATGCGCGGGCGACAGGATTTCCGACTGCCGGGTCATTGAGGTCCTCAGCGATCACTCCCAGTGCATCACCGACCACGCGATCGAGGAGGCGACTTCCTGACGGAGGCCACGCGTCCTGCGCTGCGCATTGTCCGGGTGCGTCAACGCGCGCGCACCAGTTCCTGTAGCCGGCAAGCTGTTCCCCGTTGCGATAGGCCGGAACATCTCCGCATCTCCCTTCCTTGCCGCGACCCACTGACAAATCTGTGATCCTCCCAGATTTAGCTTGAACCTCTAGCTGCTTGAGGTTGCAGAAGGCGCCGACCGGCCGCAACGAGCAGGACAGACAAAAATGATGCCTTTCGGACATCGAGTGGACAGATGCTGACGCTCCTCGGGGCTATTCTGGGCGTTTGGCGCGGGATAATCCGCGCCCGCCAACTGGGCGGGAACAGACTGGATATAATCCAGTATGCCATCGCTCACGCAATTGCTTTCGGACTGCTGGGAGCATTTGTCGGAATAAGCCTCGGACGTCTTTTCACGCCATGAACCCGGAATGCTGCCGCTTGCTGGCTGTCGCCTGCAGCCAAAGCGACGCTTCCCACATCTGACGGGATATCAGACTTGATGATCTTGCGAACCCTGCTTCTTGTCGGCGCTGTTGCCGCAACCGCGCCGCTGCACGCCGAGACCTTGAGCGAGCCTGCGCCCCCGGCGGGGCAAACAGCCAATCTTTCGCAACACGAGGTGGTGGCGGGCGATACGCTGGACGCGATCCTGTCTCGTGCAGGAATAGCCGCAGAAACGCGGAATGAGGCGGCACTGGCTATTGCGGATGTTTTCGACCTGTCGACCTTGACCCCTGGCCAGGTGCTGAGATGGAGCGTGTCGGAAGATGATCCCGCCCGTTTGGAGCGCCTGTCGTTGTTGATCGAGAACGGGACCGACATTGTTCTCGATTTCAGCAAGCCTCTTGAGGCTGCCTTGGTCAACACTCAGATCCAGGTTCGAGATCGCCGCGAGGCCTTCGTGCTTGTCGGGCCGCTTTATGATGCGCTTGCAGAACGAG
This sequence comes from Paracoccus lichenicola, assembly GCF_009708075.1. Classification (GTDB taxonomy): domain Bacteria; phylum Pseudomonadota; class Alphaproteobacteria; order Rhodobacterales; family Rhodobacteraceae; genus Paracoccus; species Paracoccus lichenicola. The sequence goes on along the minus strand of NZ_WMBT01000026.1, from coordinate 5,575 downwards.
AGGCGCCGGAGAGCTTTGCCGTCGATCTTGCTGCGTTCCTGGCGGGACAAGTCGATTTCCGCCGCGACCTGAAGGGCGGAGAACGCGTGGCGCTGATCTGGCAGGAAAGTGCTCTGCCTGACGGAACAATCCTGGGAGAGCCTCGGCTGTCCTATGCCCGGCTGGAGCTGAACGGGCATGTTTACGAACTGGTAGCAGGTCCACCGGACGAACCGGCCATTCTGTTCAAGAATGGCAAGCCGGTGCAACACACCGCTCGCCCTGTCATCGGTGCGCGTCTGTCTTCGGTCTTCGGCAAGCGAAAGCACCCGGTTCTTGGCGTAGGGCGAATGCATACCGGGGTAGATTACGCCGCAAAGATTGGCACCCCTGTCAGGGCGACCGGGGCGGGCAGGGTGATTTTTGCAGGAACCATGCGGGGATACGGCCGGACCATCGATATTGACCATGGTGGCGGCGTTGTGACCCGCTATGCCCATTTGTCCCGCTTCGCTCCTGGTATCGAGAGGGGCACTCAGGCGAGTGCGAATGACCATATTGGCGATGTCGGTGCGACGGGCCTCGTGAGCGGGCCGAACCTGCACTACGAAGTTCGTATCGATGGCCAGCCGACAGACCCCATAGAGGAAGCGCCGGCATTGCACGCCATGGCGATCAAGCCAGGCGATCTGTTGATGCTTGCGACGGCAAGGGTCGCGACCGGGTTCTTCATCCGCACGAATGTGGAGAACAAAGGCTGATGGCAGCCGGAGATGGCTGCCGACCGGCAGGACGCCCCAACACGAAGTCAGAGATTATGTTCGATGTTCGACTTGCCCATGCGTGACTCCACGACCTCTCGCGCCGAGACGCTTCTGCTCATCGCCTTCTTGATGGCCTTGGGCGCGACGCTGGGCGCGCTCTTCATTGGTGAGGTTCTGGGCCAGACCCCTTGTATCCTCTGCTGGTATCAACGCATCGCGATGTTCCCGCTGGTGCCGATCCTGGCTGTCGGCCTCTGGCGGGGTGATGCGACAGCAAGGATCTATGCACTGCCACTGGTCCTGGCGGGACTTGCGGTCGCGCTATGGCATTCAGGACTTTACGCCGGGATAATTCCGGAAGGCGTCAGTCCTTGCACCCAAGACGGGCCATCCTGTTCCGACCGCACCCAGATGACCATCCTGGGACTGCCCATTCCCTATCTTTCGCTCGGTTGCTTTATGGCAATCGCGCTGTGCCTGAACGTCATGAAAGGAAAGCCATCATGAAACGAAGAACCGTCGTTGTAGGAGCCCTGGCTGTGGGCGCAGGCACATTTGCCGGAGGCTCATGGTATGTCACGCGTCAGCGAGAGGCCGAACAGGCCGAAGCTGCGCGCGCCGCTCTGCAAGCACAACCCGAGGCGCTGATCCGGCCCTATTCGCCGATCCTTGGTCCAGCCGATGCGCCAGTTACCCTGGTGGAATTCTTCGACCCTTCTTGCGAGGCCTGCCGAGCCTTTCATCCGGTGATCAACGAACTGCGTCGTGAATATCCCATTCAGCTTCGCGTGGTGTTGCGATACACGCCATTCCACGAGGGTTCGGACGAGGCCGTGCGTATCCTGGAGGTTGCGCGTCGTCAGAACCTTTTCGAGCCGGTGTTGGACATTCTCTTCGATCAGCAGCCTGCCTGGGCGCTTCATGGCCAGCCCCGCATGGATCTGGCCTGGAAGATGGCCGGGGAAGCCGGACTTGATCTGTCCCGCGCCGAGTCCGAACGCTTGCATCCCGAAATTACTGGCGTGCTGAATCAGGAGATGGCCGATGTTCAGGCCATGCAGATCAAAGGAACACCCACCTTCTTCGTGAATGGCCAGCGGCTGGCTGAACTCAGCATCAAGAACCTGCGCGCATCGGTCTCGAACGCGATTTCCGAGCTTGGATAGGGCCCATCGCCAATGAGCCTTCGAACAATCCGCCTGGCCCTTTGGGGATTGGTCCTGGTGGCGGGAGCGGCCTTAGCGGTCCAACAATGGACAGGGCGGGAAAAGTCCGCAGAAACTCTTCGGCCTGACTTTGCCCTTCAGGACGGAAAGGGTCAGACCTATACCATGGTTGATTTCAGGGGAAAGTTCAGCTTGGTTTTCTTCGGCTTCACGAACTGTCCGGATGTCTGCCCGACCACGATGTCCGAAGTCGCCCAAGTCATGGACGATCTGGGCGAAGGGGCGGACCGGGTGCAACCCTTGTTCATCTCGATCGACCCGGAGCGAGACCGCAGACAGGGCCTGACTGAATATGTGGCTGCCTTCCATCCGGCAATCCTTGGCTTGTCGGGGGACGATGCGGCCACGAAGGACGCTGCGAACAGCTTCAAGATCTATTTTGGACGCGAAGAGGATCCATCCGCACCCGACGGCTACACTATGTCGCACAGCTCGGGGCTGTATTTGATCGGTCCGGATGGTGAATGGCTGCGCCAGTTCGCCTATGAAACCCCTGCTGCCGAAATACTGGCGGATATCGAGAAAAGGATTCTACCATGAAGGTGTTCGCGTTTGCCTTTGGATTTGCGATGCTCCTTCCTGCGCTCGCCTCGGCCGATTGCGCCAGCGTGACGGCGGGCGATCTCACGATCTCGAAGGCCTGGTCGCGTGCCACAATAGGCGCCCAGCGGCCGGCTGCGTTCTATGTCGAGATCCGCAATGACGGTGAAGCCGATGATCGTCTGGTTGGGATCGAGACACTGGTTGCAGGAATGCCGATGCTGCACCAGACCGTCATCCAGGACGGCCTCGCCACGATGCCGCATGTCGAGGCTGTTGAGGTCCCGGCAGGTGAAACGGTCTCCCTGTCACCTGGCGGCTACCACGGCATGCTGATGGAATTGACTACGCCACTTTCGGAAGGCCAGTCCTTTCCTGTCACCCTGACTTTCGAGCAGGCAGGGGCAGTCGAGATCGACACCCAGATCCTGTCAATACGCGCGCAGGAGGCGCAATGCGACGCCGCAAACTGATCCTCGGCGGTGCGGGCCTTCTGGGCGCATTCGGCTTTACCCTGGGCCTCGGAGCATGGCGCAGTGGCGACCTGCGTCGGCTGACGGACGTCAGGGAAACCGAGAGCGGTCGGCCAGACTTGTCCCGGATGGTGTGGCGGCTAATCGATGATCAGGGCAATCCTGTCGTCCCGCAGGATTGGCTTAGCCAAGCCAGCATGGTCTTCTTCGGTTTCACTTGGTGTCCGGATGTCTGCCCAACCACGTTGATGGATATTGCAGATTGGCTGGAGGGCCTGGGGCAGGACGCAGACCGAATCCGGGTCGCCATGATTACCGTCGATCCTGAACGGGACAGCCCTGAGATCCTGGCCGAATACTTGTCGAACTTCGATATCCGGATTCGCGGCTTGACGGGCTCGGCTGATGCGGTCGCCGAAGCCGCGGAAGCCTTCGACGTGACCTACACCCGCCTGCCGCGAGATGACGGGGACTACACGATGAACCATACTTCCGGCGTGTTCGTGTTTCGGCCTTCGGGTGAACTTGCCAGCACCATTGATTTTCATGAGGAGCGCCGCTTCGCGGTGCCCAAAATTCGGAGAGCCATCGGATGAAACATGCCTTGCTTATTGCAGTTGCCCTGATGGCAGCACCTTTATCCTTGGAGGCGCAGGAGGTCTTCCCCACCATTCATGTTGTTGAGGGACAAGGCTGCGAATGCTGCGTGAAATGGACAGAGTATCTGCAACAGCAGGGTTTCGACGTATCCTCCGAAGACCGCTTCGGTGTCCTGCTGATCCAGCACAAGATCGAGCTTGGCGTTCCCGCCGAACATTATTCCTGCCACACCGGCCAGATCGATGGCTACTTCCTGGAAGGCCATGTCCCCGCCCAGGATATCCGAAGGCTTCTGGAAGAACGGCCCGATGCGGCGGGCTTGGCTGTGCCCGGAATGCCCTATGGCAGCCCCGGCATGGGCCCCGAAGACAAGCGCGAAGCGTATGACGTGTTGTTGATACGCAAAGACGGAAGCAGCGAAGTGTTCACCAGCTATCCCGCTGCCGACGGCATTTAGATCGATCATTTACCTAGAACGGAGCATTCCTGAATGGCCAGTTTAGACCGGCGTCATTTTTCCCTGGCAGCCTTGGCGACCCTTGCGGCTTGTGGCGCTCCGACGCCGCAGACACCGACGTTCAAGGTCTATTCCGGTCCCCCGGTCACTCAGGTCGTCATTCAGAAAGGGCAGCGCCGGATGTATCTTCTGAACGGAACGACAGTGCTGAAGGCTTATGATTTCGGCCTTGGATTTCAGCCGGTCGGCCACAAGCAGTTCGAGGGCGACGGCAAGACGCCTGAGGGGCTTTATTTTGTGGACCGCTTCAATCCTCGCAGCCGGTACCACCTTTCCGTCGGCGTATCCTATCCGAATGAGCGCGACCGCGCTTTTGCGGAACAATTAGGTCGCGATCCGGGCGGGGATATCATGATCCATGGCCGTGGGCCTGAAGGCAACCAGCTGGTGCGCCAGAAACGGGACTGGACGGCTGGGTGCATCACCGTCAGCGACGAAGAGATCGAGGATGTCTATGCCATGCTGCAGCTCGGCGCCCCGATCATGATTCACGCCTGACAGAGGAATGAGACGAGCACAGAAAGCTGTGCTCCATCATTCTTGAGGCTTTTGGGAGGGACGCCAGCGACCAGGTTCTTGGCGTCCTTCTGTAACGATCGCCTTCTAGAACACCGTCACCTGCGTTCCGATTTCCGCCAGCTCGTAGAGCCGGGTAATATGCTCATTATAGAGTCCGTAGCAGCCGTTTGAGGATTTTCGGCCAATCTTGCGTGTGTCATGCGTGCCATGGATCAAATAGGCCGGCCATGACAGATAGAGGCCGTAAGGTCCCAGGGGATTGTCCGGACTTCCGCCTTCTACACGCTGCGGCAGATTGGGATCCTTCTCCCGCATGCTCGGCGTCGGTGTCCAAGGCGGATTCTTTGCCTTTCTGACAATTTCAGTCTCACCCCGGCGCGTCAGATCTTCAGTAACAGGGATAGAGCACGGGAAGACCAGACTGATCGATCCATCCCCTGACCAGTAATGCACTGCACGCGACGTCACATCCGCAAGGATCACGCCCTTTCCCAAACTTGGGTAAAATTCGCTCCAATGCCTTGCGCGAAACGACGACTGATTTCGCCTGGGATCTGCGTTCGGATCAACCTGATAGGCCCTGAGATCGGGCGCCCCGCCGGTCGGGGGGCCGCCATAGAGAGGCTGCCCGGTATAAGGATCAAAACCCTGCGCCAAGACGGCGCCGCCCGGCAGAACCGCCGCTGTGGCCAGCAGACCACCTAGAAAGCGCCGTCGGTCGCTACCTGTGTCCTTCAGGACCATTCACTGCCTCGCTTTTTTCAACAAGTTTATCTAACGATTGCAGAAGATTATTCGCCCCAGGGGGTTTGACCAAGAAGACGAAATGCCGCGTGGATCAAGATCCTGTGCGTTCCAGTTGAGACTCACTGCAGTTGATCGCTGTCGAGGGAGATATGGGCAAAAGTTGGTGACGCTTGATCAGGCGGCGGCTTGAAGTTGGCGGAGGCCGTCGCG
>NZ_WMBT01000025.1 GCF_009708075.1 Paracoccus lichenicola | reverse complement strand
CGTTGGCCGCCCGCATCACGCGGATCGCAATCTCGCCACGGTTCGCAATCAGGATCTTCTGAAACATCGAAAGCCTTTCGGAAAGGATGGGCGCCCGACATGAGATCGGGCGCCCGTGAGGGGGGCCGAGGAATGCCCCGCCGATGCCGCGCCGGGAGGGTGGCGCGGCCCCGGATGCCTAGGCAGGAACCGCCTTCCACTGCCGCGCGGCGGATGAGGCCTGGATGGTTTCCACCAGCCGCTGGATGCGCAGGCCCGCCGCAAAGCCGAAGGGCTCGGCCGTCTCCCCCGCAATGGCACGCACATAGCCTTCGACCTCGATCGCCTTCAGGTCGTTGAAGCCGATCTGGTGGCCCGGTGCGACGCAGAAGCGGCCGTAAGGGGGGTGATCCGGGCTGGCCTCGATGCGGCGGAAACCGCGCCGGCCCGGCGCGTCGGCCACGGAATAGAAGTGCAGCTCGTTGAAGCGTTCCTGCGAGAACGCCAGCGCGCCCTTGGTGCCATAGACTTCGAAGTCGTGCTGCATCTTGCGGCCAGTGGCGATCCAGTTGCCCTCGATGGACCCTTGGGCGCCATTGGCGAACCGCAGGAATGCGCGGCCGACATCATCGACCTTGACAGATCGCGTGCCGCCCTGACCGTCCCGCCGGCTGTCGATCATGGTGATGCAATCCCCCATCACGGCGGTGATCGGACCCAGCAGGAATTCGGCTGTGGCCAGGGCATGACTGCCGATATCGGCCAAGGCGCCGCCGCCCGCCGGATCATGGCGGAAACTCCAGGTGCCGCCAGCGTCGGCCATGTAGTCTTCGGCGTGCAATCCCCGATAGCCGCGAATCTCGCCCAGTTCGCCCGCCGCGATCATCTCGCGGGCCAGCCGCAGCATCGGATTGCACAGATAGTTGAAGCCAACCTGCGTCTTGACGCCCTTCGCCGCCGCGGCCCGGGCCATTTCTTCGGCATCGGCAGCCTGAGGGGCCAAAGGCTTTTCGCAATAAACGTGCTTGCCGGCGGCAATGGCGGCCAGCGCCATCTCCTTGTGCAGGGCATTGGGCGCGGTGATGTCGATCACGTCGATGTCGGGATCGTCGATCATGCTGCGCCAGTCCGCCGTCGCCTTGGCAAAGCCGAAATCGGCAGCGGCGCGCGCCGCAGACTCGTCGGTCACGTCGGCAACGGTGTGGAGTTCAAGCCGATAGGGAAGGTCGAAGACCTTTTGCGCAGTGGCAAAGCCGAAGACATGCGCCTTGCCCATGAAGCCCGTGCCGATCAGGCCTATACGGAGAGCGGGTTTTTCAGGCATGAGCGAAGTCCCGATTGACGATCAGGTCCGTGTCGATGGTGCCGTCAAGATAGTTCACGGCATTCCGGATTGAGGCGATGGCCATGCGCTCGGCACATTCCGCCGTCAGCCCGGCGATATGAGGCGACAGGATGGCCCCGCGATGGGCAAACAGCAGCGAGTCCTGAGGGGGTTCCTGGTCGAAGACATCCACGCCGGCCGCACCCACCTGGCCCGATTGCAAGGCCTGGGCCAGGGCGGCTTCGTCCACCACGCCGCCGCGCGCGGTATTGGCCAGGATCACGCCGGGCCGCATCCGAGCGATTTCCGCAGCCCCGATGGCCGGGCGGTCGCCCCGGGGGATGTGGACGGAAATGCAATCGGCCCAGGCCAGGCCTTCGTCCAGGGCGACGGGCCGCACGGCCCCCTCGGGCCAGCCGTTGCGTTCCAGGAAGGGGTCGAAGGCGCGGACCTGCATGTCAAAGCCATGCGCCATGCGCGCCAGGTGCCGGCCGATCCGGCCATAGCCCAGGATCAGCAGGTTCTTTCCCGAAATCTCCTGCTGTTCAAGCCGGTTGCGCCAGCCCCATCCGGCCGGGTCGCGCACCGCCCGGTCGGCCAGAAGCGCGCGCTTGGCCCCCGCCAGAAGCTGCATCATCGCATGTTCCGCAACCGAGACGGAATTCACGTCGCCCACGATGGTCAGCGCGATGCCGCGCCGGTTCAGCGCGTCCAGATCGACCGAATCGTAGCCCACGCCGTGGCGCGAGACGACCTTCAGCCGTTTGGCCAGCGACACCGTGGGCGCGGTCAGCGGCTGCGTGCGGATCACCAGGGCATCGGCCCTGGAGATCAGCGGCGCATAGGAGTCCTCGGACACCTCGGTCACGTAATCGACCGTGACGCCGCGGGCGGGCAGGTCGCGCAGCAGCGCCTCTCCGGCAGGGTGCAGCTTTCCGGCGACAAGAAGGTGCGGCATCAATAGGCTCCTTTCGTGGCCTGGACCGGGACGGCGCCGGTCAGGTCGCGCCATTTCGCGACCGATGCGGCTGCGGCGGCGGCCAACAGGCGCGAATCGCCGCCCACCGTTGTCAGATCGAAGCCCCAACCGACAGCCTTCGCGGCATAATCCGGAGTGCCGCAATGCAGACAGGCGGCAATGCCGTTCGCCTTGCAGGCATCCTTGACGCGCCTGATCAGCGCGATCATCTCGGGTTCCTCGCGGTCGAAGGCGGGGGGCAAGCGGCCCCCCTGCGTGCCCAGCGTCAGGTCGGCGGGGCCGATATAGATCCCGTCCAGGCCCGGCGTGGCGGCGATGGCGTCCAGGTTGTCGATGCCCGCTTGCGTCTCGATCATCGCCAGAGCCAGCACCTGATCGTTCGCCGCCACCCCGTAGCCGGCATAGGCGAAGGCCGCGCGGGTCGGCCCGAAGCTGCGCTGCCCCAGCGGCGGATAGCGCATGTAGCTGACGAATTCCGCGGCTTCGACGGCGGAATTGACCATCGGGCAGATGATGCCCTGGGCGCCCGCGTCCAGAGCCTTCATGATGGCGCCCGGTTCCCGCCAGGGCACCCGGACCATGGGCGTCACGCCGGACGCGCGCATCGCCTGCAACATCGGCAGGACGGCAGCGTAATCCAGCGCGCCGTGCTGGGCGTCGATGGTGACGGAATCATAGCCCTGCGCCGCCATGATCTCGGCCGTGAAGGCATTGCCGATCGACAGCCAGCCGTTGATGGCGGGGCGACCTTCGGCCCATTGGGCCTTCAGCTTGTTGGTGAACATGCGCCCCTCCTCAGAACACGATCTGGGCGAGCTTGGTGTCGAGGTAATCGTCGATCCCCTCGATCCCGCCTTCGCGGCCCATGCCGGAATGGTTGGTGCCGCCGAAGGGCGCCTCGGATGCCGCCAAGGCAAAGCTGTTGATCCCGACCATGCCCGCCTTCAGCGCCGCCACCGTGCGCCGCGCCCGGTCGGGCGAGCGGGTGAAGGCATAGGCCGACAGCCCCATGTCGGACGCGTTGGCCCGTTCAAGCACCTCGTCCTCGGTCCGGAAGCGGGTGATTGCGGCGATCGGGCCGAAGTTTTCCTCGGCAAAGACCCGCATGTCGTCTGTCACCTCGGTCAGCACGGTCGGTTCGAAGAAGAAGCCGCTGTTCAGATGCGCCGGGCGCTTGCCGCCATGGGCAAGCGTCGCGCCGCTGCGGATGGCGTCCTGGACGATGGCGTCGATCTCGGCCAAGCGGCCCGCGTTGATCAGCGGTCCCATGCCGGTGTCCGCGTCCAGGCCGTCGCCCAGCTTGATCTTGGCTGTGCGGTCCACGAAGCCTTCGACAAAGGCGTCGTGTAGGCTGTCATGGACGAAGATCCGGTCGGGGGTCACGCAGACCTGCCCGCAGTTGGCGAACTTCGTGGGCACCGTCAGGTCCAGCGCGTTCTGCAGATCGGCGTCGTCGTAAATGATCAGCGGTGCGTTGCCACCCAGTTCCATCGAGACCTTCTTCACCGTGTCCGCGGCGTCGCGGATCATCTGCTGGCCCACGCGGGTCGACCCGGTCAGGCTGACCTTGCGCACGCGCGTGTCGGCCATGATGGGCTCATAGGTGTTGGCGGTCGATCCGACGACCAGGTTGACCGACCCGTCGGGCAGGCCCGCCGCGCGCAGGCAATCGACCATCACCATGGCCACGCCGGGCGTCTGCGAGGACGGGCGCAGCACCACCGGGCAACCGGCGGCAAGCGCCGGGGCCAACTTGCGGGCGGGCAAGGCGGCGGGAAAGTTCCAGGCGGTGAAGGCGCCGACGATGCCCACCGGCTCGCGCGTGACCTCGAACCGGCCGCCGGGCACCCGGCTGTCTATGACGCGGCCATAGATGCGGCGCGCTTCCTCGGCGAACCAGCGGAACTGGTCGCAGGCCAGCACCCATTCCCGGCCCGCCTGGGCCAGGGGCTTGCCCGTTTCGATCGCGATCATGCGCGCGCCCTCGTCGGTGCGGCGGATCATCTCGTCCGCGGCCTTGTGCAGGGCGTCGGCGCGGGCAAAGCCGCCCATCGCGCGCAGCAAGGGCAAGGCGCGGGCGGCGGCGTCCAGGGCCGCGCCCGTTTCTGCTGCGGTGGCCATGGGAACCTGGCCCAAGGGCTTTTCCGTAACGGGCGAGATGACCTCGCCCGAGGCGGTTCCTGATGCCCAGGTGCCGTCGATGAACAATCCGAAGTTGGCATACATGGCTTATCCGATCTCTGACGTTGGCACGGTGCGGCCCTCGGCGGCCGAGCGGATCGCGGCTTCGGCCAGCAGCAGCGCTTGGCGTCCGTCCTCGAAGCCGACGGGGACCGGCTTGCCTTCCTCGATCGCGTCCACAAAGGCGCTGATCTCGGCCGCGAAGGCGTCGGCATAGCGTTCGATGAAGAAGTTCTTCAGCGGTGTCGCGCGATCGGTGAAGTCCGCGCCATGGATCCGGACATGATCCAGGGTGTGATTTTCGGAGATCGCCATGCCCGCACTGCCGAACGCCTCGACCCGCTGGTCATAGCCATAGACAGCGCGACGCGAGTTGGAGATGATCGCCTGCTTGCCCGACGCGGTCTTCAGCACCACGCTGACCGTATCGTAATCGTCGCAGCGTTCCATCAGCGCCGGATCGACCAGCCGAGATCCGGTCGCCGTGACTTCGGTCACGTCCTCGCCCAAGATGAAGCGAGCCATGTCGAAATCGTGGATGGTCATGTCGCGGAAGATGCCGCCCGAGGCCTCGATATAGGCATCGGGCGCCATGCCGGGATCGCGCGAGGTGATGACGACCTGGTGCAGGTCGCCGATCGTGCCCGACTCGACGGCCTGCCGCACGCCGGCATGGCCCGTGTCGAACCGGCGCACGAAGCCCAGCATGATCGGCAGGCTGGTTCCGGCGATGGTTGCGGCGCAGGCATTCACCCGATCAAGCGACAGGTCGATGGGCTTTTCGCACAGGATCGCCTTGCCGGCCGCGACCGCCTGTTCCAGCAGGTCGGCATGGGTCGCGGTCGAGGTGGCGATCAGAACGGCGTCGACATCCGGCGAGGCAAGCACCGCCTCGACCGAATCGAATTGCGGCACGTCCAGCTTGGCGGCAACCTCGGCCGCTGCGGCGGTGTGAATGTCGTAAACGCCCGCCAGTCGGGCGCGCGGATGCGCGGCGATGTTTTCAGCGTGCATGCGACCGATGCGGCCGGTGCCGAGAACGGCGATTCCTGTCATGGTGTTCCTCCCGATTTGCTCTTGCAATAATCATTGCAGAACTATTGCATTGTCAATCATCATTCCGTAGTGTCTTTCGAAACCCATCCGCAGGAGGAGGCGAGATGACCGCGAACACCGTGCGCCTGACCATGTCACAGGCCCTTGTCCGTTACCTTTGCAACCAGTTCACCGAGATCGAGGGCGAGCGCGTGCCCCTGTTCGCGGGCGTGTTCGGGATCTTCGGACACGGCAACGTCAGCTGCCTGTCCGAGGCGCTGGAACAGGTCCAGGACCAGCTGCCGACCTGGCGCGGCCAGAACGAACAGTCGATGGCCCTGGCCGCGATCGGCTTTGCCAAGGCCAAGCGGCGGCGCCAGATCATGGTGGCCGCGACCTCCATCGGGCCGGGGGCGCTGAACATGGTGACGGCGGCGGGCACGGCCATGGCCAACCGGCTGCCGGTGCTGCTGCTGGCGGGCGACACCTTCGCCAGCCGCCTGCCGGACCCGGTGCTGCAACAGGTCGAGCAGTTCGGCGATCCCACGCTGACCAGCAACGACGCCTTCAAGCCCGTGGTGCGCTATTGGGACCGCATCACCCTGCCGGAGCAGATCCTGCAATCGCTGCCGCAGGCTGTCGCGACCATGCTGGACCCGGCCGACTGCGGCCCGGCCTTCATCGGTCTGGCGCAGGACACGCAGGAGATCGCCTTCGACTATCCCGAGGTGTTCTTCGAGCCGCGCGTCTGGAAGATCCCGCGCCCGCGCCCCGACCGCGATTCGGTCGCGGCGGCGGCGGCGCTTCTGAAAACCGCCAAGCGGCCGCTGATCATTTCCGGCGGCGGCGTGCGCTATTCGCTGGCGGAAGATGCGCTGGCCGATTTCGCGGCCAAGCGGGGCATCCCGGTCGTCGAGACCATCGCCGGCAAGGGCGCGCTGACGCACGAGCATCCGGTCCATGCCGGACCCATCGGCATCGTCGGCTCGACCTCGGCCAATGCGTTGGCGCATGACGCGGATGTCATCCTGGCCATCGGGACCCGCCTTCAGGACTTCACCACCGGATCCTGGACCGCCTTTGCCCGGGACGCGAAGTTTATCGGCGTCAACGCGGCGCGCTTCGACGCGATCAAGCACCGCGCGTTGCCGGTTGTCGGCGACGCCCTGGAAGGCCTGGGCGACCTTGATGCCGCGCTTGGCGACTGGCAGGCGGATGCGGGGCTGATGAAGCGCGCCAAGACCCTGTTCGCGGAATGGAACAGGTTGCTGGACGACCACCAGGCGCCCACCAACGATCCGGTGCCGTCCTATGCGCAGGTCATCGGCGTGATGAACAAGGTGGCCGGGCCGAACGACACGCTGATCGGGGCCGCGGGCGGCACGCCGGGCGAGATCACCAAGGGCTGGCGCGTCAAGAACCCCAACACCTTCGACTGCGAATTCGGCTTTTCCTGCATGGGCTACGAGATCGCCGCAGGCTGGGGCTGCGCCCTGGCGCAGGAAGGCCCGGGCGCCGCGGGCGGCACGCCCATCGTCATGCTGGGCGACGGCACCTACATGATGATGAACTCGGACATCTATTCGGCGGCCCTGACCGGCCACAAGATGGTGGTCGTGGTTTGCGACAACGGCGGCTATGCGGTCATCAACCGGCTGCAACAGGCCAAGGGCGTTCCGGGCTTCAACAACCTGCTGGCGGACTGCCGCATCCGGAACCGCGACAATCCGCTGCACGTCGATTTCGTCAAGCATGCCGAGGCTATGGGCGCGCGCGCCATCAAGGCCGAAAGCCTGGCCGATCTGGAAAACGCCATGAAGACGGCGCTGGAAGGCGACGGGGTGACGGTCATCACCATCGTCTCGGATGCCTGGAAATGGGTGCCGGGCGATGCCGACTGGGACGTGGGCGTGCCCGAGGTCTCGAATTTCGAAAAGGTCCGTGCAGCGCGGGCCGCGCAGGAAAAGATCCGCGAAGCGCAGCGGGTGGGAGTGTGATCGTGAAGGCAAGACTGGGCATTGCGCCCATTGCATGGTGGAACGACGACCTCGCGGAACTGTCCGACGACGTCAGCCTCGAGGAATGCCTGCGTCAGGCATCCCAGGCTGGCTTCACCGGCATGGAAACGGGCCGCAGGTTTCCGATGGACATGGCCGAACTGGGACCGATCCTGGACCGCTACGGCATCTCGGTCTGCGGCGGCTGGTTCTCGGGCCTGCTGCTGGATGGCGACATCGAGGCGGAAAAGGACCGGATCGCGCAGCAGATGGCGTTCTTCATCGCCGCAGGCGCACCCTGCATCGTCTATGGGGAAACCGCGCGGTCCATCCAGGGTGTGCGCTCGGCTCCGCTGGCCACCAAGCCGAAGCTGACCGAGGCCGAGATGGCCGCCTATGGCCGCAAGATGTCCGACTTCGCCGACTGGTGTGCGGGGCAGGGGATGCCCATCTCGTATCATCACCATATGGCAGCGGCGATCGAGACCGAGGCGGAACTGGATCTGTTCATGGCGCACTCGTGCGTGCCGCTGCTGTTGGATGCGGGGCACATGGCCTTTGCGGGCGGCAACGTGATGCGGGTGATCGAGAACCACCATGCCCGCATCACCCATGTCCACACCAAGGACATCCGCCGCGCGGTCGTGGACGGGCTGGATCGCAGCCGGGAAAGCTTCCTCGATGCCGTCATCAAGGGTGCCTTCACCGTGCCCGGCGACGGATCGCTGGACTTCCGGGCCATCGTCAAGGCCCTGGCCGACAAGGGCTATGAAGGCTGGTTCGTGGTCGAGGCCGAACAGGATCCCGTCGCCAATCCGCCCCTGGACATGGCAGTGAAGGGTCACAAGGAATTGCTGCGCGTCATGGACGCGGCAGGCTACGAGGTGGTGTGAAAATGAACCGTATCGAAGGAAAGATCGCCGTCGTCACGGGCGGCACGCAAGGGTTGGGCGCGGCCGTCGCCCGGCTGTTCGCCAAGGCCGGCGCCGCCGGCATCGTGATCGTCGGGCGCGGCGTCGAAAAGGGACAGGCGGTCGCCGATGCCATCACATCGGACATCGGCGTGCCGGTCGAAATGGTGGCTGCCGATCTGGGCGATATCGACGACGTGCGCGCCATCATTCCCGCTGCCGACACGCGTTTCGGCCGGGTCGATATCCTGGTCAACGCCGCCGGCCTGACGGACCGCGGCAACGTCTTGAACACCACGCCCGAGCTGTTCGACCGGATGTTCGCGGTCAACACCCGCGCGCCGTTCTTCCTGATGCAGGACGCGGCCAAGGTGATGATCCGTGACGGCATCGAAGGCCGGATCGTCAACATCGGGTCGATGTCCGGCCTGGTGGGCCAGCCCTTCCTGGCCCCCTATGCCGGGTCCAAGGGGGCACTGGCGACACTGACGCGCCATGCCGGTTTCGCGCTGATGCGCCACCGCATCCACGTGAACCAGTTGGACATCGGCTGGATGAATTCCGACCACGAACGCAAGCTCATCCTGTCGGAAACGGGCGATCCGGATTTCATCGACCGCAAGGCCGCCGAAAAACCCTTTGGCCGCATTCTGGACCCGGTCGAAGTCGCGCGCGCCGTTCTGTGGATGGCCTCCGACGACAGCGGCATGATGACGGGGGCGGTGATCCCCTTCGACCAGTCGATCCACGGCGGCTACGACGACGCGCCGGTTCCCGCGGCCAGGCTGGAGGCATGATCATGCGCACGATCAAGGGACCGGGCGTCTTCCTGGCGCAGTTCGCGGCCGACGACGCGCCCTACGATTCCCTGCCCAGCCTTGCGCGATGGGCGGCGGACAAGGGCTTCAAGGGCGTGCAGATCCCGACCTGGGACACGCGGCTGATCGACATGAAGCAGGCGGCCGAGAGCGACGCCTATTGCGACGGGATCAAGGGGATGCTGGCCGATCACGGCTTGCAGATCACCGAATTCGCCTCGCACATCACCGGGCAACTGGTGGCGGTGCATCCGGCGCATGACGCCATCATGGACAGCTTTGCCCCCCAGGCGGTGCACGGCAATCCTGCCGCCCGCCGCGCATGGGCCGAGGAGCAGTTGCGCTTCGCCGCCCGCGCGTCAAAGCGCCTTGGCATCGACCGGCACGTGACCTTTTCGGGCGCGCTGCTGTGGCCCTATCTTTACCCCTATCCGCAATGGCCCGAAGGCCTGGTCGAGGAGGGTTTCGACGAACTGGCGAAACGCTGGACGCCGATTCTGGACGATTTCGACGCGCATGGCGTGGACGTCTGCTATGAAATCCACCCCTGCGAGGATCTGCATGACGGCCACAGCTGGGAGTTCTTCCTGGAAAAGGTGAAGAACCACCCCCGCGCCAACCTGATGTATGATCCCAGCCATTTCGTGTTGCAGGCCTTGGATTACCTGGCCTTCATCGACCACTATCACGACCGCATCAAGACCTTCCACGTCAAGGACGCCGAGTTCCGGCCCGACGGTAAGTCGGGGGCCTATGGCGGTTATCAGCCCTGGTCCAAGCGGGCCGGCCGCTTCCGCAGCCCCGGCGACGGTCAGGTGGATTTCGGCGCCATCTTCACCAAGCTGACGACCTATGGTTTCGACGGCTGGGCGGTCCTGGAATGGGAATGCTTTGTCAAGAACCCCGAGGACGGCGCCCGCGAGGGCGCGCAGTTCATCGCGGACCACATCATCCGGGTGTCGGACCGCGCATTCGACGATTTCGTGAAATCCGGCGCCGATCGCGGCGCCAACCGGGCCATGCTCGGACTGGAGGACGTATGAAACCCTTGCGGCTTGGAATGGTCGGCGGCGGGCAGGGCGCCTATATCGGCAACATCCACCGCCTCGCCTCGCGGCTGGACGGCCAGTGGCAGCTTGTCGCGGGCGCCTTCGACGTGGATCCCCAGCGGGGCCGGGACTTCGCCATCGCGCAGGGGCTGGACGCGGCCCGCAGCTATGGCAGCTATCAGGACCTGATCGCAGGCGAGGCGGGGCGTGACGACCGTGTCGACGCCGTGGCCATCTGCACGCCGAACTTCACCCATTACCCGATCGCCAAGGCGCTGATCGAGGCAGGTTTCGACGTGATCTGCGAAAAGCCCCTGACGGCCACGCTGGAGGATGCCGTGGCGTTGGAAAAGCTGGCGCGCGAAAGCGGCCGCTTTGTCGGCGTGACCTATACCTATTCTGGCTATCCCATGGTCCACGAGGCCCGCGTCCGCGTGGCCCGCGGCGAACTGGGTGCGGTGCGCACCGTGCAGGTGGAATACCCGCTGGAATGGATGTCCACCGCCATCGAGCAGTCGGGCAACGCCCAGGCCGCCTGGCGCACCGATCCCAAGAAGAACGGGCGCGGCGGGTCCATCGGCGACATCGGCACCCATGCCTATCACCTGGCGGGCTTCGTCACCGGGCTGAAGCTGGAAAGCCTGACCGCCGACCTCGCGACCTTCGTGGGCGGCCGGGCGCTGGACGACAACGCCCATGTCATGATGCGCTATCAGGGCGGCGCGCGGGGGCTATTGTGGTCGTCGCAGGTCGCCATCGGCAATTCCAACGGCGTGCGGCTGCGGGTGTTCGGCGAAAAAGGCTCGCTGCAATGGTTCCAGGAACAGCCGAACGAACTGGTGTTCACGCCGCTGGACGGCCGCGTGCAGACCATCAAGCGCGGCGCCGACGACCTGTCCGAGGACGCCAAGGCGCGCACCCGCACGCCTCCCGGCCACCCCGAGGGCTATCTGGAAGCCTTTGCCAACCTTTACGCGGGTTTCGCCGAGGCCATCCGTGCCCGGCAGGAGGGGCGTGAACCCGGCCCGCTGGGCCAGAATGTGCCGTTGGCCTATGACGGACTGAAGGGCGTGGCCTTCGTCGAGGCCGTCGTGGACAGCCACGAGGCATCTGACCAGCCCTGGATCACCCCGGTCGCGGTCTGATTGCCTCAAGAAGACCGTTTGCTCTGCCACACGGCCCTCCGGGAGAAAGCGTTTATCCCCGTTCGCCAGACGTAGTGCGAACGCGATCCTTGCACCGGGGCAAGACCTTCAGGGGTCTTGCCCCCGTCTGCCGGAAACCGTCTGGTGCTTCCGGCCGCGAATTATGCCATTGCGGGTGCCGGCGGACAGCGTCATAAAAGACGCTAAACACGGCAGTGAAGACATGGCAAACCGTCCCACGATCCAAGACGTCGCTGTTCGTGCCGGGCTGAGCCTGATCACCGTGGACCGCGCCCTGAACGGGCGCAAGAAGGTCCGTCCCGAAACCCTGCGACGCATCATGGAAGCAGCCCAGGCGATCGGATACCACGGCGTTCCCTTGGTCGAGGCGCGTCTGAGAGATGATCTTCCGTCACTGCGGGTGGGCGTGCTGTTGCTGGAGGGACCGCATCCTGCCTTCTTTCGAGGCCTCGGCGCCGGGATCGAGGCGGAAATGCGCGGCCTTGCCGATTTCAACGGCAGCGCTCTTCTTGAATTTGCCGATTGGTCGGATCCGCAGAATGTGGCAAGCAGACTAAGAAAGCTTGGGCAGCAAGTCGATGCGATTGCCGCCATGACCATCGACCACCCGGCCATCACGGCGATTGTCGGGGAATTGCGCGACCTGGGGAAGCCGGTCTACTCGCTGCTGTCCGATTTCGCCCCGGGAGTGCGGGAAAGTTACATTGGTCTCAACAACCGCCAGGCGGGCCGAGCGGGGGCATGGTTCGTGTCGCGAGTGGCGCGCCGGCCTGGAAAAGTCCTGGCATTTGTTGGCAGTTCCCGCTTTCACGGCCACGAAATGCGGGAAATCGGCTTCCGGTCCTATTTGCGTGAACGAGCTCCGGCGTTCGAAGTGGTCGATACCGTCTCGCATCCGGGCGACGAAGCCGCCACCTATCGACTCACCAGCGATCTTCTGAGGCGGCATGAGGATCTTGTCGCGATCAACTTGGCCGGCTTCGGGCCGGAAGGCGTGATCCACGCCCTTCGCGATAGCGGCCGCGCAGGCGATGTGGTGCTGGTCTGTAACGAGGTCACGCCAGAATCAGCAACGGCCTTGACCGAGGAAATCGTGACCCTGATCATCGAAACCCCGAAGGTCCTGCTCTGCCGGGAGTTGGTCGCGCTTATCAAGCAATACAAGCGCGACGGCGCTAGCAGGCCTGGCCAGGCCTTCCTGCCGTTCAACTTGCTGATGCCCGAAAGCATCTGATCCCGCAGCCCTTGCGCGCGGCAATTTCAAATAGTTCGGCACAGCTTCCTGTCAGGACATGCCCATAGATGGCACAGTTATGGCATGAGCAAAAGCGTCCTTGATGACGCGTTTTGCATCCTCCAAGATCCTCCTCATTGACAGCCCGCCGGCGTTTCGACGCATGATCGATCCATGTTGCGGAGCGCCTGCCTACAATCAGGTCTCAGGAGAGCGCGATGACAATCCTTGATCCTGCCGGCTTTGGGCCGGTTCGCACCGGCTTGCCGGTCACCGATGGCGGCATGTCTGAAGCCCCGTTCCTGAAACTGAGCGGGATCTCGAAGTCTTTTTCCACCATTCGTGTGCTCAGGGACATTTCCCTTACCCTCAACCGGGGCGAGGTGCTGGCGCTGCTGGGAGAGAACGGCGCCGGCAAGTCTACGCTGAAGAACATCCTGTCCGGGCTGATGGCCCCGAGCGGCGGCACCATCACGGTCAAGGGCCGCGCCTACGAAGCCCTGTCTCTGCGCGATATCGGCGATCTCGGCTTCGGCACGATCCATCAGGAACTCAGCCTGTTCGACAATCTGACTGTCGCCGAAAACATCTACATGCCTGACTTGCTCCGCAAGCACGGATTGGTGGACTGGACAGCCCTGGCCGAGGGGGCGGCACGCCTTCTGCATGATGAACTCGGCACGAAGATCGACCCCAAAGCGCCATTGAGCAGCTTGTCTCTGGGTGAACGGCAGATGGTCGAAGCCGCAAAGGCCATACGCCGTGCCCGAAACTTGCTGATCTTCGATGAGCCGACCACCTGCCTCAGCCTGCCTGAACGCGAGCGACTGTTCGCCGTCGTGCGCAAGCTGAAGGCGGCAGGTTACGCGATCATCTACATCACCCATTTCCTGGAAGAGGTCTATGCCCTGGCCGACAGCGTTGTCATCATGCGCGACGGTGTCATCGCCGATGCCGGACGGCCTGCCGACATGGATCGCGACCGGATCGCGCGCGCGATGGTCGGACGCGCAATTGTCGAAGGTGAAACCGCTCCGACGCCGATCGAACAAGGGGCGCCCACCGTATTGAAGCTGCAAGATTTGTCCGACACCGAACTGGTCCGCGGAGTGTCACTGGATCTGCGGCGCGGCGAGATTGTGGGCATCGCGGGTTTGATGGGGGCAGGGCGCAGCGAACTGGCCGAGGTCATCTGCGGACTGCGCGACGGAACTGGTTGCGTGGAACTGGATGGCACGCCGTTCGAGCGGCGGTCTCCACAAGCAGCGATAGCGCGCGGATTGGTGCTGGTGTCGGAAGACCGCCGTCTTGATCAGGCCTTTCTCAGCCGGCCTGTCCGCGAAAACATGTCCGCCCCCATGCTCGGCGATCTTGCAGCACGGCTCTTGGGTTGGCTCGATCTGTCCCGAGAGCAGCGCATTGTCGGACAGCTGATCCAGGACTATGGGGTGCAACCCGCACGATCCGACATCTCGATGATCAATCTGTCGGGTGGCAATCAGCAAAAGGCGATCATCGGTCGCTGGCTGACCCGCAATCCGAAGGTCGCAATTCTGGACGAGCCCACCAAGGGCGTCGATATCGGCGCCCGGCAGGCAGTGCATCGGCTGGTGACGGATTTTGCAGCGAAGGGCATGGGGTTCATCCTGATCTCATCCGACATTCCCGAGCTTCTGTCGCTGTCGCATCGCATCGCGGTTTTGCACAAGGGCCAGCTTGCGGGAATTGTCGAGAGGGCCGATTTCGATGCCGGCCGCATTCTCTCCATGGCCTCGACGGGAGAGCGGGCATGAGAATGTCTCGTCTTCAACAGGTTCAGATCCTGATCCTTCTGCTGCTGCTGGCCGGCGTATCGCTGATCTTCGCTCGGAATTCGGCGAGCTTTGCCGCGTGGACCAATCTGCGGAATATTCTTCTGGATGCGACCCCGATCGTGGTTGGCGCCGTGGCGATGACTTTCGTGATCATCACGCGCGGGATCGATCTGTCGATCGGATCGATCGCCAATCTGTCGGTCGCCAGCGCGATCATGCTGACAGGTGTTCGACCGGAAGGATCGATGCTGACCGAAACAGGCTGGGCAGTCTATCCGGTCGCCTTGGCAGTCGGGATGGGATTGGGGTTCATCAACGGGCTCTGCATCACCGTCCTGCGGATCAACCCGCTGATCGCCACTCTTGGCACCATGACGTTCTATCGCGGGATCGGCCTGCACCTGACCGAGGCGTCTCTCATTTCGGTTCAAGGGGCGATCTCCTGGTTCGGCAGGGGCCAATTCCTCGGGCTTGGCCTGCCGGTCTGGCTTGGCATTGCCGTTGCAGTCACCGCAGCGGTCATCCTGTCTCAAAGCGTCTCGGGACGGCAGATGCTCGCACTCGGTGGCTCCCCCCGGTCGGCTCGTGAAACGGGCATCGGCGAGGTCAAGATCATCTTGGTGGTCTATGCGCTGGTAGGTTTGGCAGGCGCATGTGCGGGGCTGACGATCGTAGGCCGGGTTGGCGTTCTCAGTTCCGAACTGGGCTCCGGACTTGAGTTCACGGTGATCACTGCGGTGGTTCTTGGGGGGACCAGCCTGTTTGGCGGCAGCGGCAGCATTCTCGGGTCATTGTTGGGCGCGCTGCTGCTGACAACGATCCAGAACGGGCTGAACCTCATCGGCGCCGATCCCTATCATTACGACGTGATCCGAGGAGGCATCCTGATTGCCGCCGTCACCATGGACACGCTGGCCAGCCGCATTGCCGGGCGAACGCGTCTTTCGGTGGGCTGAAACGAAATCCTGATCCGTTGCGAAAGGAGAGCACCGGGCAGGGCAACCGCCGCAGAACCGCGGCATTTCGGGAGGAATAACGCAATGATGAAGAGCCGCACTCTGCTTGCCTGCCTTCTGGGCACATGTCTGATTGTCCTGGCTCCGCTGCCGACCATGGCGCAGGACGTGAAGATCGGTGTCTCGTTCGATAAGGTCGAACCCTTCCGCGAGGCGCAGAAGGCCGGGCTTGATGCAGCCATCGCGGCGGCAGGAGCCTCCCAGAGCTTCGCCAATGCCGACAAGGACGCGCAACGCCAGGCATCGCAGGTAGACAGCCTTATTTCGGAAGGGGTCGGCGCCATCATCGCCATTCCCTGGGACATCGAGGCCGCAGTCACCATTGCCCAGGTGGCCGAAGCATCGGGCATTCCCTTCATCACCATGGATCAGGCTCCGGCCGATCTGGAGGCAGTGACCTATCATGTCGGCGGTGATCCTTGCGCCGACGGGCGAGCGGCCGGCGAGTTCTTCGTGAAGGTTGCCGATGGTCAGCCGTTCAAGCTCCTGGAAATTCAGGGCAGCCTCTCGAATGACAATGGCATCCGCCGGTCGTCCTGCCTGAACGAAGCGTTGGCCTCTGCCGGCAATGTCAGCGTCGTGGCCCAGGTTCCGACCGACTGGAACACGGAGCGCGCAATGATCGCCACCCAGAACACCCTTCAGGAACATCCTGACCTGAACGGGATCTACGTGCCGTTCAATGATGGCCTGAATGGTGTGTTCTCGGCACTGGAGGCGCGGGGACGACTGAAACCGGTCGGCGAGGACGGACATGTCACCATCGTGTCCATCGACGGCCTGCCTATTGGCTGCAAGGCGGTTCAGGACGGATTCCTCGATCTCGATATCGCGACCCCGATTCCAGCCATGTCCACCAAGGCGGTCGAAGCGGCTCTGAAGGCGTCAGCGGGGGAAGAACTGCAGGCGAAGGCGGAATTCCTGCCAGGCGTGCCTTATGGCAAGGCCGATCTGGAGGCCAAGGCCGACGAACTGTGGGGCTGCAAGTGACCCCGCGCGGGCCGGACACATGCCCGGCACTTCATCTCGCAGGTTGACGAAGGAGCACGGGAGAGATGGCGGACATGAATCTCCAAGAGCGGACCAAAGACCGTTCGTGGCTTGCGCTGCGTGAGGCGGGGCGGTTCCTGCTGAGTGCGCCGATGGTGCCGGTCCTGGTCCTCTCGGCGTTGGCCATCTCTGCCCTGGTGCCCGGGTTTCTGAGTGGCGCCAACCTGCGCAACATGGCCTGGTTGTTCGGGCCGCTGCTGATAGCGGCATTGGGCATCACCTTTGTCTTCCTGATCGGTGGCATCGATCTGTCGATCGGCTCCACGCTCAGCCTGTCCACCATCGCCACGGCAATCGTCATCCGGGAAACCGGGGCGATCCTGCCGGGCGCCGTTGCCGGCATGCTGGTTGGCATGCTGGTTGGTGCCATAAACGGCTTCACCATCGCGTTTCTGGAGTAATGAGCGAAAGTTGGTGATGCCCTGAGGGGCGGCATATCATGGCGGTGTTCACGCGCCGTCAAT
>NZ_WMBT01000024.1 GCF_009708075.1 Paracoccus lichenicola | reverse complement strand
TTGACGGCGCGTGAACACCGCCATGATATGCCGCCCCTCAGGGCATCACCAACTTTCGCTCATTACTCGCATGGGCGTAGAGAACGGCGATCCCCACCAGCAGCATGGTTCCCGCCATCACCGGCAGGAAGGCGAAGCCCATGCCCATCGGCGCGATGGTGTCGGCGCCGATGGCCACCGTCATCGCCACCGCGCCCCCCGGCGGATGCGTCGCCCGGCACAGCCCCATCACCGCGATGGCAAGGCCCACGGCGGCGGGCACCGCGACCAGCGGGTTCGCCACCATCCGGCAGACCAGCAGGGCCGCCAGCGCCGACACGGTGTTGCCGACGATGGCGGGCCAGGGCTGCGCCAGGGGGCTGTTCGGCGCGGCGAAGATCAGGACCGAGGTCGCGCCGAAGGGGGCGATCAGATAGATGCCCAGCCACAGTTCCGGCGCGATCAGCAGCGCCAGCCCCGCCGCCGCGGCCAGCCCGATCCCTGCGCCGATGCCCGCGCGCAGGGCCTCGGACGCGGGGATGGCGGCAGAGGACGGCCCGAGCGCGCGAAGACGCGAATGGCCGTGCAAGTCGGCGGGGATGCGCAAGTCCTGTCCCTTTCTGCTGGTGAAACGATCACTAGGAAGATGGGACGGGACCTGCAAGCGGCCCGTAGGCGATACCGCAGCTTTGGCTGGGCGCTTGAATTGCGGCGCCCGGCGCGCTATGTGCCGCGCTGCATCTGTCAAGGAGCCTGCCCGTGGCCACCAATCCCGTCCAGTTCATCAACCAGGTCCGCGCCGAGGCCGCCAAGATCGCCTGGCCCACGCGGCGCGAGGTGATCACGACGACCATCATGGTGCTGATCCTGGCCGCGCTGTTCAGCGTGTTCTTTTCGCTGGTTGACCTGGCGATCCGCTTTGGCATCACCGAAGGGCTGCGGCTGATCAGCGCCTGATCGGGCTTGCATTTCCGGGCGCGGGGGGGTATCTGCCCACGACTGTCCGGCAAACGGCGTGCATCGAATCCGGTTGCGCGCCGATTTCGATTTTTGACGGACATATGGGAATTCAAGGGGTTGTCCGATGCTTCGGGTAATTCCCTTCTGACGAACAGGGGTTTGATCGGAACATGGCAAAGCGTTGGTATTCGGTCAGCGTCCTGTCGAACTTTGAAAAGAAGGTCGCCGAGGCGATCCGGCAGGCCGTCGCCGAGAAGGGGCTGGAGGACCAGATCGACGAGGTTCTGGTCCCGACCGAGGAAGTGATCGAGATCCGGCGCGGCAAGAAGGTCACGTCCGAACGCCGCTTCATGCCGGGCTACGTTCTGGTCCACATGGACATGTCGGACCGCACCTATCACCTGGTGAACTCGATCAATCGCGTCACCGGGTTCCTGGGCGCGCAGGGCAAGCCCCAGCCGATGCGCGACGACGAGGTGAACGGGATGCTGAACCGCAGCGGAACGGGCGAGGCCGTGGCGCCGCGCAACCTGATCCGCTTCGACGTGGGCGAAAAGGTGAACGTGACCGACGGCCCGTTCGAGGGGTTCTCGGGCATGGTCGAGGAAGTGGACGAGGGGTCGAGCCGCATCAAGGTGACGGTGTCGATCTTTGGCCGGCCCACGCCGGTCGAACTGGAATTCACGCAGGTCGCCAAGACCGCGTGATCGTGCGCGGGAGGCGTGACGCCGCACCGCTAGGTCGGCCCGCATCGCGGGCGTGATGACAAAGGAGAAGGCCCCATGGCCAAGAAAGTCGTCGGCAGCCTCAAGCTGCAAATCAAGGCGGGCCAAGCCAACCCGTCGCCCCCCGTCGGTCCCGCCCTGGGCCAGCGCGGGATCAACATCATGGCCTTCTGCAAGGAATTCAACGCCAAGACGCAGGAGATGGAGCAGGGTTCCCCCGTTCCGGTCGTGATCACCTATTACGCCGACAAGTCGTTCAGCTTCGAGACGAAGACGCCGCCCGCGTCCTTCCTGCTGAAAAAGGCCGCCGGCCTGAAGCCGGTGGGCAAGCGCAACCGCGCCAAGGGTTCGGACAAGCCGGGCCGCACGGTCGCCGGTTCCGTGACCGTCAAGCAGGTGCGCGAGATCGCCGAAGCCAAGATGAAGGACCTGTCGGCCAACGATGTCGAGCAGGCGATGAAGATCATCCTGGGTTCCGCCCGGTCGATCGGTATCGAGGTGAGGGGCTAAGCCATGGCACAGATTTCCAAGAAAAAAGCCGCCGCGCGCGCGGCCTTCGACGGCAAGGCGAACCTGACGGTCGAGGACGCGATCACCCTGGTCAAGGGCGCGGCCTCCGCCAAGTTCGACGAAACGGTCGAGATCGCGCTGAACCTGGGCGTCGATCCGCGCCATGCCGACCAGATGGTCCGCGGCGTGGTCACGCTGCCCGCAGGCACCGGCAAGGACGTGCGCGTCGCCGTGTTCGCCCGTGGTCCCAAGGCCGACGAGGCCAAGGCTGCCGGCGCGGACATCGTGGGCGCCGAGGACCTGATGGAAACGATCCAGTCCGGCAAGATCGAGTTCGACCGTTGCATCGCGACGCCGGACATGATGCCGCTGGTCGGCCGCCTGGGCAAGATCCTGGGTCCGCGCAACCTGATGCCGAACCCCAAGGTCGGCACGGTGACGATGGACGTGAAGGGCGCCGTCGAGGCCGCCAAGGGCGGCGAGGTCCAGTTCAAGGCCGAAAAGGCGGGCGTGGTCCATGCCGGGATCGGCAAGGTGTCGTTCGACGCCGACAAGCTGGCCCTGAACCTGCGGGCCTTCGTGGACGCGGTCAGCCGGGCCAAGCCCTCGGGCGCGAAAGGGACCTACATGAAGAAGGTCTCGATCAGCTCGACCATGGGACCGGGCGTGTCGGTGGACGTGGCGTCCGCGACCGCGAACTGAGAATTTCCGGCCTTCGGGCCGGGATGGCGGGGCGCACGTCGCCCTGTCCTGTCCGAGACGGAGGGTGCGGGACTGCATTCATTGTGGGGCCGCTTAATGTCCTTCCTGAGATAGGGAAGCATTTTTCCGAAGGTTCCTTCTTCGGTGATCTTGCCCTAGCGGACCCGACCTGCCCCCTTGGGGGCGGGAAAAGTGAGAGCCGGGGGGAAACCCCCAACTTGGAGTGAAACCGTGGATAGAGCGCAGAAAGAACAACTGGTCGAGGAACTCGGCCAGATCTTCGAAAGCTCTGGCGTCGTGGTGGTTGCCCACTACGAGGGGATGACGGTTGCACATATGCAGGACCTCCGCTCGCGCATGCGCGAAGCCGGGGGTTCGGTTCGCGTTGCCAAGAACAAGCTCGCCAAGATTGCCCTGGAAGGGAAGGCCTGCGCAAGCATCGCCGACTATCTGACGGGCATGACCGTGATCACCTATTCGGAAGATCCGACCGCTGCGGCCCGGATCGCCGACAAATACGCCAAGGACAACGACCGGTTCGTGATCCTGGGCGGTGCAATGGGTGATTCGGCCCTGGATCCGGCCGGTGTGAAAGCCGTCGCCTCGATGCCGTCGCGTGAAGAGCTTATCGCTCAGATCGTGTCCTGCCTCGGTGCGCCTGCCTCCAGCATCGCCGGCGCCATTGGCGCGCCTGCAAGCAACATCGCGAGCATCCTCACGACCCTTGAGGAACGTGAGGCTGCGTAAGCAACCCCATTCCCGCGTGTGGTTGAAAACCCGACGTTGGAACATTAACTGAGAGAACGGAAAAATGGCTGATCTGAATCAACTCGCCGAACAAATCGTGGGCCTGACCCTGCTGGAAGCCCAGGAACTGAAAACCATCCTGAAGGACAAGTACGGCATCGAGCCGGCCGCCGGCGGCGCCGTCATGATGGCCGGCCCGGCTGCTGGCCCTGCCGAGGCCGCCGAGGAAAAGACCGAATTCGACGTGGTTCTGGTCGAAGCGGGCGCCAACAAGATCAACGTGATCAAGGAAGTGCGCGCGATCACCGGCCTGGGCCTGAAAGAGGCCAAGGATCTGGTCGAAGCCGGCGGCAAGGTCAAGGAAGGCGCTTCCAAGGCCGATGGCGAAGAAATGAAGAAGAAGCTCGAAGCGGCTGGCGCCAAGGTCGAGCTGAAGTAATCGGCCTTTCGGCTGGTTCGAACAGGGCAGGGTCCGGGTTTTCCGGTCCCTGCCGAACCTGTCTTGAAGGGCGGTCCGCGCGCGGAGCTTCCTTCAGGGCATGTTCGAGGTTCGGGAGCCGGGCGGTGGGACGCACGGCACGAATTGGACCTTATCCCCCTGCATTCGTAGGCCCGTTCCGGGTGCCCCGACCCGGAACGCGCGCGAAGACGAAAGGTGACAAGACCCCATGGCGCAATCCTATGTCGGCCAGAAGCGTATCCGGCGCTATTACGGCAACATCCGCGAAGTGCTGGAGATGCCGAACCTGATCGAGGTTCAGAAATCCTCCTATGACCTGTTCCTGAATTCCGGCGAGGGCACCGGCCACAACGATGGCGACGGGATCCAGGGCGTGTTCCAGTCGGTCTTCCCGATCAAGGATTTCAACGAGACCGCGACGCTGGAATTCGTGAAATACGAGCTTGAGCGGCCGAAATACGACGTGGACGAATGCCAGCAGCGCGACATGACCTATGCCGCGCCGCTGAAGGTGACGCTGCGCCTGATCGTGTTCGATGTCGATGAGAACACCGGCGCCAAGTCGGTCAAGGACATCAAGGAACAGGACGTGTTCATGGGCGACATGCCCTTGATGACCCAGAACGGGACGTTCATCGTGAACGGGACCGAACGCGTGGTCGTGTCCCAGATGCACCGCAGCCCCGGCGTGTTCTTCGACCATGACCGCGGCAAGACGCATTCCTCGGGGAAATTGCTGTTCGCCTGCCGGATCATTCCCTATCGCGGGTCGTGGCTGGACTTTGAATTCGACGCCAAGGATCTGGTCTTCGCGCGCATCGACCGCCGCCGCAAGCTGCCGGTGACGACGCTGCTCTATGCGCTCGGCATGGACCAGGAGGGCATCATGGATGCCTTCTACCAGACCGTGGACTATACCCTGCGCCGCGAGGGCCGGTCGCAAGGCTGGGTCACGCGCTTTTTCCCCGAACGCGTGCGCGGCACCCGTCCGACCTATGACCTGGTGAACGCCGACACGGGCGAGGTCATCGCCAAGGCGGGCGACAAGGTCACGCCGCGCCTGGTCAAGAAGCTGCAGGAATCGGGCGACGCGCTGAACCTGCTGGTTCCGTTCGAGCGGATCGTCGGCCGCTTCGTGTCCAAGGACATCGTGAACGACGCCACCGGCTTCATCTATGCCGAGGCCGGGGACGAGATCACCGCCGAATACAACAAGGAAGGCGACCTGTCGGGCGGCCTGCTCAAGGTGCTGCTGGACAACGACATCACCGAGATCCCGGTGCTGGACATCGACCATGTGAACGTCGGTCCCTATATCCGCAACACCATGGCCGCCGACAAGAACCTGGGCCGCGAAGGCGCGCTGATGGACATCTATCGCGTCATGCGTCCGGGCGAGCCGCCCACCGTGGAGGCCGCGCAGACCCTGTTCAACAGCCTGTTCTTCGACAGCGAGCGTTACGACCTGTCCGCCGTGGGCCGGGTCAAGATGAACATGCGCCTGGACCTGGCTGCGCCGGACACCCAGCGGACCCTGCGCCCCGAGGACATCGTGGCCTGCGTGCGCGGCCTCGTGGAACTGCGCGACGGCAAGGGCGAGATCGACGACATCGACCACCTGGGCAACCGCCGGGTGCGTTCGGTGGGCGAGCTGATGGAAAACCAGTATCGCGTCGGCCTGCTGCGCATGGAACGCGCCATCCGGGAACGCATGTCGGGCGTCGAGATCGACACCGTGATGCCGCAGGACCTGATCAACGCCAAGCCCGCCGCGGCTGCGGTGCGTGAATTCTTCGGCAGCTCTCAGCTGTCGCAGTTCATGGACCAGACCAACCCCTTGTCCGAGGTGACGCACAAGCGCCGCCTGTCGGCCCTGGGGCCGGGCGGTCTGACGCGGGAACGCGCGGGCTTCGAGGTGCGCGACGTTCACCCGACCCATTACGGCCGGATGTGCCCGATCGAGACGCCGGAAGGCCAGAACATCGGCCTGATCAACAGCCTGGCGACCTTTGCCCGGGTGAACAAGTACGGCTTCATCGAAACCCCCTATCGCAAGGTGGTGGACGGGCGCGTGACGGACGACGTGGTCTACATGTCCGCGACCGAGGAGATGCGCCACACCGTGGCCCAGGCCAACGCGACGCTGGACGAGAACGGCAACTTCGTTGACGAACTGATCTCGACCCGCCAGGCGGGCGACTTCATGCTGAACCCCGTCGATGCCGTCGATCTGATCGACGTGTCGCCGAAACAGCTGGTCTCGGTCGCCGCGGCGCTGATCCCGTTCCTGGAAAACGACGACGCCAACCGCGCGCTGATGGGGTCCAACATGCAGCGCCAGGCGGTTCCGCTGCTGCGGGCCGAGGCGCCGTTCGTCGGCACCGGCATGGAGGCGACCGTTGCCCGCGACTCGGGTGCCGCCATCATGGCGCGCCGGGGCGGCGTGATCGACCAGGTCGATGCGCAGCGGATCGTCGTGCGCGCGACCGAAGGGCTGGAATCGGGCGATGCGGGCGTGGACATCTATCGCCTGCGCAAGTTCAAGCGGTCCAACCAGTCCTCGACCATCAACCAGCGTCCGCTGGTCAAGGTGGGCGAAAAGGTCGTGGGCGGCCAGGTCATCGCCGACGGTCCCTCGACCGACCAGGGCGAACTGGCCATCGGCCGGAACGTGGTCGTCGCCTTCATGCCCTGGAACGGCTACAACTACGAGGACTCGATCCTGATTTCGGAACGGATCCACCGCGACGACGTGTTCACCTCGATCCACATCGACGAATACGAGGTCGCGGCCCGCGATACCAAGCTGGGACCTGAGGAAATCACCCGCGACATCCCGAACGTGGGCGAGGAAGCCCTGCGCAACCTGGATGAAGCCGGCATCGTCTATATCGGGGCCGAGGTCGGGCCGGGCGACATCCTTGTAGGCAAGATCACCCCCAAGGGCGAAAGCCCGATGACGCCGGAAGAAAAGCTGCTGCGCGCCATCTTCGGCGAAAAGGCGTCGGACGTGCGGGACACCTCGCTGCGCCTGCCGCCGGGGGCCTATGGCACCATCGTCGAGGTGCGGGTCTTCAACCGCCACGGCGTGGACAAGGACGAACGCGCCCTGCAGATCGAGCGCGAGGAGGTCGAGCGTCTGGCGCGGGACCGCGACGACGAACAGGCGATCCTGGACCGCAACATCTATGCGCGCCTGAAGTCGCTGATCATGGGCAAGACCGCCGTGAAGGGTCCGAAGGGCATCAAGGCCAACAGCGAGATCAACGACGATCTGCTGGGCACGCTGTCGCGCGGCCAGTGGTGGCAGTTGGCCGTGGCCGACGAGGACACCGCCAAGGAAGTCGAGGCGCTGAACCATCAGTACGACGCCCAGAAGAAGGCCCTCGAGGCCCGCTTCGAGGACAAGGTCGAGAAGGTCCGCCAGGGCGACGACCTGCCGCCGGGCGTGATGAAGATGGTCAAGGTCTTTGTCGCCGTGAAGCGCAAGCTGCAGGCGGGCGACAAGATGGCCGGTCGTCACGGCAACAAGGGCGTCGTGTCCAAGGTCGTCCCGATCGAGGACATGCCGTTCCTGGCGGACGGCACCCCGGTCGATCTGGTTCTGAACCCGCTGGGCGTGCCGTCGCGCATGAACGTGGGCCAGATCCTGGAAACCCACATGGGTTGGGCATCGCGTGGTCTTGGCATCAAGATCGACGAGGCGCTGGAGGAATATCGCCGCAAGGGCGATCTGGCTCCGGTCCGCGAGGCGATGCGCATCGGCTATGGCGACGACATGTATGCCGAGACCTTCGAGGGCATGGATGACGACCTGCTGGTCGAGCACGCCAACACCGTGCGCACCGGCGTTCCCATCGCCACGCCCGTCTTCGACGGTGCCAAGGAGGCTGACGTGAACGACGCGCTGACGCGCGCCGGGTTCGACACCTCGGGGCAGTCGGTGGTCTTCGACGGCCGCACGGGCGAGCAGTTCTCGCGCAAGGTGACGGTGGGCATGAAGTATGTCCTGAAGCTTCACCACCTTGTCGATGACAAGATGCACGCGCGTTCGACCGGGCCTTACAGCCTCGTGACCCAGCAACCGCTGGGCGGCAAGGCGCAGTTCGGCGGTCAGCGTCTTGGCGAGATGGAGGTCTGGGCGCTGGAAGCCTATGGTGCCGCCTATACCTTGCAGGAGATGCTGACGGTCAAGTCGGACGACGTGGCGGGCCGCACCAAGGTCTATGAATCCATCGTCAAGGGCGACGACAACTTCGAGGCCGGCGTGCCGGAATCGTTCAACGTGCTGGTCAAGGAGGTCCGGGGTCTGGGCCTCAACATGGAACTCCTGGATGCGGAGGAGGACGAGTAACGGTGCCTGCAGGCACGCACCCTGCCGCCGCGTAGGGTGCGTGATCCTCACGCACCGTTTCTCCCCCGCGCCCTTTCATTAGGAAAAAAGAATGAACCAGGAACTTGCCACCAATCCGCTGAACCCGCTGGCCCCGCCGCGGCAGTTCGACGAAATCAAGATCTCGCTGGCCTCGCCCGAGGAAATCCTCGCCTGGTCCTATGGCGAGGTGAAGAAGCCCGAGACGATCAACTACCGCACGTTCAAGCCCGAGCGTGACGGCCTGTTCTGCGCGCGCATCTTCGGTCCGATCAAGGACTATGAATGCCTCTGCGGCAAATACAAGCGCATGAAGTATCGCGGCCTCGTCTGCGAGAAATGCGGCGTGGAAGTGACCCTGCAGAAGGTCCGCCGCGAACGCATGGGCCATATCGAACTGGCCGCGCCCGTGGCCCATATCTGGTTCCTGAAGTCGCTGCCGTCCCGCATCGGCCTGATGCTGGACATGACGCTGCGCGATCTGGAGCGGATCCTGTATTTCGAGAACTACGTGGTGATCGAGCCGGGCCTGACCGACCTGACCTATGGCCAACTGCTGTCCGAGGAGGAATTCCTGGACGCGCAGGACAACTATGGCGCCGACGCCTTCAGCGCCGATATCGGGGCCGAGGCGATCCGCGCGATGCTGGCCAATATCGACCTGCAGGCCACCGCCGACCAGTTGCGCGAGGATCTGAAGGAAGCCACGGGCGAGTTGAAGCCCAAGAAGATCATCAAGCGGCTGAAGATCGTCGAATCCTTCCTGGAATCGGGCAACCGTCCCGAATGGATGGTGCTGACCGTGATCCCGGTCATTCCGCCCGAACTGCGCCCGCTGGTCCCGCTGGACGGCGGCCGCTTCGCCACCTCCGACCTGAACGACCTGTATCGCCGCGTCATCAACCGCAACAACCGCCTCAAGCGCCTGATCGAGCTTCGCGCGCCCGACATCATCGTGCGCAACGAAAAGCGGATGCTGCAGGAATCGGTGGACGCGCTGTTCGACAACGGCCGCCGCGGCCGCGTGATCACGGGCAACAACCGCCGCCCGCTGAAATCGCTGTCCGACATGCTCAAGGGCAAGCAGGGCCGCTTCCGCCAGAACCTTCTGGGCAAGCGCGTGGACTTCTCGGGTCGTTCGGTGATCGTGACCGGGCCGGAACTGAAGCTGCACCAGTGCGGGTTGCCCAAGAAGATGGCGCTCGAACTGTTCAAGCCGTTCATCTATTCGCGGCTTGAGGCGAAAGGGCTGTCGTCCACCGTCAAGCAGGCCAAGAAGCTGGTCGAAAAGGAACGCCCCGAGGTCTGGGACATCCTGGACGAGGTGATCCGCGAGCATCCGGTCCTGCTGAACCGCGCGCCGACGCTGCACCGCCTGGGCATCCAGGCGTTTGAACCCATCCTGATCGAGGGCAAGGCGATCCAGCTGCATCCGCTGGTCTGTTCGGCCTTCAACGCCGACTTCGACGGCGACCAGATGGCCGTTCACGTGCCCCTCTCGCTGGAAGCGCAGCTGGAAGCGCGCGTCCTGATGATGTCCACGAACAACGTGCTGTCGCCCGCCAACGGCGCGCCGATCATCGTGCCGTCCCAGGACATGGTGCTAGGGTTGTATTATGTCTCGATGCAGCGCGACGGCATGAAGGGGGAAGGCATGATCTTCTCCAACGTGAACGAGGTGGAACACGCCCTTGCCGCAGGCGAGGTGCATCTGCACGCCAAGATCACTGCGCGCATCAAGCAGATCGACGAGAACGGCAACGAGGTCATCAAGCGGTTCGAGACCACGCCGGGCCGTGTCCGGCTGGGCGCGCTGCTGCCGATGAACGCCAAGGCGCCGTTCGAGCTGGTCAACCGCCTGCTGCGCAAGAAGGACGTGCAGGTCGTCATCGACACCGTCTATCGCTACTGCGGGCAGAAGGAATCGGTGATCTTCTGCGACCAGATCATGGGTCTGGGCTTCCGCGAGGCGTTCCGCGCCGGCATCAGCTTCGGCAAGGACGACATGGTGGTTCCCGATACCAAATGGGACATCGTGGGCGAAGTGCAGGAGCAGGTGAAGGAGTTCGAGCAGCAATACCTCGACGGCCTGATCACCCAGGGCGAGAAGTACAACAAGGTCGTGGACGCCTGGTCGAAGTGCAACGACCGCGTAACCGAGGCCATGATGTCCACCATCTCGGCCACCCGGAAGGACGCGAACGGCGCCGAGATGGAGCCGAACAGCGTCTACATGATGGCGCATTCCGGCGCGCGCGGTTCGGTCAACCAGATGAAGCAGCTGGGCGGGATGCGCGGGCTGATGGCCAAGCCTTCGGGCGAGATCATCGAGACGCCGATCATCTCGAACTTCAAGGAAGGCCTGACCGTTCTCGAATACTTCAACTCGACCCACGGCGCCCGCAAGGGTCTGTCGGACACCGCGTTGAAGACCGCGAACTCGGGCTATCTGACGCGGCGTCTGGTGGACGTGGCGCAGGACTGCATCATCCGCGAACACGACTGCGGCACGGAACAGGCGATCACCGCTTCGGCGGCGGTCAACGACGGCGAGGTCATCAGCCCGCTGTCCGAACGCGTGCTGGGCCGGACTGCTGCCGAGGACGTGCTGGTTCCGGGCGGGGACGAGATCATCATCCGCGCCAACGAGGTGATCGACGAACGCAAGGCCGACGCCATCGAGGCGGCGGGCGTGCAGACCGTGCGCATTCGCTCGGCCCTGACCTGCGAATCCGAGGACGGCGTTTGCGCGCTGTGCTATGGCCGCGACTTGGCCCGCGGCACGCTGGTCAACATCGGCGAGGCTGTCGGCATCATCGCCGCGCAGTCGATCGGCGAACCCGGCACGCAGCTGACGATGCGGACCTTCCACATCGGCGGCATCGCGCAGGGCGGCCAGCAGTCGTTCCAGGCGGCGTCCCATGAAGGCACGGTCAGCTTCCGCAACGAAAACCTGCTGGCCAACGCCAATGGCGAGCTGGTGGTGATGTCGCGCAACATGCAGCTGCTGATCCTGGACGACCAGGGCCAGGAACGGGCCAGCCACAAGCTGTTCTACGGCTCCAAGGTCTTCGTGAAGGAAGGCGATCGGGTCATTCGCGGCGCCAAGCTGTTCGAATGGGATCCCTATACCCTGCCGATCATCGCCGAAAAGGGCGGTATCACGAAGTTCGTCGATCTGCTGTCGGGGATCTCGGTCCGCGACGAGACGGACGATGCGACCGGCATGACGCAGAAGATCGTGACCGACTGGCGTTCCGCGCCGAAAGGCAACGAGCTGAAGCCCGAGATCATCATCATGGATGAGAACGGCGAACCGGTGCGCAACGAACAGGGCAACCCGATCAGCTATCCGATGTCGGTGGACGCGGTCCTGTCGGTCGAAGACCAGCAGGAAATCCGCGCCGGCGACGTGGTGGCGCGCATTCCGCGCGAAGGCGCACGGACCAAGGACATCACCGGGGGTCTGCCCCGCGTGGCCGAACTGTTCGAGGCCCGTCGCCCCAAGGACCACGCGATCATCGCGGAAATCGACGGCTATGTGCGGTTTGGCAAGGACTACAAGAACAAGCGCCGCATCACCATCGAGCCTTCGGAAGAAGGCGGGACGCCCGTCGAATACATGGTGCCGAAAGGCAAGCACATCCCGGTGCAGGAAGGCGACTTCGTGCAGAAGGGTGACTACATCATGGACGGGAACCCCGCGCCCCACGACATCCTGCGGATCATGGGGATCGAAGCCTTGGCGGATTACCTGATCGACGAGGTGCAGGACGTGTACCGGCTGCAGGGCGTGAAGATCAACGACAAGCACATCGAGGTGATCGTTCGCCAGATGCTGCAGAAGATCGAGATCACCGACAGCGGGGACACCACCCTGCTGAAGGGCGAGCATGTGGAACGCGACGAGTTCGAGGAAGAAAACGCCAAGAGCGAAGCCAAGGGGGGCCGTCCGGCCCAAGGCGAGCCGGTGCTTTTGGGCATCACCAAGGCCAGCCTGCAGACCCGCAGCTTCATCTCGGCCGCGTCCTTCCAGGAAACGACCCGCGTGCTGACCGAGGCGGCCGTCCAGGGCAAGCGCGACAAGCTGCTTGGCCTGAAGGAGAACGTCATCGTCGGCCGGCTGATCCCGGCGGGCACGGGCGGCGCCACCGCCCGCATCCGCCGCATCGCCACCGAACGCGACGCCGAGGTGATCGAGGCGCGCCGCGCCGAGGCCGAGGCGACCGCCGCCCTGATCGCCCCCGTGGCGGAGAAGGGTGCGCCGGACATGGTCGCCGACTTGCCGGAAAGCAGCGGCGAGTGATCGCGCCTGTGTGAAACGTTGAAAGGCCCGGCCTTGCGCCGGGCCTTTTGCTTGAACCGCCGGTGATCGCATCTGGTCGCGGCACCGTACGGTCATGGGCCTTGACCCGGCACTGCCGGTGGACTTAGCCCTCGGATCTGCCGGAAAAGGAAAAACGACATGCGCGCAGCCGTCAATCAGAAGATGCGGATCAACGTCCTGAGGGGGATGATGCTGGCGGTTCTGCCGATCCTGCTTTTCGTCCGCCCGCAGATGAGCGTGGACGGCGCCGGGCACGAACTGCTCGAAGCGGCCGGAGTTCTGGTGCTGATCGCAGGCGTTCTGGGCCGGTTCTGGTCGATCCTCTATCTGGGAGGGCGCAAGAACAGCGAGGTGATGCAGGACGGCCCGTTTTCGATGTCGCGCAACCCGCTTTATTTCTTCTCGACCGTCGCCGCCTTCGGCATCGGGCTGATGATGGGAGCGTTCAGCTTTGCCGTTCTGCTGGGGGGAACTGTCGGCCTGATCCTTTACGTGACCGCCTTGCGGGAAGCGGCCTTTCTGCGGCAGGAGTTCGGCGCCACCTTTGAGGCCTATGCCGCACGGGTGCCGTTCTTCATCCCCGATCCCCGAAAGTTCCGCGCCGCCCCCGAGGCAGTCTTTCGGACCGAACCCCTGCGGCGCAACCTGTTTGACGCCTTCGTGTTTCTGTGCTTCATCCCGCTGGTTGAACTTCTGGATGTCTTCAAGGACAGTTTCGGCGTGACCGGCATCGCCCTTTGGTAGGCCGGAAGGGGCTATCGAGCCGAGGTTGTCATTGATGCGCGCCCCGATCCAGTCACCCGTCGGCCCCATGAAATCCGCCCCTGTCACGCCGACAACGCCGCGGTCCGGCGACAACCTGCGGGGCGCCGCCATCATGACGCTGAGCATGGTGGCCTTTGGCCTGAACGACACGGTGATGAAGTTCGTGGCCCAGGACCTGCCGCTGTATCAGGCGATGACCCTGCGCGGGCTGATCGTGATGGCCTTCATCGCCGCCGTGGCGCCGCGGCTTGGCGGGCTGTCCCTGCGCATCCCGCCCGCCGCCCGCAGGCCGATGGCCTGGCGCATGGTGGGCGAGGTGGCCTCGACCCTGCTGTTCCTGAACGCGTTGCAGAACATGGCCATGGGCGACCTGTCCGCCATCATGCAGGCGCTGCCCTTGGTGGTGATGGTGGCGGCCACGCTGTTCTTCGGCGAAACCCTGGGCTGGCGGCGGATCGGCGCGGTGATCGCGGGCTTCGGGGGCGTGCTGCTGATCCTGCGGCCCGGGGGCGAGGTCTTCGGCTTCTGGGCCGTGGTGGCCATTGCCGCCATGGCCATGGTCGCGCTGCGCGACCTGGCGACGCGGGGCTTTGCCCGGGACATCAGCTCGGCCACTGTCGCCTTTTATGCGGCCACGGGGGTGACGGCGTCCGGTTTCGTCATCAGCCTGGGGCAGGGGTGGGCAATGCCCAGCCTGCCGCAGGTCCTGCTGCTGGCCCTTGGCGCCGCCTTCCTGACGGTGGGCTATGTCACGGCCGTGGCCTCGATGCGGGTGGGCGAGATTTCCTATGTCGCCCCGTTCCGCTATACCTCGCTGCTGGTGGCGATCCTGATGGGGCTGGTCGTCTTCGGCGAATGGCCCGACCTGTGGACATGGGCGGGATCGGCCCTGGTGGTCGCGGCGGGCATCTATACCATCTGGCGCGAGGCGCAGATCGGAAAGGGTCGCTGATGCGCGTTCAGATGCTGGGCCTGTGCCGCTTTTCCTATGTCGGCCTGCGGGGCTATCAAAAGGACCATGCCAGCGTCGAGGAGCGCCGCGCCTTTCTCTACGACCCCGACCGGCTGGCCCGCCGCTGGCTGTGGTTCACCACGCTGGCGCTGCCCGGCTGGCTGGCCCAGACCGACGGGGACTTCACGCTGGTCATCATGACCGGTCCCGACCTGCCCGAACCCTATCTGTCGCACCTGCGCGAGCTGGTGGCCGCAACGCCGCAGCTGCGGCTGGAACTGGTCCCCCCGATGGAGCGGCACCTGGAAGCCTGCCGCGCCGCCATCGCGCCCCATGTCGATCCCGGGGCCGATGTCATCGGCCATTTCCGCCATGACGACGACGATGCCGTGGCCCTGGACTATGTCGCGGCAGCCCGCCAGGACTTTGCCCAGGTCAGCGGGCTGTGGCGCCAGGACCGCCGCCTGTCGCTGGATCATTCGCGCGGGCTGATGCTGCGCGCCGGGGCAGGGGGGGCCAGCTTCGTGCCGCGCATCGCGCACAACATGGGCGTGGCTCTGACGATCTTCCTGCCCCCCGACCAGCCGCAGACCGCGCTGCACTTCAACCATACCAGGCTGCCCTTGTGGATGCCGGGGGTGGCGGTCACGCGGCCCTTGATGTTCATCCGCTCGATCCACGCCGACAGCGACTCGGGCGACATGGGACCGGGCTTGACCTGGCAGATCGAGGAGGCGGATCTGAACCGCCAGCTGTCCCGCCGCTTCGGGCTGGCCCGCGCCGACCTGGACGGCCTGGCCCGCGCCGCCGCCTGACGGGGGTCAGGTTGACAGCATCGGCGATTCCCCATATATGCCGCACACCCGGCGGGAAACCGTTCGGGACCAGAACCTTTTCATGGTCACGATCCGGGCCTGCAACTGCCCCGATCCTCTGGAATTTTCCCGTCCTCCTCGGAACCCGGGGCCGGATGGGTTTGGCATTTCGTGATTCGCGCGAAGTGCCGTCGAGAAGCGGCGCAGCCACGGCTGCGAGTATTGACAGAGCAAGACGGGGAACCGAATGCCGACGATCCAACAGCTGATCCGCAAGCCGCGGCAGCCCAAGGTGCAGCGCAGCAAGTCGCAGCACCTGCAAGGCTGCCCGCAGAAGCGCGGCGTCTGCACGCGCGTCTATACCACGACGCCGAAGAAACCGAACTCCGCCATGCGGAAGGTCGCCAAGGTGCGGCTGACCAACGGGTTCGAGGTCATTTCCTATATTCCGGGCGAAAAGCACAACCTCCAGGAACACAGCGTCGTGCTGATCCGTGGCGGCCGCGTGAAGGACCTTCCGGGTGTCCGTTACCACATCCTGCGCGGTGTGCTGGATACCCAGGGCGTCAAGGATCGTCGCCAGCGTCGTTCTAAATACGGCGCCAAGCGTCCGAAATAAGGAGAGACATCCATGTCCCGTCGTCACGCCGCTGAAAAGCGCGAAGTCCTGCCCGACGCCAAGTATGGCGATCGCGTGCTGACCAAATTCATGAACAACCTGATGGTTGACGGCAAGAAATCGGTGGCCGAGCGCATCGTGTATTCGGCCCTGGACCGTGTCCAGACCCGCCTGAAGCGCGAACCGATCGAAGTCTTCCACGAGGCCCTGGACAACGTGAAGCCCTCGGTCGAGGTGCGCTCGCGCCGCGTCGGCGGCGCCACCTACCAGGTTCCGGTCGAGGTCCGTCCGACCCGCCGCGAGGCTCTGGCGATCCGCTGGCTGATCACCGCCGCCGCCAAGCGCAACGAACACACGATGGAAGAACGCCTTGCGGGCGAACTGGCCGATGCCGTGAACGGCCGCGGCACCGCCGTCAAGAAACGCGAAGACACGCACAAGATGGCCGACGCGAACAAGGCGTTCAGCCACTACCGCTGGTAAGGCGAAAGGATTCAGACCATGGCACGCGAATATCCGCTGCAGCGTTATCGCAACTTCGGCATCATGGCCCACATCGATGCCGGCAAGACGACAACGACCGAGCGTATCCTTTACTATACCGGCAAGTCGCACAAGATCGGCGAAGTGCATGACGGCGCCGCGACCATGGACTGGATGGAACAGGAACAGGAACGCGGCATCACGATCACGTCTGCCGCGACCACCACGTTCTGGCAGCGCCAGGAAGACCCGACCACCGAAGGGACTTCGGACACGAAGTACCGCTTCAACATCATCGACACGCCCGGCCACGTGGACTTCACCATCGAGGTCGAACGGTCCTTGGCCGTTCTGGACGGCGCGATCTGCCTGCTGGACGCCAACGCGGGTGTCGAACCCCAGACCGAGACCGTGTGGCGCCAGGCCGACCGCTACAAGGTTCCGCGGATCGTGTTCGTCAACAAGATGGACAAGATCGGCGCCGACTTCTTCAACTGCGTGAAGATGATCAAGGACCGCACCGGCGGCATCCCCTGCCCGATCGCCCTGCCGATCGGCGCCGAGGACAAGCTGGAAGGCATCATCGACCTGATCAAGATGGAAGAATGGGTCTATGAAGGCGAGGATCTGGGCGCCTCCTGGGTGCGCAGGCCGATCCGGGCCGAACTGAACGACCTGGCGCTGGAATGGCGCATGAACCTGATCGAGCTGGTCGTCGAACAGGACGACGCGGCGATGGAAGCCTATCTGGAAGGCAACGAGCCTGACGAGGCGACCCTGCGCGGCCTGATCCGCAAGGGCACGCTGTCGCTGTCGTTCTTCCCGGTCACCGCCGGTTCCGCCTTCAAGAACAAGGGCGTGCAGCCGCTGCTGAACTCGGTCATCGACTTCCTGCCCTCGCCGCTGGACGTGCCGGCCTATCATGGCTTCGCGCCGGGCGACGAGACCGAGACCCGCAACATCGAGCGGACCGCCGATGACAACCAGCCCTTCTCGGGCCTGGCGTTCAAGATCATGAACGACCCCTTCGTGGGTTCGCTGACCTTCACGCGCATCTATTCCGGCCAGCTCAAGAAGGGCGACCAGATGCTGAACGCGACCAAGGGCAAGCGCGAGCGTGTCGGCCGCATGATGATGATGCACTCGATCAACCGCGAGGAAATCGAGGAAGCCTTTGCGGGCGACATCATCGCGCTGGCGGGCCTGAAGGACACCACCACGGGCGACACGCTGTGCGATCCCGCCAAGCCGGTGGTCCTGGAAACCATGACCTTCCCGGAACCCGTGATCGAGATCGCCGTGGAGCCGAAGTCCAAGGCCGACCAGGAAAAGATGGGCCTTGCCCTTCAGCGCCTGTCCGCCGAAGACCCGTCCTTCCGCGTCGAGACCGATCTGGAATCGGGCCAGACCATCATGAAGGGCATGGGCGAACTTCACCTCGACATCCTGGTGGACCGCATGAAGCGCGAGTTCAAGGTCGAGGCGAATATCGGCGCCCCGCAAGTGGCCTATCGCGAAACCATCAGCCAGCCGGCCGAGATCGACTACACGCACAAGAAGCAGACCGGCGGGACCGGCCAGTTCGCGCGCGTGAAGCTGCAGATCAACCCGACCGAGCCGGGCGAAGGCTATTCGTTCGAGTCCAAGATCGTCGGCGGTGCCGTGCCCAAGGAATACATCCCGGGCGTCGAGAAGGGCATCAAGTCGGTCATGGACAGTGGCCCGCTGGCAGGCTTCCCGGTGATCGACTTCAAGGTCGCGCTGATCGATGGCGCGTTCCACGACGTTGACTCCTCGGTCCTGGCCTTCGAGATCGCCTCGCGCGCCGCCATGCGCGAAGGTCTGCGCAAGGCAGGCGCGAAACTGCTGGAACCGATCATGAAGGTCGAGGTGGTGACGCCCGAGGAATACACGGGTTCGATCATCGGCGACCTGACCAGCCGTCGCGGCATGGTCCGCGGGCAGGACAGCCGCGGCAACGCGAACGTCATCGACGCCTTCGTGCCGCTGGCCAACATGTTCGGCTACATCAACAACCTGCGCTCGATGTCCTCGGGCCGCGCGGTGTTCACGATGCAGTTCGACCATTACGAGGCCGTGCCGCAGAACATCTCGGACGAGATCCAGAAGAAATACGCATAAGGGCGGTGCGTGGGAAACCACGCACCCTACCACCCTCGTAGGGTGCGTGCCTGCACGCACCGTCACTGTAAAGGAGCCAGACCATGGCAAAGGCAAAGTTTGAACGGACGAAACCGCACGTCAACATTGGCACGATCGGTCACGTTGACCAC
>NZ_WMBT01000023.1 GCF_009708075.1 Paracoccus lichenicola | reverse complement strand
GGAGCGCCGACATCCACGAGGCTTTCGTTCTCCTCGGCTGCGCCCTCATCTGCCTCAACCAGATCAGAAGGTCTTGTTAGGTGGTCTAAAAACGGTGCCGCCCCGCGACCACGGAAGGCCAGCGCCCGCCTGGGGCCGGGCAGGCGCTGGCCGGGCCTTTGAGGCCCGGCGGTTCCACTGGCAATGTCACGCCGTGGCGAAGGCAATGGCCTTCGCCAATGCACCGGCTGACCCCGGAACATCGTTCGCGCCCCGCGCGTTCGCCGCTCATGGCAATCCCCCGGAGGCCCCCATGTCCGACCCCGATGTCATCGACCGCATCTGGACCCTCGCGGACAGGCTGGACCCATGCATGTTCGTCACGGGCGATGGCGACGGCCAGCGGGTCCGCCCCGTCTATGCCCGGGTCCGCCGGGACGAGGGCGCGATCTATATCCTGACCGACACCAAGGGCTGCAAGCTGGACCGGATCGCGGCGAACCCCAACGTTTCGCTGGCCTTTTCCGACGAACGCGCGAACGATTACGTGGTCATCAACGGCACGGCCCAAGCCCGCCATGATCCTGCCAAGGCCCGCGAGGTCTGGCGCCTGACGGACGAGACGTTCTTCAAGTCCCCCGACAATCCCGACCTGCGGGTCATCACCGTCCGGCCCACCGCGGCCGAGTTGTGGGACGGCAGCAACCTGCTGATCTCGGGCGCGAAGATGCTGGCCGAACGCCTGCTGGGCGCCAAGACCCAATTGGTCGAGAATGCCAGGGTTGACCGGCTCGAGCCTTGAACGGCCCGCCGGGCACCCGTATCTGAAAGCCAGAGGACGACCTCCCCCTCAGGGCATCTGCGCCGGGACGGCCCGGCAGGCATGGGGGTTCGTCATGGCCTGGTTCTTTCTTGTCCTTGCCGGTCTTCTGGAAATCGTCTGGGCCACCGCGATGAAGCAATCCGCGGGCTTCACGCGCATTCTTCCCACCGTGATCATGGTCGTGGCGATGATCGCGTCCTTCTGGCTGCTGGCCGTGGCGATGCGCACGCTGCCGCTGGGCACGTCCTATACCGTCTGGGTAGGCATCGGCGCGGTGGGGGCGTTCATCGTCGGAATCGCGCTGTTCGGCGAACCCGTCACGCCCGTGCGCCTGCTGGCGGCAGGGCTGATCGTGGCCGGCATCGTCACGATGAAGCTCGCCTCCTGATCTTTGCCTTGGTTCAAATATCCCACAGGGGGTCCGGGGGACGTGAAGTCCCCCGGCGCTCGCGGGACGCAACGCGACATGAAAAGCCTGTCACCCAACGGCCCCAGGCAATTTCCTTCCGCCGCCAACAATGCTAAACCACCCGCCAGCCAGAGGAGTCACAGCCATGCCCGCCTATCGTTCCCGCACCACCACCCACGGCCGCAACATGGCGGGCGCGCGCGGCCTGTGGCGGGCGACGGGGGTGAAGGACAGCGACTTCGGAAAGCCGATCATCGCGGTCGTCAACAGCTTCACCCAGTTCGTGCCGGGCCATGTCCACCTCAAGGACCTGGGCCAGCTTGTCGCCCGCGAGATCGAGGCTGCGGGCGGCATCGCCAAGGAATTCAACACCATCGCGGTCGATGACGGGATCGCGATGGGCCATGACGGGATGCTGTATTCCCTGCCGTCTCGCGAAATCATCGCGGATTCGGTAGAATACATGGTCAACGCCCATTGCGCCGACGCGATGGTGTGCATTTCCAACTGCGACAAGATCACGCCGGGGATGCTGATGGCCGCGCTGCGGCTGAACATCCCCGCCGTCTTCGTGTCCGGCGGCCCGATGGAGGCCGGCAAGGTCATCCTGGAAAACGGCAAGGTGAAGGCGCTGGATCTGGTGGACGCCATGGTCGCCGCCGCCGACGACACCGTGTCGGACGCCGATGTGGAAACCATCGAACGGTCCGCCTGCCCGACCTGCGGGTCGTGTTCGGGCATGTTCACCGCCAATTCCATGAACTGCCTGACCGAGGCGCTTGGCCTCGCCCTGCCCGGCAACGGATCGACGCTGGCGACCCATGCCGACCGCAAGCGCCTGTTCGTCGAGGCGGGCCACCTGATCGTCGATCTGGCGCGCCGCTATTACGAAGGCGACGACGCCAGCGTCCTGCCGCGCTCCATTGCCAGCTTCGAGGCGTTCGAGAACGCGATGACGCTGGACATCGCCATGGGCGGGTCCACCAACACGGTCCTGCACCTGCTGGCCGCTGCGCACGAAGGCGGCATCGACTTCACCATGTCCGACATCGACCGCCTGTCGCGGCGCGTGCCGGTGCTGTGCAAGGTGGCCCCCGCCAAGGACGACGTGCATATGGAGGATGTCCACCGCGCGGGCGGCATCATGGGCATCCTTGGGGAACTCGACCGCGCGGGCCTGCTGCACACGCAGGCGGGCAGCGTCCACGCGGGTTCCCTGGCCGAGGCGCTGGACCGCTGGGACGTGATGCGCACCGACGCGGCATCCGTCCACGACTTCTATCGCGCGGCGCCGGGCGGGGTGCCGACGCAGGTCGCGTTCTCGCAGGACCGGCGCTATGATTCGGTCGATACGGACCGCAAGACCGGCGTGATCCGCGCCGCCGAACACGCGTTTTCGCAGGACGGCGGTTTGGCGGTGCTTTACGGCAACCTGGCCGAGGATGGCTGCATCGTGAAGACGGCGGGCGTGGACGAATCGGTCCTGACCTTCACCGGCAGCGCGCATATCT
Organism: Paracoccus lichenicola; assembly: GCF_009708075.1. Lineage (GTDB taxonomy): Bacteria > Pseudomonadota > Alphaproteobacteria > Rhodobacterales > Rhodobacteraceae > Paracoccus > Paracoccus lichenicola. The sequence continues at coordinate 18,990 of NZ_WMBT01000023.1, read as the reverse complement.
TCGAAAGCCAGGACGATTCCGTGTCCGCCATCCTGACCGGCAAGGTCAAGCCGGGCGAGGTCGTGCTGATTCGTTACGAAGGTCCGCGCGGCGGGCCGGGGATGCAGGAAATGCTGTATCCGACCAGCTATCTGAAATCCAAGGGCTTGGGGAAAGCCTGCGCGCTGGTGACGGACGGGCGCTTCTCGGGCGGCTCGTCGGGGCTGTCGATCGGCCATGTCTCGCCCGAGGCGGCCGAGGGCGGCACCATCGGCCTGGTCGAACAGGGCGACCGGATCGTGATCGACATTCCGAACCGGGTGATCCACCTGGACGTGGACGACGCGACGCTCGCCGCGCGCCGGGCGCAGCGCGAGGCCTTGGGTTGGAAGCCCGCCAAGCCGCGCCAGCGCAAGATCACGACCGCCTTGCGCGCCTATGCCGCGATGACCACCAGCGCCGCGCGCGGCGCGGTGCGCGTCATCCCGGAATGACCGGCTGCCCTGCGATCCACACGGATTGCAGGCACCACGCATCGTCCAGAAGCACCAGATCGGCGCGCCTGCCTTCCCGCAGCGCGCCGTATTCGTTGGAAAGGCCAGCGGCGCGCGCGGGTTCCGCCGTCGCCATGGCCAGCGCGCGTTCGGGGGCGATGCCCACCTGATCCACCAGCACGCGGATCGCTTGGTCCATGCGCAGGTCCGCCCCGGCCAGGGTGCCGTCGGCCAGCGTCAGCCGCCCGTCGCGGCGGTGGATGGTGCGGCCTTGCAAGGGCATCTCGGTCCGGTCGGTGCCCGCGAAGGCCATGCAGTCCGTGACCAGGAAGATCCCCTCGGTCCGCGCCGCCAAGGCCGCGCGCATCGCCGCCGGATGGACATGGATGCCGTCCGCGATCAGCCCGGCCTGGGCATCCCCCGCCAGCACCGCGCCGACCAGGCCGGGGGCGCGGTGGCCCATCTGGCTCATGGCGTTGAACAGGTGCGTGACGAGCCGCGCGCCTGCGGCAAAGGCCGCACGGGCGGTGTCGTGATCGCAATCGGTATGGCCCAAGCTAACGACGGCGCCCGCGCGGGACAGCGCGGCGATCTGGTCAGGCGTGGCGGATTCGGGCGCCAGCGTCACCATCAGCACCGGCAGGGCGCGGGCGGCATCGCAAAGGCGCGCCAGATCCTCCGCCTCCATGGGCCGGATCAGCGCGGGGTCGTGGGCGCCGTGGCGGCGGGGGTCGAGATGCGGGCCTTCCAGGTGCAGGCCCAGGAAGCCGGGCGTGCCCACTGCGCGGATGCCTGCCGCAATCACCGCCGCCGTCGCCTGCGGCGTGTCGGTGATCAGCGTCGGCAGCACCCCCGCGCAGCCAAGCCGCTGATGCGTGGCGCAGATGTGGCGCAGCGCGGCCACGTCCGTGCCGCCGCCCACCATCACCCCGCCGCCGTTCACCTGCAAGTCCAGGAAGCCGGGGGCGAGGGTTCCTTGCAGCCGTTCCACCGGCCCGGCCTCGGCCATCGGCAGAACCGCCGCGATGCGGTCCCCCTGAATCACCACGGCATGATCGGTCAGCATCCGCCGGCCGTCGAAGATGCGCGTCGCGGCAAGGACAGTCATGCCGCCCCGGCCATCTGCCGCGCCATCAGCAGCGCGCCGTCCACGCCGGATCCCATCGCGGGCCGCTGCGGCCAGTCCGTCAGCCGCGCGGCATAGGCCGGGCCAAGCCCGCCCACGAAGACCACCGGCAAGGGGGCGTCGCCTTGCAGGACCGTCAGGATATGGCGCATCTCGGCCACGGCATTGTCAAAGACCTGCCGCGCCGCCGGATCGTCGCCCGCGACGATGCGGGGGGCGAAGGCGGCGAAATCGGCGGGACTGGCACCGTTGCCGAAGCGGATGATCCCCTCGATGCCGCCGAACTCCTCCAGCACCTGTTGCAGCAGGGGGGTCATGTCGGCAAACCCGTCCTCGGCCCGCATCGCCAAGGACAGCAGCGTCCGGCCCAGCACCGCGCCCGACCCCTCGTCCCCCATCAGGAAGCCGCGCCCGCCGACCTGGCGCAGATCGCCGCCGCGCTGCACGGCGAAGACGGAACCCGTGCCCATCGCGGCCAGGATCCCGTCCTGCGTGCCCAGGGCGCCGCGCGCCGCCGTCACCGCGTCGTTGACGATCCGCATCCGGGCGAAGGGCAGCAGCCCCGCCAGCCTTTCGGTCGCAGCCGTCATCGTGCCGCCCGCCAGGCCCAGCGTGGCGATCAGGTCGCGCGGATCGGCCCCGGTGCCCTCCAGAGCTTGCGCCGTGGCGGCCAGGATGCTGACCGCAGCAGCCTCGACATCGGTGTTGATGTTGGCAGGCCCGGCCTGGCCCTGGCCCATGATCCGGCCGTCCGCATCCGCCACGGCCGCGCGGCAGCCTGTGCCGCCGCCGTCGATTCCCAGAAAGAACGCCATCCGCTGCCCCCCTTTCGGGACGGTTCTAGCCCCGTTCGTCCGATCCGAACAGCCCGCGAAGCCCGCGCGTGACCAGGTTGCCGACCTTGGGGCGAGGCTGGGCAATGAAGGGCAGGGGGCGGCAAACCTCCATCGCGGCGATGCCCACGCGGGCGGTCAGCGCGCCGTTCACCACGCCCTCTCCGAAGCGGCGCGACAGTTTCGCCATGATCCCGCCGCCCGCGACGGTGTGGATCAGGTCGTCGCCCGCGGCCACCGCGCCGGTGGCGACCAGATGGGTGATGACCGTGCGCGCCAGCCGCCAGCCGCCCACGGCCCCGGCGCGCCCGCCATAAATCTCGGCCATGCGCCGGATCATCCGCAGGTTCGCGGCCAGGGCCGCGGCGACATCGGCCAGCGCCATGGGGATCAGCGCGGTGGCGGCGGCGACGGTGCGGGCGGCGGCCTCGATCTCGCGGCGCGCCTGCTGGTCAAGGCCCGCCAGCAGTTCGGTTTCCGCCATGGTCAGCAGGGTGCGGGCATCGAAAACGTCGCCCCGGTTGTCGGCCAGCCGCTTGCGCGGCCATTCCAGTTCCGGGCGGTCGCGATAGAGCGCCAGCAGCCCGTCCGTCACCGCGCGGGCCTGGTCCATGCTGTCGCCGGACAGCGCCGCCCCCGCCTGTCGCTGGATAGCGTCGATCTTGGCAAACCGCGCCCAGGCCCGGTATTCGCGCCAGGCCATGCCCAACGCCGCCAGCGTGAACAGCGCGAACAGCGCCACCCCGATCCAGCCGAGGACCGGGTAGCGGGTCAGTAAGTCGTCGATGAAGTTCAGCGCGGCGATGGACAACAGGAAGGTGAACAGCGCCACGCCCGAGTTGATGAAGAACCGCGTCAGTTTCGACGGCGGGCGGCCGACAAGGCGCGTCACCATCTCCATCGTGCGGGGGCGGGGCAGGTGGGGGTCGGCCGCGTCGATGGGCGGGGCGTCGGCGGGGTTCAGCGTGTCGTCACGCGCCTCGGACGCGGGACCGGGGCCGGGGCGGGGATTGTCGGCGGGCGTGTCCAGTTCGATCAGCACGGGGCCACGGCGCGGGGTGTCGCTCATAGCCGGTCTCCGATCAGGAAGTCCGCGGCGCGGTCCAGGCGGATATGCGGCGGACCGTCGCCGGGCCGTGCGGTCATGGGCGCGGGGGCGAAGTTCATGATGGCGTAATCGCCGTCCAGCCAGTCGGGCGCCCCGTCCCGGGCGGGATGCAGCAGGGCCGCCGGGTCGGCGGGCAGTTCGCCCGGATAGAAGGCCGCCTGCCGCCCGTCCAGCAGGCGCCCGCGCACGGCGGGCAACTCCGTGCCGTCCTGGCGGATCGTGTCCTCGGTCGTGGCGCGCAGGGCGGCGATGGACATGGCCTCGGTCCGGGCGCCGCTGAAATCGGCGCGGTCGCGGGCCTCGCGCAGCATGGCGGACAGGATCGCGGTCAGGCGATTGTGCTGGACGTGGTGCAGGTGGTCGGCCTTGGTCGCGGCGAACAGGATGCGTTCGACGCGCCGCGTGCCCAAAAGCTGCGCCAGCCACCCCGCGCGTCCGGGGCGGAAGGCGGTCAAGATGTCGGCCATGGCGCGGCGCATGTCCTCGACCGCGCGCGGCCCCTGGTGGATCGCGCCCAGGACATCGACCAGCACCACCTGCCGGTCGATGCGGGCGAAGTGGTCGCGGAAAAAGGGCTTCACCACGCGCGCCTTGTAGGCATCGAACCGGCGGCGGAATTCCTTGTGCAGCCGGCCTTCCGCGAAACGCGCGGGCAGGGGGGCGAAGGTCAGGGCGGGGGAACCCTCCATCTCGCCTGGGATCAGGAAGCGGCCGGGGGTGCAGTCGGACCATCCCGCCTCGCGCGCGGCGTGCAGATGGGCGGTATAAGTCTGGGCCAGCCGCTGCGCGGTGGGTTCGTCGAAGCGGTCGGGGTCCAGGCCGTTCATCGCGGCGTGATAGGCGTCCGCGCCGGGACGGCCTTCCATGCGGTCCAGAACCTCGGCCGACCATTCGGAAAAGTCCCGCTCCATCAACCGCAGGTCCAGCAGCCATTCGCCGGGGTAATCCACGATGTCCAGATGCACCGTGCGCGGGCCGGTCAGCCCGCCCAGCAACCCGCGCGCATCCAGGCGCAGGGACAGGCGCAACTGGCTGACATGGCACGTGCCCTCGGGCCAGTGCGGGTCGGGGCCGGTCAGCGCGGCCAGGTGGCGCTCGAAATCGAAGCGCGGGATGGTGTCGTCGGGTTGGGGTTGCAGCCAGGCGGCCTTGATGCTGCCGTCGGCCGCCGCGCGCAGGGCGTGCATCCGGCCCCGGTCCATCAGGTTCGCCACCAGGGACGTGATGAACACCGTCTTGCCCGCGCGCGACAGGCCCGTGACGCCCAGCCGGATCACCGGATCGCCCAGGCCGAGACCTGCCATCATGCTGCTGCCGATACCCATTCCGCCTGCCGTTTTCCGTTGTCTTTGCCGGAAGATAGGCTCCGGGGATGGGTTTGCATAGGGCCGCAGGCCGCGGGCCGGGGTTCCGCTTGGCCCGCCGTTGCGACATAACGCGGGGATGCCGGATCGGTTGCCCATCGACGACGTTTTGCCCGCTCTGTGCGCGGCGCTGGCCGCGCATGGCCGGGCGGTGCTGGTCGCGCCCCCGGGGGCGGGCAAGACCACGCGGGTGCCGCTGGCCCTGCTGGATCAGGTGCCGGGCAAGATCATGATGCTGGAGCCGCGGCGTCTTGCGGCGCGGGCCGCGGCGGAACGTCTGGCGGAACAGTTGGACGAGGCCGTGGGCGCGCGCGTCGGATACCGGATGCGCGGCGAATCCGTTCCGGGCAGCCGGATCGAGGTCGTGACCGAGGGCATCCTGACGCGGATGATCCAGTCAGATCCCGGCCTGGACGGGATCGGCTGCGTGATCTTCGACGAGTTCCACGAACGCAGCCTGAATGCCGACCTGGGCCTGGCCCTGGTGTGGGAGGCGAAGGGTGCGCTGCGCGAGGATCTGGCGGTGCTGGTGATGTCGGCCACGCTGGACGCCGAACCCGTGGCGGCATTGCTGGACGGCGCGCCGGTGATCCGGTCCGAGGGGCGGGCCTTTCCAGTTGAGACGCGCTGGCTGCCCAGGCCGCTGCCCGCGGGGGCGCGTCTGGTGGATGAAGCCGCGCGGCTGATCGCGATGGCCGAAATCGAAACCCGCGACACCGGCGGCACGGTCCTGGCCTTCCTGCCGGGCGAGGGCGAGATCCGGCGGGTGATGGCGCAACTGGGCGATGGGTGCGAGGTGCTGCCGCTGTATGGCGCGCTGAAGCCTGCCGAGCAGCGGGCGGCATTGGCCCCTCCGGGCGCGCGTCGGCGGATCGTGCTGGCGACGGCGATCGCGGAAACATCGCTGACCATTCCGGCGGTGCGGGTGGTGGTCGATGCGGGCCGCGCGCGTCGGGCAAGGTTCGACCCGGGGTCCGGCATGTCGCGGCTGGTCACGGAACGCGTCAGCCGGGCCGAGGCCGATCAGCGCCGCGGCCGCGCGGGCCGTGTGGCGCCGGGCATCTGCTATCGCATGTGGGCACGGGCCGAGGAAGGCGCATTGCCCGCCTTCGCCCCGCCCGAGATCGCGGTGGCCGATCTGGCGGGCCTTGCGCTGGAACTGGCCGCCTGGGGAGCAGGGCCGGGGGATCTCGCCTTCCTGACGCCCCCGCCCGAGGCGGCGCTGTCCGAGGCCCGGGCGCTGCTGCGGGGGTTGGAGGCGCTGGACGCGTCGGGCCGCATCACCGATCATGGCCGCACGCTAGCGCGGCTGCCGCTGCATCCCCGATTGGCGCATATGCTGCTGCGCGCGGGGCCAGGGGCGGCGGATCTGGCGGCGCTGCTGTCGAACCGCGATCCCCTGCGCGGCGCGCCGGCGGATCTGGCGCTGCGGCTGATGGCGGTGCGCGATCCCAAGGGGTTTGCGGCGCGCCATCCGTTCGAGGCGAACCGAGCGGTGATCCAGCAGGTCCGCGACGAGGCCGTCCGGCTGCGGCGTCTGGTGGCGTCCCGCGACGGCGGGGGGCCTTCTGCCCCCCGCACCCCCCGAGGATATTTGGGTGAAGAAGAATTGGGAGGAGTCGTCTCGCTGGCCTATCCCGACCGGATCGGGCTGCGGCGCAAGGGGGATGAGCCGCGGTTTGTCCTGTCGGGCGGCAAGGGGGCGGTGATGGACGCGGGCGACCCCATGGCCGGGCAGCGGCTGATCGTGGCCGCCGATCTGGACGGGGATGCGCGCGAGGCGCGGGTCCGCATGGCCGCCCGGTTGTCCGAGGCCGATCTGCGCGCCTTGCATGGCGAGCGGATCGAGAGCGTCGAGATCTGCGAATGGTCGCGGCGCGAGGGGCGGGTGCTGGCGCGGGTGCAGGAACGGCTGGGGGCGCTGGTCCTGTCGGATCGGGTCTGGCCGGATGCGCCGGAGGGGGCTGTTGCCCGGGCCGCCTTGGAGGGGCTGCGTCTGGACGGCTTGCCCTGGACCCCTGCCGCCGCCCGCCTGCGCGCGCGGATCGCGCTGTTGCCGGACTTGGGGCCGGTCGATGACGCGGCCTTGCTGGCGGATGCGGATTGGCTGCTGCCCTGGCTGGGGCGGATCAGGACGCTGTCCGATCTGCGCGCGCTGGATCTGGTCGAGCCGCTGAAGGCCAGGATCGGCTGGGACGGCCAGCAGCGGCTGGAGCGCGAGGTTCCGGCGCATTTCACCACCCCCCTGGGCCGCAAGGTGCCCATCGACTATGGCCACGAGCAACCATCCATCGAGCTGCGCTTGCAGGAGTTGTTCGGCGTGACGCGCCATCCGGTCGTGGGCGGGCGGCCGCTGCGCATCAGCCTGCTGTCGCCGGGCGGCAAGCCCGTGCAGGTGACGACCGATCTGCCGGGGTTCTGGGCGTCAAGTTATGCCGATGTCCGAAAGGACATGCGCGGCCGCTATCCCCGCCACCCTTGGCCCGAGGATCCGCGGCAGGCCGATCCCACCACCCGGGCCAAGCCGCGCGGCACCTAGTCCACCGCGCGGATCAGCGCCTTGTCGAAGACCCGCAGCACCTGCGCCAGGTCATAGCCGCGTTTCAGGATGCGCCCGTCCATGGCGATCACGGCATAGGCGCCTTGGGCCGCGCGCAGGCGGGGGCGTTTCTCGATGCGATACAGGGGGGTTTCGGCGGCGCGGCGGAAGACGCTGAAGACGGCGGCGTCGCGCAGGAAGGACATCGCGTAATCGCGCCATTCCCCCGCCGCGACGAAGCGGCCATAGACCGACAGGATCAGCGACAGTTCGGCGCGGTCGAAGACGACGCGATCCGGGGCGGCATGAAAGGGCGGGCCTGCATCCATCATGACCGAATGGTGACAGCCCGCCGTTCGCGTGGCAATGCCGAAAAGGGCGCCGCCCCTGCGTGGGTCAGTAGCAGCTGACCTTCTCGATCCGGCCGGCCTGCCCGTATTCGATGTTCAGCCGTTCGGGACGGAAGTCCGAGGTGACAGGGTCGTTCGGGCCGATCCGGCGGGTACCGATGGGAAAGGTCATGGCGGCCAGGACCGAAACCGGCTGGCCCACCAGCCCCTGATAGGCCGAGGCGCGGCAATCGTCCGGGACCTGGGCGGGAGGGGGTTCCACGGGCATCGGCTCGCAGGCGGACAGCAGGGCGGCGGCGGTCAGTCCAAGCGTCAGGGCCTTGGCGTTCATGGCGGTCACCCGCAATCGACGTTGGTGATGACGCCCGCCGCGTCCAGGCGGAAGACGATGCGGTTGGGGTTGTATTCCTGCGGCTCGATCCCGCGGTATTCGACGACGCGGTAGTCCTTGGTGATGCCCAGCGTCGGGATCACGCTGCCCGGCTGGCCCACGCTGGAGGCATAGTTCTTGGTGGCCCCGCACAGATCCGGCTTGCGCTCGGTCAGGCCGGCCACGCCGAGCGCGGGTTCCGGGGCGGGCGGGACATAGGCCACGGGGGCGGGTTCCGGCACGGGCGCGGGCGCGGGCGCCGGGGCCATGCAGCCCGACACCAGGGCCATGGCGGCAAGCAGGGGCAGCAGAAACTTGGTGGTCGTCATGATCGTCTTTCCCTCGGGCGGCGCCCGTCTGTCGCGGACTCGGATGCGGATGATACAGGCCGCACAGGGGCTTGAGAAGGCGCGGCGATTTTCACGTTTGCATCAGCGCGTCCTGGCGCGGGACCGGAGGGAAGGCGCGCAGGAACAGGGCGGCGGCATCGCGGGCATTGGCGCGGATGGCCGCAACTGATGCCGCCTGCGGCGTGCCCAGCAGGTGGAGCGAGCATTGCGCCCCCGACAGGCCGACCAGCTGCCTGGCCGCGAGGTCGGTGTCGTCGATCGCCAGAAGCCCTGCCCGGACCCATCGGTCCAGATGCGCCCGGACCGGGTCGCGCAGCATCCGCGACAGGCTGTCGTGGAACAGCAGGGCCAGATCGGCAAAGCGGGACGCCTCGGCCAGAAGCACGCGGCACAGGCTGACCCGGTGCGGGTCGGCCATCCATTCCGCAGCCTGGACGGCGATGTGCGCAATGGCCTTCTGCGGCGGAAGGCCGGGGTCGATGTCCAGCGTGAAGGTTCCTTCCAGGCGCGCGATCTCGGCCCGCATGGCTTCCCGGAACATCAGCGTCTTGTCGGGGAAATAGCTGTAGATCGTCGCCTTGGACACCCGCGCGGCCTGTGCGATGTCATCGACGCTGGCCCCGGCAAAGCCGTCGCGCAGGAAGATGGCCCCTGCGCCCTTGATCACCTGCCCGAACTTGCGGCCCTGAGTAACCGATTGAGATTTCATCATCTTCGAATCCAAATCAGGCTTTGCTAGCAGCTTGTTCATCAGGTTCAATCCCTGATTGCAGGGTCATCCTGCTGCGCAACGACCCAGAGTTGCGCAAAGGCATCACGGCACCGGAAGCCGGCAAGGCGAGAATGCCTCGTTTTTGTTCGGATCCGGGGTTGGCACCCGCGGCCCGGCTGGCATAGCGTCCCTGTCGTCACCCAACCGGCGATGTTGTTCAGGAGCTGCCGATGACGATCCCCCACACGTCCTTCCGCGATTCGGTCGAGCGGATGTTCACCCATGCGGCCGGCCTGATGGACCTTCAGCCGGGCCTGGAAGAAAAGATCCGGGTCTGCAATTCCACCTATACGGTGCGGTTCGGGGTGCGGCTGCGCGGGCAGATCCACACCTTTACCGGCTATCGGTCGGTCCATTCCGAACACATGGAGCCGGTCAAGGGCGGCATCCGCTATTCCCCCGACGTGACCCAGGACGAGGTCGAGGCGCTGGCCGCCCTGATGACCTATAAATGCGCGCTGGTCGAGGTGCCCTTTGGCGGATCCAAGGGGGGCCTGTGCATCGACCCCCGCGCCTGGAACGAGGACGAACTGGAGCGGATCACCCGCCGCTTCACCTATGAACTGTCGCGGCGCAACCTGATCTCGCCCAGCCAGAACGTGCCCGCGCCCGACATGGGCACTGGGGAACGCGAAATGGCCTGGATGGCCGACGCCTACAAGCGCCTGCATCCCGACGACATCAACGCCAAGGCCTGCGTCACCGGCAAGCCGCGCCATGCGGGGGGTATCGAGGGCCGGGTCGAGGCCACGGGGCGCGGCGTGCAATACGCGCTGCGCGAGTTCTTCCGCCACGCGGACGTGATGAAGAAGGCGGGTCTGGAAGGGGGCCTTGGGGGCAAGCGGGTGGTCGTGCAGGGCCTGGGCAACGTCGGCTATCACGCGGCGCAGTTCCTGTCGGTCGAGGACAAGGCCCTGGTCACGACCGTGATCGAGCGCGACGGCGCGATCAGCAATCCGCAAGGCATCAACATCGACGCGTTGCGCGGCCACATCCGCGCGACCGGCGGCGTCAAGGGCTTCACCGGCGGCGATTACCGCGAGATCGGCCTGGCCGCGCTGGAGGACGACTGCGACATCCTGATCCCGGCGGCAGTCGAAAGCGTGATCCATGACGGCAACGCCGACCGGATCCGCGCCAAGCTGATCATCGAGGCGGCGAACGGTCCCGTCACGGCGGACGCCGACGCGATCCTCCGGCGCAAGGGCGTGGTCATCATCCCCGACATGTATGCCAATGCGGGCGGCGTCACGGTCAGTTACTTCGAATGGGTCAAGAACCTGTCCCAGATCAGCCTGGGCCGCCTGGAACGCCGCCACGAGGAAGCCCGGTCCCGGATGCTGGTCGAGGAGCTGGAGCGGATCTCGGCCGACACGGGGACGAACTTCAAGCTGGCAACGGGCTTCAAGGAAGCCTTCCTGCATGGCGCGGACGAACTGGATCTGGTCCGGTCGGGCCTGGACGACACCATGCGCGAGGCCTTCAAGAAGATGAAGGAGGTGTGGATGACGAACCCACGGGTCGATGACATGCGCACCGCGGGATATGTCGTGGCGATCCGGCGGATCTCGAACGTCTATGGGTCGCTGGGGTTGTGAGCGTGGCCGGGGGACTTCGCGTCCCCCATCCGCCTGGCGGCGGATTCCCCCTGCGGGATATTTGGACAAAGGTGAAAGAGCCGTCAGTCCCGAGGGGCGGCGGCGCGGCGCAGGCGGTCGTTGATCGCGGCGCCAAGCCCGTGGTCGGGGATCGGGGCCACGGAGATGGGGCGGCCCTCGCGGTCGGCGCGGCGCAGGGTGTCGAACAGGCGGGCCGCGGCTTGCGCCAGGTCGCCGGTTTCGGACAGGGTGAAGGGGCCGGGCGCGGCGAAGGCGACATGGGTTTCGCCGGGCGCGGGATCGGTCGCGTTCAGGCGCAGGGGGGCCTGCGGGGCGTAGTGGCTGGTCAGTTGTCCCGGGGCGTTCGGGGCGCCGCCGGGTTCGTGATGGGCCAGCGGGTGGCCCAGCAGATCGGCGATCGCCTCGGCCGGGATGCCGCCGGGGCGCAGCAGGGCGGCGCGCCCCTGGGACCAGCCGACGATGGTGGATTCCAGGCCCACCGGGCAGGAACCGGCATCCAGCACCGCCGCGATGCGTCCGTCCAGGCCGCCGTCGGGATCCAGCACATGCGCGGCGCTGGTCGGGCTGATCCGGCCCGAGGCATTGGCGGACGGCGCGGCCAGCGGCCCGGTCAGGCGCAGCAGGGCCTGCGCGACCGGATGGGCGGGGACGCGGATGGCGACCGTGGACAGCCCCGCCGTGACCAGGGACGCGATGCCGGACCCCGCGCGCAGGGGCAGCACCAGGGTCAAGGCGCCGGGCCAGAAGGCGGCGGCCAATGCTTCCGCTTCGGGCGTCAGATCCGCAATGGTCCGCGCGGTCTCCAGATCCGGGACATGCACGATCAGCGGGTTGAAGGAGGGCCGCCCCTTGGCCCCGTAGATCCGCGCGACCGCCTCGCCGTTGCGTGCGTCGCCCGCCAGGCCATAGACCGTCTCGGTGGGGATCGCCACGACTTGGCCCCCCGCCAGCAGGATCGCCGCGCGGGCCATGCCCATCTGGTCTGGCAACAGGTGTTCGGTCTGCATCCGTGACGCCGGGTTTCGGTTGAGCCTTGTCCGAACCCCCCTAAGATGGTTCGGAACACCAGTCTGATAGTCGCGCCCGGCCCGATTGCCAAGGCGCCAGGGAAGGGGGACCAGATGAGCTACAAGGCGCCGGTCGCGCAGATCGACTTCATCCTGAACCATGTCGTGCCCTTTGCCGACCTGTCCCGCACCGACCGCTTTGCCGAGGCCACGGCGGATACCGCATCCGCCATCCTGGCCGAGGCCGGCAAGCTAGCCACCAACGTGCTGGCGCCGCTGAACCGCAGGGGCGACGAACACCCGGCGGTGCTGGAAAACGGCCGCGTCCGGTCCTCGCCCGGCTATGCCGAGGGGTTCCGGGCGATTGCCGAGGGTGGCTGGATCGGGCTTTCGGCCAATCCCGCATACGGCGGCATGGGCCTGCCCCAGGCCTTGAACATGGCCGTGGCCGAGATGATGTCGAGCGCCTGCCTGGCCTTGCAGTTGAACCCCCTGCTGACCCAGGGCCAGATCGAGGCGCTGGAGCATCACGCCAGCGACGATCTGAAGGCTTTGTATCTGCCCCGGCTGATTTCCGGCGAATGGTCGGGGACGATGAACCTGACCGAACCCGGCGCGGGCAGCGACGTGGGCGCGCTTGTGACCCGGGCCGAACCTCAGGGCGACGGCACCTATCGCGTGACGGGGCAGAAGATCTACATCACCTGGGGCGACAGCGACGTAACCGAAAACGTCTGCCACCTGGTGCTGGCGCGCCTGCCGGATGCCCCCAAGGGCACCCGGGGCATCAGCCTGTTCATGGTGCCGAAGCTGATCCCCGACGCGCAGGGCAGGCCGGGCGTGGCCAACGGCCTCAAGGTCGTGAGCCTCGAGGAAAAGCTGGGCATCCACGGCAGCCCCACCTGCGTGATGAGCTTCGAGGGCGCGACCGGCTGGATGGTGGGCGCGCCGCACAAGGGCATGGCCGCGATGTTCACGATGATGAACTGCGCGCGCCTGAGCGTGGGGATGCAGGGCGTGGGCGTGGCCGAGGCCGCGTTGCAGCAGGCCGTGGCCTATGCCGCGGACCGCAACCAGATGGGACCGATCATCCGGCACCCCGACGTGCGCCGGATGCTGGCCACCGCGCGGGCCGAGGTGTTCGCCGCCCGCGCCATCGCGCTTGCCTGCGCGACCGCCATCGACCTGGAGCGCGCCACGAATGATCCCGTCCACGCCGCCCGCGCGGCCTTCCTGACGCCGATCGCCAAGGCCTATGGCACCGATGTCGGCTGCCGGGTGGCCGACATGGGCGTGCAGGTCCACGGCGGCATGGGCTATGTCGAGGAAACGGGTGCGGCCCAGTATCTGCGCGACGTGCGGATCACGCCGATCTATGAGGGCACGAACGGCATCCAGGCCATGGATCTGGTGGGCCGCAAGCTGTCGGACGGGGGCGACGCCGCCTTGCGCCTGCTGGACGAGGTCGCGGACGGCGCCAAGGCCGCCCAAGGCGAGCATCCGCAATGGGCCAACCAGCTGTGGCAGGCGGCGGAAACCCTGCGCGAGGCGACGCAGACGCTGCTGGACCGCGACGTGGCCGTGCGGTTCGCGGGTGCGGTGCCCTACCTGACCGCCTTCGCGCGGGTTCTGGGCGGCCTTTATCATCTGCGCGCGGCCCAGGCCGGGGGCGAATCGCATCGGGCGCTGGCCCGCGTCTTCATGGCCCGCGTGCTGCCGCGCCATGCCTCCGACCTGGCCGAGGCCCTGGCGGGCCTGGACGACCTGGCGGGCATCAGCGACGCGGCGCTTGCCGGCGAAATCGCTCCGTGATCGCCTATCCGTTCGACACCCCGCCCGGGGCGGGGCAGGCGGTGACGGTCGCGCCGGGCGTGTTGTGGATGCGCCTGGCCCTGCCGATGGCGCTGGATCACGTCAATGTCTATGCGCTGGAGGATGGCGACGGCTGGACGCTGGTCGATACCGGCTTCGACACCCCCGCCAGCCGCGAGGCCTGGGCCGCGCTGCGGACCGGGCCGCTGGCGGGCAGGCCCATCCGGCGCGTCATCGGCACGCATCACCATCCCGACCACATCGGGCTGGCGGGCTGGTTCATGGCGCAAGGGGCCGAGTTGCTGATGAGCCGCACCGCCTGGCTGATGGCGCGGATGCTGGTCCTGGACCGGCAGGACCGCGCCAGCCCCGAATCGCTGGCCTTCTGGCGGCGCGCCGGGATGCCCGCCGGCCTGCTGGAAAAGCGTGCGGCGGAACGGCCCTTCAACTTCGCCGACGTGGTCCATCCGATGCCCCTGGGCTTCACGCGGCTGACCGACGGCCAGCAGGTCAGCTTCGGCAATCGCCGCTGGTCCGTCGCCATGGGCCACGGCCACGCGCCCTGCCACGCGACCTTCTGGTCGCTGGACGACGACCTGGTGATCGGGGGCGACCAGCTGCTGCCCTCGATCTCGCCCAACCTGGGGGTCTATGCGACCGAACCCGAAGCCGATCCGGTGGGCGAATGGCTGGACAGCTGCACCCGGATGCTGGATCTAGCCCGGGCGCGGCATCTGGTCCTGCCGGGCCACAAGCTGCCCTTCACGGGCCTGCCCACGCGGCTGCGGCAGTTGATCGACAACCACCAGGGCGCGCTGGACCGCATGGCTGCGGCCCTGCGGGACGAACCGCGCACGGCGGTCGGCTGTTTCGACATCCTGTTCCGGCGCCGCATCGGCGCGGGCGAATTCGGCCTGGCCCTGGTCGAGGCGGTGGCGCATGTGAACTACCTGCGCCGCCTGGGAACCGTGACCGCCGTGGGACAGGACGGCGACGCGGTGCTGTGGGGGGCGTGACAGCGCGGGCAGGATCCGTTATCGCCATGACGAACCGGACAGGAGGAACGGGCTATGGCCACGCATCACCACGAGATCGTCGAACACAAGGTCGGCACCATGGACATCACCGAACAGAAGCGGACCTTCGCGGGCTTCATCAGGTTCGCCACCTGGGTCGCGATCCTGTCGATCCTGGTGCTGATCTTCATGGCCCTGGTCAACAGCTGATCCGGCAGGCGGGATTTCCATGAAAAGACGGGTTTTCCTGGCGGCGGCATTGCCTGCCGCCCTTGCCGCCTGCGGCGCCCAGCAGGTCTGGGATTCGGACGAGGAACTGCGCGCCGCGCGCTTCGTGTCTGATGAGCCGCCCTCGATCACGCTTCTGACGGTGATCGGCATCCCGCGCGGCGAAGGCGGGCATTCGGGACTGATGATCAACGGCAGCCAGCGCGTCATCTATGACCCGGCGGGAAGCTGGGAACATCCGCGCATTCCCGAACGCAACGATGTGCTGTATGGCATCACCGACAACTTCAAGCACTTCTACATCGACTACCACGCCCGCAGCACCTATTGGGTGGCCGAGGATACCGTCTTCGTCAGCCAGCAGGTCGCCGATGCCGCCATCCGGTCGGTGGAACAACAGGGCGCATCCCCCAAGAGCTATTGCGCGGTGAACACCGGCAGGGCGCTGAGCCGCGTGCCGGGGTTCGAGAACGCGCCGACCGGCTTTTCCCCGATCAGGCTGCGCAACTGGTTCCTGACCCTGCCGGGCGTGCAGTCCAAGCGGCACATGGACGGGGATCCCGCCAACAACCACGACGTGCTGCTGCGCCAGAAGGACGGAAAGATCGTCGGCTACAACATGTAAAGCAGGCCGAACAGCGTGATCGCACCCGCCAGGATGGCAAGGATCATGTTGCGGGTCCACAGGCCTATCGCCACCGTCACGGCGGCGGCGGCCATCCGCGCGGGTTCCGGCTGGCCGCCCGTCGCGGCGGGCCAGACCACCAGCGGCGCGACCAGCGCGGGCAGCACCGCCACCGGGGTATAGCGCAGCATCCGCAGCACCCAGGGGGGCAGTTCCCGGTCGCCCAGCGTGCCCAGGAAGGACCAGCGGATCAGGAAGGTGCCGATGCCCAGCACCACGATGACCAGCCAGACCGTCAGGTCGGACGTGCCGTTGCTCATGCCCTTGCCCTCCGCCCGGACCAGACCTCGACGGCGGCGCCGGCCGCCATGCCCAAGGGGGATGCGATCAGCAACCCCAGACCCGAGGGCAGGCCTGCCAGGACAAGCGACCCCAGGACCGCGACGAAACAGGCGGCCAGATGCGCGGGCGTGCGCAGCATCGGCGCGATCATCGCCAGAAAGGTGATCGGCATCGCGAAATCCAGCGCGATGTCGTCGGGGATGGCCCGGCCCACCGTCGCGCCGACCCAGGAAAAGATCATCCAGGGCAGGCACACGACCATCACCACGCCCCCGAAGAAGGCCAGCCGCTGCGGCAGGGCCATGCGGGGGTTCGCCTCGTATTCCTGGATGGACAGCGCATAGCTTTGATCGACCAGCGCATAGGCGACCCAGGCCTTTTGCCCCGGCGTCGCGTCGCGCAGCCAGGGCACCAGGGACGCCGAATACATCGCCATGCGCAGGTTCACCGCCAGGCAGGACAGGATCACCACGATCACCGGGGCGTTGTCGGACAACAGCTGCACCGCCGTGAACTGCGAGGCGCCTGCCAGCACCAGCACCGAAAAGCCCAGGACCTGGGCCACGTCCATCCCCGCCTCCAGCGCGACCACGCCGAACAGGATCGCGAAGGGGATCATCACGATCAGGAAGGGCAGGGACTTGACGGCGCCGCGGCGGAACGCCTGGGCCAGGCCGGGATCGGCAAGGGCTTGCCGGCTGTCCGGGCGGGGATCGGATGTCGGGGACATGGGGCTTTCGCTTCGGATCGGAACGCGGCACCTTCGTTGCACGACGCGCAAGGGTAAGGCAAGGCCGGGTGCAGATCATGACTCCTATTCCCGACTGCCACCTGCGGGATGCCGCCCGGCTGTGGTGGGCGGCCTTCGCGCCCCTTGGCGGGGGCAGGACGCCCGCCATCCGAGCCTGCCACGGCATCGCCGCGATCGGGCCGGACGACCGACTGGCCGGCGTGGCGGGCTTTCGCGACGGCGACGGCGGGTTCCTGGCCGAGATGCCGATGCTGGCCCGGCTGCTGTTCAGACCCGCGCCCGCAACCCCGGATCTGGTGATCGACGGCATCGTGGTGGACGGCCTGCGCGATGGTACCGGACGCGCGCTTGTCGAGGCTGCCGCGGGGATCGCCCGCCGCAGCGGCCGCCCCGGCCTGCGGGCCGAGGTCGCCTTGCGCAACCGCCCGGCCATGGCCTTCCATGCGGCGACCGGCTTTGCCGAGATCGGCCGGGGCCGCTATGGCTGGCCCTGGTCGGGTCCGGTGGCGATCCTGCGCCGGCCCCTTTGATCAGCCGAAGACCCCGGCGATCCGGCCCAGCAGCATGAAGGCGCGCGCCGACCGCGTTTCGGCCAGCACCGCGATCTGCGCATCGTCCATGTCCGGCAGGTGCCGCATCAGCATGGCGTCGAAATGGCGCAGGAAATGATGCGCCGTGTCGCGGAAGATCTCGTCACGCTCCAGCAGGGATGAGGCGATGTCCAGCGCGGCGGCGTCATGGATGCCGCCCAGGGGGGCGACGGCGCTGCCCCGCGCGCCTTCGGCAAAGCGCCGCCAGACGGCCGGGGGGGCGGGATCAGGGGGCAGGTCGTCCATGTACAGATCCTGTCCGGCCAGCAGCGTCACCACGTCCTGCGCGGCGCGCAGCACGCGGGCGTGGTCCCCGTCCTGCAAGGCGCGGCGCAGGGCAGAAACGGCCAGCGAATCATCCGGCCCGTCGGGAAAGTTCAGCGCCAGGATCAGCGTGTCGGCATCGACGGGATCCAGGGCGCGGCCTTCGGCAGGCGCCGCCGGGGAACGGCTCTCGGCCAGGGGACGGGACAGGGGACGGGGCGCAACCGGGACAGGGGCAGGGGCGCGCGGCTGCCGATCAGGCTCGGCCAGCGGTTCGGGTTCCGCCATGCGGGGCGCGCCACGGGGCGCGGCCGTGTCGCGCAACTGGGCCAGGCGCTGGCGCAGGTCGGCGGCCTCGGCCCGCAGGACGGCGATGGCGCGGGCGGTGCGGACCGCCAGCCAGATCAGCACCAGCGGCAGGATCGTCCCCACCATGACCACAAGGCGCGCGATGCCGCCCTGCGTGCCTTCGCCCCCCGGCGCCAGCAGCCAGAACAGCGCGACCAGGAACAGCCAGACACCGCTGAGCACGATGCCCGTGGTGGTGATGGCGTCCCGCTGCGCCAGGGTGGCGATCCGTGCGACCAGCGACATGGGCTATTCGTACCGGATCGCGAGGATTTCGTAGCTGCGCTGGCCGCCCGGCGTCGTGACCTCGACGCTGTCGCCCACGTCCTTGCCGATCAAGGCCCGGGCCAGGGGCGAGCGGATGTTCAGCAGCCCGCGCTCGATATCGGCCTCGGCCTCGCCCACGATCTGGTAGGTGCGTTCCTCGTCGGTATCCTCGTCCACCAGGTTGACGATGGCGCCGAACTTGACCGAACCCGACAGCTTCGTCGTGTCGATCTGTTCGGCCCGCGACAGGATCGATTCCAGTTCCTTGATGCGGCCCTCGATGAAGCCCTGCTTTTCGCGGGCGGCGTGGTATTCGGCGTTTTCCGACAGGTCGCCGTGTTCGCGGGCCTCGGCGATCTGGCGGATGATCGCGGGGCGTTCCTTGGATTTCAGCTCGCCCAGTTCGCGTTCCAGCGCGGCAAAGCCGCTGCGGGTCATCGGAATCTTGTCCATCGCTGCCCAGTCCTTTGCGGGATGCGGTTATTGTCCAAATGCTAAGGCAACGCCCCCGCCATTCGGATGGCAGGGGCGTGGACCTTGTTGTCGTCACCGTGCCCTGAACTGCCGCGCCTTTGCAAGCCCGCGCACGGCACCGCGGGCAGTTTTTGGCCGTCGCGTCATGATTGCCGCGATGCGGCAAAGCGATTACATCGAGAAACAGCCAAGCAAGGGGGAGCCGAGCCATGACCGAGATGATCCGCGAGTCGATGGACTACGACGTTGTGATCGTTGGGGCGGGGCCTTCGGGGCTGTCGGCGGCGATCCGGCTGAAGCAGGTGGATCCGGACCTGTCGGTGGTGGTGCTGGAGAAGGGGTCCGAGGTCGGCGCGCACATC
>NZ_WMBT01000022.1 GCF_009708075.1 Paracoccus lichenicola | reverse complement strand
TCCGCGACGGCCTCCGCCAACTTCAAGCCGCCGCCTGATCAAGCGTCACCAACTTTTGCCCATATCTCCGAAATCGTCGCCGCTGATCTTGCTATCACGAAAGTCCTGGGTGGCTTGCATCAGTTGATCGCGCAAGTCCCAGCAACGTCACCGTAGCCCCAGCTGTCCAGTTGCCCCATCGCGCCCGCCATCGACATGCCTGCGCGGTCAGCTTCTTCAGCTAGCGCGTCATATCGCTCTTTGATCCGTTGAAGGGCCTCTTCATTCTGTTCTACCAGATCGCGATCTGGCATCAGTGTATCATAGAGTTCGTCGCCGATCATCGCGCGGCCTTCGGCCTCGCTCGCGAAGATGGTATCCAGCCGGGCGCGGAGGTCTGCCAGTTCGGCGCCGGCCGCCACAAGGTTGACCACTGCGGCCTTGGCGAAGTTCGCCGCGCTCGTGGTCAGTTGCGTGAACTTGCGGTCAATCTCATCGGCCTTGGCGATCAGTTCGGCATCGAGGACGGCGCCAGTTTCGTGCGCCTTCTGGATCGTCGCCTGCAACGCGCCCTGTCCCTGGCCCAGCAGTTCCACGAAGCGTTCGCCGCCCGTGCCGCCGAAGATTTCATCTGCGATCCTGATCTGCGCCGCCCCGTCGAAGCCTTCCATCCGCCCAAGTATCTCCAGCATCAGGGCGGACGGATCCTTGAGTTTCTTCTTCAGGTCGTCGGCACGGAAGCCAAGCCGGGTGAAGGCCTCGGCAGCCGGTCCAACGCCGGTGACAATGAACTCATCCGCGCGCAGCGACAGTTCCTTGAAGCCGTCCACCAGGGCATCGACGGCAATGCGGTTCTGATCGGCCAGGAACTTCCATTCCTGGAAGGCATCGGTCGAGAGGCCGGCGCGCTTCGCCTCGTTGCCAAGTTCGGCCATGCTCTTGACGGTGGCGCCGATGTTGGTGGTCAGCCCGGCAAGGGCCACAGTCGCCACGCCACCCGCCAGCCCGCCGACAAAGGCCTTGCTGAACGTGCCGATTTGCGCGCTGGTCGAGGCCAGGGCCTGATTGATCCGGCCTGTCGAGCGGATCATGTCCTGCTCCATCTGCCGGGTGGCGGAACGGGAATTGCGCTCCAGCCCTTGATAGGTCCGGGTGCCGCGCTGTTCGGCCTGGCGCATCCGTTTCTCGAACTCCGAGATGCGCGCCTCCAGCATCACCACAAGGCGTTCGTCTGCCCCTACTGCTGCGTTCATGGTTTCATTCCAAACGATGTCCAAAGGTTATTGTGAGTAAAACACACAATTGGCATCTGCGCAAGCATTCTGAGTTTTACTCATTAAAGCTGCCCAGATGACTGCTGGATTGACTCTGGCCAGGCTCAAAACGACGCTAATTTGAAAATTCTGGGAGGTAGAATGTCTTTTTTTTCGTGGCTTTTCGGCAAGAAGGCATCTGCCTCGCCCCAGCGTTCAGAGGCAGAGCAAGAGCTTCCCTCCGAGCACATGGGATCCTTCATTCTCCCAGAAGGGCCATTCCGTTTTTTTGCCTTGGATGTAGAAACGGCAAATTCCGATCCGGCGAGCATATGCCAACTTGGCTTGGCCTGCGTCCGGGATGACGGCACGATACGGGTAGCCAGCACACTCATTGACCCGGAACAACCATTCGCCGATTTCAATGTGAACCTACATGGCATCGGTCGAGCGCAGGTTGTGGGGGCGCCGAAGTTCCCGACAATCCTGCAGCAGATCGCGCCTCTTGTGGAAGAGCATGTCATCATCCAGCACAGCACATTCGACCGTGGTGCGATTAATGGAGCTTGCCGCAAATACGGATTACCAGCACCAGACTGGCAGTGGGCAGATAGCGTCCAGATCGCTCGCCGGGCTTGGCCCGAGCTCCGTGGCCAAGGCGGCCATGGCCTGGGCAATCTCAAGCAAGTGCTGGACCTAGAGTTTGAACACCATGACGCAGGCGAGGACGCAAAGGCCGCTGCTTTGGTGGTATTGCGGGCCGAGGCACAAACAGGTCAGTCGCTTGCTGATATGATGAACCCCGCCCGCAAAGTGCAAAGCGGCGGCCGTAGACAGAAGCCTGCCCCCGTCAACGTCAGCACTTCGGACTTGGCACCCCATCTCGAAGGTCTGACCACACTGATCAACTATCTTTCCGAAGCCCGCCCCTTGTCGCGGCGCGAGTTAGAAGAAAAGTGGAAGGCAGCAAGAGCAGCAACAGGTCCGTTTGATGCAGTAGTAAGCGGACCTTCCTTTCTATCGTTGCCTGAAGATGAATTCAGAACCCACCTGCGATCAATCGACAACGATCTCGGCGCCCAGGTGGAGATCGTGAATACCGCTTGCCGCGTTTACTTCGACACTGGCGACATCCCTGCGCCATACTATGCTTGGCGAATTGCCATCATTCTTAGTAAGGCAAAGGAGGCTGAGCACGAACGCGCCTTCCTGGCTGCGTGGTGCCGTCATTTCGGATCGACATCGGGTAGACGATATGAGGATCTGGCTGAGCGGGCCCGAAAACGCGGCGTTGAGGTGCTATCGGATTAGGCCTGCCGCGTTGCGCGCACTATAATCAGACGCATCTTGGCACGCTTTGCGGTGAACACCTGACCAGGAAGCAATCTGTTCCCCTTGTTCCCCAAAGCAGAAATAGGTGGGGAACAAGGTTTTTCCCTTTTAGATCAGCCTTGTTCCCCATGTTCCCCGTGTTCCCCACCAGAAACACCATTCCTGACAGGCTAGGCGACCTCTCCGAGGTTTTGCTCTCGGAGGATTTGTTCCTGCATGTCCTCACCAGACAGAGCGCGGGCGATGATGTCTGATACACGGTTGGCGGCCGAGACGAGCGCTGCATCGGCGACATGGGCATAGCGGGCGGTGACACTGCCAGCCGCATGGCCCAACAGCCCGGCTATGGTTAGTTCAGAGTAACCAAGGGTGGCAGCCACCGCAGCAAAGGTGTGGCGCAGAGTATGGGCCGAGACGCCATCAATGCCTGCTTCGGCACAGACCCGGCTGAGGCATTTAGGCAGGCCCACGAAATGCCCGTTGCCTCTTTCTGCTGGAAAGACCCATGCAAAAGGCGCGGCGGTAATGCCATCGAAGGCTATATTCCCAACAGCGCGGACCTGGGCACCAGTCTTGGTGTCGGGCAGATTGACGATACCTTTTCGCTGGATGCAGTAGCCGCCCCTTAGCGTCAGGGCCTCGTTGCGGCGGAAGCTGGTCAGCAAGAGGAAGCGGATCGCAGCAATGCCGGAGGCAGGTTCAGCCGGGCTGTCATCAAGCACCTTACCAAGGGCGTTTAGTTCCTCGAAGGACAGGAAGCGTGTTCGCTTACCGATGGCATCCTTCTTTGCTCCATCGGTAACGTTGCGGCTCAGGATATCGAGTCGAATGCCGTGATTCAGAATTGCGCCCAAGATGACGATTGCCCGGGTTGCCACGCCTTTGCCTCCGGTTGTCACTCCTCCACGCCCCTTGCGCTTCTTTGCAGTCCTTCCGGCAATGATATCTGCCTGCATCTTCGTCACGTCGGCATAGGTGAGAGAGACAGCGGAGCGATGGCCCAGCAATGGTTTGATGTGGGTCTCGATCTGGCTGGTGTTGGCCAGGAAGGTGTTTTCTTTCCAGCCTCCTTTCATGTCGGCGATGTAGAGGTCGGCCAGTTCCGTCAGCTTCATGTTCTTGCGGGCGGCCTTGCGCTCGGTCGAAGGGTCGCCGCCCTTAGCAACGTCAGCCAACGCTTTGATGGCTTCCTTGCGGGCCTCGTCCGGTGTGATGGTGCCGACGCGGGCAATCGTCATCTTGCGGGCCGCGCCCGTGCGGGTGCGATACTTCAGGATGAAGCTGGCTTTGCCGGTCGGCATCATGCGGACGCCAAATCCTGCAAGTGTAGAGTCCCAGAGGTAGGTTTCACGGGTAGGGTCAGGTGACATCGCATCGAGGGCAGTCTTCGTGATCTTGGGCATGTCTCAACTCCTATGTCTTTTGGTTCGTGGAACCATGGCGGAACCAGACCGGAACAAAGCGGCGCAGAGCCGCGCAAACCCGGTCAAGTTCGAGAGACACAGTAAGACTATGCAGATCAATATGTTGACCATCTCACGCAAAGCCGGACAAGCCCACGCAATGTCGCGCAAATCTATGTGGCGATAATTCGTAATGATGGGGTCGGGGGTTCGAGTCCCTTCACCGGCACCAGGTTGCCTCAAGCGGCCAGTCCCCCGGGGCTGGCCGTCTGCATTTTTCCCCGCCGCCTTGCCTTGCCCCCCGCCGCGCGCCCGCGTCATATGGCCCAAATCGAGGGATAGAATGACACCGCACGGCTTTATCGGCAAATGGCAGAACGTCCAGCTCAAGGAACGCAGCGCCTCGCAGGCGCATTTCATCGACCTGTGCCGCCTGCTGGGGGTCGAGGACCCGGTGACGGCCGATCCCAAGGGGGACTGGTTCACCTTTGAAAAGGGCGCGGGCAAGACGACGGGCGGCGAAGGCTGGGCCGATGTGTGGCGCAAGGGCTGCTTTGCCTGGGAATACAAGGGCAGGCGCAAGGACCTGACGGCGGCCTTTGCCCAGCTTCAGCAATATGCGGTGGCGCTGGAAAACCCGCCCCTGTTGATCGTGTCCGACATGGACCGCATCCGCATCCACACGAACTGGACCAACACCGTCCAGCAGGTCCACGACATCGCCCTGGACGAACTGGCCGACGGCGCGAAACGCGACCTGCTGCGCGCGGCCTTCACCGATCCCGACCGCCTGCGCCCCGCCAAGACCCGCCAGGGCCTGACCGAGGAGGCGGCGCGCCGCTTTGCCGCGCTGGCGCAAAACCTGCGCCGCCGGGGACATGAACCCCACCAGGTCGCGCATTTCGTGAACCGCCTGATCTTCTGCATGTTCGCCGAGGATGTCGGCCTGCTGCCCAACCGCATGTTCCAGCGGATGATCGAACAGGCCCACCGCAACCCCGCGATGTTCCAGACCCATGCCGCCACGCTGTTCGCGGCGATGCAGGGCGGCGGCATGGTCGGGTTCGAGCAGGTCGAATGGTTCAACGGCGGGCTGTTCGACAACGCCGATGCCCTGCCGCTGGAGGCCGAGGACGTGGCCGAACTGCTGGCCGCAGCCGCGCTGGATTGGTCGGAAATCGACCCGTCTATCATGGGGACGCTGTTCGAACGCGGCCTGGATCCGGACAAGCGCAGCCAGTTGGGCGCGCATTACACCGACCGCGACAAGATCATGCAGATCGTGGACCCGGTGGTGGTGCGCCCGCTGCTGGCCGAATGGGACGGGGTGCGGGCCGACATCGCGGCGGCCCTGGACCGGGCGGCGGCGGCCCGGACCCCTGCCGCCCGGACCCGGGCGCAGAACGCGGCGCAGGCGTCCCACAGCGCGTTCCTGGAACGGCTGGCACGGTTCCGGGTGCTGGATCCGGCCTGCGGGTCGGGGAACTTCCTGTATCTGTCGCTGCTGGCGCTGAAGGACATCGAGCATCGCGTGAACCTGGACGCGGAATCGCTGGGCCTGCCGCGCGGCTTTCCCCGGGTCGGGCCGGAATGCGTGTTGGGGATCGAGCTGAACCCCTATGCCGCCGAACTGGCGCGGGTGTCGGTCTGGATCGGGGAAATCCAGTGGATGCGCCGCAACGGGTTCGAGGCCGCGCGCAACCCCATCCTGCGCCCGCTGGCGACGATCCGGAACCGCGATGCGGTGCTGGCCCCGGACGGCACCCCGGCGGATTGGCCGGAAGCGGATGTGGTTGTGGGAAATCCGCCATTTCTGGGGACAAAGCGGATGTATTCTAGCATGGGAGTTGAATACACAACGGCCCTGCGGAAGGCTTATCCCGACATATCTCCGTTTTCAGATTTGGTTTGCTGGTGGTTCGCACAAGCAAGCCGGGCCATTCAGAAAAGGCAGCTCTCACGCGCCGGATTGGTCGCGACCAATTCCATTCGTGGTGGCAAGAACCGCCTTGTTCTGGACGAAATTGAAAAGTCGCATGGCATTTTTCACGCTTGGTCGGATGAGCCTTGGGTAGTCGATGGGGCTTCGGTCCGCGTCTCGCTCGTATGCTTTGGACAGATACCAGCAGGCACACCCAGTATTCTCGATGGGAAAGAGGTAAGCCGGATCGAGTCCGATTTGACCGGAGGTGGGCTGAACATCACCAAGGCAGGACGACTCAAGGAAAATCGCGGGGTAGCTTATGTGGGAACCGTCAAATCTGGCCGCTTCGACCTTTCGAGAGTTGAGGCAGAGAAACTTCTATCTTGTCCGATGAACCCGAACGGCCGCCCGAATGCAGATGTGGTCATCCCTTGGAGAAATGGTCTCGACCTTGTGCGGCGCTCTCAGGACAAGTGGATCATTGATTTCGGCATTAACATGCCAGTTGCAGAAGCGCAGCTTTATGAGGCCCCATTCGCGATTGTTGAAGAGCGGGTCAAACCTGAACGCATGAAGGTCAAGCGGGACAAGTATAGAAATTTTTGGTGGTTGCAGGCAGAGCCTTGCTCGGGGATGCGTTCTGCCATCCGGGAGTTTGACCGCTTTGTCGTGTCCCCGGTTCTGACAAAGCACCGACTATTCGTGTGGTTGCCACGTGGAATCCAACCTGACCACCAGCTTATTGCCATCGCCCGCGACGACGACACCACCTTCGGCATCCTCCATTCGCGCTTTCACGAACTCTGGTCGCTGCGGATGGGCACCTCGCTGGAGGATCGGCCCCGCTATACCCCCTCGACCACCTTCGAGACCTTCCCCTTCCCGGACGGCCTGACCCCCGACCGGCCCGCCGGGGATTACGCCGCCGATCCCCGCGCCCAGGCCATCGCCGCCGCCGCCGCCCGGCTGAACGAACTGCGGGAAAACTGGCTCAACCCGCCCGACCTGGTGCGCCGCGTCCCCGAGGTGGTGCCGGGCTATCCCGACCGCATCCTGCCCCTGGACGCCCGGGCCGAGGCCGAGTTGAAGAAACGCACGCTGACGAACCTGTATAACGCCCGCCCCGCCTGGCTGGCCCATGCCCATGCCGCCCTGGACGGGGCGGTGGCCGATGCCTATGGCTGGGGCGAAGACTGGCGCGCGGGGCGGCTGACCGACGACGAGATCCTGTCGCGCCTGTTCCGCCTGAACCAGGCGCGCGCGGCCCGGCAGGGGTAGGTGGGTTTCACCCCCGATTCTTCGCGGCAATGTTGAGTGAAGGTGGGGTAAAAACCCCACCCTGCGGGCCGTGCGGTTTCAGTGGCCATGGCCTTCACCATCGCGGCGTGGGGCGGGCAATCGGGACTGGTGCGGGCGGCGGGACTTGAACCCGCACGGGCTTGCGCCCCAGGGAGTTTAAGTCCCATGCGTCTGCCATTCCGCCACGCCCGCGTTCCGGTTTCGCTAGCGGGCGCGGGGCCGGTTGGCAAGGGTTTCAGAAGCTGCGGGTGGGTCGGTCGAAGACCTTGCGGCCCATCAGGCTGCCGACCAGATCGACCATCAGCTTGGCCGTGCGGCCCCGGTCGTCCAGGAACGGGTTCAGTTCCACCAGATCCAGCGACGTGACCAGCCCGGATTCGTGCAGCAGTTCCATGACCAGATGCGCCTCGCGGAAGGTGGCGCCGCCGGGAACGGTGGTGCCCACGGCGGGGGCGATGGACGGGTCCAGGAAATCCACGTCCAGCGACACGTGCAGCATTCCGTTCTCGGCCTCGACCCGGTCCAGGAAGGCCCGCAGGGGCGCGACGATGCCGTGTTCGTCCAGCACGCGCATGTCGTTCACGGTGATGTCGATGGCCAGCAGCGCGGCATGTTCCGCCGGATCGACGCTGCGGATGCCGAACATGCAGATGTTGGCGCCCGGCACCGGATGGGGAAAGGGCGGACAGGGGTCGAAGCCCGGCAGGCCAAGCGCATAGGCGATCGGCGTGCCGTGCAGGTTGCCCGAGGTCGTGGTCCGGACCGTGTGGATGTCGCTGTGCGCGTCCAGCCACAGCACGAACAGCGGACGGCCCGCGCGTTCCGCATGGACCGCAGCCCCCGCCACGGTGCCGAGCGCCAGGGCGTGATCCCCGCCCATGATGATCGGCAGCCCGTCGTCCAGGGCCTCGGCCACGGCCGTCCGCAGGGCATCGGTCCAGGCGATCACCTCGGGCAGGTGATGGACGGCGGGGTTGGTGCAGGCGACGGGGCGCGCGGGACCGGGGATCACGTCGCCGCGATCCTCGACCGAGTGGTTCAGGGCTGTCAGCGTCTGCGCCAGCCCGGCGACGCGATAGGCGGCGGGACCCATCAGGCAGCCGGGGCGGCGCTGGCCTTCGTCGATGGGCGCGCCCAGCAGGATGCAATGCGTCATGGGGGACCTTTCGGTTGACGGCGTTCGCGGCAACTAAAGGCAGACCGGGCGGGAATGTCCACCGCCCGGCCAGGGTTACTGGCGCACGCCCTTGAAGCGGTCTTCCCATTGGGCGCGGCTTTCGTCGGCGATCTTGGCGAACAGCACCTCGGGCACGGTGAAGGCATGGCCCGCGGGCAGGGCGGCCAGCGCCGCCGCCACGTCGTCGGGCCAGATCTCGTCCGTGGTCCCCATCGCCTCCAGCATGGACCGGGCGGCGAAGGGGATGAAGGGCGCGGACAGGACGGCATACAGGCGGATCAGGTTCAGGCCCAGCCGGACCTGCATCGCGGCCTGGTCGGGATCGGTCTTGTGCGTGGACCAGGGCGCCGCCGATTGCAGGTATTCGTTGCCCAAGACCCAGATGGCGCGCAGTTCGGACGCGGACTTGCGCACCTCGGTCGCGGCCATGAAGGTTTCATAGGCGCGGATGCGGGTGGTCAGCGCGTCGATCAGCGCGGTCTCGGCGGGACCGTATGCGCCGCCCTGGGGGACCGTTTCGCCGAACTTGGACCGGCAGAACTTTGTGATGCGGCTGACGAAGTTGCCCAGAACGTCGGCCAGATCCTTGTTCACCGATTGCTGGAAGTTGTCCCAGGTGAATTCGCTGTCGCCCGATTCCGGGGCGTGGGACAGCAGCCACCAGCGCCAATAGTCGGCGGGCAGGATCTCCAGCGCGTGGTCCATGAAGACGCCGCGCCCCTGGCTGGTGGAAAACTGCCCGCCGTCATAGGTCAGGTAGTTGAAGGACTTGATGTAATCGACCATCCGCCAGGGTTCGCCCGAGCCGATCAGGGTGGCGGGGAAGGACAAGGTGTGGAAGGGCACGTTGTCCTTGCCCATGAACTGGGTATAGGTCACGTCCTCGGCCCCCTCGTCCCGGCGCCACCAGCGGCGCCAGGCGCTGTCCGGCTGGCCATGCGCATCGGCCCATTCGGCGGTGGCGGCGATGTATTCGATGGGGGCGTCGAACCAGACATAGAAGACCTTGCCCTCCATCCCCGGCCAGGGCTGGTCGCCGCGCTTGACGGGCACGCCCCAATGCAGGTCGCGGGTGATGCCGCGGTCCTGCAAGCCTTCGCCGTCGTCCAGCCACTTGCGCGCGATCGAGGTGGTCAGGATCGGCCAGTCGGTCTTGCTGTCGATCCAGTCGCTGATTTGGTCCTTCAGCGCGGACTGGCGCAGATACAGGTGCTTGGTTTCCCGCACCTCCAGGTTGGTGCTGCCGCTGATGGCGCTGCGGGGGTCGATCAGGTCGGTCGGGTCAAGCTGCTTGGTGCAGTTCTCGCACTGGTCGCCGCGGGCCTTGTCATAGCCGCAGTTGGGGCAGGTGCCCTCGATATAGCGGTCGGGCAGGAAGCGGCCGTCGTCGATGGAGTAGACCTGCTTTTCGCTGACCTCGGCGATATAGCCGTTGTCGGCCAGGCGCCCCGCGAAATGCTGGGTCAGCGCGCGGTTGCGGTCGCTGGAGGACCGGCCGTAATGGTCGAAGGACAGCCCGAATCCCTGGGCCAGCGCGCCTTGTTCCGCGTGCATCCGCGCGCAGTATTCCGCCACGGGTTCGCCGGTCTTGGCGGCGGCAAGCTCGGCGGGCGTGCCGTGTTCGTCGGTGGCGCAGATGAACATCACCTCGTGCCCCCGCGCGCGCAGGAAGCGGGCATACAGGTCGGCGGGCAGTTGGGATCCGACGAGGTTCCCCAGGTGCTTGATGCCGTTGATGTAGGGCAGGGCAGAGGTGATGAGATGGCGGGCCATGGTCGCGTCCTTTACGGTCGGCGCATCTCTAGCGGCGATGGGGCGGGTTGGAAAGGCTTGCGCGCCCGTGGACGCGACCCGCAGGTGGCGCAGCGGAAAAAAGGCGGCGGGACCACGCCGTCCGATCGTTAACCTTGTGGACAGGAAACGGGGCTATGATCCCTGACAAACCGGTGCCAGCCCTTTCGTCCTTCCGGCCTGCCCCTGTCAGGAGAAACACATGTTCCGTTCCTTGCCTGATGACAGGCTGGGCTATTGTCTTTACCGCAGCGTGGCGCGGCCGGACCTGGATCGCCGCAGCATTCTGGCCATCCTGGACAAGGCCCGTCAGCGCAACCGTCAGATCGGCGTCACCGGCTGCCTGCATTTCGAGAACGGCATCTTCTACCAATGGATCGAAGGCCCCTGGCGCTGCATCTTCCGGCTGGTCGAGGCCTTGCGCGATGACGGCCGGCACATGGACATGACGATCCTTGATCAGGCATCGCTGGATCAGCGGCTGTTCCAGGACTGGGACATGCGGTTTTCCGACCCCGAGGCTGCCTCGCTGTTCGACTGGCTGGCCGATTGGCGCAGCAAGTCCGGGGATCAGGCCGCCTATGTCGAAAGGGTCCGGGCCTTTCTGCAATCGGTCGATGCAAGATAGCAGGCCGGCGTTCCGCCCCTGGCATGGCGGGCAGGACCGCATCGCCCCTTGCCCGCATGGCAGGACGCAGTGGCGGAACCATGCTGTCCTTTGCCTGTGACGCGAACAGCGGGTTGGCCGGAGGGCGGCGCCAGGGCGGGGGGTCCTGCAAGGAAATTGTCTGCCCCGCCCAAGCGGCTACGAGATATTCCAGGACCGGGGGGCGCTGCGGATCCACCTGCTGCCCGCCTCACGGTTGCGGCTTGCCCCCGCCCGACGGACGGTGCAGCGTCGCGGGCATGATCGACGAATCCGAAATCACCTTCGCGGGCAGCTATCTGGATCGCGCCGACCGGCTGCGCGGCGATGCCGCTGCCCTGGCGCGGTATCTGGACGATCCCGCAACCCGCGTGCTGCCCTTCTGGCAGGGCAGGCCGCTGTTCGATGCGACGGATGCGGGGCCAAGGCTGGTCTGGCTGGCGGCCAGCGATCCTCTGGCCATGAACAGGGCCGCCACGTCGCTGTTTCTGGGCCTGGATCCCGGCGGCGCCGCGCATTTTGCCGTCGATCTCTCGGGCATGGCGCCAGACGGCGATCCGCTGGAACGATCGGGCCTGCCGGCGACCTGGACGTTCACCGACCTGCGTGCCGTCCTGCCCGAACTGGACCACCGCGACGCCGGGATCGCCGCGCCCGCCAAGGGCATCCTTGAATGGCGGCGCAGCCACGGCTTCTGTTCCAACTGCGGCGCGCGCAACAGCATCGCCCATGGGGGCTGGCGCTTCGACTGTCCGGCCTGCGGGCGGCAGCATTTTCCCCGTACCGATCCCGTCGTCATCATGCTGGTGCTGGATGGCGACCGCGTGCTTCTGGGCCGCCAGCCCGGCTGGGACGCAGGCATGTATTCGCTGCTGGCGGGGTTCGTCGAACCCGGCGAGACGGTCGAGGAAGCCGTGCGCCGCGAAGTGCACGAGGAAGCCGCGATCCGGGTGGACGAGGTGCGTTACCTGACCTCGCAACCCTGGCCGTTCCCGGCCTCGCTAATGATCGGCTGCGTGGCACGGGCCGAAACGCGCGAGATCGTCATCGACCCCAAGGAACTGGAAGATGCCTTGTGGGCCAGCAAGGCCGAGATCGCCGCCGCGCTGGCCGGGCAGCATGACCGCATCCGGCCCGCACGCAAGGGCGCCATCGCCCAAGCCATCCTGCGTGCCTGGGCCGAGGGTCGGGTGCCAAGCTTCTAGCCCTGTCCCTTCAAGGCGCTGACCCTAGCGCCGGCGGTCCCGGCGCGAACTCATCGGCTGGAAGGCCACGCTGACATGGGCGTCGCAATAGGGCTTGCCGGCCTGGCTGGGCAAGCCGCAGAACCAGAACTTCTCGGTCGCGGGATCGCCGATCGGCCATTTGCAGGTGCGTTCGGTCAGTTCCATCAGGGTCAGCTTCTTGGCGCGCTTTTCCACCTCGCGGACCGAGGCCAGGGTTTCCGGGCTGATCTCGTTGGCCGAGGGTTGCGGCGGCAGGGGCTGGCCCGCGGGCACGATGGGACGGCGGGGGACGGGGGTAAAGACAGGGGGGGTCACGGGTTCTTCCTTGACCGGGTCGGCTGGCACGGCGGCAACCTCGGGCTGGGGTTCGGGACGGGCGGGTTCGGCGGCGGGTGCGGGCTTGCGGTCGATCTTCTTCTCGGCCCCGGATCCGATGGCGGGTTCGGGGGCGGGCACAGGCGCGGGTTCGGGTTCGTCGTTGCGGTTCGACAGGCCCAGGCGGTGGACCTTGCCGATGACCGCGTTGCGGGTCACGCCGCCCAGTTCCTTGGCGATGGCGCTGGCGGACTGGCCTTCGGACCACATGCGCTTCAGCGTCTCGACGCGTTCATCCGTCCAGGACATGACTGCCTTTCCGGGCGCGCCCCTGCGCCGCCCCATCTTGAAACCTGCGATTGCCCCCGTCAGAAACGGGATGCCGAGATTTAGCCGCCCAACGCCAGAAATTCAAGGACCGCCGGATGGACCAGCCGATTCTCCCCGACAGCCCGGCCATGGGCGTGCGCCGCTTCGGCCGCGTGAACTGGCTGGGCCTGCGCACCCTCGCCGTCAGGGAAGTGATGCGCTTCATGGCCGTCTGGCAGCAGACGGTCTTTGCGCCCCTGATGACGGCAGCGCTGTTCGTGCTGATCTTCGCGCTGGCCATGGGGCAGGGGCGGGGGCAGGTGATGGGCCTGCCCTATCTGGTGTTTCTGGGACCCGGCATCCTGATGATGACGGTGATCCAGAACGCCTTTGCCAATACCTCCAGCTCGATCACCTCGGCCAAGGTGCAGGGCAACATCGTGGACACGCTGATGCCGCCCTTGTCGGCGGGGGAATTGCTGGCGGGCTATCTGGCCGGGTCGGTCGCCCGCGCGGGCCTGGTGGGCGCGGTGATCGGCACCGGCATGGTGCTGGTGACGGGGCGGGGCATCGCGCATCCGGTCTGGGCGCTGGCCTTCGTCCTGCTGGCCGCGCTGATGCTGGGCGGGCTTGGCATCCTGGCGGGCGTTCTGGCGCAGAAGTTCGACCAGATGGCGGCGATCAGCAACTTCGTGATCACGCCGCTGTCCTTCCTGTCGGGCACCTTTTATTCCGTGCAGGCGCTGCCCGAACCGTTCCGCACCCTGTCGCATTGGAACCCGGTCTTCTACCTGATCGACGGCGCGCGGTATGGCGTCACGGGGGTCAGCGATGCCCCGGTCTGGCGCGGGCTGCTGGTCTGCACGGCGGTCGTGGCGCTGATCCTGGCCCTGGCCTGGCGCTGGCTGAAAACCGGCTACCGGATGAAACCGTGATTGCGCGGGGACCGAATCGGCGCTATGGGCGCAGCCATGATCGCCCGGACTGCCCTTTCCGCCCGTCCCCGACGTTGACGCCCCGTCACCGTCCGATCCCGCCTGCCTTCCAAATCCGTCCTGCCAATCGGGGAGTCCCCTATGATGTCGCACGTCCTGCCGACCTATAACCGCGCGCCCATCGCCTTTGACCGGGGCGAAGGAACCTGGGCCATCGCCACGGACGGCACGCGATACCTGGACCTCGGCTCCGGGATCGCGGTGAACGTGCTGGGCCATGCGAACCCCGATCTGGTCGCCGCGCTGACGGAACAGGCGGGCAAGATCTGGCATGTCTCGAACCTGTATCAGATCCCGCAGCAGGAACGGCTGGCCGACCTGCTGGTCGAACACACCTTCGCCGACACCGCCTTCATCACCAATTCCGGGACCGAGGCCGCGGAACTGGCCATCAAGATGGTCCGCAAGTACTGGTCCGACCTGGGCCAGGACCGCATCGAGATCCTGACCTTCGAGGGCGCCTTTCACGGCCGGTCAACAGGGGCCATCGCGGCGGCGGGGTCGGAAAAGATGACCAAGGGCTTCGGCCCGCTGATGCCGGGCTTCCGCACGCTGCCCTGGGGCGATCACGACGCGCTGCGGGCCGCCGTCGGCGACCGCACCGCCGCGATCATGATCGAGCCGGTCCAGGGCGAGGGCGGCATCCGCCCGTTGCCCGACATGTGCCTGCGCGGCCTGCGCGAATTGTGCGACCAACACGGCGCGCTCTTGGTCCTGGACGAGGTCCAGTGCGGCATGGGCCGGACAGGCCGGCTGTTCGCGCATGAACATGCGGGCATCGCGCCCGACATCATGATGGTCGCCAAGGGCATCGGCGGCGGCTTTCCCCTGGGCGCGGTGCTGGCCACCGAAAAGGCCGCCGCAGGCATGGTCGCGGGCACACACGGGTCCACCTATGGCGGCAACCCGCTGGCCTGCGCCGTAGGCGCCCGCGTGATGGAAATCGTGGCCAACGACGCTTTCCTGGCCGAGGTCAACCGCAAGGCCGCCCTGTTCCGCCAAAGGCTGGAAGGCCTGGTCGCCGCCCACCCCGATGTCTTCGAGACCGTGCGCGGCCAGGGCCTGATGCTGGGCCTGAAATGCAAGGTTGCCCCCACGGATGTCGTCAAGGCGGGCTATGCCCAGCACCTGCTGACGGTGCCCGCCGCCGACAACACCCTGCGCCTGCTGCCGCCGCTGAACATCGCCGATGATGAAATCGCCGAAGCGGTGGCGCGGCTCGACCGAGCGGCGGCAAGCCTTGCCTGACCTCGCGACCCTGCACGGCACCGGCGGTGGGAACCATCCCTGCCGCCCCCTGACGCGCCGACGATAACCGCTTCTTCTTCACGCAAATATCCCGGGGGAACGCGCGGCACGCGCGTGGGGGCAGCGCCCCCCTCTTGACCCCGGCTGACCAAGCGGGCTTCCTTGCCCAAATCGCCGAAAGCAACGAAGATGAAGCATTTCCTGGACATCCACACCACCGGCAAGGCCGACCTGCGGTCGATCATCGACCAGGCCCTTGCCATGAAGACCGCCCGCAATGGCCGCCCCAAGGGCACGCCCGACGACGAACAACCCCTGGCGGGCCGCATGGTCGCGCTGATCTTCGAAAAGCCGTCCACCCGCACCCGCGTCAGCTTCGACGTGGGCGTGCGCCAGATGGGCGGACAGACCATGGTCCTGTCCGGGTCGGAAATGCAGCTGGGCCATGGCGAGACCATCGCCGACACCGCCCGGGTGCTGTCGCGCTATGTGGACCTCATCATGATCCGCACCTTCGAGGAAGCGACCCTGCTGGAAATGGCGGAACACGCGACCGTCCCGGTCATCAACGGGCTGACCAACCGCACCCATCCCTGCCAGATCATGGCCGACGTGATGACGTTTGAGGAGCATCGCGGCCCCATCGCGGGCCGCAAGGTGGTCTGGGTCGGCGACGGCAACAATGTCTGCGCCAGCGTGATCCACGGCGCGGGGCAGTTCGGCTATGACTTCACCTTCTCCGGCCCGCCGACGCTCGACCCCGAAGCCGAGGCGCTGGCGTTCGCCCGCGCCCAGGGCGTCCGGGCCGAGATCGTGCGCGACCCCGCCCAGGCGGTCGAAGGCGCGGACCTGGTCATTGCCGACACCTGGGTGTCCATGCACGACCCGCAATCGGCCAAGGAACGCCGCCACAACCAGCTGCGCGGCTATCAGGTGAATGAATCGCTGATGGCCCATGCCAAGCCTGACAGCCTGTTCATGCATTGCCTGCCCGCCCATCGCGAGGACGAGGTGACAAGCGCCATCATGGACGGTCCCCATTCGGTCATCTGGGACGAGGCCGAGAACCGCCTGCACGCCCAGAAGGCCGTGATGCGCTGGTGCCTGGGCGTCTGACCGAACGGCCCGAACGCCCGCCATCCGGCGGGCGTTTTGCCAAATCTTCACGATCCTGACGCATCACTGTTGCACCCTTCCCCTAATCGCTGCCCGATAGGCCCTCGTGGCCCCAACGACCAGCCAGGAGAGCGCGATGCGTGACCAGCAAACCCGCACCATCTTTCGCACCAGCAAGCTGGAGGAGGCCTGTGGCCCCGGCCTGAACCCCACGGGCAGCCGCACCATGGGCGAGATCATCGCCGCCCGCTTCTCGCGCCGGGGCTTCCTGAAAGGCTCGATGGCGGTCACGGCGATCTCGGCCACGGTCAGCCCGATCGCGCTGCTGTCGGCCTCGGATGCGCAGGCGTCCTCGGCTTCGGCCTTCAACTTCCCCGAGGTAACGGCGGGCGTGGACGCCAACCACCATGTGGCCCAAGGCCATGACGCCGACGTGCTGCTTCGCTGGGGCGACAAGGTCTTTGCCGACGCCCCGGACTTCGACCCCCTGAACCAGTCCGAGGCCGCGCAGGAACGCCAGTTCGGCTACAACAACGACTTCGTGGGCTTCATCCCGCTGGAGGGCGCGGACGACCGGGGCCTGCTGGTCGTGAACCACGAATACACCGACGAACACCTGATGTTCCCCGGCATCGTGACCCTCAAGGACGGCGAGATCGCGGTGTCCGAGGCCGACGAAACCCGCGTGAACATCGAGATGGCCGCCCATGGCGGCACCATCATCGAAATCCGCCGCGTGGACGGCAAATGGCAGCCGATGCTGGACGGCGCCCTGAACCGCCGCATCACCGCCAAGACCGCCATGGAGCTGACCGGCCCGGCGGCGGGCCATGCGCGCCTGCGGACCGTGGCCGATCCCTCGGGCACCAAGGTCTTGGGCACCATCAACAACTGCGCAGGCGGCGTGACCCCTTGGGGCACCTGGATCATGGCCGAGGAGAACATCCACGGCTATTTCATGGGAGAGCTTCCCCAGGGTCACCCCGAGGCCGCGAACTACGAACGCCTTGGTATCCCCGAGGCGACCTATGCCTGGGGCAGGTTCCACAAGCGGTTCGATGTCTCGAAAGACCCAAACGAGGCCAACCGCTTCGGCTGGGTGGTCGAGGTGGACGTGATGGACCCGACCTCGACGCCGAAGAAACGCACCGCTCTTGGCCGCTTCAAGCACGAGGGCGCGGAAAGCGTCGTCGCCAAGGATGGCCGCGTTGTCTTCTACCTGGGTGACGACGAGCGGTTCGATTACGTCTACAAGTTCGTGACGGCGGGCAGATACGACCCCGACGACCGCGCCGCGAACATGGACCTGCTGGACGACGGCACGCTTTATGTGGCGCGCTTCCACGACGACGGCCGGGTGGAATGGCTGCCGCTGGTCCATGGCCAAGGCCCGCTGACCGCCGCCAACGGCTTCGCGTCCCAGGCCGACGTTCTGATCGAGACCCGCCGCGCCGCCGACCTGCTGGAGGCGACGCCCATGGACCGCCCCGAGGACATCCAGCCGAACCCGCTCACCGGCCGCGCCTACGTGATGCTGACCAACAACACCAAGCGCAAGGAAGCCAACGCCGCAAACCCGCGCGTGGAAAACGCCTTCGGCCACATCATCGAGATCATCGAAGCTGACGGCGATTTCACCGCCACAACGGGCACCTGGGAAATCCTGGTGAAATGCGGCGATCCGAAGATTGCCGCCGTAGGCGCGACATTCTCGACCGAAACCACGGTGAACGGCTGGTTCGGGATGCCGGACAACGCCGCCGTGGACCGTGACGGGCGGCTGTGGGTCTCGACCGACGGCAACTCGATGAAGGGCACGGGCCGCACGGACGGGCTGTGGGCGGTCGATACCGAGGGCGCGGCGCGCGGCACCTCTCGGCTGTTCTATCGCGTGCCGGTCGGGGCCGAGATGTGCGGCCCCTGCATCACCGGCGACATGACCACCTTCTTCGTGGCCGTGCAGCATCCGGGCGATGGCGGCGAGGATTGGGAAGGCCATGGCCGCCCCTCCTATTACGAGGATCTGTCCACCCGCTGGCCGGATTTCGATGACGCGATGCCGGTCCGCCCGGCGGTCGTGGCGATCACCCGGCAGGGCGGCGGGCGGATCGGGTAGGCCATGGTGCGTGCAAGCACGCACCCTACGGATTACCAGCCGGTGTAGGGTGCGTGCTTGCACGCACCGCGCCCCAAGGCAAAAGGCCGCGCAACCCGCGCGGCCTTCCTGTCATCCCCAACCGGCTCAGCCGATGGCCGCCGCGCGCACCTCGTCGTCGATGGCTTCCAGATATTGCGCGAAGTTGTCGCTGAACATCCCCACCAGCTTGGCCGCCTGCTTGTCATAGGCGGCACCGTCCGCCCAGGTCTGGCGCGGATCCAGCAGCTTGTCCTCGACCCCCGGCACGGACACCGGAACCTCGAAGCCGAAGTTCGGATCCTTGCGGAATTGCACCTCGTTCAGGCTGCCGTCCAGGGCCGCCGCCAGCAGGGCGCGGGTCGCGGCGATGGGCATCCGCTTGCCGACACCAAAAGCCCCGCCGGTCCAGCCGGTGTTGACCAGCCAGCAGCTTGCGCCATGCTGGGCGATCTTGTCCTGCAGCAGCTTGCCGTAAACCTCGGGGCGGCGGGGCATGAAGGGCGCGCCGAAGCAGGTCGAGAAGGTGGGCGTCGGTTCGGCGATGCCCACCTCGGTCCCCGGCGTCTTGGACGTGAAGCCCGACAGGAAGTGATACATGGCCTGCGCGGGCGTCAGCCGGGCGATGGGGGGCAGGACGCCATAAGCGTCGCAGGTCAGCATGATCACGTTCCGGGGATGCCCGCCCAGGCTGGTGGGGGACGCGTTGCTGACTGCCTCCAGCGGATAGGCGCAGCGCATGTTGTCGGTGATCGAGTTGTCCTCGAAATCCAGCTCCAGCGTGTCGGGATCGAAAACCATGTTCTCGATCACGGTGCCGAAGCGGGAACAGGTGGCATAAATCTCGGGTTCGGCCTTGGCGGACAGGTTGATGGTCTTGGCGTAGCAGCCGCCCTCGAAGTTGAAGATGCCCTTGTCCGACCAGCCGTGTTCGTCGTCCCCGATCAGCACGCGCGAGGGGTCCGCCGACAGCGTGGTCTTGCCGGTGCCCGACAGGCCGAAGAACACGGCGCTGTCGTCAGGATTGCCGATGGCGTGGTTGGCGGAACAGTGCATCGGCATGATGCCCTTGGCGGGCAGCAGATAGTTCAGCAGGGTGAAGACCGACTTCTTGTTCTCGCCCGCATAGGCCGTGTTGCCGATCAGGATCAGCTTTTTCGCGAAGTTCAGCGCGATCACGGTTTCGCTGCGGCAGCCGTGGCGTTCGGGGTCGGCCTTGAAGCCGGGGCAGTTGATGATGGTGAATTCGGGCACGAAGCTGGCCAGTTCGGCGCCTTCGGGGCGGCGCAGCAGATGGCGGATGAACAGCCCGTGCCAGGCCAGTTCGGT
The DNA here is from genome assembly GCF_009708075.1 of Paracoccus lichenicola. Classification (GTDB taxonomy): domain Bacteria; phylum Pseudomonadota; class Alphaproteobacteria; order Rhodobacterales; family Rhodobacteraceae; genus Paracoccus; species Paracoccus lichenicola. Next base: position 7,560 of record NZ_WMBT01000022.1, on the reverse strand, counting down.
GACCAAGCGCACGTCCAGGCGGTTGTCGGCATCCGCGCCGCCGAACAGATCCTGCACGAAGTAATCGCGGCCCTTCATGTGGGCCAGCATGTCGGCGTGCAGGCGGTCGAAGGCATCAGGCGACATGGGCTTGTTGTTGTCCCACCAGATCGTGTCTTCCACGTCGGGGGTGCGGACCACGAACTTGTCCTTGGGCGAACGCCCGGTATGCGCGCCGGTGGACACCAGGAAGGTGCCGCCCAGACCCAGCGTGCCTTCGCCGCGCGCGACCGCCTCGGTCATCAGCGCCGGTTCCAAGAGGTTGTAGTAAACCCGGCCGAGGCCCTCGATTCCCTGATCCTCAAGCTTGCAGTTCGGGTTTACACGCGTGGCCATGTCTTTGACGCTCCTCATGGGATTGGGCTTGCGACACTTCCGTGAAGCAGTATGCGGCGGCTATAACATGGCCCGAAGGGCAAAAAAGAAGTTGGCGCGAACAGTTAGCGTAAACAGCATATGTTATCGCAATCAGGCTGCCTTTGGCGCCGTTCTCAACCTCGTGTTAGCCCGATCATCCGAGAATGAGGACAGGAGGTGATTCGCAATGCAGCTTCACGCGACCACGATCGCCCTTGACGGTGCCGGGCTGCTGATCCTGGGTCCGTCCGGTTCGGGCAAGTCGTCCCTGGCGCTGCAACTGATGGCGGCGGGCGCGATGCTGGTCGCGGACGACCGCACCGACCTGTCCCGCGACGACGATGCCGTGATCGCCAGTTGCCCGCCCGCGCTGCTGGGCCGGATCGAGGCGCGGGGCGTGGGCATCCTGGCAGCCCCGCCATCCGGCCCGGTCAGGCTGGCGCAAGTCGTCGATCTGGGCGGCGGACCCGAGGATCGGCTGCCACAGTCGCGCAGCTATGATGTGCTGGGGATAAGCCTGCCCCTTGTCACGGTCCCTTATCGACCGCATCTTTATGCTGCGTTGCGGCAGCTTTTACTGGGCGGCCGCATCGCATGACAAAGGCGATGGAGCCATTACAGGCAGGAAAGATGGTCGATCTGGCCGACGATCCCACCACGGCAGGAACCGTTGAAGCCGTGCCCGACGAAGGGGTGCAGCGGCTGGTGCTGGTCACTGGCCCGTCGGGGGCCGGGCGGTCCACGGCGATCAACGTGTTGGAGGACCTGGGCTACGAGGCGATCGACAACCTGCCCCTTTCGCTGATCCCCCGGCTGCTGGACGGGCCAAGCCGTCCCGTGCCGCTGGCGCTTGGCCTGGACGTGCGCAACCGCGACTTTTCGGCCAGCAACGTGATCGAACTCGTTGACAAGCTGACCCGCGATCCGCGCTATGCCCCCGAGGTGCTGTTTCTCGATTGCGCCCCCGAGGTGCTGGAACGGCGCTACAACGAAACGCGCCGCCGCCATCCCCTGGCGCCCGACAGCGCGCCTGCGGCGGGCGTCATCGTGGAACTCGACCTGTTGTCGCCGATCCGCACGCGCGCCGACGTGCTGGTCGATACCTCCGAACTCTCGCCCCACGACCTCAAGGCCGAACTGACGCGGTGGTTCGACATCCGCCCGAACGGCCGGCTTTCCGTGTCGCTGCATTCGTTCAGCTACAAGCGCGGGGTGCCGCGCGGCATCGACATGATGTTCGACTGCCGCTTCCTGACCAATCCGCATTGGGAACCGGCCCTTCGTCCCCTGACGGGCCGCGACATGGCGGTGCAGGACTATGTGGGGGGTGATTCGCGCTTTGCGGAATTCCTCGATCGCGTGTGCGGGATGATCCTGTTTCTCCTTCCGGCCTATGTCGAGGAGGGAAAGTCCCATCTGGCGGTCGGATTCGGCTGCACCGGCGGACAACATCGTTCCGTCACTTTGGCTGAAAAGGTCGGTCTTGCGCTTGCGAAGGCAGGCTGGCCGGTGTCAATAAGGCACAGGGAACTCGAGCGTCGCACACCGGCGCCGTCAACCCTGGGCGATGCGTCAGGCATCGTCCAGGAGGCGGGCCGGTTGCGCGCTGTTGAACGTGGTGGAACGCGTTGATTGGAATCGTGATCGTGGCGCATGGCGGACTGGCGCGGGAATATCTCTCGGCGGTGGAACATGTGGTGGGTCCGCAAAGCGGCATCGCAGCCGTCGCGATCGAGGACGATCACGACCGCGCCGCCAAGACGGCCGAGATTCAGGCGGCGGCCAATGCGGTGGACGACGGCAACGGCGTCGTGGTGGTGACCGACCTGTTCGGAGGCTCGCCCTCGAACCTGTCGCTGCCGGCCTGCGCCATGCATGACCGGACCATCCTGTATGGGGCGAACCTGCCGATGCTGGTCAAGCTGGCCAAGTCGCGGCATCTGCCGGTCCCGGACGCCGTGGCCTTTGCCAAGGAAGCCGGGCGGAAATACATCAATTCCTATAACGTCCCGGTCGCGGCGGCGCTGGACGCGGGATCGCGGTGTCGATGAACGGGCCGATCACGCGCCACCTGGCCATCATCAACGAAAAGGGCCTGCACGCCCGCGCCAGCGCCAAGTTCGTCGATCTGGTGGAACGCTTCGACGCGCAGGCGCAGGTCGAAAAGGACGGCATGTCGGTGTCGGGCGATTCGATCATGGGCCTTCTGATGCTGACCGCGCCGCGCGGCAGCCAGATCACCGTGACGACCAGCGGACCCGAGGCCGCCGCCCTGGCCGACGCGCTGGAGGCCCTGGTCGGGGATTACTTCGGCGAAGGCATGTAGGTGCCCGACCGCAAGACCTATCACCACGGCAACCTGCGCCAGGCCCTGGTGGATGCGACGGCCGCGCTGATCGAGGAAACGGGTCCCCTGGCCTTCACCCTGTCCGAGGCCGCGCGCCGGGCGGGCGTATCCCCCGCCGCCCCCTATCGCCATTTCAAGGGCCGCGAGGATCTGCTGGAGGAGGTGGCCCGCCAAGGCTTCGTCGATTTTGGCGAAAGGCTGGAACGGGCCTTCGACAGCGGCCAACCGCGCCCGTTGACGGCCTTCCTGCGGATGGGACAGGCCTATCTGGATTTCGCCGCCGAACGGCCCGGCCATTACATGGCGATGTTCGAATCGGGCGTCTCCATCGCCGGGAATGCCGATCTGTCGGCGGCGTCCGAATGCGCGCAACGGGTGCTGATCGAGGCGGCCGAGGTCATGGCCGAACGCCTGCCCCCGGACCGCCGTCCCCCCGCCCGCATGGTCGCCAACCACATCTGGGCGCTGAGCCATGGCGTGGTCGAGCTGTTCTCTCGCGGCAAGCCCGGTGGCCGCAGCCCCGTCAGCCCGTCCGAGATGCTGGAAAGCGGCGCCATCATCTATCTGCGCGGGCTTGGCCTGATCGGCGAATAATTTCTGGACCAGCCGCTTGAAGGGGCGCCAGGACCTCCCATCTATGTAAATGTGATTAACATTAACATGGGAGGTTCCCGCAGATGCACAGCGCATCCTATCGAATGTCCAGCTATCCCGCGCCGTCCCGCGTGTCAGGCGCGCTGATCCGCGCCCGCGACTGGCTGGACGAACGCGGCAAGGTGGCTTGGATCGCCGCCATGATCCTTGGCTTTGTCGTCTTCTGGCCGCTTGGCCTTGCCCTTCTGGGCTACATGATCTGGAGCAAACGCATGTTCAGTTGCAGCAACCGCCGGGCACGCGCCCGCTATCACGCCCCCACCACCGGCAACAGCGCCTTTGACGCCTATCGCGCGGAAACGCTGAAGCGGCTGGAGGATGAACACCGCGAATTCGTGGACTTCCTGCAAAAGCTGCGCGAAGCCAAGGACAAGGCCGAGTTCGACCAGTTCATGCAGAATCGCGGCGAAAAGCCCGAGGTCCATACGGACGCCTGACAAGAAAGGGCCGGGATGACCGGCCCTTTCCTTGTTCCTGCCCGTTATTCCCCGCGCGGGAACCGCTGGCTTTCCTCCAGCACGTTCAGGTCCATGTGGTTGCGCATGTAGCGTTCCGAGGCCAGTTGCAGCGGCTGATGGTCCCAAGGGTAATAGGCCCCGTTGCGCAGCGCCTCGTAGACGATCCAGCGGCGGGCCTGGGACTGGCGCACCTCGGCGTCATAGGCGTCCAGATCCCAGCGTTGCATCGCCATGGCGCGCAGATGCCCCAGCGTGACCGCATGGTCGGGATCGCCCGCCAGGTTCACCCGCTCGCCGGGGTCGGCGTCCAGGTCGAACAGCATCTCGGGATCGGCCTCGCAGGCCACGTATTTCCACCGCCCGTCGCGCAGGGCGACCATGGGCGACACGCTGCCCTCGGCCGCGTATTCCATGGGCACCGGGCCGCGCGCCGCGCCTTGCGCCAGGGACCGGCCATCCGTCCAGGGCGCGATCTCGTCCATGGGCAGGCCCGCCAGATCGCAGAGCGTGGGCAGAACGTCGATGGTGCTGACCGGCTGGTCCACGCGCCCCGGCGCCATGCCGGGGGCGGCGATCATCAGCGGCACCCGCGCGGACGCCTCGAAGAAGTTCATCTTGAACCACAACCCGCGGTCGCCCAGCATCTCGCCATGGTCGGACAGGAACAGGACGATGGCCTCCTGCCGGCTGCGGTCCAGCACGTCCAGGATCTCGCCGATCTTCTCGTCCACATAGGAGATGTTGGCGAAATAGCCCTGGCGCGCGCGGCGGATCTGGTCGGGCGTGATGTCGAAGGCGCGCCAGTCGCAGGCATCCATCAGGCGCCGCGAATGCGGGTCCATGTCGTCATAGGCGATGGCCGCGGGCGGCTCCAGTTCCGGGATCCCTTCATACAAATCCCAGTATTTGCGGCGCGCGACAAAGGGGTCGTGCGGATGGGTGAAGCTGACCGTCAGGCACCAGGGCCGGTCGTCACGCCCGCGCGACAGGTCGTAAAGCTTGCGGCAGGCATGATAGGCCACCTCGTCGTCGTATTCGTACTGGTTGGTGATCTCGGCCACGCCCGCGCCGGTGATGGACCCGAGGTTGTGATACCACCAGTCGATGCGTTCCCCCGGTTTGCGGTAATCGGGGGTCCAGCCGAAATCGGCGGGATAGATGTCGGTGGTCAGCCGTTCCTCGAACCCGTGCAGCTGGTCGGGACCGACGAAATGCATCTTGCCCGACAGGCTGGTCTGGTATCCCCCGCGCCGCAGGTGATGGGCATAGGTCGGGATGTCGGATGCGAACTCCGCCGCATTGTCATAGACCCGCGTCCGGCGCGGCAACTGCCCCGACATGAAGCTGGCGCGGGCGGGCGCGCAGAGCGGGCTGCCGGTATAGGTGTTGGCGAAGCGCGTGGACCGTTCGGCCAGGCGGCGAAGGTTCGGCGCGTGCAGGAAAGGGGCCGGGCCGTCGGGGAAAAGCACCCCCGACAGCTGGTCCACCATCAGGATCAGGATGTTCGGCTTCAAGGGGTCACCCGGCCACCGCTGCCTTGAGCGCATCCGCGCCCGGCTGGCCGTCCAGCGTGGTCACGCCGTCCAGCCACTTGTCCGCAGCCTGCGGGTTGGCGGCCAGCCATTCCCTGGCGGCGTCCCTGGCGTCCATGCCGTCGTCCAGGATCTTGCCCATCAGCACGTTTTCCATCGGCACGTCGAAGACCAGCTGGCTGAACAGCCGGGCCGCATTGGGGCAGGCGGCGACCCATTCCTTGCGCGCCAGCGTATGCACGGTCGCGCCGCCGAAGTCGGGGCCAAACTGCTTGTCGCCGCCCGAGAGGTAGGTGATCTCAACGGCCTCGTTCATCGGATGCGGCGCCCAGGCCAGGAACACGACCGGCTTATCGCCGCTGCGCGTGACCTGTGCCAGCATCGCCTGTTCGCCGGATTCGACCAGTTGCCAATCGCCCAGGCCGAATTCGTCCGCGTCGATCATCGCCTGGATCGACTGGTTGGCGGGCGCGCCGGGTTCGATCCCATAGATCTTGCCGCCGAAGGCGTCCTTCTGCGCGTCGAGGTCGGCGAAGTCCTTGACGCCCGCATCGGCGCCCGCCTTGTTGACCGCCAGCGTGAACTTGGCGCCTTCGAGGTTCTGGGCCAGCACGTCGATGGTGCCCGCCGCGTCCAGGTCGTCGCGAAACTTCTGCTGCGCGGGCATCCAGTTGCCCAGGAAGACATCGGTCTGGCCGTTTTTCAGCGCCTCGTATCCGACCGGCACCGACAGGGTGGCGATGTCGGGCTTGTAGCCCAAGGCCTCTAGCAGCACCGCCGCCACGCCGTTCGTGGCGGTGATGTCGGTCCAGCCGGGATCCGAGTATCGCACCGTGCCGCAGGTCGCCGCGTCATCGGCCAGGGCGGGCAGGGTCGCCGCCGCCATCATCAGGGCAGCCGTCGTTGTCAGGGCCTTCATCATGTTACCTCCTGTGGTTTTTTGGTTATCCGGCCAATCAAGAACGGATTCCTGCCGCCGTCGCGCCTGAAAGCGACATGGGGCGCGCGTCAGCGTGTCGGAACCGGCGTCTCGCCGCGATAGTCATAGAAGCCGCGCCCGGTCTTGCGGCCCAGCCAGCCTGCCTCGACATATTTCGTCAGCAGGGGGCAGGGGCGGTATTTCGTGTCGGCCAACCCGTCATGCAGCACGTTCATGATCGCCAGGCAGGTGTCCAGCCCGATGAAATCCGCCAGTTCCAGCGGACCCATCGGGTGGTTGGCGCCCAGCTTCATGGATTCGTCGATGGACTTCACGTTGCCCACGCCTTCATACAGCGTATAGACCGCCTCGTTGATCATCGGCATCAGGATGCGGTTGACGATGAAGGCCGGGAAATCCTCGGCGCTGGCCGATGTCTTGCCCAGGCGTTCCACCACCGCGTGCAGGGTCTTGTAAGTGGCCTCGTCGGTGGCGATGCCACGGATCAGTTCCACCAGTTGCATCACCGGCACCGGGTTCATGAAGTGGAAGCCCATGAACTTTTCCGGCCGGTCGGTGCGGCTGGCCAGACGGGTGATCGAGATCGAGGACGTGTTCGAGGTCAGGATCGTGTCCGGCTTCAGATGCGGGACCAGATCCTCGAAGATCGCCTGCTTGACGGTTTCGCGCTCGGTCGCGGCCTCGATCACCAGGTCGGTCTGGCCCAGGTCGGCCAGCCGCAGCGTGGTGCGGATGCGGTCCATCGCGGCCTTCTTGGCCTCCGCGCTGATCTTGCCGCGGCTGGCCTGGCGTTCCAGGTTGCGGTCGATCAGCGCCAGCGCCTTGTCCAGCGCCTCCTGGCTGATGTCGGTCATCAGGACATCGTATCCGGCCAGGGCGAAGACATGGGCGATGCCGTTGCCCATCTGGCCCGCCCCGATGATCCCAACCGTCTGAACCGCCATCGCCGCCTCGCTGCTTGTTGGGCGGGACGATAGGGCGGGGGCGGAAAGGCTGCAATGCAAAACCGCCCCTGGTGGGGGGCGGTTGAAGGCCGGGGGTTTCACACCCCCGCTCGGGCCTGCCGGCCCCTTCCTTGCTGAAAAAGGTCCACCGGACCTTTTTCCGGGCGCTCGGAAGCCCCGTGGGATATTTGTGCAAAGGTGAACGGGTCAGAGTTTTTCCGTCAGTTCCGGCACCACCTGGAACAGGTCGCCGACCAGTCCGTAGTCGGCGATCTGGAAGATGGGGGCT
>NZ_WMBT01000021.1 GCF_009708075.1 Paracoccus lichenicola | reverse complement strand
CGCACAAGATGACGAGCAGAACAAACGGACCGAGTTCCCTGCAATTCCTCCGGGTTTTCACACGGTCTGAACTGGTTTGCGGACAACTGGCGTATTCCGAGACGCCGATGCTGCAAATCCGGTTTAAGCGTTCATGAAGATCGCTATGCCGTTCCAACCTCGGCTATCATCCCTGTCCGGCTTCCGGCTCAGTCCTGATCCAGATTGCAAACCGGACGGAGAGTGGATCACGGTGAATCCGTCATCCGGCAGCATGAGATGCGCAAACCCGCCTTCAAGGACATCGCGGCACAGGCAGGTGTCGGGACTGCAACGGTCGAGCGGGTTCTGAACATCAGCATCATCACCGGATCACGGGCCGCGGCGGGGATCATGTGGGCATCGACAACCAAGCCGCTGCGGTTCCGGTCCTTGGCGGCATTCCTGCGCCGCTTGCGGCGGAACTTACCCTCGCATTCCCTGCGTTGAAGGCGGGACAAGGCAGGCCATGCCGGCAACCGCGCAGGCATCCTGTCGATCTGCAAGGAGGCGCGGCCATTTGCGCTATGACCACATCGCCCGCTGTCCACACCTGCCATTGCCGGCCACTCCGGCCGCGCTTGAAGTCGCAATCGGCATCCTGTTCGTCAACGGAGCCGTTGCCTGTTGGCTTCTGCTTCTGGGCCGCGGCGTCCTGCCGGATGCGGTGCCTTTGCAATGGTGGAGCGCAAGCACCCTGCGCGTGGACAATTCGCAGCATTTCGCGGATTTCTATTCCGCACTGCACGCCGTCTGGGGGGCTGCGCTTTGCTTTGTGTCGCGTGCGATCCGGCCGGAAGCCACGCTTCACCGGCGCTTCCTTGTGGCCATTGGATGCAGCGGCGTTTGGGAGGTGGTCGAGAATACGCCTTTCGTCATCTCGCTCTTCAACGATCCGGCCGGCCTGGATGTCTATCGCGGCGACAGCATCATCAACGCGCTGAGCGACAGCGCATTCGTTGCCCTTGGCTTCCTTGCGGCCCACAAGCGGGCGCGATGGATCGTCATCGTGGCCGGCGTATCCACCGAAGCCGCCATGGCTCTCATGATCCACGACGGCTTCGTGCTCGGCACCGCTCGGGCGCTCTTGCCCTGAGCGGCCGCGGATGGACCGGAAACCCGCGCACCGTCGCCACAAGCGGGCGGGCACGACCGCGCCGGCCACGAAGCATGGACTGGAAACCGTCGCCGCGTCGTCCTAGAGTGTTGCAAGCGATACACGAGCAAGGAGCCGGGGTTTGTCCCAGACACTGCAACGCTTCCTTTCTTCCAGCCTTGTGGGCGTCACGCTGGCCGTTGGCGTGATCTGCGCCTGGATCGGCCTGCACGTTTTCGCCGTATGGCATCTGGACGCGGCAGGTTCGCCGCTGCTGGCCGTGGTCTGCCTGATCGGACTGACATGGCTGTCCGTCGGGCTGTTCATCGTCGCCCATGACGCGATGCACGGCGCGATCCTGCCCGGAAGGCCGCGGGTCAACGCGGTGATCGGGGGCCTGGCCCTGCTGCTTTTTGCCGGGTTTTCCTGGCGCAAGCTGATCGTCAAGCACATGGCCCATCACCGCCACGCCGGGACCGACGACGATCCCGACTTCAGCCGTGGCGGGCCGGTCGCGTGGTATGTCGCGTTCGTGCGCACCTATTTCGGCTGGCGCGAGTTCTGGGTGCTTGGCGGATCGGTGATCGTTTACGCGCTGATCCTCGGCCCGCGCTGGCCCTATGTGGCGTTCTGGGCGGTGCCCTCGATCCTCGCCTCCATGCAGCTTTTCGTCTTCGGCACCTGGCTGCCGCACCGTCCGGGCCAGGACGCCTTTCCCGACCGGCACAACGCCCGGTCCACGCGGATCCACGATTCGCTGTCGCTGCTGACATGCTTCCATTTCGGCGGCTATCACCACGAACACCATCTGCACCCGTCGGTGCCGTGGTGGCGGCTGCCCTCGACCCGGCAAGGGGGCAAGGCATGAGCGTGCTGGTGCCGGTCCTGATCGTCGTCCTGACCGTCGTGGCCATGGAGGGGATCGCCTATTCCGTCCATCGCTGGATCATGCACGGTCCGCTGGGTTGGGGGTGGCACAAGTCGCACCACGAGGACAGCCACGGCGTGTTCGAGAAGAACGACCTTTACGCCCTGGTCTTCGCTGTGGTGTCGATCCTGCTCTTCGCGGTGGGCAGCGCGTGGTGGCCCTGGCTGTGGTGGGTCGCCGTCGGGGCGAGCGTCTATGGCGTGATCTACTTCGTCGTCCACGACGGTCTGGTTCACCAGCGCTGGCCCTTCCGCTATGTCCCCCGGCGCGGCTATTTCCGCAGGCTCTACCAGGCGCACCGGCTGCATCACGCGGTCGAGGGTCGGGACGATTGCGTGTCCTTCGGCTTTGTCTACGCCCCGCCGGTCGAGGATCTCAAGGCGCGGCTCAAGGCCTCGGGCGTTCTGGCGCAACGCCAGTCCCGGCACCGCGACGCCTGGCGCGCCGATCGCGTCGAGGACTAGGCGCTGTCCGCATTCAGGGATTCCGTCCGGTTCGGATCCCTGATCCGCGGACGCCAAAGGAGGCCAGTCCAGGGCGAACGGATTTGTCGATGCGATTTTTAAATGGCAGCCAAGGCGCCCGCTTCGCCGTTTCATTGCAGACAGCCTTGGGACCACCGCGCGGCGCCATTGATCCGGCAGGTTGGGGCCGATGATTGCAGCCCGTCTTGCCGACAGCCACGGGACCATGGCGAAAACGCCTGTCTTCCCGGTCATGGCCTTCGGGATGGCGCGTGGACCGCACAATCGTCAGTCGGGGACGAAGCGGCCCGTTCTTCCCCCACAGCCGCAGCCTTTCCACCCTGGCGGACGACAGCACATCCACAGGGTCAAGATCCTTGCGCAGCGCATCGCCCGTTACAGCCCGTATTGCTCGCGCGCGTAATCGCCCAGGCCTACGGCATCCAGCCTTGCCAGCGGCGCCAGGAAGGTCACCTGGATCACGCCGGGGGCGCGCCCGATCTCGATCGCGCCGTTGATGGTGGCGCGGTTGCGCACCTCGGGGACAGACATGCCCAGCAGGGTCGCGGCGCGTTCCAACCCGTTCTCGATGGCGGCGTTCAGGTTGGGGGCCGTGCCGATGACGCTGATCGGGGCCAGCGGCTCGATGTCCCCCACCCCCCATTTCGCGGCAAGGCGCTGGCCCTTGGCGACCTCGGCCGCCGTGAAGGGCCGCGCGAGCGGCGGAAGATCCTCTGCAAGCGGGAACAGGACCGGGCCGTCGATGGGATAATCCTTCACCACCTCGACCTGCAGGGTCACGCTGCCTGCCACGTCCATCGTGTGCCCGGCGATCTCTCCGTCGCCCTGGCCCGCGTGCATGTCGCCCATATAGACACCCGCGCCCGGCACCTTGACCGGGCAGACGATGATCGCGCCCGCGCGCACCGCGTCGATGTCCATGTGGCCGTCCGTCTTGTGCCGGGCCAGATCCTCGGCGCTGATGGCGTAATCATGGGGCGCGCCGACCAGGAAGGCGCCGAAATCGCCCGCGTTGTGGCTGTCGGGCATCGCCACCGAAGGACATGTGCCAAGCTGGCCCAGGAAGGGCCGCATCCGCACCAGCGTGCCCGGCATGTCGGACGGCGCATAGGTCAGGATCGAATGCTGGCGGCTGCCGTCGGGCAGGGCCGCGTAATGGTCGGCGTTCCGGGCGATCGTCTCGGCGGCCCCGGCGGGCAGGGTCAGGCCGACGCTGCGGGTGTCGTCGAAGGTGACGGTATAGCCGTGGACGATGCGGAAGGGCGTGACCGGATTGCCGCAGCGGTCGCATTTCACCGCGTCGGGGCCGATCCCCTCGACATGGGTTTCGGGCCAGACGGTGTCGCAGACCGGGCAGCGCGCGGCGACATAGGGATCGCCCAGGCAGAACCCCTCGGGCGAGGTGTCGTGCCCCGAGGCCGTGGCGGTCGAGGTCACGGTGATGTCGCGGATGCGGATCGCCACCCCGTCGCCCACCTGCGCGCCATTCACATGAACAGGCGTGGTGACCTCGTGCCCGCCGCGCAGGCGGGGCGTGATCATCGGGCCCCAGCAGCCGGGCGCGGTATTGGCGATGATGGTGCCGCCGTTCTCGACCGGGCCAAGCATGGCTGCTGCGGGGTCGAGGACACTGTTGGTGAATTCGGTGACGACGACGCTGCGACGCGACGGCGCGATGCTGCCATCCGGCATGGAAACCCCCAATGTTCACTGTGAAGACGCGATCCAGGTTAGCGGCCCGGATCGCATAAGCAAGCCCGGCGAAGGTCCGGGACCCGGGCGCGGCGGCTCTGGCCATTCTTTCCGAAGTCCCGCGGCAGGCCGAGGGTCGATGACCGGCGGGTGCCGAGTGGATTATCCTCATTCAACGCAATGGGTTGATGGGGAAGCACGCGCGCGTGGCCCATGGCCCGCCCGCTGGAAGCGGTGGAGCCGGATGATCGGCATGTGACGCCGGAGGACATCCCCGACGTGCAGGGTAATGCGATGGCTTCATCGCCTGGTGCGATCATAATGCCCACGACAGCTTCATCACATCGGCAGGCAGGGGATGCCGGCACACCGGACCTGACATGGCCGTTCGACCCGCAGGCCACCAGAAGGGAGGATGAAAGGCGCCGGACAGCCCTAGGAATGTCCCCAGATCACCGCCGTTTCATGGCGCTTGATCGCGTGGCGCAAGCTGTCGAAGGCGGCGATGACATGGCTTGCAAAGCGGTCCGAGGCCGGATTGCGCAGGCCCCCCGCGCGGCGCATGATCCCCAGCGATCGGTTGGGCTGCGGGATCTGGTAAGGCAGGACGGTGACATGGCCGCCGTCGCGAAGCGCAAAGACCACCGAAAAGGGCAGGACGGCCAGGGCGTCGGTCTCGGCCAGGACATTCACCACGCTCAGGAGCGAGCCGCCGGAATAGCGGATGTTGAGGTCCGACATGCCGATGCTCATCAGGATCATCTGCAGATCCGACATCAGCGGCGATCCGGGCAGGGGCGCGACCCAGGGGTAGGCCGTCAGATCCCCGGCCTCGACCGGGCGCTTGCGCATCAGCGGGTGTGACGGCCGGCAGGCCACGACATTGCGGCCGGGCAGGATCTCGGTGAACTCGAACCCGGGACCCGAGGACACCTCTCCGATGGCAACGATCCCCAGGTCGATCTGGTCGCCTTCCAGCGCGGCCGTCACCTCGGGCAGGTTCATGTAGCTTTGCTGGATGGTGATCTCTGGCTCGCGGCATTGGAACGCGCCGATCATGCGGCTGATCATCGCGTCCATGAAGAAGGGCACGCCGCCCACCCGGACCAGGCCCTTGCTGCCCTTGACGAAGCCCTGCACGGCATCCGAGGCCTGCCGGGAGGCGGCAAGGATGACCCGGCCCTGCGCGGCCAGTTGCGCCGCAAGCGGGGTGGCCTGCAGGGGACGGCGGCCCTTGACGAACAGCGGCTCGCCTATCCGCGCTTCCAGCATGGACAGAGAGCGGCTGACGGCCGGCTGGGTCAGGCCCAGCAGGGCCGCGCCCTCGGACACGCCGCCGGCATCCAGGACCGCGGCAAGCTGCATGAGGTGGCGTTCGTTCAGGCGCATAACAAACTGCTATATTGCCGGGCGCAAAACTCAAGCCGTTTGTGCTAGGGCCGTGCTACCAAACCGTCATGGGGGAGGGGAGGCCCCGCCGGAATGGACGACTGCCGAGAGGCGTCACGGGATCCCGGGCCGAACGGGATCGGGCAGGATCTGCAACGCCGGCTGACGGCGGCTGCCCCGTCACGGCTGGGCGCGTCGGTGGCGCTGATCGCGCGTCAACTGCACCTGCTGGTCGCCGAACTGCATCCGACCGCCGGCGAATTCCGCCAGGCCCTGGGCTTCTTGACCGATGTCGGGCATCAAACCGACCACAGGCGCCAGGAATGGGTGCTGCTGGCGGATGTGCTGGGCGTGTCGGCCCTGGTCGAGGAGATGAACGCCCATCGGCCGCAGGGCGCGACCCCGAACACGGTGACGGGACCGTTCTACCGCGCGGATGCGCCTGAACTGCCCCTGGGTTGCGATCTGTCGCGCGACGGCAAGGGCGAACGGCTGCGGGTTTCGGGCCAGGTCACGGACATCGGGGGCCGCGGATTGCCGGGCGCCGTGATCGAGGTCTGGCACGCCAATGCCGCCGGGGTTTACGAAAACCAGCAGCCCGATGGCCAGCCCGAATTCAACCTGCGCGGCAAGCTTCGGGCCGACGGGAAGGGGCGGTTCGACTTTCTGTCGGTCAAGCCCGGGGGCTATGCTCTGCCCTCGGACGGGCCGGTCGGGCGGCTGATGGCGGCCCTTGGCTGCCCGCTGGAGCGTCCGGCGCATATCCATTTCCGCGTCACCGCCCCCGGCCACCAGACCCTGACCACGCATATCTTCGACCGGGCGGACCCCGCCATCGGCCGGGACGCGATCTTCGGCGTCAAGCCCGCGCTTCTGGCGGATTTCCGGGCGATACGGACCGGAACCGGAACGCGCGAGCATCTGCTTGATCTGAAACTTGCCCTGTGCCCGCTGCGGCAGACCGAGGGCTGACACACTGGAGGAAAAGACATGAACCCTGTCAGCGGATTTCACCACCTGACACTGTCCACCGACGGCGCGCAGGAGGATTTCGACTTCTACACCAAGACGCTGGGCCTGCATTCGGTCAAGCGCACCGTGCTGTTCGACGGGGTGATCCCGGTTTATCACCTTTACTACGGCTCGCCCCAGGGCGATGCCTCGACCATCATCACCACGTTCCCGTTTCGCAAGCCCGGCGTTTACGGGCGGCGCGGCACCAACCAGTCGCGCACCATCATGCAGTCGATCCCCAAGGGGGCTGCGGAGTTCTGGGTGGACCGGCTGAACGCGGCCGGGATTCCCGCGGCGAAGATCACCCGCTTTGGCGCCGACCGCGTGGTCCTGGCCCATCCCTGCGGCATCCCGCATGAACTGGTCGAAAGCGACGGTGACCCGCGCGAACCCATCGTCAACGAGGCCCGGGGCATCACCCGCGCCCATGGCATCAAGGGCATCTACGGCGCCTCGGTCGCGGTGATGGACCGGACCGCGATGGACGATTTCCTAACCATTGCCCTGCCTTTGGAAAAGGAAGCCGACAGCGACGAGGGGCTGGTCTTCCGGGTTCCCGACGCAAGCGGCGTCGTGCAGCGGGTCGAGGTGATCGTGGACCGCGACAGCAACCAGGGCACCTGGACGCTGGCAGGCGGCACCATCCACCACCTGGCGCTGAACACCGGCGACGAGGAAAACCAGATGACGCTGCGCGCCCATATCGAGGGGTTGGGCTTTACGGACATTTCCGAACAGAAGGACCGCAACTACTTCAAGTCCTGCTATGTCCGCAGCCCGGGCGGCGCGCTGTTCGAGCTTGCCTGGACCACGCCCCAGGGTTGGGCGCGCGACGAGGCGCCGGACCGGATCGGCAAGACGCTGGTCTTCCCGCCCTGGTTCAAGGACCGCGAGGACGAGTTGCGCGCCGGGCTTGAGGAAGCGGACTTCGCATGACGGCGGTGCTGGACGTGCTGCGCTGCGGTGCGGATCTGCCGGTGGCAAGGGCGCTTTGCGTCCTTGTCCACGGCCGGGGCCAGTCGCCCGAGGAGATGCAGTCGCATGTGCTGGCACGGCTGGAGGCGCCAGGGGTCGCCTTTCTGCTGCCGCGCGCGCCGGGGGCAAGCTGGTATGCCGCCCGGGCAGTCGATCCGCTGACGCCGGACACCCGCGCGGCCTTGGCGGACGGGCTGGCGGGACTGCACCGCCTGATCGGGGACGCCCGCGCCGCCGCACCCGGCCTGCCGCTTTTGCTGGCGGGATTTTCGCAAGGCGCCTGCCTGTCGCTGGAATACGCGCTGGCGGGCCGGGCCGCGCCGGATGCGCTGGCGGCGCTGACCGGCTGCCGGGTCGGCGTGGCGGGCGATGCGCGCCCTGAAAACCTTGGGGCGGGGCTGCCGGTCTATCTGACCGGCTCGGACGCCGACCCGTGGATCCCGGTCGAGGCCTTTGCCGAAGCCGCGCTGGTGCTGGGCCGGTCCCGGGCCGCGCTGCGCACCGACCTGTTCCCGGCTCGCGCGCATGAGGTCTCGGACGCCGAAATCGCGATGCTGGCGGCGATGCTGGACGACATGGCGGCGGGCCGCCCCCCACGAATGGCAGCGGCACGGTAACGGGTCGGGCGGTTCATAACGCCCGGTTATGCTGGACGGACGATATCCTAAGCAAAAGGGGTCCGGTTCCGTCCATGCTGGTGCAGGGGAGGAGGCGCGGGCGGGAACGCCACTGCGCCATGGTTCATCAGGGAGGATGAGATGTTCACGAGACGGAAATTCCTGCACACGACGGCCGCCACCGGCCTGACGCTTGCCGCGCCCCATCTGGCCGCACCGGCCATCGCGCAGGGCGCGCGGATCAAGCTGGGCTACGTGACGCCCCGGACCGGTCCCCTGGCCGGTTTCGCCGAAAGCGACGACTGGAACATCAGGACCTTCCTCGCGTCGGAACCGGGGCGCGAATTCGAGGTGGTGGTCAAGGACAGCCAGTCGAACCCGAACCGCGCCGCCGAGGTCGCCAAGGAACTGATCCTCGGCGACGAGGTGAACCTGATGCTGGCGGCCTCGACGCCCGAAAACACCAATCCGGTCGCCGGGGTCTGCGAGGGCGAGGGCGTGCCCTGCATCACCACCGTCGCCCCCTGGCAGCCCTGGTTCATCGGGCAGCAGGGCAACCCGCGCGACCCGGCAAGCTGGCAAGGCTTCGACTATGCCTTCCATTACTTCTGGGGCATGGAGGACGTGATCGCGGTCTATACCGCCATGTGGGACCAGCTTCAGACCGGCAAGGCGGTGGGCGGGCTGTTCCCGAACGACGCCGACGGCAATGCCTGGGGCGACCCGGACAACGGCCTGCGCCCGGGCCTGGCCCAGCGGGGCTACAGCCTGACCAATCCCGGCAGCTTCCAGAACCTGTCCGATGATTTCTCGGCCCAGATCAACGCCTTCAAGGCGGCGAACACGGATATCATCACCGGCGTGCTGATCCCGCCAGATTTCGCCACCTTCTGGGCACAGATGCGCCAGCAGGGGCTGAGGCCCAAGGCGGTGACCGTGGCCAAGGCGCTGCTGTTCCCGCAATCGGTGGAAACGCTGGGCGAGGCCGGGCACAACCTGTCTTCCGAGGTGTGGTGGTCGCCCTCGCACCCGTTCTCCTCGTCCCTGACCGGGAAAGGCTCGGCGGACCTGGCTGCGGATTTCACCGCCGCGACCGGGCGGCCCTGGACCCAGCCGATCGGCTTTGTCCATTCGCTGTTCGAGGTGGCGGCGAACGTCATGGGCCGGGTCGATGACACGGGCGACGGCGACGCCGTGGCCGAGGCGCTGGCCGCGACCGACATGGCCACCGTGGTGGGCCGGATCGCCTGGAACGGCGCGGGCGTGCCGGACTTCGCCGCCCGCAACGTTTGCAAGACGCCGCTGACCGGCGGGCAGTGGCGCAGGAAAGAGGGCGGCGGCTATGACCTGGTGATCGTCGAGAACGGCGCCGCCCCCGAGATCCCGACCGGCGGCCGGATGGAGGCACTGGCCTGACCGGGCCAGGGCAGCGGCGCGCCGCTATATATCGAACTGCTATGCTAAGGGGGGTTTTTCGCATTTGACTTGCACGGACGCAGACCGCTTCATGCAGGCAACGGTTTCGCCCTCTGGGAGGCGGGCGAGGCCTTCTTGTCAGGACCGATGCATGGTTCCGGGTTTTCCCGGGCCGATGCCGCCTTGCCTGCCCCTCGGGCCGGTCGCGGCGTCCCGTCCTGCCGTGGACGGAAGGGGCAAAAGGGGAGGATGCCTTGGCTTCACTTGAGACGATGTTCGACGTGCGCGGCAAGTCCGTGATCGTCACCGGCGGCGCCAGCGGCATCGGCCGCGCCTATGCCGAGATCATGCTGCAACAGGGCGCCCGGGTCTGCATCTTCGACATCGACGCCGAAGGACTGGACCGCACCGTGGCCGAACTGGCCGGGGATGGCGGCGAGATCTGGGGCCGGCAGGTCGATGTCGGCGACCGGCCCGCAATGGCCGCGGCATTCGACGCGGTGGCCGAACGCCATGGCCGCATCGACACGGTCTTCGCCAACGCGGGCATCGACCCCGGTCCGGGCTTCATGACGCCCGAAGGCGAACGCAATCCCGACGGCGCCATCGAGAACATCCCCGACAGCCAGTGGGACCGCGGCATCGAGATCAACCTGACCTCGGTCTATACCACGGTGAAGAATGCCGTCCGGCACATGAAGCCCCAGGGCGGGGGGCAGATCATCGTCACCTCGTCCATCGCGTCCCAGATCAACGAAAGCATCGTCGGCACCAGCTACATGCCCGCCAAGGCGGCGGTGAACCACTTCGTGCGCCACATGGCGATGGAACTGGGCGCCTTTGGCATCCGCGTGAACGCCATCCTGCCCGGTCCCTTCATCACCAACATCGCCGGCGGGCGGCTGCGCAACAAGGCCGACCGCGCCGCCTTCGAAAGCCAGTCCCTGATCGGCCGCATCGGCGATGTCGAGGACATCAAGGGGCTGGCGCTTCTGCTGGCCTCGCCCGCGGGGGCCTTCTTCACGGGATCGCTGATCGTGATCGACGGCGGTTCGCTGACCCGCATGACCTGAATGCCGCAGCCTGCGCGTCGGGACAAGACGCGCGGCCCATCCAAGGGAGGAACGACAGTGACCCATTACAACAAGCTCGTCAGATCGGGGATCAGCCGCCGGTCCCTGCTGCGCGGCGCAGGGGCGGGGATGGTCTCGACCCTGGCCTTGCCGGGCTATCTGCGCGCGCAGACGGCGGGCCGGATCAGGATGGCCTATATCACCCCCGCGACCGGTCCCCTGGGCCTGTTCGGCGAAACCGACGGCTATACCGTCCAGAAGATCCGCGCGGCCCTTGGCGGCACGATCACCGCCGCCAACGGCAGCACCTATGATCTGGAAATCCTGGAACGCGACAGCCAGTCCAGTCCCAACAAGGCGGCCGAGATCGCGGGCGACCTGATCCTGAACGACGAGGTGCATCTGATGGTGCCCGCCTCGACCACCGACACGATCCTGCCGGTCATGGAACAGTCGGAACTGTATGAAACGCCCTGCATCTCGGCGGGCGCGCCCTGGCAGGCGGTGATCATGCCGCGCGGCGGCGGGGAATTCGACTGGACCTATCATTTCTTCTGGGGCCTGGACGAGGCGCTGAACACCTATGTGGGGCTGTGGAACGGGCTGGACAGCAACAAGGTCGTCGGGATGCTGTTTCCGCAGAACATCGACGGCGAGACCTGGGGGAACGAGGATTACGGCCTGCCCGCGCCGACCCGCGCCGCGGGCTACGAGGTGGTGATCCCCGGCTATTTCCAGCCCCGCACCAACGATTTCTCGGCCCAGATCGCGGAATTCAAGGCCAAGGGCTGCGAGATCATCGGCGGCATCACCTATCCCGACGACCTCAAGACCTTCGTGACCCAGTGCAACCAGCAGGGGTTCCGCCCCAAGGCCATCACGGTCGCGGCGGCGCTGCTGTTTCCCGGCGGGGTCGAGGCGATGGGCGGCCTTGGAAACGGCATGTCCACCGAAGTCTGGTGGACCCCGGCCTTCCCCTTCAAGTCGTCGCTGACCGGCCAGACCGGGCGCGAGATCGCCGACCAGTGGGAAACGGACCAGAAGCGCCAGTGGACGCAGCCCTTGGGCTATTCCCATGCCCTGCTCGAGGTGGCGATCGACATCCTGAAACGATCGACCGATCCCCTGGACCGGGAAGCCAACCGCGAGGCCATGGCGGCGACCGACCTGTCCACCGTCTGCGGGCCGGTGCGGTTCGGGGGCACGCCGCACAAGAACATCTGCACGATGCCGATCTTTGGCGGGCAATGGGTCAAGGGCGCGAAATGGCCCTATGACCTGAAGATCGTCGACAACACCGTCAACCAGCTGTTCCCGCCGGAACAGAAGATCGTTCCGATCGTCTGGTGATCATGCGGGACACGACCGATCAGAACTGGAAAGCCGGAGAGATTCATCTCGCCGCGCGCGACGTGTCGAAAAGCTTCGGCGCGGTGCGGGTGCTGCACGGCGTCAGCTTCGATGTGCATCGCGGCGAGGTGCTGGGCATCCTTGGTCCCAACGGGGCGGGCAAGACCACGCTGTTCAACATGATCAGCGGCGACATCCGCCCCTCGGGCGGCGAGATCCGTTTGGGACGCGTCCCCCTGAAGGGAGAGCCGCCGTTCCGGCGCTGCCAGATGGGGATCGGGCGGACCTATCAGATCCCGCGTCCCTATTCCGGCATGACCACCTTTGAAAACCTGCTGGTGGCCTCGACCTTCGGGGGCGGCCGTTCGGAACGCGACAGCTACGCCTTTTGCGCGCAGGTGCTGGAGGAATGCGAACTGTCGGGCAAGGCCAACCTGCGCGCCGGGGGGCTGACGCTTCTGGACCGCAAGCGTCTGGAACTGGCCCGCGCGCTGGCATCCGACCCACAGCTTCTGCTGCTGGACGAGATCGCGGGCGGCCTGACCGACGAGGAATCCCGGGATCTGGTCGCGCTGGTGCGCCGCATCCGCGACCGGGGCGTGACCATCGTCTGGATCGAGCATGTGCTGCACGCGCTTCTGGCCGTGGCCGACCGGCTGATGGTGCTGAACTTCGGCGAGAAGATCGCCGAGGGCGCCCCCGACGCCGTGATCGCCGACCCCGACGTGAAGCGCGTCTATATGGGGATCGAGGGATGAGCGGCGCCATTCTTTCGACGCATGGCCTGGTGGCGCGCTATGGCGATTTCCAGGCGCTCTACGGCATCGACTTCCACATCGACGCGGGCGAGGCCGTGGCGCTGATCGGCGCCAATGGCGCGGGGAAATCCACCTTCCTGCGCGCGGTGATGGGCCTCTTGCCGGTCGCGCCGGACATGGTGCGCATGGGCGGGCAGCCCGTCGGCGGCACCCCTGCCGACCGCATGGTGCAAAAGGGCGTGGCCATCGTCCCCGAGGGGCGGCGGCTGTTTTCTGGCATGTCGGTCCAGGACAACCTGCGCGTGGCCGTCGATCAGGCCGACCGTCTGGGCCGCAAGGGCGGCTGGTCGCTGGCGCGGCTGCACCAGTTGTTCCCGATCCTGAAGGAAAAGGCCCGCACCCCGGTGCAAAGCCTGTCGGGCGGGCAGCAGCAGATGGTGTCCATCGGTCGGGCGCTGCTGTGCCAGCCTCGGGTTCTGCTGTGCGACGAGATCAGCCTGGGCCTGGCGCCCCGGGTGATCCGCGAAATCTATGCCGCGCTTCCCGAGGTGCGGGCGCAAGGCACATCGGTCGTTCTGGTCGAACAGGACGTGGGACTGGCCCAGTCGGCATCCGACCGGCTTTACTGTATGCTCGAAGGGCGGGTGACGCTGACCGGCCCATCCGGTTCGGTCACGCGCGACGCCATCGGCCAGGCCTATTTCGGAGGCTCCCATGCAGTGGCTTGACGCGCTGGTCCAGGGCATCCTGCTGGGCGGCATGTATGCGCAATACGCCCTGGGCATGGCGCTGATGTTCGGCGTCATGAAGATCGTGAATGTCAGCCATGGCGACCTGGTGATCCTGCTGTCGCTGGTGGGGATTTCGCTGGCCTCGTCGTTTGGCCTGGGACCGTTCACCGTCATGGCGGCGCTGGTGCCCCTGGCGGTAGGCTTGGGCTGGCTGCTGCAAAAGGCCGTCCTGAACCGGGTGGTGGGCGAGGATCCGCTGCCGTCGCTGATCGCCACCTTCGGCCTGTCGCTGGCGTTGCAGAACCTGATGTTGCAGATCTGGTCCGCCAACAGCCGTTCCCTGCCCGGTGGCGGCATCGAAAGCCGCTCGATCCAGGTCGGCGGCATCCATATCGGCCTTCTGCCGGTGATCGTGCTGGTCTTCGCGGTCGCGCTGACCTGGGGGCTGGACCTGATGCTGAAGCGCACCCGGTTCGGCCGGGCGCTGCGGGCGGCGGCCTCGGATGTCGAGGCGGCGTCGATGACCGGGATCAACCCGCGCGCGGTCTATGCCGCGGCCACGGCGATCGCGGTGGGCATCCTGGGCTTTGCGGCCGTGTTCCAGTCGCTGCGCTCGACCGTGGCCCCGGCCGATGGCGGCGCGCAGCTGATCTATGCCTTCGAGGCCGTCATCATCGGCGGCATGGGGTCCGTCTGGGGGGCCTTCCTGGGCGCGATGGTCCTGGGCGTGGCGCAGGCCATCGGGTTTCGCATCGACCCGGGCTTCGGCGTTTTGGCCGGGCATATCGTCTTTCTGCTCGTGCTGGCGACGCGCCCGCAGGGCCTGTTCGGAAGGGCCTGAAGCATGACGATGGTTTCCATGATGCCCCCGCAGGTGCGGATCCGGCGGCAGACCGCCTCGGGGCGGATCGCGCTGGCGCTGTTCGTGCTGGCGGTGATCGGGCTGGCGGCGATGCCCTGGTGGGCCAAGACCGGCACCATCCGCATGGTGCTGGAACTGTGCTGCTATGTCGCCGTGGCGCAGATGTGGAACATGCTGGCGGGCTATGCGGGCCTCGTGTCGGTGGGCCAGCAGGCCTTCATGGGGGCTTCGGGCTATGCGCTGTTCGTGCTGGCCCAGACCTTCGGGGTGAACCCCTTCCTGGCGGTCTTCCTGTCGCTGCTGGTGCCCCTGGTGCTGGCCGTGCCCTGCTATCTGCTGCTGCACCGCCTGGACGGGCCGTATTTCGCCATCGGCACCTGGGTCGTGGCCGAGGTGTTCCGCCTGGTCGCCTCGAACCTGCCCCTGGTGAACGCGGGGGCGGGCATGTCGCTGTCGGTGATGAAGGATTATTCCGCCTTTCAGCGCAACATCGCCATGTCGCTGTTCTGCGCGCTGCTGGTCCTTGTCAGCATCGGCGGCAGCTACTGGTTCCTGCGCTCGCGCTTCGGGCTGGCGCTGATCGCGATGCGCGACAATCCGGTGGCGGCGGCCAGCCAGGGCGTGAACGTGCGGCGGTTGCGCTTCATGATCTATGTCGCGGCGGCGGTGGGCTGCGGGTTGGTGGGCGCGGTCTATTTCATGGCGCAACTGCGCATCAACCCGCCCTCGGCCTTCGATCCGATGTGGTCGAACATCGCCATCTTCATCGTCATGGTGGGCGGCATTGCCTCGATCGAGGGGGTGCTGATCGGCACGCTGATCTATTTCATCGCGGACCGCTGGTTCGGCGAATACGGCGCCAGCTATTTCGTCGTCCTGGGGGTGATGACGGTTCTGGTGGCGCTTTACGCCCGCACCGGCATCTGGGGCATGATCGCGGCCCGGTGGGACGCGCCCTGGTTCCCGATCCGCCGCCATCTGGTTCTGGAAAGGGACAAGCCATGAAGGCCGTCATCTTCGACGCGGTGGGCCAGCCGCTGCGCGCCGATACCCGCCCCGATCCCGCGCCCGCCCCCGACGAGGTCGTGCTGCGCGTGGCCGGTTGCGGCATCTGCGGCAGCGACCTGCACATCACCGAGGATCCCGTGCCCTTCGGCATCGGGCCGGGCTTCGTCCTGGGTCACGAAATCTCGGGCGAGGTGGTGGCGACGGGCGGCGCCGTGCAAGACTTGCGCCCCGGCGACCGGGTGGCGGTGGTGCCGATGCGCGGCTGCGGCCATTGCCCGCGCTGCCTCGCCGGCGATCCGGCGCGCTGTCCCGACATGGTGCTGATCGGCGGCGGCTATGCCGAGCATGTCACCGTCGCCGCGCGCCAGTGTCAGCGCCTGCCCGAAGGCGTGGCGCTGTCCGACGCCGCGCTGGCCGAGCCGCTGGCGGTGGCGCTGCATTGCATCGTCCGGTCCGGCATGAAGCCCGGCTGTCGGGTGGCGGTGATCGGCGCCGGTCCCATCGGGCTGCTGGTCGCCTTCTGGGCGCGGCGGATGGGGGCCAGCCATGTGGCGGTGGCCGACCTGCACGACCACCAGCAGGGCCGGGCGCTGGCCCTGGGGGCCACGGGTTTCGCGCTGTCCGGTCCCGCCCTGGCCGAAAACCTGGCCGATCTGTGCGGCGGCGCGCCCGACATCGTCTTCGAATGCGTGGGCAAGCCGGGCTTGCTGCAAGCGGCGTCCGAAGCGGTGCGGCTGCAAGGCAAGGTGATCGGCGTCGGCCTGTGCATCGGCGGCGACGAATGGGATCCCTTTGTCGCGCTGTCCAAGGAGATCGACCTGATCTTCAGCGTCTTCTTCCACCAGCGCAACGAATTCGGCGTGGCGCTGGACGCGCTGGCCGCCGGTCCCTTTGCCCCGCAGGCGATCATCACCGACCGGATCGACCTGTCGCAGGTGCCGCAGGTGTTCGAATCCCTGCGCCGCCGCACCACGCAATGCAAGGTGCTGATCCAGCCCGAACCGTCCTGAGGAGACGCAAGACATGGCCGTGAACTTCGAGACGCTGGAATACGACATCGGCGGCGTGCGGACGGTGGTCAAGGCCACAGGGCACGGCAAGCCGATCCTGTTCCTGCACGGCGCCGCCACGCTGGAAGGCTTTGACTTTGCCGAAGGGCTTGCCGACCGTTTCCGCGTGCTGCTGCCCAGCCATCCGGGCATGGGGTTTTCCGGCCCCGCCTCGCATATAGCCGACATCTCGGACATGCTGCTGCATTACCTGAACCTGCTGGATGCGCTGGATCCGGGGGAAAAGCCGCATCTGATGGGCTTTTCCATGGGCGGCTGGATGGCCACCGAACTGGCCGCCATCGCCCGCGAACGGTTCGACAAGGTGGTGCTGATCGCGCCCGCCGGGCTGAAAGATCCGGCCCATCCGGCCGCGTCGTTGGAGGGCATCGCGCCGCAGGACTTTCCCGGCTACCTGACCCATGACCCGGCGGTCGCGGCGCGCTTCTTTCCCGACGGCAGCGATCCGGCCTTTGCCGAAGCCTTCGGCGCCGACCGCGCGCGCGAGGGCGATCTGGTCGCGCGGCTTTGCGCGTCCTTCGGCATGGGCCACCCGAACCTGCGCCGCTTCATGGCGCGGATCACCAACCCGACGCTGCTGGTCTGGGGCGAAAGGGACCGGCTGCTGCCCGCCTCGCAGGCCCCGATCTGGCTGGAGAACCTGCCCCACGCGCAGTTCCTGTCGGTGCCCGAGACCGGCCACCTCGTGCCGCAGGAACGTCCCGAAACCCTGAAGACCATCGGCGATTTCCTCGCCGCCTGAACCTTGTCCTTGAGGAGGAGCAAGATGAACAAACCCATGAACCACGCCTATTGGGGCAAGTCCGTCGATTACCGCGACGTGCTGAAGCAGATCGCCCAGATCGGCCCGCAGCTTGAAGCCAACGCCCCGGCGGACGAGGCGGCGGGCGAGCTGACGCCCGAAACCTTTGCCCTGCTCAAGCCCCTGCGTTTCTCGCACCTTCTGGCGACCGAGGAACTGGGCGGCGCGCAGATGCGCCCGACCGAGGTGCTGCAACTGCTGGAGGCCGTCACCTACCACTCCGGCTCGGCCGGTTGGGTGTCGATGGTGCATTGCTGCATCGGCGCGATGTCGGCGGCCTTCTTGCCCGACAGCGCGGTGGAACGCCTGTTCGCGCCCGGCACCGACAACCGCTTTTCCGGGCAGGGGGCGCCCTTGGGGATGCTGAAAAAGGTCGAGGGCGGCTATACCCTGACCGGCAGGTGGAGCTATGGCTCGGGCTTTTCGCACGCCACCTGGTCGCATTCGGCCTGCTTCGTGGACGACGGCACCGGCAAGCCCGCCAAGGACGAGGCCGGCAACGTCATCGTCATGTGCGCCCATGCGCCCATCCCGGAACACGATCAACTGGGCAACTGGGACGTGCTGGGGCTGAAGGGCACCGGGTCCATCGACTACTCCGCCCAGGACGTGTTCATCGCCGAGGATCTGGTGTTCCCCATCCTGACCGCGCCGCCGCAGCGCCTGAAGGAATTGTTCAGCCTGGGCATCGTCGGCCTTGCCTCGATCGGGCATACCGGCTGGGCCATGGGAACCGGGCGGCGGATGCTGGACGAGATCGCGGGCTTCGCGCGGTCGAAATCCGGCCGCGCCGGGCTTCTGGGGGAAAGCGAGAAGTTCTGGCATGACTATGGCCGCGCCGAGGCCAGCTATCGCGCCGCCCGCGCCCTGGTGATGGAGGTCTGGGGCGAGATCGAGCGTCTGGCCGAAAGCGGGCAGATGATGTCCACCCGCCAGATCAGCCTTGTCCATCTGGCCAAGGCGCAGATCCACGAGGTCGGCGTCGATGTCTGCAACTTCGCCTATCGCGCCTCGGGCGGGGCGGGGCTGCGCGCGGGCGTGATCCAGCGCACCTTCCGCGACATGATGGTGGCGGCGAACCATTTCACCATCGCGCCGTCCATCGTCACGGCGGCAGGCCGCGAACTGGGCGGCCAGTGGTCCGACCGGGTCTGGCAGTTCTACGACCTGATCGAGAAGAAGTAAGGCACCCGCCGGGCCGGGGAACACCCCCCTTGGCCCGGCAGCATTCCCGGAGCGCTTATGACCGACCAACCGCTTTCGCAGGCCTTCCGCGAGGCCTTCCGCTGCCATCCCGCCGGGGTGGCGGTGATCACCGCCGATCCGGGCGGCGGGCCGGTGGCGATGACCGTCTCGTCCCTGATCTCGGTCAGCGCGGAACCGCCCACGGTGGCCTTTTCGCTGTCGTCGCGGTCAGGCTCGACGGCGGCCGTGATGGCGGCGGGCGGGATCGTGATCCATCTGCTGCGCTTTGACGACCTGGCGCTGGCGCAGCTTGGGGCGACGCCGGGGGCGGACCGTTTCGGCCCCGGTGTCGCCTGGCAGCGCCTGCCCTCGGGCGAGCCGCGCTACAGCGGCGTGGCGACCTGGTTCCGCGCGCGCATCCAGGGTTCGCTGCCGGTGGAGGGCGCGACGGTGGTGGTGGCGGAGCTGCTGGAAGGCGAGGCGGGCCATGCCCCCGACGCGCCGGAACTGGAATCGCTGATCTATCTGGACCGGCGCTGGCACCGGTTGCGCGAGGCGGCGGACGGCCGCGCCAGCCTGACCCTGATGGTCGAGGACAGCCGCGACGTGTTCCGCTGACCGTCCGGCAGCCGCGCCTTCATAGCGAAAGGCGATATTGCCGCCGGATCATCCGATCCAATCCGCGCCCGCCCGCCTCTAGGGTGGGCATCGGGCAGACCGGCCAGAAGGGGAGAGGGCCATGGCGATCCTGTCGCTGCGGGACGTGTCGAAACGCTTTGGCGCGCTGACGGTGGCCGAGGCGGTCAGCCTTGACCTAGCCCCCGGCGAGGCATTGGGCATCATCGGCCCGAACGGCGCCGGGAAATCGACGCTGTTCAACCTGATCACCGGCAACCTGCGCCCCGACTGGGGCAGCGTCAGCCTGGACGGGCGCGACATCACCGCCGAGACGCCGATGCAGCGTTGCGCCAGCGGCATCGGCCGGTCCTTCCAGATCCCGCAGCCCTTCGATCACCTGTCGGTTTACGAGAACCTGCTGGTCGCGGCGCGGTTCGGCGGCGGGGTCGGCGCGGCCGAGGCGCCCGGCCACTGCATGACCATCCTGCGCCGCACCGGGCTTGAACCGCTGGCCGACCGCAAGGCGGGGGGCTTGCCGCTGCTGAACCGCAAGCGGCTGGAACTGGCCCGCGCCATGGCGACCCGGCCCCGCGTGATCCTGCTGGACGAGATCGCGGGCGGGCTGACCGATGCCGAATGCGGCGAACTGATCGCCACCATCCGCGCCATCCATGCCGAAGGCACCGCCATCCTGTGGATCGAGCATGTGCTGCACGCGCTGACGGCCGTCGTGACGCGGCTGATGGTGCTGAACTTCGGCCGGGTGCTGATGATCGGCGCGCCCGACCAGGTCATGGCCGCCCCCGAGGTGCGCGAGATCTATCTGGGGATCGAGGCATGAGCGCCCTTCTGCAAGTGACCGCCCTGACGGCCCATTACGGCGATTTCCAGGCCCTGTTCGGGGTGGATCTGACGCTGGACCCGGGCCAGACGCTTGCGATCATCGGCGCGAACGGGGCGGGCAAGACCACGCTGATGCGGGCGATCACCGGCATCGCGCGGGTCACGGGCGGGTCGGTGCTGCTGGACGGGCAGCGGCTGGACCGGATGGCCGCGCCCGAGATCCTGCGCGCGGGCGTGGCCATGGTGCCCGAAGGGCGGCGCCTGTTTCCCAGCTTGACGGTCGAGGAAAACCTGCGCATCGGCGCCCATGCCCGCCAAGGCAGCGGCTTCTGGACGCTGTCCCGGATTTGCGACCTGTTCCCCGTGCTGCGCGACCGCAGGGACCATCCCGGCACCGCGCTGTCCGGCGGCCAGCAGCAGATGGTGGCCATCGGGCGGGCGCTGATGTCGAACCCGCGCGTTCTTCTGTGCGACGAGCTGTCCCTTGGCCTCGCCCCGGTGGTGATCCGAGAGATTTATGCGGCCTTCCCGACCATCCGCGACAGCGGCACGGCCATTGTCGTGGTCGAACAGGACATCGGCCAGGCCTTGAAGGTGGCCACAATGGTGCATTGCATGATGGAGGGGCGGATCACCCTGTCGGGTCCCCCCGAAAGCCTTGGCCGCGAGGCGATCCACGACGCCTATTTCGGGGTGAGGCACGGATGATCTGGCTGGACACGCTGATCCAGGGGCTGATGCTGGGCGGGCTTTACGCCCTGTTCGCGGCGGGGCTTTCGCTGGTGTTCGGGATCATGCGGCTGGTCAACCTGGCGCATGGCGACCTGATCGTGCTGGGCGCCTATCTGATCCTGGGGATCGGGACGGCGACGGGGCTGAACCCGTTCCTGGCCGCCGTTCTTGCGCTGCCGCCGATGTTCGCCCTGGGCTGGCTGTTGCAGACGGTCCTTCTGAACCGGGTCCTGGGCGATGATATCCTGCCGCCGCTTCTGGTGACCTTCGGCCTGTCGGTGGTGATCCAGAACGCGCTGCTGATGGGGTTTTCCGCCGACAGCCGCAAGCTGCCCGTGGGTCCGGTCGAGGCGCAATCGCTGGCTTTGGGTCCGGTCAACCTGGGGGTGATGCCGCTGGTCACCTTTGCCTCGGCCGTGCTGGTGATCTTCGGGCTGAACCGGCTTTTCTACCGCACCGCGCTTGGCCGGGCGTTCCGCGCCACCTCGGACGATCCGGTGACGGCGCAACTGATGGGCATCCGGCCGGACCGCGTCTTTGCCGTGGCGACGGGCATCGCGCTGGTCGTGGCGACGATTGCCGCGCTTTACCTGGGTGCGCGGGCGAACTTCGACCCCTCGACCGGCCCTGCGCGGCTGCTTTACGCCTTCGAGGCGGTGATCATCGGCGGCCTTGGCAGCCTGTGGGGCACGCTGGCCGGGGGGCTGGTGATCGGCGTGGCCCAGGCCTTCGGCGCGGCGCTGAACCCCGAATGGCAGATCCTGGCCGGGCACCTGGCCTTTGTCGCCGTGCTGCTCGTGCGTCCGCGCGGGCTGTTTCCCCGCGCCAATGACTGAGGGGGCAGGGATCATGCGCAAGGTGCTTCTTCCCGCGGGCCTGCTGGTGACGGCCGTTCTGCTGGCGGCGCTTCCCGTGATCGGCAGCCGCGCGCTGGTGCAGGATCTGTTCATGGTCCTGTGCCTGCTGGTGCTGGCGCTGAACTGGAACATGCTGGCGGGCTTTGCCGGGCTGGTGTCCGTGGGGCAGCAGGCCTTTGTCGGCATCGGCGCCTACGGCATGTTCGCCTGCGTCATCCTGTGGGGGATGGACCCGCTGGCCGGGCTGCTGGTCGGCGGACTGGTCGCCATGGCGCTGTCGGTGCCGGTGGCCTTCTTCACCTTTCGCCTGAACGGCGCCTATTTCGCGATCGGCACCTGGGCCGTGGCCGACATCGCCCGGCTGAGCCTTGGGCAGTGGCGCGCCCTGGGCGGCGGCACCGGCACCGCGCTGCCGAAATCCGCCGTGCAGGACATGCCGGGGATCGAGGCGATCCGCACCCTGATCGGCGGATCCAGGGCGGCGGCGGTCGATGCGCTGACCTATTGGCTGGCGCTGGCCCTGGTGCTGGCGATGCTGGCCGCAAGCTGGCTGTTCCTGCGGTCCCGCATGGGACTGGGCTTGCAGGCCGTGCGCGACAATCCGGTCGCGGCGCGTTCGGTGGGCGTCGATCCCGTGCGGCTGAAGGCGCTGGTCTTTCTGCTGACGGCCTTCGGCACCGGGATCTGCGGCGGGCTTCTGTTCATCCAGATCGGGCGGATTTCCCCCGATGCGGCGTTTTCGCTGCTGGACTGGACCGCCTTCGTCATCTTCATCGTCGTGATCGGCGGCATCGGCACGCTGCCCGGCCCGGTCGTGGGCGTGCTGGTCTTCTATGGGCTGCAACGCCTGCTGGCCGATTACGGCACCGTTTATCTGATCGTCCTGGGGCTGATCGGCATCGCGATCATGCTGTTCGCGCGCCGCGGCCTGTGGGGCGCCCTTACCCGACGCACCGGCCTGGATCCGGTGCCGCTGTCCCACGCGGCGCCCCGGCCCGCCCCGACACCCGATTCCTGAGGAGGAAGACCCCGTGAGCTATTTCACCGAAGCCGACTCGACCGCCACCGTGAACGGGCGCATGGGCGCGCAGACCGATGCCCGGCTGGCAACCGTCATGGAAAGCCTGGTCCGGCATCTGCATGATTTCGTAAAGGATGTCGGCCTGACGCAAGAGGAATGGGAATACGGCATCGGCTTCCTGACCCAGACCGGCCAGATCTGTTCCGGCGAACGGCAGGAATTCATCCTGCTGTCCGACGTGCTGGGCGTATCCATGCTGGTCGATGCGATCAACAACCGCCGCCCCGCAGGCGCAACCGAAAACACCGTCTTCGGTCCCTTCCATGTCGATGGCGCGCCGCTCCGGGCCATGGGCGACACCATCAGCCTGGACGGCAAGGGCGAAAGCTGCCTGTTCGAGGGCCGCGTCCTGGACCTGGACGGCAACCCCGTCGAGGGCGCCACGGTGGATGTCTGGTCCGACAATGCCGACGGCTATTACGACGTGCAGCAGCCGGGCATCCAGCCGAAGTGGAACAACCGCGGCCGCTTCATCACCGGACCGGACGGGGCTTACGCCTTTCGCGGCATCAAGCCGGTCAGCTATCCGATCCCCGACGACGGTCCGGTGGGGCAGATGCTGGGGCATCTGGGCCGCCATCCCTATCGCCCCGCGCACATGCACTATCTGGTCACGGCGCCGGGCTATCAGCGGCTGGTCACGCATACCTTCGTGGGCGGCGACGAATACCTGACCTCGGACGCGGTGTTCGGCGTCAAGGACAGCCTTGTCGCCCCTTACGAACGCCTGGAAGGCGGCGATACGCTGTGGCGCTCGCCCTTCGATTTCGTCCTGGTTCCGGTCTGAGGCCGCCATGCCCAACGTGAAAATCTATATCGACGAGGCCTGTTACCAGGCGGTGCGCCCGGCGGTGTCCGACCTGTTGCCCGATCTTCGCGTGATCCTGTGCGAGGGGCTGGAGGTCACGCCCGCCGCCTGCCAGTTCGCGGTGCTGCCCGTGCTGGGGCTGCCCGATCAGCCCCGGATCAATGCCGAACTGCACGTGATGCCCCGCCCGTCGCGCACGCGCGACCGGCTGGAACAGGTCGCCGGCAGGATGCGCGACAGCCTGTCGCGCGCCAGCGGCCTGACGGTGGCGATCAGGATCGCGCAGCTTGACGCGGCAACCTATGTGGCGCTGAAATGATCAGCCGCGCCGACGGGTGATCTGCTGGTCATGGTCCATCCGTGCCTGGAGCCGCTGGCATTCGGCCAGCAGGAAGGCCGTCAACTGCCGCACGGCCGGCGGCAACTGGCGGTCCGACACGCGCAGGATGCCCAGTTGGCGTTCGGCATGGTCGATCTTCAGCGGCAGGGCTTCCAGCGGAATGGTGCGGCGAGACAGGAACACCACCGAATAGGGCAGCACCGTCAGCGCGTCCGAGCCGGTCAGCACCGACTGGATCGAGGCCAGCGTGCCGCCCGAGAAATTCACCCGGAAATCCTCTTGCCCGATGGATTTCAACGCCCGTTGCAGGTCGCGGTACAGCGGGCTGTCCGCAGGCGGCGCGATCCAGGCATAGGGCGCGATGTGGTTCAGCGTGATGCCGCGGGTGCGGGTCAGCGGATGGCCCGCCCGGCAGGCGATGACGTTGTTGCCCGACAACAGCGGCGTGAACTCCAGATCCGGGGGCACCTGTGCGGGGTGCAGCGGCAGGATCGCGACATCGAGACCCCCGTTCCTCAGCCCGGCCTCGAGCTGGTTCAGATAGCCATAGGACTGGTCGATCTGCACATCGGCATGGCGCGACTGGAATTCGGCGATCATCGAGGCCACCACGCCATCCATGAAGATCGGCGAGCCGCCGACCCGCAGCCTGCCCGCCAGCCCCTGCCGATAGCGTTGCACCAGCAGGCTGGCTTCCTTGTTGGCGCGGTGGATGCGGCTGCCAAGGCGCGCCAGGCTGGCGCCCAGTTCGGTCGGGCGCAGCGGGCGGCGGCCCGGCTCAAACAAGGGCAGGCCGATGCGCGCTTCCAGCAGCGCCATCGAGCGCGAAACCGAGGGCTGCGACTTGCCCAAGGCCTCGGCCCCTTCCGTCAGGCCGCCGTGTTCGACGATGGCCGCCAGGATCTCAAGGTGTTCGCTGTCGAGTTTCATAGCAAATGGCTATATTACGGCGCACACATCCGATCAATATTTCTGTTCTCGGGTCATAGATTTGTCCGCAAGAAAAGGGAGGAGCCATGTCCTTTTACCGTGACGAGTTCACCGCGCGCAGTGCGGCGGTGCGCGTGCGCTTCGGCGCCGGCATCCGCAAGGCGGTGGCCGAGGAAATCGGGGCGCTTGGCGCCAGCCGGGCGCTGATCCTGACCACGCCGCAGCAGGCCGCCATGGCCGACGAATTCGCGGCGCTGTGCGGGGGCGCGGCGGTCGGCCGGTTCACGGGTGCCGCGATGCACACGCCGGTCGATATTTCGGAACAGGCGACGGCCTTGGCACGCGATCTGGGCGCGGATGTGCTGGTCTCGGTCGGGGGCGGATCGACCACGGGTCTGGGCAAGGCCATCGCGCTGCGCACCGACCTGCCGCAGATCGTGGTGCCCACCACCTATGCCGGGTCCGAGGCCACGGGGATCCTCGGGCAGACCGAAAACGGCGTCAAGACCACGCTGACCAGTCCCAAGGTCCAGCCCGAGGTGATCCTTTACGACGCCGAACTGGTGACAAGCCTGCCGGTCGGGATGACCGTCACCTCGGCCCTGAACGCGATGGCCCATGCGGCCGAGGGGCTTTACGCGCGCGACCGTTCGCCCTTGTCGTCGCTGATGGCGGTCGAGGGGCTGCGCGCCTTTCGCGACAGCCTGCCCGCCGTCATGGCCCGGCCCGGTGACGTGGCAGCGCGGGGGCAGACCCTTTACGGCGCCTGGCTGTGCGGCACGGTTCTGGGACAGGTGGGCATGGCGCTGCATCACAAGCTTTGCCACACGCTGGGCGGCAGCTTCGACCTGCCCCATGCCGAAACCCATGCGGTGATCCTGCCCCATGCCCTGGCCTTCAACGCCAGGGCGGTGCCCGATCTGCTGGCGCCGGTCAGCGACCTTTTCGGCCATGGCGATCCGGGACTGGGCTTGTGGCATTTCGCGCGTGACGCCGGTGCGCCCTTGGCATTGCGCGACCTTGGCCTGAAGGAAGGCGATCTGGACCGGGCGGCGGATCTGGCTTCGGCCAACCCCTATTGGAATCCGCGCCCCGTGACGCGCGAGGCCATCCGCGCCCTGCTGGGGGCCGCATGGGCGGGGAACGAACCCGCCATCTGATCCTGAAGGGGACCGGGCAAGGAGGCCCGCGCCCCGCTGCATATCCTTGGGAGGACATTCATGACAGACATGAGCACCGATGTGCTGATCATCGGCACGGGTCCCGCAGGCTCGGCCACGGCGGCGCTGCTGTCGGGCTACGGCATCGCCAACATCGCGGTGAACCGTTATCGCTGGCTGGCCAACACGCCGCGCGCCCATATCACCAACCAGCGCACGATGGAGGTGTTGCGCGACCTGGGCCGCGAGGTCGAGGCCGAGGCCTACATGTTCGCCACCCATCAGGACCTGATGGGCGAGAACATCTTTTGCGAAAGCCTGGCCGGAGAGGAGATCGGCCGGATGAAGGCCTGGGGCAACCATCCGCTGTCCAGGGCCGAACACCTGATGTCCTCGCCCACGAAGATGAACGACCTGCCGCAAACCTACATGGAGCCGCTGCTGTTCAAGACCGCCTGCCAGAGCGGCACGCAGGCGCGCATGTCCACCCAATACCTGCGCCACGAACAGGACGCGGCCGGGGTGACGACGACCTGCCTGGACCGGCTGTCGGGCAGGGAAATCACCATCCGCTCGAAATACCTGGTCGGCGCGGATGGCGGCAAATCGCTGGTCGCCGAACATGCGGGCCTGCCCTTTGAAGGCAAGATGGCCGTGGGCGGCAGCATGAACATCCTGTTCCGCGCCGATCTGTCCCGCTATGTCGCGCACCGGCCTTCGGTTCTCTACTGGGTCATGCAGCCTGGCGCGGATGTGGGCGGCATCGGCATGGGGCTGGTGCGGATGGTGCGGCCCTGGAACGAATGGCTGATCGTCTGGGGCTATGACATCAACGGACCCGAACCCGAGGTCACGCCGGACTTCGCCACTGGCGTCGCGCGTCAGCTGATCGGCGACCCGGATCTGGAAATCGAGCTTTTGTCCGCGAACACCTGGACCGTGAACAACTATTACGCGACCCGCATCAGCCAGGGCCGGGTGTTCTGCATGGGCGACGCGATCCACCGCCATCCGCCGTCGAACGGCCTAGGCTCGAACACCTCGATCCAGGACGCCTTCAACCTGGCCTGGAAGCTGGCGATGGTGGTCAAGGGACAGGCGGGCGAAGGCCTGCTGGACAGCTACGACGCCGAACGGGCGCCGATCGCCAAACAGATCGTCACCCGCGCCAACCAGTCCATTGCCGAGACCGGCCCCATCTTCGCCGCGCTCGGCATGGCCGAGGGCGTCAGCCCCGAGCAGATGCAGAAAAACCTGCAAGCCCGCACCCAGGGCACCCCCCAGGCCGAGGAACAGCGCGAGGCGATCCGCAAGGCCATCGCCTTCAAGAAATACGAGTTCGACGCCCACGGCGTCGAGATGAATCAGCGTTACCGCTCGGACGCCATCGTGACGGATGGCCAGATCGAACCCGCCTTTTCGCTGGATGCCGACCTGCATTATCAGCCGACCACCTGGCCCGGCGCGCGGCTGCCCCATGCCTGGCTTTACCGCCACGACACCGGCGCCGAAGTCTCGACGCTGGATCTGTGCGGGCACGGCCGCTTCACCCTGCTGACCGGCTTGGGCGGCGAGGACTGGGTCAAGGCGGCCGAGGCGCTGGCGGCGGAACTGGGGATCGAGATCGCCACCCATGTCATCGGCCCGCGCCAGACCCATGTCGATCACAGCGGTGACTGGGCGCGCCTGTCCGAGATCCGCGACGACGGCTGCCTGCTCGTGCGCCCCGATCATCACGTCGCCTGGCGATCCACGGCGAAAAGCGCCACGCCCCAGGCGGATCTGACCCGGGTGCTGAAGGCGGTTCTGGCGTGGTGACGTTCATCTTCCCGCAGGTGCGGGTCGGGCCGCAAGCCCGTCAAGCCTGCCAGGGCGGCGGCGGGCCAGAAACGGTGCGGCATGACATGCCACAGGGCAGGATCAGGGATTTCCGACCGGCAGGACGCAGTGGCCCATACCCGCTTGGCGATGAACAGGGCAGGGGATGGTCGGACGGGCAGGGCGCCCGTCCGGGCGGCACTCTCCGCCCCATGTCACGACCTGGTTCCCAAGCAGAACGCCTATCAAGAACCTGGATGCCCCCGCAAGCCGCGCTTACCCCTTATCCTTTTCTGCGACGCTTTTCATTTCGGGGGCTGCGACGAAGCGCCATGCTCTTCGGGGTC
>NZ_WMBT01000020.1 GCF_009708075.1 Paracoccus lichenicola | reverse complement strand
TCCGCGACGGCCTCCGCCAACTTCAAGCCGCCGCCTGATCAAGCGTCACCAACTTTTGCCCATATCTCCGTTTCTGCGCTTCCCGGCCTTTGTCCACACCTTCGGCATGCTTCTGATGTTGCGGGCCATTGCCATGCTGATCACAGGTGGCGCTTCGGTAGGACGGCTGCCGATCGAAGTCCTGAAACTGGGCCGGGGCGGCATGTTGGGCCTGCCGAACCTGCTGTGGTTCGGTCTTGCCGCCCTGGCTTTCTCGATATGGTTGCTGAGATGCACTCGCCTTGGACGTGAAATGTTCCTGCTCGGCGCGAACGAAAGGGCCGCCGTTTTCAACGGGTTGCGCGTGACCTGGACAAAGTTCGCCGCCTACCTTCTTTGCGGCACCTTTGCCGGCCTGGCAGGCGTTGCCGTGGTTCTCCGGCTGGGTTCGGGCGGTCCGGTCCTTGGTGACAATACTCTGCTAATGGCCATTGCCGCTGTGGTGTTGGGCGGCACCTCGATCACCGGCGGTGAAGGCAGCGCCATGAAGACGGCCAGCGGGGTCGCGGTCATCGTGCTTTTGGACAAGGGGCTGAACATGCTGGGGCTGAGCTTCTACGATCAGGCTATCGTGCTTGGCATCGTCATCGTGTCGGGCAGCGCGTTCAGCGCCTGGCTTTACAACCGCCTTTACATGGGCCGTCGCGGCTGACCGACCCCTTGCATGGCAAGAATTTCGAAGGAAACATCATGAGATTGGCGAATTGGCCACGCGCACGGCTGCGACTTGGCATGGTGGGAGGAGGGCTTGGCGG
Organism: Paracoccus lichenicola; assembly: GCF_009708075.1. Classification (GTDB taxonomy): domain Bacteria; phylum Pseudomonadota; class Alphaproteobacteria; order Rhodobacterales; family Rhodobacteraceae; genus Paracoccus; species Paracoccus lichenicola. The sequence continues at coordinate 28,913 of NZ_WMBT01000020.1, read as the reverse complement.
AAACATCGGTGCCGCCCACCGCACCGCCGCCCTGATGGACGGACGCTGGGACTTGGTGGCGGGGGCCCTGTCCCGCGATCCACGGCGCGGCGCCGAAAGTGCGCGCGCCTGGCAGATCGCTCCGGACCGGAGCTATCCCAATGCAGCCGAGATGGCAGAAGCCGAAGCCGGGCGGAATGATGGAATTCAGGCCGTAGCGATCTGCACGCCGAATGCCGATCACCATCCGTCGGCCATGGCCTTCTTGAAGGCGGGAATTCATGTCATCTGCGACAAGCCGCTGACCACCTCGGTCGCCCTTGCAGAAGAATTGGTCAGGACAGCAAAAGATCAGGGTCTGATCTTTGCCGTGACGCATACGTATTCCGGCTATCCGATGGTGCGTGCGGCACGTCGCATGATCGCGGCAGGCCAGATCGGCGAGGTCCGGAGCGTATCGGTGGAATATCTGTCGCAATACCATACCGCCGGAAGCGAAGGCTGGCAGAATGACCCTGCTCGGAATGGTCCCTTGGGGGCGGTAGCAGGCACCGGCACTCATGCGCATCATCTGGCAGAGTTCATCACGGGCCGACGGGTGACAGAATTGTCTGCGGATCTTGCATCCCTTGGTCCCGGCAACCGGCTGGATGACCATGCCACCATGCATCTGCGCTTTGACAATGGCGCGCGAGGATGCCTGTGGAACAGCACCATCGCGCCAGGTAACCAGAATGGTCTGTCCATCCGTGTCCATGGCTCGACAGGCGGCCTGTCCTGGCACCAGGAGCGTCCGGAGGAGCTGGCCTATACCCCCTTTGGTGGCGCCACTCGGTTGCTTTACCGCAACGGCGCCGAAGTGGCGGCGGGTGCTTTCGAACTCTCGCGTGTGCCGGCGGGCCATCCCGAGGGCTATCTGGAGGCTTTCGCCAACCTATACAGCGAAATCGCTGAAGCCGTGACGGCCCGGCTCGACGGCAGCGCGGATCCCGAGGTCGCGTTTCCGACTGTCGAGGATGGCCTACGAGGTGTGCGCTTCATGTTTGCTGCGCTGAGTTCTGCGCGCAATGAGTCGCGTTTCGAAAATCTGTAACCGGATCATCGCGCAGTGCCAAGCACGCAGGTCGAACGTTCAGCCGTTCTTGGATTCTTGCACCCTTTGCCGATAGGTTCCTCTTCTTGGGGCAAAGCAGCGTCAAGCCTTTCATAAGACCATATCCTCCAATTCGGATATCAATCGCGCGCTTGATGCATCCGCAGCGTGGATCCTCATGATCGATCACGCGCGAACGTGCGTTTCTCCAGGCACGCTCGACTGGATCGAGAAAGGAAATACGCATCGCCAACTTCCGGAAATGCTTGGGTTTGCATGAGGTATCCTCCTTTAAATCCGATTTCCGTGCTGTTTTCGGAACGGAGGACGCTCCGTGGAGGGATCATCGAAGACAGGAAAGTCTTCGCCGCGTAATGCCGCGCTGTCCTGGGGATCCGACAGCGACGTCACAACCGGGGCGATGGTCCAGTTCGATCAGTCGGTCGGGACGGTCGCCATCAGCCCGAACGTCTGTCCCGGGGGCTTATCGAGGCACGCCGATCCTGCAACGGTCCCGGGCGGCAAAAACGTTGACTGAAACCAAATCCTGCAATAATATTTGCTAGACGGTTTTCGGTGCATGGTTTGTTGCGAACATAGCCAAGCCGTTTTCGTTAAACTCTGTGGAGGAGAGAGACATGAAATTTTTTGCCAATTTGACGGCAGTGCTGCTTGGTGCGACGGCAATCTCGGGTGCGGCGCTTGCCCAGGACGAACCGTCCTATCGTTTCGTGATGGTGTCCCATATCGGATCCAACGATCCGAACATGAACTGGCTGACCCGCTCGATGGAGGAGTTCGAAAAGAAGTATCCGAACGTCACCACCGAATACATCTCGACCAACAACTATTCGGTGCAGGAACACGTGCGCCTGCTGGAACAGGCCATCGCCACCCGCCCCGACGGGATCGCGGTGCCGATCGTCAGCTCGGACGCCTTCGAAGGTCCGCTGCGCAAGGCAATCGAGCAGGGCATTCCGGTCGTGGCCTTCAACATTCCCGACAGCCGTGAAGGCGATGCGCGCATTCCCTACATCACCTATGTCGGCGGGGACGAATACCTGACCGGCAAGAAGCTGGGCGAATACGCCCTCGCGCAGGCCGAGGCGGGCGAGATTCCGATGCCGACCGGCGTCGTCTGCGCCAGCCATGATTCGGCCCACCAGGGCCTGAAGGCCCGCTGCCAGGGCATGAAGGACGTGATGGAGCCCGCGGGCGCGAAGTTCAACGAGCTGTTCATCGGCGCGGAACCCGCAACGGCGCGCAACACGCTGCAATCCTTCCTGCAAGCCAACCCCGACACGAACTATATCTTCACGGTGGCGGGCTGGTCCTCGCCCTGGGCCTGGGGCGTGGCCGACGAAATGGGCCTCAGCCCGGACGTGGACAACGAGGGCATGACCATCCTGACCGTGGACGAAGGCCCCGTGTCCATCGAAGGGGTGCGCGCCAAGCACGTGCTGGCCACCAACAGCCAGGGCTTCTGGTTGCAGGGCTTTGCGCCGATGGAGTGGCTGTATTGGAACAAGCGCTTCGGCTATGCGCCGCAAAGCGACATCCTGACCGGTCCCATCGTCATCAACGCCGACAATGCCGACCAGTGGGCCGACCAGGTCCGCGCCGTCTTCGGCGATGCGGCCTACGACGAACAGAACACCTGGTAAGATCCCCCTTCGGGAAGGGACGGCCGCATCCGGCATGGGGCCGTCCCCGCTTCGAGACGCGACAACGGCGCGTTTGTGCAACCAAGGACACAGGATCGTCACCATGAACACTCTTGCGCGAAGCCAAAGCTTCGGCGCGCTGATCGGCGTTGCCGTGATGCTGGCCGTCTTTACCGCCATCGACTTTTCCGGCTGGTGGACAAGGGCGACGATCGCCAACGTCATCCACTTCGCCGCCATCCTGGGCTTTCTGGCCATGGGCCAGGCCCTGGTCATCATGACAAGGGAAATCGACCTTTCGGTGGGTTCGGTCTATGGCCTGACCGGCGTGGCCTTCATCACGCTGACCCCTGACCTGGGGGTGACGGGCGCGGTGATCGTGGCGTTGCTGATCGCCCTGGCGGTCGGTTTCCTGCAAGGCATCGCGGTGGTCAAGGGCCAGCTTCCGTCGATGATCGTGACCCTGGGCGGGCTGTTCACGGCGCGGGGCATCATCTATGTCTGGACCGGCGGATCGGTTCACAACTTCTCGGAAGACGCCCGCGCCGACTGGATGACCCGCCTGCTGGGCGGCGAGCTGTTCGGCATCGAGGCCGCGATCCTCTGGCTGCTGGTCATCGGCGTCGTCCTGAACCTGATGCTGTGGGCCACGCCCTTCGGCAACCGCCTTCTGGCGACCGGCGGCAGCGAGGACAGCGCCGAATCGCGCGGCGTGCTGACGGACCGCGTCAAGATCATCACCTTCATGCTGTGTTCGGTGCTTGCGGGCTTCGCGGGGATCCTGACCCTGGCCGACCGTCCGCAAACCCATGTCACCCTGGGCGAGTTGCTGGAGCTGGAGGCCATCGCGGCGGCGGTCATCGGCGGCTGCCTTCTGACCGGCGGGCGCGGTTCGCTGATCGGCGCCGTTCTGGGCGGCTTCATCGTCACCAGTTTCCGATACGAGCTGATCGCACTTGGCGCGCCCTCGTCATGGTTCATCACATTCGTCGGCATCGTCCTGATCGTGGCGGTGATCTTCAACCAGAAACTCGCCCGCCGTCTTGGGCACAGCGTTTGATGCGGAAGGAACAGCAGATGCCTGACAAGACACCCCTGATCCAGGTCAAGAACCTGGATCTGTATTTCGGGGCCTTCCACGCGCTCAAGAACGTTTCGGTCGATTTCCATTCGGGGGAACTGGTGGGACTGGTGGGCGACAATGGCGCCGGCAAGACCACCCTGATCCGGGTGCTGTGCGGCATCCACAAGCCGACATCGGGCGAAGTCTGGTTCGACGGCCGGCAGGTCAAGGAATTCCACCCCAAGCTGGCCATCGACAACGGCATCGAGACGATCCAGCAATCCGTCGGCCTGTGCGACAACCTGTCGATCGCGCGCAACTTCTATCTGGGGCGCGAACCGGTCAGGCGGATCATGGGCATCCCGTTCCTGGACATGGGCAAGATGCGCGACCTGTCCACCAAGGTGATCCGGGAATTCGGCCTGCGCGACAACGTGTCCGCCGACGACGAGGTGGAACGCCTGTCGGGCGGCGAACGCCAATCCGTCAAGATCGGCCGCGCGGTGGAATTCAAGAACCGCGTCGTCATCATGGACGAACCCACCAACCACCTGTCGGTGCGCGAACGCGAACATGTCAACGAACTGGCCTTGCAGTTGAAGGAACAAGGGCTGCTGGTGATCTACATCACCCACGACATCTTTCAGGTCCACAAGCTGGCCAACCGCATCGTCATCATGGAAAACGGCGAAAAGATCGAGGACGCCTTGACCAGTTCCATGACCGCCGACCAGTTGGAGGAAGTCATCCGCCAGGGTGGCCGCAAGGTCGAAAAGCGGGAGGCGGTGTGATGGCCCTTGCGGCACTGAAACCTCTTGTCCGCCGCCATGCCGAGATCGGGATCTTCCTGATCGCGGCATTGCTGGTCCTCTGGTTCTCGGCCAGTTCGGATGGCCGCTGGGCGAACTTCTACAACCTCGCCTCGGTCTTGCAGGTGACGGCGACCCTTGGGCTGATGTCGCTTGGCGTGGCCCTGGTCATCGGCACCGGAGAGATCGACATCTCGGTCGGCTCGACCTTCGGGATGGGGGCATTGGTCTATCTGTGGCTGGCGCTGCGGGTGGACCCGGCCCTGGCGATGCTGGCGGCGGTGGCGGTGGGGGCAGCGATCGGCGCGTTCAACGGGCTGCTGATCACGCGCACGGGCACGCCGTCGCTGATCATCACCCTGGGCAGCCTGATGATCTTTCGCGGCATCGCCATCGCCCTGACCGAGGGGTTTTCCTTTTCGATCCCCTATGGCGACCGATCCGGCGCGACCTATTGGGCCTTGGGCGGGGGCGATCTGCTGGGGATCAACACCGCGCTGGTCTGGCTGGTCGTCATCCTGGTCGTGCTGACCGTGACCTTGAAGATGACGCCCTTCGGCAACCGCCTGCTTGCGGTCGGAGGCTCGGCGTCCAGTGCCCATTCGCGGGGCGTCCGGGTCGATCGCATCAAGTTGGCGGCCTTTGTCCTGTCTGGCGTCCTGGCAGCCTTTTCCGGCACGCTCGAGGCAGGCAAGCTGGGCTTTGCCGACGGGTCGATGGGACGGCTGATGGAATTGCAGGCCATCGCGTCCTGTGTGCTGGGCGGCTGCCTGCTGGCCGGGGGGCGGATTTCGCTGATCGGCGCCCTGGTGGGGGCGTTCGTCCTGTCCTCGATCCAGTCCTATCTGGTGGTGATGGGGGTCAAGCCGCAATGGTTCATGCTGCTTCTGGGCATCATCGTCGTCGCCGCCGCCTATGGCGACCGCCGTTTGCGCAATTGGTCAGTGACGCGCTGATCCTTTGAGACCGGTGAGCGAAATCTGGAGACCCGCTTCCTGAAGACCATCAAGGGGTTTGCCATTTCCTGGGCGCAGCTCGCGGCTGAAAGTGCGCCCTACAACTCCCTGCCCAACCTGGCGAAATGGACGACAAGGACTTCAGGGGTGTCCAGATTCCGACCTGAGACACACGGCTGATCAGCATGAAGCAAGCGGCCAAGAGAGATGCCTCCTGCGGCGACATCAAGGAGATACTGGCCGGGTCACGTCTCGGCGGAAATCACCACGAGGCCAACTTAAATTCTCAAGAGTAGCACTATTCGATTCTCAGCCGACGGACGAACCCGACATCTTTCACCTGATCGTAGATCTCCATCGGGCGGTGCGCCTTGGGTTGCCACACCCGCCCGAACTCGATGCAGCATGCCGCCGGCGCCGCGGGAAACACGAGAACTTCCGCGTCCTCTCCATGCACCTCCTTGATCCGATTGAAGCCGGCACGGACCACCGCACGAAATTTGCTCAGATCCTCACGAACCATCAGCACGTCATAGCCAGGAGCTGCGCATGTGATCTCCCAGATGGACAGATCCTCGGAACCCACGGCATCATAGACGCGCTTGTCGGCAATTCGGTCGGTGATGGCCAGTTTGATCGCCACGCGTTTAGTATTCGAAGGACCCTCAACCATGAAGGGATCGAACAAGGAGGAGCCATCCCTCCAAGTCCAGGACGGGGTTGGCTCTCTGTGACGTGTGAAGACGTCAATCTCGTGCAGATCAGGCAGCAGTTGCCCGAGCTTCATCAAGAGCGGCATGGGGCCGAATCCGAATACGGAAAGATGGCGGATCTTTCCGCTGTTGAAGAAACCCTCGAAGCGCCTGTTGAAGAAGGTCTGCAGGTCGCCAGGCTCGACCGCCCAATAGAGGTCATCGGTGTCCTGATGTCCGGGTATCCCAAGCTTCAGGTCAATGGCCTCGGCGCTAGCTGGGGTCTTTCCGATCCCGAGCATTGCCGCAAAGCAGTCGTCCAAGGGGATGGCAGTTTCATTCGATCCAATCAGATTGGTGAACCGGAGGACATGGGATTGGCTGTCAGGCCTCAATCCCACGGCACGTGCGATCCATGCCTCATGGCGCTGCTTCATGCCGTGCAGCCGCTCTTCGGAATAGGCTTCCGGGTGCTCCCTGTCGATTTCGCGATGACAACCATCGCACAGCAGCATGACGTTGTCCGGGTTCTTGGCATGCGCCTCGGACCGGACCGCATCCCCGCGTGGGCCCTGCGCGCTCGATCCGATGATATGCGCGACGTAACCCTTGTTCGCACTTCGGCTGGCAGCGACCAGATGTCTCGTCAAATCTTCGTTGCAGTTCTCGAACTGGCATCGTCCGGCCGACAGGGCCCAGACCAGATTGAGCGCCTTGCGATTGACATCCCCATGGCGTCCCTTTTTCGATCTGACAGCACCGTTCATGCGATCTTCGACTCCTCCGCCGATGCATGTTTGATCGCCCTCATCTCACCCACTGAAATTGGTCCCGGCGCGTTCGGTCCCCGCCAGATCCCGTCGAGATGCCAGCATTCGTAATGATGAAGCCATTCGGAGGCCCATGGCACAGTCGTGTCCGCGATCAGCATCGTGGCATCCCACTCGCTGCCTTTCGGATCAAACAGGCACAGCGCCGAGTTTTCCGGGGCCTCGGAATTGAAGAGGAGATGCGGGATGTCAGCGAAGGACGCACCCGCGCGCGGCCGGAGCTTGGGCGCCTGAACAAACACGTAGGGAACGCTCCCAGGATTGCGCCATTCCCATTGAACGGCAACGTCATAGCTCATCTGGAGTCCGCGTAGCGGTCCCAACCAGGCGAGATAACGATCATCACTGGACACGCGTGGGCGAAGGTCGGGCCAGCGCCCCTGCATGCGATCCAACTGGGCATATGCGGACCGTGGCTTGAACCTCTTGATCATGGACGCAGAAAGCCCGTGTGGAAATGATGCGCCGGCGCCTTGGACACCTGGGCGGCAGCGGAGGTGGAGGGCAAAAGCAATGCCGGCGTGGTGACATAGCCCTTGCCACGCTCGTAAGCCGAGGCAGTTGCCGCCTCAGGGATCGTGTCGAGATAGCCGCGCACCGCCTTTTCAGTGACCCGCTCCCCAAAGAGAACGTCGAATATCTTCTGGATCTCGGTGAGTTCCGATTGCCGGGCGCGAGCGAGTTCCGCCATGAGATGGCGCAGGTCGGCTTGGAAGACCTTCATGTCCTGGTTCGTCTTGGGCCAACGGTCGTTGAAGTTTTCGGACGGGAAAGCCGGGTTGCGCTCCTCTGGCCACTGGCCCGTCGCCAAGGCAAGGGACATCCGGTGATCAAGTTCGGCGGCATAACTTTCTAATTGGGCGCAAAGACCAAACGAACTCAGCGGAACCTCAACGGCCACCTTCGACAGATAGATCGACACGGGGCGCTTCAGATCCCGCTTCGCATAACGAAGGTTCAGATACCGCTTCATCAGCTTGAGCGCGATGACCTGCGGTGCGTCCCGGAGCGGATTGGTCGGAGGAGGCAGCCTGTCGATCTCCGCATCTGCCATGATGGTGCCCCTGACGATGCGATCGGGGACTGCCATGCGGGAGCGCATCTGGCGCAATTGATCCGCGAACTGCGGATGCGGCATGGTCACATGCTGCCGAAACCATTGTGCAAATCCGTAAGGGTTCACGCTGAAACGCGCATCGGATTTGTCATCGGGACTATGGTAGATATTGCCGGCCCGCTCTTGGCGAGGCTCCCTGAACGGGTCCATGGGCGTGATATCCAGATGCATGAACGCGAATTGCAGTTGAATGCATCGTGTGCAGCGCACAATGTTTCGGACATCTGGAAAACCCTGAAAGGCGTCGCAAAGCTCGTCAAGCACACGCCGGGGGGTCCATCCGAAAGGCGTGGCAAACTCCAGGATGGCGTCCAGATCGAACCGGTCGTCGGAAGCGCCATCAACGATGGTCGCGCCGATCGCGCGAGATCCTTGCGCGTAAACCAAAGCTTGATCCATGTAGGGGCGGAGCCTGCTGGTGGGTCTTTGAAGATGCTCTGCGATAAGATGATAGCGCCGTTCAGCGACCTGCAGGTCGCGGGCACTGAGTTCCATCTCAAGTGCGGTTCCGATCAGCAAGGCATCAAGAGCAGGGGAGGTTGCATCAAGAGGCAAGGCAGAAAACTCCTAAGAGGTTTGTGCCTTCACACCGCCTCCCCTCGGTTGCCCGGCATCTACTCTGTATAGTATAATTTCATAATAATGCAACTATATATGCCAATGCGTTGCTTGTTCGTTCTTGAACGCTAGAAAGCCAGCCTTGAGGTGGAGATCGTTTCCGAGGGGTCATTTCCCGAAGCTCAGTTATGTGCGGAAGGGAACAATCCCCGCAGCAGCCCTTCTGCCTCCATGCCATCGATCACCTCGTCTGGATAACCCAAGGATACATTGATCACGGGCACTCCTTGGACCTTGGCCGAGAGCCGCCGATGCGTGTGCCCGAAATACCAGGCGTCGGGTCGGTTCGCCTTGATCCACGCGTCCAGGTCCGACGCGAATGCCGGGGAAAGGCCGTTAATCGACCCAGCGACCGCACGGCTCGGGGCATGATGCGTGACCACGATCCGCTGGCCGTCCCACGGCTCCGCCATTGCCCGTGTGAGCCACGCAAGGTGGTCACGATGGACGGCAACCGTGTCCTCAGGCCGGATCTTTCCATCGACCGGATTGGCCGTGCGCCGGATGCGGGCGTAGTCGGGCATCGTCATCCAAGCGCGATACATGGCCGCGTTGTAGTCGCTCGTGAGGTTGAGATCGCTCCAAAGCGTGCAGCACAGGAATCTGAAGCGTCCGATGTCGATCGCCCGCTTCTGCACGTAGCGCGCACCGGCATCGGCCGCGATCCTGGCAAGGACATCATCGCCCGCAAGATGATGGGTCCAGTAATCATGATTTCCCGGAAACACATGAACCCGCGCCGGATCGATGAGCCGCCCGATCCGGGCAAGCGCACGAGGCCAGTAGTAGACTGGATTGTTGGCGAGGTCCCCGGCAATGATCAGCGCGTCCAGGCCGCTCAGGACCGGCGCGATGTTTGCCAATGGATCGCGTCCCTCCCGGAACCAGGCATCCAGATGAAGATCGGCGGTGATGAGAATCGTTGTCACAAGGGGAACCGGTAACTGTGGCTTGGATGCTTGGCGCGAGGGATGCGGAGATGCTTGCCAGGCATGGGCCGCACATGATCCGGGAAAGGGCAAGAGAGCGTGCGACCTGCTTACCGGTGCTCCCGTTTTTCGCCATCACAGGCGCGCACGCGGGCAGCGTAGTCTGCGAGCAGCCGGTCCAGCACGGTGGGATCATCGACCGGGATGTAGCCGCCAAAATCGAAAGTCGCGATCCGCATTCCTGAGCCAGAAAGGCCCGCGTCCCGTGCCAGAGCGCCTTCGAAAGCTGTAAAGGGTTCAGCTAGGCGATACCAGCGGCTCAGCGTTCGCGCCCAGCCGTCTTGCCGGTTCAACGCAATGAGGCGCGATGTGACGATCGGGCCAGGGGCGAAACGCGGGTGGCCGCTGACATGGCCCCACAGAACCAGCGCTAGGTCGAGCGTGGCGAGAGGACGCCACAGGTCGAGCGCGGGAGCGGCTGCAAGATCCTCCGGGTCAGGGCCAGTCTCTGCGGCGGCGATCGCCGTCATAGCAAGAGTCAGATGGTGCCGCTGTTCGGCAGTTAAGGCGGGTAGGGTGATCATGGAGTGTTCCGTGATGAAGGGATGTTGCAGGAATGAAAGGGCCAAGCCGCCCTTGTCGTGCGGCGGGAGAGACGACGTGATTTGCCGGTGGAGGTCGCAGACTGTCGTGCTGGCTCAGTGCAGCAGGGGTCGGTTGTCCAGATCGGCCGCGCGCTCCAGCATGCGGATAACAGTGCGCACATTGAGGGGGTGGTTGCGCAAGGACGGATGCTCGAGGACTGCCACCAGTGCGGAAACGGCTGCATCCGACAACTCGCGCCGGCCGCCTTCGCGTTGCACGAAAGCCACGAGTTCCGGCACCGTCGGATTGCGCAACCGGATCGGCGGGCAGCGGCTGAGCAGCGGCTCGGGCAGCAGCTCCGCCTTGTTGGCGGTCAGGACCCACATGATCCAGCTCATGTCGAAGGGCTGCTCGTAGAAGGGACAGGTCCAGCGGGTAGCGGTAGCAGGCTCCAAGAGTGGCAGAAGGCTCGCGCAGAGATCGAAAGCATGTCCCTTTGTGGAGCGCGCGGAGCCGGCCTTTTCCACTTCGTCGATCACCACCACGGGATTGCCGACCCGGTTCCTCAACATGTCCTCGATAACCTGGCCTGGCTGGGAACCACCCCAGGCCCGTTGGGAGCCGACAATGCCGAACGAAGCGTTCTCGTTTGACGCCTCAATGACGGTGGCCGGTGTGCCCAGCAAGCCCGCAAGGCGTCGTGCCCAGACCGACTTGCCGATGCCCGGCGGGCCGTCAAGCAAAAGGGGCCGCATCCGCACGCCCGGCAGGCCCTCCCGCGCCGAGCGGCGCAGGGCGTGCCACAAGGCCTCGGTCGCCGGAGCGAGCCAGGGAAAGTCTGCGTGCAACTCGGCAGCCAACTCATCGGCCCGGTGCTCGTTTGGGACCGACGCCAGACGGACGCCGTCACGCAGGGCTTCCAGCCGCTCGCGCTCTTCGGCTTTTAGCCGGGCGAAGGGGTTTGCGGCCTTGCGCGCCTCGCGCAGGCGCCGAACGCGGCGGCGGATCTTGAACCAGTCGTTCTGACCAAAAGCGACTGGGGTCTCGGGATCAGCGCGCCATCTGTTGTGCTCGCAGGTGTCGATCGCGCCGGCAGGGTCGCAGTGCACCTCCTCCGCGCCCGTCACACCGTGGGCCGAGCGAAGCTTGCCCAGATGGCTGACGAGCCGCCGCTCAAGAACGGCCGCCGAGACGTCAGGCGGAGGAAAAGCATTGAGGAGAAGCGGAATACGGGCAGAGGAGGGCGGGCGATCGGTCATGTCGTTCTCGCAGGCATAAGGGCATCGAGCGAGAAAGCGGCGCTTTCTCGTTGAGGATGGTCGAGGTCAGGGATCAACCGGCTCAGGACTCGAACACGATTGGATAGGCCAGACGTTGCCGATCTGGCGTGGTTCGGTCAATCGGCGATCGGGAGCCTGGCCCCATGCGAGTGCATCGAAAACAGCTTTGTGGATATGCCAAATAGGTATCTGTAAAATAACGACATTTCGAATACGCCCAAAGACGACGGACAGGAATTGCGTGGAGAATGGTCAAAAAACCATGGGGAATGGACAATATTTGGTAGGTCCCACAGCGCGTCCCCTATGCGGGCTCCATTCTGAATGCACCAGTCCTGCGCGGCAGGGTTCGTCATGGTGCCTCCAATCGGATCAGCTCATCTCGAAACGCTTCGGTAGGTGTCCGGAAGCCCAGGCACTTCCGGGGCGTGGCGTTCAGGCGCTGACACATCATCCTCATCGAACAAGGCGTCAGCTGCAACACGGCAGTGTCCCGGGGCAGGTAACGGCGGAGTCGCCTGTTCATGTTCTCCACCGAGTCCTTTTGCCAAGGCGCCTGCGGGTCGCAGAACCAGGCCGTCGTGCCCATGCCGCTCTCCAGCTCGCGCCAAGCCATGAACTCCAGGCCGCGGTCAAAGGTGATCGAGCGCCGCGCCTCGGCGGGCAGGGGCGACATCTCGTGGATCAGGCGGTTCATGAGGGGTCGGGATTTCCGATCGTTGTTGCGCAGCAGAACCGTATAGCGGGTCTTGCGTTCGACCAGCGTCGCCACATTGGCGTCGCCCTGAATGCGCTCGAAAATCATCAAGTCGCCTTCCCAATTCCCGAACTGGCTGCGATCGTTGATCTCAGGCGGCCGGTTGTGGATGCTAGTTTCCACAGGAAAAACCCGGTTGCGAGGTGTGCGAGCATAGCGCGGCTTCCGCTTTCGGCGCCGCTCGGGCAGGAGGCGCGCCAGCTGTGCCGTCTGACCTTCGGCAGAGTAGACATACTGGTAGATCGTCTCGTGGCAGAGCCGATGCGGGGTATCAGGTTCAATCCTGAGACGGCCCGCAATCTGTTCGGGAGACCAGCCTTCGTGCAGGCAGCGGATCACCTCGGCGCGCAAATCCGGAAGGCGCTCGAGCTTGCGCCGGCGTGACCGCCTGCGGTCGGCCTGGGACTGAGCCGTCACGTGCGGGACATCCTTGTCATGCCACCAGTTGCGTTTGACTTCGCGGGTGATGGTCGAGCGACTGCGGCCGAGCATCGCCGCAATCTTCGTCTTCGGCACCTTGGCCTGCAACATACGCGCTATCACGCGGCGTTCGTCCAGCGTCAGGTTGGTGAAAGGGCGCCGCATCACATCCTCCTGAAGTGTTTCAGGAAACTATCGGGTGATGCATTCCAGAATGGAATGTGCCCTAACTGTGAACGAAAATGCAATAGGATTTATTATGGAACATTAGAGATACTGCAGAATGTTCCCGCTTCGGCTGCGAACGGTGCCCCTCTGCGAAACGCTCTTGTCCTGATGCCTTTCAGTTTGCGACAGGAACGGCTTCTGCTTTGGCAGCAGCCAGCAACGCGTCGTCGAGACTTGCCAGCGTGGCTCCTTGACGCAAGGCCAACTCCAAATAAAGCGCGTCGTAGATGGTCAGCCGATGTCTGCGTGCCAAATCAAGGACAACGGCTCCGGCAGGTTCAATATCCAGCACAATGCCAAGGGCCTCCACAGCATCGATGATCTGTTCGGCAGTTCCTGGCGGAATGCGGCCTCGACGCTCATTAACGATTAGAATGTTTCGCAATTCCGCCCACAATAGCCAGGGGGCGACGATATCTGCATGCAGGGCCGCCAGTTCCGGAAGGTTGATACCGCGCTCGTCAGGCATCACCCAACCCACCAAAGCAGACGCATCAAGAACAAGCATCAGCGCCGGCCCTCGTCACGTGCCGAAAGGATGTCCTCGGATGACAGGGAAACACCTTGCCGGATCAGGCGGCACCGCAGGGCCGTCAAGCGCCGCAAGGCTTCGGGCCTGGTCGGACCGGCAACCGGCACCAGGCGGGCTACGGGAGTGCCGCGTCTGGTGATGGTGACCGTCTCGCCCTGCTCGGCTGCTGCCAACAGTTCTGAGAGATGGGTCTTTGCCTCGAATGCACCGATCTCGCGCATATCCGCCTCCTAACAACCAGTTCCAGGCTAGTTGTTTTGCTTGATAATTGCAATATAGCATAACCAAGTAGGTTGCTGACAATCAGGTCATATGGTGGAGCGGCGACGCCAATCAGTTTCATCAAGCCGCAAGGACCATCGATATCCGGGAACAGCGCCTGCCGGATGCCATTCTGGCCTATTCAGGCATCGAGGCCTCACCGAAGGGCTGACCCGCCGTATGATGGTCCCATTTTTGCGATCAGGGCCATCATGAGCAGTTGATACCTCGGGAGAGGAGATCGCCATGGCAGATGAACGAACCATCACTCGCGCGACAGCTTCTGGGCGGCGCTCCTGCCACTGGACGCAGCCGGTGTCGCCGTCTCAACCGCCACCGTCGAAGCGCAAGGCCGTGGTCGCGGCATTGTCGTTTTCCTGTCGAGGTCGGGCAACACGCGGGTGCTGGGAGGCGCTCTGTCCAGACGTTTCGGGGCCAAAACAGTCGAACTATGCCCGTGCGATCCTTGGCCCGATGACTACGAGGAGATGGTCACATGGGCCACGCGGATGCGAACAGGGAGGCGCCCTGCCGCTCGCGGAAACCATACCGGGCCTTGGGGGCTATGAGACGGTGTTCCTGGGCTTTCCGGTCTTGGGCGTGGACCTGCCAACTGTCATGGCCAGCTTCCTGCAGCGCAACGATCTGGCAGGCAAGACCGTGGTCCCCTTTGTTACCCGTGGCGACTATGGCACGGGTGACGCCCTGGCGTGCAACCTTGCGCCAGCCGCCCAGTTCCTTGACTAGTTCGTCCTGCGTTGTGACCAAGAGCGCGATACGTTGCGCAGTCTGGACGAATGGCTGGGCAGAGGTGCGGTTCCCTTTTGACCGACCGACGAATCGCTGCGGCGGCGCTACGGTTCTGCGGCTGGATCATGAAGCCTCAGGACGCCGATGGACCAAACTTCTCGATGAACCACGGTTCCGTGTAAAAAATGCCCCGCCCCAAGAGAAGGAGGTGAGGCATACTCGTTGATTACTGCCCGGTGTTTTATTGGACGATCAACAACGGATACGGTGTATGGATGTTCCGGGACGATTGGCCTTTCAACGCTTTGTTACAAGATCCCCTGCGCGCGTTTGGACACACAGAGGATCTTGTATTGCGTTATGCGCCTGCCTCAATGACACCTCCAGTGATGTCATTTAGAGACTAATACAAGTAGAAGTTGCATTACAAAGTTTTGCACCAGCAGATTTGTCACGTTAACGGCCTGTCACGCAGGCAGATGACGCTTCTCCGTCGATGCCGGGCCAGTCATGGCATCATCTCGTTCACTCACGACCGTATCCCGCCACCTCCCTGGCCAGATGATCGAAACAGGCGCGCACCCGGGGCACGGCCAGAAGGTCGCGATGGGCCACAAGCCACAAGGGCAGGCGCGCCAGCACCAGATCCGGCAGAACGGGCCGCAGATCCGGGTCCGCCAAGCCCACCGGGCGCTGCACCACCGCGATGCCCAGGCCTGCGCGGGCAGCGGCAAGCTGGCCGGGATGGCTGTCGGTGCGCAGCACGAAGCGGGCGAGGGCCGGGGCGGGCAGCGCCGCCTCGGCCAGTCGGCGGTCGGAGGCGGAGCGGTCCGGGCCAATCAGGTCGTGGGCCGCAAGGTCGGCAAGCTCCCCCGGCACCCCGCGCGCCGCCAGATAGTCGCGGTGCGCGAAAAGCCCGAGCGCCACCTCCCCCAGCTTGCGCCCCACCAGGGCCTCGCCGCCGGGCCGGTAGGTGCGCAGGGCCAGGTCCGCTTCCTGCCGGGTCAGGTCGGTCGGGGCGTTGGAGGCCGCCACCTCCAGCGCCAGGCCGGGATGGCGCAGCCGCAGCCGCGCCAGCATGGGGGGAAGCACCTCCTGGCCCATGAACTCGGACACGGCGATGCGCACGGTGCCGGATACCGCGCCCTCGGACGAGGAGGCCGCGCGCACGAAGGCCTCCGAGGCATGGGCCATGGCCCGGGCATGGACATGCAGGGCGCGCGCGGCCTTTGTCGGCAGGAGGCCCTGCGAGGAGCGGGTGAACAGCACGGTGCCCAGCTTGCGCTCCAGCGCCTCGATGCGGGCGCGCACGGTCGGCTGGGCCTGGCCCAGGGCCCGCGCGGCGGCCGACAGGCTGCCATGCTCGAACACCAGAAGAAAGGCGTGCTGGTCATCCCAGGAAACAGGCTCGCTCATCGGTGCCATGCTAGCGGCTTGGCAGGCAGGGGCAATCGGCTTCACGCGAAACCCGCGTCGGTCCTGTCTCCTGGATGATGCGCCCGGTGGCGATCACGCGGGCACTCCCCTTGCCCTGCTCCCCTGCAGGTCGGACAGGGCCGCCACCGTCACCATCGGCACGATCAGAAGCGACAAGGCCAGGGTGATGGCCACCTTGGTCCCGCTGGCCTCGAAGCGCGTCAGCAGGCCGTCCCCGGCCAGGGGCAGAAGGAACCACAAGGGCAGCGCCAGAAGGAGGCCGGTCAGGCCGGCCGCCACCGCGGCGCGCGCCGCCAAACCCCGGGGAAGGCGACGGAACACCGGATGGGGCCGCGATCCGTCTGCCGCCACCCGGCCGGAGGCCAGCTTGCGCCGCGCCATGCCCGTGCCGATCAGGACGGACAGGCTGGCGATCACCACGGGGGTAAGCGCGAGATCCAGGGCAATCCCGCCTTTGCCCGCCAGCGGCACGGGGTCGAACTTGCGCCACAGCCACCCCGTATAAGCGGCATTGATCGCGGCGTTCATCGTGGCGATGAGGATCGCTTCGCGGAGAAGGTAGGTTCTGAACGGCATGGGCATGAAGGTGCCTTTCATCTTGCGCGCCGCGCGGGCGCATTCAGGGGGAAGGGCGCTCGGGTTTCGTCCGCGCGCCGGGTTGATCAGGAATGTCAGGCCGCAAGCCGCCGCATTGCCGTGCCCGCCCCGGGCAGGCAGCCCATGCCTTGGAGCGTGGCGCGCAGCGCCTCCGCAAGGAGGGTGCGCGGCTCGGCGTCCAGAAGCGCGACCAGGCGGCTGTTGTCGAGCTTCACAGGATGGCGCCAGAAGGGGAGGATGTCCACGGCCTCGCGCGGGAAGCCCCCCAAAGGCGCCGCGATCTGCATGAGCCACCAGGGAAAGGCGCGCTCGAGCAGGCGCGGGCGGCCCACGGCCGCGGCAATGGCCTCGGGCATCCTGTGTCCGTCGGGATCCCACATGCCCTCGAACTGAACGCGCTCGAAGGTCCGCAGCAGGTCCGGGGCGCTCAAAAGGCGCGCGAAGGTTTCCGCAAGGTCGGGCAGGTAGGCCCAGGAATGGCCCACGCCCCGGTTCAGGACCGTCAGGCGCTTCACCGGCTTGCCGGGCGCCACCATGGCCTGGGCGAACCAGCTTGCGCGCACATGGGGGCCGAAGAAGTCGCCCGCCCGCAGGATCAGCGCGGGGGCCTCGCCTGCTCGCGCTGCCCGTTCAAGCCGCGCCTCCAACTCCTTGCGGATGGCGCCCTTGCGCGAGCGGGGCTCTTGCGGGCTATTCTCATGCAGCACGGGCGTGGCTGCGGGATCGAAGTTGTAGATGGTTCCGGGCAGCACGATCCGGGCGCCCCCTGCCTGGCGGGCGGCGGCGATGGTGTTGTCGATCATCGGCAGCACCAGCTTGTTCCAGTCGCGATAGCCCGGCGGGTTCACCCCATGCACGATGACGTCGGTGCCATGGGCGGCATGGACCACGTCGTCCTGCACCATCGCGTCTCCCTTGACCCATTCGATCCCGTTTGCCAGGTTCCGCGCCGCGGCTGCTGCCTTGCCCGGGTCGCGGGCCATGCCGCGCACCGCCCAGCCATGCGCCAGAAGCGCCCGGGCCACCGCGCCGCCTACCCCGCCCGTGGCGCCCAGCACCAGCGCCGTCCTCTTGCTCTCGTCCATGTCGGCCTCCTTGATGGATGACCCCAAGATGGCCCCATCGCGGCTCGAAGACGATTGACCAAGGCTGACCAGCCGCTTGTCGGAAATCTGTGAGCTGTTGGAGCCAGGGCCGGTGCGCGTCCCTCAGGATGGCGGAGAGGCACCTTGGCATCGTTGCTCATGATGGGTTGGTCAACCCATTGGCAGGTGCAGGTCAGCCTGGTTCCATCAAGCAGCGTGGATGTTGTCCCGTTCTCGTCGGTTCGGCAGGGCAGCCCTTACCCGGCAACGCAGAGGTTCAGCACCCAGGTTTGTGTCCTGTAGAATGCTTGGATAATCAGGTTCAGTCAGATACATGTGATTGATATCCGCGCGCGCTTGTATGAGCTTCAGCTGAGCAGCCACTCCAAGACCAGAGCGAAATGCTCGGATTTTATCCACATCATCACGACAATCCCGAGGATGCCAACGCCGATGCCAAATGCGGCCGTGAAGCGGGTAAGCATGTGAAACACACCGCCGATGACGCCCAGCAGGATCAAGAGGAGATACAGACCGAGCGAGAGTGTCGGAACAAGACCCATGGTTCCTCCCACGATGGTTGCTGAAGAGCAGTTGGCCTCATCATCTTATCAGGCTTTTCAGCAAAGCCTATCGCATGTCAGCGCGTTTTTGCGCTCCTTGCAGTGTTCATTGAACGTCTTGGCATCCGCATGCGATCACGTGTTCCCGGACGGTAATTGGCTATCGGAAATCCCGCCCTTTCACCTTGATTGCGTCGAGGTGCAGGTCTCGAATGAAGATCTCCTTCGCGCGCGTTGCAACGGGCGCTGCCTTTCGCAGATTACCCGCCGACGCCCCATGCCGTGCCTCATCCCCGCGTCCCTGCTGGAGCGGAAAGGCCACCCCTTGCTGCCCCACAGTTGCCAATTCCCGGGACAGATCCTCAATCCGGTGGACGACAAAATGCACCACCGCGCCTTCCCGCTGGATGCGGCCCTGCACGCCGATCATGCCGGCTCCGAGCACGATCCGCCGATGTGCCTCGAATGTCTTCGGCCACACCACGAGGTTTGCCACACCTGTCTCGTCCTCCAGCGTGATGAACATGACGCCCTTGGCCGATCCGGGCCGCTGGCGCACCAGCACCAGCCCGGCGGTTGCGCACCAGGTGCGGTCGCGGGCCGCCATGGCTTCCGCACAGGTCAGCATCCGCCTCTGCCGCAGCGTCTCGCGCAGGAACGAGACCGGATGCCGGCGCAGGCTGAGGCCGGTATGGCCGTAATCCTCCACAACCTCGCGCCCGGCTGTCATCGGTCTCAGCGCAATGGCGGGCTCCTGCGCTTCTGCCCCTGTTTCGTCCGCCTGCTGCTCTGATGCCTCCCGTGCCGCGGCAAAGAGCGGCAGCTCCTCGGCTCCGAGGCCCTTGATGGCCCAGAGCGCCTCGCGGCGGCTGAGCCCGAGGAAGGGCCTGAACCCATCGGCTTCGGCAATGCGGGTCAGACTGGCGATCGGCACGCGGACCCGGCGCCAGAGGTCCTCGACCGAGGCAAAGGGCTGATCGGCCCGCGCCGCGACGATGGCGGCGGCATGGCTGTTGGCCAGCCCCTTGACCATCCTGAGCCCGAGGCGCACGGCAAAGCGGCTGCCCTCATCGCCCGGCCGACCAGTTGGCTCCAGGGTGCAGTCCCAGCGGGAGGCGTTGATGCAGACCGGCCGGATCTCGACGCCGTGTGCCTCAGCGTCCCGCACGATCTGCGCGGGGGCATAGAAGCCCATCGGCTGGCTGTTCAGCAGCGCCGCGCAGAAGGCATCGGGATGCCAGCACTTCAGCCAGGCCGAGGCATAGGCCACGAGGGCAAAGGAGGCCGCATGGCTCTCGGGAAAGCCGTAGGAGCCGAAGCCCTCCAGCTGGCGAAAGGTGCGCTCGGCGAAGTCGGCCTCGTAGCCGCGCGCGACCATGCCGCTAACAAGCTTCTCCTTGAACGCGCTGACGCCGCCGGTGAACTTGAAGGTGGCCATGGACTTCCGGAGCATGTCGGCCTCGCCTGGGGTGAAGCCCGCGCATTCGATCGCCACCCGCATGGCCTGCTCTTGGAAGAGGGGCACGCCAAGGGTCTTGCCCAGCACCTTTTCCAGTTCAGGCCTCGGATACGCGACCGGCTCCTTGCCTTCGCGGCGGCGCAGATAGGGATGGACCATGTCGCCCTGGATGGGGCCGGGCCGGACAATGGCCACCTGCACCACCAGGTCGTAGTAGGTGCGCGGCTTCAGGCGCGGCAGCATGGCCATCTGCGCCCGGCTCTCGATCTGGAAGGTGCCGAGCGTGTCGGCCTTACGGATCATCGCATAGGTGCGCGGGTCCTCGGGCGGGATAGTGGCGAGGTCATGGGTGATGCCCTTGTGCTCTTCCAACAAGGCCAGTCCCTTGGCCATGCAGGTGAGCATGCCCAAGGCCAAGATGTCGACCTTCATGAAGCGGAGCGCGTCGATGTCGTCCTTGTCCCACTCGATGATCTGCCGGTCCTCCATGGCGGCAGGCTCGATCGGCACCAGGTTGTCCAGGCGGTCCTGGGTCAGCACGAACCCGCCCGGATGCTGAGACAGGTGCCGCGGCGCGCCCATGAGCTGCCGGGCCAGATCCAGCGTCAGCCGCAGGCGGCGGTCGGACGGGTCGAGGTTCAGCTCGCGGATCTGCGCGTCGCTGACGCCCTCCTCGGACCAGGCCCAAATCTGGCCGGAAAGCTGGGCGATCAGGTCCTCGGGCAGACCCATGGCTTTCCCCACGTCGCGCAACGCCCCCTTGGCGCGATAGCGGATCACCGTGGCGCAGAGCGCGGCCCGGTCGCGGCCGTAGGTCCGATAGAGCCACTGGATCACCTCCTCGCGGCGCTCGTGCTCGAAGTCCACGTCGATGTCGGGCGGTTCGCGGCGTTCCTCGGAGACGAAGCGCTCGAAGAGGAGATCACCGCGGCTCGGGTCGATGGCGGTGATGCCCAGAACATAGCAGACGGCCGAGTTCGCGGCCGAGCCCCGGCCTTGGCAGAGGATGTCGCGGGATCGGGCGAAGCGGACGATGCTGTGGACCGTGAGGAAGTAGGGGGCATAGCCGAGCTTGCCGATCAGGCGAAGTTCGTGGGAGAGCGAAGCCCTGACCTCCTCGGGCACCCCCTCGGGATAGCGCCCCGCCGCCCCCTCCCAGGTCAGCTGCTCCAAGGTCTCTTGCGGGGTGAGGGTCGGATCGTCCCGTTCCTCGGGATACTGGTAACGGAGTTCATCCAAGCAAAACGGGCAGCGGTCCATGATCTCTACCGTCCGCGCCAGAGCCTCGGGATAGCGGGCGAACAGCCGGTGCATCTCGGCCGGGGGCTTGAGGTAGCGATCGGCATGGCGCTCGCGGCGGAAGCCCAAGGCCTCGACGGTGGTGGTGTGGCGGATGGCGGTGACGACGTCTTGGAGGATGCGCCGTGACGGCTCGTGGTAGAGCACGTCGTTGGTGACGACTGTCGGCACCCGCAACTGCGCGGCCATCATGGACAGCTCATGCAGACGCAACTGGTCGTTCGGGCGGCGACGCAGGGTCAGGGCCAGATAGGCACGGTCGCCGAACACGTCGCGCAGCCGACGCAGGCGCAGCGCGCCCGTGTCATCCGCCAGATCCGGCACCAGCACCGCAATGAGGCCCTCGGCATGCTCCACGACATCGGACCAGTCGAGATGGCACCGGCCCTTGCCGGCGCGGGACTTTCCCAGGGTCAGCAACCGGCAGAGCCGGGCATAGCCCGCGCGGTTCATGGGATAGACCAGCAGCGCCATGCCGCAGGCCAGATCCAAGCGGCAGCCCACCACCAGCCGCATGCTCGTGGCTTTGGCCGCCTCCCAGGCACGAACGATGCCCGCCAAGGAGTTGCGGTCGGTCACGGCCAGGGCCTCGATCCCCATCAGCGCAGCGGTGGCGAACAGTTCCTCGGCCGAGGAGGCCCCCCTGAGAAAGCTGAACTGGCTCGTCACCTGAAGCTCGGCATAACGCGGTCCGGTCATGGTCGGGCCTCCGTCAGAAGACCGCGCTCCCCGTAGAACGGCTTTGAATCATGAGGGGTGTCCATGCCTGTCACCCGAAGATGCCGTGCAGGAACCAGCGGTGGCTGCCGGTCTCGGCATGCTCGCCATCACCCGCCCGGAACACCCAGAACCGCTCGCCCGCGTCATCCTCGACGCGGAAATAGTCCCGGACCGCAATCATCTCGGCATCGCGCTTCCACCATTCCCCGAAGACCCGCTCCGGCCCATCCGCGCGGGCGACCTTGCGGCGGATGCCGCGCCAGGCGATCCAGACCGGCGGGTGGTCAGGCAGGAGCGCCACCGTCTCGATCGGTTCGGGGCGGGGCAGCAGGCGCGCGGGCCGGGGCCAGTGATCGGGCCAGCCGCTTCCCACCGGCTCGGACAAGGGGGCGACGCGGGTGACGGACCGCTCCGGCACGTCGCTGGCGACGGGGGCCAGGCGGTAAACGCCCCGCGCGCCGACGCGGTTGACCAGCACATCGACAAGAGCGGAAAGATCGGGGGCGGGCTCCTCCAGCAGGGAACTGGCGACCTGCCGCGCCTCCAGCGGCTCGGTCACCACTGCCGTCAGCGACAGGATCTCGATGCCGAAGCCGGGCGAGATCGTCTCGATCTTCTCGCAAAGGAGCCGAGTCAGCCGCTTGGGATCGCGTTGTGGTCTGGCGAGACCCACGCGCACCGTCTGCACATGGGCATCGACGCGCCAGCAGAGCAGGTCCAGCCGCCGCGCGCCGAGGCCGCGTTCTTCCAAGGCCGCGCAGAGCTGCACCACCAGCTTGCCGATATGGCGCGCGATGGTCTCGGCAGCCGCGATCGGTTCGGCAAAGCTGCGGTGCACCTCGACAAGCTCGGACGGGCGCAAGGGTTCGATCGGCTCGGCAGCATGGCCAAGCGCCTGGTCCAGCCTGTGGCACAGCTCCGGTCCGAAGCGCCGGGTCAGCGGCGCGCGCGGTTGCTGAAGCAGATCGCCAATGCAGGCAAAGCCGAGGGTGTGCAGCGAGGCCAGCGTGGTAGAGGGAATGCGCAGGGCGGAAAGGGGCA
Organism: Paracoccus lichenicola; assembly: GCF_009708075.1. Taxonomy (GTDB): domain Bacteria; phylum Pseudomonadota; class Alphaproteobacteria; order Rhodobacterales; family Rhodobacteraceae; genus Paracoccus; species Paracoccus lichenicola. The sequence goes on along the minus strand of NZ_WMBT01000020.1, from coordinate 6,149 downwards.
AAGGAGCGAGCACGGTCTCTGCAGTGTCCGGCTCCGCCAGACAAACCGGCTCCGCCACATGCCGGGCCAGGGCATGGGCAGCGCCCCAGCTGTCGGCAATGGCGGCGCGCCCTGTCACCCCCGACATCACCAGCCGCCCGATCAGCGTCTCCAGCATCGCGGCCTCGCCGCCATGCAGATGATCGGTGCCGGTCGAGTCGATCACCAGACCATCCGGCGGATCGACCGCGACGATGGGCGAGACGCGTTGCAGCACCCACAAGGCCAGCCGCTCCAGCGAGGCGGCATCCGCATGGGGATCATGGGGCAGCACCTGCAACCCTGGGACCAGCGCCTGCGCCTTGCTCACCGGCATGCCGGCGGACAGGCCCAGCTCCTGCGCCAGCGTGCAGGCGGCCGTCACCACCTGTCGGTTGCCGATACGGCCCGCCAGCACCAGCGGCGCCTCAGGCGAGGGCGCGGCCTCGCCCGCCTGCCTGCGCAGCCGGTCGATCGGCCAGAGCGGCAGGTAGACCGAGATGACCCGTGCCATCGCACGCCTCCAGTTCCAGATCGAAGCTTTCGCCGGCCCGCGCCCGGATCAGCTCGACGAGCCAGCGGGCGCGGCCGACACCGGGGACGGGCAAGGGCGCGGAAGGCAGGACCGACACCCGCCAGCGGGTCATCGCCGCCGTGGGCTGGCCGAAGTCATGGGCGTCCTGCTGGCGCCGCCAGCGGCGCAGCGCGATGCCGGTGGTTCCCGATCCCTTGGCCGCCAGGTGCAGCCGCCGCGAGGCCGTCATCGACAGCCGCGCCACTTCGGCGATCACCACCGCCAGCCCCCCATGGCGCAATCCCTCCTCCATGCAGGCCAGCACCGACACGTCGTCGCCCGCCTCGACATGGATCACCCGGTCCGGTCCGAGGCCCGCCTGTTCCAGGCCGGGCGCGAACAGATCGGCCTCGGTCACGCACCACAGCACCGGACCGGGCAGCCGCGCGGCGATGCCGGCCGCAAAGCAGGAAGCGGCCGCCCCATCCACGGCACCGTTGCCGCCGCCCGCCACCTCGTGCAGGCAGCCGAGCGCCAACCCGCCACCAGGCAAGCGACGGTCCAGCTCGGGCAGGCCGAAAGGCAGCACCTCACGCGCCGGCCTGCCATCGCCTTCCATTCGCGCGATCTGCTTGCGCAGGGCGGCGCTGGCAGGGTTGGAGGACCGGGCAGACATGACAGGAAGCAACTCCGAAGGATTGAAGACGAACAGATACGTTCCTGTTTTGTTCTTGACTGCTGGTCCTGTCAATCCGATGACTTGCAATCCCCTGGGGATATCTCGCCGATTCTCGTGCCTTGCGAACCGATGCCGCCCGAACGACCACCTGCGACCGGTGCAACGTAGACGCCAACCGAAGGCGATCCCGACAAAGGATCCGGATGATAGGGGCAGCGTCGGCATTCGCCGCGATCAGGAAATGCCTCGAGATCGCGGACAGGATTGTCGGTCCAAGCCTGATTCCCTAGGGCGGGATGCCTTTTACAGGCAGTCAGGCTAACGCGGATTTTGCATCCGCCGAGGCTTTGATTCCGCGCCAGGGAAGGGTGGCAGGCTGAAACAGCCCGTGAAGCCAGGAGGTCTTTCGCTGGTGCGAGCGGGATCGGGGATGTAGCAAGACAAACGTCACTGTAGTCGAGGACGACCTTGAAGACGCCTGCTAATGCCGTCGATGTCGATGAAGCCGCTCGGGCGATCGTTGCTCACGCACGCGCCTCCATCACCGGCGAGGAACCCCCGGTCATCGGCGATTTCAAACTTGTCCTCGCGGCCGTCGCCAGACGCGCCAATGCCCGTGTGTCTCTTCAGCGAGCGCTGCGAAGCGGCGATGACGACATGCGGGAGATGCTGAAGGGTCTGATTCATCATGCCGTCGCGTCTCTGGAATTCGAGAGCAGGGACGCAGCGCGCCAGGGGGAACGTATCGTTCAACCGATCCAGACGGCGGCGATCGCGGGCACCTTCGGCGTGGCGATTGCCGGACTGGCGGGAACGATCGGTCCGCTTGTAGCCTTCATCGCCGCGGGCATCACGATCTCCGCGGCCATCGACGCGTCCTACACCCGGTCCTACATGGCTCGCGTGGAGAGCCGCAAAAAGAGGGACGCGGACCTGATCAAGGCCCTTCTGTGAGGGGTGTGGGGATGCTATATAAAAAGCATCAGGAGGATCGATGATAGAACCGGGACTCGTCTTCTCGTTGATCGTGGCGATTGCGGCAGGAGCCGGCGCGATCGTCGTTCGCCGCGCTGCCCGGTCGGTTGGAAAGCGCCAGGATTCGCGCGATCCCGATGCCGTGCTTCGGCATTTCGTGGCCACCGCTCCCCGGAAATATCTGCCGAAGTCGGAGCACTGAACGCGGTCCCTTCGGCCGCGGCACGCGGAAACAGGATTTTTCTGGCCTGGTTGTCCAGAGCAGGGATTTCCCCATGGCATTTTCCTTGCCAGACCCTGATCCGATCCACGACATCCCGGTTCATCGCTGTAAAAGACCCTTAGGTCTGCCGGTCAACGGTTCGATCTGATCTTGATACCGGACGATGTGACTACACTGGCGGCATCGGCACGGGCAGGGAAGCCGCCGAGGGCGGCATGGCAACGACGACGGTATTGGCGGTTGTTTTTCAATCGCGGGCGCAGCCGCGCGGATCGACCAGCCAACCGGAGGCAGCGTGGACCATCGCCGCCCCATAGCCGTGCTGTTCGATGAACTGCCGGTCGGCCTCGGCCTGGCGCGCGTCATGGAGATCGCCTGCCGTTCGACCATTTCGGGTCCGGCACCAGTGTCCGCAGTCCTCGCCGCAGATCGGGCAGGACACCGCCAGGGCGGGATGACGGTGTGCGGTAAAGTCAGGCATGGTGCATTCCTCCTCCGGGGATATGGGAAACATCGGAGCTCGACTTCGGGAACGATTTACGGAGGGCAGTTCTTAGTCCTGACCTCCCCTTGGTGTTCAGAAACAACGATCGCTGTCTGATCATCCTGCGAGATCATGGCCACATCTCAGAGCGCGGCGCGGGCTGGCCATGTATCAGACACACGGGCGGACAGCCAGCTGCGGGGTGACCGGTTCACCTGCTGGCCGACAGCCATCCGTCGCACTTTGGTTTGAGCTCCCCCTCGCATATATCGTCGGACAGGACGAGAAATTCGGCAGGATTCGATTGCGCCGCCCCGGCAATGCCTGCGTCGAGGTCAGCCTGCGGGGCGAAGCGTGTCACGTCTGGTTGAGCATCACACGAGTATTCGTGGTCTGAGGCCGGTAGATGGGGAGCGAGATGACGCCAGAGGCCACCCATCCCACCGAGGTTCTCGCGGGCCTAGTCGAGCGCGTCACCTTCCACAGTCCTGAGAGTGGCTTCTGCGTCCTGCGGGTCAAGGCACGCGGGCACCGTGATCTCATCACCGTGGTCGGTCATGCCGCGATGATCTCGGCGGGCGAATGGATCACGGCCTCGGGCCTCTGGCTCAACGACCGCACCCATGGCCTGCAGTTCAAGGCGCAGTTCCTGAAGACCTCCGCGCCCTCCTCGATCGAAGGGATCGAAAAGTATCTCGGCTCCGGCATGATCCGCGGGATCGGACCTGTTTATGCACGGCGGCTGGTGAAAGCCTTCGGCACGGACGTCTTGGACATCATCGAGGCCGAGCCCGAACGCCTGCGCGAGGTCGGTGGCATCGGCCCGGTTCGTGCGGCCAAGATCATCGCCGGCTGGGCCGACCAGAAGGTCATCCGCGAGATCATGGTGTTTTTGCACCAGCATGGCGTGGGCACCGCACGGGCGGTGCGGATCTTCAAGACCTACGGCACCGACGCCGTGCAGGTGATGAGCGAGAACCCCTACCGCCTGGCCCGCGACATCCGCGGCATCGGCTTTCGCACTGCGGATCTCCTCGCCGGCAAGCTCGGCATCGAGAAGACCGCCAGCATCCGGGTTCGTGCCGGCGTGTCCTTCGCCTTGAGCGAAGCCATGGGGGATGGTCACTGTGGGCTGCCGCGGGCCGAACTGACGGGGCTTGCCGAAAAGCTCCTCGAGGTGCCGCCCGCTCTGATCGTAAGCGCCATCGGCGAGGAGCTTGCCGAGGGCTCTGTCACCGCGGACCGGGTGGGCGAGGCGGACTGCATCTTCCTGACCGGGCTCTACCAGGCCGAGCGTGCCATTGCCGGGCACCTGGAGCGGCTGCGCAGAGGCCCCCTGCCCTGGCCCGCCATCGATGCCGATCGCGCCTTGCCCTGGATCGAGACCAGGACCGGGCTCAGCCTGGCGCCGAGCCAGGCCGAGGCGATACGCCTGGCCCTCAGGTCCAAGGTCACGGTGATCACCGGTGGACCCGGGGTAGGCAAGACCACGATCGTGAACGCCATCCTGCGCATCCTGGCGGCCAAGGGTGTGAAGCTCCTGCTCGCGGCCCCGACGGGTCGCGCCGCCAAGCGCATGACCGAGACCACCGGGCTGGAGGCCAGGACCATCCACCGGCTGCTGGAGTTCGACCCCAAGGCCTTTGCCTTCAAGCGCAACGAGGACAGCCCACTCGATTGCGACCTTCTGGTCATCGACGAAACCTCCATGGTCGACGTGCCGCTCATGCAGTCGCTGATGAAGGCCCTGCCCCCGTCAGCCGCGCTCCTGATGGTGGGCGACATCGACCAGCTGCCCTCGGTGGGTCCGGGCCAGGTGCTGGCAGACATCATCGGCTCGGCGGCCGTGCCGGTGGTGCGGCTGACCGAGGTCTTCCGCCAGGCCGCGCAAAGCAAGATCATCACCACCGCGCATGCCATCAATGCCGGACGCCTGCCCGACCTCGCGCCGCCTGAGGGCGAGGCGGATTTCTACTTCGTGCCTGCCCGCGATCCGGAAGAGGCTGTGGCGCGCATCGTGGAACTGGTCAGCCGACGCATCCCCCGCCGCTTCGGGCTGGATCCGATCAAGGACATTCAGGTCCTGTGTCCCATGAACCGGGGCGGTGTCGGCGCCCGCTCGCTCAACATCGAGCTGCAAAAGGCGCTGAACCCGGCCGGCGAGAACAAGGTCGAGCGGTTCGGCTGGACCTTCGCGCCGGGCGACAAGGTCATGCAGGTCGAGAACGACTACGACAAGGACGTCTATAACGGCGATATCGGCACCATCGAGGACGTGGATGCGGATGAAGGCGAAGTGGCGGTCCGCTTTGACGATCGCACCGTCACCTTTGCCTTTGGCGAGCTCGACACCCTGGTGCCGGCCTATGCCGCCACCATCCACAAAAGCCAGGGATCGGAATACCTGCGGTGGTCATTCCGGTCATGACCCAGCACTACACCATGCTGCAGCGCAACCTCCTCTACACCGGCGTGACCCGCGGCCGGAAGCTCGTGGTGCTCGTAGGCCAGAAGAAGGCAGTCGCCATGGCCGTAAAGAACGTCTCGGGACGCCGCCGCTGGTCGAAGCTCGATGAATGGCTGGCTGCGGCCGGTCCCTTGTGACCGGCCGCGGCTATTGCAGCCAAGGCCCGGATCGTCAGTCCCGGGCGCAGCCCTGAGGGTCGATCAGCCACCCGGACGCGGCAGGAATGATGGCTGCCCCGTAGCCATGCTGGTCGATGAACTGCCGGTCCGCCTCGGCCTGACGCGCCTTGTGCAGATCGCGCGACGGCTGGCCGTTGGCGCCGCAGCACCATTCATCAGGCGCCTTGCCGCAGGTAGGGCAGCCGACCGCCAGGGCCGGATGGTCATGGGCGGTGAAGTCGGGCATGGACGTATCTTCCCTGTGTCATGGGGACGGTGTGCTGCCACAGTCTGGAGCCGGTTGCTGAAAGCTTGCGGCAAAGCCTAATGCCTCGACCTGAGGCCACAGTTGAAGACCAGCCCCGGTTGGTGTCGGGGCCACAGTCCATGGAAGGGCTATGGACTGTTTCGGTTACCATAGACAGGAGTCTGCCCCCAAAAACCATTGCACATCCAATGAGAAATCTGAATCGGTCCCGCGAAACGGATTCAGCTCCTTGATATGTCGAGGACGCAGCGTGGACGCCAGCCAAGCCCATGGCATGCTGAGCGCCGCCGCGCCGTAACCACCCGGTTTGCACCGCAGCCATTTTGCATTGACAGGCGTTGATGATGTCGTGTCTCGCACCAC
>NZ_WMBT01000001.1 GCF_009708075.1 Paracoccus lichenicola | reverse complement strand
CGCTTCGCCATCCGCGAAGGCGGCCGCACCGTCGGCGCCGGCGTGGTGTCGAAGATCCTGAAGTAAGGGTCAGGGCGGGGTGGCGGTGCGTGTGAACACGCACCCTACAGAGACGCCGTAGGGTGCGTGCTCGCACGCACCATGCAACGCACGGCAAAGGGCCGCTCCCGAAAAGGGGGCGGCTTTTTTCGTGGGGAGGGAGAAGAAGGATCGGCCTTGACGTTCTTCCCCGAAAAACGCTATACGCCCCCATCGCAGTCGAATCCGCCGCGTGTCGAGATTCGCCTGCCTTGCGCATGGCCGCCATCCAAAGGCGGCCTGCATTTTTTTATACGGTCCGATGCTGGCGCCGCGTGGTGCGTTGTCAGCCTCTCGACTGGAACTCCCCGCCAGAGGGATGACCATGCAAAGTCAGAATATCCGCATCCGGCTGAAGGCGTTCGATTACCGCGTGCTGGAAGCCAGCACCCAGGAAATCGTCAACACCGCCAAGCGCACCGGCGCGACCGTTCGCGGCCCGATTCCGCTGCCGAACAAGATCGAGAAATTCACCGTCCTGCGCGGCCCGCACATCGACAAGAAGTCGCGCGACCAGTGGGAAATCCGCACCCACAAGCGCCTGCTGGACATCGTCGATCCGACCCCGCAGACCGTTGACGCCCTGATGAAGCTCGACCTCGCCGCCGGCGTGGATGTCGAGATCAAGGTGTAAGGAGGGGATGATGCTGCGTACTGGTGTTATCGCCAAGAAACTGGGCATGACCCGGCTGTTCCTGGAAGACGGCCGTCAGGTCCCGGTGACCGTCCTGCAACTGGACAACCTTCAGGTTGTCGATCAGCGCACCGCCGCGCGCGACGGCTATACTGCCGTCCAGCTGGGCGCCGGGGTTGCCAAGGCCAAGCGCACGACCGCCGCGATGCGGGGTCACTTCGCCAAGGCCTCGGTCGCGCCCAAGCGCAAGATCGCGGAATTCCGCGTGGCCGAACAGAACCTGATCAACGTGGGCGAGGAAATCACGGCTGACCACTATTTCGCGGGTCAGTTCGTGGACATCGCCGGCACCTCGATCGGCAAGGGCTTTGCCGGCGCGATGAAGCGTCACAACTTCGGCGGCTTGCGCGCCTCGCACGGCGTGTCGATCAGCCACCGCTCGCACGGGTCCACGGGCCAGTGCCAGGACCCCGGCAAGGTGTTCAAGGGCAAGAAGATGGCGGGTCACTTGGGTGCCGTCCGCGTCACCACGCAGAACCTGCAGGTCGTGCGCACCGATGCCGACCGTGGCCTGATCATGGTCAAGGGTTCGGTTCCCGGGTCCAAGGGTGGCTGGGTCACGATCAAGGACGCCGTGAAGAAAGCGACGCCTGACAACGTGATCTATCCCGCCGCCCTGAAATCGGCCGCCGACGAAGCCCGCCGCCTGGCCGAAGCCGCCGCCGCCGAAGCCGCCGCAGCCGAGGAAGCCGCCCGCGAGGCTGCTGCCGCCGAGGCCGCCGCTGCCGAGGAAGCCGCATTGGCCGAAGCTCAGGCTTCGATCGCTGCCGACAAGGACGCTGTCGATCCGAACGCCGACAAGGCTGCCGACGGCGACGCTGCTGCGCCCGAAGGAGACAAGTGATGAAACTCGATGTGATCAAGCTGGACACCGGCAAGGCCGGTGAAATCGAGCTGGCCGACGAGATCTTCGGGCTGGAGCCGCGCGGCGACATCCTGCAGCGCGTCGTCCGCTGGCAGCGCGCCAAGGCGCAGGCGGGCACCCACTCGGTGCTGGGCAAGTCGGATGTCAGCTATTCGACGAAGAAGATCTATCGCCAGAAAGGCACCGGCGGCGCGCGCCACGGGTCCCGCAAGGCGCCGACCTTCCGTCACGGCGGCACCTACAAGGGGCCGACCCCGCGTTCGCACGCCTTCGATCTGCCCAAGAAGGTGCGCGCCCTGGGCCTGCGCCATGCCCTGTCCGCCAAGGCAACCGCCGGTGAACTGGTGATCGTCGAGGATCTGAACCTGACGGACGCCAAGACCGCCGCCGTCGCCAAGGCCGTCAAGGAAAACGGCTGGAAGCGCGTGCTGGTGATCGACGGGACCGAGGTCAACGAAGGCTTCGCCCGCGCCGCCCGCAACATCGAGGGCGTGGACATCCTGCCGTCGATCGGCGCCAACGTGTATGACATCCTCAAGCGCGACACGCTGGTGATCACGCGCTCGGGTGTCGAAGCTCTGGAGGCTCGTTTGAAATGAGCGCGAAAGTGGAACATTACGACGTGATCGTCAAGCCGATCATCACCGAAAAAGCCACCATGACCTCGGAAAACAACGGGGTTGTCTTCCAGGTGAGCAAGGACGCCAGCAAGCCGCAGATCAAGCAGGCGGTCGAGGCCCTGTTCGGCGTCAAGGTGAAGGCGGTCAACACCACCATCACCAAGGGCAAGCAGAAGCGGTTCCGGGGCATCCTCGGCCGCCGCAGCGACGTGAAGAAGGCCTATGTGACCCTGGAAGAGGGCAACACTATCGACGTGTCCACAGGACTCTGATAGCAGGCGCGAATCCGCGGCCTCGGTTTTCCGGGGCCGCTGATCTTTTGAAGACAACGGACCACCCTGGTCCAAAGCAACGGAAGACAGAAAGATGGCATTGAAGTCGTATAAACCGACGACGCCTGGCCAGCGCGGGCTGGTTCTGATCGACCGTTCGGAGCTTTGGAAAGGTCGCCCGGTCAAGGCCCTCACGGAAGGCCTGACCAAGAACGGCGGTCGGAACAACACCGGACGGATCACCATGCGCCGCAAGGGCGGCGGGGCAAAGCGCCTGTATCGCATCGTCGATTTCAAGCGCACCAAGTTCGACATGGCCGCCACGGTCGAGCGGATCGAATACGATCCCAACCGCACCGCGTTCATCGCGCTGGTCGCCTATGAGGACGGCGAGCGCGCCTATATCCTCGCGCCGCAGCGCCTGGCCGTGGGCGACAAGGTCATCGCCGGCGCCAAGGTCGACGTGAAGCCGGGCAACGCCATGCCCTTCAGCGGGATGCCCATCGGCACCATCGTCCACAACGTCGAGCTGAAGCCCGGCAAGGGCGGCCAGATCGCGCGTTCGGCGGGCACCTATGCCCAGTTCGTGGGCCGCGACGGCGGGTACGCCCAAATCCGCCTGTCCTCGGGCGAGCTGCGCCTGGTCCGCCAGGAATGCATGGCGACCATCGGCGCCGTGTCGAATGCCGACCACTCGAACCAGAACCTGGGCAAGGCCGGCCGCAACCGCCACAAGGGCATCCGTCCCAGCGTTCGCGGCGTCGCGATGAACCCGATCGACCACCCGCATGGTGGTGGCGAGGGCCGGACTTCGGGTGGCCGCACGCCGGTCACGCCTTGGGGCAAGGACACCAAGGGCAAGAAGACCCGCTCGAACAAGGCGACCGACAAGTACATCTTGCGTTCGCGTCACGCGAAGAAGAAGGGCCGCTGATCCATGGCACGTTCTATCTGGAAGGGTCCCTTTGTTGACGCCTATGTGCTCAAGAAAGCGGAAAAGGCCCGCGACTCGGGGAAATCCGATGTCATCAAGATCTGGTCGCGTCGCTCGACCATCCTGCCGCAATTCGTCGGCCTGACCTTCGGCGTCTACAACGGGCAGAAGCACATCCCCGTTGCCGTGACCGAGGAGATGATCGGCCAGAAATTCGGTGAATATTCGCCCACGCGGACCTATTACGGCCACGCGGCGGACAAGAAAGCCAAGAGGAAGTAATCGTCATGGGTAAGGAAAACAATCCGCGCCGCGTGGCGGAGAACGAGGCGTTCGCCAAGACCAAGATGCTTCGCACCTCGCCGCAGAAGCTGAACCTGGTCGCACAACTGATCCGCGGCAAGAAGGTGGACAAGGCCCTGGCCGACCTGACCTTCTCGCACAAGCGGATCGCGGGCGACGTGAAGAAGTGCCTGCAATCGGCGATCGCGAACGCCGAGAACAATCATGGGCTGGACGTGGACAACCTGGTTGTCGCCGAAGCCTGGGTCGGCAAGAACCTGGTGATGAAGCGCGGCCGTCCGCGGGCGCGTGGCCGGTATGGCAAGATCATGAAGCCGTTTTCGGAAATCACCATCAAGGTGCGCCAAGTCGAGGAGCAAGCGTAATGGGTCAGAAGGTCAATCCGATCGGTATGCGCCTGCAGGTCAACCGCACCTGGGACAGCCGCTGGTATGCCGACGACAGGGACTATGGCAATCTGCTGCTTGAAGACCTGAAGATCCGGGACTTCATCAAGACGGAAGCCAAGCAGGCCGGCATCAGCCGCGTCATCATCGAGCGTCCGCACAAGAAGTGCCGCGTGACGATCCATGCCGCGCGTCCGGGTGTGATCATCGGCAAGAAGGGCGCCGACATCGAGGTGCTGCGCAACAAGCTGGCGAACCTGACCAAGTCGGAAGTTCACCTGAACATCGTCGAGGTCCGCAAGCCGGAAGTCGATGCGGCCCTGGTGGCCGAGTCGATCGCCCAGCAGCTGGAGCGCCGGGTCTCGTTCCGCCGCGCCATGAAGCGCGCGGTGCAGAACGCGATGCGCATGGGCGCCCTGGGCATCCGCGTGAACGTGTCGGGCCGCCTTGGCGGCGCCGAGATCGCGCGGACCGAATGGTATCGCGAAGGTCGCGTGCCCCTGCACACCCTGCGCGCCGACATCGACTATGCGCTGGCCGAAGCCACGACCCCTTACGGGATCATCGGGGTGAAGACCTGGATCTTCAAAGGCGAGATCATGGAGCATGACCCCCAGGCCCGCGACCGCAAGGCCGCCGAGGCTCAGGAAGGTCCGGCTCCGCGTGGTCCGCGCCGTGACCGCGACGCGCGTTAAGGAGCGATAAGATGCTGCAACCGAAACGGACCAAGTTCCGCAAACAGCACAAGGGCCGGATCCACGGCGAGGCCAAGGGCGGTTTCGCCCTGAACTTCGGATCCTTCGCGCTGAAGGCCACCGAGCCGGAGCGCGTGACCGCCCGCCAGATCGAAGCGGCCCGCCGCGCGATCACCCGCCACATGAAGCGTCAGGGCCGGGTCTGGATCCGGATTTTCCCGGACGTGCCGGTTTCCTCGAAGCCGACCGAAGTGCGCATGGGTAAAGGCAAGGGTTCGGTCGATTTCTGGGCCGCCCGCGTCCACCCGGGCCGGATCATGTTCGAGATCGACGGCGTGTCCGACGAGATCGCGCGCGAAGCCCTGCGCCTTGGCGCCAACAAGCTGCCGGTCCTGACCCGCATCGTGGCGCGCGAAGACTGGTAAGGGCGGTGCGTGCAGGCACGCACCCTACGGAACAGGACCCCGCCGGGTGACTGGCGGGGTTTTCCTTTTCCCCGCGGGAAAAGGGTTGCACGAAGGGGTCGTTGCCTGTATGGGCAGGCCTTCATCATGAAACTCCACCGGGAATCAGGGTGGCCCTGCGTGCAGGGGCTCTCCGGTGATGTTGAAAGGAAAGCGCCATGAAAGCGCAGGAACTGAAAGACAAGACGCCCGATCAGCTGAAGGACCAGCTGATCGCGCTGAAGAAGGAGGCCTTCAACCTCCGCTTCCAGCAGGCCACCGGCCAGTTGGAAGGCACCGCCCGGATGCGCGCCGTGCGCCGCGACGTGGCGCGTGTGAAGACCATCCTGAACCAGAAGGCGGCCGCAGCCGCCGCAGCGAACTGAGGAGCGGTTTCATGCCCAAACGCATCCTGCAAGGCCGTGTCACCAGCGACAAGAACGAACAAACCATCACCGTTCTGGTCGAGCGCCGCTTCAAGCACCCGCTGCTGCACAAGACCGTCCGTTCGTCCAAGAAATACCGGGCGCATGACGCCCTGAACCAGTTCAAGATCGGCGACACCGTGCGCATCATCGAATGCGCGCCGATCTCGAAGACGAAACGCTGGACTGTCCTGACGGACGAAGCGGTTTCCGCGTAAGTCCATCATCACAGATCAGAAATGATCGAAACCCTGGGGCCGGATCAGCCGGTCCCCAAAGGTCGGGAGAAACCAAATGATCCAGATGCAGACCAATCTGGATGTCGCTGACAACTCCGGCGCTCGCCGGGTTCAGTGCATCAAGGTCCTGGGTGGTTCGCACCGTCGCTATGCGTCGGTGGGCGACATCATCGTCGTGTCCGTCAAGGAAGCCATTCCGCGGGGCCGGGTCAAGAAGGGCGATGTCCGCAAGGCCGTTGTCGTTCGGACCGCCAAGGAAGTGAAGCGCGAGGACGGAACCTCGATCCGCTTCGACCGCAACGCCGCCGTCATCCTGAACAACCAGGGCGAGCCGGTCGGCACCCGCATCTTCGGGCCGGTCGTTCGCGAATTGCGCGCGAAGAACTTCATGAAGATCATCTCGCTTGCGCCGGAGGTGCTGTGATGGCTGCCAAGCTGAAAAAGGGCGACAAGGTCATCGTGCTGGCCGGCAAGGACAAGGGCAAGCAGGGCGAAATCACCGCCGTCATGCCCAAGGACAACAAGGCGGTCGTTGACGGCATCAACATCGCGATCCGTCACCAGCGCCAGACCCAGACCACCCAAGGCGGTCGCATTCCGAAAGCGGTGCCGATCGACCTGTCGAACCTGGCGCTGCTGGACAAGAACGGCAAGGCGACCCGCGTCGGTTTCCGCATGGAAGGCGACCAGAAGGTCCGTTTCGCCAAGACCACGGGAGACGTGATCTGATGCTGGACGCAACCAAGTACACGCCGCGCCTCAAGGCCGTTTATCGCGAAACGATCCGTGCCGCGATGAAGGAGGAATTCGGCTACAAGAACGACATGCAGATCCCGCGCCTGGACAAGATCGTCCTGAACATGGGCATCGGCGAGGCCGTCAAGGATACCAAGAAGGTCAAGCAGGGCGCCGAGGAACTGTCGCTGATCGCCGGACAGAAGGCCGTGATCACCAAGGCCAAGACCTCGATCGCGGGCTTCCGTGTCCGCGAGGAAATGCCCCTGGGCGCCAAGGTCACGCTGCGCGGCGACCGGATGTACGAATTCCTGGACCGCCTGATCAACGTGGCCCTGCCGCGCGTCCGCGACTTCCGCGGCGTGAAGGGCACCTCGTTCGACGGCCGCGGCAACTATGCCATGGGCCTCAAGGAGCACATCGTGTTCCCGGAAATCAACTTCGACAAGGTCGACGAAGTTCTGGGGATGGACATCATCATCTGCACCACGGCGCCGACCGACGCCGAAGCGAAAGCGCTGTTGAAGCATTTCAACATGCCCTTCAACAGCTGATCGCGGAGGTAAGAGATATGGCAAAGAAATCCATGGTCGAGCGCGAGAAGAAGCGCCAGCAGCTGGTCGCGAAGTTCGCCGCCAAGCGCGCCTCCCTGAAAGAGGTGATCAACGACCAGTCCCGTCCGATGGAAGACCGGTTCAAGGCAAGCCTCAAGCTGGCCGAACTGCCGCGCAATTCGTCGGAAACGCGTCTGCACAACCGGTGCCAGCTCACCGGCCGTCCGCACGCGTATTACCGCAAGTTGAAACTGTCGCGGATCATGCTGCGCGAGCTGGGCTCGCAAGGTCAGATCCCCGGTCTCGTCAAGTCCAGCTGGTAAGGGGGCACCATGTCGATGAACGATCCTCTCGGCGATATGCTGACCCGCATCCGCAATGCGCAGATGCGTGGCAAATCGACCGTGCGCACCCCGGCCTCCAAGCTGCGCGCTTGGGTTCTGGACGTGCTGAAAGCCGAAGGTTACATCCGCGGCTATGACGAAGTGACCACCGAGGCCGGCCATGCCGAGCTGGAGATCGGTCTGAAATACCACGACGGCACCCCGGTCATCCGGGAACTGTCGCGTGTGTCGAAGCCTGGCCGCCGCGTTTACGCCGGCGCCAAGGAAATCCCGCAGGTCCGTCAGGGTTTGGGCGTGTCCATCGTCTCGACCCCCAAGGGCGTCATGTCGGATGCAGCGGCTCGCAATGCCAATGTCGGCGGCGAAGTCCTCTGCACCGTGTTCTGAGGAGGGCAGCAGATGTCTCGGATTGGTAAAAAGCCGGTCGCTCTGCCCCAGGGCGTGACGGCCGAGATCAAGGGTCAGACCATCGAAGTGAAGGGTCCGAAAGGCACCCGCAGCTTCACGGCGACCGATGATGTGGACCTGGTGCTGGACGAAGGCGCCGTCGCGGTCAAGCCGCGCGGCACCTCCAAGCGTGCGCGCCAGCAATGGGGCATGACCCGCTCGATGGTGGAAAACCTGACGGTCGGCGTGTCGCAGGGCTTCAAGAAAGAGCTGGAAATCCAGGGCGTGGGCTACCGCGCCACGATGCAGGGCAAGACCCTGAAGCTGGCTCTGGGCTATTCGCACGACGTGAACTTCGAGACGCCCGAGGGCGTGACGATCACGGCGCCGAAGCAGACCGAAATCGTTGTGGAAGGCATCGACCAGCAGCTTGTTGGTCAGGTGGCCGCGAACATCCGCGAGTGGCGCAAGCCCGAGCCGTACAAGGGCAAGGGCATCCGCTACAAGGGCGAGTTCGTCTTCCGCAAGGAAGGCAAGAAGAAGTAAGGGGCGCATGAAATGGCACTGAAAAAGCAAGAGCTGTTCCAGAAGCGCCGCCTGCGCGTTCGGAACAAACTGCGGGCGATGTCGAACGGCCGTCCGCGCCTGTCGGTCCACCGCTCGTCGAAGAACATCTCGGTTCAGGTCATCGACGACCTGAACGGCGTGACCCTGGCCTCGGCCAGCACGCTGGAGAAGGACTTCGGCCTGGTGGGCAAGAACAACGTCGAGGCTGCCGCCAAGATCGGCGCGGCCATCGCCGAGCGCGCGAAGGCCGCGGGCGTCGAGGAAGTCGTCTTCGACCGCGGCGGCTTCATCTTCCACGGCAAGGTGAAGGCCCTGGCCGACGCCGCCCGCGAAGGTGGCCTGAAGTTCTGATCCTGCGGGTGGCGGCAACGCCACCCCGATGATCCGGGGGCGTCCTTCGGGGCGCCCACCTGGATTGAACCAAACCGGCGCGCTCGCCGCGCCACCTGAAAAGGAATGCCATATGGCAGAACGTGATAACCGCCGGGGCGGCCGCCGCGAAGAACGCGAGGAAAACCCGGAATTCCAGGATCGCCTTGTCGCGATCAACCGCGTGTCGAAAACCGTCAAGGGTGGCAAGCGCTTCGGCTTTGCAGCCCTGGTCGTCGTGGGCGATCAGCGCGGCCGTGTCGGCTTTGGCAAGGGCAAGGCGAAAGAAGTGCCCGAGGCGATCCGCAAGGCGACCGAGCAGGCCAAGCGTTCGCTGGTCCGCGTGCCGCTGCGCGACGGCCGCACCCTGCACCATGACATCGAAGGCCGTCATGGCGCGGGCAAGGTGATCATGCGCACCGCCGTTCCGGGCACCGGCATCATCGCCGGCGGTCCGATGCGCGCCGTGTTCGAGATGCTGGGCGTTCAGGACGTTGTTGCGAAGTCGCAGGGGTCGCAGAACCCCTACAACATGATCCGCGCGACGCTGGACGGCCTGAAGAAGGAAGCCAGCCCCCGGTCTGTCGCGCAGCGTCGCGGCAAGAAGGTGGCCGACATCCTGCCGCAGGACAACAAGCCGGCTGCCGAGCCGGTCGAAGCGTAAGGAGACAGGCGCATGGCAACCATCGTCGTCAAGCAGATCGGCAGCCCGATCCGCCGCCCCGCCATCCAGCGCGAAACGCTGAAAGGCCTGGGCCTGAACAAGATGAACCGCACCCGCGAGTTGGAGGATACCCCCTCGATCCGCGGCATGGTCGCCAAGATCCCGCATCTGGTGACGATCATCGAGGAAAAGGCGTAATCCCGCAAGGATCGCCACGGAAAGACGCCCCGGAGAAATCCGGGGCGTTTTCCTTTGAGGGGGTGCCGTCCGGTTAACCTTATCCTAACGATTCGCCCCTTAGGTTCGGTGGTGGCTCAAACCGGACAGGGACCACCCCGAGTGACGCGCGTTCTAGCTGGCTGCATCCTGTGGCTTCTTCTGGCGGTGACGGCCCATGCCGGTCCCTGGTCCCGTGATCCCGGGCATTCCTTCATCGCCCTGTCCGGTGAACGGGACGATGCGGGCAATTCCTATACCGGGCTTTACACCGAATACGGCCTGAGCCGCCGCCGGACCGTGGGGCTGGAGGTCAGCCACACCAATGTCGGCGAAACCAGCGCCATGCTGTGGTATCAGAAATCGCTGGATCGGGGCGAGGGGCCGAACAAGCTCTCCTATGCGACAGGCATCGGCGTCATTCGCCGCGGGGGCGAGTTGCTGCCGCTCAGCCAGGCGGCGCTGATGTGGGGGCGCGGCTTCTCGGGTCCATGGGACGGCGGCTGGCTGAGCGCCGAGGCGCGGGTGAAGGTCGCGGGCAAGACCGAGGAAGTGACCGTCCGCCAAGGCCTGACCAGCATCCAGTACGCCTATCTGACGCCCGAGATCGTCACCAAGCTGGACCTGACGGTCGGCCTGCGTCCGACGCCTCTCTGGGCCGTGGTGAACCAGCTTCGGCTGGAGGCGCGCAAGGATACTGATTTCTCGGCCAAGCTGGCGACCTCGGTCGTGTATGACCTGACCGGGCCGGCAAGGCTGGAGATCGGCTTTGTCGCGCCCCTGGCCGGTCCCAGCGAACCCGCGATCAGGATCGGCACATGGCTGGAGTTCTGATGCTATTCCCGGCAGGCATAGACCGCGCCGCCCACCGCCACGACCGACACCGCCGCCCCCGCGACGATCGCGGGCGACGAGGCCACGGCCGCCGCCGCCCCGCCGATCGAGGACAGCGCGCCCGCGATATAGCCCTGCGATCCGCTGAGGATCACCGCGCCGGACCCGTCGGGCAGGGCGCGCGCGCCGTTGACCGCGCCCCTGGCCGCCGCGCCGGTGATGGCGACCGCCGCGTTCCTGGTCTGGTTCACCCGCTGGCAGACGGTTTTCGCGGGCGCCTCGCAGCGGCCATAGGCATCACGTTGGCCAAGGTCATAGCCGATGATCGAATCGCTGGCCTTGTCGTGGCGCAGGCAGAAGGGGCCGCGCTGGTCGTCCGTCAGGTCGGGCGTCAGGCTGCGCAGCACGACATAGCTGGGGCAGGTGTCGCGGCCCCACGAGGTGAACAGGATCTCGCGCCGGCTGAAATGGTCGCGCAAGCCTGGTTCCTGTGGGTCATAGGCCAGGGGCACGTCCTGGCCGTTGATGCGGGCGGTGCAGAAGGTCGGCTCGGCCTGCGCGGCCAGGGGGGCGCAGATCAGGGCGGCAAGGGCAAGGGCGATGCGAGTCATGGCTGTGGTCCAAAGGCTAATGCGGCCCTGATAGGGCGATGGCGCGCGACGGCAACTCACATCCGCTTGTCCGGGCGCTTGTCCGGGCGGGAAAGCAAGGCTTGCCCCAGGCCGGCGTTCCGTTTATACGCCCTGCCGGGTGCCACCGGGCGCCGATTCACGAAACAAGACATGCCGTGTCCGCCCCGTTTTCGCTTCGGGGGCGCGTCCGGCTTAGGAGAAGCGACATGAAACTGCATGAAATCCGCGACAACGACGGCGCGAACCGCAAGAAAAAGCGCGTGGCGCGCGGTCCCGGTTCGGGCAAGGGCAAGACCGCCGGGCGCGGGATCAAGGGCCAAAGCTCTCGTTCCGGCGTGGCGCTGAACGGCTATGAAGGCGGCCAGATGCCGCTGTATCGCCGGCTGCCGAAGCGCGGCTTCACCAAGCCGAACGCGAAATCCTTCGCGGTGGTCAACCTGGGCCAGATCCAGACCTTCATCGACGCGGGCAAGATCGACGCGGGCGCCGAACTGACCGAGGACGCGCTGGTCGCCTCGGGCCTGGTGCGCCGCAAGCTTGACGGCGTGCGCCTGCTGGCCAAGGGCGAGCTGACGGCGGCCGTGACGATCACCGTCACCGGCGCGTCGAAATCGGCGGTCGAGGCGGTCGAGAAGGCGGGCGGCAAGGTGACGCTGCCGGTCGTGGCTGCGGCGGCGGAATAAGCTGTTGATCGGGGCGTCCGCGCCCCATAGATAGCCCTCAGGTTTTCCTGGCGCCGCCGGTCCCCGGAAACGGGCCGGCGGCGCCGTCATGACACGGGACGGAAAAACATGGCGTCAGCCGCAGAACAGATGGCCGCGAACCTTTCATGGAGCGCATTCGGCAAGGCCACGGAACTTCGCCAGCGCATCTGGTTCACGATCGGGCTGCTGGTCATCTATCGGCTTGGCACCTATATCCCGGTGCCGGGCATCGACGGCGGGGCGCTGCGCAACTTCATGGATCAGGCGCAGGCCGGGATCGGCGGCATCCTGTCGATGTTCACCGGCGGCGCGCTTGGCCGCATGGGCGTCTTCGCGCTTGGCATCATGCCCTATATCTCGGCCTCGATCATCGTGCAGTTGCTCACCTCGATGGTGCCTTCGCTGGAACAGCTGAAGAAGGAAGGCGAGCAGGGGCGCAAGAAGATCAACCAGTACACGCGCTATGGCACCGTGGCGCTGGCGCTGTTCCAGGCCTTCGGCCTGGCCAAGTCGCTGGAGGCCGGGGGCCTTGCGCATGATCCGGGGCTGTTCTTCCAGGCCTCCGTCGTCATCACCCTGGTTGGCGGCACCATGTTCCTGATGTGGCTGGGCGAACAGATCACCGCGCGCGGCATCGGCAACGGCATCAGCCTGATCATCTTCGTGGGCATCGTGGCCGAAATCCCGGCGGCGCTGGCGAACTTCTTTGCGCAAGGGCGGTCGGGCGCGATTTCCACCCCGGTGATCCTGGGCGTGATCGTGATGGTCGTGGCCGTGATCGCCTTCGTGGTCTTCATGGAGCGGGCGCTGCGCAAGATCCGCATCCAGTATCCCCGGCGCCAGGTCGGCATGAAGATCTATGACGGCCAGTCCAGCCACCTGCCGATCAAGGTCAACCCGGCGGGCGTCATTCCGGCGATCTTCGCGTCGTCGCTGCTGCTGCTGCCGATCACGATCTCGACCTTCTCGGGCAACCAGACCGGGCCGATCATGTCCACGATCCTGGCCTATTTCGGGCCGGGCCAGCCGCTGTATCTGATCTTCTTCGCGGGGATGATCGTCTTTTTCGCCTATTTCTACACCCACAACGTCAGCTTCAAGTCCGACGATGTGGCCGACAACCTCAAGAACCAGGGCGGCTTCATCCCCGGCATCCGTCCGGGCAAGCGGACCGAGGAATACCTGGACTACGTGGTCAACCGCGTGCTGGTGATCGGCGCGGCCTATCTGGCGGCGGTCTGCCTGCTGCCGGAAATCATCCGCCACCAGTGGTCGGTGCCGTTCTATTTCGGCGGCACCTCGGTCCTGATCGTGGTGTCGGTCACGATGGACACCATCAACCAGGTGCAAAGCCATCTTCTGGCCCATCAATACGAAGGCCTGATTGAGAAATCCCAGTTGCGTGGTAAACGCAAGGAAGGAAGCGCAAAGCCGCGTCGCGCACCGTCGCGCCGCTAACGGCCCGACGGGCTGACGAGGGGGACAGACCAACGATGACGATCAATATCATTCTGCTGGGGCCGCCGGGTGCCGGCAAGGGAACGCAGGCCCGCAAGCTGGTCGAGGAGCGGGGGCTGGTACAGCTGTCCACCGGCGACATGCTGCGCGCCGCGCGGTCCTCGGGGACCGAGATGGGCAAGCGCGTGGCCGATGTCATGGACCGGGGCCAGCTTGTCACCGACGAGATCGTCATCGGCCTGATCCGCGAAAAGCTGTCCGAAGGCGGCAACGGCTTCATCTTCGACGGCTTCCCGCGCACGCTGGCCCAGGCCGATGCGCTTGGCCAGCTGCTGGACGAAACCGGCATGGTGCTGGACGCGGTGATCGAGATGCAGGTGGATGACGAGGCATTGGTCCGCCGCATCACCGGCCGCTACACCTGCGGCCATTGCGGCGAGGTGTATCACGACGAGACGAAGCCCACGGCAAGGCATGGCGTTTGCGATGTCTGCGGCTCGACCGACCTGCGGCGGCGGGCGGACGACAACGAGGACAGCCTGAAGACGCGGCTTCTGGAATATTACAAGAAGACCTCGCCCCTGATCGGCTATTACTATGCCAAGGGAAAGCTGGCGCCGGTGGACGGGCTGGCCGCCATGGACCAGGTCGCGGGGCAGATTGCCGCTGTCCTGCCTGTGTCAAGCGAAATCGCCACGGGCACTTGACGCGGCAGTCAGCGGCTTATAAGTCACGGCATCTCGCAAGAGAATCACCCCATTCGGCGGGTGGCCCATCAGCGGCCCGAAGGCATGGCTTTCGGGCCTTCCGTTGTGAAAAAAGGTTCCGGCGTTACGGAACCGCAACCGATAAAGGATAACGCGTGGCTCGTATTGCTGGCGTCAACATTCCGACCGGGAAACGCGTCCCGATCGCCCTGACCTATATCCACGGCATCGGCCCGATGTATGCCGGACAGATCTGCGAGGCCGTCGGCATCGACCCGTCCCGCCGCGTCAACGACCTGTCGGATGCCGAAGTGCTGCAGATCCGCGAATACATCGATGCGAACCTGACCGTCGAAGGCGACCTGCGCCGCGAAAACCAGATGAACATCAAGCGCATGATGGACCTGGGTTCATATCGCGGTCTGCGCCACCGTCGCGGCCTGCCGGTCCGCGGTCAGCGCACCCACACCAATGCCCGCACCCGCAAAGGTCCGGCGAAGCCCATCGCTGGCAAGAAGAAATAAGGGGAACGGGATATGGCACGCGACAAGACCCGCATGAAGCGCAAGGAACGCAAGAACATCGCCACCGGCGTTGCGCATGTGAATTCCAGCTTCAACAACACCAAGATCCTGATCTCGGACGTGCAGGGCAACGCGATCGCATGGTCGTCCGCCGGCACCATGGGCTTCAAGGGTTCGCGCAAATCGACCCCCTATGCCGCGCAGATGGCCGCCGAAGACGCGGGCCGCAAGGCCCAGGAACACGGCGTCCGCACCCTGGAAGTCGAAGTCCAGGGTCCCGGCTCGGGCCGCGAATCGGCGCTGCGCGCGCTGGCCTCGGTCGGCTTCAACATCACCGCGATCCGCGACGTGACGCCGATCGCGCATAACGGCTGCCGCCCGCCAAAGCGCCGCCGCGTCTGATTTCAGACAACCCTTACCCGGACCGCGCCCTGTGGCGCGGTTCGGTCTTTACGTTTTCAACCTCGGGCGTTTCCGGCCACGGACATGGGACGGGGACAAGAATGGAGGCAAACGCATGATCCACAAGAATTGGGCCGAGCTGATCAAGCCGACGCAATTGGTCGTCAAGCCGGGCGCGGATGCCACCCGCACGGCCACGCTGGTCGCCGAGCCGCTGGAGCGCGGCTTCGGCCTGACGCTGGGCAACGCCCTGCGCCGCGTGCTGCTGTCGTCGCTGCAGGGCGGGGCCATCACCTCGGTCCAGATCGACAACGTCCTGCACGAATTCAGCAGCGTCGCGGGCGTCCGCGAGGACGTGACGGACATCGTCCTGAACCTCAAGGGCGTGACGCTGAAGATGGACGTGGAAGGGCCGAAGCGCCTGACCCTGTCCGCGAAAGGCCCGGGCGAGGTCAAGGCCAGCGCCATCCAGGAAACGGCCGGCATCACGGTCCTGAACCGCGACCACGTCATCTGCCACCTGGATGACGGCGCGGACCTGAACATGGAACTGACGGTCCAGACGGGCAAGGGCTATGTCGCCGCCGACAAGAACCGCCCCGAGGATGCGCCCATCGGGTTGATCCCGATCGACGCCATCTTCTCGCCCGTGAAGCGCGTCAGCTATGAAGTCACGCCGACCCGCGAGGGGCAGGTGCTGGATTACGACAAGCTGACCATGAAGATCGAGACCGACGGTTCGCTGACCCCGGAAGACGCCGTGGCCTATGCCGCGCGCATCGTCCAGGACCAGTTGTCGGTCTTCGTGAACTTCGACGAGCCGGAATCGGCCAACCGCCAGGACGCCGAGGATGGTCTGGAGTTTGATCCGCGCCTGCTGAAGAAGGTGGACGAGCTGGAACTCTCGGTCCGTTCGGCCAACTGTCTGAAGAACGACAACATCGTCTATATCGGCGACCTGATCCAGAAAACCGAAGCCGAGATGCTGCGCACCCCGAACTTCGGCCGCAAGTCGCTGAACGAGATCAAGGAAGTCCTGTCGGGCATGGGCCTGCACCTGGGCATGGACGTGGTCGATTGGCCGCCGGAAAACATCGAGGATCTGGCGAAACGGTTCGACGACCAGTTCTGACGTGGCGGTGCGTGTGAACACGCACCCTACATAAAACCCGTAGGGTGCGTGCTTGCACGCACCTTGCGACCCCCGGGCATCCCGCCCCAAGGAGAGCGGCCCGCACGCATGGGCTGCCGGACAAAGCAAAAACGCTATAGGAGAAAATCATGCGTCACGCCCGTGGCTATCGCCGCCTCAACCGCACCCATGAACACCGCAAGGCGCTGTTCGCCAACATGGCCGGCTCCCTGATCGAGCACGAGCAGATCAAGACGACCCTGCCCAAGGCCAAGGAACTGCGCCCGATCGTCGAAAAGCTGATCACGCTGGCCAAGCGCGGCGACCTGCACGCCCGCCGCCAGGCCCATGCGCAGCTGAAGCAGGACGCGCACACGGCCAAGCTGTTCGAGGTCCTGGGCGCCCGCTACAAGGACCGCCAGGGCGGTTACGTCCGCATCCTGAAGGCCGGCTTCCGCTATGGCGACATGGCGCCGATGGCGATCATCGAACTGGTTGACCGCGACACCTCGGCCAAGGGCGCCGCGGACCGTGCCCGCGTCGAGGCCGAAACCGCCGACGCCGACTAAGCGGACGCTAGGTCACCGAATCAAACGCCCCGCGGCTTTTTCAGCCTGCGGGGCGTTTTTCTTGGTGTTGCGACAATTTGCGCATATTTTCCCGGGGCGGCGCCAGCTTCAGCAACGCCCGCGCCACTTCGCTTTTTTCGCCGGCTGTCAGGGGCATCGCCAGCAGTTGCTGGCGAAGATCGGCTGGCAGCGCAGGAATTCCGCTGGATGGCCGCATTGGTGGGATCTCCCATCCCTTTAATGATATGGCAAGAAATATCCGTCACTACTACATTGTCCGTTGACGCTACTGAACGCAATTTGTCTAAAAAGTCATGTCATCACGCGCAGATATCAATGCAGGCTTGCGGAAGTTGGGGAAAATAGCCCCGACCGGCTATTTTGTCGGCTTGCACATCCGTTTCGCCGCCCCCCTGATGCAGTTCCAGACCTATCCCGAGGAATGGTCGGAGTTCTATTCCCAGAACGGCTATGCGCTGCGTGACCCGACGATCGCCTGGGGCTTTTCCACGACAGGGGCCTGCCGCTGGTCCAGCCTGCCGATCCCCGATCCGTTCAGCATTCTCAAGGACGCGGCGCAGCACGGCCTGACCTTCGGCCTGACGGTGTCCTGCGGTCCGATCAGTTCCCGCACCATCGCCAGCTTCGCGCGCGATGACCGCGAATTCACGGATGACGAGATCGCCGAGATCTCGACCACGGTACGTCGGCTTCACGATATCACGGAGCCGCCGGCGAGCCTCACGAAGGCTCAGAAAGAGGCCCTTCGTTGTGTTGCGGAGGGCGATCGTCATGCAGCAGCGGCAGCCAAACTTGGCATCACCGAAAGCGCGTTCAAGGCAAGGCTGATTTCGGTCCGCGAAAGACTGAATGCACGCACGACGGCCGAGGCGCTGCAAAGGGCCAAGGAATACCGTCTGCTCTAGACCTTCGCCCAGGGGAGCCGTGATGCGGGGAGGGGTTTATCCTTACACCCCAGGAGTTTTGACCATGCAGACGACCACGCTTTCCTTTTCCAACCTCCACAACCATGGCGAGTTGTTCGCCAAGCTTTTTCGCGCACGCAAGCAGAGCTTCATCATCCAGAAGAACTGGGATCTGCCCGAAGCCGAGGACATGGAGTTCGACCAGTACGACACGCCGCAAAGCCGCTGGATCGCCGTCCACGACAAGGGCGAGATCCTGGCGGGCTTCCGCCTGACGCCGACCACCGCGCGCTGCGGCATCTACAGCTACATGATCCGCGACGCGCAAAAGGGGATCTTGGGCGGCTCGATCCCGCAGGATCTGCTGGACGCCGAGGCGCCGGTCGATGACCAGGTCTGGGAATGTTCGCGCGTGTTCGTCTGCCACGACATTCCGCAGATGTACCGCCGCAAGGTCCACTTCAAGATGGTCGAGGCGATGACCGGGTCGGCCCGCGAACTGGGCGCCACCCGGCTGATCGCCCTGACGGGGGCCAGCTGGCCGCGCTGGTATGGCCGTTGCGGCCTTGATGCCGAGGCGATTGGCCGGGTGATGTGGATCGACGATGCCAATTTCCAGTGCGTCGCGATCAACTTGGCGCCCAAGATGCACTAAGGCTGGCACATCTTGTGCGCCAGGGCCTTGCAGGCCTAAGATGGTGTATCATGCCCGACCTGTTTGACGCCAGCCCCTTGTCCGATCCGCCGCCACCCCCGGCGGCGCGACCCCTGGCCGACCGCATCCGCCCCGTGCGCATGGGCGACGTGATCGGCCAGGACAAGGTGCTTGGCCCGGACGGGCCGCTGGGATCCATGCTGGCGTCCCGCAGCCTGTCGTCCCTGATCCTGTGGGGACCTCCGGGTGTCGGCAAGACCACCATCGCGCGGCTTCTGGCCGATGAGACCGACCTGGCCTTCGTGCAGATCAGCGCCATCTTCTCGGGCGTGCCGGAACTGCGCAAGGTGTTCGAGACCGCGAAGCTGCGGCGCCAGCAGGGGCGCGGCACCCTGTTGTTCGTCGATGAAATCCACCGCTTCAACAAGGCGCAGCAGGACAGCTTCCTGCCCCATATGGAGGACGGGACGATCCTTCTGGTCGGTGCGACGACCGAAAACCCGTCCTTCGAGCTGAACGCCGCCTTGATGTCGCGCGCCCAGGTGATCGTGCTGGAACGCCTGTCACTGCGCGACCTGGAACTGCTGGCGCAGCGGGCCGAACGCGAACTGGGCCGCAAGCTGCCCCTGACCGCCGAGGCGCGGGATGCGCTGCTGGAGATGGCCGACGGCGACGGCCGCGCCGCCCTGAACCTGATCGAGCAGGTGGCGGCCTGGAAGACCGACAAGCCGGTCGATGCCCCCGCCATGGCGCAGCGGCTGATGCGGCGGGCGGCGAAATACGACAAGGCAGGGGACGAGCATTTCAACCTGATCTCGGCCCTGCACAAGTCGGTGCGGGGGTCCGACCCCGATGCGGCGCTGTATTGGCTGTCGCGGATGCTGGAAGGGGGCGAGGATCCCCGCTACCTCGCCCGCCGCATCACCCGCATGGCGGTCGAGGATATCGGCCTGGCCGATCCGGCGGCGCAGCGGCATTGCCTGGATGCCTGGGCCCTGTATGAACGGCTTGGGTCCCCCGAGGGCGAGTTGGCCTTGGCGCAGGCGGTGATCTATCTGGCGCTCGCGCCCAAGTCGAACGCGGGTTATGTCGCCTACAAGGCCGCGCGCGCCGAGGCGAAGCGCACCGGCAGCCTGATGCCGCCCTCCCATATCCTGAACGCGCCCACCAAGATGATGAAGGACCAGGGCTATGGGGCGGGCTATGCCTATGACCACGACGCCGAGGACGGCTTTTCCGGCCAGAACTATTTCCCCGAGGGCATGAAGCGCCCGGTGCTTTACGTTCCCGTCGAGCGTGGCTTCGAGCGCGAGTTGAAGAAGCGGCTCGATTGGTTCGTGTCGCAGCGGTTGAAGCGCGGCGGTTGACTTTGTTCCCGCGCCACCACAGTTAGCCGCCATGATGAACCCATATCTTCAGGTCGCCATCGGCGGAGCCATCGGATCGGTGGCGCGCCTTGGTCTTTATCGCGCGCTGCCTGCGCAGGGCTTTCCGCTGGCGACCTTCGCCGTCAACGTCGCGGGCAGCCTTGTCATGGGCCTGCTGGCGGCCGTGCTGGCGCAGCGCGGCGGACCTTGGGCGCCCTTGCTGCTGACCGGCATCCTGGGCGGCTTCACGACCTTTTCCGCCTTCTCGCTGGACGCGCTGACCTTGTGGGAACGAGGGCAGGGGGGCTTGGCCGCGATCTATGTCGCGGGATCGGTGCTGCTGTCGCTGGCTGCTGTGGCACTGGGCATGACCATCGGCCAGGGGATTTTCGCATGAGCGGCGTTCAGACCATCCGCGTGGGCGGGGACGAGGGCGAACAGCGCCTCGACCGCTGGCTGAGGAAGAAGTTTCCCCAGCTTGGCCAGATCGCCATCGAAAAGCTGTGCCGCACCGGCCAGATCCGCGTCGATGGCGGGCGGGTGAAGCCCGCGACCCGCATCGAGACGGGGCAGGAGGTCCGCATCCCGCCCCTGCCCGATGCCGCAACCATTCCGGCCCAGGCCAAGGAACGGCCCATCGGCCCGCGCGTGTCCGAGACGGACCAGCAGATGATCCAGGCCGCCGTCCTGTGGAAGGACGAACACATCATCGCGCTGAACAAGCCGCCGGGCCTGCCCAGCCAGGGCGGCAGCGGGCAGGGTGATCGGCATGTGGACGGGCTGACCACCGCGCTGATGTTCGGCTTCAAGGACCGGCCCAAGCTAGTGCACCGGCTGGACAAGGACACCTCGGGCGTGCTGCTGCTGGCGCGCACCGACCGGGTGGCGCGTGCGCTGTCCGAGGCGTTCCGGTCGCGCACTACGCGCAAGATCTATTGGGCCGCCGTGGCGGGCGTGCCGCATCCGCGCATGGGCACGATCCGCTTTGGCCTGGTCAAGGGCGGCGGTGGGCGCGGCGACAACGAAAAGATGATCGCCGTCCACCCCCGCGACATCGACGCGACCGAAGGGGCCAAGCGCGCGACCACCGACTATGCCGTGCTGGACGCGCTCGGCACGCGCGCCAGCTGGTGCGCCCTGGTGCCGGTCACGGGCCGGACGCACCAGTTGCGCGCGCACATGGCCGAACTGGGCCATCCGATCGTGGGCGACGGGAAATACGGCGGCTCGGGGCAGGAAAACCTGGGCGACGGCTGGGGGGCGCAGTTGGGCGGAGAGATCAGCAAGAAGCTGCACCTGCACGCCCGCAGCATCAGCTTTGACCATCCGATCACCAAGAAGCGGATCACCCTGACCGCGCCCCTGCCGGATCACATGGCGCGGACGTGGAAGACGGTGGGCTGGCAGGAAAACGACGTGCCCGACGATCCCTTCGCGGATGTCGAATGAAGCTGGTCGTCTTCGATGTCGATGGCACGCTGGTGGACAGCCAGCATCACATCCACGGCGCCATGACCGCCGCCTTTGAAGCCGCCGGCCTGACCCCCTTGCCGCCAGAGGCGGTGTTGCGGATCGTCGGTCTGTCGCTGCCGGTCGCGGTGGCGCAACTGGCCGCCGGGCAGGACGCGGCAACGCAGGCGCGCATCGTGGAAGCCTATCGTTCGGCCTTCATGCAGGCCCGCATGGCGCAGGCCGCGCCGCTTTACCCCGGCGCGCTGGACTGCCTGGACGGGCTGGCCGCGCGCGGCGACCTCCTGCTGGCGGTCGCGACCGGCAAGTCGCGGCGCGGGCTGGCGGCCATGATCGCGGCGCATGGGAGGGGCGGTTCGTCAGCCTGCAAACGGCGGACGATCATCCCTCGAAGCCCCATCCGGCAATGCTGCTGGCGGCGCTGGCCGAGGCAGGCGTGGACGCCCGGGACGCGGTGATGATCGGGGATACGAGCTTCGACATGGAGATGGCGCGTGCCGCCGGGATCACGGGTTTCGGCGTCGGCTGGGGGTATCATGCCCCCGAGGCGCTGACGGCCTCGGGGGCGGCCTTCGTGGCGGCGGATTTCAGGGATTTGGGCCAGGCAGTGGCAAGGTGGGCATCATGACCGAATGGAAGGCACGGCGGTTCTGGAAGGCGTCCGGGGTCCGGCCGTCCGGGGACGGGTTCGAGGTGGCGCTGGACGACCGGCCCTTGCGGACCCCCGGCAAGCTGCCGCTGCTGCTGCCGACCGAGGGCCTGGCGCAGGCGGTCGCGGCCGAATGGGACGCGCAGGCCGACGTGATCGACCCCAACACCATGCCCCTGACCCGCGCGGCCAATTCCGCGGTGGAAAAGGTCACTCCTCAATTTGCCGCCGTTGCGGTCATGCTTGCGGAATATGGCGGCACCGACCTGCTGTGCTATCGCGCAGACCAGCCTGCCGAACTGGCCCGCCGGCAGGCCGAGGCCTGGGACCCCCTGGTCGATTGGGCCGCGACCGACCTGCGCGCCCCCCTGCGCATCACCCATGGCGTCATTCCGGTCGGGCAGGATCCGCAGGCCCTGGCGCGGCTGCACGGGCATCTTGCGGAGCTGGACGCCTTCGGCCTCACGGCGCTGCACGATCTCGTGACGCTGCCCGGATCGCTGATCCTGGGCCTGGCAGTCATCCGGGACCGGATCGACGCGGAAACGGCCTTCCGCCTGTCCCGCATCGACGAGGATTTCCAGGC
Source organism: Paracoccus lichenicola (assembly GCF_009708075.1). Classification (GTDB taxonomy): domain Bacteria; phylum Pseudomonadota; class Alphaproteobacteria; order Rhodobacterales; family Rhodobacteraceae; genus Paracoccus; species Paracoccus lichenicola. The sequence continues at coordinate 643,626 of NZ_WMBT01000001.1, read as the reverse complement.
CGAACACTGGGGCCGGGACGACGAGGCGCAGGCTGCCGCCGAAAGCCGCAAGGCGGCGATGCTGGTCGCCGAACGCCTGTGGCATCTGTCCCGCCGCAGGTGAAACTGCCCGGCCTGTGGGCGATGCGCTTGACGCACCGGGAAGGATCGGCACTATGTTGCCCATGGGATGCCCTGTGCGGGCTTCCGGAAGACAAGCCCGGCCGGCAAGGTCCGGGCGCCGCCCGCGGGATCCCTGCGACGGCGGCACCAACAAAGGGGTAGAAATGAATACTTCGGTTTTTCTGGGTTCCGTCGCCGCCGTCACGCTGATGGCGGGTGCGGGCATGGCCGACACGCTGGCCGACGTGAAGGCGCGCGGTGAGCTGAACTGCGGCGTGAACACGGGCCTCGTCGGTTTTGCGGCACCCGATGCGAACGGCAACTGGACGGGCTTCGATGTCGATATCTGCAAGGCCGTCGCCGCCGCCGTCCTGGGCGATGCGACAAAGGTGAAATACGTCCCCACCACCGGCCAGACGCGGTTCACCGCCCTGTCGTCCGGAGAGGTGGACGTGCTGGCGCGGAACTCGACCTGGACGTTTTCGCGCGACACCGACCTGAAGCTGGATTTCATCGGCGTCAATTACTATGACGGCCAGGGCTTCATGGTGAACAAGGACCTGGGCGTGACCTCGGCCAAGGAACTGGACGGCGCGACCGTCTGCATCCAGACCGGCACCACCACGGAACTGAACCTGGCCGATTACTTCAAGGCCAACAACATGACCTACACGCCCGTCAACATCGACAGCAATGCCGAGGGCGAGCAGCAATACATGGCCGGCGCCTGCGACGCCTATACGACCGACGCATCGGGCCTGGCGGCCACCCGCGCGGCCTTTGCCGACCCCGAAAACCACATCATCCTGCCCGAGATCATTTCCAAGGAACCGCTGGGACCGGCGGTGCGCCACGGCGACAGCAACTGGGGCGACATCGTCCGCTGGACGCTTTACGCGCTGATCGCGGCCGAGGAATACGGCGTCACCTCGGCCAATGTCGAGGAACTGACCACCTCGTCCCAGAACCCCGAGGTTCAGCGCCTTCTGGGCGTGACCGACGACCTGGGCGCGATGATCGGGCTGGACAAGGAATGGGCCAAGCGCGCCATCATGGCCAGCGGCAACTATGGCGAGATCTTCGCGGCCAATATCGGCGAGCAGACCCCCATCGGTCTGGCGCGCGGGCTGAACGCCCAGTGGACGCAGGGCGGCCTGATGTACGCGATGCCCTTCCGCTGAGGCATCGCAGCAACGCTGGGGGGCGCAGATGCGCCCCTTTCGCATGACAAGACCGGTTGCGACAAACGCTGCCACCACAAGGCATGACCGGCTGCAGGGGTAGAAGAATGACGGACGTTATGGTCTCGGCGAATCCGCCGTTCCGGCCAAGCATGTTGATCCATGATCGGCGCTATCGGTCGATGACCTTCCAGGTGATCGTGTTCATCCTGGTGATGGCGCTGGCCTGGTGGCTGGTCAACAACACGGTCCGCAACCTCGCGGCCATGGGCAAGGATTTCGACTTCGGCTTCCTGTGGCAGCGCGCGGGCTATGACATCCCGCAGACGCCGATCCCCTATACCTCGGACGACACGCATCTGCGCGCGGCCTTTGTCGGCCTGCTGAACACGCTGATCGTGTCGATCCTGGGCTGCATCGCGGCCACCGTCGTGGGCATCATCGCGGGCGTGGCGCGGTTGTCGAACAACTGGCTGATCGCGCGGCTGATGACCGTCTATGTCGAGGCGTTCCGCAACGTGCCCCTGCTGTTGTGGATCCTGATCGTCTTCGCGATCTTCACCGAGGTGATGCCGCCGCCGAACGCCTTTCGGGGCGACGATCCCGCGGCCAGCATGATCCTGTTCGACCATGTGGCGCTGACGAACCGCTATACCGCCATTCCGACGCTGGCGATGACCAACGATCCGGGCAGCCTGGATCTGGGCGCGCGCATCACCTTCAACTGGGCGACCATCGCCTTTGTCGTGGTGCTGGTCGCGGGCTGGATCGTCCGGCGCATGATCGCCGCCTGGGCGCAGCGGGTGCAGGACCGGACAGGCGTCCGCCCCACCACCTGGTGGATGAGCCTGGGCGTCATGACGGTGCCGTCGCTGCTGCTGATCTGGTATTTCGGCCTGCACATGATCCCGCCGCAGCTGCGCGGCTTCAACTTCACCGGCGGGCTGAACGTCCAGAACGGGCTGGTCGCGCTGTGGCTGGCGCTGACGCTTTACACCGGCGCGTTCATCGCCGAGATCGTCCGCGCCGGGATCCTGGCCGTCAGCCGTGGCCAAAGCGAGGCCGCCTTTGCCTTGGGCCTGCGCCCGGGCCGCACCATGAACCTGGTGATCCTGCCGCAGGCGCTGCGGGTGATCATCCCGCCGCTGATTTCCCAATACCTGAACCTGACCAAGAACAGTTCCCTTGCCATTGCCGTGGGCTACATGGACATCAAGGGCACGCTGGGCGGCACGACGCTGAACCAGACGGGACGGGAACTGGAATCCATCCTGCTGATGATGGGGGTCTATCTGGTGCTCAGCCTGATCATCTCGACCGGGATGAACATCTTCAACGCAAGCGTCAAGCTGAAGGAGCGGTGAGATGAGCGAAACCCACGCCCAGACCGTTCCCTTTGTCCGCGACACCATGCTGCCCCCGGCCGATCCGCCGATCAAGGAAGCGGGCGCGGTCCGCTGGCTGCGGCAGAACCTGTTTTCGGGACCGCTGAACACGATCCTGACGATCCTGGGCGTCCTGATCGTCTGGTTCGTGGCCAGCCATTTCTGGGACTGGTTCTCCCATTCCGTCTGGAACGCGGACAGCCTGGCCGACTGCCGCCGGATCATCGCGGAAACCTGGGGCGAAGGCGCGCGCGGCGCCTGCTGGGCGGTGATCCGGGAACGCTGGAACCAGTATGTCTTCGGCTTCTACCCGGTCGAGCTGTACTGGCGCCCGACCATGACCTTTGGCCTGCTGTTCGTGGCCCTGGCGCCGGTGCTGTTTTCGGAATCGGCCGGGATCCGGCGCATCGTGCTGGTGCTGACCACCGTGCTGACGCTGTGGCTGATGGCGACCCTGGGCGCGCCTGCCGCCTGGCTGGTCTTTGCCGCCGTGGTGCTGGTCGGCGCGATCCTGATCTCGGAACGGCATGTGGCTTGGCTGCTGGTCTTTTCGGTCCTTTATCCGCTGATGGGGGTGTGGTTCCTGTGGGGCGGCTCGGCCTGGGGACCGATCATGGTGCTGGCGGGACCCGTGCTGGGCTGGATCGCCTGGCGGCTGCTTGGCCGCGTCTCTGCCCTGGTCGCGACGGTCGCGGCGCTGGTCGTGCCGCTGGTCTGGTGGATCGTCTTTGCGGGCGATGCGTCGCGGGACGCGCAAGGCATCGTCTCGCTGGCGATTCCGGCCGTGGATTCGGACCGGTTCGGCGGCTTCCTGCTGTCGATCACCATCGGCGTGGCGGGCATCGTCATGTCGCTGCCGCTGGGCATCGTGCTGGCGCTGGCGCGGCGGTCGGACATGTTCCTGGTCAAGACGCTGGCGGTGATCTTCATCGAGTTCATCCGGGGCGTGCCGCTGATCGCGCTGCTGTTCGTGGCCTCCCTGCTGCTGAACTATTTCCTGCCGCCGGGCACCACCTTCGACATCATCCTGCGCGTCATCATCATGGTGACGCTGTTTTCCGCCGCCTACATGGCCGAGGTGATCCGCGGCGGGTTGGCCGCCCTGCCCAAGGGCCAATACGAGGCCGCCGACGCCCTGGGCCTGGACTACTGGAAGGCGCAGCGGCTGATCGTCTTGCCGCAGGCGCTGAAGATTTCCATCCCCGGCATCGTGTCCACCTTCATCGGCATGTTCAAGGACACCACGCTTGTCACCTTCGTGGGCCTTTACGACCCGCTGAAGTCCATGTCCGACGCGGTGCGCGCCAGCACCAGCTGGAAGGGCATCTATTGGGAGCCTTACATCTTCGTGGGCTTCATCTTCTTTCTGATCTGCTTCGGCATGTCGCGCTATTCGATGTATCTTGAACGCCGCTTGGCACGCGACCACAGGTAAGGACACCGCCATGAGCGACAACAGCACCCGCCCCATCGACCGCAGCCAGATGCGGGTCAGCGACGAGATCGCCATCGACATCCGCAACATGAACAAGTGGTACGGCAATTTCCACGTGCTGCGCGACATCGACCTGACCGTGCATCGGGGCGAGCGCATCGTGATCGCCGGGCCGTCGGGATCGGGCAAGTCCACCTTGATCCGCTGCATCAACCGGCTGGAGGAACACCAGTCCGGCCATATCGTCGTGGACGGGATCGAGCTGACCAACGACATCAAGAACATCGACAAGGTCCGGTCCGAGGTCGGCATGGTGTTCCAGCACTTCAACCTGTTCCCGCATCTGACGGTGCTGGAAAACTGCACGCTGGCGCCCATCTGGGTGCGCAAGGTGCCCCGCCGGCAGGCCGAGGAAACGGCCATGCGGTTTCTGGAAAAGGTCAAGATCCCCGAGCAGGCCGGGAAATATCCGGGCCAGCTGTCCGGCGGTCAGCAACAGCGCGTGGCCATCGCCCGGTCCCTGTGCATGCAGCCCAGGATCATGCTGTTCGACGAACCGACCAGTGCCCTTGACCCCGAGATGATCAAGGAGGTCCTGGACACCATGATCGAACTGGCCGAGGAGGGCATGACCATGCTGTGCGTGACGCACGAGATGGGCTTCGCCCAGGCCGTCGCGAACCGGGTGATCTTCATGGACCAGGGCCAGATCGTCGAGCAGAACGAGCCTTACGAGTTCTTCAACAATCCCAAGTCGGAACGGACCAAGCTGTTCCTGAGCCAGATCCTGGGGCACTGAAGAAGGCCGGGGGCGCTTCGCCCCCCGCTCGGGCCTGCCGGCCCCTTCTCAGCTGAAAAAGGTCCACTGGACCTTTTTCCGGGCGCTTCGAAGCCCCCGGAGGATATTTGGACAAAGGTGAAAGCCTAGCGCCGTCCGTCGAGGCGGACGAAATCCATCACGCTGCCCTGGCCGGGTTCGATCTGCGACCAGCTGTCCGCCTGGAAATCGACCACCAGCGTGGCGCCGGTGGGATAGCGGCGGAAATCGGGATCCATCGGCAGGCGCGCGGGCAGCAGCGCCGCGAATTCGGAAATGCCGGGGTTGTGGCCCAGCATCATCACCGTCGGATAGGTCGCCGTCTTCAGGACCGACAGCATCCTTTCCGGTCCCGCCTGATACAGGCCCGGCTCGATCCGCAGGACCGGGCGCACTTCAAGCGGCGCGCTGGCGATCACGGCCCAGGTTTCCTGCGTGCGGGCGGCGGACGAACACAACACCTCCTCGGGTTCGTAGCCGCGCGAGGCCATCCAGTCGCCAAGGGCCAGGGCCGAACGGCGGCCGCGGTCGTTCAGCGGGCGGTCGTGATCGGCCAGGGCCGGATCATCCCAGGCCGACTTGGCGTGGCGCGTCAGGATCAGCCGTCGATGTCCAAGCGGTGTCATGTGCAGGCAGCCCCCGTTTCAACCCGAATGTGAACGCAGCCTGCCATTCCACCGTGCATTCGGCAAGGCGATGCGTGGAATTACAGCGACACGTCCCCTTGCCGCAGTCCGCGCGGCCGGGTGCTGGGGGGCGTGGACCGGATCAGGCTGCCCGCGCCATGTTCGGTGAAGAGTTCCAGCAGGCTGGCATTGGGCACGCGCCCGTCCAGGATCACCACGGCGCGCACCCCGTCCTGCAGGGCCTTCAGCGCGGTTTCGGTCTTGGGGATCATGCCGCCTGCGATGGTGCCGTCGGCGATCATGGCGCGCACCTGGTCGGGGTGGAGCTGGGTCAGGACCTCTCCGTTCCTGTCCTTGACGCCCGCGACATCCGTCAGCAGCAGCAGCCGGTCGGCGCGCAGCGCCCCCGCGATGGCGCCCGCGGCGGTGTCGCCGTTGACGTTGAAGGTCTCGTTGTCGTTCATGCCGGTGGCGACGGGGGCGATGACCGGGATCAGCCCCGCCTTGTAAAGGTCGCGGATGATCTGGACGTTCATCTCGACCGGGCGGCCGACGAAGCCCAGTTCGGGGTCGTCCGCCTCGCAGACCATCAGGTCGTCGTCCTTGCCGCTGATGCCCACGGCGCGCCCGCCCGCGTCGTTGATGGCCTGGACGATGCGCTTGTTCACGAGGCCCGACAGCACCATTTCCACGACCTCGACCGTTTCCTTGGTGGTCACGCGCTTGCCGCGCACGAAGGTGCTTTCGATGCCCAGCCTGGCCAGCAGTTCGTTGATCATCGGCCCGCCGCCGTGGCAGACGACCGGGTTCATGCCGACCTGCTTCATCAGCACGATGTCGCGGGCGAATTCGGCCATCGCGTCGTCGTCGCCCATGGCGTTGCCGCCGAACTTCACCACGACCACCGCGCCGGAATAGCGTTGCAGATAGGGCAGGGCCTCGGAAAGGGTTCTGGCGGTGGCGGTCCAGTCACGGTTCATGTTCTGCTTTCTCATCCTTGGCCCCTGTGTGACGCGCGGACCCTAGGATGCATCGGCAGGTCAGTCCAGACGCGTTCAGTCGAGGCCGGCGATGATCGCGCGCAGGGTCGCGATGCCCTGGCCCTTGTCCGAGGATGTCACCACGATCTGCGGGAAGGCGGCGGGGTGTTTCTGCAATTCCGCCTCGACCTGGTCGATCACCGGCTGGAGGGCGTTCGGTCCCAGCTTGTCGATCTTGGTCAGCACCGCCTGGAAGGGCACGGCGGACTTGTCCAGAAGCGTCATGATCTCGTGATCCACGGGTTTCACCCCGTGGCGCGAATCGATCAGGCAGAAGGCGCGGCGCAGGGTGGGGCGGCCCGCCAGATAGTTCTTGAGCAGCGCCTGCCATTTGGCGACAATCGCGACCGGGGCCTTGGCAAAGCCGTAGCCGGGCAGGTCCACCAGATAGCCGTGGTCGCCCAGGGTGAAGTAGTTGATTTCCTGCGTGCGCCCCGGCGTGTTGGACGCCCGCGCGATGCCCTTGCGGCCGGTCAGCGCGTTGATGAGGCTGGACTTGCCCACGTTGCTGCGGCCCGCGAAGCAGACCTCGGGGCGGTCGGCGGGGGGCAGGCCGTCCATGGCGACCACGCCTTTCAGGAAATCGACGGGACCGGCGAACAGCAGGCGCGCGGCCTCGGCGGTTTCTGCGTCCGGTTCGGGGGCGACGGGGAAGGCGACCTTCATGCCGCCACCTTGTCGCCAAGCGCGATGGCGCCGCCGGTGACGACCTCGGCGAAGATGCCGAAGTCGGTGTGGCCGTAAAGGCGTTGGAGGGTTGCCAGCATGTCGATGTCCCGTTCGCCGGTGTCGGTATCGGCGCTGGTCGCGTCGCAGCGGCCGATGGGGGCGGTCACGCGCAGTTCCACGTCGCCGATGCGGATGATGTGGCCGATCAGGTCGCGTTCGGCCCAGGGGGTCCAGCCGTCCACCCACAGGTTGCCGCGCCAGCGGTGTATGCCGAGCGGCTGGCCGGTGCGGGCTTCCAGGTCGGCCAGGCTTGCCAGCGACAGGATCGAGATCCACGGCCATTTCTGGTCCGTCCAGATGGCGGCGCCGCGCACCAGGCGGGTGGGCGCGGGGGCATTGGCGGGCCACAGCGGGCGCAGCCATTCGACCAGCCGGTCGCCCTCGGTTTCCGGGTCGATCACCAGATCGGCCTGCGTCGGCTGGCGCAGCACCAGACGCCCGTCCGTCCAGCCGCCGCTAATCGCCTGCACCTGCGGCGACTGCACGCCGCGCACGAAGCAGGACTTGGGCAGCCAGCGGTCGGGTTCTCCGCCGGTCTGGCTTCCTTGCGCGTTGCGTTCACCCGCTTCGGTCAGCACCGCCCATTCCCGGTCGCCCGGCAGGCGGCGCGCCGCAGACAGGGTCACGTGGTCAAGCCCCTCGCCGCCGATCGACTTGATCGGATGGCGGCGGATATGGGCCAGGGTTGCGCTCACTTGCCGCCCTTGCGGGGACGGGCGGGGATCGCGGACTTGATGTTGCCGAACAGGTCGGGCCGGTGGCCGTGCATGGTCATGATCGTGTATTGCTGCACGCAGGTGATCAGGTTGTTGGTGATCCAGTAGAGCACCAGACCCGAGGCGAAGCCGCCCAGCATGAACATGAAGATCCAGGGCATCCAGGCGAAGATCATCTTCTGCGCGGGGTCCGCGGGCGCCGGGTTCAGCCGCTGCTGGATCCACATGCTGATGCCCAGCACGATCGCCAGCGCGGGCAGCGACAGCGAATGCAGCAGTGTGCCTTGCGCCGGGGGGGCAAAGGGCAGCAGCCCGAACAGGTTCAGCAGCGAGGACGGATCGGGCGCGGCAAGGTCGCGGATCCAGCCGACCCAAGGGGCGTGGCGCAATTCGATGGTGACGAAGATCACCTTGTAGAGCGCGAAGAAGATCGGCACCTGCAGCAGCACGGGCAGGCAACCCGCGGCGGGGTTCACCTTCTCGCGCTTGTAAAGCTCCATCATCTCCTTCTGGAACTTCATGCGGTCGTCGCCGGTGCGTTCCTTCAGCGCCTCCATCTGCGGCTGGAGTTCCTTCATCTTGGCCATCGAGATGTAGGACTTGCGCGCCAGCGGGAAGACCAGCAGCTTGAGGATGAAGGTCAGCGCGATGATCGACCAGCCCATGTTGCCGATGAAGCCGTGCAGCCAGTGCAGGACGCGGAAGATGGGTTTCGTCAGGAAGTAGAACCAGCCCCAGTCGATGGAATCGACGAACCGCTGGATGCCGGGGGTTTCCTGATAGCCGTTGATGACCTCCCACACCTTGGCGCCGGCGAACAGGTAGCTGTCGGAATTGACCTGGGTGCCGGGCGCGACGGTCTGCATCGGATAGCGGGCTTCGGTCTGGAAGATGCCCGCGCCTTCCGCGTATTTCACGACCGAGGTGAAGGCCTGGCCCGGCGCGGGGGCCAGCGTGGTCATCCAGTACTTGTCGGTGAAGCCCACCCAGCCGTTGCCCGTGACCTCGGTCACCTGGGCGCGGCCTTCGCGGTCCACGGGGTCCAGTTCGGTGATCTTGTCGTATTTCAGTTCCAGCAGCTTGCCGTCGTTCATGCCGACCGCGCCTTCGTGCAGCACGAAGAAGTTCTGCGTGTCGGGGCGGCCGTGGCGGGCGATGATGCCGTAGGGCGCGGCGGTGAAGGCCGCATCGCCGTTGTTCTGCAGGCTGTGGCCCACGGTGAACAGATAGTTCTCGTCGACCGAGAAGGTGCGGCGGAAGATCTGGCCCGCGCCGTTGTCCCAGGCCAGCGTGACGGGCTGGCCGGGGGCTAGCACCTCGCCCGATTCCACGGTCCACAGGGTTGAGGGGTTGGGCACCAGCGCCGGATCGACGCCGGGTCCGGGGGTCCAGCCATAGACGGCATAATAGGGTTTGGCCTCGCCCGTCTGGATCGCGGCCGTGGCCGAGGACGGCGACAGCAGCCGCACGTGGGGCGAGCTGTCGTCCAGCGTTTCGCGGTATTTCGTGAGCAGCAGGTCGTCGATGCGGCCACCGGCCAGAGAGATGGACCCCGACAGCGACGGCGTCTGGATCTGCACGCGGCCCGCCTGGGGCGCGGCGTCCGTGGGCGCGCCCAGGTCGGCGGGCAGGGTGCTGCTTTCCGGGTTCGCCAGCGGCACGTCCTGGGTCTGGCTTTCCACCGCGACCGGCTGTTCCGCGGGCACCGGCGGTTCGGGCGCGAAGACCGTGTACCAAACCAGGATCACCAGGAACGACAGGACCGTCGCCAGGATCAGATTGCGGTTGTTGTCTTCCATGTGCCTACCAGCCTCATCGCGTCCGTCGCGCCGCTTCAACAGAAGGGGCGCCTGAAGGTCAAGCGGATTTGGCCCAAGGACCAGCCTCCGCACAGGAGTCGCAGGCGCCTAACGCAGGCGCGGGATGTCGTCCACGGGTGCCGCAGCGTCCCCCGGGAACAGCGCGGCGAAATCGAACAGCTTCGGATCCAGCAGATGCGAGGGACGCACGTTCATCAGCGCGCGGAACATCACCTGGCGGCGGCCCGGCGTGCGCTGTTCCCATTCGTCCAGCAGGCGTTTCACCTGCACGCGCTGCAAGCCTTCCTGGCTGCCGCACAGGTCGCAGGGGATGATGGGATAGGCCATGGCCCGTGAAAACCGTTCGCAATCGGCCTCGGCCACATAGGCCAGCGGGCGCAGCACCGTCAGGTCGCCGTCTTCGTTCAAGAGCTTGGGCGGCATGGTCGCCAGCCTGCCGCCGTGGAACAGGTTCATGAAGAAAGTTTCCAGGATGTCGTCGCGGTGATGGCCCAGGACCACGGCGGAGCAGCCCTCCTCGCGCGCGATGCGGTACAGGTTGCCCCGGCGCAGGCGCGAACACAGCGAACACATGGTCCCGCCCGGCGCGATCTTGTCGGTGACGACCGAATAGGTGTCCTGGTATTCGATCCGGTGCGCGACGCCGCGTTCCGTCAGGAACCGGGGCAGCACGGTCGCCGGAAAGTTCGGCTGGCCCTGGTCGAGGTTGCAGGCCAGCAGATCGACCGGCAGCAGCCCGCGCCATTTCAATTCGTGCAGCACCGCCAGCAGGGTGTAGCTGTCCTTGCCGCCAGACAGGCAGACCAGCCAGCGGTCGCCGGGGCGGATCATGCCGTAATCCTCGATGGCCGCGCGGGTTTCGCGGACCAGCCGCTTGCGCAGCTTGCGGAACTCGGTCGAGGACGGGGCGCCCGCGAACAGCGGATGGATCTCGGTCAACTCGTCAGTGTCGTCCAGCATGGGACTGCCTTTCGTGATCGGGATCGGACCCCGGCACCGGATCATAGCCTGACCCGCCCCAGGGGTGACAGCGCCCGACGCGCCGTGCCGCCAGCCATGTGCCGCGCAATGCGCCGTGACGGGCCAGGGCGTCCAGGGCATAGGCCGAACAGGTCGGCTGGAACCGGCAGCCATGACCCACCCAGGGCGAGGCCACCAGCCGATAGCCGCGCACCGGCAGCGCCAGAAGGCGGGCCAGCGGCGTCATTTGTGGATCTTCCGCAGCGCGCCCGTCAGATCGCCGCACAGGTCGGCGAAGTCGCGGCTGACGGTCGCGTCGGGGCGGCCCACCAGCACGTAGTCCCAGCCTTGCCGCGCGCCTTGCGGCAGATGCAGCCGCGCGACTTCGCGCAGGCGCCGCTTGGCGCGGTTGCGCATCACCGCGTTGCCGATCTTCTTGGAACAGGTGAAGCCCACGCGGAACGGCAGCCCGTCGCCCCGGTCCCGCGCCTGCAGCAGAAAGCCCGGCGTGCCCTGCCGCAGCGCCCGCGCGGCCGCCAGGAAGTCGGCGCGCTTGGCGATGACGGGGGGCATGGACATGCGAAATGCCGCCGTGCCGTCATCCGTGGGTCGCGCGGGGGCAACGGCGGGATGGGGCAGGGGCGGCATGGCGAAAGCCTTTGGATCGGCGGGGGTCGCCCGCCGCAAAGGGATCAGGCCGACAGGCGCTTGCGGCCCTTGGCGCGGCGGCGGTTCAGCACCAGCTGGCCGCCTTTGGTCGCCATGCGGGCGCGAAAGCCGTGACGGCGCGCACGAACGAGGTTCGAGGGTTGAAAGGTGCGCTTCATGGTCAGTCTCCGGGTCGTGTCTTGCGGATGGCGGTTTGGCAGCGGCGGAATGGCGGAATTCCACCCTGCGCGCGAACACGCCGGTTGTTTGAAGCCCGCTGGATAGATCACGCGGCCTGCCCCGTCAACCGACAAGACGGGGGCATTTGCAGAATGTCCTTTTCTTTGCCGGCAGGAACCGGCTTATGATCACATTCGTTTGATGTGCAAACGGGGACCGCCGGGCCGAAACACGCGTATTCGACGCGATGACAATCACGAATAAATGCGACTGAATACGATCACTGGCCGATTCGCCGCCCTGACGATCATCTTCGTCATGCTGGCCGAACTGTTCATCCTGCTTCCTGCGCTGGCCAGCTTTCGCCTCGATTACCTCGAATCGCGGCTGGAACGGGCGCAGATCGCCAGCCTTGCGCTGCTGGCGACCGACGAATCGCTGGCCAGCGACCTGGAATCGGAACTGCTGCAGAATGCCGGGGTCTTCAACGTCGTCCTGCGCCGCAACGACATCCGCCAGCTGGTCCTGTCCTCGCCCATTCCCGGACCCGTGGCCCAGACCTATGACCTGCGCGAGGAAGGCGTGGCCCAGACCATCGACGACGCGATGGGCACGCTGCTCAACCGCCGGAACGAGGTGATCCGCGTCATGGGATCGCCCGTCAACGAGGCGGGCCAGCTGATCGAGATCACCATGGAAACCGCGCCCCTGCGCGCGGCGATGATCGAATACGGCGTGCGGTTGCTGCTGCTGTCGGCGGCGTTTTCCATCCTGACGGCGCTGCTTCTGAACCTGGCCGTGCAGCGGCTGGTTCTGGTGCCGATCCGGCGGGTGATCAGCCACATGGTATCCTATGCCGAGGCCCCCGAGGATCCGCGCCACATCATCACCCCCGACGCCCGGCTTGTCGAATTGCGCGATGCCGAGACGGCGATGGCATCGATGCAGAAAACCGTCACCTCGGCCCTGAAGCAGCGCGAACGGATGGCGCAGCTGGGCGAGGCGGTGGCCAAGATCAGCCACGACCTGCGCAACATCCTGACCACCGCGCAGATCTTCGCCGACCGGCTGGAGGACAGCGGCGACCCCAAGGTCCGGCGCGCCGCGCCGAAGCTGGTCAATTCCATCAGCCGGGCCGTGAACCTGTGCGAAACGACCCTGGCCTTCGGCAAGGCCGAGGAGCCTGCCCCCACGCTGTCGCGCTTTCCCTTGGCGCAGCTTGCGGCCGAGGTGATCGAGGCCGAATCCCTGGCAAGCCCGGCAGCCCAGGTCGATTTCCTGACGGACATCCCCCCGACCCTGACCATCCGCGCCGACCGCGACCAACTGTATCGCGTGCTGGCCAACCTGGCGCGCAACGCCCGCCAGGCCATCGAGGGCACCGGCCAGCCCGGCACGGTCGAGATCGGCGCGGGCGAGACGGACAGCGACTGGTGGATCCGCGTGGGCGATACCGGTCCCGGCCTGCCGGAACGGGCGCGGGAATACCTGTTCAAGCCCTTTTCGGGCAGCGTGCGCAAGGGCGGCACCGGGTTGGGGCTGACGATCGCGGCGGATCTGGTCCGGGGCCACGGCGGGCGGCTGGATCTGGTCCGCAGCGATACCGAGGGCAGCGAATTCATGATCCACATCCCCCGCGACATGGCGATCCTGCCGGCGCGGCAGGCGGTGGCGTCGCGATAAAAACAAGAGGGGCGGCGTTTTTTGCGAAACCCCTCTTGCATCCCCCGGAACGGGCGGATAGATCACCGCCCTACGACGGACCCGTAGCTCAGCTGGATAGAGCACCAGACTACGAATCTGGGGGTCGGGCGTTCGAATCGCTCCGGGTCCGCCACCTTTTCCTTCCCAATCCGATGACGGAACCACTGCCCTTCGGGGCGGTTGCATCGTGCGCTCAGAAGATGCCTGTCAGATACAGGATGATGATCACGATCACCGGCACGCCCAGCCACCAGGCGAAAAGACCCTTCATGGAAACCTCCTGATTTCGTATGCTTGGCAAGCCAACGTCAGGTGGTGTGTCGGGTTCCGGCAGGGACCGGTCTTCATGCCGGGTGCGGCATCGGCTATAGCCTTGCCATGATCTATCGCGCCACCGCCTCGGTTCTTGAACAGGGTTTTCGCCTGCGGGCCATGCTGGGCGGGCAGGGTGCGCCGCGCGAGCGGCTGGTGCTGGACCCTGTCGGTCCCGCCGACCTGTGGTTTCACGGCGCCTCCGTGGGCGAGCTGACCTCGGCCCGTCCGATCATCGCGGCGCTGGCGCAGACGCATCGGGTGCTGGTCACGGCCAACAGCCTGACCGGACGGGACATGGCGGCGGGGTGGGGGTTGCCGGCGCGGCTGGCGCCCCTGGACCTGCCGGGTGCCCTGGGCCGCTTTCTGGATCAGGCGCGGCCCCGCCTGCAGGTCACGGTCGAGGGCGAGTTCTGGCCGCTGCGGTCGCGGATGCTGGCCGACCGGGGCATCCCGCAGGCGGTGATCGGGGCGCGCATGTCGGCACGCTCGGCTTTGCGCTGGAGGCGGCTGCCGCGCCTGATCGGGCCGGTCTTGCAGCGGCTGACGGTGCTGTCGGCCCAGGATGCGGACAGCGAAGCGCGGCTTCTGGCCCTGGGCCTGCCCGGCCGGGCGGTCCTGCCCCGGCTGGATCTGAAGCTGCTGGCGCCTGCCGGGATCGCGCCGCCGCCGCCCTCTGCATCGCGTGACCGGACGGTGCTGGCGGCCTCGACCCACGAAGGAGAGGAGGCCGTGGTGCTGGACGCCTGGATGCAGGCGCGCCGCAACCACCCTGGCCTGCGGCTGATCCTGGCCATCCGCCATCCGCGGCGGGGGGACGAGGTCGCGGGTCTTCTGACGCAACGTGGCATCGCCTTTGAACGGCGATCCGCCGGGGGCACCGGGGGCGACGTGCTGCTGGCCGACACGCTGGGGGAAATGGACCGCTGGTATGCGGCGGCGGGGCTTTGCCTTGTCGGCGGGTCCCTGGCCCAGCGGGGCGGCCATACCCCGTGGGAGCCTGCGGCCCATGCCTCGGCGATCCTGCACGGGCCGCATGTGGGCAATTTCACGCAAGGCTATGCGGCGCTGGACGCGGCAGGGGCGGCGCGGCAGGTCGATGCGGCGTCGCTGGCGGACCAGCTAATCCGGCTGGCGGGCGACCCTTCGTCTGCCCGGCACATGGGACAGGCGGCGCGCCGGGTTCTGGACGACCGGGCGGGCGATCCGGCCGCGCTGATCGGGCGCTTGCGGGAACTTGCAGGCGGGCGGGGCTGACCCGATATAAGGCAAGGAAAGGAAAAGGGGTTCGTATCCATGATCCGCTATGCTTTGCGCTGCGACCAGGGCCATGATTTCGACGGCTGGTTCCGCTCGTCCGACGCGTTCGAGACGACGCGGGCGGCCGGTCACGTGGCCTGCACGCGATGCGGATCGGTGACGGTGGAAAAGTCGCTGATGGCCCCGGCAGTCCCTGCGGCGAAACAGCACGAACCCGCCATGAACCCGGTCGAGGCCGCGCTGCAGGCCCTGCGCCAGCAGGTCGAGGCGAACAGCGACTATGTCGGCCTGAAATTCGCGGACGAGGCGCGCGCGATCCACGAGGGCCGCGCCCCCACCCGCGCGATCCATGGCGAGGCCAAGCTGGAAGAAGCCCGCAAGCTGATCGAGGACGGCGTGCCGGTCGCGCCCTTGCCCTTCATCCCGCGGCAGAAGACCAACTGATCGCGACAACAATCGCGCATATCCCCTTTCCGCCCTTGCCCTTTCGCCCCCCCGCCCCTAAAAGCCGCGCCCAGCAGAAACCCTTGGCTGGAGGCCCCGCGATGCCGCTTCTGGTGATGAAATTCGGCGGCACCTCGGTTGCAGACCTTGACCGCATCCGGAACGCCGCCCTGAAGGTGCAGCGCGAGGTCGAGCGCGGCTATGACGTGATCGTCATCGTCAGCGCCATGTCCGGCAAGACCAACGAACTGGTGGGATGGGTCGAACAGACCTCGCCCCTGTTCGACGCGCGCGAATACGACGCGGTGGTCAGTTCCGGCGAGAACGTGACGGCCGGCCTGATGGCGCTGACCTTGCAGGAAATGGGCGTGCCCGCACGGTCCTGGCAGGGCTGGCAGGTGCCGATCAACACCACCGCGCAGCATTCGTCCGCACGCTTCGTGGACATTCCGCGCACGAATATCGACACGAAATTCGCCGAGGGCTTCAAGGTCGCTGTGGTCGCGGGCTTCCAGGGGCTTGGCCCGGACGGGCGCATCACCACGCTGGGCCGGGGCGGGTCGGACACCACCGCCGTCGCCTTTGCCGCGGCCTTCGCGGCCGAACGCTGCGACATCTATACCGACGTGGACGGCGTCTACACGACCGACCCGCGCATCACCACCAAGGCCCGCAAGCTGGACAAGATCGCCTTCGAGGAGATGCTGGAACTGGCCTCCCTGGGCGCCAAGGTCCTGCAGACCCGGTCGGTCGAACTGGCGATGCGCTACAAGGTGCGGCTGCGCGTGCTATCCTCGTTCGAGGACACGGACGAGAATTCCGGCACCCTGATCTGCGATGAGGAAGAAATTATGGAATCGAAAGTCGTCAACGGCGTCGCCTCCTCGCGCGACGAGGCCAAGATCACCCTGGTCACGGTCGAGGATCGGCCCGGCATTTCCGCCGCGATCTTCGCCCCCCTGGCCGAGGCGGGCGTGAACGTGGACATGATCGTCCAGAACATCTCGGAAAAGGATTACGACGACCACCCCGGTTCCGTGACCGACATGACCTTTTCCGTCCCCATCAACCAGGTGGAACGCGCCAAGCGCGCGATGGAGGAGGCGATGGCCGCGGGCCATATCGCCTATGACGAACTGGTCGTCGATACCGAGGTGGCCAAGGTGTCGGTCGTGGGCATCGGAATGCGCAGCCATGCGGGCGTGGCGGCCAAGATGTTCAAGGCGCTTGCAGACGAAAACGTCAACATCAAGGTGATCTCTACGAGCGAGATCAAGATTTCGGTGCTGATCGACCGCAAGTATATGGAATTGGCCGTGCAGGCGCTGCATGATGCCTTTGGCCTGGAAGCGGCCTGACATTCCCTGACGGCCCGCCCCTTTGCGGCGGCGGCGGGTTATCGCAAAGCAAGGCGGGCCGGCGATGCAAGACCGCAAGGACAGCGACTCTCGCAAGTTGCTGCAACGGTTGAAGGAAATCCTGGGCGCCCCTGGCGGCGGCCAGGACAGGCTTGACCAGATCACCCATCACATCGCCGATTCGATGGGAACGGATGTCTGCTCGATCTATCTGTTCCGCGATCCCAACACGCTGGAACTGTGCGCGACCGAAGGGTTGCGCCCCGAATCCGTTCACCGCACCCGCCTTCGCCTGGGCGAGGGGCTGGTGGGCCGCGTGGCCCGCACGGGGCGGCATGTGAACACCGCCGACGCGCCGTCGGAACCCGGTTTCCGCTT
This sequence comes from Paracoccus lichenicola, assembly GCF_009708075.1. Taxonomy (GTDB): domain Bacteria; phylum Pseudomonadota; class Alphaproteobacteria; order Rhodobacterales; family Rhodobacteraceae; genus Paracoccus; species Paracoccus lichenicola. Next base: position 626,531 of record NZ_WMBT01000001.1, on the reverse strand, counting down.
CATGCCCGAAACGGGCGAGGAGGTGTTCCCAAGCTTCCTGGGCGTGCCGATCCAGCGGGTCGGCGAACGGCTGGGCGTGCTGGTCGTCCAGTGCCGCGAGGCGCGGCTGTTTTCCGAGGACGAGATCTATGGTCTGGAGGTCGTGGCCATGGTGCTGGCCGAGATGACCGAGCTTGGCGCCTTCCAGGGCAGCCAATCCGACGGCATGCCGCCCAAGCACCGCTTTCCGCTGATGATCCGCGGCTCGACGGGTCAGGAAGGCGCGGCCGAGGGCCGGGTCTGGCTGCACGAGGCGCGCGTGGTCGTCACCAATCCCGTGGGCGACGATCCCGACAAGGAACTGGCGCGCCTGCACGAAGGCGTGGCGATGCTGCGCAGCACCGTGGACAAGATGGTGGCCGCCGCCGACATGGGCGGCGAGGGCGAACATACCGCCGTGCTGGAAACCTATCGCATGTTCGCCCATTCGCGCAGCTGGCTGAAGCGGATGGAGGAGGACATCCAGCTGGGCCTGTCGGCCGAGGCCGCGGTGGAAAAGGAACAGTCCGCCGCCCGCGCCCGGTTGGAGATGGCCGCCGATCCCTATCTGCGCGACCGCCTGCACGACCTGGACGACCTGTCGAACCGGCTGTTGCGGATCCTGACCGGGCAGGGCGCCGATACCGGGGCCGAGATGCCCGACAATCCCATCCTGGTCGCCCGCAACATCGGCCCGGCGGAACTGCTGGAATACGGCCGCCGGTTGCGCGGGGTCGTGCTGGAGGAAGGCTCGGTCGGCAGCCATGCCGCCATCGTCGCGCGCGCGCTGGCCATTCCGCTGGTCATCCACGCCCCCCGCATCACGACCGAGGCGCTGAACGGCGACACGATCCTGCTGGACGGGGACCAGGGCATCGTCCACCTGCGCCCCGAGGAAACCGTCCACAAGGCCTTCCTCGACAAGATCGCCATGCAGGCCGAGGCGCAGAACCGCTATGCCAGCCTGCGCACCCTGCCCGCGACGGGCACCTGCGGCACCACGATCCAGCTTTACATGAACGCGGGCCTGATGGCCGACCTGCCGTCGCTGGCAGGATCCGGGGCCGAGGGCGTGGGCCTGTTCCGCACCGAATTGCAGTTCCTGATCCGCAACCACGTCCCCCGCCGGGCCGAGCTGGCCGAGCTTTACCGCCGCGTCGTGGACAACGCCCAGGGCAAGCCGGTGATGTTCCGCACGCTGGACATCGGATCCGACAAGGTCCTGCCCTACATGAAGCCGCAGGACGAACCCAACCCCGCGATGGGCTGGCGCGCGATCCGCGTGGGCCTGGACAAGCGCGGCATCCTGCGGATGCAGTTGCAGGCGCTGATCCGGGCATCTGTCGGGCGGCCCCTGCACGTGATGTTCCCCTTTGTCGCCGACATCAGCGAATACGAGGCCGCCTATCGCATCCTGATGCAGGAACTGTCGCGCGAACAGCGCGTGGGCCATCCGATGCCCACCGACATCCGCGTGGGGGCGATGCTGGAAACCCCGTCGCTGGCCTTCGCGCCCAGGAAGTTCTTCGAGATGTGCGACTTCATCTCGATCGGCGGCAACGACCTCAAGCAGTTCTTCTTTGCCGCGGACCGGGAAAACGAACGCGTGCGGCGCCGCTATGACACCCTGAACTCCTCCTTCCTGCTGCTCTTGCGCCAGATCATCGAACGCTGCGAGGACGCGCGCGTGCCCTTGTCCTTTTGCGGCGAGGATGCGGGCCGCCCGGTCGAGGCGCTGACCTTCGCCGCCCTGGGGATCGGGCGGCTGTCGATGCGCCCGGCCTCGATCGGGCCGGTCAAGCACCTGATCCGGCGCGTCTCGATCGCGGGCCTGCGCGAGGTCATCGACGAAGGGCTGGACCGGGGCCTGCCCAACCTGCGCCAACCCGTGACGGAATGGCTGGCCAGCCAATAGGCGGAAAGGCGCGAAAACGGGCAGCAGACCCCCGCTGCCCCTTGTAAACCTGCAACCTTCCCGGGGACGCGCGGGTTCGGCTTGCGCCTTGCTGCGGCCCGGCATCCCCCTTATAGTATAACGGTTTTTGGCAACCATCACCCGATATGAAACGCCGTCAATTTCTCAACGCAGCCACCGCACTGGCCGCCGCCGGAGGCTCGTTTGCCGCCGTGCCCGCGCAGGCGCAGACCGCACCGGACCAGGCTGCGCCCGCAGGCGCGGCAGGCGACACGCCCCCCGCGCCCGCACCGACTGTCTTCGGATTCGAGGAGGTGGCGGCCCTTGCGGCGGAACGGGCGACGCGCGTTTACGAGCAGCCGGTGTCCGATCTGGTGGGCAGCTTTGCCAACCTGTCCTATGACCAGTACCGGGCGATCCGCTTCCGCCGCGACCGCGACCCCTTTGCGGGCAATCCCCGCTTCGGCATGGACCTGCTGCCGCCCGGGTCGATCTTCTACGAGCCGGTGAACATCAGCGTGGTGCGCGATGGCGTGCCGCACCGGCTGGACTTCGATCCCTCGATGCTGGACTTCGACCCCTCGCAGTTCCCCGACGGGGCGGATTTGCAGAACAAGGGGAACATGGGCTGGTCCGGCTTCCGGATGCGGACGATCCTGAACCGGCCCGGCGTGATGGACGAATTCCTGGTCTTCCAGGGCGCCACCTATTTCCGCGCCGTGGCGCGCGGCACGATCTATGGCCTGTCGGCGCGCGGGCTTGCCATCAAGACCGGCAGCCCGGATGGCGAGGAATTCCCGCTGTTCACCGACTTCTGGATCCAGGATCCTTCGGACGGGTCGGACTGGGTCCGCATCTATGCGGTGCTGGACAGCAAGTCGGTCACGGGCGCCTATCAGTTCGACATCAACCCGGGCGCGGTGTCGATGGTGCGCGTGCGCGTCGCGCTGTTCCCGCGCGTCGATCTGCAGAACACCGGGCTTGCGCCCCTGACCTCGATGTTCTGGTTCAGCCCGGCCAGCCGGCGGCAGGTGGACGATTACCGCCCCGCCGTGCATGACAGCGACGGCGTGCAGATGCACACGGGCGCGGGCCAGGCGCTGTGGCGCACGCTGGGCGCACACAAGACGTTGCAAATTTCGTCCTTCGTGGACAACAACCCGCGCGGCTTCGGCCTGATCCAGCGCAAGCGCGCCTTCGAGGATTACCAGGATTCCGAGGCGCTGTATCACCTGCGCCCCTCGGCCTGGATCCAGCCCGAGGAGAACTGGGGCGAGGGCGAGGTGCGCCTGGTCGAGATCCCCGTCGAGAACGAGTTCAACGACAACATCGTCACCTGCTGGGTTCCCAAGGAGCCGCTGGCCCGCGACAAGCGCCACGACTACAGCTATCGCCTGGGCTTCGCGCCCTTGCCCGCCAACGACCTTCCCCTGGCCCGGGTGGTGCAGGCGCGGTCCGGCCTGTCGGTCAATTCGCAGGCGGCGCGCAGCTTCATCGTCGATTTCGACCTGTCGCTGTTCGCCGACGCCTTGCCCGAATCCCAAGTCACGACCTCGGCCGGCAATATCGCCCATGCCTATCTCAAGCCCTTGCCGCACCAGGGCGTGCTGCGCCTCGCGTTCGAGTTCGAGCCTGGCGATGCCACCCTGGCCGAGTTGCAAGCCGTGCTGACCAGCCCCGAGGGTGTCGTGCAAAGCGAAACCTGGCTGGCCCGCTGGACCGCATGACCGCCATGGACCGGCCCCTTGCCCCTGCGGCCACGCTTCCCGCCACCCCGCCCGAGGCGCCCTTGGCCATGCCCGTTCAGGACTTCGGCGCGCGCCCGGCCCTGGCCTTTCCGCGCCTGCGCAACGGCTGGCGGGTCTGGGCGGCGCGGCTGGTGGCGTTCGGCGGCGCGGCGGTCATCGCCGTGGTGGGTTTCCTGCAGATGCTGCAGTCCTTCGGCGACGATCCGACGCCGATGCAATGGGCGCTGCTGGTCCTGTTCGTGCCGACCTTTGCCTGGGTGGGCTTTTCCTTCTGCGGCGTCCTGGCGGGCCTTTTCGCCCCCGACCTGACCACGCCCGAGGGGCCGAACGATGCCCGCCTGGCCGTGGTCATGCCGATCTATCACGAGGATGCGCAGAAAAGCATCGGCCTGCTGACCGCCCTGGCGCGAGAGCTTGACCGCGAGGGCATGGCCGATCGGGCCGAGATCTTCGTGCTGTCCGACAGCCGCGACCCGGTGATCGCCGTGAACGAGACGCTGGTGATCGACGCGGCCCGCAGGATGTCGCCCCTGCCGATCTGGTATCGCCGCCGCGTCACCAACGAGGATCGCAAGACCGGCAACATCAGCGACTTCATCCGCCGCTGGGGCGGGCGCTATGACCAGATGGTGGTGCTGGACGCCGACAGCATCATGACCGGCGCCACGATCCGCGCCCTGTCCGCGCGCATGAACGCCGATCCCCGGCTGGCGCTGATCCAGACCATGCCGATCCTGGTGGGGGGCGAGACGATCTTTGCCCGCCTGACCCAGTTCGCGGGCCGCGTCTATGGCCCGATGATCGCGCGCGGCGTGTCCGCCTGGTCGGGCAACACCGGCAACTTCTGGGGCCACAACGCCATCATCCGCCTGCCGGCCTTTGCCTCGGCCTGCGGGTTGCCGCGCCTGCCCGGCAAGCCACCCTTCGGAGGCACCATCCTGTCCCACGATTTCGTGGAAGCCGCCGCCCTGTGCCGGGCGGGGTGGAAGGTCCGGCTGGACCACGACCTGCGCGGCAGTTTCGAGGGCTGTCCGCCGACCCTTCTGGACATGGCCGTGCGCGAACGCCGCTGGGCGCAGGGCAACCTGCAGCATTCGCGCCTGTTCGGGATGCGCGGCGCCCGCGCCATCACGCTGGCCCATTTCACCATCGGCATCCTGGGCTTCCTGATGAGTCCCCTGTGGCTGGCCCTGATCCTGGTGGGCCTTGTCCTGTCGGCGACGGTGCTGCTGTCCACCCCCGAATATTTCCCGACCGCCTATCAGCTGTTTCCCGACTGGCCGGTCTTCGACGCCCGGCGGATGCTGTGGCTGTTCGTCGCCGCCATGGCGCTGTTGCTGCTGCCCAAGCTGATCGCGACCATCCGCGCCTGGTCGCGGCCCCTGGCGCGCAACGCGGGCGGGCCGGTGCGCATCTTCGCCAGCGCGTTGTTCGAGATCCTGCTGTCGGCCCTGATCGCGCCGGTGCAGATGCTGATCCAGACGCGCCAGATTTATGAAATCCTGCGGGGCCGCGACAGCGGCTGGAACGCCCAGGTCCGCGCCGGGTCCATGCCCGACTGGAACGTGGTGATCGCGCGGCACTGGGTGCATGTGCTGCTGGGCGTCGGCACCCTGATCGTGCTGGCGCAGTTTTCGCCCGCGCAGCTGATCTGGCTGTCGCCGATCCTGGCCGGGCTGATCCTGTCGCCCGTGACCTCGCGCTATTCCGCCAGCCCCATCTTTGGCCGCTGGGCGCGGATGCGCGGCCTTCTGGTCACGCCCGAGGAGCGCAATCCCCCCGCGATCCTGTCCGATGCCAGCGCCGTCGTGCGGTCCATGCCCCGCCCCCTGAAGGGCGCGGCGGGGCTGCTGCGGCTTGGCGGGGACGCCGGCATGATCGAGCGTCATGTCGCGCTGCTGCCCGAAAACCCCGACCTGCCGGTGGACAAGCGCCTGCACCGCATCACCGCAGGCGCCAAGATCGCCCATGCGGCCACCCGGTCCGAGGCGCTGGACTATCTGACCCGCGACGAGACCGACGCGCTGGTGTCCGACCCCGCCCTGTTGCGGCAATGGAGCGTCCTTCCCTCATGAAGCGTCTCATCGCGCTGGACATGCTGCGCGGCTACGCGCTGGTCTGCATCATGCTGGACCACATGCCGATTTCGGAACTGCGCTGGTTCACGCTGGCCAACTTCGCCATCTTCGACGCGGCGGAACTGTTCGTGCTGCTGTCGGGCTTCCTGGTCGGCATGGTCTGGCTGGCGGTCGAACGCAAGCAGGGCCTGCGCGCCGTCCAGTGGCGCTTTACCCGCCGCGCCTTCGAGGTCTGGCGCGCCCTGGTCTTTGGCGGAATGCTGATGGCGCTGGTGTCCGCAGGCCTTCTGGCGCTGGACATGGACCACACGGCGATCTGGCACCAATACGCCATCTGGGTGCTGGAAAACCCGATCGGCTTTTTCGGCGTGCTGGCGACGATGTGGCTGCAACCGAACCTGCTGGACGTGCTGGCGGTCTACGTGATCCTGCTGGCCTCGGTCCCCATCCTGGTGCCGGTGCTGATGCGCCATCCGCTCAGCTTCGCGGCGGGGTCGTTCGCGGTGTGGTGCTTTGCCCCCGTGCTGAACGCCTTCGTGCCGAACCACCGCATCGGCGGGTTGCTGTTCAACCCCTTCGGCTGGCAGATGCTGTTCTTTTCCGGCATCGCCATGGGCCTTTACCGCGAACGGATCATGCCGGTCCTGACACAGCACCGGCGGCTTCTGACGATCCTGTCGGCGGGCATGTTCCTGTTCGGCACCGCCATCGTCGTCGCCGCCAAGTTCGGCGAACCCGCGCTGCCCGTCCGCGACGCCCTGCGCCTGATCTATGGCGGAGAGGTCGGGAAATGGGACCTGGACGGCACCCGCTACATGGCGATCATGGGCGCAAGCTGGCTGGTCGCCGTGCCCCTGGCCCGCATCATGGAGCGCATGGCCGCAAGCCGCCTGGGCGTGGCCTTGCAGCAGATCGGCCGGGGCGGGCTGTTTTCCTTTCTGGCCTGCGTGCTGCTGTCGGTCCTAGGCGACGCCTTCCAGATGAACCCCCCGGGCCAGGGCATCGCTCGCCGCATGGCCGTCGATGTCTGGGCGATGCTGACGCTGTGGTGGATTTCCGCGCTGTGGCTGCGCCATGGCGCGCCCTGGCAGATGTCGATCACCCTGCGGCGCCAGGCCAAGGGCTGAGCGGAACGGCACATTTCGGGGAAAGGTGGAGGCGGGTACCGGAATCGAACCGGTCTTCACGGATTTGCAATCCGCTGCGTAACCTCTCCGCCAACCCGCCGGAGCCTCGCGTTTGCTAAGGTTTTCGGTTGAGGGGGTCAAGGGGGTTATCACTCCTGTTATCACTTTCACGTTCTGGCCCTGTTCTGTTCTGCGTCAGGACCGCTTGGCACGGGCTTGCTTCGCCCGCATGATCTGCCGGGCTTCCCCGGCATACTTGCGCACCATGGTCTTGGTGCTGTGACCGCTGTAGGACATGATTTCGTCATCGTCGCAGCCAGCCCAGGCCAGTTCCATCACGCCGCGATAGCGCAGCGCGTGAAGATCGTAGGTTTCCAGGTTGAGCCGCCGCCGCTCGGCCAGCATCACCTCGGCCATGCGCCGATAATCCATGCGGCTGCCGTCCTGCTTGGTGATGATGTAGCGACCGGGCAGGGGCGCGAAGGGCAGGGCTGATTTCGCCGTGTCCAGAGCGGCCTTCAATGCAATGGTGCAGGGCAGGACCAGGGCCACGTCGGTCTTGTTCTGGCGCAGGCGCAGCGTTCCGTCACCTGCCGGATCATAGTCGCCCCAGGTGAAGCCTACCCAATCGCTAGGTCGCTGGACGCTGCCCACGCCGATCTCGAAGATCAGCCGTTCAAGCGGTCCAGCCTCGGCCCGCCACTTGTTGACGGCTGCATCGGGCCACGGGATATGCGGTTGCTGCCGGTTCTTCGGAACGGCTAGGCGCTCGATGCCCTTCGCCGGGTTCTCGTTCAACCAGCGCCGCCGAATCACCTCTTTGGCGATCATGCTGATGGCGACAGGCAGGTAGTTGGCAAAGCGGACGCGATGCTTGTTCTTGTCCATCGCCTCGTAAATATCGGCCTGCGTGAGCCGGGACACGTCGCGCTTGCCAATCTTGTCGATCAGGTAGGTCAGCACGGGTTCAAGGTCTTGCCGGTAACGGACGGACTTCCCAGCCCAACGATCCGACTCGCGCAGGATTTGGATCGCCGCAGCCCAGGAACGCTTGGCCTCGGCTTTCTTGCCGGTCATCACTTCCCAATACTGGCGGTCGAATTCTTCGGTGCCTTCCGGTGCCGTGAAGCGGTGCAGGTATTTGCCGCCCTTGCGGAAATAGAGGAAGCCCTGCTTGACCTCGCACACGTAGGGCTTGCGGCCTGTTTTTCTCATGACCAGTCTATTCCTCCATCGACAGCTTCGCCCCGCCCGATGGCGCGCAGTTCGTCTGTATTCCAGCGGATCACGCCAGGGGCGATCTCACGACCGCGCGGCAAATGCCCATCCGCAACCAGCGCGCAAAACTCGCAGGGCTTCAAATCCAGAAGCGATGCAGAAGTCTTTTCGTTGGCCCAGAGGGGCAATGCCTTGATCATGTCGATCAGTCCTCGGCGTCGTCGGGGTGGACATAGCGCGCCGCCAGCTTGTTAAACTGGTGGGCGATGTTGCTATGGACCGGACGCAGATCCAGCGTCTCGATGCCAATCGGTTGCGTCCCGCCCAAGGTGAAGCTGACCAGTGAACCTACTTGGTCAGGCGCTACCACCCAGCGGCGGCGAAAGGCGTCACGGACCAGGGCCACTTCTTGCAGATCGGGGTTATGGCGCATCACCTCGACCAGTTGGCAGGCCAGATCGCCCGCCTTGGCCGGGGGAAGCCCTTCATCGGTCAGTTGGCCATACAGCCACAGGCCGAACACATCGCGCGCGGTGAAAATGCGAGTGCGGCCATCGACTACTGGGGCGCAGGGATAATCCCCTCGGGCCACGGCTTCGTTGAAACGCTGCTTGTTCACGAAAGCGACCTCGCAGGCGTAAGTGCTGGACATGGTGGGTTCGATATTCATAGCTATCTCCATCTATTGCCTTAACAATAGATCGGATTGATTGCCGTGGCAATAGGTTTTCCATGTGTTTCGCCCGCAACCGGCGGGATCGCGGGCGATGCACATCATGCGACTTTCTCGGCAATCGGGGTATTGCGCCGCTCATCAAGCCATCGGGTAAAATCGTTGATTCGCCGCGTTCGCCACCCTTTCGACTTGGTGTTCGTTACTGTGACGATGGTATAGAGCAGGACTGACTTCTCGGTTTCGTCCAGCAACTCCATGATCTCCTCGAAGTGCTTTTCTTTCTCCTCCCGCGTCATGCCCGCCCCCGCAACGCCGCATTGTGCGCTTCCAGGACCAGCGACTTCTCGTCGCCAAGCCAAACCCAATCAATCGACATGCCGTTCAGGGCGCAGAACGTCAGGAACTCGGTGCTGAACGTCCAGCCGTCGCCCTGATCCTCCAGGATCGTTTCGGGCGGGGTTGTGCCGGTCCACTCTGCAAACAGCGCCATGCGGTCCATCATGCCAGCAGGGTAAGGGGTATTGTTCGCGCGAACGCGTTCGATGATCGTCATCATTTCCTCCAAGGGTTAGGCCGTCGCGGCCTCTTGACGCTCCATCCGTTCGCGGACGGCGCGGATCACTTCGCTGTTCTGGCTCGAACCATTGAGCCGGGCTTGTTCCGACAGCCACGCTTTCACATCGGCGGGGAAGCGGATCGGCAGTTGCTTCATTTCTGACATGGCGGTCCTCGATACCAGCACAATGCTATAACAGCATAGTGCTGGTATTGCGTCAATGCTAAAAAGTAGCATTGTGCTGGCATGTGATAGCGTGGGGACTACATGTCTAAGCCGCCAGCCCGTGAGCAGGCCCAGGTCAACATTCGGATGCCTGATGATCTGCGCGACCGGATCAAGGCCGCCGCAGATGCAAACAACCGCAGCATGAACGCTGAAATCGTCGCGGCGCTAGAAGATAAATTTCCCGCACCCACACCCGTTCAAATGACTGTCCATGACATGTTCCAGTATCTTCAAGCAGCGCCAACACGCGCGGAGAGGCTTGCTAGGCTGGACGAAGTAAACCGGCTGATTGCGGACATGCTTCCTGAACTTGAACCGCGTTTTGAACAAAAGCGGCCAGGTCATATGCGCCTTCACTTCGGAAAATCTCCAGACGACAAGTAAGCAGGCACCGGGATATTCTGAGGAAGCGGGGCCGGTGCGCCATCCCGACGCCCCCGGCCCCTTGCCCAGACGCGGGCCATGGCACTTGCTCGTGCCGCGTTGGCGGCCCCCGATCTGCATCGTGGCAGCCTGCGCCGCGCCCCCATGGAAGAAGGGGCCGCGCCGTGACGGGGTTTTCGGCATGTCGGACGCCGGGCACTCGCCGTCTGATCCCAGATGCTTTGCGGTGAAGACGCTCGAAAGCCCGCAGGGCGCATCCCGGCCCTATCTCGTCAATCCGCCCAGTCGATGAAGGTCAGCGCGTCCTTCACGGTCGCATCGTCAAGCCCGGCCTCCTTGGCCTGCGCCATCGCCTGCATCATCGTGCCAAGCGCCCGCGCCTTGCCGCCGTGGTCAAAGGCTTGCATCGGTCGCACAACGTCGATTTTTACGGCCAGCCCGAATTTCTCGCTGGCTTCCTCGGCCATGAGATTGGCGACGGGTTGCAGCACCAGCTGCGCAAGGTGCCGCTGCGCCTCGCGGACCATCGGTCCGGTCGTGGCGGGGTTGTGCAGGCCGGGCAGGACGCCGAACGTGCCAAAGATTGCGCCTTTCGCATCAGTCAGCAGCCGGTCGGCCAAGGTGCGGGACAAATCCGGGGAAAGCTGATCCGGTGACTTGCCGATGTTCGGGTTCATGCCCGCCGCCGTCGCCTGCGCCACGCCCTCGATCACCAGAGCCTGCCCGCGCCTGCCACGGAAGCCCCGCCGCAGCGCCTCCATATCCTCGGCTGATCCTTCAGGCACGGGCACGATCAGGCTGCCAATAGGCGAGTCCTGGTAAACGTCGCGCAACGCGGTTTCGATGGCTTCCAGCAGCTGCGCCGACAGCTTGGCACGGGCCAGAGGTGCAGAGCCTGCCCAGGGGGTGACAGCATCGCAGCCAATGCGGAAGTGCAGCACCTCGCCTGCCAGGACGGTTTCATTCCGCCCGCCGCCGATTTCAGGCAGTCCCACGCGATAGGCGCGGGGTTGGCCGTAGCGGGTGCTGATGTCCCAATCGGTCGCCGGGATCAGCCTATCACGGATCAGGAACAGGCATTCGCCCCGTAGGGCCAGAGCGCGGGCCGTGATAGCCATGCTGCGCCGGTCCAGCAGGTCGGTGCCGGTCACATCGGCCAGCGACAGGCCGCTTTCCCAGAGAGAAACGGAAGTCTGCACAGCCGCCGTTACCTCGGCCAGGCCGGATGCGCCGGAAATCCACGCTTCGCGCGCTGCCATGAGGCTGGCGGTATAGCCCGGCTGGATGGCACGGGTTTCGGGAACGTCTACGCGCGTAGACCGCCGGAACAGGTTCAGCAGGCCCATCAGACCCTCCAACGGTTCAGGTGATAGACCGGGCCGCGATAGGGCAGCCGGTCCCAATGGGTTTCCCATGCCCGCGCCTCGATCTGCGCCGAAGGATAGGCGGGCCGGGTGACAGCCGATATTTCAAACAGCGCCGCTTTGGTGATGGTGCGCAGGACGCCAGCCCCGCGCCGCTCGATCCGTTCACCGTCCGGGGTGACGCGGAAGCCAGGGGACAGGCCGCGGATCAGCCCGCTTGCATGGGCTGCCAGGAAGTCGCGCGCCCAGGTCGTGCCGCCGTCAATCTCGGCCTCGATCATCAGCGCGTCGTCGCTATCGCGCAGGGACAGGTTGCCCGCCGTGGTGGATGCCAGCGGGCGGTTGTAGTCGTGACCGGACAGCAGGTGGATTTCGCCGCCTGCCTCGATCCGGTCAGCGAAGGCGCGCGGGGCGATGACTTCACGCCGCCCCGGTGCCAGTTCGGTTTCCGCCCCATAGGGGAACGTCGCCCGCAGGCGGGTTGCCCCGCCATCGCTGCGCAGTTCCAGTGCGCCGAGAGACGCCCCCCACAGCATCAGGGCGCCCCGATGCCGGTCAGGATGCGGGTTTGCGCGCCGCGCGGGACGGTGAAGTCAGCCGTCACAAGCGCGGTCAGCACCAGCTGGCCCGATGCCGCCTTGGTATAGGGATCCCGGATCAGGTCAACGCCGCCCCAGATGCCCAGATAGCCGGGGGCCACGCCCTGCACGGTGGCGGTCAGGATCGCGGTCCTGTCGGGGATGACATTGCTGATTGCCGGGGTGCCAACCTGCTTGGTCAGCCGGTCCCATTCCGAAACAGCCGTGCCGGTGATCAGCGCCGCGTCCAGTTCCGCCCAGATCGCCGGATCGAAGGCCAGCTTCACCTGGTCGGGCGCGGTGATCTGGTTGCCGTCCATGAAGGCCACCAGCTGCGCCCGGAACGCCGCCCAGGTCGCGGTCGCGCCAACGGCGGTCGCGGTGATGCCGTAGGTGGCAGCGCCCGGAATGATGCCCAGGGGCTGGCCCGCCGCGCCGCTGCCGCTGATCACCACGCGGTCGAGTTCCGCGCCGATCACCGCGTTCATGTCGCGCCGGATCGCCTGTTCCAACCCTTCGCCCGCCTGTTTCAGCGCCTTGCGGCTGATGACCATCTGCGCGCCGCCGGTGTGATCGGGGGCCAGGCTGCGTTCGGTCGTGGCAAAGGCTTGCTGCGCCCCCACGTTGCCAAGTTCGGTCGTCTGCCAGCCAAAGACAGCGCCAGCGGTCGCCACGGGAAAGGCCAGTTCGCCCGCCGTGATGTTGATGCGCTGGACGCCCAGGCGTTCGGCCACGCTGTTCGGGAAGATCCGGTCGATGATGGGACGGATGGTCTTGGGGTTCGGAACGCCCGCCGCGACGGTTTCGCCCGCACGGGTTTCCAGAGCCGCCAGCGGGACCGGGATGCCCTGATAGCCGCCCTTGGCGCGCAGTTCCTGCACCACCTCGGCAGTTGCGCCCGAAAGCGCCCGGCCTTCGTCCAGGGACAGGGCCACCTGCCGCAGTTCAAAGCGCCCGATCAGTTCCGCGAATTCACGGTCGGAGCGCGTTTCCAGATCGGCCCCGGCTTCGCGCCGTTCCTGATCCTCGGCCACCAGGGCAGCCCGGAACCGTGTTTCGTTGGTCCGGTATTCCTGATCCATGCTTTCCATGGAACGGGTTTCGTCCTCGGTCGGGCTTTCCTTGCCGACCAGGCCCGCCAATGCCTGCCGGATTTCCGACTGGCGACGGGCGATCTTCACAGAGTCCAGCATTTGATACCTCATGTTGCCGGGTTGGGGTTTGTCGCCAGTTCGGCAACGAGTTGCCCCCAGGCTTGCCGCTCGGGGGTGATGATCGGGGCGGGATGCCCGCACTCGATCCGGGTTTTTTTCGTGTGACAGGAAGGACAGCGGGCGGCACAATTCGCCGGGTCAAAGGCCAGGTCGGGCCGGGTCCGCACGGACTGGATATGGTCGATTTCCAGCCGCCCGCGCCGGGTGCCGCAATCCACGCAAGCCCAGTTGTCCCGTTCCAGCACGATCTGGCGCAGAACCTGCCAGCGTTTGGTCGAGGTCACGCGCTTTGAATGCCGGTGCCAATCGCGCATCATGCCCATGCAACCCTCGCTTTCCGCAGAGGTGCGGCCTTGCGCCGCTGGCCCTCGGCAACGGCCAGGATGGAGGCTGCGATAGCGTCAATGCGGCCCAGGCTTCGCGCCTTGGTCAGCTTGGCGTTCATCGCATCATCGACCACGACAAGCGCGTCAGCCGCCGCAGAGCGCAGCAGCAGGGACGGAGCCGTGCGCACTTCCCCGTCAAAGACAGCCTTGCGGAAGCCTTCAACGTCCTGCCCGCCGTCGCGGAAGCCTTGCCCCCGGAAAACCACGGGAACGCGGATGCCTGCCGCTGTCAGGGCGTCCAGCAATTCCGCCTGCCGGTATCGGTCGCAGATCAGGGCGCGCACATCAGCGTCCTGCACCAGATCGTCCCAGACTTGCCGCAGCCACGGCCCGACCTGCACGGTGCTTTCGCCGGTCACGGTCAATTCGCCCCGGTCGTGCATCTGCACATAGCGGTCCTTCACGCCATCCGCTTCGCCACGATCCGCGAGGCCGGGTTTCTGGGGGAATGCGCCCTGCACCTCAAGACGGCCTGTCAGCGGCCAATACAGCGCCACGGCGGACATGCTGCGGCTGCCGCCAAGGTCCAGGCCCACAATGCACTCGCCTTCACGCGGGGGCAGTTCTGTTGCCTCGCAAGCCTGCCATTCGTCAGCCGTCACCAGCTGCGCCTTGCCCACGTCCGAAACGCGCTGATTGAGGCTGTAGAGCCGGAAGCCCGTGAGAGCCTGTCCGCCCCGCTGGATCGCCACGCGGGCCTGATCTTGCAGCCATTGCAGGGACGGGCCGATGCCATGTTCCGCGCCGGGGTTTGCAGCCTTGATGCCTGCCAAGTCGTCGGCAGGCTGGCCCAAAGGCGCGCGGCATTCGATGATGAAGGAATGAGGCGGGGGGTTGTCCAGCATCTGCGAAAACGGGTGCGTGTCGTCGCTTGCCGAAGTCGATATGATGATGGTCTTGGCCCGCCGCTTGCCCGCCGAAGTCTCTAAGGCCGCATGAAGCTGCATCCCCTTGTCAGGATGCCAATGGCCGAATTCATCCTCGCAAATCATCGTCGGGCTTAGGCCAAGCAGGTTCTTGGCATCTGCCGCCACGGCCCGGATCATGCCGCCGCCGTTGCCTTCATAGCTGATTTCCAGACGTGGAGCCTGCCGGAAGGTGAACAGCGCCTGTTCATCCTCGGGCAGTTGCAGAACGATGGCCTGCACATATTCCCAAGCGATGCGCGCCTGTTCCTTTACGCGGGCCGCGATGATCACTTGCCGCCTCGGCTGATCGTCAGACACGCCCATGAGGTGCGCCAGGGCCAGCGCCGCAGACAGCATCGACTTGCCTTGTCCCCTGCCAACGGAAAGCATCGCCGTCATTGTCTCGGGTGCCAGAACGCCCCGAATGAAGTCCTCTTGAAAGGGTGCCAGGCTGAAATTCTGCCCATGCAACGGCCCCTCGGGGATCCGCAGGGACCGGATGAAGTCCAGGGTTTTTGCCGCCGGATCGTCAGAACGCGCGCGAGGATTAGTCAGCCCCCGGTGCTTGGATTTGCCGACTTTGGGGGCATTGGGACCAGATGCGGCCTGCCCCTTGCGCCCCTTCGCCCTGGTCGCTGCCGCCGTCACACCGCCACCCTGCGATAGCGGGCTGCGATGCGAGACGCTGCCACCGATAGTCCCTGCGGCCCATCCTCGGCCCCGCGCAGATCATAGGACCGCGCCGTCTGGTCAGCGATGGCAAGCGCCAGGTCATCGGGGATGCTGCCTGCATCAGGGCCGAAGCCCGCGACATAGGACACGACCACAGGCCCGCGTGTATAGTCGGGCAGGTGCAGCACGGGATAGCGCCCGCCTGTCAGTCCGTTCACCAGGGCCAGCCCGTCCACCAGCACCTCGGCATCAGATGCAGCAGGACCGCAGGGCAGGGGGATGGCTTGCCCCGTGGCATCCACGGTCAGCGTGATCAACTGATGCAGCAGGGCCAGTTCCGCATGGGCCTCGATCTCGCGGGCAGCAGCACGGGCCATCATCGCAATGGCTGCATCATCGTGATCGCCGTCAACGCGCGCGTGTTGCTTCACCGCGTCCAGGTCGAACGGGTCGGCAAGGCTGATCGGGGTGCGGGTGTAGGACATCATTTGCTTGGGGCCTCGGTTTGTTCCAATGTAGTCTAGTTGAGAATGGTTCGCAACTATGCGATAGGCAATAGCCGGTCCCCGCTACTGTCCCCCCGACATGCAGGAGACAGACATTCGGCTTCCTCGATCCGTATCCACGCGATGCCCGATGACGGGGGCCAGCCGCTGTCCCGCAGGCTTTGATCCTGCCCCGGTGGGATGCCTCCCTGTCCGGTCCCCGGTCTGTCACCACAGGTCATTCCCGTGTTCACCAGCCGGTGGGTTAAGTGTCGCGTTTCTGGCGGGGCCTAGAATGTGCCGGTGTCCCGCCGGGTTGGGGTAGTCCCCGGATCGTCATTGCCGCGATTTGGTGCGGGGTTGCGGCATCCCCTTCCGCTGAATTCGCTCGGCGGTCAGAAGCTAGGGCGGTTGGTGGAATATGCCCGGCTCATGGTCCGGTCTGCTTCGATGGATGGATGCCCCCGCGCCGCGCCCGTGACGCGGGGGCAGGGGTTCGCTATTTCGGCGGGGCCAGAAGCAGGGTCTGGATTTCACGCCGGTCGCGTTCTTCATCGATCCGGTCGATTTCCAGTTGCACCATGCTTATGTGCCGTTCGATTGCTTCCCGCAGAATGTCGGCAATGACGTTCGGCGGCAGGGCTTCCAGCTGGCAGGTGCCGCCGTCCCATCCCTTTGACCGGCTGTCTGTCGCCTTTGGTGGGGCAGTCGGCAGCCCATACTGGCGCACCTGATCCGCAGTCAGGGCGACACGCTCAAAGGTGACATGGATTGTCCCCCATGGCCTGTCGGTTTCCACAAACGCGGCCACGTCCTCGGCCACGCTGTCGAAGATGGAAACTCCGCTCGGGTCGAAGTCGCCCAGGTGCAGGATCACGGTCGGCTTGCCGATCCGGCAGATACGCGCTGCCAGATCCTTCTTGGCCGTCAGGCTGTCAAAGCCGCCGGACGAATAGGCGCGCACCGAATAGGGTTCGGCCACATCGTCCAACTGGGGCAGCATCCCCGCCGCTTCGCACCAAACCTCGATATGCAGGTCTTGCCCGGCCAGCTTATCGCGGGTGTAGTTCCTGCCCATTTCACGAACGCGGCGCAGAAAAGCATCCCGATCCTCGAAGTGATCGCGGCGATAGGTCGTCACCCCATCGTCACGGATCGCTGCGAAGGGGATGAACCGGCCCCGGCGCGCATTGGCAAGGTGATGGCAAAGGCGACCATAAGCCGCCTCCGTCTTGTCATAGCCATGCGCCCCGACCAGCCGATAGAAGATCTGGCGACAGGTCAGCGGCCAATACTGGCGATATTCGTCCAGCACGTCTTTGACCTGTTCCAGAAGTTCCAGCGTCTTGGCTTGGGGGCGGTAGTTTTCGATGTAGCCACGCGCCCGGCCAGTTTTACGGCTGGCTGTAATATCGTCCGGTTCAGTTTTACGGCTGGCTGTAGAAAGGTGATGAACGCTCATTCGATCACCTCAAAGTCGTCCTGCCCGTCAAAGTCGCCACGGTGCCGATAGACCTCGTTCACCATGCGCATCATTAGGGCGTGTTGCTTGGGGCTTGGTCGCCAGTTGCGCCGCTTGGACTGCTTAGCGATGGACAGGGCAAAGCCCTTGGCCCATTCCTCCTTTGCCGCCTTGCAGACGGACGGCCAGGACCAGAGCAGTTCATCGACCGGGGGCAGGGATTGCGTATTCATGCCGCAGTCCTCCGGTCGATATGCCCCAGGAACGCCGCTTGGTCGCGCCCGCTCATGGCCTCGTAACAGGCCAAGGCATAGGCTTTCAGTTCGGCGCGGCTGGCCCAAGATGCCCAATCGCGGGCCGATGCCATGATGCCCATGAAGGGGGACAGAGGATCGCCGGGGCGCAGCGCGTCGATGAACCGTTCCATCAGCGGGATGCGGTCGTGCGGGTCGCAGGCCAGAACGGCCTCCATCAAGACCCTTGCCGCCGACTCACGCTGAATGTTAAGATCCACCCATTCCAGCCAGGAATGCAGATCAGCCCCGGTTGCGCCCGTCAGCGCGCCGGGGTTTTCGTTTGTGTCTATTTCAGGGCTGGAAAGGCCGTTATCACGTTCACCGCCCGTTCGCGGTATGTCCTGATAACGATTTTCGGGGAAGCGGTTGATCTGGCGGGAAACCAGCGGGGCTTTGCAATCCGCTGCGTAACCTCTCCGCCAACCCGCCGCCGTCAAGGTGGGCATGGAATAGAGGATCGGCCCGCCGCTTGCAAGACGGGAATGTGCGGCGTTGCGAGGTCCACCAAATCGTGGCAATAAGCTTGAAAGCACTTGCAGAGGCTCCCTAAGATGAGCGATTTCGCCACCCGGCGCACCATGATGGTGGACACGCAGGTCCGCCCCAACGATGTCACCCGCTTTCCCGTGATCGAGGCCATGCTGGCCGTCCCGATGGAGGATTTCGTGCCCCCCTCGCGCCGGGCGGTGGCCTATGCGGGGGAAAACCTGGACCTGGGCGGGGGACGCGTCCTGCTGGAGCCGCGGACGCTGGGCAAGATGATCGACATGCTGGACCTGCAGCCCGACGACCTGGTCCTGGATCTGGGCTGCGGCTATGGCTATTCCTCGGCGGTCGTGGCGCGGATGGTCCAGGCCGTCGTCGCCATCGAGGAACAGCCCGAGATGGCGGCCGAGGCCGAGCGCCGCCTGGGCGAGGCGGGCGTCTTCAACGTCGCGGTGCTGAATGCCCCCCTGGCGCAGGGCGCGCCGAAGCACGGTCCCTATGACGCGATCATGATCGGCGGCGGGGTCGAGGAGGTGCCGGAGGCGGTCCTGGACCAGCTGAAGGAAGGCGGGCGCATCATCGCGCTGTTCCTGGAAGGCGCCCTGGGGGTCGTCCGCATCGGCCACAGGCTGAACGGCCGCGTCAACTGGCGCTATGGCTTCAATGCCCAAGCCCCCTTGCTGCCGGGGTTCGAGCGCGAGAGGGGGTTCACGCTATGATCAAGCTGCGTCGTTTTTCAGCGGTCGCCGCCGTCGCGTTGACGGCTTTCACCAGTCACGCAGCCGTGGCCGAATCCTTGGCCGACACGATGGTCGCGGCCTATCGCCATTCCGCCCTGATCGAGCAGAACCGCGCCGTGCTGCGGGCCGCCGACGAGGACGTGGCCGCCGCGCTGGCCGAACTGCGGCCCATCGTCCAATGGACCGCCAGCCATCAGGTGTCGCGCAACGAGAATGCGTCGGACTATCTCACGGCCCGCTCGACCTCGTTGCAGATCGGCGCGCAGATGCTGCTTTACGACTGGGGCCGGTCGCAACTGGCGATCGACGCCGCCAAGGAACAGGTCCTGGCGACCCGCCAAGGCCTTGTCTCGGTCGAGCAGGACATCCTGCTGGCCGCAACCGTAGCCTTTTTCGACATCAAGCAGGCGACCGAGCAGGTGGCCCTGCAGCGCAACTCGGTCGAGGTGCTGAGCCGCGAACGCCAGGCCGCGCAGGACCGCTTCGACGTGGGCGAGATCACCGTGACCGACGTGGCGCTGGCCGATGCGCAGCTGGCGGAAACCCAGGCCGGGCTGGCCTCGGCCCAGGGGGATCTGGAGATCGCGCGCGAAGCCTATCTGGCCGCGACCGGACGCTTTCCCACCGGGCTGGACGCGCCCCCGCCGCTGCCCAGGCTGCCCGCCTCGGTCGATGAGGCGCGGGCCATCGGACAGCGCAACCACCCGCTGATCGCGCAGGCGCAGCGCCAGGCCGCGGCCTCGGAACTGGGCGTTGCCCAGGCCGCGGCCGAACGCAATCCGTCGCTGTCGGCCAATGTCGCGGCGGGCATCACCCGCAGCCCGCAGCAGTTGACCGGGGAATACGACACCCGCAACAGCGCCTCGGTCGGGCTGGAACTGAACCAGACCATCTATTCGGGCGGGCGCCTGCCTGCCGCGCATCGCCGGGCCATGGCGCTGCGCGACCAGGCGCGGGCCAACCTGCTGAACGTGTCGCGCCAGATCAGCCAACTGGTCGGCGAATCATGGGCCAACATCGACGTTGCCCGTGCCCAGATCGGGGCCATCGACGAACAGATCTCGGCGGCGCAGCAGGCCTATAACGGGGTGCGGGAAGAAGCGGCGCTTGGCGCGCGCACGACGCTGGACGTGCTGGACGCCGAACAGTCGCTGCTGGAGGCGCGGGCCAACAAGATTACGGCGGAAGCCAACCTGCAATTAGCACATTATCAACTTCTGGCTGCTATGGGTCGTCTTACGGTAGAACACCTGAACCTGGGGATTCCGACCTATGACCCTTCGCAGTACTACAATGCCGTGCGCGACGCGCCTTATACCAGCAAGCAGGGCGAAAGCCTTGACCGCGTGCTTCGCGCGATCGGCCGCAACTGAACGTCTGATCCGCGGGGGCGTCCATGGCTGACCCCCGCTTTTCACAAAACGCCGCCCGTCTGTCCGAGGACATCGGGGACGTGCTGTCCGCCATCCGCCGCATGATCGCCGATGACGACGCGCTCAGCACCGCGCGGGACCGGATCCGGGCAGGGCGCTCGGACCTGGTCCAGGACGACGCGGGCGAATTCCTGGCCCGCCGCTATGGCGGCAATGCCGCGCTGGCGCGGCAGATGGTCGAAACCGCCGAAGCGGTCCGGCCTGCGCTTCGCGAGCCGCACGACGTTGAGGATGCCCCGCAGGTCCCGGCCTTCATCCTGCGCACGGCACCCAAGCCTGCCGCCCCCGTGGCGCCCCTGAAGCTCGCGGCCGAGCGGCGGATTGCCGAGCCGGAGCAGGCCAAGCCCTCGGGCTGGCGGGCCTGGCTGCGGCCGGAGGCTCGCGAAAGCGCGCCGCTGCCCGAACCCGCGCCCGCCCCGGCCAGCCTTGAAGCGGCGATCCAGGACATTGGCGAGGATGCCGACGATTTTGCCGAAGCCTTCGACTGGAAGGCGCGGATGCGGCCCGAACTGGACGAACCGGCCCCCGTCCTGGCCGCCAAGCCGGTGGACCAGCGCCCCTCCGGCTGGACCCTGCCGCCCGAACCCGCGTCCGATCCCGTCGCCGAACTGGCCGCCGCGGCCGCCGCCTTCGATGCCGAACTGCAGGCGCAGGCCGATGGGGACAGCACCGAGCAGGACATCCGCGACATGCTGCGCGAGATGGTGCAAGAGGAACTGAACGGAGAACTGGGCCAGCGGTTCTCGGCCAATCTGCGCGCCGTCATTCGCCGCGAGGTCGCCGCCGCGCTCGAGGCGCAGCTGGACCGGTTCTGACACCGCGGGGGGCAGCGCCTGACCCGGCGCTGCCCGGACATCCGCTCAGGCGGCCGCGGTTTGCAGCGTCTTGGCCCACCAGGTCAATTCGTCCAGCATGGCCTTCAGCGACCCTTCCAGGTGATCCTCGATCTCGGCTATCGGGGCGTTTGCGCCCAGGGGCGAGACCTTGAAGAAATCGCCTCCGCCGATGTGGACGGCGTTGCGCAGGGGCACCATCTGAAGCTCGATCCCGATCAGGCGCAGGTGTTCCAGGGCGCGCGCCCCGCCCATGCTGCCATAGGCCAGCGCCGAAAACGGCTTGCGGTTCCATTCCTTGAAGGCCTGGTCCAGCGCGTTCTTCAGCGCGCCGGTGATGGAATGGTTGTATTCCGCGACGACGAAGATGAAGCCGTCGAAGCCCGCCAGCGTTTCCTGCCAGGCCACCGCGTTCGGGTCGCCCGACGGCATCCACAGGTTCGACGCGGGCTCGTTGAAGAAGGGCAGGTTCCGGTCGCGCAGGTCGATGAGCGCGAAGTCCAGGTCGGGATGATCCTTGACCTTGTCCATCAGCCAGGCCGTCGGCTTGTCGGCAAAGCGCGTGTCGCGGGTGGAGCTGATGATGACGCCGATGCGGGGCTTGGTCATGTCCGTTTGTCCTTTCGTTGGAATGGCACGGTCAGCCTAACGTCTTTTCGCGGGCGCGGTTCACCCTTTCGGCAGGGCGGGGGCGCACAGCCTGTTCCGCATTCATGCACAACGGTCTTGATCGGGGCGCGCGGCGGTGGTCTACCGATCCTTATGAAAAAGTCCGACAACCCCGCCGATCCGTTCAAGAAGGCCCTGTCCGAGGCGACGCGCGCCCTGGCCGACGATCGCGAACTGAACGTGACCTTCAGCGCCGATCCCTCGGGCGTGGCGGGCGACACGATGCGCCTGCCGCAGGTCAGCCGCCGCATGGGCCGGGACGAGATCCTGCAGGCCCGCGGCACCGCCGACGCCCTGGCGATGCGGATGCGCCACCACGATGCCGCGACCCATGCCCGCTTCGCCCCCGCCGGACCCATGGCGAAGGAGCTTTACGAGGCCATGGAAACCGCCCGCTGCGAGGCGCTTGGCGCCCGCGACATGCCGGGCGCCCTGTCCAACATCGACGCCCGGATCGGCGCGGATGCGGACAAGAAGGGCTACGGCCAGATCAAGGCCCCCGCCGACGCGCCGCTGGCCGTGGCTGCGGGCTATATCGTGCGCCAGGCCGCGACGGGCCGCGCGCTGCCCGGGGGGGCGCAGCATGTGGCCGACCTGTGGCGGCCCTTTGTCGAACAGCAGGCGGGCGGGTCGCTGTCGCATGTGAACGAGGTTCTGGCCGATCAGGCGGCGTTCTCTCGCCTGTCGCGGCAGGTCATCAGCGACCTGGGCTACGGCGACCAGCTGGGCGACGATCCCGACCAGCAGGAAGACGACGATTCGGACGACAGCGCCGAACAGGACGAGGAAGCGGGCGACAACCAGTCCCGCGACCAGGACGACAGCGAGGATGCCGAGGCCTCGCCCGAGCGGTCCCAGGAACAGAGCCAGGACGAACGGCAGGCCCAGGTCAGCATGGATGACCAGTCCGACGAGCAGCTGACCGACGAGGCCGAGATGCCCGAATCGGAAACCCCGCCCGACCTGCCGCCCCCGGTCAGCGATGCGAGCGCGGATTACAAGGTCTTCGCCCAGACCTGGGACGAGGAGATCCGCGCCGAGGATCTGGCCGATCCGGCGGAACTGGAACGGCTGCGCGCCTATCTGGACAAGCAGCTGGAACCCCTGCGCGGCGCGGTCAGCCGCCTGGCGAACAAATTGCAGCGCCGCCTTCAGGCCCAGCAGAACCGCAGCTGGGAATTCGACAAGGAGGAGGGCGTGCTGGACGCGGGCCGCCTGGCGCGGGTAGTGGCGAACCCGACGACTCCGCTGTCCTTCAAGGTCGAAAAGGACACCGAGTTCCGCGACACGGTGGTGACGCTGCTGATCGACAATTCCGGGTCGATGCGCGGTCGCCCCATCAGCATCGCGGCGATCTGCGCCGACGTTCTGGCCCGCACCCTGGAGCGGTGCAGCGTCAAGGTGGAGATCCTGGGCTTCACCACCCGCGCCTGGAAGGGCGGGCAATCGCGCGAGGCTTGGCTGCAGGCGGGCCGTCCCGCCCAACCGGGGCGGCTGAACGACCTGCGCCACATCATCTACAAGCCCGCCGACGCGCCCTGGCGGCGGGTGCGGCCGAACCTGGGGCTGATGATGAAGGAAGGGTTGCTCAAGGAAAACATCGACGGCGAGGCGCTGGAATGGGCGCATCGGCGGCTGGTGCGGCGGAGCGAGGCGCGCAAGATCCTGATGGTGATCTCGGATGGCGCGCCCGTCGATGATTCGACCCTGTCGGTCAACCCGGCGAATTACCTGGAAAAGCACCTGCGCGACGTGATCGCCATGGTGGAAAAGCGGCGCATGGTGGAACTGCTGGCGATCGGCATCGGCCATGACGTGACGCGGTATTACGAACGCGCGGTGACGATCACCGACGCGGACCAGTTGGCCGGCGCGATCACCGAGCAACTGGCCGCGCTGTTCGACGCCGATCCGCGCAAGCGGGCGCGGGTCTTGGGGATGGCCCGCCGCGCCTGATTGCGTCCCGCGGTGGCCGGGGGCTGTCTGCCCCCGCTAGGGCCTGCCGGCCCCTTCTCCGCTGAAAAAGGTCCACTGGACCTTTTTCCGGGCGCTGCGAAGCCCGAGGATATTTCAGCACAGAAGATGAGGCAGGGTGGCGCGCAGCTTTGCCATGCCGCCGGGTTGCCAGCCCAATGCGCGCAAGCGGTCGCAGGTCTGGATGCGCAGAAAGGCGGGATCGGCGCGGTCGGGCAGGGGATGGGGGCAGTTGGTCAGCGTCCGAACCTCGGCCAGCAAGTCGTGGCGGTCTAGGATCAGGTCGCTGCAATTGACCTGCGCGGGCGGGTCGGGCTGGTCCAGCAGCAGCAGGATGGCGGCGGCCAGGTCGTCGCCGTGAACCTCGGTCGCGATGCGGGGCGGGATGGGACGGCCCGCCAGATAATCGTCGAACAGGCCGCGCCATTTGGCGGGCAGGCCATAGACGCCGGTGGCGCGGATCGCGGTGCCCTTGACCGGCAGCTGCGCGAGGAAGGCCTCGGCATCGGCCTTGACCTGGCCGTAAAGGTTGGCGGGGCGGGCGGGCAGGTCGTCGGGCAGGGGCGTGCCCGGCGGATAACCGTCATGGACGGCGCGGGATGACAGGAAGACGATGCGGTCCACCCCATCCCGCACGGCGGCGTCGAACAGCCGGAATGTGCCGTCGCGGTTCAGGCGCCCGAAGGTTTCGGGATCCTCGCCCTCGCCCCCCCGATAGCGGCCGGGGGCATGGGCGAAGGCGCAATGGATCAGCGCGTCATGGCCCGACAGGTCGGGCGCATCGCCCAGGCGGAAGCCGGTGCCGCGGTCCAGGGGCGTGACTTGGTGCCCCGCCGCCCGGGCCGCGCGCAGCACGAAGCCGCCGACGATGCCCGAGGCGCCGGTCAGGGCGATGCGCATCAGGCGGCGGGGCGGGCCTGCGCGGCCAGGTCGGGGACGGGGTGGCCTTCGGCGATGGCGCGCCACAGCTCGATCAAGGGGCGCAGCAGATGCGCCTTGTCGTGGTCCTGCCAGGGCTTTTCGTATTGGAAATGCAGGATGCGGATGTCCTCCCAGCTCCACAGTTCGGGCATGTTCATCCACACGTATTGCAGCATGTTGTGGTGGATCGACAGCCCGTGCCAGTCGGGGAAGTAGTCCTGCAGGAAGGTCTGGTCGGTGCGCCGCCAGAAGACGCCGGGGCGGTCCAGATGCGCCATCATCGCGTGATAGGTGCGGATGTCGGGGCGCGCGGTGAAGACGCCCGAATTCATGCGGTGGAACCCGTCCAGCCCGTCATAGACATTGGGCGCGGCGCAGAATTCCGGCAGGTCGAACAGCTTTTCCACGGAACGCAGCACCACCGCGTCGGCGTCGATGAAGACGCAGCGGTCATAGTCCAGTTGCCACAGCCGCAGCTTGACGAAGTTGTCCAGGGGCGTGTGGAAATCGGGCTTGCCGCCGCGAGTGAAGGCCGCGCGGGCGTGCAGGGCGTCGCGGGCATGGGTGCGGTCGAAGGTCTCGCCGGTGGGCAGCAGGTCGGCGGCGATCAGCCGGGCGCCGTGCGCGCGCAGCCGCGCCAAATGGGCGGGACCAAGGCCGCGATGCATCACCACCAGGTCGGCGCGCGTGCCCGTCAGCTTTAGCGACCGCAGCAGCGCCTCGGCCCCCGGCAGATAGTCGGGATTAGTGACCAGCGTGACATAGGCATGGTCGGATCGGGCGGGGATTTCAGCCTGCAGGCCGTCGGGCAGGGCGTGGCCGTTGCCACGCGATGCGGCGGGGTACAGCGGCGAGATCCGGGTGGTGTCCATCGGGTATCCTGGGCAGTCAAGGAAGTCTGGCGGCGGCTTGGCGCGACGTTATGGCGTTTTTACGAACCGTTGATGACAGAACGCACCGGGCTTTGCCAAGGTTCATCGAAAGGCTAACCTGCCCGCCACAAGCAAGGAAACCGTCATGAGCCTGCCCCCCGACCTTTCCGGCCGCCTGCGTGGCATCTTGGGAACACGCCTGTCCGAGACCGCCGCCGACCGCGGCCACCATGCGCAATCGGAAAGCTTTCACCGTTCGCCCGCGCCCGACGCCGTGGCCTGGCCCGAGAGCGCCGAGGAGGTGGCAGTGATCCTGCGGGCCTGCAACGAGGCGCGCGTTCCGGTGATCGCCTGGGGCACCGGCACCTCGCTGGAAGGGCACGCGCTGCCGGTGCAGGGCGGTCTTTCGCTCGATCTGTCGCGGATGGACAAGGTGCTGGAAGTGCGCCCCGAGGACATGCAGGCCAGCGTCCAGCCCGGCGTCACGCGAGAGGCGCTGAACACGGAACTGCGCGCGACGGGGCTGTTCTTTCCGGTCGATCCCGGGGCCAATGCCAGCCTTGGCGGGATGGCCGCGACGCGGGCCAGCGGCACGACCGCCGTGCGATACGGCACGATGCGCGACAACGTGCTGGCCTTGCAGGTGGTTCTGGCCGACGGGCGCATCATCCGCACCGGCACGCGGGCCGCGAAATCCAGCGCGGGCTACGACCTGACCGGCCTGTTCGTCGGGTCCGAGGGCACGCTGGGCGTCATCACCGAACTGACCCTGCGCCTGCACGGCCAGCCCGAGGAGGTCGCGGCCGCCGTTTGCGCCTTCGACAGCCTGGATCACGCCGTGGAATGCGTCAGCGCGACGATCCAGTCGGGCATCCCCATGGCGCGGATCGAGTTCGTCGATGCGGCCAGCGCGCGGGCCTTCAACCTCCATTCCGGCAGCAGCCTGCCGGAACAGCCGCACCTGATGATCGAGTTCCACGGCAGCCCCAATGCGGTGCGCGAGGATGCGGCCCGGTTCGGGGACATCGCGGCCGAGTTCGGCGCCCGGGGTTTCGACTGGGCCACGACGGCGGAAGATCGCGCCCGGCTGTGGCGGATGCGGCACGGCGCCTATCACGCCTGCCTGGCGCTGCGGCCCGGGGCATCCGGGCTGATCACCGATGTCTGCGTACCGATGTCGCACCTGCCCGCCGCCGTTCATGCCGCCGCCGAAGACATTGCCGCCGAGGGGCTGATCGGTCCCATCCTGGGCCATGTGGGCGACGGCAATTTCCATTCGCTGCTGCTGGTCGATCCCGCCAGCCCCGATGAAATCGCGGCGGCCAAGCGCATCGCCACGCGCATGGCCGAACGCGCGCTGGCCGTGGGCGGCACGATCAGCGGCGAACATGGAATCGGCATCGGCAAGCGCGGCCTGATGGCGGCCCAGCACGGCGAAGGCTGGCAGCTGATGGGCCAGATCAAGGCGGCGCTGGATCCCCGGGGCATCCTCAACCCCGGAAAGCTGGTGCCCGACAGGAACTAGGCCGTCGTCCGGCAGTTGCCTTGCCAAGTCACCGGAGGAAATCCCATGTCCCACAACGACAACAATCCGCAGCGTTCGGCCAGCCGCCACAAGCCCGCGTTGATCGCCCTGGCCATCGCCCTGCTGGCGGCCTTCCTGGCCTTCATGGTGTTCAGGCCCGGAATGGACGAACAGAACGAAGGGCTGGCGACCACGCCCCCGCCCGCCGACACCCCGATCAGCAATGCGGAAGGCACCGACGGCACGGCCCCGCCGGTGGTCTCGCCCGAAGGCCTGCCCGAACCCGAGGACAGCGAGGTCCGCGGAACCGAAGCCGCGCCTGCCACGGAAAACGTCGCCCCCGCGACCCAGGACGCGCCCCGGGATGCGAACTGACTGACGCACTCGTGACCGTCACCGCCCGGTGACTTTCCCTCACGACCTTGCGATAAGCGGCGAAAAGGCGCGGCAAGCGCCCGATGCAAGGTCGAAGGGGCAGGATGCGGTATTTCAGCAAGATACTGATGGGGCTGATGCTTGTGCTGGCGGTGGCCTGCGCGCGGACACCCGAACGGGGCGGCTATCGTGCGGCGCCGGGACCGGGGGCCAATCCGCAACTGGGCGATTCGGCGCCCCATGACTGGGGCGGGCGCCATCCCTATGGCCATGCCGTCCACGGCATCGACGTGTCGCGCTGGCAAGGGGACATCGACTGGAACCGCGTCCGCAGTGCCGGGATCAGCTTTGCCTTCATCAAGGCGACCGAGGGCGGCGACCATTACGACCCCAGCTTCCACCGCTATTGGCGAGAGGCCGCGGCGGCCCGGATCCCGCGGGGGGCCTATCATTACTACTACTTCTGCCGCTCGGGCGCGGAACAGGCGGCCTGGTTCATCCGCCAGGTGCCGCGGGAAATCGGATC
Organism: Paracoccus lichenicola; assembly: GCF_009708075.1. Taxonomy (GTDB): domain Bacteria; phylum Pseudomonadota; class Alphaproteobacteria; order Rhodobacterales; family Rhodobacteraceae; genus Paracoccus; species Paracoccus lichenicola. The sequence continues at coordinate 598,864 of NZ_WMBT01000001.1, read as the reverse complement.
GCTGCCGCCGGTCATCGACCTGGAATGGACCCGTTCGCAGACCTGCCCGTATCGCCCCTCGCCGTCCGAGATCAAGCAGCAGGCGTCCATCTTCATGGACATCGTGGGGCGGCATTACGGCCAGCGTCCGATCATCTACACGACGGTCGATTTCTACCGCGACAACCGGCTGGGCGACATGCGGGCGGAATTCTGGCTGCGCTCGACCGCCGGCCATCCCAGCGAGCGTTATCCGGGCCAGCGGTGGGCCTTCTGGCAATATACGGGGACCGGCATCGTTCCGGGGATTCGGGGCAACACCGACCTCAACGCCTTTGCCGGATCGCGCGAGGATTGGGTGCGATGGTTGCAAACACGCCTGACACGGTAAGACCCCGCCTCTGGCTGGGGATCGAGTTCGCGGCGCTTTATGTCGGGGCGCCGCTGGCCATCGCGCTGTTCATGCCGGGCCGCCACCTGTTCGAGGCGCTGGCAGTCTTTTCCGTCGCGGGCCTGCTGCTGTTGTGGCGCACCGGTGGCTTCGGCTTCCGCTCGCTTGTCCGGGGGTGGAGCAGGATGCCCTGGCTGGAGGTCCTGGGCCTGTCGCTCGCCACCCTGCTGGCGGGCACGGCGATCCTGTATGTCACCCATCCCGAGCGGCTGTTCGCCATGCTGCGGTCGGGGATGCTGCCGCTGATCTGGGTGTTCTATCCGCTGCTGTCGGCGCTGCCGCAGGAGCTGATCTTCCGCCCGCTGTTCTTCCACCGCTACGGATCGCTGCTGCCGCAAGGGCAGGGGGCCATCGCCGTCAACGCCGCGATCTTTTCCTTTGCCCACCTGATGTACTGGTCGTCGGTCGTGGCTGTCATGACCTTCGTGGGCGGCTGGATCTTCGCGCGCGCCTATCTGCGCCACGGCTTTCCGGCGGCCTGGATGCTGCACGCGGTCGCCGGGAACGTGCTGTTCACCGTCGGCATGGGGGCCTATTTCTATACCGGCAACGTGGTGCGCCCGTTCTAGGTTGACTTCCCGGCCCTGCCGCGCTTGATGCACGGCGGATTATTCGGGGAACGACCATGCACGCCTATCGCAGCCACACCTGCGGCGACCTGACCGCCGCCCATGCCGGCGAAACCGTCCGCCTGTCCGGCTGGGTCCACCGGGTCCGCGATCATGGCGGCGTGCTGTTCGTCGATCTGCGCGACCATTACGGCATGACGCAGGTGCTGGCCGACAGCGACAGCCCGGCATTCGCCGCGATGGACAAGTTGCGCGCGGAAACCGTCGTGCGCATCGACGGCCGCGTGAAGCTGCGCGATGCCTCGCTGGTGAATGCGAAGCTGCCGACCGGCGAGATCGAGGTCTATGCGACCGAGATCGAGGTGCTTGGCCCGGCCGACGAGCTGCCCCTGCCGGTCTTCGGCGACCAGGAATACCCCGAGGAAACGCGGCTGGCCTATCGCTTCCTGGACCTGCGCCGCGAGTCGCTGCACAACAACATCATGCTGCGGTCGCAGGTGGTGCGATCCATCCGCAACCGCATGTGGGACGGGGGCTTCACCGAGTTCCAGACGCCGATCATCACCGCCTCCAGCCCCGAAGGCGCGCGCGATTTCCTGGTGCCCTCGCGCCTGCATCCGGGCAAGTTCTACGCCCTGCCGCAGGCCCCCCAGCAGTTCAAGCAGCTGATCATGGTCGCGGGCTTCGACCGCTATTTCCAGATCGCCCCCTGCTTCCGCGACGAGGATCCCCGCGCCGACCGCAGCCCCACCGACTTCTATCAGCTTGACCTGGAGATGTCGTTCGTCGAGCAGGAGGATGTCTTTGCCGCGATCCAGCCGGTCATCCAGGGGTTGTTCGAGGAATTCGGAGGCGGCCGTCCCGTCGATGCCGACTGGCCGCGCATTCCCTATGCCGAGGCGCTGCTGAAATACGGCAGCGACAAGCCCGACCTGCGCAACCCGATCGAGATGCAGGTCGTCAGCGACCATTTCCGCGGCTCGGGCTTCGGCATCTTCGCCAAGCTTCTGGAGCAGGAGGGGACCGAGGTCCGCGCCATCCCGGCGCCGGGCGGCGGGTCGCGCAAGTTCGCGGATCGGATGAACGCCTTCGCGCAGCGCGAGGGGCTGCCGGGGATGGGGTATATCTTCTGGCGCTCAACGGTGCCGAATCTCGAAGAACTAGGCTATGAGCAACTTTCCGAAAGGGGTGATGCTTATGAAATGCATGCATTTATGCAGGCTCAAGAGCGGCGCGAGGCATGGCTGGCAGCGCATGGTGAAACGTATGAAGCGGCTGGACCAATCGCCAAGGCACTTGGTCATGAAAAAACAGAAGCAATTCGAAAACAGCTAGGATTGGGGATAGGCGATGCCGCCTTCTTCCTCGGCGGCCGCCCCGAGCAGTTCGAGACCGTGGCAGGCCGTGCGCGCAACGAGATCGGGCGCGCGCTTGGCCTGACCCGGGAAAACCAGTTCAAGTTCGCCTGGATCGTCGATTTCCCGATGTATGAAAAAACCGACGACGGCAGGATCGACTTCAGCCACAACCCGTTCTCCATGCCGCAGGGCGGGCTGGAGGCGCTGAACGGCGATCCCTTGCGGGTCAAGGGCTACCAATACGACCTCGCCTGCAACGGCTACGAGCTGATTTCGGGCGCGATCCGCAACCACAAGCCCGAGATCATGTTCAAGGCCTTCGAACTGGCGGGCTATCCCGCGTCCGAGGTGGAAAAGCGGTTCGGCGGCATGGTCAAGGCCTTCCGCTATGGCGCGCCGCCGCACGGGGGCTGCGCCGCCGGCATCGACCGGATCGTGATGCTGCTGGCGGACGAGGTGAACATCCGCCAGGTCATCATGTTCCCCATGAACCAGCGGGCCGAGGATCTGATGATGGGCGCGCCGTCCGAACCCACCAACGAACAGTTGCGCGAATTGCGCCTGCGCGTCCTGCCGAAAGAGTGATCCGCCCTTCGCCTCGCGCCTGACCCGGGCACGGGGATTGCCGGACAAGGCGAGGGGTCAGGCGGTGCGCGGCATCGGGCTGCGCGTCCCCGGGGATCAGGGTGGCCGCGCGCAAGCGTTTGGTCCGGTTCCAAGGCTCGACAGGGGGAAAAATCCGCGCATTCTTGGCGGGATACCGAAAGGAAGGTGCGGTATGCAGGGTACAAGTTCCACAAGGCCCGAAACCTCCCTGTCCGAATTCGTGCCGCCGCCAGGCCCCGCGGCGCAGCCCATCCGCAGCGACATCCTGCAACCCTTGTCGGCAGACCGCCACGCCGCCGACCTGTTTCAGGCGCAGGCCGGGCACGATGCGCTGTGGACATGGCTGCCCTATGGTCCCTTCCCGTCCCGAAGCGACCACCAGGCCTGGATGACGCGGGCCGAGGCCTCGACGGACCCCTTTTTCCTGGCGATCCTCGATCCCCGGACCGGGCGGGCGGCGGGCCATGCCGCGTTCCTGCGCATCGACACGGCCAATGGCGTGATCGAGATCGGGCATATTCTGCTGACGCCGTCCTTGCAGCGCGGACGGACCGCCAGCGCGGCCCTGATGGCAATGATCGCCTGGGCCATGGATCACGGCTATCGCCGGGTCGAATGGAAATGCAACGCGCTGAACGAACCCTCGCGCCGGGCGGCCCTCCGGCTGGGCTTCACCTACGAAGGCACGTTCCGCAACCACATGATCGTCAAGGGCGCAAACCGCGATTCGGCCTGGTTCTCGATCACCGATGCCGACTGGCGGGCCTTGGCGCCGGCCCATGCGGCCTGGCTGGACGACGCGAATTTCGACGCCGAGGGCCGGCAACGGCAAAGCCTGTCGGATCTGACGGGCAGGGCGCTGCCGGGGCGCGATGGTGCGGCCTAAAGGCTTGCGACCCTGGCCAGACGTTCCTGCACCAGCCCGCTGATCCGCGCCAGGTCGCTGGCCAGGGCGTGGCCTGCCTCGCGGTCGCGTTGCAGCGCGGTGGCGGCGGCTTCCAGCACCGGGTCATGGGCCGACCGGGCGATGCCCGCCAGGAAATGCGCGATGTAATCCACCGCCGTGGTGTCCTGCGCGCTGGCCAGGATCTCGGCTACATGGGCCAGGTCGTCGCGCAGGCCCGAGGGGTCGGGCTGGATCACCTCATCCGGCAGGATGCGCAAGCCGTGGCCCCGCGCCTCGACCGGCAGGGCCGAAAGGATTGTCTGCTGGAAGACCGCCAGGCTTTCGATGGGCTTGGCCAGAAAGCCATCCGCCCCCGCAGCCATCGCCAGATGCCCAAGCCCGGGATCGCCCGAGATGCCCAGCAGCACCGGCACGCGCGGTTCCGTCGCGGCGATCTGCCGGATCAGCCCCGCGCCGTCGCCGTCGGGCAGGCCCAGGTCCACGATCACCACCGCCGGGCGATAGGTCTGCAGGTGCCGCGCGGCCGACCGCAGGCAATCGGCCCGCCGGATCCGCGCGCCCGAGCGCAGGCAGAGCAGCCGCACGGCCTCGCTGGCGAAGCGGGAATCCTCGACCACCAGGACGGTCAGCCCGGCCAGCGGGCGGTTCGGCGATGCGGCCCGCCACAGGGGCAAAGCCTCGACCACGTCGGACGCGATGTCGTTCTGCATGTCAGTGTCCCTACCAATGTCGCCGTTCCAGTTAGCGGCTGATTCGCTAAGAAGCGGTTAATGCCGCCGGGTTTTCCTTTCACCGCCAGCCTGAAGGCCCTAGAAGCGGGGAAAACGGAGGAAATGATGATCGGACGCCTCAATCACGTCGCCATCGCGGTTCCCGACCTGGGCGCGGCGCAGGCCCAATATGCGGACACCCTGGGCGCCCGGGTGGGCGCGCCGCAGGACGAACCCGACCACGGGGTCACGGTGGTCTTCATCGAACTGCCCAACACCAAGATCGAACTGCTTCATCCCCTGGGCGAGGACAGCCCGATCCGGGGCTTTCTGGACAAGAACCCTTCGGGCGGGATCCATCACATGTGCTTCGAGGTGGAGGACATCCTGGCCGCCCGCGACCGGCTGAAGGCCGAGGGCGCGCGCGTGCTGGGCAACGGGGAACCCAAGATCGGCGCGCATGGCAAGCCGGTGCTGTTCCTGCATCCCAAGGATTTCAACGGCTGCCTGATCGAACTGGAGCAGGTCTGATGAACCTGACCGGAGGCATCGTCCTGTTCGCCGTCCTGTGGTTCCTGACGCTGTTCATCGTGATCCTGATCGGCCAGCAAAGCCAGCAGGACGCGGGGGAAATCGTGCCGGGCACCCCCGCAGGCGCGCCCGCCGACCTGCGGCTGCGCGCCAAGCTGATCTGGACCACGGCCATCACCGCCGTGATCTGGGCAGCCATCGCCACCGTCATCCTGGGCGGCTTCGTCACCCGCGCGGATATCGCGAACCTGGACCGGATGTTCCGCTGACCAGATGGAACAGATGCGTGAAGGCCGCTGCCGCCAGCAGCGGCACTGCGATGTTCACCACCGGAATGACCAGCGCCACCGCGACCAGCACGCCCGCCAGCATGACCCGCGCCCCGTTGGCCTTGCGCAGGGCGGTGGCCTGCGGTTCGTCCATGTGACGGCGTGCGGCCATCTGGAAGAACTCTCGCCCCAGCAGCCAGCCGTTCGCGCCGAACAGCAGCACCGGCGCCAGCGGACCCAGGAAGGGCGTCAGGACCAGCGACAGCACGGCCACCGCCAGCACGGCCAGAACAACGGCAACCGATTCCAGCAGCCCGTCCAGGAAATCCAGCCCGCTGCCGCGCCGGGCGGGATAATGGATCTCCTCGACCGCGTCGGCCACCTGTTCGGCGAACAGCCCGGCAAAGCCCGCCGCGACCGGAGCCATCAGAAAGAACCCCATCAGCGGGAACAGCGCCAGCGACCCCCAGGACAGGGCCGATCCGACATCCAGCGTGCCGATCCAGGGCAGCGACCAGCCCCCCGGAACGAAGCTGCGGACGGCCCAGAAGACCGCCGATTGCAGGGCCACGAACAACAGGATCGTCAGCCCGACCCCGATCAGCGCCAGCCGCAGGATGCGCGGGCGCAGCAGGTCCAGCCAAGCCAGGACCAGGGCGCGGAACACCATCATTCCAGCCAGGTCGTCTTGGCCGCGACATCGGGGCGCGGGCGTTCGGGCGGGGTTTCCCCCCGGCTGCCCAGGTGGACCAGGCCCACGATGCGCTCGTTGTCCGACAGGCCCAGGTGCTCGCGTCCGAAGGCCTGATCCAGCACCGCAGGTCCGGTCAGCCAGGCCGCCCCCCAGCCTGCGGCCAGCGCCGCGTTGACCAGCCCCAGGCAGACCGCGCCCGCCGACAGGAACTGTTCCCACTGGGGCACCTTGTCGCTGGCAACCGGGGCCGAGACCACCGCCACGATCACCGGCGAGGCAAAGGCCGAGGCCGCCTTGTCCGCCGCCGCCCCATCCTGACCCGATGCCAGCACCCGGTCGCGCAGGATCGGTGCCATCCGGTCCAGTGCCGCGCGTTCCAGCACGACGAAGCGCCAGGGTTCCAGCTTGCCGTGGTCGGGCGTGCGCGCGGCTAGCGTCAGCAGGCGCAGGATCTCGGCCCGGTCGGGGGCGGGTTCGCGCAGCATCTTGGGCGGATGGGACCGGCGGGTCGCCAGGAAATCCAGCGCGGCCTCGTTGCGATAGGTCATGGCAGTCTCCTTCGCGCCCGTTCTTTCCGAAAGCGGCAGGCGGCGCAACCTAGCCGCGCTCGATCCGGTAATTGCCCTCGGGCAGGTTCAGCGCCAGCCGCAGCTCGGCCAGCTGGTGCATCGACAGGGTGACGCGCACCACCTCGTCGTCGGGACCCACCTGCTCCACCACCACGCGGTCGTCGAAGGACAGGATCACCACGTCCTCGTTCAAGGGACCGGTGTCGGGTTCGACCTCGTCGATCAGGGTGATGACGGTGGCGTCGAAATCATGCTCGATGGTGAACATCCAAAGCTCCTCGGTTCGGGCCGACATTCGCGTGATGAGCGTGCTTCGGCAGGCGGGCAGGGTTTGCGCGGCTTCTGGCGACACGATAAGATCGCCGCGATCAAAGGGTAAGACCGCATCACGGCGAAATGCGGCGAAGGGCAAGGGACAGGGTGATGAGGCAAGTCGCGGCGATCCTGGGTGCGGGGCTTCTGGGCGTGGCGGCCTGCGCGCCCCTGCCGATGGACCAGGCGACGGTGCCGACCGGTCCCTATCCCATCCCCGCGCCCGTCCTGACCAATGACGGCAGCCCGCAATCGACCGCCCGCATGTTCGTGGCCGTGATGCGCCGGATGGAGCCTGCGGTCGAACGCGAATGCCTGCAACGGCGCACGCAGCCCATCAACTGCGACTTCCAGTTCGTCGTGGACGACCGCCCGGGGCAAGAGGCCAATGCCTTCCAGACCATCGACGCCACCGGCCGCCCGATCATCGGCTTTACCCTGTCGCTGATCGCCCAGACCCGCAACGGCGACGAGATCGCCTTTGTCGTGGGCCACGAGGCCAGCCACCATGTCCTGAACCACCTGGACCGCAAGGCGGGCGCGGCGGCGGCAGGGGCGGTGATCCTGGGCAGCATCGCATCCGTTTACGGCAACAACCCCGACGCGATCGAGACCGCGCAGCGCATCGGCGCCTCGGTCGGGTCGCGCTATTATTCCCGTGACTGGGAGCTTCAGGCCGACTATCTGGGCGCGATCATGACGCTGAACGCGGGCTTCGATCCGATCAACGGATCGCGATTCTTCGAGCGAATCCCCGATCCCGGCGATCATGTCCTGGGCACCCATCCGTCGCGTGCCGCGCGGCTTGCCCAGGTCAGGCGGGCTGTCGATGACGTGGTCAGCGGGCGGGTCCGATAGGACAGGCAGGGGCGTGGCCTGCGGCAAATATGCCACGTTTTCTGCCGGAAAATCGGCATCCGGGCAAGGCCATCCCCGACGGAATTCATTTTCGATCAAAAACCTGGGTCATAAACAACGCGTTGGACTTGGTCGTGCCTGCTACCAATGGGGACGCTAACAATTTGCGTCCGGAAGATAAAAAAGGCTGACCTATTGGCGGAAATCTGCTTTTGTCGTCATTACCTTGCACATAAAATGCATGTGACTTGACGTGGTAGCGCGATGCCGGAGGGCGTCCGTTTGGAGTTGCGGAATGATCGGCGTCGTTGTGTGGAGTAGCGTGGACAAGGAAAAGGCGGTGATCTGGTGCGAGGATCACGCAGCCCTGGCCTATCTGCAGGGTCGCGAGAATCTGGCCAGCCCGTCATGCTGGCCCCAGCCAGGGGATCTGGTCGAACTGGAAAGCGAGATCATCGGCGCGCTGCGCAATGCCCGCCGCGTCAGCCTGCTTTCGGAACAGGAATACGCCGACCTTCCCGGAATGCTGCGCGCCATTGTGCCCGCGGCCGAATCGCACCTGCGCATCGTCTGCTCGAACGTCCAGCCCGAGGCGAAGGACCAGCTTGCAGCGCCGCCGGGGCTGAGGGCGGCCGCCGCAAGCTGACGCGGTCAGATCCCGCGCGACAGGGCGGCGACGCCGGTGCGGGCCAGATCGGCCAGCCCCAGGGGGCGCATCAGGTCGGCAAAGGCGTCCAGCTTGGTGGGCGTGCCGACCAGTTCGAAGACAAAGCTTTCCAGCGTCGAATCGACCACGTTGGCGCGAAAGATTTCGGCGATCCGCAGCGCCTCGACCCGCTTTTCGCCTTGGCCGCGCACCTTGAACAGGCCCAGTTCGCGTTCGACCGCCGGACCCTCGACCGTCAGGTCGTGGACCTCGTGCACCGGCACGATCCGCCCCAGCTGCGCCTTGACCTGCGCGATCACCGCGGGCGTGCCGCGCGTGACCAGCGTGATGCGCGAGCGGTGGCCAGTGTGATCGACCTCGGCCACGGTCAGGCTGTCGATGTTGTAGCCGCGGCCTGAAAACAGCCCGATCACGCGGGCCAGCACGCCCGGTTCGTTCTCGACCAGCACGGCCAGGGTGTGGCTTTCCTCGACCTGCGAATTCGGGTCGCGCAGGTCATAGGCCGAATGGCTGGACGCGCCCTTCTGGATGTTCAAAGCGTTCATTGTCTTGCCTTTGCATTGGCATAAATATCCCGGGGGGTGCGGGGGGCTGGCCCCCCGCCCAACGGCTCAGACCAGCACCGCGCCTTCCGATTCGATCACGCCGAAGGTCGCGGCCTCGCCCAGCAGCATCTCGTTATGCGGCTTGCCGGACGGGATCATCGGGAAGCAGTTCTCGTGCTTCTCGACCAGGACATCCAGGATGAAGGGACCGTCGTAATCCAGCATCTGCTGGATCGCACCGTCCAGATCCTTGGGATCCTTGACCAGCGCGCCCTTGCAGCCGAAGGCCTCGGCCAGCTTGACGAAATCGGGCAGGCTGTCCGACCAGCTCTGGCTGTAGCGTTCGCCATGCAGCAATTGCTGCCACTGGCGCACCATGCCAAGGCGTTCGTTGTTCATGATGAACTGCTTGACCGGCAGGCGGAACTGAACCGCGGTGCCCATTTCCTGCATGTTCATCAGCCAGCTTGCATCGCCCGCGACGTTGATGACCAGGGCGTCCGGGTGGGCCATCTGCACGCCGATGCTGGCCGGCAGACCGTAACCCATCGTCCCCAACCCGCCCGAGGTCATCCAGCGATTCGGCGCGTCGAAATGCAGGTATTGCGCGGCCCACATCTGGTGCTGGCCCACCTCGGTCGTGATGTATCGGTCACGGCCCTTGGTCAGCGCCTCCAGCCGTTCCAGGGCGTATTGCGGCTTGATGATCGTGTCGCTGTTCCGATAGCCCAGGCAGTTCTTGGCCTTCCAGCCTTCGATCTGTTGCCACCACTGGTTCAGCGCGGCGCTGTTGACCTTGCGGCCGCGCGACTTCCAGACCTTCAGCAGATCCTCCAGCACGTGACCGACATCGCCGACGATGGGAATGTCCACATGCACGACCTTGTTGATGCTGGACGGGTCGATGTCGATATGGGCCTTGATCGACTGCGGGCTGAAATCCGCGATCCGTCCGGTGATCCGGTCGTCAAAGCGCGCGCCGACGTTGATCATCAGGTCGCAGCCATGCATCGCGAGGTTTGCCTCGTACAGCCCGTGCATCCCCAGCATTCCCAGCCAGTTCTTGCCGGATGCCGGATAGGCGCCAAGCCCCATCAGGGTCGAGGTGACGGGAAAGCCCGTCGCATCCGCCAGTTCGCGCAAAAGCTGGCTCGCGCCGGGACCCGAGTTGATGACGCCGCCGCCGGTATACAGGATCGGCCGCTCCGCCGCCTCGATCAGCTCGACCAGGCGGGTGATGGCGGTGATGTCCCCCTTGCGGACCGGCTGATACCGCGCAGGCTCGATCTGCTTGGGGCCGACATAGGTGCCGGTCGCGAACTGCACGTCCTTCGGAATATCGACCAGCACCGGTCCCGGACGCCCCGAGGTCGCGACCTGGAAGGCCTTGTGGATCGTCCCGGCCAGCTTGTCGGTGTCCTTGACCAGCCAGTTGTGCTTGGTGCAGGGGCGGGTGATGCCGACGGTATCGGCCTCCTGGAAACCGTCGGTGCCGATCATGAAGGTCGGAACCTGGCCCGACAGCACGACCAGCGGAATCGAATCGAGCAGCGCGTCCGTCAGCCCGGTGACCGCGTTCGTCGCCCCCGGACCCGACGTGACCAGCACGACCCCCGGCTTGCCCGTGGACCGGGCATAGCCTTCGGCCATGTGCACCGCGCCCTGTTCGTGGCGGACCAGGACATGGGTGATGTCGTTTTGCTGGAACAGCTCGTCATAGATGGGTAGCACCGCCCCGCCCGGATAGCCGAATACCGTATCGACGCCCTGATCGCGCAGGGCTTCGACAACCATTCTTGCACCCGTCATCATTCGGGACATCGCTTTTCTCCATCACAGCCAAGCCGTCGCCGGGGAATCCCGCCAGCGCGTCGGCGCAAACTATGGATGTGGTCCGGCAGGGTCAATGGGGTGGCGCGGATAAAATGACGCAGTTCACGCGAAATTTGTAATTTTCTTTCGCGGATCAGCGATCGAATTGCGGCAAGGCGATCCGGGCCACCTGTTCGACGATGGGATCGACCGACAGGGGATGCGCCTCGTTGGAATGGTCCTGCGGATCGCCGATCGGCTGCCAGACCCCGCCCTTGTAGATCTCCAGCGCCGAAAAGCGCGCCTTGTAGTCCATCTTGCGGCTGCCCGGCACCCAATAGCCCAGATAGATATAGGGCAGCTTGGCGGCCCGCGCGATCTCGATGTGATCCAGGATCAGGTATGTCCCCAGGCTCGCCGGTTGCAGGACGGGGTGGTAGAAGCTGTAGACCAGGCTCAACCCGTCATCCAGCACGTCGGTCAGGCAGACGGCGGCCAGGAAATCGTCGCCGGGCGCCAGGCGTTCGGGCCGGTCCCCGCTGCAGCGGTATTCGATCACGCGGGTCTTGACCGGCGTTTCCTCGATCATCGCGGCGAATTCGAAGATGTCCATGTCGGCCATCCCGCCGTCGGCGTGGCGGCTGTCCAGGTAACGGCGGAACAGCTCGAACTGCTCCTCGGTCGCCCAGGCACTGGTGGCCAGGCGCTTGAGGCCCGCGTTGCGCCGCATCAACCGGCGCTGCGTGCGCGAGGGCTGGAAGTCGGCCACCCGGATCCGCGCCGACATGCAGGCCACGCAGCTTTCGCAGCTGGGACGATAGAGCACGTTCTGCGACCGCCGGAAGCCCTGGCGGGACAGCGCGTTGTTCAACTCGGCCGCATTGTCGCCATGCAGCGCCGTGAACAGCTTGCGTTCCGCCCGCCCATGCAGGTAAGGGCAGGGCTGCGGGGCCGTGACATAGAATTGCGGCGCATGGGGAAGCGTATGGCGCATCAGGGGCGGCCCTTGTGGCGGGGTGTCGTTCCAGAACTGATCATGCGCCGAAAAGGATCCGTCTGCCCAACTGGGGATTTTCGCGAAAGCCTAGCAACGATTGTCCGGCACGCCAAGCAGGGAAAGCGTTAAAGCTTGAACCGCCGCGGCGATGCCGCACGTTGACGGGACCGGGCCTTTGTCTAACCTGCCGCGCATGGATTTCGCCGCCCGCATCACCCGCCATCCCCTTGCCGCCGATCCCGACCGGGCGCGGCATGTCCTGTCGCTGTTCCCGGCCCTGGATCCCGCGCTGTCCGCCCTGATCGGCGGGACGGCGGGGTGCAGCCCCTATCTGGCAGGGCTGCTGGAAAAAGAGGCGGACTGGCTGCCCGGCGCGCTTGACCATGACGACGTGGTCGCCCGCGAAACGGCGGGGTTCCAGGACCTCGGGCCGGACGATCTGGCCATTGCCCTGCGCCGGGCCAAGCGCCGGGTCGCCCTTTTCACCGCCTTGGCCGACCTGGGCGGCGTCTGGCCGCTGGAGCGGGTGACGGGCGCGCTGTCCGACCTTGCCGACCGGGCCGTCGATCTGGCCCTGCGGGTCCATGTCGCGCAGGAACGCCGCCGGGGCAAGCTGCCTGAAACGGAGGCCGATGCGGGCGGGATCGTCGCGCTGGCCATGGGCAAGGGCGGCGCGCGCGAGTTGAACTACAGTTCCGACATCGACCTGATCGTGCTGTTCGATGAAACTGCCTATGCAGGATCCGACCAGCAGGATGCGCGGGCCGTGCTGATCCGGGCGACCCGCAAGATGGCCGCGATGCTGTCCGAGGTGACGGCGCATGGCTATGTCTTCCGCACCGACCTGCGCCTGCGCCCCGATGCGGCGGTCACGCCGGTCTGCATCTCGACCGCGGCGGCGCTGGCTTACTACGAGGCCGAGGGACGGACCTGGGAACGCGCGGCCTTCATCAAGGCCCGCGCGGCGGCAGGCGACATCGCGGCGGGCGAACGCTTCCTGGCCGAACTGCGGCCCTTCGTCTGGCGCAAGCACCTGGATTTCGCCGCGATCCAGGACGCCCACGACATGCGCCTGCGCATCCGCGACCACAAGGGCCTGGGCGGGCGGCTGGAGGTTCCGGGCCACAACATGAAGCTTGGCCGGGGCGGCATCCGCGAGATCGAGTTCTTCACCCAGACCCGCCAGCTGATCGCGGGCGGGCGCGACCCCGGCCTGCGCCAGCGCGACACGGTGGGCGGGCTTGCCGCGCTGGCCGACAAGGGCTGGATCCCCCCGGACGTGGCCCGCGCGCTGATCGGCCATTACCGCGAACACCGCGACATCGAACACCGCATCCAGATGGTGAACGACGCCCAGACCCACACCCTGCCCAGGGAGGCGGCCGGGCTGGCGCTGATCGCCGCGATGATGGGCGAGGGGGATGCGACCGCCTGGTCCGCCCGCCTGCGGACGCGGCTGGAGCATGTCCACGAGTTGACCGAAAGCTTCTTCGCGCCCGGCGGGGCCGCCGCGCCTCCGCGCATATCGCCACAATCGCAGGCGATCATCGACCGCTGGAACGGCTATCCGGCCCTGCGATCCACCCGCGCCCAGCAGATCTTCAAGCGGGTCGAGCCGGAACTGCTGTCGCGCATGGCCCGCACTGGCCACCCGACCGAGGCGCTGAGCCGCTTTGACGGCTTCCTGTCGGGCCTGCCCGCCGGCGTGCAGATCTTTTCCCTGTTCGAGGCCAATCCGCAACTGATCGACCTGCTGGTCGATATCTGCGGCAGCGCGCCGGGTCTTGCCGCCTATCTGACGCATCATCCGGCGGTGCTGGACGGGGTTCTGGGGGGCAGCTTCTTCTCGCCCTGGCCCGGCGTGCAGGGGCTGCGCACGGATGCCGACCGATTGCTGCAAGGGGCACTGGCCGGACCGGGCGGCGGGTACGAGGCCGCGCTGGACGCCGCCCGCCGCTGGGCGCATGAATGGCATTTCCGCGTGGGCGTCCATCACCTGCGCGGGCTGATCGACGCGGACGAGGCCGCGGGCCAGTATGCCGACATCGCCGACGCCTGCATCGCCGCGCTGTTTCCCGTCACCGCCGCCGAATTCGCGCGCAGGCATGGCCCGCCGCCGGGACGGGGGGCGGTGGTGCTGGGCATGGGTTCGCTGGGCGCGCGCACGCTGAACGCCGGATCCGACCTGGACCTGATCGTGATCTATGACGCGGACGGGATCGACGGCTCGGACGGGCTGCGTCCGCTGGCCGCGCGGCCTTATTACGCGCGGCTGACGCAGGCGATGATCACCGCCGCATCCGCCCCCACGGCCGAGGGGCGGCTTTACGAGGTGGACATGCGGCTGCGTCCCTCGGGGCGGCAGGGACCGGTGGCGACCGCGATTCAGAGCTTTGAAAGCTACCAGATGACCGAGGCCTGGACGTGGGAGCATCTGGCCCTGACCCGCGCGCGCGTGGTGGCCCAGGCGGGCGGGGGGGCCGAGGCTCTGGCGCATGACATCGAAACGCTGCGCCTGGCCGTGCTGCGCGGGCGCGGCTCTGATCCGCGGGTGATGCCCGACCTGGCCGACATGCGCGAGCGGATCTTCGCGGCCAAGCCCATGGACGGCGCGTGGGAGGCGAAGGTCGGCCCCGGCCGGTTGCAGGACATCGACCTGCTGGCGCAATCGCTGGCGCTGCGGGCGGGCGACCCGGCGCGCGGGACGCTGGCGCAACTGCGCGCCGGACGGCGGGCCGGGCTGATCGCCGCCGGTGACGCCGACCGGCTGGCCTCGATCTGGCGGTTCCTGTGGCGGCTTCATGCCTCGGGGAGGCTTCTGACGGCCAAGCCCCTGGACATGGACGAGATCGGCCTGGGCGGGCAGGAATTCCTGCTGCGCGAAAGCGGCGCGAAGTCGATCGCGGACCTGGCCGACCGCCTGCGCGACTTCTGCACCGAGGCCGCCGCGCTGATCGACGCGGCCCTGCCGGTCGGGGCGGACACCGCCTAGGCAATCTTGCGGACGGCAGGGACCGCCGCCGTCGCGGCCTCGCCGGCGATCACGATGTCGCCAGCGGGCGCCGCATCCGGCCTGCGTTCGCCGATGGGACCCAGCAGCGGCACCGCGACCGTGCCATCATGCCCCGGAGCCGCGGCATCGGCAGCGTCATAGATGCCATGGGCCGTCTTGTCCCAATAGAAGGGTTTCACGACCACCTCGTAGATGGCCTTCCACCCGGCAAGGCAACCCAGGGGGAAATACAGGTGCAGGCTGGGCACCCAATACATCAGGTGGCGGTGCTTGTCGGCCCGCACGGCCCACATGCCGACGCCGATGGACAGCAGTTCGGACGCGATGAAGGTGCCGAACAGCGCGGGGATCGCGTAACCGCCCCAGACCCCGGCCAGCGGCTCGCGCAGCGGGTGCGGCAGGCCCAGGCTCAGCAGCCAGAAGCTCCACAGGATCGGGGCCAGCAGGTATTGCGACAGGCTGCCCAGGAACTGGATCTGGAAGCCGATGAAGCGGCGCGGCCCCAGTTCGCGCCACAGGGCGCGCGGGTCGCGCATGTGGACGCCCCAGGTCATCGCATAGCCCTTGAGCCAGCGGGACCGCTGCTTGATCCAGGGCAGGGCGCGGCAGTTCGCCTCCTCGTCGGTGGTGGTGTCGATGATCTCGGTCCGCCAGCCGCGCCGGGCCAGGCGCACGCCCAGGTCGGCGTCCTCGGTCACGTTCCAGGCGTCCCAGGCACCGACCTGTTCCAGCGCGTCGCGGCGGAAGAACAGCGTGGTGCCGCCCAAGGGCACGACCAGGCCAAGCCGGGCGACGCCGGGCAGGATCACCCGGAACCAGGCCGCGTATTCGATGGTGAAGCAGCGCGCCAGCCAGTTGGTGCGCGGATTATAGAAATCCAGCGCGCCTTGCAGGCAGGCCACGTCGGCGGGCGCGAAATGGAAACGGCGGGCGACGGTGTGCAACTGGTCGGGATCGGGCCGGTCCTCGGCGTCCCAAACCCCGATGATCGCCCCCCGGCAGAAGTTCAGCGCATAGTTGAGCGCGCGGGGTTTCGTCTGGACCGGGCCGTTCGGAACCTCGACCACGCGGATCCAGCCGGGCAGGCGCGCGCCCTGCAAGGCCTTCTGGGTGACCTGGTCGCTGGCCTCGATCACCAGAAGGATGTCGGTCAGTTCGCGCGGGTAATCCAGCCGCGACAGGCGGCCCACCAGCTTGCCCGCGACATCGCTTTCGCGGAACAGCGGCACCATGACCGAGATCACCGGCAGCGGTCCCGTCATTTCCGGCTGCTTGGCCCTGCCACGGGCCAGATCCTCGGCCCATTCGCCTTGCTCGGCCAGGATCCGGCGGCTGGACAGGAAGGCCAGCAGCTTCAGCCCGCTCTGCGCCAGCAACGAGGCGGTCGCCCACAGCGTCAGAACCGACAGGATCACCACGGGCGCCAGCCACAGGCCAAGTGCAAGAACCGCCATCGCGCCCAGGGCGATGCGGCCGGTGCGCCCCTCGTTGCGGGACCGGCAGCTCTCGGCGGCGGGAACGCGCATCTCGGCCTGGCGGATCATGGCGATGCGGCGGACGGCGAGGACGGCGGCCTGGACCTGATCCTCGCTGCACAGAAGCATCCGCACCTGGCCGAAGCTGGCGGGGAACGAGGGGATCAGGGCGGCGAAAGCCTCGGGGCGGGCGGTGGCGATCCAGGTGACGCCGCCGATGCGCCGCCAGGGCAGGATGGCGTTGGCCAGGCAGAACTCGGCCCCTAGGGCGTCGATCAGGCGCGGATCGCCCGGCGTTTTCACGGGGTCCAGCGCCGTGGTGCGCCATTGACGGGTCAGCGCCCGCAACAGCGCCTCGGGCGTGACCCAGCCTTGGGACAGCAGGATCTGGCCCAGGCGGCTGTCCTGCCGCCCGCGCATCACGCTGGCCTTCAGCAGGTTGCCGGGATCGACGGCGCCATCTTCCAGCAGCAGTTGTCCCAGGGGGGCCTGGTTGCGGGGCGCCATGGTCGGCGCGGCTGCGTCAGCGGGCAGAACGGCTGAAGTGTGCGGACTGGCCATGGGCGATTCCCTTTTGGATCGCCCATGGGTGGCACGAAAGCCGTTAAGAAGGGGTTAAGCCCCCCGGCGCGCGCGCATCGCGTCCGTGAACCGCTGGAACAGATACAGGCTGTCCTGCGGTCCCGGTGCGGCCTCGGGGTGGTATTGCACGGAAAAGACCGGCTTGTCCTGCACCCGGATGCCGCAATTGCTGCCGTCGAACAGGCTGACATGGGTCTCGATCACGCCGGCGGGCAGGGTCTGGCTGTCCACCGCGAAGCCGTGGTTCATGGACGTGATCTCGACCTTGCCGGTTTCCGTGTCGCGCACGGGATGGTTCGCGCCGTGATGGCCGTGGCCCATCTTCACCGTCTTCGCGCCAAGCGCCAGCGCCAGCATCTGGTGGCCCAGGCAGATGCCGAAGATCGGCATGTCGCGGTCCAGAAGCCCCTGGATCATCGGCACGGCATAGGCGCCGGTCGCCGCCGGATCGCCGGGGCCGTTCGACAGGAACACGCCCTCTGGCTCATGGGCCATGACCTCCTCGGCCGTCGCCGTGGCGGGCAGCACGGTCACGTCAGCGCCGTAGGCCACCAGGGACCGCAGGATGTTGCGTTTCGCGCCGTAATCCAGCGCGACCACCTTGAAGGGCTTCTGTTCAGGCGAGGTGCCGAAACCCTTGCCCCACTCCCATGCGCCCTGGTCCCAGCGATAGCTTTGGCGGCAGGTCACGTCGCGGGCCAGATCCAGACCAACCAGGCCGGTCCAGGCGCGCGCCCGGGCGACCATGGCGGCGATGTCGAAATTGCCCTCGGGGTCGTGGGCCAGCACCACATGGGGCGCACCCTGCTGGCGGATCGCTCGGGTCAGGCGGCGGGTATCGACGCCGCCCATGCCGATGCGGCCGCGCCGGGCCATCCAGCCGGGCAGGTCGCCCGCCGCGCGCCAGTTCGACGGATCGGTCGGATCCCAGCGGACGACGATGCCGCTGGCGACGGGATCGGGGGCCTCGTCGTCTTCCGGCGTGATGCCGGTGTTGCCGATATGGGGGAATGTGAAGGTGACGATCTGGCTGGCATAGGAGGGATCGGTCATGATTTCCTGATAGCCGGTCATGGCGGTGTTGAAGACCAGCTCGGCCACGACCTCTCCGGCGGCGCCGAAGCCCTGGCCGTAGAAGACGGTCCCGTCGGCAAGCGCAAGGCAGGCGGTCGGTTTCATGGCCATGGCAGGCACCCCTTGTCTGAAATCTGCCGGTGAATAAGGGGCAGGGCGGGCAAGGTCAAGGACATCGCCCCATCTTGATTTGCCGGGGGGACTGGCCTAGACCGCAGGCTTTCGCGACCGGGAGACGACCATGGACCTTCGCGCCACGCTGCAAGCCGCCACCAAGGAGGCCATGAAGGCCAAGGACAGCGCGCGCCTGTCCACGCTGCGCCTGATCTCTGCCGCCATCAAGGACCGGGAAATCGCGGCGCGGGTGGGCGACGGGGACGGGACGCTGGGCGACGCCGACCTGATCGCGATCCTGTCGAAGATGGTCAAGCAGCGCCAGGAATCGGCCAAGGCCTATGAGGAAGGCGGCCGGCTGGAGCTGGCCCAGAAGGAAGAAGCCGAGATCGGCGTGATCCAGGAATTCCTGCCCCGGCAGCTGACGGAGGGCGAAACCACGGCGGCCATCGACGCGGCCATTGCCGCCCTTGGCGCGACCGGCATCCGCGACATGGGGCGGGTCATGGCGGAACTGCGCGACCGGCACGCGGGGCAGATGGATTTCGGCGCCGTGGGGCCGATGGTCAAGGCGCGGCTGCTGAACTGAAGGGGCTTGGCGGTCCGGTCAGCGCAGGCTGGCCAGCCGCCGTTGCAGGTCGTCGTGCAGGCTGCGGCGTTCCTCGGGCGTCAGGAAGGCGCCCAGCTCGATCTCTCGTTGCCCGTCGGTAAGCGTCAGATAGGATTCGACCGGCCCGCGCCGCAAGGTCGCCCGCAACCAGTAACTGTTCGTGGTCCATTCGCGCAGCCGCCCGCCCGGATCGCGGCGCGATACCCGGGCGGTCTTGCGGTCCATCACCAGTTCCTCGGCCCTCTCGCCCTGGGCATAGCTGCGCTGGATCGCATACCAGACCCCGCCGATCACCAGCAGCACGAAGGGCAACAGTCCCCACAGCACCGCCGTGCCCAGCATCGCCACGACCGGCAGCGCCATGAAGCCCGCCGTCACCCCGATGAACCAGACAAAGCCGCGGCGGGGCAGCGACTGATAGGGCCAGAGCCGCAGCCGATATGATAAGGCCCCGGTGTGATCCGGGGCCGTTTGGGTCCATTCATAGGGCATCAGTGGCCGTGGGCGTGGTCCCAATCCTCGCGCTTGGGAAGCTGCTCGAAGGTATGCTCCGGCGGGGGCGAGGGCAGGGTCCATTCCAGCGTGTCCGCGTGGACGTTCCAGTAGTTGTTTTCCGTCACGCGCTTGCCTGCGAACAGGGTGTAGAACACGACGCCGATGAAGAACAGGAACGACGCGAAGGACAGATAGGCGCCCAGCGAACTGATGTAGTT
Organism: Paracoccus lichenicola; assembly: GCF_009708075.1. Lineage (GTDB taxonomy): Bacteria > Pseudomonadota > Alphaproteobacteria > Rhodobacterales > Rhodobacteraceae > Paracoccus > Paracoccus lichenicola. The sequence continues at coordinate 579,449 of NZ_WMBT01000001.1, read as the reverse complement.
CCAGTAGGAAAATTCCACCGGATAGTCGATGTAACGGCGCGGCATCCCCTGGCGGCCCAGGAAGTGCTGCGGGAAGAAGGTCAGGTTCGCGCCGATGAACATCATCCAGAAGTGCAGCTTGCCCGCCCATTCCGGATACTGGCGGCCCGACATCTTGCCGATCCAGTAATAAACGCCCGCGAAGATCGCGAAGACCGCGCCCAGCGACATCACGTAGTGGAAATGCGCCACGACATAGTAGGTGTCGTGATACACGCGGTCCAGCGGCGCCTGGCTGAGGACAACGCCGGTCACGCCGCCCACGGTGAACAGGAACAAAAAGCCGAAGGCCCAGAGCATCGGCGTCTTGAACTCGACCGAGCCGCCCCACATCGTCGCGATCCACGAGAAGACCTTGATGCCCGTGGGCACGGCGATGGTCATGGTGGCCAGCATGAAATAGGACTGCTGGGTCAGCGACATGCCCACCGTGTACATGTGGTGCGCCCAGACCACGAAGCCCAGCACGCCGATCGCGGCCATGGCCAGCACCATCGGCAGATAGCCGAAGATCGGCTTTTTCGCGAAGGTCGAGATCACGTGGCTGATGATGCCGAAGCCCGGCAGGATGATGATGTACACTTCCGGGTGGCCGAAGAACCACAGGATGTGCTGGTACAGCACCGGGTCGCCGCCGCCGGCCGGGTTGAAGAAGTTCGTCCCGAAGTTGCGGTCCATCAGCAGCATGGTGATGGCGCCAGCCAGAACCGGCAGGGCCAGCAGGATCAGCCAGGCGGTGATGAAGACCGACCAGGCGAACAGCGGCACCTTGAACAGCGTCATGCCCGGCGCGCGCATGTTCAGGAAGGTGGTGATGATGTTGATCGACCCCAGGATCGAGGACGCGCCCGAGACGTGGACGGCGAAGATCGCCAGATCCATGGAATACCCGGCCTCGGTCGTGGACAACGGCGGGTACAGCACCCAACCCACGCCCGACCCCATCTGGTCCGACCCGCCCGGCGCCAGCAGCGACGCCACGCCAAGCGCCACGCCCGCCACGTACATCCAGTAGGACAGGTTGTTCAGGCGCGGAAAGCTCATGTCCGGGGCGCCGATGTGCAGCGGCATGAAATAGTTGCCGAAGCCCCCGAACAGCGCGGGAATCACCACGAAGAACATCATCAGGACGCCGTGATAGGTGATCATCACGTTCCACAGATGCCCGTTCGGGGTACATTCGGCGGCCGCGTCTGCGATGAAGCGCGCGCCCTCCAGGCACATGTACTGCACGCCCGGATTTTGCAGTTCCATCCGCATGTAGACGGTGAAGCTGACCGAGATCAGCCCCACCAGCCCTGCGGTGAACAGGTAAAGGATACCGATGTCCTTGTGATTGGTGGACATGAACCAGCGGGTAAAGAACCCGCGCGTGTCGTGATGGTCGTCGTGGCCATGAACGGCTGCGTCTGCCATACCCGAACTCCCTCAGATATAGTGATCCGGTCCGGCAGACCGGCAATTCCCTGAGGTTGTTCTAGACCAGCGATGCCGACCCGGCAATGCCCTAAGGGCACCGGGACGGCAGCTTTTGGTGGCAGGCGCAGCCGCCATGGGCTTAGCGATACACCAGCACCGGGATCTTGGAATGGGTCAGGATCTTGGTGGCCTGGCTGCCCATCACCACCGCCGCCATCCCGCGCCGCCCATGGGACGCCATGGCGATCAGGTCGCAGCCCTCGGCCAGAGCGGTGTCGATGATCGCCTCGTAAGGGCTGTCGTGCCATTTGTGGTGGGTCTGGACGGACACCCCCGCCGCCTCGGCCTTGGCGCGGGCGGCCTGCAGGATCCGCTCCGCGTGCGCAGTGGCGTCCGCGTCATAGCTGGCGCGCGTGCTTTCGACCTGCATCGAACCCGTGCTGAGAATGCGGAACGGTTCGGTCACGGTCATGACCGTGACGGCCGCGCCCGTCCCGGCGGCAAGGTCGATGCCCTTGTCCACCGCCTGGGTTGCCAGTTCCGACCCGTCGGTCGGGATCAGGATATGCTTGAACATTGCCCCTCCATCGCTGTGGATCCGCCCCTGCGGTCCGGTTGCGACGGAAGCCTGCCATGGCTGGCACCCGGGCAGAATGATCCAAATCAAACGGGCCGATCCGAAGGACCGGCCCGTTGCAGGAAGCGTCAGGCCGTCACTGGGCCGCGGGCGAGGCGCTGGCCAGATAGGCCGCGATGTCGGCCTGGTTCTTGTTCAGCTTGAAGGTCATCTTCGTGCGCGCCGAGGTGTCGCCGGTCTTTTCCTGCACGAACTTGTTGGGATCGGTGACATAGGCGGCCAGATCCTCGACCGTCCAGACCTCGCCCGAATCCTTCAGCGCGATCAGCGCCTCGGAATACTTGTATCCCTCCTGGCTGCCCGCCGGGCGGCCCACGACGCCGTACAGGTTCGGCCCGGTGGCGCCGCCCTTCACGATGTCCTCGCCCTCGGGCGACTGGATCATGTGGCAGGCCTTGCACTTGCGGAATTCCTTTTCGCCGGTGGCGGCGTCGCCGTCCTGTGCCAATGCGGGCATGGCCAGGGCTGCACCCATCAGGGCGCCAATGATCGCAATCTTCATTCTTTTCCTCGCTCGTCCAAGAAACTGGAGTTCCCAACAGATCTACATAAGCCCGCGGCGGGCATTTGCCAGCCGTCAGAAGGTCGCAGCCAGAACAAGGAAGTCAGCCGAAGGTTGCATCGAACTGCCGGCGCAGCGCCACGTCCAGGTCGGCCATGCCCACGGGCAGGCCCAGATCGACCAGGCTGGTGATGCCGTGGCCGCTGATTCCGCAGGGCACGATGCCGTTGTAATGGGACAGGTCGGGTTCGACATTGACCGCGATGCCGTGAAAGCTGACCCAGCGGCGCAGCTTGACACCGATGGCCGCGATCTTGTCGTCGCGGATGCTGCCGTCGGGCAGGGGCGCCTTGTCGGGGCGCGGCACCCAGACACCGACGCGCCCTTCGCGGATCACGCCCGTCACGCCGAATTCGGCCAGCACGGCGATGATCCAGGCTTCCAGCCGGGCGACAAAGGCGCGCACGTCGCGCCCGCGCCGGTTCAGGTCCAGCATGACATAGACGATTCGCTGGCCCGGCCCGTGATAGGTGTATTGCCCGCCCCGCCCGGCCACATGCACCGGAAAGCGCGCGTCCAGCAGGTCGCCGTCCCGGGCGCTGGTGCCCGCGGTGTAAAGCGGCGGGTGTTCGACCAGCCACACGGCCTCGTCCGCAGTCCCCGCATGGATCGCGGCCACCCGCGCCTCCATGAAGGCCACGGCCGCGTCGTAATCGGTCAGCCCGTCTGCCGTGATCCAGTCCACCATGCGCGCGGTCTGGCCCGCCCGCGGCGCGCCGTCAAGCGGGGGTTTCAGAATCCCCCTTTTCAATCCATGGCGCCTCGGCTATGACCCGCCGCACTGCCCGGATGCGGTCGTGGCGGAATTGGTAGACGCGCAGCGTTGAGGTCGCTGTTCCTTAACCGGAGTGGAAGTTCGAGTCTTCTCGACCGCACCATCTTTTCCTGACACTGTCATTGCGGCAAAACCGGGCACAAGGCCCGTTGCGAATGAGGGTGTTATGAAGATTGCCGTTGTCGGCCTGGGCTATGTCGGCCTTTCGAATGCGGTGCTGCTGGCGCAGCAGTCCACGGTCGTCGCGCTGGACATCGACAAGGGCAGGGTCGCTGCCGTCAAGGCCCGCCAAAGCCCCATCGAGGATGCCGACATCACCCGCTTCCTGGCCGAGCGCGATCTTGACCTGACCGCCACGACCGATCCCGCGCAGGCGCTGGAAGGCGCGGACTTCGTGATCGTCGCCACGCCCACGAACTATGACCCGCGCACCAACGGCTTTGACACCACCTCGGTCGAGGCGGTGATCGCCCTTGCCCGCCAGCACGCCCCCGCGACGCCGATCATCGTCAAGTCCACGGTGCCGGTCGGCTTCACCAGCCGGATGCGGGCCAGCACCGGCTTTGACGGCATCATCTTCTCGCCCGAGTTCCTGCGCGAAGGGCTGGCCTTGCACGACAACCTTCATCCCAGCCGGATCGTGGTGGGCGACAAGGGAGAGGCCGCGCGCCGCTTTGCCGGCCTGCTGGTCCAGGGCGCCCTGTCCCCGGACGTGCCGGTCCTGTTTACCGATTCGACCGAGGCCGAGGCGATCAAGCTGTTCGCCAATACCTTCCTGGCCATGCGCGTCGCCTATTTCAACGAGTTGGACAGCTATGCCCTGACGCATGGCCTGGATCCGCACGCGATCATCCGGGGCGTCTCGCTGGATCCGCGGGTGGGCGACTACTACAACAACCCTTCCTTCGGTTATGGCGGCTATTGCCTGCCCAAGGACACCAAGCAGCTGCTGGCGAACTATTCCCTGGTCCCGCAGAACCTGATCGCGGCCATCGTCGATTCGAACCGCACGCGCAAGGACTTCATCGCCGAACAGATCATCGCGCGGAACCCGCGGACGGTCGGGGTCTATCGGCTGGTGATGAAGGAAGGCTCGGACAATTTCCGCGACAGCGCCATCCAGGGGATCATGAAGCGGATCAAGGCCAAGGGCATTTCCTGCATCGTCTACGAGCCTGCCTTGCAAACGGATCACTTCTTCCACTCGCCGGTCGAACGCGACCTGGGGGCGTTCAAGGCCAAATCGGACCTGATCATCGCCAACCGCCGCCACGACGACCTGGCCGATGTCGCGGACAAGCTGTTCACCCGCGACCTGCTGCAGCGCGACATCTAGGCGCGGATGACGCCGGGTGCCCGCATATCCGCCGCGGTCGAGGTCCTGGACCTGATCCTTGCGGGCCAGCCCGCCGAACAGGCGCTGCTGCGCTGGTCGCGCGCCAGCCGCTTCGCGGGGTCGGGCGACCGGGCGGCGGTGCGCGACCTGGTCTTCGACGCGCTGCGCTGCCGCAACAGCCATGCAGCACTTGGTGGCGCGCTGACCGGGCGCGGGCTGATGATCGGCGGGTTGCGCGCTGCCGGGGGCGATCCGGCCGGGCTGTTCACGGGCGAGGGTCATGCCCCCGTGCCCTTGGCTGCAGGCGAGGGGACCGGTTCGGCCGGTGAGGTTTCCGACATCCCGGACTGGCTTGCCCCCTTGTGGAACAACTCGCTGGGCGCTGATGCCGATGCCGTCGCGGCGGCGCTGCGGCAACGGGCGCCGGTCTGGCTGCGCGTCAACACGCTCAAGGCCACGCCTGCCGAGGCCCTCCGCGCCCTGGCCGAGAACGGCATCGCCGCCACGCCGGACCCGCGCCTGGCCACCGCCCTGCGGGTGACGGAAAACGAGCGCCGCCTGTCGCAAGGCCGCGCCTATCGCGACGGACTGGTCGAGTTGCAGGACCTGTCGCCGCAACTGGCCTGCGCCGCCCTGCCGGTGGCGCCGGGGATGCGCGTCCTGGATTACTGCGCGGGCGGGGGCGGCAAGACGCTGGCCGTGGCCGCGCGGGCCAAGGGCCTGGTGCTGGTGGCGCACGACGCCGATCCCGCCCGGATGCGCGATCTGCCGCAGCGGGCCGAACGGGCGGGGGTCAAGGTGCGGCTGGAGGCCGATCCGGCGGGCCGCTTCGACCTGGTGATCGTCGATGCGCCCTGTTCGGGGTCGGGCACATGGCGGCGGACCCCCGATGCGAAATGGCGCCTGACCGAGGCCGCGCTGCGCGATCTGGTCGCGTTGCAGGCGGAAATCCTGCGCAAGGCCGCGCGGCATGTCCCGCCGGGCAGGCACCTGGCCTACATGACCTGTTCCGTCCTCGATCCCGAAAACGACGGGCAGGTGACGGCCTTCCTGCGCGATCACCCGGACTTCCGGCAGGTTTCGCGCCATCTCTGGACCCCCCTCGATGCCGGGGACGGTTTCTTCCTGTCCGTGCTGACCCGCCAATGAGGCCGCGCGCCGTCATTAACGCTATCTTAAGGGCTTTGGCGGTATCGAGCCTCTGGAGGAACAGAAAAGGGACTCGGCGCATGGTCTTGGGGGATACGCAGTCAACCTTGTCGCGAAATGCCGCGATGGCCTTGCCCTTGCTGATGTTTCCGGTCGTCATCGCGGCCGTCATCGCCCTGGTCGCGCCGCAAAGCGGCTATGGCGCGCTGGCCCTGGTGATCGGGACCATCGCGGTGGCCTGGTATATCCTGGGGGGCGTGATCTCGCTGGGCTACGTGCTGGACCGGCTGGCCGTGCGGCGGGCGCTGGCGTCAATCCGGCACGAGGTCACGGCCGCGCCCGATCCGGTCTGGATCTGCGATTCCGACGGGCTGGTGATGCTGCAGAACGATGCCTCGCGCACGGGCTTCGGCGACATCGCCGGGCAGAACATCCTGCGGCTGGTGTCCGGCCTGCGGGCCGATGCGGTCCCGGACATGGAGGGTTTGGTGCGCCGCGCGGGCTATGCGGGCTGCGCGGACCTGTCGCTGGCCTCGGGCGATACGCTGACGCTGAGCCGGGCCGAGGATGCGCCCCTCCAGATCTGGTCCTATCACCGCCGGGGCAGTCCCGCGCCCACCCCCGTCGTCGAGGACGAGGAAGAAGCCCCCGACGATTTCGAGGCGATCCCGGTCGCCTTGCTGCGCATCGCGCCGAACGGCTATATCCGCCGCGCCAATGCCGCGGCCCGGCGCCTTCTGGGCGACAGCCTGCCCGAGGGACCCGACCCGGTGCATGTCGGCAGCCTGCTGGACGGTCCCGGCCGGCCTGCGGGGGAATGGATCGCCGAAACCCATGCGGCGCGGCGCACCGATGGCCGGGCCGAGGTGCTGCGCCTGCGCGTCCCCGACGACGCGGCCCGGGAACAGCATTTCCAGGTCACGCTGGCCATCGACCCGGTGGAACAGCCGGGCGTGATCGCGGTGCTGAACGACGCTAGCGCGCTGAAGACCTTGGAAGCGCAGTTCGTGCAAAGCCAGAAGATGCAGGCCATCGGCCAGCTGGCGGGGGGCGTCGCGCATGACTTCAACAACCTGCTGACGGCCATCCGGGGCCATTGCGACCTTCTGATGCTGCGCCATGACAAGGGCGACCCGGATTATGCCGACCTGGACCAGATCGGCCAGAACGCCAACCGCGCCGCCGCGCTGGTGGGCCAGCTTCTGGCCTTCTCGCGCCGCCAGCAGCTGAAGCTGGAAACCCTGGATCCGCGCGACGTGCTGGCGGATCTGACCCATCTTCTGAACCGCCTGGTGGGCGAAAAGGTCACGCTGACCATCGCCCACGATTCCGCCTTGCGCGCCATCCGCGCCGACAAACGCCAGCTGGAGCAGGTCATCATGAACCTTGTCGTCAACGCCCGAGACGCCATGCCCGCGGGCGGCAACATCGAGATCCGCACCGACGTGACGACCATCGGCGGCGACGGCGCGCGCGGCAAGGTCTCGCTGCCCCAGGGGGACTACCTGCGCATCCGCGTCACCGACGAGGGCTGCGGCATCGACCCCGCGCTGCGCGACAAGATTTTCGAGCCGTTCTTCACCACCAAGCGCGTGGGCGAGGGGACCGGCCTGGGCCTATCCACCGCCTACGGCATCGTGAAGCAGACGGGCGGCTATATCTTCTGCGACAGCGAACTGGGCCGCGGCACCTGCTTCTCGCTCTACTTCCCCGCGCAGGCCGGGATGCAGCCCGCGCCGCGCCCGGCGCCCGCGGTGGCCCCCGTCCCGCAGCCCGAACGCCGCGCCACCGTCCTGCTGGTCGAGGACGAGGCCCCGGTCCGCGCCTTCGCCGCCCGCGCCCTGCGGCTCAAGGGCTACGAGGTCCACGAGGCCGCAAGCGCCGAGGAGGCGCTGTCGCTGCTGGACGGAACGCTGGCCGTGGACATCTTCGTCACCGACGTGGTCATGCCCGGCATGGACGGGCCAAGCTGGGTCCGCGCGGCCTTGCAGGAGCGGCCCGGCACCAAGGTGATCTTCATGTCGGGCTATACCGAGGACATCTTCGGCGAAGGCCACGACCCCATCCCCAATGCCACCTTCCTGGCCAAGCCCTTCACGCTGAACGAACTGGCGCAATGCGTCGCCCGCCAGTTGCAGGGTCCGCCGCGCCGCCTGGATGCGTGAACGGTTTGTTAACCGTTCGGGGGGCAAACTGGTTAAGAAAACGTGATTCTTCCCAGGGGATTGCGCTTGAAAAACCGGCGGTGAACACGCATCTAGGGACAGGAACAAGAAGTGAACATCAACCTCCCGTGGCCGGCAGATTGCTGTATCGGCCGGGCTGTGAAATAACGGTAAGGACGATATGGCACAGGCGAGCATCTTCGACATGAACGACAAGCGCAGCGCGGACAAGCAGAAGGCGCTCGACAGCGCCCTGGCCCAGATCGAACGCCAGTTCGGCAAGGGTTCGATCATGAAGCTGGGCAAGGACAACCCCGTGGCCGAGATCGAGTCAACCTCGACCGGGTCGCTGGGCCTGGACATCGCGCTTGGCATCGGCGGCCTGCCCAAGGGCCGGATCATCGAAATCTTCGGCCCGGAAAGCTCGGGGAAAACCACGCTGACGCTGCATGTCGTGGCCGAGGAACAGAAGAAGGGCGGCGTTTGCGCCTTCGTGGACGCGGAACACGCGCTGGATCCGCTGTATGCCCGCAAGCTGGGCGTGAACCTGGACGAGCTGCTGATCTCGCAGCCCGACACGGGCGAACAGGCGCTGGAAATCGTCGATACGCTGGTGCGGTCCGGCGCGGTCAGCCTGGTCGTGGTCGATTCGGTCGCGGCGCTGACGCCCAAGTCGGAAATCGAAGGCGACATGGGCGACATGCAGATGGGTTCTCAGGCCCGTCTGATGAGCCAGGCGATGCGCAAGCTGACGGCCTCCATCGGGCGGTCGAACTGCATGGTGATCTTCATCAACCAGATCCGCATGAAGATCGGCGTGATGTTCGGAAACCCGGAAACCACGACGGGCGGCAACGCGCTGAAATTCTATGCCTCGGTCCGCCTGGACATCCGCCGCACCGGCGCCGTCAAGGACCGCGACGAGGTGATCGGCAACGCCACCCGCGTGAAGGTCGTCAAGAACAAGGTGGCACCTCCCTTCCGGCAGGTGGAATTCGACATCATGTATGGCGAAGGCATCAGCAAGGTGGGCGAGCTGATCGACCTGGGCGTGAAGGCCGGCGTGGTCGAGAAGTCGGGCGCCTGGTATTCCTATGGCGACGAGCGCATCGGCCAGGGCCGCGAGAATGCCAAGCAGTTCCTGCGCGACAACCCCGAAAAGGCCGCGGCGATCGAGGACAAGATCCGCGCAAGCCACGGCCTAGAATTCGCGGTGGCGGGCGGCGAAAGCGAAGACGACAGCCTGACCGAGGAATGATCGGCCAGGCATGACCTTTCAAACGCGCGGGCAGGCTTGTCCGCGCGTTTTCCTTTGCTCGGGGCCGCCCGCGCGTCGGCCCTTGCGGCGATTGCTGGACAGGGCAGGCCGCGGGTTATAGATCATTCGCAAACCCCGCGCGCGTATCCCCGGCCGCGCCACCAGAACGCGAAGGCCCACCATGCCCACACTGAACGACATCCGCTCGACGTTCCTGAGCTTCTTTGAACGCAACGGCCATCGCGTCGTGGACAGCTCGCCCCTGGTGCCGCGCAACGACCCGACGCTGATGTTCACCAACTCGGGCATGGTGCAGTTCAAGAACCTGTTCACCGGGGTGGAAACCCGCGACTACAAGCGCGCCACGACCGCGCAGAAATGCGTGCGCGCGGGCGGCAAGCACAACGACCTGGACAACGTGGGTTACACCGCGCGCCACCACACCTTTTTCGAGATGCTGGGCAATTTCAGCTTCGGCGACTACTTCAAGGAACAGGCGATCCCCTATGCCTGGGAATTGCTGACCAAGGATTTCGGCATCCCCAAGGACCAGCTGCTGGTCACGGTCTATCACACCGACGACGAGGCGGCGAACATCTGGAAGAAGGTCGCGGGCCTGACCGACGACCGGATCATCCGCATCCCGACCAGCGACAACTTCTGGCAGATGGGCCCGACCGGCCCCTGCGGCCCCTGCACCGAGATCTTCTATGACCACGGCGACCATATCTGGGGCGGCCCTCCGGGGTCTGCGGACGAGGACGGCGACCGCTTCATCGAGATCTGGAACCTCGTCTTCATGCAGAACGAGCAGTTCGAGGACGGGTCCATGCGCGCGCTGGACATGCAGTCGATCGACACCGGCATGGGCCTGGAACGGATCGGCGCGCTTTTGCAGGGCAAGCACGACAATTACGACACCGACCTGATGCGCAGCCTGATCGAGGCCAGCGCCCACGCGACCAGCGCCGATCCCGACGGGCCGGGCAAGGTCCATCACCGGGTGATCGCCGACCACCTGCGATCGACCAGCTTCCTGATCGCGGACGGGGTGATGCCCTCGAACGAAGGGCGCGGCTATGTCCTGCGCCGGATCATGCGCCGGGCGATGCGGCACGCGCACATGCTGGGGGCGCAGGATCCGGTCATGCACAAGCTGGTGCCCGCCCTGGTCCGCCAGATGGGCGCGGCATACCCTGAACTGACCCGCGCCCAGGCCCTGATCGAGGAAACCCTGCGCAGCGAGGAAAGCCGTTTCCGCCAGACGCTCGACCGCGGGCTGCGGCTGCTGGACGACGAACTGGCGCGCCTGCCCGAAGGGGCGAACCTGCCCGGTGAGGCCGCGTTCAAGCTTTATGACACCTATGGCTTCCCGCTGGACCTGACCCAGGATGCGCTGCGCGAGCAGGGCCGGTCGGTCGACACTGCCGGTTTCGACGCCGCCATGGCCGAGCAGAAGGCCAAGGCCCGCGCGGCCTGGTCGGGTTCGGGCGAATCGAAGGACGCCGCCATCTGGTTCGAGCTGGCCGAAAGGCACGGCGCGACCGAGTTCCTGGGCTATGACACCGAGGAGGCCGAAGGCCAGATCCTCGCCGTGGTCGCGGACGGCGCCGACGTGGGGCAGGCGACCGAGGGGCAGACCGTCTCCCTGGTCGTGAACCAGTCGCCCTTCTACGCCGAATCCGGCGGGCAGGTGGGCGACACCGGCCTCATCAAGACCGAAACCGGCGCGGCCCGCGTGACCGACACCCGCAAGGTCGCGGGCGTGTTCCTGCACGTGGCCGAGGTGACGCTGGGCACCATCAGCCGTGGGCAGGGGGCGACGCTGTCGGTCGATCACGCCCGCCGCAGCGCCATCCGCGCCAACCATTCCGCCACGCACCTGCTGCACGAGGCGCTGCGCCGCGCGTTGGGCGATCATGTGGCCCAACGCGGCAGCCTGAACGCGCCGGATCGCCTGCGCTTCGACTTCAGCCACAACAGCGCGGTGTCCCCCGACGAACTGGCCCGGGTCGAGGCCGAGGTGAACGAGTTCATCCGCCAGAACAGCCCGGTGGAAACGCGCATCATGACGCCGGACGACGCGCGCGGTCTGGGGGCGCAGGCGCTGTTCGGCGAGAAGTACGGCGACGAGGTGCGGGTGGTTTCCATGGGCCAGTTGCCCGACAGCGGCAAGGGCGCGGACGGCCAGACCTATTCGCTGGAGCTTTGCGGCGGCACCCATGTCGCGCGCACGGGCGACATCGGGGCCTTCGCCCTGCTGGGCGACAGCGCCTCCAGTGCGGGTGTCCGGCGAATCGAGGCGTTGACCGGGCAGGAGGCCCTGGCCTATCTGCGCCATTCCGACAACCAGTTGTCGGAAATCGCCGGTATCCTCAAGGCGCAGGCAGGCGATGTCGTGAACCGCGTCAAGACGCTGGCCGAGGAACGTAAGGCGTTGGCCAACGAGGTCGCGCAGCTCAAGCGCCAGCTTGCCATGGGCGGCGGACAGGCGCAGGCGGCCAAGGACATCGGCGGCGTCAAGTTCATCGGCCGCCGGGTCGAGGGCGTGGGCGGCAAGGACCTGGGCGCCCTGGTCGATGAGATGAAGTCGCAACTGGGCAGCGGGGCAGTGCTGGTCCTGGCCGAGGCCGAGGGCAAGGCCACGGTCGCCGCGGGCGTGACGGCGGATCTGGTGGACCGGATCAGCGCGGTGACGCTGGTGCAGACCGCGACCGCAGCACTGGGCGGCAAGGGCGGCGGCGGCAGGCCCGACCGCGCGCAGGGCGGCGCGCCCAGCCTGGCGGCTGCCGACAGTGCCATTGCCGAAGTCGAGAAACTGATCGAGGAAACGGCATGACCGCGCTGTGGATTGCCCACGTGACCGTCACCGACCCCGAGGCTTACGCGAAATACGCGCAGGCCGCCGGTCCGGCGATTGCCGCGCATGGCGGGGTTTTCCTGGTGCGGGGCGGACGTTACCGGCAGATGGAGGGCAACGACCGTTCCCGCAACGTGGTCGCGCGCTTTCCTAGCTTTGACGCCGCCGTTGCCTGCTATGACAGCAGCGACTATCAGGCGGCGCTGGCCCCTGCCAAGGGCGCGTCCGAACGCGACCTCGTGATCGTCGAGGAAACGCCCGCGCCTGCGGAATAGGCTGTCTTTGTCATCCTTTCGTGGTATTTCTGACGCATAGACAGAAACACGAAGGGACAGGGTCATGTGCCGTTGGGCCGCCTATGTGGGCCAACCGATCTTTCTTGAAGACATCGTCAGCCGTCCCGATCATTCGCTGATCCGGCAAAGCCAGGGGGCGCGGCGCTGTCATACGCCGGTCAACGCCGATGGCTTTGGCCTTGCCTGGTATGGCGAACGCCCGGAACCCGGGCTTTACCGCGACGTGATGCCCGCCTGGTCGGATCCGAACCTGCACAGCCTGGTGGCGCAGGTCCGGTCGGGCCTGTTCATGGCGCATGTCCGCGCATCCACCGGGACGGCGACCAGCCGCAACAACTGCCATCCCTTCGTGTCGGGCCGCTGGTCCTTCATGCACAATGGGCAGTTCGGCGGCTATGACGCGTTCCGCCGGGACGCCGACGTGATGATCCCGGACGACCTTTATCCCCACCGCAAGGGCGCCACCGACAGCGAGGCGCTGTTCCTGATCGCCTTGGGCGAGGGGTTGGACCGTGATCCCAAGGGGGCAATGGAACGGGCGGTGGCGCGGTTGACCGATCTGGCGATGCGGCGCGGCAGCGCGCCTTTCGTGCGGGCGGCCTGCGCGTTTTCGGACGGGCGGCGGCTTTATGCGATCCGCCATGCCAGCGATGACCAGGCGCCCAGCCTGTTCCACCGCTGGTCCCGGACCCGGAACGGGCGCGCCGTGGTGTCCGAGCCGCTGGAAACCGAGGAAGACGACTGGACCGAGGTGCCGCCCGGCAGCTTCTGCATCTTCGACGGGGGCAGCGTCACGGTCGAACCCTTCCTGCCGCAGGCGCAGGCGCGCGCGGCCTGATCCTTATCCCTGCGACGGGGCGCTGCGCGGGGCAGGGGGCGTGGCTTCATCCATGGTCACGGCGACCGTGCCGCCTGCGGCAGCATGATCGCTGGGCTTCGGCGCGGCCGCCTGAGGCAGCACCGGCACGGGTTCCGGCGCCCGCGCGGGCGAGGCTGCGGCGGGATATTCCGGCTGCGGCGGGCGGGTCTGCGACAGGGCCGTGGCCGCGACCGTGCGGCGGAAGACCAGCAGGTTGTGGTAAACCGTGCTGCGCCCGGTCAGGCCGCTGCGTTCCTCGGACGGCAGGACATCGGCGCGGACATATTCCCAGCCGTCGCGCGCCATCCGGTTCAGTTCAGCCGTCAGCGCCGCCGAATAGCGGTCCGTGGGCGTTTTCGCATCCTTGGCCTTTTCGCCGCGGGACGGGGCGGGAATGACGCTGTATTCGAACTGGCCCAAGGCGATGCTCCTTTGATGCGCGGCTGCGTCCCGCGATAACCTGATGTGGGGGGCGAGGTTCCAGACGCCGGAACCGCCCCGGTCACATCCCGAGTTTCCGGGCGACCAGATCGTTGACCGCCGCCGGGTTGGCCTTGCCGCCGGTGGCCTTCAGCACCTGGCCCACGAACCAGCCGGCCAGTTTCGGGTTCGCGCGGGCCTTTTCGACCTGGGCGGGGTTGGCGGCGATGATCTCGTCCACGGCCTTTTCGATGGCGCCAAGATCCGTCACCTGGCGCATCCCGCGCGATTCGACGATCTGCGCGGGGTCGCCGCCTTCGGTCCACAGGATCTCGAACAGGTCCTTGGCGATCTTGCCGGAAATGTCGCCGCTGGCGATCAGGTCGATCACGCCGCCAAGCTGCGCGGCCGACACGGGCGAGGTCTCGACCGAAAGCCCTTCCTTGTTCAACCGCCCGAACAGTTCGTTGATGACCCAGTTCGCGGCCTGCTTGCCGTCGCGGCCCTTCGCCACGGCCTCGAAGTAATCGGCGTTCTCGACCTCGGCCGTCAGGACGCCCGCGTCGTATTCCGAAAGCCCCATGTCGCGCACGAAGCGGGCCTTCTTTTCATCCGGCAGTTCGGGCATCGCGGCGGCAATGTCATCCACCCAGGCCTGCTCGATGTCCAGGGGCAGCAGGTCGGGGTCGGGGAAATAGCGATAGTCATGCGCCTCCTCCTTGGATCGCATCGACCGGGTTTCGCCCTTGTCGGGGTCGTAAAGGCGGGTTTCCTGCACCACGCTGCCGCCATCCTCGATGATGGCGATCTGGCGGCGGGCCTCGTATTCGATGGCGGCCTGGATGAACCGCAGCGAGTTCATGTTCTTGATCTCGCAGCGCGTGCCCAGGTGGCTGAAGTCCTGGGTTTCCTGGTAGCGTTCATAGGCGCCGGGGGGGCAGACCGACACGTTCACGTCGGCGCGCAGGTTGCCGTTCTGCATGTTGCCGTCGCAGGTGCCCAGATAGCGCATGATCTGGCGGAGTTTCGCGACATAGGCCGCCGCTTCCTCCGGCCCGCGGATGTCGGGGCGGCTGACGATCTCCATCAGGGCCACGCCCGTGCGGTTCAGGTCCACGAAGGACATGGTCGGATCCATGTCGTGGATGGACTTGCCCGCGTCCTGTTCCAGGTGGATGCGTTCGATGCGCACGCGGCGGGCCACGCCGGGGGCCATGTCCACGATCACGGCGCCCTCGCCCACGATGGGGTGGTAAAGCTGGCTGATCTGATAGCCTTGCGGCAGATCCGGGTAGAAATAGTTCTTGCGGTCGAAGGCCGAGCGCAGGTTGATCGCGGCGTTCAGACCAAGGCCCGTGCGCACGGCCTGGGCCACGCAGAATTCGTTGATGACCGGCAGCATCCCCGGCATCGCCGCATCGACGAAGGCCACGTTGCTGTTGGGTTCGGCCCCGAAGGCGGTCGAGGCGCCCGAGAACAGCTTGGCCTTGGAGGCGACCTGGGCGTGAACCTCAAGCCCGATCACCAGTTCCCAATCTCCCTTCGCCCCGGCGATGGTCCTGGGCTGCGGGGCCGTGAAGGAAAGGTGGTCAAGCATCGGGAACCTCGGATGGGTCGAACGAGTATAAAGGGTGCAGGTCTTTTAGGTCAGCGCGCGGGTGATGTCACGGGGGCGGCGGAGGCAAATCGTCCCGAGATCGTGGCGAGCGAATCAACCGGCTGGCAGAAAAGCCGATGCAAAGTGTTAACGCAGGGGCGTGCAACGGCCCTGTCGGCGGATTTCCGACCATCGGAATTCCGGCGGTTGGCGTGATGCCGCCGACGGTTTGGCCGCCGTCTTGCC
Organism: Paracoccus lichenicola; assembly: GCF_009708075.1. Lineage (GTDB taxonomy): Bacteria > Pseudomonadota > Alphaproteobacteria > Rhodobacterales > Rhodobacteraceae > Paracoccus > Paracoccus lichenicola. The sequence goes on along the minus strand of NZ_WMBT01000001.1, from coordinate 563,831 downwards.
AGATTTTCCAATGGGGCTATGGGTTTGTTTGACGAAACAATCCCACGAGGACCGGATGCGCTTTGCGCTTGTGCCCCTTGCCGCCCTGGCTTTCCTGGCTGCGTGCCAGTCCACCATGACCCCCCAGTCGGAAAGCAAGGCCGCGGCCGAGGCACGGCAGATGGAACTGGCAAGCCAGCCGCCCATGCGGTGGGGACAGGCCGCAGGGTCGGACCAGTGGACCAAGGCCACGCTGTCGGCGCTGGACCGCGAAGGGGTCACGATCCTGTCGCGTGTGCCGGGCGACATCGACACCTTCTGCCCGAACTATGCGCAGCTGAACCCGACGGGGCGCAAGGCCTTCTGGGCCGGCCTGCTGTCGGCGGTGGCCAAGCACGAAAGCACCTACAACCCGCAGGCCAGCGGCGGCGGCGGCAAGTGGCTGGGCCTGATGCAGATCGCGCCCGCGACTTGGCGCACCTATGGCTGCAACGGCAACATCAAGAACGGCGGCGACAACATGTCCTGCGCGGTCAAGATCATGTCGCGGCAGGTGGCGCGCGACAACGCGGTGGCCCAGGACGGCAGCGGCTGGCGCGGCATCGCGCGGGATTGGGCGCCGCTGCGCAACGCGTCCAAGCGCGCCGACATCGCCGCTTGGACCAGCAGCCAGAGCTATTGCAAGCCGCAGGCGTAAGGGGCTTCGCCCCTCGGCTCGTTCCGAGCCTCACCCCAGGATATTTGTATGAAGAAGAAGGGCGGGGTTCCCCGCCTTTCCTTATCGCAGCGCCGCGATGACCCGCGCCCAGGATCGTGCGCCCTTGGCGAAGCTTTGCACGTCGTATTTCTCGTTCGGGGAATGGATGCGGTCGTCGTCGCGGGCGAATCCGATCAGCATCGAATCCATGCCCAGGATCGTCTTGAAGTCGCCCGCGATCGGGATGGACCCGCCGCTGCCGATGAAGGCCGCGTCCTGCCCCCATTCGTCGCCCAAGGCCTGGCGCGCTGCCGCAAAGGCCGGGTCCGAGGTGTCCATCACGCTGGCCGGGCTGCCGCCGTGTTCGTGGAATTCCGCTGTGCAGTCGGGCGGCAGGAAGCCTCGCACATGGTCGCGGAAGGCCGCGCGAATTTGGGCGGGATCCTGGGTGCCGGTCAGGCGGAAGCTGACCTTGGCGCGCGCCTCGGCGGGAAGGACGGTCTTGAAGCCGTCGCCGGTATAGCCGCCGGTGATGCCGTTGATTTCCGCCGTGGGGCGGTTCCAGGCCATTTCCACCGGCATCCGGCCCTGTTCGCCGACCGGATGGGACAGGCCCACGCGGCCCAGCATCGTGCCCGCGTCAAACCCCAGCGATTCCCAATCGCGGCGCAGGCCGGGCGACAGATCCTGCACGCCGTCATAGAAGCCGGGCAGCGTGACGCGGCCATCCGCGTCCCTCAGCGCGGCAAGCGCCTGCGCCAGAATCATGATCGGATTGGCCGCCAACCCGCCGAACAGGCCGGAATGCAGGTCGCGGTCGGCACCGCGGATCACGACCTCCTCGCCCACCAGGCCGCGCAGTTGCGTGACGATGGCGGGCCGCGTGCCGCCGAACAACTCGGTGTCGCAGATCATCGCCAGGGATGCGCGCAACGCGTCGGCATTGTCGCGCAGGAAGGGGCGCAGGGAAGGGGAGCCTGACTCCTCCTCGCCCTCGAACAGCAGGATCAGGTCGGGGGGGACTTCGCCGTGGACATCGCGCCAAGCCCGGAAGGCCTCGACGAAGGTCATCAACTGGCCCTTGTCGTCGGAGGCGCCGCGCGCGCGGATGATGCGGCCTGCCGGCGTGTCCTCGATCCGCGGATCGAAGGGCGAGCGGTCCCACAAGGACAAGGGATCGACCGGCTGCACGTCATAGTGGCCATAGAACAGCAGGGGCCGCGCGCCCCCGGGCTGCGACCGCGCGACCACCATCGGGTGCCCCGGCGTGTCGCGGACCGCCGCGTCAAAGCCGATCCCGGCCAGTTCGTCCCGCAGCCATTCGGCGGCGGCGCGCACATCGCCCGCATGGGCCGGATCGGTCGAAATCGAGGGGATGCGCAGAAAGGCGATCAACCTGTCCAAAGCGGTGTCCAGCCCTTGATCCAGCCGGGCCAGAACCTCATCTAATCTTGCGTCTTGCGCCATCCTCACCCTGCTTTCCGAGTCGTTTTCCACGCCTTGCGAATGGTCCCTTGGTCGATCTGCGACATTTTTGACCTGTCATTTGCGGCATTTGACATGTATCAACGCAGGACCGCGCGCGATCTGACAATGATTGCCCCCAGCCAGCTATGCAAGGGAACGCCCGCAATGAATTACGATGCCGCCTTGGACCAGGCTATCGGTCGGCTGCATGAGGAAGGCCGCTATCGGACCTTCATCGATATCGAGCGGGTGAAGGGCCAGTTCCCCCAAGCCGTCTGGACGCGCCCCGATGGCGAAAAGCAGGACATCACCGTCTGGTGCGGCAACGATTACCTGGGGATGGGCCAGCACCCGGTGGTGCTGGCGGCGATGCACGAGGCCCTGGACGCGGTGGGCGCGGGGTCCGGCGGGACGCGCAACATTTCCGGCACGACGGTCTATCACAAGCGGCTGGAGGCCGAACTGGCCGACCTGCACGGCAAGGAAGCCGCGCTTGTCTTTTCCAGCGCCTACATCGCCAACGACGCCACGCTGTCCACGCTGCGCAAGCTGTTCCCGGGCCTCATCATCTATTCGGACGAGCTGAACCACGCGTCCATGATCGAGGGGATCAAGCGGTTCGACGGCGCCAAGCGCATCTTCCGCCACAACGACCTGGCCCATCTGCGGCAACTGCTGGCCGCTGACGATCCCAGCCTGCCCAAGCTGATCGCGTTCGAGTCGATCTATTCGATGGACGGCGATTTCGGGCCGATCAAGGCGATCTGCGACCTGGCCGACGAATTCAACGCCCTGACCTATCTGGACGAGGTTCACGCGGTCGGCATGTACGGCCCGCGCGGCGGCGGCGTGGCCGAACGCGACGGGCTGTCGGGCCGCATCGACATCTTCAACGGCACCCTGGGCAAGGCCTTCGGCGTCTTCGGCGGCTATATCGCGGGCACGGCCAAGATGATGGACGCGATCCGGTCCTATGCGCCGGGCTTCATCTTCACCACGTCGCTGCCGCCTGCCGTCGCGGCAGGGGCCGCGGCCTCGATCGCCCTTTTGAAAGGCCCCGAAGGCCAGCACCTGCGCGATGCCCAGCAGTTGCACGCCCGGATCCTGAAGATGCGGCTGAAATCGCTGGGGATGCCGATCATCGACCATGGCAGCCATATCGTGCCCGTGCATGTCGGCCATCCGGTCCATTGCAAGATGCTGTCGGACATGCTGCTGCGTGACTATGGCATCTATGTCCAGCCGATCAACTTTCCCACCGTGCCGCGCGGCACGGAACGGCTGCGCTTCACCCCGTCGCCGGTTCATGCGCCCCGCCAGATCGACCATCTGGTCAAGGCGATGGACAGGTTGTGGTCACATTGTGCGCTCAACCGTCAGGAAATGAGCGCATAATCAAATCGCTTGGTGAACTGCTCTCGCCTGCGTGATAAGCTCGGGCTAAAGAAAAGCACGGAACCGTTCGATTCGGGCGGGGTTCCTGCACCGGGCTATGAGGCAGACAAGAAAATGAGCAGGCTGCGGGCTGAGAACCCGGCAGAAGAGGATTCGCGGGTGGAGGGAATGGACCATTTCCTCGGCGACGACACGCGCCTTGGCGACATCATGCGGGGCGAAAGGGCAACCCTGGGCAAGTCGCTGCTGGACGTGCAGCGAGAGCTTCGCATCCGCGCGTCCTATGTCGCCGCGATCGAGAATTGCGACATCACCGCCTTTGACGCGCCCAGCTTCGTGTCGGGCTATGTGCGGTCCTATGCGCGCTATCTGGGGATGGATCCCGACTGGACCTTCCGCCGCTTTTGCCTGGAGTCGGGGTTCCAGCCGACGCATGGCATGGCCCCCACGGCAGCCGGACCCAAGCCCGCGCGGCGCCCGTCCGACCCGGTCGAGGCTTTGGCCAATCCCAAGGCGCTGTTCATCCCGCAGCAGGAAAGCTTCTGGTCCGACATCGAGCCGCGCGCCATCGGTGCGGTGCTAGTGCTGATCGCGCTGGTCTGCGGGCTGGCCTATGGCGGCTGGTCGGTCCTGCAAGAGGTGCAGCGCGTCACCCTGACGCCGGGCGAGAATGCGCCGGGCGTCGTGACGGCCCTGGATCCGGCCGAGGGCGCGGGCATGGCCGAGCCCCCGCTGGACATGTCCGGCACCACGGAACTGGCCGAAAGCCTGCCGCAGCCCGAAGGGCTTGACCGGCTGTATCGCCCGCAGATCCTCGAGGCGCCGGTCATGACCGCGCGCGACGGCCCGATCGCCGCCATCGACCCCGGACTGACCCAGGTTCCCGTCGCCGGTGACACGGCGGTCGCGCAGGCTGCGCCCGGGGCGGCGAGTGCCATCCAGCAAGCCCTGGCCGAGGCCGCGCAGGCGCCCTTTGGCCCGCCCATGCCCGAACAGACCACCGCCGCGATCACCGTGGCGCCCGATGCGCCCGCGCTGGAACTCTTGGCGGCGCGCCCGGCCTGGGTGCGCGTCACCTCGGCCGACGGGACGGTGCTGCTGGAAAAGATCATGGACGCGGGCGAACGCTTCACGCTGCCCAGCCTGGAGGAACCGCCGGTGCTGCGCACGGGCAATTCGGGCGCGGTCTATTTCGCGGTGAACGGGCAGACCTATGGTCCCGCGGCACCCGGTCCGCAGGTGGTCAAGAACATCAAGCTGTCGCCCGAGGACGTGACGGGCAAATACGCCTTGGCGGATCTGAACGCGGATCCCGAACTGGCGCAGATGGTCGCGGTGGCGCAGGCGACGCCGGTGACGGACGCGCAGACCACGGCGACCGAGTAGCCGTTTGCGTCCCGCGAAAGCCGGGGGCCAGCCCCCGGACCCCCGGGATATTTGGGCAAAGGTGAACGGGCCTAGTCGCCCCAGGTTCGTTCCAGCAGGGTGATCCAGTTTTCGCTGGCGATCTTGCGGATCAGGGTGTCGCCATAGCCGTGGTCCTGCATGGCGCCGATCAGCGCGGGCAGGGCGGCGGCATCCGGCAGGTCGCGCGGCATCAGGGCGCCGTCGAAATCGGAGCCGAGCGCCACGCCATCCTCGCCCAGGATCGCCAGCAGGTGATCCAGGTGGCGCAGCATGGTGTCGAAGCCCTCCAAGGGCAGGCGGCGGCCATCCGGGCGCAGGAAGCTGGAGGCGAAGTTCAGGCCGACCAGGCCACCGCTGTCGGCGATGACCTGCAACTGCCGGTCGGTCAGGTTGCGGCTGCTTTCGCTGATGACATGGACGCAGCTGTGGCTGGCGACCAGGGGGGCGTCGGACAGGCGGGCCACGTCGTTGAACCCGGCCTCGTTCAGATGGGACAGATCCAGCATGATCCGCAACCCGTTGCATTCGCGGACCAGGGTCTTGCCCGCATCCGTCAGGCCCGCCCCCGTATCGGGGGACGAGGGGAAGGCGAAGGGCACGCCCTCGGCATAAATGGTCGGCCGCGACCAGACCGGACCCAGCGACCGCAGCCCCGCCGCGTGCCACAGGTGCAGCGCATCCATGTCGGGGATCGCCTCGGCCCCCTCCATGTGCATGACCGCGGCGATGCGGCCCGCAGCGATGGTTTCGCGGATGCCGCGGGCCGAGGTCACGATGTCCAGCGTGCCGGTCCGTTCCAGGGCCTTCAGCGCGGCCGCCTGGGCGAAGGCGTGGGGCAGGGCCTCGGCAAAGGGGATCCGGGGCGGCAGGGGCATGGAGAAGGGCGGATGTTCCATCAGCGCCACGGCGGCGGCGTCGTTGGGGTTCAGCGGCGCGGGGATCCAGATCGCGAAGAAGCCGCCGACCAGCCCGCCCGCCCGGGCGCGCGGCAGGTCCAGGTGGCCGGTGCCGTCCCCCTTCAGCCAGACATCGGGGCCGGACGCCACGACGCGTTGCAGGAAATCGTTGTGGCCGTCGAATACCGGGATCATCCGCTTCTCCTTGGTTTGACCCGACCATGCACATCCCCGCGCGGGCGGCAATGGCTGGCGCTTGGCGCGGCGCGCGATTCGGCGCTAGGCTGGTTTCCGCAAGCAAGGGAGACGCCAGCCATGCCCGACATCCGCCGCGATTTCGACGGCCAGACCGTCATCACCACCTTCGAGGTGACGCCCGGCAGCGCCCACGACGTGCTGGATCTGCTGACCGACGCCTGGGACCAGGTGATCCGCCGCCAGCCGGGCTTCGTGTCGGGCGCGATCCACCTCAACGACGCCCAGACCCGGATCGCCACCTATTCCCAATGGCGCGACCGCCGCGATTACCAGGCCATGCTGCGCGAGCCGGAGATGCGGCGCAGGAACCGCGCCATCAACGGCATGTGCAAGAGCTTCGAGCCGGTGATGTACGAGGTCCAAGCCGTTTTCGACAGGGATGCTGCAACCGCGAAATAGGCCGTGCAATGGCAGCGTCCGGCCGCTAACCTTCCGTCAACCGGGCAGGAGTGGGCGATGGCAGGCAGGATCATCACGGTCGCGCAGCAAAAGGGCGGGTCAGGCAAGACCACCCTGGCCGTCAACCTGGCCGTCAGCCTGCACGAACGCGGCCATTCCGTCGCGCTGATCGACACCGATCCCCAGGGCAGCCTGGGCCGCTGGTTCATCGAACGGATGGCTGCGCGGGGCGAGGACGAGGCGATGGATTTTTCCACCTCGTCCGCCTGGGGGGCCAGCTACGAATCGGAAAAGCTGAAGAAGCGGTTCGATTTCGTGATCATCGACACGCCGCCCAAGATCGACAGCGACCTGCGCCCCGCGCTGCGGGTGGCCGATCTGGTGCTGGTGCCGGTGGCCATCAGCCATGTGGATCTGTGGGCGACCGAAGGCGTGCTGGATCTGGCGCGGCGCGAAAAGGCCCGCGTGCTGGTGGTGATGAACCGCGTGCGGCCCCATACCCGCCTGTCCGCCGAGGTGGCGCAAAAGGCCGCCGACCTGGGCGCCGATGTCGCCGGGACGCAGCTGGCCAGCCGGATGGTTTACGCCGAAACGCTGGGGCAGGGGGTGGGCGCCCTGGAACGCGCCCGCAGCGGCCCCGCGCGGGACGAGATGGTGAAGCTGACGGACGAGATCCTGGCCGCGATGGCCTAGACCGGCAGGATCGCCGGGCCGTCGGGCGTGTCCACCCGCCGCACGGTGATGTTGAAGGCGCGGCGCAGCAGGTCGTCGCGCAGGACCGCCTCGGGCGGGCCATCCGCCAGCACATGCCCGTTCGACAGCAGCACCAGCCGCGAACAGAACCGCGCCGCAAGCCCCAGGTCGTGGATCGAGGCGAGGACCGTCCTGCCTTCGCCCGCCAGTTCCCGGAACAGGCGCAGGCAGGCCAACTGCTGCGCCGGATCCAGGCCCGCGATGGGTTCGTCGGCGATCAGCAGGGGCGTGTCCTGCGCCAGCGCGCGGGCGATCAGGGCGCGGTTCTGTTCGCCCCCCGACAGGCGCAGGGCGGTGCGCTTGCGGAACGGCTCCAGCCCCATGCGGGCGATAGCCGCGTCGGTGGCGATACGGTCGATGCCGCTGCGCCCGCCGCCGGGCCAGGGGATGCGTCCCAAGGCTACCAGATCGGCGACGCTGACGGGCCAGGCGATCTCGCGCGATTGCGGCAGATAGGCGGCGTGGCGCGCGCGGCGGTCGGCAGGCATGGCGGCCAGGGTCGAGATGCCGGTGAAGGGGATCAGGCCAAGCGCGGCCTCCATCAGGGACGACTTGCCCGCGCCGTTGGGACCGATCAGGCCGACGAATTCGCCTGGGTTCAGGGCCAGGCTGACGCCGTGCAGCACGGGGCGGCGGCGGCGGGTGACGGAGAGACGGGTCACGGTCAGGACCATCAAACGCGCCCCCCGCTGCGGGTTTTCCAGATCAGGTGCAGGAACAAGGGCGCGCCCACGATGGCCGTCAGCACGCCCAGCTTCAGGTCGCGGTCCGGCACGATCAGCCGCACCGCGATGTCGGATGCCAGCAGCAGCGCCGCCCCGCCGAGCGCCGAGGCGGGCAGCAGCGCCGAGGGCCGCGCGCCCACCCAGGGGCGCAGGACATGCGGGACGACCAGTCCCACGAAGCCGATGGCCCCGGCCACGGCGGTCGCAGGCCCGACGATCAGCGCGGTGCCCGCGATCAGACGCCAGCGCAGCGACGGCCCGGCCATGCCAAGGGTCTGCGCCGCGGCCTCGCCCAGGGTCAGGGCGTCGAGCGCGTGGCGGGTGGTCAGGATCAGCGCCGCGCCAAGCAGCATCGGCGGCAGGGCCAGCCAGACATGCAGCATGGACTTGTCGGCCAGCGATCCCATCAGCCAGAAGACGATCTCGCTGGCGGCATAGGGGTTGGGCGACAGGTTCAGCACCAGGGCGGTGCCCGCGCCCGCGAGCGCCGAGATCGCCACCCCCGCCAGGATCAGCGTCACGGACCCGCCGCGCGGACCGGCCAGCGCCACCAGCATCGCCACCCCGGCAGCCGCCCCGACCAGGGCGGCAAGCGGCAGGGCCAGCGCGGCCACCAGAGACAGCCCGGTCTGGATCGCGATCACCGCACCCAGGGCAGCCATGCCGGATATGCCGATCAGCCCCGGCTCGGCCAGCGGGTTGCGCAGGTATCCCTGCAAGGCCGCGCCCGTCAGCCCAAGGCCCGCGCCCACGGCCACGCCCAGGATCGCGCGGGGCAGGCGGATTTCGCGCATCACGATGGGCAGCGGGCCGTCGCCCCCAAGGGCCAGGGCGCGCAGCGCATCCATCGCGGGCAGTCCCGCCGGGCCGGTCAGCAGGGATGCCAGGAACAGCGCCGCGACCAGCAGCAACAGGGCGGGGAACAGCCCCCTCATTCCAGCGACCGGATGGCGCGGGTGACGAAGGGGGTGCCGCAGGTCCAGTTCAGGTCCGTGACCTGCGCGCGGCCCGGAAAGGCGGCCAGGGCGGGATGATCCAGGATCGCCTCGCCCTGCGACTGGCCGGGCCATTTGGCCCCGGTGATCAGGCGGTCGGGGTCCGACATGACCAGCAGTTCCAGGGGCAGGGTTGTCGTGGCGCTGATGCCGTGGTCGGCGGCGATGTTGGCGTATCCCGCAGCCTCCAGGATCGACCCGGCCAGCGTGTCCGGTCCCGAGGTGAAGCCGTTCGCCTCATACAGCGCCGCGCGGCCCCGGCCGCCGGGGCGGCGGGCGGCGGCCAGATCGGCGTCGAAGCGGGCCAGCAGGTCGCGCGCGGCCTGGGGTTGGCCCAGCCAGTCGCCCATGCGGGTGATGTCGGCGCGGATGGCGTCGAAATCCTCGGCGGGGGGCGGGGTTTCGACGCGGATGCCCAGGCGGCGCAGCATCGCCACCGTCGCGGGCGGGGTATAGGTGCCCGCGATCACCAGGTCGGGGCGCATCAGATAGATCTCCTCGGCCCGGCCGGTGTTGGCCTTGTAGGCTGCGGCCTGGTCCGCCATGGGCGACAGGCGCGGATCCTGGGCCAGGCTGCTGACCGACACCAGTTGCTCGGGCGCCGCCAGCATCATCGCCAGCTGGTCGCTGCACAGGTTCATCGACACCACGCGCTGCGGCGCGGCCCCCGCTGGCAAGGCGGCGGCGATCAGGACCGCCGCTGCCAGGATGGCATCAGAACGACGCACGCAGCCCCGCATAAACCGCCCGGCCCGAGGTGCCATAGCCGCTGACCCACTGGTAATCCTCGTCGAACACGTTCTCCAGCCGCAGATAGGCGGTGGCGTTGTCGCGGAGGGGATGGCTGACCAGCAGATCGACGGTGGTGAAGTCGTCGAGATCGTTCGCGCGCCCGGCGACGTGCTGCAGGTCGATGCCTGCCGTGGTGCCGGTGGCGAAGGTCGTCTCGGCCCCCAGGTTCAGCACGCGCTCGGGGACTTGTGCCCAGTCCACATCCGTCTGGTTGTCGATGAAGGTATAGCTGGCGGTCAGCGCATGGCCCGCGCCGAAGGCATGGCGGCCGTCGATTTCCACCCCCCGGCGGCGGGCGGTGCCGGGCACCTGGGCATAGCCGTCGTCCATCCAGTCCACCGTGCCGCGATCATCCCAGCCGATCATGTTGTCCGCCTTCAGCCAGAATGCCGTCGCGCGCAGGTGGCTGTCGCCCCATCGCTTTTCGACGCCGATCTCGTGGGTGCGGCTTTCCTCGCGTTCCAGGGTGGGATCGCCGTAGATGCTGAACAGTTCGTACAGCGACGGCGCGCGGAAGCCGTTGCCGATGGCGGCACGGAACAGCAGGTCGCCGTCGGCGCGATAGACCGCCGCCACCCGCCCCGAGGTGAAGCCGCCGAACCGCGAATGATCGTCGCGGCGCAGCGATGTGGTCACGTCGATCCTGTCGCCAAGGGCGGTGGTGGTTTCCACGAAAACGCCGCTGATGCGGGCATCGGCGCTGCCCTCGGCTTCCTCTTTTTCGGTGTCGGCGCCGAAGACCGCGCGGACGCCCGCCCCGATGTCGGTCGCGCCTTGCCAGGACAGCTTGGTCCGGGTGCCGTCGAAGGGCGTGGCGAAGCCGTCATAAACGCTGGTGCGATCGATGCGGTAACGGGTCAGGGCGATGTCGTGATCCACCGCGCCTGTCGTGAATTCTGCAAAGCCGCGCAGGCCATAGGATTCGTTTTCCGAATAGTCGTTGCCCGGCGTGCCCGCCACGTCGCTGAAGTCGTCGAAATCGCCGGTGCTGTCCTCCCAGAAGCCGTTGAAGCCGACCGTGACGCCGTTTTCCAGCCGGTGCGCGCTGTAGAAGGACAGGCGCGTCGCCTCGTATCCGTCGTCCTCGAAATTGCCGTCATCCTCGTCCAGGGCAGAAAAACCGTCGCTGCGGAGATGGCTGACCTGGAAGGCCACGTCGGTGCCGTCCCGGCGCAGGGTGGCACCATAGGTGGCGGTCAGCGTGTCGTAGCTGCCGGCCTCGATCCCGAAATGGTGGTGCAACCCGTCCTGGGTCGGGCGCAGCGATTGCAGCGTCAGGACGCCTGCCACGGCACGCGAGCCATAGAGCGCAGATTGCGCGCCGCGCAGCAGTTCGGCCCGGCCGACGCTTGTGCCGGTCAGCCCGCCGAAATCATAGGCGGGCTTCGGTCCGGTCGGGTCCGATACCTCGATCCCGTCGATCACGACGGGCAGGTATTGGGCGGGCGCGCCCCGGACCTGCAGGAACCCGGTGGTGCCCAGCGGTCCCGACTGGCGCAGCGTCACGCCCGGCAAGCGGGTCAGGCTGCGCGTCAGGGGCTGGCCTGCACGGTTGTCCAGGTCCCCGGCCGTCAGGACGGACACGGAGCTGCCCGACCGGCTGAGTTCCGTGGCCTCTCGGTTGGCGGTCAGGGTGATCTCGTCCAGGACAAAGCGGTCCTGCGCCAGGGCGGGCAGGGCGGTGGTCAGCGACAGGGCGGCGGTCAGGGTCAGGAATAGCGGTCTTGCGGTCACGAATGACATCCTTCCAGGAACCCGGGTGGATGACCCGGGCGCGATGCGGTTCGTCTGACGGGAATTGACCCGCCGGACAGCGACACCACCACGACGGAAGTTTCCGTTTCCGGCGCGCCCCTCGCACGCCGTCAGGGTGATCGCGTTCGGCAGGTCTCCTGACTTGCGGGTCAAGGCTTGGCCGGGCCTTCCCATCCCCGCGGGGGACAGTGGCGTCATCCGGCCTCGCTCTCCGCTGACAGTTGCGGGGGCAGTCGCGGATTTCCACCGCGTTCCCTTTTAACCGGGGATGAACCCGGAACCGAGGCAGGGTTGCCTTAGCTCACAACCCCGTCATCAGGCAAGGGCAATCAGCCCAGCGAGGCGACCCAGTCCGGCACCGTTCGGCTAGCGGGGCCGGTGATGCGGCGGTGAAAGTCGTGGGCATTGGCGCTGGCGTCCAGGTTCAGTTCCACGCAATCCACGCCGCGCCGCCGGGCATGTTGGGCGAAACCGGCCGCCGGATAGACATTGCCCGAGGTGCCGATGGCCGCGAACAGGTCGGCGGTTTCCAGCGCCTCCCATATCCGCTCCATGTGATGGGGCATCTCTCCGAACCAGACGATGTCGGGGCGGGTGGCGGGACGCGTGCAGACGGGGCAGGGGTCGGTGGGCGCCATCACGGGCGGCGCGGGCCAGCGATGCCCGCAGGCGGCGCAGAGCGCGCCGGTCAGGGTGCCGTGCATGTGGATCACGTCCGGACTGCCCGCGCGTTCGTGCAGGTCATCGACATTCTGCGTGACCAGCGTCAGGTCGTGGCGCCGCGCCAGATCGGCCAGGGCCAGATGGGCGGCATTGGGCTGCGCCGCCGCGGCGTTCGCCCGGCGCATGTTGTAGAAGCGGTGGACCAGGCCGGGATCGGCGGTGAAGCCTTCGGGCGTGGCCACATCCTCGATCCGGTGGCTTTCCCACAGCCCGTCGCTGGCGCGAAAGGTCGCAAGCCCGCTTTCGGCGGAAATGCCCGCGCCGGTCAGGACGGTGATGCGCAAGGGGCTTACCGGCAATAGGCCTCGGCCTGGGACGCGAACCGCTTGTAGCGCGCCCAGAAGGCGTTGTCGGCATTGCTTTTGGACGTGCGGACCTCTTGCGCCTCGTGCGGGTCGCGGAAGAAGGACGCGGCGCGGCGCTGGTCGGACCGCGACAGGGTCTGGTTCGCGACCTGCTGGATGCAGCCGCACAAGGGCGCGTTGCCCCGCGCGCGGTCGGACCGCACGCAGGCGCTGTCGATGGGACCGGCGACGGCCAGCGGTGCGGTCATGATGATGGCTGCGGCCGCGATGACGATGCGGTTGAACATGAGCTGTCTCCTCGGTTGCCTTTGGGGTGGCGGGGGCCGGTTGAACCCGGTCTGCGATGCCCGTCCGGCGATGATGCTAGCAGGAATGGCCCGCCCGCTCAATCTGGCGCTGTGCCGCAGGGTTCGCCTGCCCCGTCAGGACGTTGCAACGGCAACCTCGTATCCCGCCGCGCGAATCACGTCCGCTGCACGGGCGGGGTCCAGCCCCTCGACCGTGACGGTCTTCGTGGCCAGATCGACGGCGGCGCGACCGCCGGCTTCGGCGATGGCAGCCTCGACGGCGGCCTTGCAATGGCCGCAGCTCATGTCGGGAACGGTGAAGGTCATGGAATCCTCCGGGGGTTTACAAGTCCGTGCCAGCATGATCCTGCAGGACGGCGACGGCAAGGCGGGGGATGCGATGATAACGGCCATCGGGTTGGATGCCGACGACACCCTGTGGGAAAACGAGACCTTCTTCCGCGTGACCGAAGCCGAATTCGCGGCCCTGCTGGCCGATCACGCCGAAAGCGCCGACATCGCCGGCCGGTTGCTGGACGTGGAGCGCGCGAACCTGGCGCGCTATGGCTTCGGCATCAAGGGCTTCATGCTGTCGATGGTCCAGACCGCGATCGAGCTGACGGACGGGCGCATCGACGGCCGCGCCATCGGCCGCATCCTGGACCTGGGGGCCGAGATGCTGGCCCATCCGGTCACCCTGCTGCCCGGCGTGACGCAGGCCTTGGACGCGCTGGCCGGGCGGCGGCTGATCCTGATCACCAAGGGCGATCTGATCGACCAGGAACGCAAGATCGCCGCATCGGGCCTGGCGGACCGCTTCGAGGCCGTCGAGATCCTGGCCGACAAGTCGCCCGAGACCTATGCCCGCGTGCTGCTGCGCGCGGGCGTGGCGGCGCAGGATTTTCTGATGGTCGGCAATTCGATGAAAAGCGACGTGCTGCCGGTGGTGGACCTGGGCGGCCACGGCGTCTTCATTCCCCACGCCCTGACCTGGGCCATCGAACATGCCGATGCGCCCCACCACCCCCGCGTGCATCGGCTGGCGGCCATCGCCGACCTGCCCGCCCTGATCGCGCGACTGGAGGTTGCCCATGCATAACCTGCGCGCCGCCATGCTGATGGTGCTGGCCATGGCCGCCTTCGCCTGCGAGGACGCGCTGCTGAAGGGCCTGTCGGGCCATATCCCCACGGGGCAGTTGCTGGCGGTGATCGGCTTTGCCGGGATGGTGGTCTTCGGCCTGTGGATCGCGCTTGGACCCGAAGGGCTGCGCCTGCGCACCCTGCTGCGCCCCCCCGTGGCCCTGCGCAACCTGTGCGAAGGCATCTGCGCCATCACCTTCCTAACCGCGCTGGCCACGGGCGACCTGTCCATCGCCTCCGCCATCCTGCAGGCGCAGCCCTTGCTGATGACGCTGGGCGCGGCGCTGTTCCTGGGCGAGCAGGTCGGCTGGCGCCGCTGGCTGTCGATTGCCGTGGGCTTTGCGGGGGTGCTGCTGATCGTCAAGCCCGGCACGGCGTCCTTCGAGGTCAGCTCGATCTTTGCCGTGATCGCCGTGCTGTCGCTTGCGGTGCGCGACCTGATCACGCGTCGCCTGCCGCCCGACGTGGGGTCGGGCCTGCTGTCCGCCGGGGCCTTCGGGTCGATGGGTGTCGCGGGCCTGGTGCTGATGGGATTCGGCGGGCAGGCGGCGGTTGCGCCGACAGCGGGGCAGGGGGCGCTGATGGCAGCGACGCTGTGCTTCGGCCTGCTGGGATACATCACCATGGTCGTCGCCACCCGCATCGCCGAGATCGCGGTGATCGCGCCGTTCCGGTACTCTCGCCTGCTGTTCGCGATGCTGCTGGCGGTGATCGTCTTCCGCGAGCGCCCCGACGCCCTGACCCTGGCCGGGGCGGCGCTGATCGCGGGCGCGGGCATCTATTCCATGTGGCGCGAGGCGCGGCTGCGGCGGGCGCGCCTGGCGGCTGTCCGGGGGGAGTAAAATCCCCTTCCCGCAGGGCCAAAGCCCTTGTATAGCCCGGCCATGACCGAGCTTTCCCTGATCCGCAATTTTTCGATCGTGGCCCATATCGACCACGGCAAATCCACCCTGGCCGACCGGCTGATCCAGTCCACGGGCACCGTCGCCGACCGCGACATGAAGGCCCAGATGCTGGACAGCATGGACATCGAGCGGGAACGCGGCATCACCATCAAGGCCAACACCGTCCGCATCATCTATCCCGCGCGCGACGGCAAAACCTATGTCTTGAACCTGATCGACACGCCGGGCCACGTGGACTTCGCGTATGAGGTCAGCCGGTCCATGCGCGCGGTCGAGGGATCGCTGCTGGTCGTGGACGCCTCCCAGGGGGTCGAGGCGCAGACGCTGGCCAACGTCTATCAGGCCATCGACGCGGGCCACGAGATCGTGCCGGTCCTGAACAAGATCGACCTGCCCGCCGCCGAACCCGACCGCGTCAAGGAAAACATCGAGGAGGTGATCGGCATCGACGCCTCGGACGCGATCCCCATCAGCGCCAAGACCGGCCTCGGCATCCCCGAGGTGCTGGAGGCCATCGTCACCCGCCTGCCCGCCCCCAAGGGCGACCGCGACGCGCCCCTGACGGCGATGCTGGTGGACTCGTGGTATGACGCCTATCTGGGCGTCGTGGTGATGATCCGCGTGATGGACGGTGTGATCCGCAAGGGCGACCGGGTGCGCATGATGCAGACCGGCGCGATCTACGGCATCGACAAGCTGGCCGTGCTGACCCCGCAGATGGTGGACATCGCCGAACTGGGACCGGGCGAGATCGGCGTCTTCACCGCGTCCATCAAGCAGGTCCGCGACACCCGCGTGGGCGACACCATCACGCATGAAAAGCGCGGCGCCACCGTCGCGCTGCCGGGCTTCAAGCCCGCCCAGCCGGTGGTCTTCTGCGGGCTGTTCCCCGTGGACGCCGCCGACTTCGAGGCCCTGCGCGACGCCATCGAGAAGCTGGCGCTGAACGACGCGAGTTTCAGCTACGAGATGGAAACCTCGGCCGCCTTGGGCTTCGGCTTCCGCTGTGGCTTCCTGGGGCTGCTGCACCTCGAGGTCGTGCGCGACCGCTTGGAACGCGAATACGACCTGGACCTGATCACCACCGCCCCAAGCGTGGTCTTCAAGCTGCACATGCGCGACGGAGAGGTGCGCGACCTGCACAACCCCGCCGACATGCCCGACCTGACCCATGTGGACCATATCGAGGAGCCGCGCATCAAGGCCACGATCATGGTTCCCGACGAATACCTGGGCGACGTGCTGAAGCTGTGCCAGGACCGCCGCGGCATCCAGCTGGACCTGACCTATGCCGGGCAGCGCGCGATGGTCGTCTATGACTTGCCCCTGGCCGAGGTCGTCTTCGACTTCTACGACCGCCTGAAATCCGTGACCAAGGGCTATGCGTCCTTCGACTACCAGATCAGCGAATACCGCGAGGATTTCCTGGTCAAGATGTCGATCCTGGTGAACGACGAACCCGTGGACGCCCTGTCCATCATGGTCCACCGCGACCGCGCCGAAGCCCGCGGCCGGGTGATGGTCGAAAAACTCAAGGAACTGATCCCCCGGCACATGTTCAAGATCCCGATCCAGGCGGCCATCGGGGCGCGCGTGATCGCCCGCGAGACGTTGAGCGCGATGCGCAAGGACGTGACGGCCAAGTGCTATGGCGGCGACGCCACGCGCAAGAAGAAGCTGCTGGAGAAGCAGAAGGCCGGGAAGAAGAAGATGCGCCAGTTCGGGAAGGTCGAGATCCCGCAGACGGCATTCATTCAGGCGTTGAAGATGGATGGGTGAATAATGGAATTAGAGAATCCTTTGGCGAAACTTGAACTCCCTACGCGATGGGAAGTTTTGATTAAAAGAGCGGAAGAAAGAAATCTTCGAGCATCGGAGTTTGTTGAAAGAATAGATAGTGCATCAAGCTTTGTGGATGGACTTCTTTATAGGGTGCGCAGCAATGGCATTGGTGCTTTTGAGGTAATATTTGGATTATCGTGAAGCGGCAAGACAACATTTGTCAATACATTACCAAAATTCTTCAACGGTGTCAGGGTGGTCGAATTCCCTCCCAATAAGGAGATATCGTCTCTAATTGATTTTATAAAAGATGATTATAACTCTGCACTTACTCAAGTCCCTATATATCTAATTAGTCGGAGGGATAATCCGAAGTCGAAAGATGTCAAGGATGCAGAAGATCTTATGTCTGATCTCGTCGACTTCTTTCGTACTGCGGAGGGTCGGTGCTTGATCCTTTGGACGATTACTCGACAGCCAGCTGCTGAAAAGATTGCAGAGGCCGCTTGGGCAGCCGGGCGAAACTCAGTAACAAGTCCTGAAACTAAAGGAAAATATTATTTTGAAGGGCTAGAAAAGCAAAAATACCGTATGGTTGCTGATTCAACTGCACGTAGTCTTACAGGAGATGGTTTAGATAGCTTTGGCCTAAGCCATCATAAGACAGATTTACTGCTTCCCTCATCAGAAACCATCTCGGATTTCTATGAAAAGCTAAATACGGAAGCCCAAAAAATCAGAGGTGATGCATGGTCCGTTCTTAAAGAGCAGGTTCGACCAAAACTTTGGATCATAGTGCCCGCCGATGATCCCTCTGCTATTGAAGCCTCAGTTCGCTCACTTACGCAAGGTCAAAGAGGTCGTATTGATGTCGATACTCTGCAAGAGTGGGTCGATAATGAATCAAATGATGCTAATTATGCAGTAAGTTGGCGATCCATAAGACACAAGATGGCGTATTTGTTCCGAGTCTTGGATGTACGCTTGTTTGAGATGTATCCTAACGCTGCTGTATCTGCTGTACGAGGATATGGTGACGATGATCTTCGGGCATTGCTAAATTCTAAAGGAAAAATCCCACGGTCAAGTGCGCAAACAACCATTAGAAATACAAGATTCTATAAAGAAGTTATCGCTGAACTTACCGGGGTCCCCCAGTCCTTTGGAGGTAGAGGGAACATAAAGAGTGCCACTCATGTTGAGTATCGTCGAATTCAAGCCTTGGCTGAAAAGCGAGACTCTCGACTCAATAGAGCTGTCGGAGCTGCTTTACGAGATGCGCTAGAGCAGGATCTTCCAAGTCGTCCAACTGTAACTGTTGATAATCGATCAATTACCGGAACTACATTGCGTCCTGACATTTCTATTACGTTGGACGATGTTAACTATATCTGTCTGGAACCTACTTGGCGTAGTACCGGCGAAGCTCTTCCAGGCGGCGTAGGGAAGCAAAACACTCTTACACCTGGATACCTCCAAATCTATGTCATGAGTAAAACTTTAGAGTACGTCAAGGCGCTTGGTCTATTTGATTAGCAAGCGTAGGGTGGGGTTTCACCCCACCATTTTTTACGTCCTCATTGCAAATGGCGCGATGAAATCACACCCTACACTCCCGATACTCACCGCCGATGCGCATCCCTTACCGCCGCATGGTGGGGTGAAACCCCACCCTACGCCGCGTCCTGCACCCGCTGCGATTGCCCCGTGCCCGGGGCATGGTGGTGGAACCCCACCCTACGGCATGTCCCACGCCCTCGGATCATGCCGGCCCACGGCGATGTCGCGGTGAACCGACGAATGCGGCCAGTGCTCGGGGCGCTGCACATATCCGTGTTTCACCGGGTTCCACCAGCAATATCGCACATGCGCCGCCAGATCGCGCTCATCCCGGATGTGGTGGTCCCAAAACCGCCGCTGCCACAACCCGGCATCGCCCTTGGCTACCTTCGACGGCGACCGTAGGGTGGGGTTCCACCCCACCTCATCCCTCACCCCCCGCGTGAACCGCGCCTTGATCGCACCCCAGCGGACCGAATAATCGCAATCACCTTCGGGCAGCCGCCAGATGCAATGCAGATGATCCGGCAGCACCACCCATGCCTCGATCCCGAACGGCCGTTCCGCCTGCGTGACCCGCACCGCCTCTCGCAAGACCTCGACCTGATCAACCAGCAACTGCCCGCCCCGCTGCGCCAGGGCCACGGTGAAGAACACCGGCACGGCAGGCAAACGGGGGCGGAGATAGCGCGACATGGCCCCATCATCGCGCCCTTCGGCTAAAAAGCCGTTAATCGAAATAGGGCACGATCACCCGGCAAAAGCTGCCTACAGCCATGCTGACGGGGATCGAGCCGTCGCGCGGGCCGCTGCCGAACTGCGACAATCCCGCTCCCTCGGCGGCCTTCCCCTTGTCCAGCGTGAAGACGATGCCGTCCCCCGCCCCGCGCGGCTTTTGCGAGGCGCGCCACAGCCGCGTGTTTCCCGGCGCGCCCATCACCCGCTGCACGAAATCGCCCGCCGCGCACCAATAGTCGGTGTCGCCGCGCCGGACCTCGTGGATGACGGTGATCTCGGCCGGGCCGGTCTGCACCGCCGTCATGCCGTTCCGTGCGGTAAAGGCTTCCGCTGTCATCGGCATCAGCAGCGGGGCAAGGAACATCAGTCGCATCGCATCCTCCTTTTCTGGAACCGCCGTCGCCGCCCGCTCGTTTCCCCGGAACCTTTCATCGGAGCATGATCATGCATCTTCGACTGTTCCTGATCCACATCTGGGTCGCCTCGATCGGCGGGGCGGTGGTGATCGCGGGGCTGACCATGGGCTATGTCACGGCCGCCACCTTCATCTGGGGCGCGGTCCTGGGCCTGGTTCTGGGCATTCCCGCCGCGCTGCTGAACTGGGTTTATCTGCGGCCCAACCGCTCGCGCGAGATCGGCTGGACCTGGCCGGTTGCCAGGAAGATCCGGGCGGCGGCCAAGCAGCACCCCTCGACCCGATAAGCCTGATGATCGAAGGCGGCCCCGAAAGGCCGCCTTTGATCCGTTTCACATCGCCTGCGCGCTTTCCTGCTGGATCACCTGGCCCGCGGTCGAAACGTCGCGGCCAAGGCCCTGGGCAGTCTGGCAGCCCGCCAGCGTCATCATTGCCAGAATGGCGCCAAGGCCGATAAGGGTCTTCTGCATCCGTCAAGCTCCTTTGCCATGATCTGCCAGCCG
This sequence comes from Paracoccus lichenicola, assembly GCF_009708075.1. GTDB lineage: Bacteria > Pseudomonadota > Alphaproteobacteria > Rhodobacterales > Rhodobacteraceae > Paracoccus > Paracoccus lichenicola. Next base: position 543,955 of record NZ_WMBT01000001.1, on the reverse strand, counting down.
AACGCCGTCCCTTGCGGCAGGTTCCACCCTCAGAACGCCACCCCGGACCATAGGGCGACATTGGCATGGGGCGTGAATTCCCCGGTGCGCACGACCGCGCGGGCATCGCGGGTCAGCGCCTTGAAGGCCTCATGCGCCAGGGTGGCCGGCGTGCCCAGATCGCGCGCCTGAAAGGCCTGTTGCAGGGGCGCACCCGCCTCGCTGGCCCAGGCGGAGCGTTCCACAACCATCTCGGCCAGGACGGCATCCAGCACGTCCAGGAACCTGGGCACGTTGCGCGTCACGGCCAGGTCGATGCAGCGCACCCCGGGCGGGACCGGCAGGCCCGCGTCGCCGATCACCAGCAGGTCGCCATGGCCCATCGCGGCGATCAGGCCGGACAGTTCGGAATGGATCAGGGGGGTGCGTTTCATGGCCTAGCCTTCGGGCAGGGTTTCGGACAGATAGCTGATCATGTTGCCGCCCATGACCTTGGCGATCTGCGCCTCGGTCAGGCCTTCGTCCAGCAGCGCCTGCGTCAGCGCCGCCAGATGCGCCGCATCGAACGGCACGCCGACCGAGCCGTCATAGTCCGACCCCAGCGAGACGTGATCCTCACCCACCAGATTGATCGCGGCGACGATGCTTTCCGCGATATGGGCGGGGGTGCCGCCGCAGACCACGTCGGCCCAGAAGCCGATGCCGATGACACCGCCCTTGGCCGCGATCCGGCGGACCAGCTCGTCATCCAGGTTCCGCGCGCTGCCGCAATGGCCGCGGATGCCCGTATGGGACAGGATCGGGCGCGCGTCGGGGATCGCCAGCACGTCCTGCACCATCAGGGGCGAGGCGTGGGCCAGGTCGATCACCATCCCGCGCCGGATCATCCCATCGACCACCTGCCGCCCGAAATCCGACAGGCCCGCGCCCGTGCCGCCTTCGCCATGCAGGCTGCCGCCCAGTTCGTTGTCGAAAAAATGCGTCAGGCCCAGCAGGCGGAAACCCGCGTCATACATCACGTCCAGGTTGGCGATGTCGCCTTCCAGAGGATGCGCGCCCTCGGACCCCAGCACCGCGCCCAGCACCCGCTGCCCGCCCGCCCGCGCGTCCAGAACGGCTTGCAGGTCGGCCCGCGTGCGGATCAGGCGCAGCCGGTCGGGCGCATCCTGCGCGGCCTGCGCCAGGGCCTCGGCCTGCACCAGGGCACGTTCGCGCAAGGAAAACCACGACCGCAGGGGGCGCAACTGGCCCATGAACAGGGGCGTGATGTTGTCGGGGGCATCAGCGCTGTTCTGGTCATAGTTCTGGCCGCGCGGGCTTTTGGTGACGGTGGTGAAGACCTGCACCGCGACGTTGCCGTCAGCCAGGCGCGGCACGTCCGTGTGGCCCCGGTCCGCGCGGTCCAGGATGTCGCGGTCCCACAGCAGCGCGTCGGAATGCCAGTCGCCGATCACCAACCGGTCATGCAGCGCCTGCGCCTCGGGCGATACGGGCCAGCCCTCGGCGGGCATCCGCAGCGGGTTCAGCCCGCGTTCGACATAGCCCGGCGCAAACGTGAAGAACGCAGTGGCGGCCAGAAGAACCAGCACCGCTACCCCTGCCAGTATCCGTCTCAGCATCGCCACCTTCTTCTTCACGAAAATATCCGCGGGGGAATCCGCGCAGCGGATGGGGGCGGCAGCCCCCTATGCCTCCAGGGCTTCAAGCTCGTCGATGAAGCCCTCGATCATCGACAAGCCCTTGTCCCAGAACGTCGGGTCCGAGGCATCCAGGCCGAAGGGGGCCAGCAGTTCGCTGTGGTGCTTCGATCCGCCCGCCGCCAGCAGGTCGAAATACTTGTCTTGGAAGTCCGGCAGCCCGTCCTCATAGGCCGCATAAAGCGCGTTCACCAAGCCGTCGCCGAAGGCATAGGCGTAAACGTAGAAGGGCGAATGCACGAAATGCGGCACATAGGTCCAGAAGGTCTCGTATCCCGGCATGAACTCGAACACCGGACCCAGGCTTTCGTGCTGGACCGACATCCACAGGGCGTTGATGTCGTCGGGAGTCAGTTCCCCTTCCGCGCGTGCCGCGTGCAGTCGGCACTCGAAGTCGTAGAAGGCGATCTGGCGGACGACCGTGTTGATCATGTCCTCGACCTTGCCGGCCAGCAGGGCCTTTTTCTGGGCAGGGTCGGTGGTTTTCGCCAGAAGCGCGCGGAACGTCAGCATCTCGCCGAAAACCGACGCGGTCTCCGCCAGCGTCAGCGGGGTCGAGGACAGCAACTCGCCCTGACCTGCCGCCAGCCGCTGGTGGACGCCGTGGCCCAGTTCGTGCGCAAGCGTCATCACGTCGCGCGGCTTGCCCAGATAGTTCAGCAGGACATAGGGATGCACGGTCGTCACGGTCGGATGGGCGAAGGCCCCGGGCGCCTTGCCGGGGGTCACGGCGGCGTCGATCCAGCCCTTGTCGAAGAAGGGTTCGGCCAGGTCCGCCAACCGGGGCGAGAAGCCCGCATAGGCGTCCAGCACCGTTTGCCGCGCCTCGTCCCAACCAATGGTCCGGGCAGGGGCGGTCGGCAGCGGCGCGTTGCGGTCCCAGACCTGCAGCTTGTCCAGGCCCAGCCATTTGGCCTTCAGCGCGTAATAACGGTGCGACAGGCGGGGATAGGCGGCGGTCACGGCGTTGCGCAGAGCCTCGACCACCTCGGGTTCGACATGGTTGGACAGGTGGCGGCCATATTGAGGGGTGGGCATCTTGCGCCACTTGTCCTCGATGGCCTTTTCCTTGGTCAGGGTATTGTGGATGCGGGCGAACAGCTTGACGTTTTTCCCGAACACGGCGGCCAGGGCGCGGGCCGCAGCCTCGCGCCGCGCGCGGTCGTGGTCCGTCAGCAGGTTCAGCGTGGCTTCCAGGCCCATCGTCTCGCCTTCCACCTGGAATTCCAGGGCGGCGGTGGTTTCGTCGAACAGCCGGTTCCAGGCGGCGGCGCCGACGACCGAGGTGTCGTGCAGGAACTGTTCCAGTTCGTCCGACAGCTGGTGCGGGCGCATGGCGCGCATCCGGTCGAAGACGGGCTTGTAGCGGGCGGGACCGTCGGCGGCGGTGAAAACCGCCTGATAGGTTTCATCGGGGATGCGGTTGAATTCCAGGCTGAAGAAGACCAGCGGCGTGGTGATGTCGGTGATCCGGCCCTGAAGGTCGCCCATCATCTTGGCGCGCGCGGCATCGACCGTGTTCTGGTAATAGCGCAGCCCCGCATAAGACATGACGCGGCCCGCGGTGATGTCGATGCGCTGATAAGCCTCGATGCAGGCCAGCATCTCCGCAGGCGTCAGGTCGGCCAGCTTGCCCTGGTAGCGGGCGGCGAAGTCGCGCGCCTCGGTTTCCAGCATTGCGATGTCGGCGGCCAGTTCGACCGAATCCGGCGCGGGATACAGATCCGTCAGATCCCATGCGGGAAGGGAGCCAAGGTCGCTGCCCGAAGCGGCCTCAGCGGCGTCGAAGGTCGGTTGTCCTGCCATGGGGGATCCTTTCTTGCTTGGCCCAGATGTAACCAGCCGGGGCCGGGGCGCAAGGCCAGAGCCGCGCTTTCCGGTCAGAGCGAATCGAAGGCAGGGGCGTGGCGGACGGGGCTGCCCTTGGGCAGGTCGCCGATCATCTGCAGGGAAAGCCCTGCATAGGGCGAAGTCAGTTGGGCGGGCTTGAAGCCCAGGGGGCCGTAATAGCCCGGATTGCCCACCACCACCACCGCCGCGGTATCGGCCCAGGCGACGGCCTCGTGGATCAGCGCCCCACCCAGGCCAAGCCGCTGCGCCTTGGGGGCGATCGCCACAGGTGCCAGGGCATAGGCCGGGCCTTCGGCCCCGAGCGGCGACAGGGAAAGGTGGCCCAGAACGACGCCCGCCGCATCGACAACCAGCGAGAGGGCCAGGTCACCCTGCTCGCGCAGCTTGCGGACCAGCCGCGCCTCGTCCTCGCCGCCGAAGGTGTCGCGCAGCAGGGCGTCGATGGCGTCCAGGTCGTGGCGGGTTTCGCGCCGGATGACGGGGGTCACGTCATGACGATGGACATCGCGCCCGATCCCGCCGCTTTCGCGGCCCCATGCGCTGGCCTTGGTCCGCGCGCCGTGGGCGGCAAAAGCATCCGCATCGACGAACAGCTCGGACAGGTGCCAGACCAGCGGATCCTCGTCCTGCCACAACTCGAACCGCAGGCAGCCCGGTTCCTCGCGGCTAAGGCGCATGTGGTCGGGCAGCAGCGACAGCGCCGTCATCATCTGCCCCGCATCTGCGCAGGTCAGACGCCCGGTCAGCCCGACCATGGGCTGTTTCAGCGCCACGGGCGTGCCGCTGGCGGCATGGGGATGGCGGGGAGGGTGGTGATGGCCGCAGGCGCAGGTCATGGGGATCCTTGCAAAGGCGTTAACGGGTCATTCCCATTCGATCGTGCCCGGCGGCTTCGAGGTGATGTCATAGGTGCAGCGGTTGATGCCCTTGACCTCGTTGATGATGCGGGTCGCCGTCTCGCCCAGGAAGTCGTGGGTGAAGGGATAGTAATCCGCCGTCATGCCGTCCACGGAGGTGACCGCCCGCAGCGCGCAGGCGAAGTCATAGGTCCGCCCGTCGCCCATCACGCCCACGGTGCGCACCGGCAGGATGGCGACGAAGGCCTGCCAGATCTCGTCGTAAAGGCCGTGGCGGCGGATCTGGTCGATGAAGACGGCATCGGCGCGGCGCAGGATGTCCAGCTTTTCGCGCGTGATCTCTCCGGGGCAGCGGATGGCAAGGCCCGGGCCGGGAAAGGGGTGGCGGCCGATGAACTTGTCGGGCAGGCCAAGCTCTCGGCCCAGGGCGCGGACCTCGTCCTTGAACAGCTCGCGCAGCGGCTCGACCAGCTTCAGGCCCATCTTCTCGGGCAATCCGCCGACATTGTGGTGCGACTTGATCGTGACGGACGGGCCGCCGCTGAAGCTGACGCTTTCGATCACGTCGGGATAAAGCGTCCCTTGCGCCAGGAACTCGGCCCCTTCGATGCCGCTGGCGTAACGCTGGAACACGTCGATAAACAGCCGGCCGATGGTCTTGCGCTTGACCTCGGGGTCCGAGACGCCTTCCAGCGCGCCCAGGAACAGCTCGGATTCGTCGGCGTGGATCAGCGGGATGTTGTAGTTGTCGCGGAACATGGTCACGACTTCCTGCGCCTCGTTCAGGCGCAGCAGGCCGTGGTCCACGAAGACGCAGGTCAGCTGGTCGCCGATGGCCTCGTGGATCAGGACCGCCGCGACGGAACTGTCCACGCCGCCCGACAACCCGCAGATTACCTTCTTGTCGCCGACCTGTTCGCGGATCTTGCGGATCGCCTCGTCCCGGTAACCGGCCATGGTCCAGTCGCCGGTGAAGCCCGCCAGGCGCACGAAGTTTTCCAGCATCCGCCGCCCGTTCGGGGTGTGGTGCACCTCGGGGTGGAACTGCACGGCGTAGAAGCGGCGCGATTCGTCCGCGATCATGGCGAAGGGGGCGTTGGGGGATGTGCCGATGACCTGAAACCCCGGGGCGAGGGCGGTCACGCGGTCGCCGTGGCTCATCCAGACTTCTTCACGCCCGTTGTCGAACAGGCCCGCGAAGATGCCGTCGCCCTTGTGACCCGGCGCGGGGGCGATGAAGGCGCGGCCGTATTCGGCGTGGTGGCCTGCCTCGACCGCGCCGCCCAGTTGCTCCATCATCACCTGCTGGCCATAGCAGATGCCGAAGACCGGTACGCCCAGGTCGAAGACCGCCTGGGGCGCGCGGGGGCTGCCCGGGCGGGTCACGCTGTCCGGTCCGCCCGACAGGATCACCGCCTGGGGGTTCAGCCCGCGCAGGATGTCGTCGGTCAGCAGGTTGTAGGGGTGGATTTCGCAAAAGACGTTCAGTTCCCGCAGGCGGCGCGCGATCAGTTGCGTGACCTGGGATCCGAAGTCGATGATCAGAAGGCGTTGATGCTGGGTCATGGTTGCGCTTTAAGCGCGGCCATGCCGCCGCGCAAGGGATTTGCGGGGCCGGAACTGCCCCTGCGCAGCCCGCGTTTTCCGCGACAATCAGCCGAGGTTCCTCATGCCCACGTTTCGCGCCCTTGTCGCTGCCGCCAGCTTGTCCGCGCTTGCCGCCTGCCAGCAGGGCGTTGACCTGACGATGCCCTGGGGCCAGCCGGAACCCCCGGCCGAGGAAGCCCTGGCCTCTACCTGCCAGGGCAGTCCGGCCAGCGCGGCGCCCCTGGACGCCGCCGTCAACGCCGCACGCGAGGCCGAGGGCAAGACCCTGCTGGACAGCGCCCCCCTGCTGGCGCGGATCGCCCAAAGTCACGCCTGCGACATGGCCGCCCTGGGGCGCGTCGATGTCGAGGGATCGAACGGATCGAGCGTCGTGGACCGGGCGCGGGCGGTCGGCTATCCGACCTGCGGCGTGGTGCAGCTTGTCTGGCGGGGCGGCGGCCCGGCGGATGCGGTCGCGAACTGGCTGGCGCGCGAGGCGCAGCGGACCGAATTGCTGGGCCAGACCAGCCGGCAGGTCGGCAGCGGCCAGGCCACGGGCGCCGACGGGGTGGCCTATTACAGCGTGGTGCTGGGCGACGACTGCCGCTGATCCTGGCAGGAAGAAGGGGGGCCGACTGCCCCCCGATCGCCGTTCCGGCGATTTCCCCCCGTGGATATTTGGACCAAGGCAAAGAGCCGAGGTCGCGTCATCTTTCAGGCACCAGCCCCCGTGGCGCGAAGCGCAGGACCAGCAGCAGGACCAGGCCCATGGCGATGAAGCGCATGTGCGGCGCGCTGCCCAGCAGATGGGCCTTGATGTCACCCTCGGGCAGGGGACCGACCAGGGCGCCGATCAGGTTCGGACCCCAGACCTCGGCCTTGATCCACAGGAACCAGATCAGCACCGCGCCCAGGACCGAACCCCAGTTGTTGCCCGATCCGCCAACGATCACCATCACCCAGATCAGGAAGGTATAGCGCAACGGGTTGTAGCTGTTGGGCGCCATCAGCCCGTCCAGCGTGATCATCATCGCCCCGGCGATGCCGATCACCGCCGATCCCAGGACGAAGATTTGCAGATGGCGGGCGGTCACGTCCTTGCCCATGGCCTCGGCCGCCGTCTCGTTGTCGCGGATGGCGCGCATCATCCGGCCCCAGGGGGATTTCAGCGCCAGTTCCGCCAGCAGGATGATCCCCAGCAGCACCACCAGGAACAGCGACATGTAGCACAGCTTGACCCAGATGCCCGAGGCCTCGGCCGCGCCGAAGCCCCAGCGGGCGGCGAAATCGACGAAGGCCGGGTTCTGCTGCAAGTCGATCTCGTACGGCACCGGGCGGGGGATCGAGGTGACGTTCATGACCCCGCGGGCCAGCCAGTTCTCGTTGCGCAGCACGGCCACGATGATCTCGCCGATGCCCAGCGTGGCGATGGCCAGATAGTCCGACCGCAGCCCGAGCGCGACCTTGCCCACGCCCCAGGCGGCAGCTGCGGCGAAGGCCCCGCCCACGATCCAGGACAGCAGGACCGGCAGGCCAAGGCCGCCGATGTTGCCGGTGCGCGCGCTGTCGTTTGCCTCGATCGCCAGGACGGCGGGGTCGAACAGCCAGCGATAGGCGACAAGGCCCGCCAGCAGCACCAGGGCCATCGCCCAGATGCGGCCGGTGCGGGTATAGACGATCTTGGCCAGCGCCAGCGTGCCGAGGCCCGCCAGCAGCGCCCCGATCAGGCGCGGCCCGCCCGCGTCCCAGGCACCCTGCACGGGGGGCAGCGAGACCAGCACCGGGGCCAGCCCGCCGATGGCCAGGAAACCCACCACGCCGGTGTTGAACAGCCCGGCATAGCCCCATTGCATGTTCACCCCAAGCGCGGTGATGGCCGAGATCAGCCCCATGTTCAGGATCGCCAGCGCGGTGTTCCACGACCCCGAGAACAGGCCGTTCCTGACCGTCCCTTCCAGCAGGAACAGGACGGCAAGGGCCGCGAACAGGATGGGCGCGCGCCAGGGGCTTGCAGCGGATGCTTGACGGTTGGATGACATGACGGACCCTCCTTACACCGACTTGCCGCGGAACAGCCCCGTCGGGCGGAACAGCAGCACCACGATCAGGATGACGAAGCTGACGGCGAACTTGTATTCGGTCCCCAGCAGTTGCAGCAGCCCGCCCGGCTGCCAGCCGGGAAACAGATAGCCCGCGACCTTGACCCAGGGGTAGGTCACGGCGACTTCGGAGAACGCGACCAGGAAGCCGCCGGCGATGGCGCCGACCGGGTTGCCCAGGCCCCCCACGATAGCGGCGGCGAAGATCGGCAGCAGGATCTGGAAATAGTTGAAGGCCTTGAAGGACTTGTCCAGGCCATAAAGCGTGCCCGCGATGGTCGCCAGGCCCGCCGCGATGATCCAGGTCAGGCGCACAACGCGTTCGGGGTCGATCCCGGACAGCAGCGCCAGATCCTCGTTGTCGGAATAGGCGCGCATGGCCTTGCCGGATTTCGTGCGGTTCAGGAACCAGAACAGCGCCGCGCAGACGATCACCGTCACCACCAGCGTCAGCGCCTGCGTGGACCGCAGCGCCAGCCCTTCGGCGAGGCCCGACCATTCGCGGAAGTCGCGCACGGCGATGATGAAGCGCGCGCCGTCGTCGAAGCGGTATTCATCGACGCCGATCAGCAGGCGCGTCAGGCCGTTCATCACGAACATCACGCCCACCGAGGCCATGACGAAGATGATCGGCGCGGCCCGCTGCGCGCGATAGAAGCGATAAACCGCGCGGTCGGTGCCCAGCACCAGGGCCGCGGTCGCCGCGATCCCCACGGGCAGGGCCAGCAGCGCGGTGGGCAGCGGTCCCAGCGACACGCCCCACGATTGCAGGCCCCAGGTCACCAGGATCGTGATGGCAGTGCCGAAGGCCATGGTGTCGCCATGGGCGAAGTTCGAAAACCGCAGGATGGCATAGATCAGCGTCACCCCGAGCGCGCCAAGCGCCAGTTGCGCGCCATAGGCGGCGGCGGGGATGAAGACGAAGTTCAGGAATGCCACGAGGGCGTTGAGGATATCCAAGGCTCAGCCCCCCAGGAAGGTGCGGCGCACCTCGTCGTTCTGCATCAACTCGTGGCCGGTGCCGGTGTGGGCGTTGGCCCCTTGCACCAGGACATAGGCCTTGTCGGCGATCATCATCGCCTGCTTGGCGTTCTGTTCCACCATCAGCACCGGCAACCCGCCGCGCGCGATGGCGATGATGCGGTCGAACAGTTCGTCCATGACGATGGGGCTGACGCCCGCGGTGGGTTCGTCCAGCATCAGCACGGATGGCTGCGTCATCAGCGCCCGGCCCACGGCGACCTGCTGGCGCTGCCCGCCCGAGAGTTCGCCCGCGGCCTGGCGGCGCTTGGCGGCGACGGCGGGGAACAGCTCGTAGACCTGCTCCATGGTCCGGCGGATGTCGTCGCCCCGGATATAGGCGCCCATTTCCAGGTTCTCCTCGACCGTCATGGACGGGAAGATGTTGTTGACCTGGGGCACGAAGCCCATGCCCGCCTTGACGCGGTCCTGCGGGTTCAGGGCGGTGATGTCGCGCCCGTCCAGCCGCACGCTGCCCTTGCGCAGGGTCAGCATCCCGAAGATCGCCTTCATGGCGGTGGACTTGCCCGCGCCGTTCGGACCGACGATCACCGCGATCTGGCCGCGTTCGACCGCGATGGTGCAATCGTGCAGGATGTCGGCGCCCTTGCCGTATCCGCCGGTCATGCCCTCGCCGATCAGGAAGGGGTCGCCCGCCTGGCCCATGCCTACGGAACCTGACCTGCGGGTGCCGTCGATGCTGCCGCGCCCCTTGGGGTTCACGACCGACCGGTCGCGGTTGCCGCGATGGCCGAAGACTGCGTCCTGATCGCTCATGCGCCCACCATGTCCTTGTTCTTGAGGCCGGTGCCCAGATAGGCCTCGATCACGGCCTCGTTCTTCATGATGTCGGCGGCGCTGCCCTGGGCCAGCACCTTGCCCTCGGCCATGACGATGACCGGGTCGCACAGCTTGCCGATGAAATCCATGTCGTGTTCGATCACGCAAAAGGTATAGCCGCGTTCGCGGTTCAGCCGGATGATCGCGTCGGCGATGGTCATCAGCAGCGTGCGGTTCACGCCCGCGCCGACCTCGTCCAGGAACACCACCTTGGCATCGACCATCATGGTGCGGCCCAGTTCCAGCAGCTTCTTCTGGCCGCCCGACAGGTTTCCGGCCTTTTCATGGGCCAGGTGGCGGATGGTCAGGAAATCCAGAACCTCGTCGGCGCGGCGGCGCAGTTCGGCCTCCTCGCGCCAAATCCGGCCGCGTTGCAGCCAGGTCTTCCAGATCGTCTCGCCCGATTGCGCGCCGGGCACCATCATCAGGTTCTCGCGCACGGTCATGGACGAAAACTCGTGCGCCAGCTGGAAGGTCCGCAGCAGGCCCTTGTGGAACAGGGTGTGCGGGGGCAGGCCCGTGATGTCCTCGTTATCCATGAAGACGCGGCCCGATGTCGGCGGCAGCACGCCCGCGATCACGTTGAACAGCGTGGACTTGCCCGCGCCGTTGGGACCGATCAGCCCGGTGATGGACCCGGTCTCGATCGTCAGGCTGGCGCCATCGACGGCGTGGAAGCCGCCGAAATGCCGGTGAAGGTCTTCGACCCTGATCATTCTTCGTTACCCCGTCTTCACGCCATTGGTGAAGTGTGACCGCATTCAGCGGCTTTTGTCATGAAAAATGGCCCGGCAACCGCAAGGCTGCCGGGCCTTAGCACAGGCTTTTGCTCAGCGATAGCCGACGACGGTCATTTCGCCGTTGTCGAAGGCGACCTCGCGGTAAACGCCGGCGGTTTCGCCCGCGCCCACCATCTCGATCGACGAGGCGCCGACATAGTCGATGTCGCCGCCGCCGTTCAGGATCTCCAGCCCCTTGGCCAGCTCGCCCGGCAGGATCTTTTCGCCCGGCGCGTTGGCGACATCCATCACGTTGTTCTTCCACACGTTCGGATCGCTGGACTTGGCCGCGGCCATCGACAGCAGCATCAGCGCGGCCGCGTCATAGGCTTCGGCGGAATAGGCGCTGGTGCCGTCGAACCCGGCGGTCTTGGCCATTTCCAGGAACTTCTCGCGGCCCTCGCCCTCGGCTGCGGGGTTCTGGCCGAAGCTGCCGTCGATTTCCGCGCCGAAGTTGTCCACCAGGGCCTGGCCCACCATGCCGTCGGGGAAGACGAAGGTGTCGAAGGCGCCGGTGTCCAGCGCGGCGCGCACCACGCCCGAGCCGCCCTGATCGACATAGCCCGCCACCACCAGGGCGTCGCCGCCCGCCGCCGCAAGCGCCGCGACCTCGGCCGAATAGTCGGCCTTGCCGTCGTCATGGGCGCTGTTCACCGTGACGGTGCCGCCCTTGGCGGTGAAGGCCGCCGCGAAGGCATCGGCCAGGCCCTTGCCGTAATCGTTGTTGGTATAGGTGACGGCGGCGGTCTTGATGCCCTTTTCCATCATGATCTCGGCCATGACCTCGCCCTGGCGGGCGTCCGACGGCGAGGTGCGGAAGAACAGGCCCTGATCCTCGATGGTGGACAACGCGGGCGAGGTGGCGGAAGGCGAGATCATCACCACGCCGTTCGGCACGGCGACGTTCTGCAAGGACGCGATCGCCTCGCCCGAACACATGCCGCCGACGATGCCCTTGACCCCCTCGGCGGTGATCAGGCGTTCCACCGTCGCGGTCGCGGCGGCGGCGTCGATGCAGGTCGAATCGCCCTGCACCGGAACAATGGTCGATCCGTCCAGCAGCAGGCCGGAGTCGCTGACCTCCTTCATCGCCATCTCGGCGCCCGCCGCCATGCCCGGCGCCATGGATTCCAGCGGCCCGGTAAAGCCCAGCGACATGCCCATCTTGATCTCTTCGGCAGAGGCGGCACCGGCCATCAACGCGCCGATGGCGGTGGCCAGAAGAAGTTTTTTCATGTGATTGTCTCCCAGTTGGAACAATGTCCTGCGCCGCAGGTTAGAAGCGCCTTTTGCAAAAGAAAAGCAGGATATTGCCGGAAATCCCTGCCTTTTCGGGCCGGTGACGCGGGGTCAGCGCCAGCCGAGGCGGTCCTGCCTGCGTCGGAACGGCAGGCCGGGCAGGGCGCCCAGCCACCAGCCGAGCGCCAGCCCGATCCCCGCCGCCCAGAAGCCCGCAACCGTCACGGGAACGGCAGGCCGAAAGTCGCCCCAGGTGGCGGCTAGGGTTTCCGTGTCGCGCAGGCGATGCGGCAGCAGCATCCGTTCCAGAGGCCCGGCAAGGCGCAGCATCTGCAAATCGGCGCGCGCCCGGTCCAGGCGGGCAAAGACCGCGCGCATGTTGGATTGATGCGCGTCGCGGAAGGCGCTGCCCGAGAGATCCGCCAGGGCCTGGTCCCGTGTCAGGCCTGCCGCCCGGGCGCTGGCGTCGAATTCGGCGGCCACGCGGGACAGGGCATCGACCTGCCCGCCAAGCCGCTGGACATACTGGTCGGAAAAGGCCGGGAACTGCGACAGGACGATGGCGCAAAGAACCGCCACCGCCAGCCGCAGCAGCCCGGTCACTTGTCCTGCACCGTCAGCCCCAGCACGGGCGCATAGACCTGTTCCAGCCGGGCGATGGCGTCCTTGGGCGACATCTCCTCGGTCGCGCCCGTGCGGCGGTTGGTCAGTTCCACCTTGTTCGCCGCCAGCCCGCGCGGCCCGACGGTGATGCGCCAGGGCAGGCCGATCAGGTCCATGGTGGCGAACTTCGCCCCCGCCCGGTCGTCGCGGTCGTCGTACAGCGGATCCAGGCCGCGTGCCTGCAATTCCGCATAGATCGCATCGCAGGCGCTGTCGGTGGAATTGTCGCCCTGTTTCAGGTTGACGATGCCCACATGGAACGGCGTCACGCCCTCGGGCCAGATGATGCCGCGGTCGTCGTGATTGGCCTCGATGATGGCGCCCAGCAGGCGGGACACGCCGATGCCGTGGCTGCCCATTTCCACCGGGACGCGGGTGCCGTCGGGACCGACGACGGTGGCGCCCATGGCTTCGGAATACTTGGTGCCGAAATAGAAGATCTGGCCCACCTCGATCCCGCGCGCGGTGCGGCGGCGTTCTTCGGGGACCTGGGCAAAGACCGCCTCGTCATGGGTTTCGTCCGTGCGGGCGTATCGGCTGGTGAACTCCTCCAGCACGGCCTGGCACTGGTCCACGCTGTCATAGTCGATCTGGCGGTCGCCGAAGGTCAGGTCGGTGATCTGGCTGTCATAGAAGACCTCGGATTCGCCCGTCTCGGCCAGCACCAGGAATTCATGGGTATAGTCGCCGCCGATCGGCCCGCCATCCGCGCGCATCGGGATCGCCTGCAACCCCATCCGCTCATAGGTGCGCAGATAGCTGACCAGGTGGCGGTTATAGGCGTGCAGCGCGGCGTCCTTCGTCAGGTCGAAGGTGTAGCCGTCCTTCATCAGGAACTCGCGGCCCCGCATCACGCCGAAGCGGGGGCGGATCTCGTCGCGGAACTTCCACTGGACGTGATACAGCGTCAGGGGCAGATCCTTGTAGCTGTTCACATGGCTGCGGAAGATGTCGGTGATCATCTCCTCGTTCGTGGGGCCATACAGCAGATCGCGCTTGTGCCGGTCCTGAAGGCGCAGCATCTCCTCGCCGTAATCGTCATACCGCCCGCTTTCGCGCCACAGGTCCGCCGGTTGCAGCGTCGGCATCAGCAGCGGGATATGGCCCGCGCGCTGCTGTTCCTCGTCCACGATCTGCTGGATGCGGCGCAAGACCTTGTAGCCCAGCGGCAGCCAGGAATAGATCCCCGCGGCCTGCTGCTTGATCATTCCGGCGCGCAGCATCAGCCGGTGGCTGACGATCTGCGCCTCTTTCGGGTCTTCCTTCAGCACCGGCAGGAAATAGCGCGTGAGACGCATGGGCGGGATCCTTTGAGCGTATAACGCGCGAACCGTTAGCGGATCGGTCCTGCCTTGCCAAGAACCGCCCGCTTGCAACTGCCGCGCGTCGCGGTCACATTCCACCCCGACACTCGCAGCAGGAACCGGCCATGCGCATACCGATACACAAGCAACTGATGTGGTGGGGCGTGTCGGCGGTGGTGCTGCTGCTGGCGATGTGGCTGCTGGGGAACGCGATCCTGCCCTTCATCCTGGGGGCGGGGGTGGCCTATCTGCTGGACCCGGTGGCCGACCGGCTGGAACGGGCGGGCCTGAGCCGCGTCATGTCGGTGGTGGTCATCACCGTGGCCGCCGTGCTGGCCTTCGCGCTGGTGGTTCTGCTGGTGGTGCCCGTCATGCTGCGCCAGGCCACCTCGCTGATCGAGACCGCGCCCGCGATGCTGGAACAGGCGCGCGCCTTCCTGTCGGTGCGGTTCCCCGAACTGCTGCCCGCGGACGGCGACGTGGGCACCGCGCTGACCGACCTGGGCGCGGCCATGGGCGAACAGATGGGCACGCTGGCGTCCCGCCTGCTGTCGTCGGTGGGCGGCATCATCAGCGCGGTCGCGATCCTGGTGATCGTGCCGGTGGTGGCCTTCTATCTGCTGCTGGACTGGGACCACCTGGTGGACCGGGTGGACACGCTGCTGCCGCGCGAACACGCCCCCACCCTGCGCCGCATCTCGCGAGAGATCGACGAAGCGCTGTCGGGCTTCGTGCGCGGACAGGGGCTGGTGATGCTGATCCTGGGCACCTGGTATGCCATCGGGCTGATGATCGTGGGGCTGCCCTTCGGCTTCTTCATCGGGGTGATGGCTGCGCTGTTGTCGTTCATCCCCTATGTGGGCGTGCTGATCGGCGGGGCCACGGCCATCGGGGTGGCGCTGTTCAGCTTCTGGGGCGATCCCTTGTGGATCGGCCTGGTCGTCGCGATCTTCGCCATCGGCCAGATCGTCGAGGGCAACTATCTGCAACCCAAGATCGTGGGCCACCATGTCGGCCTGCACCCGGTCTGGCTGCTGCTGGCCTTGTCGGTCTTTGGCGCGCTGTTCGGCTTTGTCGGCATGGTCATGGCCGTGCCGCTGGCCGCGGCCCTGGGGGTGGTCGGGCGGTTCCTGACGCAGCGGTATCAGGAAAGCGCCTTGTTCACCGGGCAGGCGCTGCCCCCCGATCCGGGCCAGCCGATGCTGGTCGAGATCGTGCCCCGGGGCACCGTGTCCAACACCATCCGCGAGGCGCGCATCCGCGCCGACCAGAACCGCGCCCAGGGCCAGATCGAGATCATGCGCGAGGAAATCGCCCGCAAGCATCCCGACGCCGGGTAGATGGCCGTGATTTCCCGCCAGTTGACGCTGGATCTGACGACGCCGCCCGCCCATTCCCGCGCCGACTTCCTGCCAGCAGCGGCGAACCGGGCGGCGCTGGCAGCCCTGGACGCGCCGCAGGACTGGCCCCAGGGGCGGATGCTGCTGATCGGGCCGGAAGGGGCGGGCAAGTCCCATCTGGCGGCCTTCTGGGCGGCGGAAAACGGCGCGCGCCGCCTGAAGGCCGCCGCCCTGCGCCCCGACGCCGCCGACCACCTTGCCACCGAAGGCGGCGCCCTGGTGATCGAGGATGCGGACCGCGCGGGCCGGGCGGCGGGGGCGGAACAGGCTTTGTTCCACCTGTGGAACCTGTGCGCGCCGCGCGACTGCCTGCTGCTGCTGACGGCCCGCACGCCGCCGCGTGACTGGGGGCTGGTGCTGCCCGACCTGCGGTCGCGCATGGACGCCATGCCGCAGGTCCGGCTGATGCCGCCCGACGAATCCCTTTTGGCCGCCGTGCTGGTCAAGCTGTTCGCGGACCGCCAGCAGGCCGTGCCTGCCGACCTGATCGACTGGCTGGTCCTGCACATGCCGCGCGACCTGGGGCTGGCCCGCCGCCTTGTCGCGGCGATGGACCGCGCGGCCATGGCCGACAAGCGCCCGATCACCCGCCGCATCGCGGCCGAGTTGCTGAACGGCCTTTCCGAACCCGAGACATGAATCGCAGCCCCCAAGGTCAGACACCATGACGCAAGCCGATTTCCTCCGGACCCCCTTTCCCGAACCGCAGGACTTGCCCGAAGGCGTGCCCCAGGACGGCGCGCGGTTCTTCAACCGGGAAATCAGCTGGCTGTCCTTCAACTGGCGCGTCCTGGACGAGGCGCGCAATTCCCGCGTGCCGCTGCTGGAACGGCTGCGCTTCGTGTCGATCAGCGCGACCAACCTGGACGAATTCTACACCGTCCGCGTCGCGGGCCTGCGCGAACTGGTGCGCGAGGGGAACACCACCCCATCCGACGACGGGCTGACCCCTGCCGAACAGCTGGCCATGATCAACGCCGACGCCCGCCGCCTGATGGGCGCGCAGCAAGGTGTCTGGAACCGCATCCGCCGAGAGATGGAGGAGGCGGGCATCGTCATCCTGTCCCGGTCCCGTTTGACGCGGGCCGAAGAGGAATTCCTGCACGACTACTTTGAACGCAAGGTCTTTCCGGTCCTGTCGCCGCTGGCCATCGACCCCGCGCATCCGTTCCCCTTCATCCCCAACACCGGCTTCTCGCTGGCGCTGGAACTGGCGCGCGAAACCGACGGGCGGCAGATGCAGGCGCTGCTGCCGATCCCCGCGCAGCTGAACCGCTTCGTCCCCCTGCCGGGCGGAGAGCGGTTCTTCCGGCTGGAGGATCTGCTGCTGATGCACCTGTCCAGCCTGTTCCCCGGCTATCGCGACACGGGCCATTGCGCCTTTCGCGTGCTGCGCGACAGCGACCTGGAGGTCGAGGAGGAAGCCGAGGATCTGGTCCGCGAGTTCGAGACCGCCCTGAAACGCCGCCGCCGCGGCAGCGTCATCCGGCTGAAGATCACGCGCGGCGCGCCCGACCGTTTGCGCCGCCTCATCATGGAGGAGCTGGAGGTCGGTCCCGACGAGGTGATCGAGGTCGAGGGCCTGCTGGGCGTGGCGGACCTGCGCGAATTGGTGCTGGACAACCGCCGCGACCTCTTGTGGCCCGCCTTCACGCCGCGCGTTCCCGAACGGGTGCAGGACCACGACGGCGACATGTTCGCCGCCATCCAGCACAAGGACATGCTGCTGCACCATCCTTACGAGACTTTCGACATGGTGGTCCGCTTTCTGGCGCAGGCGGCGCGCGACCCCGACGTGCTGGCGATCAAGCAGACGCTTTATCGCACCAGCCGCGACAGTCCCATCGTGGACGCGCTGTGCGAGGCCGCCGAATCCGGCAAGTCCGTCACCGCTTTGGTGGAACTCAAGGCGCGGTTCGATGAGGCCGCCAATATCCGCCAGTCCCGGCGGCTGGAACGGGCAGGCGCGCATGTCGTCTATGGCTTCGTGAACTACAAGACGCACGCCAAGATCAGCACCGTGGTGCGGCGCGAAGGCGACAACCTTGTCACCTATACCCATTACGGGACCGGCAACTATCACCCGATCACCGCGCGGATTTACACCGACCTGTCGCTGTTCACCTGCGACCCGGCGCTTGGGCGGGACGCGACAAAGGTCTTCAACTACCTGTCCGGCTATGTCCAGCCTGCGGGACTGGAAAACATTTCCATTTCGCCCATCGACCTCAAGGACCGGCTGCTCTCGCTGATCGGGCGCGAGGCGGAACTGGCGCGCCAGGGGCGGCCTGCGGCAATCTGGGCCAAGATGAACTCGCTGATCGAAAAGGACGTGATCGACGCGCTTTATGCGGCCAGCGCGGCGGGCGTGAAGATCAGCCTTGTCGTGCGCGGCATCTGCGGGATCCGGCCCGGCATCCGGGGGCTGTCGGACAACATCCGCGTGAAATCCATCGTCGGGCGATACCTGGAACATTCGCGCATCGTCTGCTTCGGCAACGGGCACGGGTTGCCGTCCAAGCGGGCGCGGGTGTTCATCAGTTCCGCCGACTGGATGGACCGCAACCTGAACCGGCGGGTGGAAACGCTGGTCGAATGCATGAACGACACCGTCAAGGCGCAGATCGTCAGCCAGATCATGGCAGCCAACATGGCGGACGAGGCGCAAAGCTGGCTATTGCAACCCGATGGCCGGTTCGTGCGCTATCTGCCCGAAGGGCGGGACGACCTGTTCAATTGTCACCGCTTCTTCATGGACCACCCCTCGCTGTCCGGGCGGGGCACGGCGGGGGCAGGCGACGTTCCGGCACTGACCCATTCCAACGATTGACGCCCCCGGACGGGCAAGTCATTAACACCGCGATGCGGCAGCAGGAGAGGCGGCCATGAACGGCGTACGCACCACGACCGGCAAGACGGTCGAGCCTTTCGGCAAGATGTTCGGAAAACTGCCAAAGCGGGCCTTGTCGCGCGTGGGCGTGGTCGATGTCGGCTCGAACTCGATCCGGATGGTGGTCTTCGACGGGGCGGCCCGCTCGCCCGCCTATTTCTACAACGAAAAGGTCATGGCCGGGCTTGGCGCCAGGATGGCCCAGACCGGCCGCCTGAACCCCGAAGGGGTCGAGCGCGGCTTTGCCGCCTTGCAGCGTTTCGCGGCCCTGGCCAAGGGTATGGATATCGACCCCCTGACCTGCGTGGCCACCGCCGCCGTGCGCGAGGCCGAAGACGGTCCCGCCTTCAAGGAACGGGTCGAACGCGAGACCGGCATCAGGATGCACGTGATCGACGGCGAGGAGGAAGCGCGCCTGTCCGCCCAGGGCGTGCTGCTGGGCTGGCCCGACGCCAAGGGGCTGGTTTGCGACATCGGCGGCAACTCGATGGAACTGGCCGAGGTCGCGGACGGCCAGATCGGCAAGCGCGTCACCTCGCCCCTGGGACCGTTCCGGTTGCAGCAGGTGGGCGGCGGCAAGGACGGGCTGCGCAAGCATATCCGGAAGGTCATGGCCGGGTTGGCGCAGGTGATGGGCACCCATCACGAACGCATCTATCTGGTCGGCGGCTCGTGGCGCGCCATCGCCCGGCTGGACATGGAACGCGTGTCCTATCCCATGACGGTGCTGCACGAATACCGCATGACGCCCAAGGCCGTGGCCGATACCGTCGCCTGGATCGGGGCGGGCGACCTGGGCACGCTCAAGGCGCAGACCGGGCTGTCGTCCTCGCGGATCGAGCTTGTGCCGCTGGCCGCCCAGGTTCTGGCGCAACTGTCCGAGACCTTCGCGCCCACGGAACTTGCGGTGTCCAGCTATGGCATCCGCGAGGGGCTGCTGTACGAACAGATGCCCGACAGCCTGCGCAAGCGCGACCCGCTGATCGAGGCCGCCCGCTTTACCGAACGCCAGATGGCGCGGATGCCGGGGTCGGGCAAGAAGCTGCATCTGTTCCTGCAGCCCTTGTTCCAGGACGTGCCGCCCGGACGCGACCGCCTGATCCGCGCCGCCTGCCTGCTGCACGACACGAGCTGGCGCGCCCATCCCGATTACCGCGCCGATGCCTGCTTCGACAACGTGACCCGCGCCAACATGGCGGCGCTGAGCCACCCGGAACGCGTGTTCCTGGGCCTGGCGCTGCTGCACCGCTACAAGAACAGCCGCGCGGGTTCGCCCATGGCCCCCTTGTTCAAGCTGCTGACCGATGCCGAGATCGCCGACGCCGAGATCCTGGGCAAGGCCATGCGCTTTGGCGCGATGCTGGCGCTGGACGATCCGGCCGATGCGGGCAAGCTGACCTTCGACAAAAGGCAACTGCTGCTGAAGCTGACGCCCAACGGCCGCAAGTTGATGGGCGAGGTCGCCGAGGCGCGGTTCGGATCCCTGTGCAACGCCCTGGGGGTCGAGGGGAAGATCACCTGAACCCCTCCGCCCGGCGCGGTTGCCGGGCGGAGGGGCGGGCTTACAGCGTTTCCGCCGTGCGCTGCATCCATTCCCGGTGGCGCAACTCGTCGGCATGGGCCTTCTGGAAGAAGGCGCGCGACTTCTCGATGGCGTCCGGGTGGACCGAGGCGCGTTCATAGGCCGTGACGGTGTCGTTCTCGTTCGTGGCCATGGCCTTGAGGATGGCCCCGTCGCCGAACAGATCCGCCAGGGCGATCTTGCCGGTGGTCAGCAGTTGCTTCATGTCGCCCTGCTGCGGCGCCTCGGCACCCGTCTGGGAAGCCATTTCCTGCAAAACTTCAAGATGTTGCAGGTGATCCTGGCGGAACGCATCGACCTGCCGGGACAGGGCCGCGTCCCCAAGCCGCTCGATGGTGGATTCATAGGCCGCGATCGCGTCGTGTTCCAGAAGGATCAGGTTGCGGACCAGATCCTCGATGGTGTCTTCGGTGCCGATGGTGGTCGCCATGCTTGCCTCGTGATGGGAAGGGGTGTGACAGGCTGAACCGTTCGGGCCGCCGTTTGTTCCGTCATGCGGGGACGGGGCGTCCCTTGCGTTCAGGCATTCGGGGGCAGGGATGGAACAGATGACGACCTTTTCGCTGTCCGATCACCTTGGCCCGCTGACGCCCGCCTTCGAATGGATGGTGGTCGCCATCGAACTGTTCGCCATCGCGATCCTGCTGCTGGGGCTGCTGCAATTCGCGCGCGCCTTCGCCTCGGGCGAGATCCTGGAACGCGATGCCCACAAGCGCGGCCACCAGTTGAACCTGGGCCGCCTGACGCTGGGCCGGCACATCCTGGCGGGGCTGGAGGTGCTGATCGTGGCCGACCTGATCCGCACCATGCTGCACCTGACGATGGACAACATCCTGCTGCTGGGCGGGTTGGTGGCGATCCGGTCGCTGATCTCGTTCTTCCTGGAGCGCGAGCTGAGCCGTCTGGGGCGCGACGAACGATCCTGAACGAAAAGGGCCTTTGAGGTCCGGTTCAGGGCGCTGTGCGGCAAGGGTGTCAGCCGGGCCGAAACCTGCGGCCCTTGGCTGCGGTCACAACTGGTCACCCTCATCGGGTATCGGGCCGTCCACGGCGACGGCCCCTTCGACGTAAACACCGTCAGCGCCGAACGACGGGTCCGTTCCGCTGTCGTCGCCCGGCCAGGCGCCTGCCTGTTCCTCAGCCCGACTTCGCCTGTCGCCTCCGCCCATCGGTTGCGCGACCCAACCGTCAGTGCAGAAGGTGCTGCTGGCCTGGGTCGTGCAGGCCCGCGCAGGGTCGGCCATTCCCAAGACAGCCAGGATCAGGACTGCAATGACGCGGATCATGTGATTACCCCGTGGACCGTGCTGCCCATCCCCTACAGCGAAATCCTCAAGGCAAGGTTAGCGTCCCTGCATGATTGCGACCGGCCAAGCAAAAAGGGCGCCCGAAGGCGCCCTTTCCGTCTGCCGCAAGGCAGGGATGATCACATCATCCCGCCCATGCCGCCCATGTCGGGCATACCGCCGCCCTGGCCTTTCGGCTCGGGCTTTTCGGCGATCATGGCTTCGGTGGTGATCAGCAGGCCCGCGACCGAGGCCGCGTCTTCCAGGGCGGTGCGCACCACCTTGGCCGGGTCGATCACGCCGAACTTGAACATGTCGCCATATTCCTCGGTCTGCGCGTTGAAGCCGAAGGTCTTGTCGTCGGATTCGCGGACCTTGCCGGCAACCACGGCACCGTCAACGCCGGCGTTCTCGGCGATCTGGCGCATCGGCGCTTCCAGCGCGCGGCGCACGATGGCGATGCCCGCTTCCTGATCCGAGTTTTCGCCCTTGAGGCCTTGCAGCGTCTTCCCGGCCTGGACCAGGGCCACGCCGCCGCCGACGACCACGCCTTCCTGCACCGCGGCGCGGGTCGCGTTCAGCGCGTCATCGACGCGGTCCTTGCGCTCCTTCACCTCGATCTCGGTCATGCCGCCCACGCGGATGACGGCAACGCCGCCCGCCAGCTTGGCCACACGTTCCTGCAGCTTTTCACGGTCATAGTCCGAGGTGGTTTCCTCGATCTGCTGGCGGATCTGGCTGACGCGGGCCTCGATCTCGGACTTTTCACCGTTGCCATCGACGATGGTGGTGTTGTCCTTGTTGATCGTGACCTTCTTCGCGCGGCCCAGCATGTCGATGCCGACATTCTCCAGCTTCATGCCCAGGTCTTCGCTGATGACCTGGCCGCCGGTCAGGATCGCGATGTCCTGCAGCATGGCCTTGCGCCGATCGCCGAAGCCCGGAGCCTTGACGGCGGCGATCTTCAACCCGCCGCGCAGCTTGTTGACGACCAGGGTCGCCAGGGCTTCGCCCTCGACATCCTCGGCTACGATGACCAGCGGCTTGCCCGACTGGATCACGGCTTCCAGCAGCGGAACCATCGGTTGCAGCGAGGACAGCTTCTTTTCGTGCAGCAGGATGTACACGTCTTCCAGATCCGCGATCATCTTGTCGGGATTGGTGACGAAGTAGGGCGACAGATAGCCGCGGTCGAACTGCATCCCTTCGACGACTTCGACCTCGGTCTCCATCCCCTTGTTTTCTTCGACGGTGATGACACCCTCGTTGCCGACCTTCTGCATCGCGTCGGCGATGAAGCGGCCGATATTGGATTCGCCGTTGGCCGAGATGGTGCCGACCTGGGCCACTTCGTCGCTGTCGGTGACGGGACGCGAGGCGGCCTTGATCGCCTCGACGACCTTCAGGGTCGCCATGTCGATGCCGCGTTTCAGATCCATCGGGTTCATGCCGGCGGCAACCGCCTTCATGCCTTCCTTGACGATGGCCTGGGCCAGCACGGTGGCGGTGGTGGTGCCGTCGCCGGCCTCGTCATTGGTTCGCGAAGCGACTTCGCGGACCATCTGGGCGCCCATGTTCTCGAACTTGTCGGACAGTTCGATCTCCTTGGCGACCGTCACGCCGTCCTTGGTGATGCGGGGCGCACCGAAGGACTTGTCGATCACGACGTTGCGGCCCTTGGGACCCAGCGTGACCTTGACGGCATCGGCCAGGATGTTGACGCCTTTCAGCATCCGGTCGCGGGCGTCCGTGTTGAACTTGACTTCTTTCGCAGCCATTGGAATCTCCTGAAGTTAGGGGTGAAGGACGCGGATCAGGCGATGACGCCCAGGATGTCGCTTTCCTTCATGATCAGCAGCTCTTCGCCGTCGATCGTGACTTCGGTGCCCGACCACTTGCCGAACAGCACGCGGTCGCCCGTCTGGACCGACGGCGCGATCAGTTCGCCCGAGTCCTTGCGCGCGCCTTCGCCGGTCGAGATGATCTCGCCCTCGGCGGGCTTTTCCTTGGCGCTGTCGGGGATGATCAGCCCGCCCTTGGTCTTTTCGTCCGACTGGACGCGACGGACCAGAACGCGGTCATGCAGCGGTTTGAATGCCATAGGGGAACACTCCGTGTTTCAGGTTGCAGTGTTGCGTTGTTGGCACTCATCAGTGTCGAGTGCCAATAGCGATGATCTAGGCCAATGGATCGGACCTGTCAACGGCAGGTTGCCGCCAAATGTGTTCCGGCCCGGCTGGCCAAGGGGGCGGGGCTGTGCCAGCCTTGCGGTGGGCAACGACAGGAAGGATCGGATGCGTATCGTTCTGACGGCAATCCTGACGCTGTGGGCCGGGGCGGCCCCTGCGTCCGAATGCGTGGGCACCAACCTGTTCCAGACCATGCCCCCCGACCAGCGGGCCGAGATCGACGCGGCGGTGGCGGACGTTCCCTATCACCGGGGACTGCTGTGGCGGGCCGGCAAGGGCGATCAGTCGATCACCCTGGTGGGCACCTATCATTTCGGCGATCCGCGCCACGATCCCATGCTGGTCCGGCTGGAGCCGGCCCTTGCCGATGCCGCCGTTGTCCTTGTCGAGGCAGGCCCGGCCGAGGAGCGCAAGCTGACCGAGGCGCTGGCGGACGATCCCACGCTGATGGTCGATCCGACGGGGCCGACGCTGCCCGAACGGCTGAGCGACAAGGATTGGCAACTGCTGTCTATGGCCATGGCGGAACGCGGCACGCCCGCCGTCGTCACCTCGAAGCTGCGGCCCTGGTATGTGGCGATGATGCTGGGGATCAGCCCCTGCATGATGAAGCAGGTGGCGGATACCGGCGCCCGGGGGCTGGATCACCGCCTGGTCGAGCGGGCCGAGGCCCTGGACGTGCCCGTCCGCGCGCTGGAGCCATGGGACACGGTCTTCACCCTGTTCCGCGACCTGACGCCCGACCAGGAAATCGAGATGATCCGCACCGCCTTGCCCGCCGCCGCCTATGCCGACGATTACGCTGTGACGCTGACGGACGCCTATTTCGCGGGCGATGTCTGGGCGATCTGGGAATTCGGGCGCTTCGATGCCTATCGCACGTCCGGGCTGACGCGCGATCAGGTCGATGCGCAGATGCGGCTTGCGCAGGACCAGCTGATGGACAAGCGCAATCGGGCCTGGATCGGCCCGCTGACCCGAAGCGCGCGGGAGGCCGCAGCCCAAGGCAAGGGCATCGTGGCGGGCTTCGGCGCGCTGCACCTGCCGGGCGAGGGCGGCGTGCTGCGCCTGCTGGAACGGGACGGCTGGACGATCACCCGGCTGGACGGCTAGCGCCCGCCCAGCACCGACAGCGCCTGCGCCTGTCCGCCCTTGACGAAGGTGATGCGGCTGTCGCCGATGTCGGTGATGGTGCCGCCGTTGATCTTGTCGCCAAGCCGCAGCGTCAGCACGCGGCCGTTCGACAGGCGCACAAGGGCGCGGCTGGCCTTGCCCGCGCCGATGGTGCCGATGATCTGCGTGCGGTTGATCTGGATGCCATCCTCGACGGTGGCGGCGATGCCCGCGGTGGTCGGCGTGCGGCCGTCGGGGATAGCAGTTGCGACCTCGGGTTCCTCCTCGGCCTCGGGGGGGGCATAGCGTTGCTGGCGGGCGGCGGCGGCGCGGGCCTCGGCCTCGGCCTGGGCGCGGGCGCGGGCTTCGGCGGCGGCGCGGGCCTGCGCCTCGGCCTGGGCGTCCTGGGCGGCGCGGGCGCGGGCGCGGGCCTCGGCCTGGGCCTGCAGTTCGGCATCCTCGCGGCGCTGTTCGGCCAGCGCCGCGTCCTCGGACTGGGCCTGGGCTGCGGCGCGCAGGTCGTCGGGGGTGGGGGCCAGGGGGGCCGCGGCGGCGGTGACGGTCGCCGCGGCGGCAGCGGCGGCCCCGCCCGCGCGGCGCGGCGGAAGGGCAGATGAACGAAGCGCCGTCAAAGCGACGGCGCCGGGCAGGGAGGAGCTTTCGGATACGGCGGCGGCGACGGCCTGGTCGATGGCGGCACCGGACAGGCTGGCCTTGCCGGGACCGGGATCGCTGCGGGTCGCCGTTCGCGATCCGCCGGGCCGTGCGGCGGGGCGCGCCGACTGGTCCAGTCCCGCCGTTGACGCCGAAGGCCGGGACGCGGCCCGGCCCTCGGGGCGATCCGCGTCCGCCACCGCGGCGGCGACCGCGTCCCGCACCGCGCGTTGCGAGGGCGCGCCGACCGCCACCGGCTTGCGCGCCGGGCGGGCATCGGCCAGGCGGATGACCGCCGCGCGTTCGGCCTGCGACAGCCGGGATGCGCCCGCCTGCGCCGTGCGCAGGTCGCGCAGCAGATCCCTCAGGGCCTGTTCCTCGGCCCGGGTCAGGCGGGTTGGCTGGCCGTCCTCGGACCCGCTGCCTTGCTCGATGCTGCCTTGCCGTTCGGGGCGGGCGGGCGGGCGGGCCGACCCGGTCGCGGGTTGCGAGGCGCGAGCGGGCGCGGCCACGGGCGCGGCAGCCGGGGCGCGGGCCGGGGCGACCACAGCGGGCCGGGGCGGGCGGGCCGTCGTCAGCCGCGAGGGTTCGGGCTGCGCGCGTTCCGTATAGGGCCGGGGATTGGCGGGCACCGCCGGGCGGGCATCCGTCCGCGCCGGGGCCGAGGCGCGCACGGGCGCCACGCGCGGCGGACGGGCCGAACTGGCCAGTTGCCGGCGCGCCGGAGCGGCCGCGCGCGGCGTGGCTGCGGGGGCAGCCGCGGCCTTGGCCGCAGGCGCGGGGCTGGCGGGGGCAGCGGCAGGGGCACTCGCCCTCGGGCGCGGCGCCTCGGCCAGTTCGGCTGCCAGGGTCGCGGCGCTGATCGGGGTTTTCGGGGTTGCCGGTGCCGGGCTGTTCATCGCCTCGGCCAGGGCCTGGGTCAGCGCGTCACCGGCCTGCGCGGCAGGAACCTGCTGTTGCGGCTGCGCGGGCGCGGGCAGCGCCGCCGTCACGGGGCTGGTTGTCGGCGCATCGCGCTGGACCTGTGCAGGGGCAGGGACGGGCGGGGTCGCGTCCGCCGCGGCGGTTTCCGGCTGCGTGGCCGCAGGCGTCGGGCCGGCCAGGGCCGGTTCGACCGGCGGGGTCGCCGCTTGGGCCACCGGCTCGCTTGCGGGCGGGACCATGGCGGTTTCCACGGGCGCGGGTTCGGGCGTCGCAGCGGCGGTTTCGGCGGGGGCGGGGACCGGGGCGGCGTCCACCGGCTGCGGGACCGGCGCGGTCGCCGCGATCTCGGGCGCCGGGGCCTCGCCCGAGGGTTCGGTGCCGAAGAAGGCCAGCACCGCCACAAGGCCCAGGACCAAGAGGCCCATCATCACGGGCAACCGGCCCGGATCCAGTCGCCGCAGGCGGGCCAGCAGGGACGGGGCAGGCGTCCCGGCCTCCTCGGGTCCGGCGGCACGGATCGCGCGGGCCTGGCGGGCACGGTCATGCACGGCCTGCGCGCGCGGCGGCAGGACACGGGGCGCGGCCGGGGCCTTGCCTTCGCCATGCCGGATCACCTCGGCCGCGGCTGCGGGCATCGCCTTTTCTGCGGCTTCCGCGGGGACGGGCGGCGCCTCGGCCCGGGGCGGCACCACATGGGGCACGATGCGGGAAACGGTCAAGGCGGCGCTTGCGGCCACCTGCGGTGCCGCGGCGGCGGGATCGGCCACCGCTGGGTCCGTCACCCGGGCCTGCGTCAGGTCGGGTTCGCTGAAGGGCGTGCGGACAAAGCGGTCGCCCGCCAGCCGGCTGGGTCCGAAATCGGGCTGGCCGTCGAAGCGGGCGTCATCGGGGCGGGCGACGAAGCCCGAGGGGCGGAAGCCCTGGGCACGGGCAAAATCCTCGGCCTCCTCCAGGGTGCGGCGGGCGACGGCGGCGATGCGCAGCGTCTCGATGTCGCCGTTGTCCGACGGGCACCAGTCGAAGGCCAGTTCGTCGGCCGTGTAAGGGGTCATGGCCTCCAGCGCGCGGGCGATGGCCTTGGGCGTGTCGGACCCGACCGGAACCGTCAGCGTGGTGTACAGGATCTGGTCGTCGGGAATGACCAGGACCGTGTCCAGGTCCCCCGGCACCACGCCG
Organism: Paracoccus lichenicola; assembly: GCF_009708075.1. Lineage (GTDB taxonomy): Bacteria > Pseudomonadota > Alphaproteobacteria > Rhodobacterales > Rhodobacteraceae > Paracoccus > Paracoccus lichenicola. The sequence continues at coordinate 516,826 of NZ_WMBT01000001.1, read as the reverse complement.
GCCTGATCGCGCAGCGCGGCAAGCCTGGCCGTCATCTCGCGCCCCGCGAAGGGAGCCTGGCCCAGGGGCCGCCAGCCGAATCCGTCGCGATGTTCAAGCAGGACCGCCTCGGACGTGAAGCTCATGGCGAATTCGGGCGGCGCGATATGTCTGTTCATGGTGGATCACTGCTCGATTACGATCGCGTGTTTTACGGGTCCGCGACTTGGTGGGTTGTGCCAGATCTACCGGAAATTGCCGGATGGGGAAAGCGAATCTGGCGCAGCCGTGAACGGATTTGCCTTGAACCGCCCGGCCTGCCCCGGTGTTAGCTGGGGAACGGAATTTTCCGCAGAGAGGACAGAACCATGACACAGGTTTCGCGCAATCTGGCACGGGCCGCGCTGGCGGCATCGGCGGCCCTGGTGCTTGCCGCGCCCGCAATGGCGGCCCCCGGCAAGGGCGGCCATCCCATGTGCCACCCCGGCCTGTCGCGCCTGACCGTGACGGGCCAGGGCGAGACGCGCGTGGCCCCCGACATGGCGACGATCCAGCTGGGCGTGACCACGCAGGCCGCCAGCGCGGCCGAGGCGATGCGCCAGAATTCGACGCAGCAGACCGCCGTCATCGCAGCCTTGACGGGTGCGGGGATCGAGGGGGCGGATGTCCAGACCTCGGGGCTGAACCTCAATCCGCTGATGGATTACGCCGAAGGCCGCGCGCCCACCGTCACGGGCTATCAGGCCACCAACATGGTCGCGGTGCGCGTCCGCGACGTGGCCCGCCTGGGCGAGGTTCTGGACGCCATCGTCGCGGCGGGCGCGAACGAGATCAACGGCATCGGCTTCATCCGCGACGACAGCGCCGCCACCGAGGACGAGGCGCGCCGCGCCGCCGTCACGGACGCCCGCCACAAGGCCGAGGTTCTGGCCGAGGCGGCGGGCCTGACGCTGGGTCCGGTGCTGGTGTTGCGCGACACGCCCGCGATGGAAGGCCCGCGTCCGATGATGATGGAGGCGCGTGCCGCGGCGGACGCCGCCAAGGTGCCGATCGCGGCAGGGGAACTGGCGATGACCGCCATGGTCGAAATGCAGTTTGCCCTGACGGGACAGGATTGCGGACCGATGCCCGGCGGCCACGGCCACATGCAAGGCAAGCATGGCCACATGAAGGGCGGGCACGGTCCTATGCACGGCGATCATCCGCCGATGCCGGGCGGGGCCGGACGCCTGCCCGAAGGACACCCCCCGGTGCCGGGCGATGCCCCCGCCCCCGAAGGTGGCCCCGCCGCCCCTGCGCCGGGCGACATGCCCCCGCCGATGGGCACCGACGGCGGCGCCCCCGAACCGGGCGAGCCTATGGCGCCGATGGGCGAGGCCCCGGCGGCTCCGCCTCCGCCGCCTGCGAACTGACCGGAAAGGGGGCCTTGCGCCCCCTTTTCCTCAGGCGACCGCCGCCGCCAGGGCCTGGTCCAGATCCGCGATCAGGTCGGCCGGGTCCTCGATCCCGATGGACAGGCGCAGCAGGTCGGGGGCGGCGCCCGCGGCGCGCTGCTGATCGGCGGTCAGTTGCCGGTGGGTGGTGGATGCCGAATGGATCACCAGCGACCGCGCATCGCCCAGGTTCGCCACATGGCTGAACAGCTTCAGCGCGCCCACCACCTTGACCGCCGCATCATAGCCGCCCTTGACCGCGAATGTGAACAACGCCCCCGCGCCCTTGGGATACAGCCGCCGCGCCGTCGCGTTCCAGGGAGAGGACGCCAGTCCCGCATAGGTGACGGCCGTCACGCGCGGGTCGCTTTCCAGCCATTCCGCAACCTTTTGGGCGTTCTCGACATGGCGCGCCATGCGCAGGCCCAGCGTCTCGATCCCCATCAGCGTGTAATGCGCGCCCTGCGGGTTCATGGTCATGCCCAGGTCGCGCAGGCCGATGGCGATGGAATGGAAGGTGAAGGCCGCCGGGCCGAAGGTCTCGTGAAACCGCAGCCCGTGATAGGCGGGTTCCGGGTCGGACAGGCTGGGGAACTTGCCCGAGGCCGACCAGTCGAACGCGCCGCTGTCCACGACCGCGCCGCCCGTCACCGTGCCGTTGCCGGTCATGTATTTGGTCAGGCTGTGGATGACCAGGGTCGCGCCCATCTCGATCGGGCGGCACAGGTAGGGGGTGGCCAGCGTGTTGTCCACGATCAGGGGAATGCCCGCCGCCTTGGCGACCTCGGCCACCGCCGGGATGTCGGTGACATAGCCGCCGGGATTGCTGATCGATTCGCAGAACACCGCGCGGGTGTCGCCGTCGATGGCCGCAGCCAGGGCGTCGAGGTCGTCGAAATCCACGAACTTCGCGGACCAGCCGAACCGCCTGATGGTGTGGCTGAACTGCGTGACCGTGCCGCCGTATAGCCGGGTCGAAGCGACGATGTTGCGCCCCGGCGCCATCAGCGGGAACAGCGCCATGATCTGCGCCGCGTGGCCCGACGAACAGCAGACCGCGCCCGCGCCACCCTCCAGCGCGGCGACGCGGTTCTGCAACGCGCCCACGGTCGGGTTGGTCAGCCGGGAATAGATGTATCCGACCTCTTGCAGCCCGAACAGGCGAGCGGCGTGGTCGGCGTCCCGGAACACATAGGACGTGGTCTGATAGATCGGCACCTGCCGCGCGCCGGTTGCGGGATCGGGTTCGGCGCCCGCGTGGATCGCCGTCGTGTCAAAGCCCTGGGTCATGTCGTCCTCCTTTGATCCTGCGCAGAAGGTCACGACAAGACCGCGTTTTCAATTCCGAAATCGGGCTTGTTCCCACCGCTTCATGCCCCGAACATGCGGCCAGCCGACAGGAAGGATCCCTCATGCGCATGATCGACTTCAGCAACTGGAACAGCATCCTGTCCACGGTGATCGGGATCGCGCTGTTCGCGCTGATCGGCATCGGCATCCGGGTGCTGGTGATGTTCACCGTCCAGCAGCGGCGTGAACGCATGAACCGCCAGATCAACGAACGCCTGCGCGTGCTGATCGCCGCCTACAAGGTTCTGGGCGGATCCTTCACGGGCGACCTGGCGGTCGATCCCACCCACCTGCGCGACCTGCGCCAGCGCGCCGCCGAGGGCGCAGAGCCGTCCGAGGGGTCGGACCGCCGCCGCCGCATCCGCGACGCGGTCGAGGCCGCGCTGTCCGACATCCTGCTGTTGGGAACGGAAACCCATGTCCGCCTGGCCGAACGCGCCGCCCGCGACCTGGTCGAGGGCCGGCCCGTGCATACCGGCGAATTGGTCCGGTCCCTGCGCGATTTCATCCGCCAGGCGCTGGATCTGGACCCCGTGCCCGCAAACCTCGCCATTCCGCCGCAGGGTCCGACGCGACCCGCGCCGGGCGGCGGCAAGGGCCGCGACGAAGCGCGGTCCCGCAGCGGCGGCGGGGGTGGTGGGGGCGGAGAAGGAGGCGGCGGAGGCATGGGGATGGGCATGGGCATGGGCCGCGCCGCCGACGAACCCGCCAGCGGGTCCGGTCCCGCGTCCTAAAGCGGCCGGTTGTATCGGATGAACGGCGTCCGCACCCCCACCCGATCATACAGCATCCGGCCCGCATAGTTGAACTCCTGCGTCAGCCAATAGACGCGCGGCCCTCCCGCCGCGTCCGCCGCCGCATAGACCCCTTCGATCAGTGCCCGTCCGACGCCCTTGCCCCGCGCATCTGCCGACGCGAACAGATCCTGCAGATAGCAGACCCCTTCGGGAAACCACATGTGCGGGTGAAAGACGTAATGCGTCAAACCCAGCAACCGGCCATCCGCCTCGGCCACGAGGGCGTGGAAATCCTGCGGGTCGCCGCCCATCAGCCGGTCGAAGACCCCGTCGAAGAAATCCTGCGGCAGATCCGGCCGGTCATAGAACCGGTGATAGCCGTCGTAAAGCGCCTGCCACTGGTCCTTGTCACCGGCGTCCAGGGGGCGGACGATCATCGCTGCCGCCGCGCCATGAAGGCCAGTTTCTCGAACAGCGCCACGTCCTGCTCGTTCTTCAGCAGCGCGCCATGCAGTTTCGGCAGCATCGTGTGGGGATCGCGCTTCAGATCCTCGGGGGCCAGATCCTCGGCCAGGATCAGCTTCAGCCAGTCCAGAAGCTCGCTGGTGGAGGGCTTCTTCTTCAGCCCCGGCGTGTCGCGCAGCTCGAAGAACTGGTGCAGCGCCTGATCCAGCAAGGCCCGCTTCAGCCCAGGGTAATGCACGTCCACGATGGCCCGCAGCGTGTCGGCATCCGGGAAGCGGATATAGTGGAAAAAGCACCGCCGCAAGAACGCGTCCGGCAGTTCCTTTTCGTTGTTCGAGGTGATGATGACCACCGGGCGGTGCGCGGCCCGGATCGTCTCGGCCGTCTCGTAAACGTGAAACTCCATCCGGTCGAGTTCCTGCAGAAGGTCGTTGGGAAACTCGATATCCGCCTTGTCGATCTCGTCGATCAGCAGGACCACCTTGCCGGGCGCCGTGAAGGCCTGCCACAGCTTGCCCTTGCGGATATAGTTCGACACGTCATGGACCCGCGCATCGCCCAGCTGGCTGTCGCGCAACCGGCTGACAGCGTCGTATTCATACAACCCCTGCTGGGCCTTCGTGGTTGATTTCACGTGCCATTCGATGATCGGCAGGTCCAGGCTTTCCGCCACCTGCCGGGCCAGTTCCGTCTTGCCCGTCCCCGGTTCGCCCTTGACCAGCAGAGGACGTTCCAGCGTCACGGCGGCATTGACCGCAATCGCCAGGTCGGGCGGGGCGACATAGCGGTCGGTGCCTGTGAACTGCATGAAACTCTCCTTTCAGGTGAACTGGTTGTGGCACAACAACGCAGGGTGTCGGCTGTCTTCGCCCCGGCCTCGTTTCGCCTTTTGACAAGCAGCACGTCATACTTTAAGGGGGCGCGCAAGGGTGCCGGTTCGCGTTGCAGCCCGGCTCTGCCGGAGAGGATTTATGAAAGCCCAGACCTTCCTGCCCCAGGACTATCGTCCCGCCGAGGATGAACCCTTCATGAACGACCGGCAGCTGGAATATTTCCGGCGCAAGCTGGAAGCCTGGAAACAGGAATTGCTGGAACAATCCGCCGAAACGCTGGAAGGCCTGCAGGACAGCGCCCGGTCGGTGCCCGACCTGGCCGACCGCGCCAGCGAGGAAACCGACCGCGCGCTCGAACTGCGCACCCGCGACCGCCAGCGCAAGCTGGTCAGCAAGATCGACGCGGCCCTGCGCCGGATCGAGACGGGCGAATACGGCTATTGCGAGATGACGGGAGAGCCGATCAGCCTGAAACGCCTGGACGCGCGCCCCATCGCCACCATGACGCTGGAAGCGCAGGAACGCCACGAACGGCGCGAGCGGGTCCACCGCGACGACTGATCCCATGCCCGGGGCGCTGCAATCACGGCCCGTGACCATCGTCGGCGGTGGCGTGGCCGGCCTGACCGTTGCCCTGGCGCTGCGCCGGCGCGGGGCCGATGTCACCGTTCTGGAACGCGCCCCCGCGATAACCGAGGTGGGCGCGGGCCTGCAGCTTTCCCCCAATGCGATGCGTGTCCTGGACGCGCTTGGCCTTGGCCCGGCGCTGGACGCGCTGTCGCTGCCAAGCCGGGCGGTGCGGCTGCGCGATGCCTCGGGGACCGAGGTGGTGCGGCTGGATCTGGCCCGCCATCGCCCTGGCGCGCGCTTCCGCCTGATCCACCGCGCCCGCCTGATCGAGGTCCTGGAACAGGCCGCCCTGTCTGCCGGGGTGCGGATCGACCTGGGCCGGACCATCGAAACCCCGCCCGATGTCCCCCTGCTGATCGGCGCCGACGGGCTGCACAGCCGCATCCGCGCCGCCCTGAACGGACGCGAGGTGCCGTTCTTCACCGGCCAGACCGCCTGGCGCGCCGTGATCGCCGCCGAGGACGCCGAACCCGAGGCGCAGGTCTTCATGGGACCGAACCGCCATCTGGTCAGCTATCCGCTGGCGGGGGGCCTGCGCAACATCGTGGCCGTTCTGGAAACCCGCGACTGGCAGGACGAGGGCTGGTCGCGCCCCGACGATCCCGCCAACCTGCGCGCGGCCTTTGCCGGGTTTGGCGGACCCGTGCCCGGCTGGCTGGCGCAGGTGGACCAGGTCCATGTCTGGGGCCTGTTCCGGCACGAGGTCGCCGCCCGCTGGCAGGACGGCCGCATGGCCATCCTTGGCGACGCCGCCCATCCGACGCTGCCCTTCATGGCGCAGGGCGCCTGCATGGCGATCGAGGATGCCTGGACGCTCGTCGCCTGCCTGGACGCGACCTCTGATCAGGAAACCGCGCTGTCCCGTTATCAGAACCTGCGCAAGCCGCGCACCGCCAGCATCGTCGCCGCCGCGAACGACAACGCGCGCAACTATCACCTGACGGGTCCGAAGCGGCTGGCCGCCCATGCCGCGCTGCGCCTTGGCGGCCGCATCGCGCCGGGCGCGATCCTGTCACGGTTCGATTGGATCTATGATTTCGATCCGGTGGCGGAAACGCCCTGACACTTTCATCTTTGTAAAAATATCCCACGGGGGTCCGGGGGTGTGAAACCCCCGGCCTTGCCGCCTCAGGCCGCCTTTTCCACGGCCGCGACGATCCCGTCCACGACCTCGCGCAGGACGGTTTCGTTCTCGGCCTCGGCCATCACGCGGATCAGGGGTTCGGTGCCCGACTTGCGGATCAGCACCCGCCCGCTGCCTGCCAGACGCGCCTCGGCATCGGCGATGACGGCCCGGACCGCGGCGGCCGACAGGGGATCGGCGCCTGCGGCGTAACGCACGTTCTTCAGCATCTGCGGCACGGGGTCGAACTGCGCGGCAAGCCGGCTGGCGGTCTGGCCGGTTTCCGCCATTGCGGCCAGGACCTGCATGGCGGCGATCAGCCCGTCGCCGGTGGTGGCATAGTCGGTCATCACGATATGGCCCGACTGCTCGCCGCCCAGGTTGAAGCCGCCCTCGCGCATCCGTTCGACCACATAGCGGTCGCCCACGCGCGTGCGTTCCAGCCGCAGGCCCCGGCCCGCCAGGAAATGCTCCAGCCCCAGGTTCGACATGACCGTGGCGACCAGGGCATTGCCTCGCAGGCGGCCCTGCTCGGCCCAGCGGGCGGCCATCAGCGCCATGATCTGGTCGCCGTCGGCCACGCGGCCCCCTTCGTCGATGATGATGACCCGGTCCGCATCGCCGTCCAGGCTGATGCCCAGATGCGCGCCGTTTTCAACCACCGCCCGCGCGCAGGCCTCGGGGTGGGTGGACCCCACGCCCGCGTTGATGTTGCGCCCGTCGGGATCGACGCCGATGGAAATCACCTCGGCCCCCAGTTCCCACAGCACGTCGGGCGCGGCGCGATAGGCCGCGCCGTTGGCGCAGTCGATCACCACGCGCAGCCCGTCCAGGCGCTGGCCCGCCGGAAAGGTCGTCTTGGCATATTCGACATATCGCCCGCGTCCGTCGTCGATCCGCCTGGCGCGGCCGATATTGGCGGGCTGCGCGGGAACGATCTCTCCGGCGACGATGCTTTCGATCTCGGCCTCGGCCTCGTCGGACAGCTTGAAGCCGTCGGGACCGAAGAACTTGATGCCGTTGTCCTCGGCGGGGTTGTGGCTGGCGGAAATCATGATGCCCACATCCGCCCGCATCGACCGGGTCAGGAACCCCACGGCGGGGGTCGGCACCGGACCCAGCAGCAGCACGTTCATGCCGGTGCTGGTCAGCCCGGCGGTCAGCGCGTTTTCCAGCATGTAGCCCGACAGGCGCGTGTCCTTGCCGATCACCACGCGATGCGCGCTGTTCTGGCCCTCGCGCCGGAAGTAACGTCCCGCCGCCGCGCCAAGGCGCAGCGCCATCTCGGCCGTCATGGGGTGGGTGTTGGCGCGCCCGCGCACGCCGTCGGTCCCGAACAAGCCTCTGCTCATCTACCTTGCCTTTTCGTTATCGTTGACGGCCTGCCACAGCCGCAGTCCTTGAACCAATCCGCGCACGTCATGGACGCGGTGAACCTGCACGCCTTGGGCCACCGCCGCCAGCGTCAGCGCAAGCGTCCCGGGCGCGCGGTCGGCGGGGTTGTCCGCGCCCCCGATCGTGCCGATGAACCGCTTGCGCGAGACGCCCAGCAGGATCGCGCAGCCAAGCCCATGATACAGCGAAATCCGCCGCAAGATGGCAAGATTATGCGCCTGCGTCTTGCCGAAGCCGATGCCCGGATCGACGACGATGCGCGCGCGCGGAATGCCCGCCGCCTCGGCCCGCCGGATCCGGGCGTCAAGCGCGTCATAGACATCCAGCAGCACGTCGTCATAGCGCGGATCGTCCTGCATGGTCGCGGGCAGGCCCTGCGCGTGCATCAGGCAGACCGGCACTTGGCGCTCGGCGACCAGGGGGGCCAGCGCGGGGTCGAAGTCGAAGCCCGAGACATCGTTGACCATCGCCGCCCCGGCCTCCAGCGCGGCCTGCGCCACGGGGGCCTTGCGCGTATCGACGGACACCGGCGCGCTGCCGGACAGCGCGCGGATTGCCGGGACGATGCGGGCGATTTCGTCAGCCACCGGAACCTCGGCCGCGCCGGGGCGGGTCGATTCGCCGCCGATGTCCAGAAGGTCGGTGCCATCTTGGACCAGCTGCTGGCCATGCCGCACCGGGTCATAGGCGCCGCCGTCCGAAAAGCTGTCGGGCGTGGCGTTGACGATGCCCATGACGCGCGGGCGGTCCAGCGACAGCCCGGCCAGAGCAGGACGAGGGGCCGTCAGGCGGCCCAGCACATCCGCCGGGATGTCGTCACTGACCCGGGCTGCGGCCCCGCGTTCCAGGATTTCGACCTGCGAAAAGCGCGTCCAGCCGCCCGCCAGGGCATGGCGTCCGTGGGCAACGGGAATGGGGCGGTAATAGAGCGTCACTCCGCAGCCCCGGGAATCCGGCCCACCGCAAGCCCGTCGGGCGGCACGGGCAAGGGCGCGGGTGTCGCGAAATCCACGCGATCCGCCGACAGGCGCAGGGCCAGCCAGAAGGCCAGGGCAGGGGCCTCGGGCGCGGTTGCAGAGGCTTCGACGGCCAGACGCGCGGGCGCCCAGACCACCGGGCGTTCGTCGCGGATGGCGGCGTCAAGTTCTGTCCGCGTCTCGGCCACCTCGATCCCCAGGGCGGCGGCCAGGATCCAGGCGGCTTGGTCGAAGGCCAGCAGGGCGATGCGCCGGGCATCGCCGCCTTGCGGCAGGGGCCGGACGGGGGCATCGGGAAGGACAATCGTGGCGCCACGGGGCAAGGCAGCGGGCTGGCCCAGGACGATCCGCACCGGCAGAGGCGAGCGCGCCACGGCCACGCGGCCCGCGTCGCGGCTGATCGTGATGCCAAGCGCCCCCGGACTCCGGTCCAGCTTTTCCACGCAAACCTCGATCCGGGCGGCGCGGGGATCGGCCAGCACCTCGGCGGCGATGCGTTCGGCCAGCGTCTCGACCAGGTTGTATCGCTGGTCGGCCAGGGCGGCATCCACCGCCTGGACCAGCACGTCATAGGACAGGATCCGGTCCACATGGTCGTCGCCCGCATCCACGGGATCGCGCAGATCGACCGTCAGGGTAAAGCGCAGGCGCTGCCGGTGGCCGCGTTCGGACTGGAAGGCGCCGATTTCGGCGTCGATGACATGGTCGCGCAGGTGGATGCGGTCAGGCTGGTTCATGCCCGGCTATTCACAGCAAATCCCGCCCGCAGGCAAGCCCGGCCTTCAGTTCGAGGCGACGCGCTGCCCGCCCGGGCGATAGAAGATGTGCTGCCCGATCTGCACCGTGCGCTGGAAGCGGCGCGACCAGGCCGGGTTGACGGCGGGGGTGTGGAAATAGGTGGCCCCGCCGGTCAGGACGCGCGGCGCGCCCGCCAGCGCATTGCGGGCGATGTCGCGGGCGCGCAGATAGGCGGCCTTGTTGCCGATCGCCTTGCGCCCGCCGATGGTATAGCTGAACTGGCTGGGCTGGTTCACCACCCCGCAGACCGAGGACGCGAATTGCCGGCTGTCCACGCGGTTCAGGATCACCTCGGCCACGGCGGCCTGGCCGCGGGTGCTTTCGCCGCGCGCCTCGTGATAGATCGCCTCGGCCAGGCAGTTCAGGTCGCGTTCGTCGAAACGGCCCCGCGCGGCCTTGGCGGTGCTGGCCAGGAACAGTTCCGCCTCGGGATTTTCGTCGGCCACGGGACTTTCGACCTTCACAGGCTCTGCGCCCGTATATAGAAGCGGCTTCGGGCGGCGGGTGTCGCCGCCGTGTGCGGCAGCCAGGGTCGGGGCGTCGAACAGCCCGGAATCGGTCGAGAACAGCGAGCCGTTGCCCGCGAGTACGCTTGTCGCAGTCAGGGTCAGGGCGGCGGCGCACAGGCAAGACGGCGCCAACCGCTGAAGCAGCGTTTTCATAAGCATTCCTATAGCCGTGCCAGATGGACGAGGCGTTAACAGCACCGCAGGGCCAGGCAGATGGCGTGCCGCGGGATCAGCGGAATGATTACGGTTTTAACGACCGGCTCATCTACGGAACTTGCCCGCGAAGTCCCGGATGGGGGCGAAACGGGGGTTTTCCGGCAGCATCCCGCCGACCCGAAAAGCGCGGACCGGCAGGTTTCGGCAGAATGACAACCTGAGGGGGTGCGATAAGGGACTGTCGCAACGCGATAATCCGCATCCTGGGACGGCGAATCAGTCAGCCGTCCGTGTCGCGCGAGCGTGCCCGCAGCGCCGATTGCGCCGCCGCCAGACGCGCCACCGGCACCCGGAAGGGCGAGCAGGAGACGTAATCGAAGCCGGCGTCATGGCAAAAGGCGATGGATTCGGGATTGCCGCCATGTTCGCCGCAGACCGAGATGGTGATGCCCGGATGCCGCTGGCGCGCCCGCTGCGCCCCCGTCAGCAGCAATTCCCCCACACCCTCCTGGTCCAGGCAATGGAACGGGTCTTCCTCGTAGACGCCCTGGCCGACATAGGTGCCCATGAAGCGCCCGGCATCGTCGCGCGACAGGCCATAGGTCATCTGCGTCAGGTCGTTCGTGCCGAAGGACAGGAACGCGGAATGCGCGGCGATGTCGCCCGCCCGCAGGCAGGCGCGCGGCGTTTCGACCATCACCCCCAGGCGATAGGTGAAATCGGCGTGGCGGTCGTTCCTGACGGCGGCGGCCACGGCGTCGATGCGGTTCTTGACCAGTTCGACCTCGCGCATGGCGCTGACAAGGGGGATCATGATTTCCGGCACGACGGGATCGCCCTTGCGGCTGGCCTCGATGGTCGCCTCGAAGATGGCGCGGGCCTGCATGTCGTAGATCTCGGGGACGGTGATGCCCAGTCGGACCCCGCGCATCCCCAGCATCGGGTTGAATTCCGACAGCGCCTCGACCCGGCGGGTCACGTCGGACAAGGGCAGGTCCATGGAATCGGCCAGTTCCCGCAGCCCCTCGCGGTCGTGGGGCAGGAATTCGTGCAGGGGCGGGTCGAACAGGCGGATGGTGACGGGCAGGCCGGCCATGATCTCGAAGAGCGCGGTGAAATCCTGGCGCTGCATGGGCAGGATGCGGTCCAGCGCCAGGCGGCGATCCTGGGGGGTGTCGGCGAATATCATCTCGCGCATGGCGGGCAGGCGCTCGGCGTCGAAGAACATGTGTTCGGTCCGGCAGAGGCCGATACCCTGCGCCTTGAAGCGCCGCGCGGCCAGCGCATCCTCGGGCGTGTCGGCATTGGCGCGCACGCCGATGCCCCCCGCCGCGTCGGCCCAGTCCAGAAGCTGCGTGAAGTTGTCGTCCAGCGCCGGTTCCAGCAAGGGCACGCGGCCCGCCAGAACCTCTCCGCTGGAACCGTCCAGAGTGATCTCGTCCCCTTCGCGCAGCGTGACGGCGCCCGCGCGCAGCGTCCGCTGGCGGGCGTCGATGCTGATGCCGGTCGCGCCCACGATGCAGGGCAGGCCCATGCCGCGCGCGATCACCGCCGCGTGGCTGGTGGTGCCCCCCCGTTCGGTCAGCACCCCGACCGAGGCGTGCATCCCGCGCACATCCTCGGGGGCGGTTTCGCGGCGGACCAGAATGCAGGCCTCGTCGCGTGCGGCCGCGGCCTGGGCCGCCGCCGAGGTGAAGACGATGCGGCCGGTGGCGGCCCCGGGACTGGCGTTGATGCCGCGCGCGATCACCTCGCGCGGGGCGCGCGGATCGACCTGCTGGTGCAGAAGGTCGGCCAGCGCGCGGGGTTCGACGCGCATCACGGCCTCGGATTCCGGGATGATGCCGTCGCGGGCCAGCGCCACGGCGATGCGGACGCCCGCGCGCGACGTGCGCTGCACCCGCGTGGCGTCGATGACCGCAATCTGGCCGTCCACGATGACGAATTCGATCTGCATCTCCTCTCGCAGGCGTTCGCGGGCGGCGACGCCGAAGCGGATCAGGTCGGCAAAGACCTCGGGCGCGGTGTCCTCCAGTGACGGGCCGCGCTCGTCGCGGGTCAGGAACTGCGTTTGCGCCCCCGGACCATCGGTGCCGCCGTGATGCTGGCGGCGAAAGCGGCCGGTGATGCGCGGGGCGCCGGTGACGGAATCGGCGAACTGGATGCTGCCCGACCCGCACAGCCCCGGTCCCAGGCCAAGCGCCATCTGCTGCACCACCAGCCCCAGCGGCGCATCAGGGGGCGCGCCCTTGGCCTGGCGCAGCAGGCGCGCGGTCGGCCCCTCCCAGGCACGGGCCATGGACCGCAGCACCTCGGCCAGCTGGGTGGCGGGATCCTGGGGGAAATCCTCGTCGGTTTCATTGCGATAGCAGCGCAGGGCCTCGGCCAGGGCATCGTCGCCCTCCTGGGCGAACATGTCGGGATCGAGGCGGGCGATGTGGATCGCGTATCCCTGGACGAAGCGGCGATAGAGCGTGTCGGCATTTGCCTTGCCGATCCGGGCGGCCAGCCGGTCGTGGGTGGCGTCATTGATGCCCACGTTCAGGATGGTGCCCGGCCCGCCCCATTCCGGCATCATGGCCGAGGGGCGCACGCTGACCAGCCCGTCCCCGTCGCTGAACAGATCCGACAGCGCGCCCAGATCGACCGGTTTTCCGGTGGCGATGGACTGCACCGATTCGGACGGAATGGCAAAGCTGCGCGGCACCGGCAGGCGCATCCTGACAAGCCGTTGCAGGCATTTCGCCCGCCAGCCGTGGCAGGCGCGTTCCACCCCGGCCGAGGGGGTGATCTCTGTCACATCGGGAAGGCTGCGCGGTTCCATGTCGCGCGAACGATAGGCGCGCGGCAACCGATGCCGCAAGCGCGAAAAAGGGGGGCGAGGCCCCCTTTGCCGGTCTTGTTCGACGCCGATCCGGTTCGACGCCGATCCTATTCGACGCCAATCCTATTCGACGATCGTGACCTTGGCCATGTAGTCGGGGGCCTCGACCGCGCCGTTGGCGTTCGCATCGCCCTTCTTGATCTGGGTCAGCACGTCCCAGCCATCGACCAACTGGCCCACGACCGTGTATTGCCCGTCGAGGAAGGTCGCGGGGGCCAGGTCGATGAAGAACTGGCTGTTGGCGCTGTTCGGATCCTGGGCGCGGGCCATGCCCACGGTGCCCGCCTGGAAGGACACGTCGTTGAACTCGGCCTCCAGATCCGGCAGGTCGGAGCCGCCGGTGCCCGCCATGGCGACGCTGGCGCCGCCCTGTAGCCCGTGTTCAACGTCGCCCGTCTGGGCCATGAAGCCGTCGATCACGCGGTGAAAGACCACGCCGTCATAGGCGCCGGATTTCGCCAGCTCGACCAGGCGGGCCACATGGTTCGGCGCCTTGTCGGCCAGCAGGTCCAGGGTGATGGTGCCCTTGGACGTGCCGTCGGCGGCGGCCACCTCGATCACCATGTTCGGGCCGGGGCCGTCCTGGTGCGCGGGGGCCTGGGCTTGGGCTGCGGTTGCGGCCAGGATGAAGGCGGGGACCAGCAGCTTACGCATCGGCGGCCACCTTGACCGAGATCATGCGGTCGGGGTTCGCGGGCGGCTCGCCCTTGGCGATCTTGTCCACATGCTCCATCCCCGAGATCACGCGGCCATAGACGGTGTACTGGCCGTTCAGGAAATGGTTGTCCTTGAAGTTGATGAAGAACTGGCTGTTGGCGCTGTTGGGGTTCTGCGACCGCGCGGCACCCAGGGTGCCCCGGTCATGGGGCAGCTTGGAAAATTCCGCCGGAAGGTCGGGCAGGTCTGATCCGCCGGTGCCTGCGCGGCCGGGGTTGTAGGCGTTTTCCATGTTGGCGTGTTCCACGTCGCCGGTCTGGGCCATGAAGCCGTCGATCACGCGGTGAAAGGCCACGTTGTCGTATTTCCCGGCGCGGGCCAGTTCCTTCATGCGCGCGGCATGTTTCGGGGCGACATCGGTCAGCAGCTGGATGACGACCGGGCCATCCTTCAGTTCGATGATGATGGTGTTTTCGGGATCGGTGATCTCGGCCATGCGGTCCTCCTTTGCCATGTTCGGGTCTTGGTCTAGGGCTTTGGCGCCCCAAGGGCAACGCGCAAAGCCGTTCACGCGTTGATCACCGTTATGCGAGAGTTGACGCCGCCCGCCCCATGCGGGACAAGCCTTCGACGCCCCAAATGCCCGAAAGGACGACATGATGGCCGATTTCAAGACGATCGATGATCTGGACATGGACGGCAAGGTCGTCCTGACCCGCGTGGACGTGAACGTGCCGGTGGAAGACGGCCGCGTGACGGACGCGACGCGGATCGAGAAGATCGTGCCCACCGTCAAGGACATCCAGGCCAAGGGGGGCATCCCGGTCCTGCTGGCGCATTTCGACCGTCCCAAGGGCAAGCGCGTGGAGTCGATGAGCCTGAAGCAGATCGTGCCCGCGCTAGAAGCGGCCCTGGGCCAGCCGGTGGTCTTTGCCGACGACTGCATCGGCGGCCCGGCCAAGCGCGTGGTGGCGGGCCTCAAGCCAGGCGACGTGGCGCTGCTGGAAAACACGCGGTTTCATGAAGGCGAGGAAAAGAACGATCCGACCTTCGCGGCCTCGCTGGCGGCCTTGGGCGCGGTTTATGTGAACGACGCCTTTTCCGCCGCGCACCGGGCGCATGGATCGACCGAAGGCCTGGCGCGGCTGCTGCCGTCCGGCGCGGGACGGCTGATGGAGGCGGAACTCAAGGCGCTGGATGCGGCCCTCGGCACGCCGCAGCGGCCGGTGATGGCGGTGGTGGGCGGGGCCAAGGTGTCCACCAAGCTCGACCTGCTGATGAACCTGGTGGACAGGGTCGATCACCTGGTGATCGGCGGCGGCATGGCCAACACCTTCCTGGTGGCCAAGGGGGTCGAGGTCGGCAAGTCGCTGGCCGAACGCGACATGGCCGACACCGCGCGCCAGATCCTGGAAAAGGCCGACGCGGGCGGCTGCGTGATCCATCTGCCGCTGGACATCGTCGTGGCGCGCGCGTTCAAGGCGGGCGCGGAATCCCAGGTGCTGCCGGTGGACCAATGCCCGGCGGACGCGATGATCCTGGATGCGGGTCCGGCGACCGTCGAGGCGCTGCGCGAGGCGATGGCCCGGTGCAAGACGCTGATCTGGAACGGCCCGCTGGGCGCCTTCGAGATCGAGCCTTTCGACCGCGCGACCAACGCCGCGGCCCAGGCGGCGGCAGGGTTGACGCGGGACGGCAGGCTGATTTCGGTCGCGGGGGGCGGGGATACGGTCGCGGCGCTGAACAAGGCGGGGGTGGCGGGCGATTTCACCTTCATCTCGACCGCCGGGGGGGCCTTCCTGGAATGGATGGAAGGCAAGGAACTGCCCGGCGTGGCGGCGTTGAAGGCGGCGCGGCACGTTTGACAAAGGAAAGGGGGCGCTCGCGCGCCCTCTTGCGCCCGGGGGCGCAATTCACCCCCCGAGGATACTTGCGTGAAGAAGAAATCCTAGCCGCGCAGGCCGGTCTTTTTCAGCAGGCCCTTGCGCTTGGCCTCGTAGTAATAGCCGCGCGAATACCACATGACCGTGCGGTCCGGGTCGCCATCGGCCACCATCCAGGCGCCGCGCAGGTATTTCACGCCGTAGCGCAGGTTCGTGTCGGCATCGAGCAGGCTGGCGGCAGGTCCGCGATGGCCCATGGTGCGGGCCGTCTGCGGGTTCAGTTGCATCAGGCCGTAATGAGGGCCGTTGCGCAGGCCGGGATTGTGCCGCGATTCCCGCAGGATGATCCGCTGCACGATGGCGGGCGGCACGTCGTAATGGTCCGCCCAGAAGTTGATGCGCGCGCGCAACTGCGGCGTCTCGTTCGGGTAAAGCCCGTTCCGGCTGAGACCTGCCGGCATCTGCTGGCCGCCCCCGCCGCCGCAGGCGGCAAGGGCAAGCGTGGCAAGGATCAGGCCGCGGCGGCCAAGGTCAGACATGGATCGCGCCGTCCCCGCAGGCCAGCGCGGCCTCGCGCACCGCTTCCGAGGTCGTGGGATGCGCGTGGCAGGTCAGCGCCAGATCCTGCGCGGCGGCGCCGAATTCCATGGCCACGCAAACCTCGTGGATCATCTCGCCCGCGTTGGGACCGATGATGTGGCAGCCGAGGATCCGGTCGGTGTCCGCGTCCGCGATCAGCTTGACGAAGCCGTCCGCCTGCATCACCGCCTTGGCCCGCGCGTTGCCCATGAAGGGGAACTTGCCGACCTTGATCTTGCGGCCGGCGGCCTTGGCGGCTTCCTCGGTCAGGCCCACGGCGGCGACCTCGGGGGTGGTGTAGATCACGCCGGGGATCACGTCGTAATTGACGTGCCCGTGCTTGCCCGCGATCACCTCGGCAACCGCCATCCCCTCGTCCTCGGCCTTGTGGGCCAGCATCGGGCCGGGGGCCGCGTCGCCGATGGCATAGATGCCGGGGACGGATGTCTGCCAATGCCCGTCCACCTTGACATAGCCTCGGTCGGTCATCTGAACGCCCAAGCTGTCCAGGCCCAGGCCGTCGGCATAGGGGCGGCGGCCGGTGGCGACCAGAACCACTTCGGCCTCCAGCGCCTGTTCGCTGTTGTCCTTGCGCAGGGTGTAGCTGACCTTGGCCGCGCCGTCCGTGGTTTCCACGCCCGACACCGCCGCGCCCAGGACGAATTTCAGGCCCTGCTTGGTCAGGATCTTCTGGAATTGCTTTTGCACCTCGCCGTCCATGCCGGGGGTGATGGCGTCCAGGTATTCGACGACCGTGACCTGCGTGCCCAGGCGGGCATAGACGGAACCCAGTTCAAGCCCGATCACGCCCGCGCCGATCACGACCATGGATGCGGGGATCTTCGGCAGGGCTAGGACGCCGGTCGAATCCACCACGATGCCCGCCTCGTTGTCCACCGTCACGCCCTTCAGTGCGGACGACACCGATCCCGTGGCGATCACGACGGTCTTCGCCTCGTGCGTCGTGTCGCCGACCTTGACCTTGCCCGGGGCTTCGATCACCGCCCAGCCTTTCAGCCAGTCGATCTTGTTCTTCTTGAACAGGAACTCGATGCCCTTGGTGTTGCCCGCGACGGTTTCCGCCTTGTAGGCCTGCATCTTCTGCCAGTCGATTTCGACATGGCCGACGTTCAGGCCCATCTTCGCGAAATTCTCGTGCGTCTCGTGCGCCATGTGGCTGGCGTGCAGCAGCGCCTTGGACGGGATGCAGCCCACGTTCAGGCAGGTGCCGCCCAGCGTCTCGCGCCCCTCGACGCAGGCGACCTTGAGGCCCAGCTGGGCCGCGCGGATGGCGCAGACATAGCCGCCCGGCCCCGCGCCGATCACGATCAGGTCATAGGTGGACATGGCTTGTTCCTTCTTGTCCCTCGGGGCCGCGGGTCAGACCAGCGCGGCCAGTATCATCAACATCGTCGCCGCGAAGCCCACGGCCCAGATGGCCGAGCGCCAGGGCACCCAGCCAAAGACATAGGCGGGCACATAAAGGATCCGCGCGGCAAGATAAATCCAGGCGCAGGCGCCGGTCACGCCGCTGGCCTGCCCGCCCAGCGTCACCACCACGACGGCCAGCGTGAACAGGATCAGCCCCTCGAAATGGTTGTTCAGCGCCCGTTGCAGCCGGCCCGCGGTGCCCTTCAGCGGGGGAACATTGTCGCGCGGACCCATGGCGACCTTGGGACCGACCTGAAGGTTGGCGGTGATGGAAAAGGCCGCGAACTGGACGGCCTGCAACAGGCCCGCAAGCGCCAGGACGGTCAGTTCGGTGGTCATCATGCGGTTTCGACAAAATGATGGCTGGCGGCAGTCACCCCGGCCTGGCTGTTGAACACCCCGGCCGCGCCTTCGAGATAAGCCCGTGCAGCCCTGGCGTCGCTGACGCTGAACAGCGCCCAGGCCGAGCCGGCGTTCTCTCGCCACAGCTGCAGCAGGGACAGGCCATTGGCGCCGCGATCCTCGGCATCGGCGTCGAAGGCTGCCTTGAAGGCGGGATAGTCGTTCACGCTGTAATGGGCGATCAGTTGCATGGCCTGTCCTTTCCGAAAGGATGGCACCGCCGTGCGGGCGGCGGTGCCGGCGATCCTACAAATCCATCAGCAGGCGGCGCGGGTCCTCCAGCGCCTCCTTGACGCGCACGAGGAAGGTCACCGCGCCCTTGCCGTCCACGATCCGGTGGTCATAGGACAGCGCCAGATACATCATCGGGCGGATGACGATCTGCCCGCCCACGACCATCGGGCGGTCTTGGATCTTGTGCATCCCCAGGATCCCCGACTGCGGCGGGTTCAGGATGGGCGAGGACATCAAGGATCCGTAAACCCCGCCGTTCGAGATGGTGAAGGTGCCGCCCTGCATTTCCTGCATGGTCAGCTTGCCGTCGCGGCCCTTGGCGCCCAGTTCGGCGATTTCCTTCTCGATCGCGGCAAAGCCCTTTTGGTCGGCATCGCGCACGACCGGGACGACCAAGCCGGAGGGCGTGCCCACGGCCACGCCCATGTTGACATAGTTCTTGTACACCACGTCGGTGCCGTCGATTTCCGCGTTGACCTCGGGCACCTCTTTCAGGGCATGGCAGCAGGCCTTCACGAAGAAGGACATGAAGCCCAGCTTGACCTTGTGCTTCTTCTCGAAGGCGTCCTTGTATTCGTTGCGCAGACCCATGATGCCGGACATGTCGGCCTCGTTATAGGTCGTCAGCATCGCCGCCGTGTTCTGCGCGTCCTTCAGGCGCCGCGCGATGGTCTGGCGCAGGCGGGTCATCTTGACGCGCTCCTCGCGGGCGGCGTCCTGGGCCGGGCGGGTGGCTGCGGGGGTCGGGGCGGGGGCGGGCTTCGGCGCGGGCTGCGCGCGGGCCACGTCCTCCTTCATCACGCGGCCGTCGCGGCCCGAACCCGTCACCTGGTCGCGGCTGACGCCCTTTTCGGCCATGGCCTTGCGGGCCGAGGGCGCGTCCTCGACATCCGTGCGCAGCTTCTGGTCCTCGGGACCGGCGCCGGGCGATCCGACCTGGCCCGCCGTGACGCCATCCTCTCCGCCCGAGGCCGAGCCGACCGGGGTCTCGGCGTTGCCATAGGCGCCCTTGTGATCGGCCGCGCCGCTGGCGGGCTGCGCGGGCGAGGAACCCGCCGTGCCGGCAGCGCCCTCGACGATGATCGCAAGGCGCGCCTTGGCGTCCACGGTCGCGCCTTCCTCGGCCAGGATATCGGCCAGGACGCCCGCGGCAGGACTGGGCACCTCGACCGAGACCTTGTCGGTTTCCAGCTCGCACAGCATCTCGTCCACGGCCACGCTGTCGCCCGGCTTCTTGAACCAGGTGGCGACGGTCGCCTCGGTCACGCTTTCGCCAAGCGCGGGCACCATCACGTCCACGGATTTGCCGCTCATGTTCTTCTGTCCTTCCGGGGTCTTCTGGGCCGACGGGGGCGCGGCCTGCGGTTGTTCTTTGGGGGTATCAACGCCGGCCTCGGTGATCTGGGCCAGCAGGGCGTCGGGACCGACCGTCTCGCCTTCCAGGGCGACGATCTGGGCCAGGGTGCCCGCCGCGGGGCTTGGCACCTCGACCGTGACCTTGTCGGTTTCCAGCTCGCACAGCATCTCGTCCACCGCGACCGCGTCACCCGGTTTCTTGAACCAGGTGGCGACGGTCGCTTCGGTGACGGATTCGCCCAGGGGCGGCACGCGGACTTCGGTGGGCATCGACTTATCCTTCAAGCGACAAGGCCTCGTTCACCAGCGCCTCCTGTTCGGCCTTGTGGCGCGATCCAAGGCCCGTGGCGACCGACGCGGCGGCATTGCGGCCGACATAGCGGGCGCGATTGTGGCGCGCGCCCAGCCGGTCCAGCGACCATTCCAGGTAAGGCTCGACAAAGCTCCACCCGCCCTGGTTCTTGGGTTCCTCCTGGCACCAGATGATTTCCGCGTCCTTGAAGCGGGCCAGTTCCCTGACCATCGACTGCGCCGGGAAGGGATAGAACTGTTCCAGGCGCATCAGGTAGATGTCGTCGATCCCGGCCTCGTCCCGCGCCTTCAGCAGGTCGTAATACACCTTGCCCGAACAGATCACCACGCGGCGGATGCGGTGGTCGGGGACCAGCGTGATCTCGGAGGCGCCGCGCTGCGCATCGTCCCACAGCACGCGGTGGAAGGTCGAACCGGTCTGGAAATCCTCGGCCTTGCTGACGGCGCGCGGATGGCGCAGCAGCGATTTCGGCGTCATCAGCACCAGCGGCTTGCGGAACCGGCGGTGCATCTGGCGGCGCAGGATGTGGAAATAGTTGGCGGGCGTCGTGCAGTTGGCGACGATCCAGTTGTCCTCGGCGCACATCTGCAAAAAGCGTTCCAGGCGGGCCGAGCTATGCTCCGGTCCCTGGCCCTCGAACCCGTGGGGCAGCAGCATCACCAGGCCCGACATGCGCAGCCATTTCTTCTCGCCGGACGAGATGAACTGGTCGAACATGATCTGCGCGCCGTTGGCAAAGTCGCCGAACTGGGCTTCCCACAGCACCAGGGCATTGGGTTCGGCCAGCGAATAGCCGTATTCAAAGCCCAGCACCGCGTATTCCGACAGCATCGAATCGATGACCTCGTAATGCGCCTGGCCTTCCGCGATGTGGTTCAGGGGGTAATAGCGATCCTCGGTCTTCTGGTCGATGAAGGCCGAATGACGCTGGCTGAAGGTGCCGCGCGTGCTGTCCTGGCCCGCCAGGCGCACCGTCTTGCCCTCTACCAGCAGCGAGCCGAAGGCCAGCGCCTCGCCCGTGGCCCAGTCGAAGCCCTCGCCCGTCTCGAACATCTGGCGCTTGGCGTCCAGAAGGCGGCCCACGGTCTTGTGCAGGGTGTGGCCTTCGGGAACCGTGGTCAGCGCGCGGCCGATCTGGGCCATCACCGACGGCTCGATCCCGGTTTCGCCGGACACGTATTCGGCGCCCTCGCGGTCCAGGCCCGACCACTTGCCGTCCAGCCAGTCGGCCTTGTTCGGCTTGAAGGCCTTGCCCACCTCAAACTCCTCGTTCAGGTGGTTCTGGAAGGCGGCCTTCATGTCCTCGATCTCGCCCTCGGGGATCAGGCCGTCGGCGACCAGGCGTTCGGTGTAAAGTTGCAGCGTGGTCTTGTGGCCCTTGATGCGGTTGTACATCGCCGGGTTGGTGAACATCGGCTCGTCGCCTTCGTTGTGACCGAAGCGGCGATAGCAGAAGATGTCCAGCACCACGTCCTTGTGGAACTTCTGGCGGAACTCGGTCGCGACCTTGGCGGCATGGACCACGGCCTCAGGGTCGTCGCCGTTCACGTGGAAGATCGGCGCCTCGACCATCAGGGCGATGTCGGTCGGATAGGGCGAGGTGCGGCTGAAATGCGGCGCGGTGGTGAAGCCGATCTGGTTGTTCACCACAATATGGATGCAGCCGCCGGTGCGATGGCCGCGGATCCCCGACAGTTGCAGGCATTCGGCCACGACGCCTTGGCCCGCGAAGGCCGCGTCGCCATGCAGCAGGATCGGCAGGACCGAGGTCCGGTCATGCGTGTCGCCCAGTTGGTCGGATTTCGCCCGCGCCTTGCCCAGCACGACCGGGTTCACGGCCTCGAGATGCGAGGGGTTGGCGGTCAGCGACAGGTGGACGGAATTGCCGTCGAATTCCCGGTCGCTGGACGCGCCCAGGTGGTATTTCACGTCGCCGGATCCGTCCACGTCCTCGGGCTTGAAGCTGCCGCCCTGGAATTCGTGGAAGATCGCGCGATAGGGTTTCGACAGCACGTTGGCCAGCACCGACAACCGGCCCCGGTGCGGCATCCCGATGACGATTTCCCTGATCCCCAAGGCGCCGCCGCGCTTGATGATCTGTTCCATCGCCGGGATCAGCGCCTCGCCCCCGTCAAGGCCGAACCGCTTGGTGCCCATGTATTTCACGTGCAGGAACTTCTCGAATCCCTCGGCCTCGACCAGCTTGTTCAGGATGGCGCGGCGGCCTTCGCGGGTGAACTGGATTTCCTTGCCGTACCCCTCGATCCGTTCCTTCAGCCAACCGGCTTCCTCGGGGTTGGAAATATGCATGAACTGGATCGCGAAGGTGCCGCAATAGGTCCGCTGCATCAGGTCGGTGATCTGGCGGATGGATGCGATCTCCAGCCCCAGCACGTTGTCGATGAAGATCGGCCGGTCCATGTCGCCGGGACCGAAGCCATAGGTTTCGGGGTTCAGCTCGCCATGGTCGGGCACGTCGCGCAAGCCAAGGGGATCCAGGTTCGCGTGCAGGTGGCCCCGGATGCGATAGGCCCGGATCAGCATCAGCGCACGGATCGAATCCAGCACCGCCTGGCGCATCTTCTCCTCGGTCAGGCTGACGCCCTTTTCCTCGGCCTTGGCGGCGATCTTCTTCATCGCGGCGGCGGCCTCGGTCTTGGACGCCATCGGCCATTCGCCGGTCAGGGCGGCGGTGTTCTCGTCCGAGGGAACCGGCGGCCAGTCGGCGCGCTTCCAGCTGGCGCCGCTGGCCTCGCGCGCGGCGTCCTCTCCGGCATCGCCCAGGCTGCGGAAGAAGGCGTCCCATGCGGCATCGAACGCGCCCGGGTTCTGCGCCCACTGGCCATAGAGCTGTTCGATATAGGCGGCGTTGTGACCCTGCAGGAAGGACGAGTCGTGGAAGTCGGCGTTGTTGGGTTGGTCGGTCATGGGATCTCGCGTCCTTGACGCAATGGGGGATGGGTGCGGCGTCAGGCGGCGCTGCAGGTGACGATCATCATCTGGACGCCGGGCATGGCGCTGCCCGCGCCCGGCTTGTTGGTGCGGCTGTCTTCCAGGCCGCGGCCCGCCCCGCGGCAAAGCTGCGCGGGCGCGGCGTCGATCTTCGCGGCGTCGGTCTGGGCGGGGCGGAACAGCACGGTGAAGCGGCTGTCGGCATCGCCCGTCACGGAAATCAGCGAGGCCTGGTGCAGCCCGGTGCGGCCATCGACCGGCCCGCTGGGGGCGGCAGGGGCGGCGGGCGCGGCAACGGGCGGTGCTGTGGGCGCCACCGGCGCGACCACGCGCGGCGCGACAGGGACCGGGACCGGCGGGGCGGCAGGGACCTGCGGCGCGGGGGCCGCGACGGGTGCCATGCAGCCCGTCAGCGCGCAGACGGCAAGAAGGGCCGACAGGCGGGACAGGGTCACGATGGGGGTGGGTGGTGTTCTGGATGTCATGACCGCCTCAGGCACAGATGATGTCGATGATGGCCGCGCCGGGATCGGCCGTGGGATCGAGGCGCGGCAAACGCTCGATCCGGGCGACGCGCCGCCGCTCCAGCCCGCAAAGCGCGCGGGCCGCGCCCTGGTCGGCGCCCACAGGCGCGCCGGCCGGGTGATAGATCAGCCGCCAGCCGAAATCCCGCCGGGCCACGGTGCGGACCGACTCGGGGGGCAGGGTGCTGGCCTGGTGCAGGTCCGTCATGGCGGGGATGCCGCCGCGCAGGATGTCGTCGGTGGGCGCGCGCCCGCAGGCGGTCAGCGCCATCAGGGACACCAGCGACAAGGGCGCGATGCAGCGGCGGACGCGGGCGGAAACCCGGTCCGTCGGAAAGCTTGCGGCGCGTTGCGGCTGGTTCACGTCATTCCCCTGGTCTTGCCAGTGCCCCCATAGGTAGGCCGGGGGCACGGCTTTTCAAATGCGTCACGAACAGGTGACGGTCATGCGCTGCACGCCGCTGCCGAATTGCGGCGCCGTGGTGTCCACCGGAGTCGCGCTGAACACGGTCGATGCGGTGTTGGCGCAGATCGTGCGCGGCGCATCCGCCAGTTGTTCGGCGGTGACGCCTTCCTCGCGATAGAAGACCACATACTGGTTGTCGGTGCGCGTCACGCCCAGGACCGCATCGGCGGGCAGGCCGGTCGCCGCCCCCAACGCCTGGGTATCGACCGGGCTGGTCGTGACGGTGGTTTCCACGCGCGTGATCGGTTCGGGCGCGCAGGCCCCCAGCACGACAGTCGAGGCGATGATGGTCGCGGAAAGCATCTTCATCTTCATTCTCCTGTGGTTACAGAGCGTTCGCTCTCGCTGGGGAAACGCGCGCGCCTTGGGCCGGGTTCAGTGTCAGCCCTTGATGGCCTTCAGCACGGCCTCTCCCAATCCCGCCGGGCTGTCGGCCACGACGATGCCCGCGCGCTTCATCGCCTCGATCTTGGACTCCGCGTCGCCCTTGCCGCCCGAGACGATGGCCCCCGCATGGCCCATCCGCCGGCCCGGAGGGGCGGTGCGGCCCGCGATGAAGCCTGCGGTGGGCTTCCAGACGCCCTTCTTCTTCTGCTCGGCCAGGAACTCGGCCGCTTCTTCCTCGGCCGAACCGCCGATCTCGCCGATCATGATGATGGATTCGGTCTCGGGGTCGTCCAGGAACATGCGCAGCACGTCGATATGCTCCATCCCCTTGATCGGGTCGCCGCCGATGCCCACCGCGCTGGACTGGCCCAAGCCCACGTCCGAGGTCTGCTTGACCGCCTCATAGGTCAGCGTCCCGGACCGGCTGACCACGCCGACCGAGCCGCGGCGGAAGATGCTGCCCGGCATGATGCCGATCTTGCATTCGTCGGGCGTCATGATGCCGGGGCAGTTCGGCCCGATCAGGCGCGAGTTCGACCCCTGCAAGGCGCGCTTGACGCGCATCATGTCCAGCACCGGAATGCCTTCGGTGATGCAGACGATCAGCGGGATTTCCGCGTCGATGGCTTCCAGGATCGAATCCGCCGCGAAGGGGGGCGGCACATAGATCGCGCTGGCATTGGCCCCGGTTTTCGCCACGGCCTCGTGGACCGAGTTGAAGACTGGCAGGCCCAGATGCTCGCTGCCGCCCTTGCCGGGCGTCACGCCGCCGGCCATCCGCGTGCCATAGGCGATCGCCTGTTCGGTGTGGAAGGTGCCCTGGGATCCGGTGATCCCCTGGCAAATGACTTTGGTGTCTTTGTTGACGAGAACGGCCATAAAGCGGCTACTCCTTGGAAATTGCATCTAGCCTGCGCGCAAGGCGCGGCATCGGATATAAGCAAGACGGGCGGCCAGTGCGGGCCAGATCCCCAGGATGGGCAAAAGGAACGGTGCCGCATGGCGCCGTGTGGGCAAGGGAAGATCGGGATAGCGGCCGATAAGGGCCAGGAACCAGAGCAGCAGGACGGTCAATGCAAGCAGCAGCGAAAGCAGGCGCACGGCGTTCCAGCGACCCAGCAGCGCCGGAATGGCGATAACCATCCCGGTTGCGAAGATCGACAGCGCCGACCAGACCGCAAGCACCACGAAAGCCCACAGGCTCAACATCAGGATATCGGCCATTTGGGATCCGCACCCCCGCCCCGGTCACACGATTACCCCTTCACCGCCTTCACGATCTTCTCCGCCGCGTCCGACAGGTCGTCCGCCGCGATCACGTTCAGGCCGGACTTCGCGATGATGTCCTTGCCCAGATCCACGTTCGTGCCCTCAAGCCGCACGACCAGCGGAACCTGCAACCCGACCTCCTTCACCGCGGCGATGATGCCTTCCGCGATGATGTCGCAGCGCATGATGCCGCCGAAGATGTTGACCAGGATGCCTTTGACGTTCGGATCCGAGGTGATGATCTTGAAGGCTTCCGTCACCTTTTCCTTGGTCGCGCCGCCGCCCACGTCCAGGAAGTTCGCGGGTTCCGCGCCGTAAAGCTTGATGATGTCCATCGTGGCCATCGCCAGGCCCGCGCCGTTCACCATGCAGCCGATCTCGCCATCCAGGGCGATATAGTTTAGGTCGAACTTCGACGCGGCCAGTTCCTTGGGGTCTTCTTCGGTTTCGTCGCGCAGGGCCATGATGTCGGGCTGACGATAGAGCGCGTTGTTGTCGAAGCCCATCTTCGCGTCCAGGCACTTGATCTGGCCTTCGGGGGTGACGATCAGGGGGTTGATCTCCAGCATCTCCATGTCGCGCTCGATGAACATGCGATACAGGTTTTTCACCAGCGCCACGCATTGCTTGACCTGGCTACCCTCCAGGCCCAGGGCGAAGGCCACGCGGCGGCCGTGGAAATCGGACAGGCCGGATGCGGGATCGACGCTGAAGTTGACGATCTTTTCGGGCGTGTGGGCGGCCACTTCCTCGATGTCCATGCCGCCTTCGGTCGAGGCGACGAAGCTGACGCGAGAGGTCTGGCGGTCCACCAGCAGGGCCAGATACAGTTCGCGCGCGATGTCGGAACCGTCCTCGATATAGATGCGGTTGACCTGCTTGCCCGACGGGCCGGTCTGGTGGGTGACAAGGGTGCGGCCCAGCATCTGGCGGGTCAGTTCCTCGGCTTCCTCGACCGACTTGGCCAGGCGGACGCCGCCCTTTTCACCGGCCTCGGCCTCCTTGAAGCTGCCCTTGCCGCGGCCGCCGGCATGGATCTGGGCCTTGACCACCCACAGAGGGCCGTCCATCTCGCTGGCGCAGGTCTTGGCCTCGTCCGCCTTCATCACGATCCGGCCGTCGCTGACCGGCGCGCCGTACTGACGCAGCAGCGCCTTGGCCTGGTATTCGTGGATATTCATCCTGACCCCCTTTTTCGGTTCGACAGATTTGCCGGGGGTCTTGCCACAACCGCAAGCAGCCGGGAAACGATTTTCCCGTAAAATGCCGGAAAGCCGCAAGAAGTCGCGGATTGTGATCACGGCTGGAAATGCCGTGATCACAAAGCCGGAAACGACAGGATTCGCTTAACGATCAGCCTGCCACGCGGGAACACTCGAAGCTGTCGCCGGTGCTTTGGGACAGCCAGACGATCCGGTTGTCGTTCTGCGACTGCACCTGGATCACCGCGCCGTCGGCCAGCGTCATGGTCGTCACGCGGTTCTGGGTCGAGAAGCTGCGGATCCTGATCGGGGCCGCGTCGTTCGAGGGCAGATAGGATGTGGGCGTAAAGGTCATGGTCGTGATGCCGCAATCCCAGCTGCCCATGAAGGGCAGTTGATCCGTGGGGCGGGGGGATGTGGGCGGGGCCTGGCAGGCGGTCAGCAGCAGCAGGGGCAAAAGGGCAGCAGGCAGGACGGTCCGGTTCATGGTCGCCTCCGGTTCATGGAACGGGGCGATGATAAAACGAAAGCCGAAAAACGCATAACATCAAATGCAAAGGCGCGCCCCGGGGGACGCGCCTTGCCATTCTGCGGGACGGATCAGGCCAGCGAGGCGTCAATGCCCTTGCAGGCCTCGACCAGGCCCTTCACCGCATCGACCGACTTGGTGAACATCGCCTGTTCGTCGCCGTCCAGGGTGATGTCGATGACCTTTTCCACGCCGCCCGCGCCGATCACGGTGGGCACGCCCACATACATGCCGTTCAGGCCATAGGCGCCGTCCACATAGGCCGCGCAGGGCAGGACGCGCTTCTGGTCCTTGAGATAGGCTTCCGCCATCTCGATCGCGCTGGTCGCGGGGGCATAGAAGGCGCTGCCGGTCTTCAGCAGCCCGACGATTTCCGCGCCGCCGTCCCGGGTGCGCTGCACGATCTGGTCCAGCTTGTCCTGCGTGGTCCAGCCCATCTTGACCAGATCGGGCAGCGGGATGCCCCCCACGGTCGAATAACGCACCAGCGGCACCATGGTGTCGCCATGGCCGCCCAGCACGAAGGCGGTCACGTCCTTCATCGAGACGCCGAATTCCAGCGACAGGAAGTGGCGGAAGCGCGCCGAGTCCAGCACGCCCGCCATGCCGCAGACCTTTTCGTGCGGCAGGCCGGAAAACTCGCGCAGCGCCCAGACCATCGCGTCCAGCGGGTTGGTGATGCAGATGACGAAGGCGTCGGGCGCGTGCCTGGCGATGCCCTCGCCCACCGACTTCATGACCTTGAGGTTGATGCCCAGAAGGTCGTCGCGGCTCATCCCGGGCTTGCGCGGCACGCCGGCGGTGACGATGCAGACATCGGCGCCCGCGATGTCGGCGTAATCGTTTGTGCCTTTCAGCGCGGCGTCAAAGCCCTCGGACGGGCCGGATTCGGCGATGTCCAGTGCCTTGCCCTGGGGCGTGCCCTCGGCGATGTCGAACAGGACAACGTCGCCCAGTTCCTTCATCGCGGCCAGATGCGCCAGCGTGCCGCCGATCTGCCCCGCACCGATCAGTGCGATTTTGGGTCGGGCCATGGATAACCTCCGATCAATGGGATGATTGTTGCGGGGTTGGTTACGGGGTCGCGGATGAAATCGCAAGCCACTGTTGGCGCTGACACTTGCCAAAGGCGGCAGGGGGACGCATTCCTGCCGGACGGACAGGGGGTGGCGATGCCGGATTTGACCGTTTGGGGATGGGTTCTGGCGGCGATCGCGGCGGCCTCGGTCGGGGTGGCCAAGGGCGGGCTGGCGATGGTGGGGATGATCTCGGTTCCGGTGCTGTCGCTGGTCATGTCGCCGGTCCAGGCGGCGGGGCTGATGCTGCCCATCTACGTGGTGTCCGACATCGGCGGGCTGATCGCCTTTCGCCGTCATTTCGACATGCGGGTGCTGGCGACCGCGCTGCCCGGCGCCATTGCCGGGATCGGCATCGGCTGGGCCGGGGCGCATGTGGTGCCGGCGGAGGGCGTGACCTTCATCGTCGGCGCGGTCGGGCTGATCTTCGCGCTGAACGCGCTGATGCGGCCTCAGCTGTCGGGCGGGCAACGCCAGCCCTCGGCCGCGCGCGGGACGTTCTGGGGGGTGCTGTCGGGATACACCAGCTTCGTCAGCCATGCCGGCGCGCCGCCGTGGCAGGTTTACGTGCAGCCGCTGCGGCTATCCGCGCTGACCTATGCCGGAACGACGACCTGGTTCTTTGCCGTCTGCAACTGGGTCAAGCTGGTCCCCTATGCCGCGCTTGGGCAGTTGTCGCCCGGCAACCTGAAGGCCGCCGCCGTGCTGATGCCGGTCGCGCTGGTGGCGGTCTGGGCCGGGCTGCGGCTGGTCAGGATCATCCCCGAGGCGCTGTTCTACAAGCTGATCACCTGGGGCCTGCTGGCCGTGTCGCTGCGGCTGATCTGGCAGGCCGTGGCGTGACGCCGCAGCGCAGCAATTTTGCGCTTGCCAAATCTGACATCAGCGGGCAGCGTCACGCAAGATTGTTGCGAGGAGGATCTGATGGCGCGCCCTTATCGTTCGGTTCTGTATATCCCTGCCGCCAATGCGCGGGCGATGGAAAAGGCGCAGACGCTGCCCGCCGACGCGATCATCTTCGATCTGGAGGATGCGGTGGCGCCGGGCGAAAAGGTCGCCGCGCGCGATGCCCTGGCGGCGGCGCTGGCAAATGATTACGGCGCTCGGGCAAGGATCGTGCGGATCAACGGGCTGGCGACCGAATGGGGCGCGGAGGATGCGCGGTTCTGCGCGACCCTGCCCGCGGATGCCGTGCTGATCCCCAAGGTGGACAGCGCCGCCGCCCTGGACCAGGTGGCCGCGCTGATCCCTGACACGCCCCTGTGGGCGATGATGGAAACGCCGCTGGGGATGCTGAACGCTGCCGCCATCGCCGCCCATCCCCGGCTGGAGGGGATGGTGATGGGCACCAACGACCTGGCCAAGGAACTCAACAGCCGCTTCCGCCCTGACCGGCTGCCGATGCAGGCGGGGCTTGGCCTGTGCCTGCTGGCCGCCAAGGCTTACGGCAAGGTGATCGTGGACGGCGTGTTCAACGCCTTCAAGGACGAAGACGGCTTGCGCGCCGAATGCGAACAGGGCCGCGACATGGGCTTTGACGGCAAGACGCTGATCCACCCCGCCCAGCTTGCCGTTGCCAACGCGGCCTTCGCGCCGACCGAGGCCGAGATCGACCTCGCCCGCCGCCAGATCGACGCCTTCCAGGCCGCCGCCGCCGAGGGCAAGGGCGTGGCCGTCGTGGACGGCAAGATCGTGGAAAACCTGCATGTCGAGACCGCGCGCAAGACGCTGGACCGGGCCAAGGCGATTGCGGCGGTGGCCGGATAAGGGCAGGGTGCCGCCCATGACATCCAGCGAAAGGAAAGCCAGATGGTTCTGCTGATTTCGGGCGTGGCCCTGTGGTGGGCGGCGCATCTGTTCAAGCGCGTGGCCCCTGGACCCCGCGCCGCCCTGGGCGACAAGGGCAAGGGGCTGGTCGCGGTCCTGCTGATCGTCTCGGTGTTCCTGATGGCGCGGGGCTATGGGCAGGCCGACGGCCCGTTCTGGTGGGGACCGTCGCCCGCGCTTGTGGGCATCAACAACCTGCTGGTTCTGCTGGCCTTTTACCTTTACGCCGCCGACGGCATGGGCACGCGCGTCACGGCCTGGATCCATCATCCGCAGCTGACCGGGTTTTCGCTGTGGGCCTTTGCCCACCTGCTGACGAACGGCGACCTGCCGTCGTTCATCCTGTTCGGCGGGCTGCTGGCCTGGGCGCTGGTCGAGATCGTGTTGCTGAACCGCGCCGGCGCCTGGAAACGGCGGACCGGCCCGTTCCCCGTCCGCAAGGAAATCATGGCCGCCGCGGGCGCGGTCGTCGTCACCCTGGTCGTGGGCCTGATCCACGGCTGGATCGGACCCTGGCCCTTCGGAGGCTGACGTGACCACCCTTTACCGCTGCATCACCGAGGACGACACCTCGCAGTTCTGCCACCGCGTCAGCGAGGCGCTGTCCAAGGGCTGGTCCCTGCACGGCAGCCCCTCGATGGCCTTTGATCCCGTCAAGGGCGTGATGCGGATGGGCCAGGCCGTCACCAAGCAGATCGAGGCCGACTATCATCCCGACATGAAGCTGGGGCAACAATGACCAAGACCGATCCGGGCCGCTTCTTCGAGGATTACCGCCTGGGCCAGGTGATCCGCCACGCCGTTCCCCGCACCGTGGCCGAGGGGGAAAGGGCGCTTTATCACGCGCTTTATCCCGCGCGCCATGCGCTGTATTCCAGCGACGAATTCGCGACGAACTGCGGGCTGGAGGGCAGTCCGATGGACGACCTGCTGGCCTTTCATGTCGTGTTCGGCAAGACGGTGCCGGATGTCAGCCTGAACGCGGTGGCGAACCTGGGCTATGCGCAGGGCCGCTGGCTGGCGCCGGTCTGGCCGGGCGACACGCTGCGGTCGGAATCGCAGGTGATCGGGCTGAAGCAGAACTCGAACGGCACGTCGGGCGTGGTCTGGGTGCGCACCCAGGGGCTGAACCAGATGGACGAGCCGGTGCTGGATTACGTCCGCTGGGTGATGGTGCGCAAGCGCGACGCGGACGCGCCCGCGCCGGAAACCGTGGTGCCGGATCTGGCCCCGGTCGTGGCACCCGGCGATCTGGTGATCCCCGAAGGGCTGGATTTCTCGGACTACGACTTCGACCTGGCGGGCGAGCCGCATCGCTGGGGCGATTACCAGATCGGCGAGAAGATCGACCATGTGGACGGCGTGACCATCGAGGAAGCCGAGCACATGCTGGCGACCCGCCTGTGGCAGAACACCGCCAAGGTCCATTTCGACGCCACCAACCGCGACGATGGGCGGCGGCTGATCTATGGCGGGCATGTCATCAGCATGGCCCGCGCGCTGTCCTTCAACGGGCTTGCCAACGCGCAGATGATCGTCGCGCTGAATGCGGGCGCCCATGCCAACCCGTGCTTCGCGGGCGACACCGTGCGCGCCTGGTCCGAGGTTCTGGACAAGGCGGACACGGACGCGCCGGGCGTGGGCGCGATCCGGCTGCGGCTGGTCGCGACCAAGGGCGACAGCGCGGCCTTGGCCTTGAAGGACAACGAAGGCCGCTACCTGCCCGAGGTACTGCTGGATCTGGACTGCTGGGCGCTGATGCCGGAGTGACCCCCGAGTCGCCCTCTCGCATCCGCAGCATGGGTTGTGATCACGGCTTTGCAGGTCGTGATCACAAAGTCTGCGTTGGGCGGAAAATCCGCCGGAACTCTGTTGTATGCCGATGACAGAGGAAACAAATCACGACAGTAACGCGTCAATCGCCAGCCCGCGAGGCCAGCCGTGCCTGCGCCGGGTCGAGCCAACCGTTTGAAGGAGCGCCGCATCATGGCCGATGTGAACCGGGGCAACCGGCCGCTTTCCCCCCATATGCAAGTCTATCGCCTGCCCATGGCGGCCGTGACCTCGATCATGACGCGGATCACGGGGCACGCGCTTGTCGCGGGCATCCTGCTGCTGGTCTGGTGGCTGGTGGCCGCCGTCAGCGGGCCGCGCGCCTTTGCCGCCGCCGACTGGGTGGTGCGGTCCTGGATCGGCTTCATCGTGCTGACCGGATCGGCCTGGGCGCTGTGGTTCCACACGCTGGCGGGCATCCGGCACCTGTTCTACGACGCGGGCCAGTTGCTGCGGATCGAGGAGGCCGAGCGTGCAAGCTGGGCCATCATCATCGGGTCCGTGGTGCTGACGCTGCTGTCCCTGATCCTGTTCTTCTTCGCATAAGGGCAAGGCAACCATGCGCTATATCACCCCCCGCAAGGCGGCCATGGGCCTGGGTTCCGCCCACAGCGGTACCGCCGACCACTGGTTCCTGACCGTCACGTCCTGCGCCCTCGTGCTGCTGGTCCCGGCCTTCATGCTGGTGATCGCCAACGCGATCGGCCTGCCGCATCCCGAACTGGTGGCCTATTTCGGCCGTCCCTATCCGGCGCTGATCACGGCGCTGTTCATCGTCGTGGGCATGGCCCATTTCATCCGGGGCACCCGGATCATGATCGACGACTATTTCCAACACACGGCGCGCAAGGTGGCGATCATCGTCTCGGTGGTCTTTTCCTGGGCGGTCATCGCGGCGGCAATCTTTGCCCTGGCCAAGATGACCCTTGTCACCGTCGCGATCTGAGGGGCATCATGGCAGCTTACGACATTCATACGCATGATTACGACGTGGTCGTGGTGGGCGCGGGCGGTGCGGGCCTGCGCGCGACGCTGGGCATGGCCGAACAGGGGCTGCGCACGGCCTGCGTGACCAAGGTGTTCCCCACGCGGTCGCACACCGTCGCGGCGCAGGGCGGCATCGCGGCGTCGCTGTCGAACATGGGACCGGACAGCTGGCAATGGCACATGTACGACACCGTCAAGGGGTCCGACTGGCTGGGCGACACCGACGCCATGGAATACCTGGCGCGCGAAGCGCCCAAGGCCGTCTATGAGCTGGAACATTACGGCGTGCCGTTTTCCCGGACCGAGGAAGGCAAGATCTACCAGCGGCCCTTCGGCGGCCACACCACCGAATACGGCGAAGGCCCCCCCGTGCAGCGCACCTGCGCCGCCGCCGACCGCACCGGCCACGCGATCCTGCACACGCTTTACGGCCAGTCGCTGAAGAACAACGCGGAATTCTTCATCGAATACTTCGCCATCGACCTGATCGTCACGGACGGCGCCTGCACCGGCGTCGTCTGCTGGAAGCTGGACGATGGCACGATCCATGTCTTCAACGCCAAGATGGTGGTGCTGGCGACCGGCGGCTATGGCCGCGCCTATTTCAGCGCGACAAGCGCCCATACCTGCACCGGCGACGGCGGCGGCATGGTGGCGCGCGCGGGCCTGCCTTTGCAGGACATGGAATTCGTGCAGTTCCACCCGACCGGCATCTACGGCTCGGGCTGCCTGATCACCGAGGGCGCGCGGGGCGAGGGGGGCTATCTGACGAACTCCGAAGGCGAGCGGTTCATGGAACGCTACGCGCCCACCTACAAGGATCTGGCGTCGCGTGACGTGGTGTCCCGCTGCATCACCATCGAGATCCGCGAAGGCCGCGGGGTGGGTCCCGACAAGGACCACATGTATCTGAACCTGATGCATCTGCCGCCCGAGGCCCTGGCCGAACGGCTGCCCGGCATCAGCGAATCGGCCAAGATCTTTGCAGGCGTCGATGTGACCAAGCAGCCGATCCCGATCCTGCCCACGGTCCATTACAACATGGGCGGCATCCCCACGAACTATTGGGGCGAGGTTCTGGCGCCCACTACTGATGACCCCGACGCGATCTTTCCCGGCCTTATGGCCGTGGGC
The DNA here is from genome assembly GCF_009708075.1 of Paracoccus lichenicola. Taxonomy (GTDB): domain Bacteria; phylum Pseudomonadota; class Alphaproteobacteria; order Rhodobacterales; family Rhodobacteraceae; genus Paracoccus; species Paracoccus lichenicola. Next base: position 482,516 of record NZ_WMBT01000001.1, on the reverse strand, counting down.
GAGGCGGGCTGCGCGTCCGTCCATGGCGCGAACCGGCTGGGGTCGAACAGCCTGATCGACCTTGTGGTGTTCGGCCGCGCCGCCGCGATCCGCGCAGGCCAGGTGATCGACCGCGAAGGGCATATCCCCGAAACGAACCAGGCCCAGGTGGACAAGGCGCTGTCCCGTTTCGACGGCTTGCGCCATGCCAACGGCACGATGGGCACGGCGGAACTGCGGCTGGAGATGCAGCGCACCATGCAGGCCGACGCGGCGGTGTTCCGCACCGACAAGACTCTGGCCGAGGGCGCCGAGAAGATGACCGCCATCGCGTCCAAGATGGACGACATCCGCGTCACCGACCGGGGCCTGATCTGGAACAGCGACCTGATGGAAACGCTGGAGCTGACCAACCTGATGCCGAACGCCCTGGCGACCATCGTCGCGGCCGAGGCGAGGAAGGAAAGCCGGGGCGCCCATGCCCACGAGGACTGGCCCGAGCGGGACGACGCCAACTGGCGCAAGCACTCGCTTGCATGGGTGGACGGAAACGCGGTTAAACTGGATTACCGCCCCGTTCATCTGGACCCCCTGACGACGGAAGCAGATGGCGGGATCGACCTGAAGAAGATTGCTCCGAAAAAGAGGGTTTACTGATGCGTTTCCAGACTTTCGCCGCCCTTGGCCTTGCCGCCGCCACGCTGGCGGGCTGCGTGGCGCCCGTGCCGCCTGCGACGACCGTCACCACCCCGCCCGCCGTCGTCACCGCGCCGACGGTGCTGGACGCGGCCTCGCGACAGGTGGCCCGGACGGTGATCAACGCGGAAATGGAAAAGCGCCTGCCCGGCGCCAATGTCGCGCCCTATACCGATTGCGTGGTCAACAACGCCACCACGGCGGAACTGATCGACATCGCCCAGGCCTCGCGCGCAGGCGTGACGGGCACGGCGGACAGCGTGGCGGCGATCGTCTCGCGGCCCGCCACCACGCAGTGCATCGCCGCTGCGGCACGCACGGCGTGACATGATGCGCGCGCGGGCGGGAGTGATGGTCGCGATACCGCTGCTGGCGGCCTTGTCCGCCTGCGGCCCGGTGCCGGTCGAGCAGGCCGAAGTGACCTGCCTGCGCGACGCCGAACTGGCCGTGCGCCCGCGCACCAATGTCGCGGTGGGCATCGGCACCGGCTTTGACGGCGACACGCGCGGCTTCGGCAGCGTGTCGGTGGATCTGTCGGGCGATTACCTGATGGGGCGCGATCCCGCGCAGGTTTATGACCGCTGCGTGCAGCGCCGGTCGGGCCAGCCGCCGCGCCGCCCGCTGGCGGACCAGCCGGGCTGGACGGGCTGAACCATGGCGGGCACGGGACGGAAAGGGCAGGGGGCGCGGCGCCTGATCGTTCATCTGGGCGTTCAGAAGACCGGCAGCACCTCGATCCAGCGGCATCTGCGCCGCAATGCCGACGCGCTGTCCGGGCATCTGGTCGTCCGCACGCCCGAGGAGGGATCGCCCATGCGCCCCCTGGGCCGGGCGGCCATCGGCTTCAGCCTGAACCCGTCGGACGACGGGGCCAAGGCCCTGCGGCTGGCCTTTCGCGAGGTGCTGGACACGCTGCCTGCGAACGACATTCCCGCCTTGATCAGCCACGAGAACCTGGCGGGCGCCATGCCCGGCAATGGTGGCGAGACGCGGCTTTATCCGGCCCTGCCGCAGATCGCCGCGCTGCTGCTGGCCGAGGCGCGCGATTTCGCCCCGGACTTCGTGATCTACACCCGCAACCAGAAGTCGTGGCGCCCCTCGGTCTGGGCGCAGGCGGTGCGGACCGACGGTTATCAGCGCAGCCTGCTTGAATTCGAGGCCGAGACTGCCGATCTTCCAGGCTGGGGCGACCTGATCCGCCGCCTGGGGACCGAGGTCGGCGGGCGCCTGACCCGCTTCAAGCTGGAGGACGAGGCCGACCCCCTGCGTCCCGGCCGCCAGCTTCTGCGCCATGCCGGTCTGGACGACGCGCGGATCGACGCGCTGGAGCCGCTGGACGGGCCGACCAACGGCCGCCTGAGCGAGGGCGCCACCGAATTCCTGCGCAGGCTGAACGGCCTTGCGCTTCATCCCCATGCGCGTGGCCGGATCGCCGACCTTGTGGCGCGCAACGAACATCTGTTCACGGCCACCGCGCCGTCCGAAGGCACTTCCTGAGAGGAGCACCCAATGGTCCAGTTCACCCTGCCCAAGAACAGCCAGATCCGGGTCGGCAAGACCTGGCCCCGCCCCGAGGGCGCGGCCAACGTCCGCAAGTTCACGATCTATCGCTGGGATCCGAACACCGGCGAAAACCCGCGCCTGGACACCTATTTCGTCGACACCGACAAATGCGGGCCGATGATCCTGGACGCGCTGATCAAGATCAAGAACGACATCGACCCGACGCTGTCCTTCCGCCGGTCCTGCCGTGAGGGGATCTGCGGATCCTGCGCGATGAACATCGACGGTGGCAACCACCTGGCCTGCATCTACGGCATCGACGAGGTGAAGGGCGACATTTCCATCTATCCCCTGCCGCACATGCCGGTGGTCAAGGATCTGGTCCCGGATCTGACGCATTTCTATGCCCAGCACGCTTCGGTGAACCCCTACCTGATCACCAAGTCGCCCACGCCCGGCAAGGAATGGAAGCAGTCCATCGAGGACCGCAAGAAGCTGGACGGGCTTTACGAGTGCATCCTCTGCGCCTCCTGTTCCACCGCCTGCCCGTCCTATTGGTGGAACGGCGACCGTTACCTTGGCCCCGCCGCGCTGTTGAATGCCTATCGCTGGATTATCGACAGCCGCGACGAGGCGACGGGCGAGCGGCTGGACGAGTTGGAGGATCCCTTCAAGCTCTATCGCTGCCACACGATCATGAACTGCACCAACACCTGCCCCAAGGGGCTGAACCCGGCCAAGGCGATCGCGTCGATCAAGCACATGATGGTTGACCGGATGGTGTGATTTTGCGTCCCGCGACAGCCGGGGGCCAGCCCCCGGACCCCGGGATATTTGTGCAAAGGTGAAAAGGGCTGGAGGGTTGTCCTCTGGCCCTTTCGCCTGCGCTTCGCGCGTTCGTCACTGAAAAAGGTTCACTGGACCTTTTTCCGGGCGTTCCTCAGCCTTCGACCTTGGTGAAATCCGCGATCTGCTGGCCTGCGGCGCGGATGCGGTGCAGCAGGTTCAGGCGGTTGCGGCGCACGATTTGGTGGTCGGTGTTGACCTGCACCGTGTCGAAGAAGGCGTCGATGGGGGAGCGCAGGCGCGCGATGGCGGTCATGGCGGCGGGGAAGTCTTCCGCCGCGATGGCCTGCTTGATCGCGGGTTCCGCGGTGTCGAGGGCGGCGAACAGGGCGCGTTCCTCCTTGGTTTCCGCGAACTTCACGTCCGCGCCGAAGCTGTATTCGACGCCGTCCTTGTCCTCGGCCTGCGCCAGGATGTTCCCGGCGCGCTTGAGGCCCTGGGTCAGGTTCCGGCCATCCTCGGTTTGCAGCATGGCGTTCAGCGCGGTGGCGCGACGCGCGACCAGCACGAGGTCGTCGTTGCCGAGCTGCGCCAGCACGGCGTCGATGATGTCGTGGCGGATGCCCTGGTCGCGGAGATGGACCTTGAGGCGGTCGTGGAGGAAGGAGAGGAGGTCGGCAGGAGCCGCAGCAAGGCGTGCAAGCACGTTGTCACGATGTGCAACTGCTTCTTCAGCCTCGGCCTTCAGCGTCATAAGTTCGGCTTCAGCATCGCTTCGCGAAGCCAACCCGGAGCCAAGAAGCGTGGGATGCCAGTTCAGATCTGCAAGTTTGCGTTCTAAGGAATCAACCTTGGCGCTTTCATTCTGACCAAGGGTTTGCGCAGGTGGAATAAACTCTCGCAAAATGGTTTGCTCAACTACCTCTTTCGTCGAAAGTCTAACTTTATTTCCCAGCACCAGCCGAATAACCCCCAATGCCGCCCGACGCAGCGCATAGGGATCCTTCGACCCTGTGGGCTTCTCATCAATTGCCCAAAACCCCGTCAGCGTATCGATCTTGTCAGCCAAAGCCACTGCCACCGACACCGGCGCAGTCGGCACATCATCCGACGGGCCAAGCGGCGAGTAGTGGTCGCGGGCGGCGTCGGCCACAGCCTCGGGTTGGCCTGCGGCAAGCGCGTAATATCGGCCCATGGTGCCTTGCAGTTCGGGGAACTCGCCCACCATGGCGCTGCGCAGGTCCAGTTTCGCCAAGCGCGCGGCCTGTTCGGCCTGGTCCGCATCGGCGCCGACCAGAGGCGCGATCTCTCGCGCCAAGGCGGCGATGCGCTCGATCCGGTCAGCCTGGCTGCCCAGCTTGTTGTGGAACGTCACCGATTTCAGACCTTCGGCCCAAGCCCCCATCCCCGCCTTCGCCTCGCGCAGGTCGTTTTCCCAGAAGAACGCCGCGTCCGACAGGCGCGCTGCCAGAACCCGCTGGTTCCCGGCCAGGATCGTCGCGCCGTCGTCCGGGGTCTCGATGTTGGCGACGGTGACGAAGCCTTCGATGCGGCCGGTCTTGGGGTTTCGGGCCGAGAAGAACTTCTGGTGTTCCTTCATCGAGGTTTGCAGGACCTCGGGCGGCAGGTCCAGGAAACGCTGCTCGATCACGCCCATCAGGGGGACGGGCCATTCGACGAGGCCGGCGACCTCGGACAGCAGGGTGTCGTCGGGGACGATCTGCCAGCCGCGCGCGAAGGCGAGGTTTTCGGCGCCCTGGCGGATGGCTTCCTCGCGCTCGTGGCTGTCGAGAATCACATGGGCGCGGCGGAGTTTCGCGGCATAGTCGTCAAAGCCCGTGACGGTGAAGGCGTCGGGGGACAGGAAGCGGTGGCCGCGCGTGGTGTTGCCCGCCGCGATGCCCTCGACGGTCAGGGGGACGACGGTGGCGCCCGCCTCGTCCGACAGCAGGCAGAGGATGGAGTGCAGCGGGCGCACCCAGCGGAGCGACCCCGCGCCCCACCGCATCGACTTGGGCCAGGGGAAGTTGCGGATGGTGGCGTCCAGCACCTCGGCCACGATCTCGGCGGCCGGGCGGCCGGGATACTCAAAACCAGCAAATAGGAAGCGCTTTCCTTTTTGCTCCCCTACTCTCACAAGTACATAGTCGCTAGTTAAAACATTTCCGTCTCGTAGTGATTGGATCCGCTCAGCATACCATTTCGGCTCTGCTTCAAATCCTGCGCCACGTAGAAATCCGATAATTGCTTCGTCTCTGCCGTCAATCGGCGGCCCCTTTTTTTCCTCTCGGAGAACTGCACTCTGTGCCGTTAGTCCCTCGATTGCCAGGGTCAGGCGGCGGGGGGTGCTGAAGGCACCGGCGGACGCATAGGTCAGTCCGGCGTTCACCAGGCCGTCGGTCACAAGCTTCTTCAGATCCTCGCGGGCGCGGGCCTGCATCCGGGCGGGGATTTCCTCGGAGAACAGTTCGATCAGCAAGTCGGGCATCAGTCCATCACTCCGCGTTCCGGGGTCTTGTCGTTGTATTGGTGCCAGCCATAGACGCGGCCGTCGGGATAGATCGCCAGCACGCGGTCCACGTCGGGGCGGATCTCGGCCTGGCCCAGGACGGCGCGCGCCGCGCCCGAGGCGAGATCCGTTGTCAACTGCCCGTGGTCGAAGCAGTCGAACCAGCCGGGCGCGCCCAAGGGCGTCGCGCCGTCGAAGGGGACGGGGTCGGCGGGCTGTTCGGACAGCACCGCGCAGGCCCGCCAGCGCAGGGGCGAGCTGTCGGCGTCGATGCCCTGGAAGTCGGTCACCGGGACCGTGGCGGGGCCGGCGGCGGTCTGCACGATCATCGTGTCAGTGGCGGGGATGCGGTCGTAGAAATGGTATTCCTGCAGATACCACATGCCGCCGCCCGCGACCGCGCCGATGACCAGCAACCCGATGCCGACGATCTTGCCGTTCATGCCTGGGCCGCGTCCGTGGTCACGAACAGGTCGGCGCAGGCTTTCGCCAGCGCGCGCACCCGGCCGATATAGGCCTGCCGTTCCGTGACCGAGATCACCCCGCGCGCGTCCAGCAGGTTGAAGATGTGGCTGGCCTTGATCGCCTGGTCATAGGCCGGGTGCGCCATGGGGATCGTGCGGCCCGCGCCGTCCACCGGGTCGGCGGACAGGATGCGGGCGCATTCGGCCTCGGCGTCCTTGAAGTGCTGGAACAGGGTGTCGGTGTCGGCCACGTCGAAGTTCCAGCGGGAATATTCGCGCTCGGTCTGGCGGAAGATGTCGCCATAGGTCAGCGGGATCGGTGCCTCGGGGTCGTTGAAGGGCATGTCCATCACATGTTCCACCCCCAGGACATACATCGCCAGACGCTCCAGCCCATAGGTCAGCTCGCCCGACACCGGGCGGCAGTCGTGGCCGCCGACCTGCTGGAAATAGGTGAACTGGCTGACCTCCATCCCGTCGCACCAGACCTCCCACCCAAGGCCCCATGCGCCGAGGGTCGGGGACTCCCAGTCGTCCTCGACGAAGCGGACATCGTGGATCATGGGGTCCAGGCCGATGGCACGCAGGCTGCCCAGATACAGATCCTGCAGGTTCGCGGGGCTTGGCTTGATGATCACCTGATACTGGTAATAATGCTGCAGGCGGTTGGGGTTCTCGCCATAGCGCCCGTCGGTCGGGCGGCGCGAGGGCTGGACATAGGCGGCAGCCCAGGACCGCCCGCCCAGGGCGCGCAGCGTGGTGGCGGGGTGAAAGGTGCCCGCGCCGACCTCCATGTCATAGGGTTGCAGGACGGCGCAGCCCTGGGCGGCCCAGTAATTCTGCAACCGCAGGATGATTTCCTGGAAGCTGCGGGGTCGGTTGGGGCTGGTCATCGGGGCCGTCCTTTGCATAGATCAGCACATGCTTGCGCGCCTTCTAGGCGGGGCGGGGAACAGGGTCAATAAAGGCCAACAAGGGGGACGGGGATGCGGCGTTGGGCTTTGGTGGTGATGGCGGCAGGGTTGCCGCTGGCGGGCTTTGCACAGGATGCCGTCATCCGCATCGAATCCAAGCACGATGCCGAGGCGGCAGGGGCCGCCGCCCGCTGGGCCGGCCAGTTCAACGACGTGGTGACGTTCCCCCTGCCGCGCGGCTGGACCGCCATCGCCATCGGTCCCCTGACGCCCGAGGAGGCGGGCGCGCGGATCGAGGCGCTGAAGAAGGCAGGGCAGATCCCGCAAGACAGCTTCGTTACCGTGCCGGAAGGCGACGTGGTGCTGACACCTGTGGGCGATCCGGCGTCCCAGGCCGATGCGCCGGTTGCCGAGGTTGCCGAACCCGCCGCCCTGCCGCCCGATCTGCCCGCGCCGGGCGCCTATCTGCGCCTGCAATCGGTGCAGGCGCGCGCGGAGGCCGACGCCGCCCTGGCCGAATGGCGCAAGACCTTCCCCGAGGCCGGGCTGGCGCAGCTTCCGAACGGCTGGTTCGGGGTGGTGCTGGGACCTGTGGACCGCGCCGCCGCCGATGCCTGGCTGGATGTCTTCAAGGACGGCGATCTGGTCCCCGACGACGCCTTCGTGTCGGATGCCGCCGAGCTTGGATCGGTGATTGAGGCGGGCGAGGCCCCCGACCTGCCCGCGCCGCCCACGGCGCCCGCCGAGATGCCGCCGCTGGATCAGGTGCAGCGCGCGCTGCGATGGGCGGGCGTTTATGATGGCGAGATCGACGGCAAGACCGGTCCCCGCACCCGCGACGCGATCAAGGCCGCGATCCTGGCGAACCGCCTGCCGCCCGATCCCGGCGCGGCCATGCGCGAGTTGATCGCCCGCCGCGATGCCTGGCGGGCCGAGGTCGGGCTGGTGACGCTGGAGGACGCGGCCACGGGCCTGTCGGTCCTGGCGCCCATGGACCGGCTGCAATTCGACCGGACCGAACGCGCGCTGTCGATCTATGGCCCCAGGGACGGGTCGGGCGCGGCGCTGATCCTGTTCAGCCAGCCCGGCGGGCAACAGGAACTGCTGGATCTGTCGGGGCTGGTGACGGCCCTTGGCTGGGTGCCGCAGCCCGTCCGCGACATCAAGCCCGGCCATGTCCTGCTGGAAGGCGCGAACGACGCCCATGTCGGCCGCGCCGAAGGCTGGGTCCGCGACGGCCGGGCCGAGGGGTTTGTCCTGATCTGGCCCGCGGCGGACGCGCAGGGTCAGGCGCGGATCGCGGCCGAGATGTCGGACAGCTTTGCGCGCAAGGGTCCGGGGGCGAATGAGGGGGCGACAGGCAAAGCGGCCATGCCGACCCAGCCTTGAGTGGCGATGGAAAGACTGGCCCGTCCGGTCTTCCGGCGGCTGCAAGGATCGCGCCAGCCGATCCTCGCGACGCTGCGGCCCGTGATTGCCTGCGCCAGTATTACGACGAACTCGCGCGGCGGTTTCCGCAGGGATTTGACGTGTCCCTGTCCCGTGATCCCGAGGCGGACGACATGGTGCCGCCGCGCGGGGTGTTTCTGATCGCATGGTCGGGCGATCTGCCGATAGGCTGCGCCGGACTGAAGGGGCTTGGCCGGGGCGAGGCCGAGGTCAAGCGTGTCTGGGTCGCGCCGGCTGCGCGCGGCCATGGCCTATCCCGGCGCCTGATGGACGAGATCGAGGCACGGGCCGTGGACCTTGGCATTCATCGGCTGATGCTGGACACCAACAGCACCCTGGCCGAAGCGGTGGCCCTTTATCGCAAGACCGGCTGGACACGGATCGACCGCTTCAACGACGATCCTTACCCGGACATGTTTTTTGAAAAGCAACTCCAGATGCGCCGCCCCTAACCCCGCCAGAACCGCGGGATCAGCAGGACCAGGACCGACACCAGCTCCAGCCGGCCCAGATACATGCCCAGGATCATCAGCCACTTGGCCGCTTCGGGAAAGCGGACGACGGAACCGTTGGCGGTGATCTCGGGTCCCCAGACGGGACCGATGTTGGCGATGGCGGTCCAGGCGGCGGTCAGCGCGGTGCGGGGGTGCAGGCCGGTCAGCGACAGGCCCACGATCAGCAACCCGAAGGTCAGCATGAACAGCGTGAAGAAGGCCATGACCGAATCGATCACGTCCTGATCCAGCGGGCGGCCCTCGTAGCGCAGGGCATAGACGCGGTGCGGCGAATGCATCCGGCGCAGCTGCGCGCGCACGGCCTGGAACAGCACCAGATAGCGGAACACCTTGACCGAGCAGGCGGTCGATCCCGTGCAGCCGCCGATCAGGCCGCAGATGATCAGCACCGCGATGGGCAGGTGGCCCCATTCCAGGACATTGGCCGAAAAGAACCCGGTGCCCGAAAAGGTGGACACGGTGTTGAACACGGTTTCCCGCAGGATGTCGAAGACATTGCCCGGGTGCCGCAGGACCATCAACCGATAGGCCACGATAATCGCGCAGGCATACAGGATCCAGCGCAAATAGGCGCGAACCTGCATGTCCTGCCAGATCGGCGTGAAATGCCCGCGCATTCCCTGGACCAGCCGGATGAAGGGCAGGGACGCCAGCACCATGAAGACCGACGCCGCCCATTCCAGCGGACCCAGGAAGGCCCCGAAGCTGGCGTCATAGTTGGAAAAGCCCCCGGTGGACACCGTGCCGAAGGCCTGCACGATGGCGTCGAACCCGTTCATGCCCAAGAGCAGATAGGTCACGGTGCAGAAACCCGTCAGCATGACGTAGATGCGCGTCATCTCGGCCGCGATCTCGCCCGCGCGGGGCATGATCTTGCCCAGGGTGTCGAAGCCCTCGGACCGGAAGAACTGCATCCCGCCGACCTTCATGACCGGCAGGAACACCATCGCCACGACGACGATCCCCAGGCCGCCGATCCAGTGCAGGATGGCGCGCCACAGATGCGTGCCGCGCGGCAGGATGTCCAGTTCCGGGAAGGCCGTGGTGCCGGTGGTGGTGACGCCCGACATGGCCTCGAAATAGGCGTCCGTGAAGCCGGCATGGGGCTGGCCCAGCATGAAGGGCAGGGCGCCGAACAGGGGCAGCACCGCCCAGAGGCCGGAGGTCAGCAGGAACGCCTGGTGGATCGACAGGCTGCGGTAATCGCCCCAGGTCGCGACCGAGACCAGCGTGCCGGCCACCATCGTCAGCACGCCACATTGCAGGAAGATTTCCCAATGCGGATTGCCGTGCCACCAGTCCACCAGCATGGGCGCCAGCATCGCAACCCCCAGGGTCACGATGATCTTGCCGATCGGATGGGCCACGGGGCGAATGTCGATCATGGCCTTGTGCTTGCCCCGCCCCCGGGCAGGCGTCAAGCGCCCTGCTGAACCGCCTTGCCCGCACGGTCGATCCGGCCCACCCAGAACGCCGCCCCCAGCAGCGTCAGCCCCGCCGTCAGCGCGACCACGCCCGTGGCCCGGTCGAAGGCGGCATTGGCGATGTCCAGCAAGCGGCCGGCCTGGGGCGCGGGCAGGGTCGCGGCCAGGGCCAGGGCGCCGTCGAGCGAATCCGTGGCCTCAGGTCCCCAACCGCCCGCGGCGGCAAGGTTGGCGCTGTAGATCCCGGCCATCAGGCTGCCCAGCATGGCGATGCCAAGCGCGCCGCCCAGTTCATAGGACACTTCCTCGACCGAGGCCGCCATGCCCGCGCGGTCAGTGGGCGCGTTCAGCATGATGGCGGACGATGCCGCCGTCATGGCCGCGCCGATGCCCGCGCCCATCAGGGTAAAGCTCAGAAGCTCGACCCCCCGATGGCCGAAGCCCGCCGCGTAGATCAGGATGCCCGCCCCGCTGATCCCCAGGGTCGCAGCCAGCAGGCGGCCCGCGCCCAGGCGGCCCAGCATCAGGCCCGCGACCGGCCCGGCGACGAAGGACGCCAGCGGAATGGGCAGGACGAACAGCCCGGCTTGCAGCGGCGACAGCCCTTGGACCAGTTGCAGGCGCTGCGTGATGGCAAGCTGCACCCCCAGCAGGGCCGCGGCCGAGACGACCGCGCCGATCACGCCCCCCGCAAAGCGCGGATCGCGGAACAGCGTCAGGTCGATCATCGGGTTGGCCTGGCGGCGCAGGCGGCGGAAGAACAGCGTCAGCGCGGCCAGGCCCACCCCGGCGGACAGGACCAGCACCCATCCCGACGGATCGGGCCTGGCGATTTCCTTGATGGCCAGCGTCACGCCGACCAGGCCCACCAGGATTTGCAGCGATCCCGCCGGGTCGAAGGGGTGATGCCCGTGGCCCTTCCCTGCGGGCACGAAGGCGGCCGTCATCGCCAGCGCCGCCAGCACCACCGGCAGGTTGACCAAAAACACCGCGCCCCAATGGAAATGTTCCAGCAGCGCGCCGCCGATCACCGGCCCAAGCGCGGCCCCGCCCGACGCGACCGCCGCCCAGATGCCGATGGCAAAGGCACGCTGGTCGGGATCCTCGAAGGTGTGGCGGATGATCGACAGGGTCGCGGGCATCATCGCCGCCGCGCCCACGGCCAGCAGGGCGCGCGCCGCGATCAGCAGGGCGGACGAGGGCGCGAACCCCGCCGCCAGCGAGGCCGCGCCAAAGATCACCAGCCCGATCATGAACATCCGCCGGTGGCCGTAACGGTCGCCAAGCGCCCCCGCGCCGGGCAGCAGCCCCGCCACGACCAGCGAATAGGCATTGACGATCCACAGCTTTTCCGTGGCCGAGGCCCCCAGGTCGCGCGTCAGCGTCGGCAGCGCGGTATAAAGCACCGTCATGTCGATGACGATCAGGAACAGCGCGCTGGAAACGACGGCCAGGACAAGCCAGGGGGAACGGGCGGGCATGGTTCACCTGAAATTGCGGCGCGACCCGGTGGCGAGTCGCCGGGGATCAGTTTAAATACGATCGTATGGAAATGGAGGCCTCATGGCAAGACCGCGCAGTATCGACCGCGAGAAGCTGCTGGACGCGGCCGAGGATCTGGTCCGCAACCGGGGCGCGGCCGCGCTGACCATCGACGCGCTGGCCCGCGCCTGCGGGATCACCAAGGGGGGCGTGCAATATGCCTTCGGGACCAAGGACGACATCATCGACGCGATGTTCGCGCGGTGGAACCGGGATTATGACGCGAAATTCGCGGCGGTGGCCGGGCCGGACGCGGACGGGGTGCAGCGGATCCGCGCGCATCTGGCGGCCACGCGAGAGGCGGACGAGGTGTCGATGACCAAGGCCGCCAGCCTGATGGCCGGGCTGATGCAGACGCCGGAGCATCTGGGTTCGACCCAGGAGTGGTATCGGGACCGGCTGACGGGACTGGATGCGCATACGCCCGAGGGCCGCCGCGCCCGGTTGGCGTTCCTGGCCTGCGAGGGGGCGTTCCTGCTGCATTTCCTGCGCTTCATGCCGCTGGAAGATGCGGAATGGCAGGAGGTGTTTGGGGATATCGCGGGATTGCTGGAGGGCGCGCGCCCCCTCGACGGTTGACTGGCGAAGGCCATCGCCTTCGCCACGCGCTGCGGGCGACGTTGAACCGGACGGGCCTCAAAGGCCCGGCCAGCGCCCGCCCCGCCCCAGGCGGGCGCTTCACGCCCACCAGGTCGGGCGCTGGCCTCTCGTGGTCACACGCTCGATCCGTCTCTGATGGCACTGTCATGCGAAGGGCGGGGGAAACGCAATGCGTTTCCTTTTCCCGCCCTGGCAATGTCGCCCTTAGCTGTTCGGATCCTGGTACACGCCGCTTTCCTTCAGCGTGTCCACCACCTCTTTCGGCATGTATGTCTCGTCATGCTTGGCCAGCAGGTCGCGGGCCTCGAAGCGGCCGTCGCGATAGTATCCCTTGGCGATGGTGCCTTGGCCCTCGGTGAACAGATCCGGGCGCGGGTCGCGGCCGACATAGCTGACGGGGACTTCCACCGTGCCGTCGGTGATGACGAAATCGAACTGGACCCCGTCGCGGTTGACGATGGAGCCTTCCTTGACCAAGCCGCCCAGCTGGAAATATTCGTCCGGTTCCGGCGCGGCCTCGACCACCTGCGCGGGCGAGCGGTACAGGTTGATGCCGTCGCGGAAGCCATAGCCGATCAGGCCGACCGCGATCAGCAGCGCCACGGCGGCCGCGACGATCACCTGGATGCGGCGGCGTTTCTTCAGGGATTTCATGCCTGCCATGGATGTGACCTCATGCTGCCTCGAAGTGGATCGGACGGCGCAGGAATTGCGTAGCCTTGCTGGACACGCGCACCGGATCGCCTGTCGTCAGGTTCTTCGATTCCGTGCCCGATCCCAGGAATTCGGGCCTGCGTTGCAGATAATCAGCCAGGCTTTCCGCCACCAGCCCCGCCTGGCTGAAAACCTTGACATCGGGACCGAGCGCCTTCTGGAACGCGTCCTGGACCAGCGGATAATGGGTGCAGCCCAGCACCGCGGCCTCGGGGTGGGGCATCCGGCGCAGCAACGCCTCGACATGGGACGCCACAAGCGCCTCGGCCAGGATTTCGTCGCCCATTTCAATGGCATCGACCACGCCGCCGCAGGGCTGCGCCTCGACATCGACGCCCACGGCGCGGAAGGCCAGTTCCCGCTGAAAGGCGCGGCTGGCGACCGTGGCCGGGGTGGCGAACAGGGCCACGTGCTTGACCGCGACTTCCCGGGGCGGCGAATTGTCGCCCCAGCGGCGTTCGGTCAGCGCCTCGATCAGGGGCACGAAGACGCCCAGCACGCGCTTGTCCGATGGCAGCCATGTTTCCTGCATCCGCTTCAGCGCGGCGGCGGATGCGGTGTTGCAGGCCAGGATCACCAGGTCGCAGCCTTCGGCCCACAGCCGCTCGACGCCCGCGCAGGTCAGGTCGAAGATGTCGTCCGCGGTGCGGGTGCCATAGGGGGTGTGGGCGTTGTCGCCCAGATAGACCAGCGGCAGGTCGGGCAGGCGCGCGGCGATGGCCTCATGGACCGTCAGCCCGCCAAGACCCGAATCGAAAACGCCTACCGCCATTGATGCCACCCTTTTCCTGTCGCGAGGCGCTTTTTACGGCGCATCGCGCATCTTGGAAATGACCTAGATCAGGTCGCCCGCCGAACCGTCATTCGGCGGCCTGCTGCAAGGGCGCCTGGCCGCTGCGGAACTGCGCCAGCAACTCCGTTCGCCGGATGGCGGCCGCCGCCTCGGCCTGGGCCTTGACCGGGCCATAGCCGCGCACGGTCAGGGGCAGTTCGGCCAGCTCGATGGCTATGGGCATGGAGGCGTCGGTGACATTCGCCAGAACCTCGCGCATGTCGGCCTCGTACTCGCGGATGGCGGCGCGTTCGTGGCGGCGTTCCGCCATGTAGCCGAAGGGATCGAAGGGCGTGCCGCGCAGGACCTTCATGCGCGCCAGAACCTTGAAGCCCGTCAGCATCCATTCGCCGTATTCGCGTTTCCTCGGACGCCCGTCCGCCCCCTTGCCGCCCAGCATCGGCGGGGCGAGGTGCAAGGTCAGCTTCGTGTCCCCGTCCCATTGTTGCGCGATCTGTTCGGCGGTGGTCAGGTGCAGCCGCGCGACCTCGTATTCGTCCTTGTAGGCCAAGAGCTTGTAATACCCGCGCGCGACGCTTTCGCGCAGGGGGGCAGGGGCCGCGTCCACCAGCTTGCGGAAGCGTTTCGCCAGCCGCTTGTTCTGGTAACCGACCAGTCGCGCCTCGCGATAGGCGATGGGGTCGGGGGGCAGTTGCGTCACCTCGGCGGGCCTTGCCGTCTGATCCGGGAAGGCCATGGCCCAGCGGCCGATCTGGAAGGCCCGCTGGTTTTCCGCGACCTTGGCGCCGTTCAGTTCGATCGCCTGCATGATCGCCTCCAGCGACAAGGGCAGCAGCCCCTGCTGCCAGGCGGCGCCCAGCACCAGCATGTTGGAATAGATCGAATCGCCCAGCATCCGCAGCGCCAGATCGTTGGCGTCGAAGAAGGCCACGCGGTCGCGCAGCCGCGCTTGCAGCGAGACCTTCAACTGGTCGGACGGCACGCGGAAATCGCGAAGGCGGGTGAAATCGCCGGTGATGATCTCGTGATCGTTGACGACAGCGCCGGTGCGGCCTGTGGTCATCAGCCCGATGGTCTTGGCCCCCGCCGTCACCACCAGGTCGCCGCCGATGATGCAGTCGGCCTCTCCCACCGCCACCCGGATGGCGCTGATGTCGGCGGGGCGGTTGGCGAGGCGCAGGTGGATGTGGACCGCGCCGCCCTTTTGCGCCAGGCCCGCCATTTCCATCATGCCGGCGCCCTTGCCGTCGATATGGGCGGCCTGGGCCAGCACCGCGCCCAGGGTCACGACCCCGGTGCCGCCGACGCCGGTGATGACGACGTTATGGGTGCCGCTGATCGCGGGCAGGGCGGGGGTTGGCAGGTCGGGGATGTCGAAGGCCTCGGCCTTGGGCTTGCGCAGCTTGCCGCCCTGGACGGTGACGAAGCTGGGGCAGAAGCCCTTGACGCAGCTGAAATCCTTGTTGCAGCTGGACTGGTCGATCTGGCGCTTGCGGCCCAGTTCCGTGTCCAGCGGCACGATGGACACGCAGTTCGACTGCACGCCGCAATCGCCGCAGCCTTCGCAAACCTCGGGGTTGATCCACACGCGGCGGTCGGGATCAGGGAAAGTGCCCTTCTTGCGGCGGCGGCGCTTTTCGGCGGCGCAGGTCTGGATATACAGGATCGCGCTGACGCCCGGCACCTCGGCCAGTTCGCGCTGCACGGCCATCAGTTCGGCGCGTTCCTCGAACCGCAGGCCCGCGGGGAACTGCTTGGGATCCACGTCTTCTTTCTCGTCATAGACGACGACCAAGGGCTTCACGCCCATCGCCACCAGTTCGGCGGCGATCTGCTGGGCGGTCAGCCCGCCTTCGTTCGGCTGGCCGCCGGTCATGGCGACGGCGTCGTTGAACAGGATCTTGTAGGTGATCGTGGTGCCCGCCGCGATGGCCGCGCGGATCGCCAGGGAACCCGAATGGTTATAGGTGCCGTCGCCCAGGTTCTGGAACACGTGCCTGGTCTTGCTGAACGGCGCCTCGCCCACCCAGTTCACGCCCTCGCCGCCCATATGGGTGAAGCCGGTGGTTTCCCGGTCCATCCATTGCACCATGTAGTGACAGCCGATCCCCGCATAGGCGCGGCTGCCGTCCGGCACCCTGGTCGAGGTGTTGTGCGGGCAGCCCGAGCAGAACCAGGGCGTACGGGTCGCGATCTCGGGGGCGTTGTCGGCGCGGCGCACTTCGGACAAACGGGTCAGGCCCGCCTTGATGTGGTCGGTGCCGCGGCCTTCCTCGATCAGGATCTCGCCGATCTTCTGGGCGATCATCACGGGGTCGAGGGCATAGCGGGTGGGGAACAGTTCGGCGCCGGTGCGGTCATGCTTCCAGCCGTGGACGCGGCGGCCGTGGCGGTTGTCAAAGATCGCCTCTTTCAGTTGCACCTCGATCAGCTTGCGCTTTTCCTCGACGCAGACGATCAGTTCCAGGTTTTCCGACCATTCCTGCATGGACTTCATGTCCAGCGGCCAGGTCTGGCCCACCTTGTAGGTGGTCAGGCCCAGGCGTTCGGCCTCGGCCTCGTCGATGCCCAGCAGGGACAGGGCATGGACCAGATCCAGCCAGTTCTTGCCCGCCGCGACGAAGCCGATCTTGGCGCCCGGCTTGCCCCAGACCTTGTGGTCGATCTTGTTGGCGCGGCTGAACGCCTCGGCCGCCCAGCGTTTGTAGTCGATCATCCGCGCCTCGGACGCGACGGGCGTGTCGTGCAGGCGGATGTTCAGCCCGCCTTCGGGCATCTGGAAATCGGGCGCGACAAAGGACAGCCGGAACGGATCGCCGTTGACGACCGAGGTCGCCTCGACCGTGTCCTTCATGGTCTTGAGGCCGGTCCAGACGCCTGCAAAGCGCGACAGCGCAAAGGCGTAAAGGCCATAGTCCAGGATTTCCTGCACGCCCGCAGGCGACAGCACCGGGATATAGCGGTCGATCATCGCCCAGTCGGACTGGTGCAGGACCGAACTGCTTTCGCCGGTGTGATCGTCGCCCATGGCCATCACGACGCCGCCATGCGGGGATGTGCCCGCCATGTTGGCGTGCCGCATCACGTCGCCCGACCGGTCCACGCCCGGCCCCTTGCCGTACCACAGCGCGAAGACGCCGTCGTATTTGCCCTCCCCGCGCAGTTCGGCCTGCTGGCTGCCCCAGATGGCGGTGGCGGCCAGATCCTCGTTCAGGCCGGGCTGGAACAGGATGTTCCGTTCGGACAGCCGCTTGCCTTCGCGCATCATCGCCAGATCGACGCCCCCCAGCGGCGACCCGCGATAGCCGGTGACGAACCCCGCCGTGTTCAGCCCCGCCGCCCTGTCGCGCGCGGCCTGCATCAGCATCAGCCGCACCAGAGCCTGCGTGCCGTTCAGCAGCACCTGGGGCTTCGTCAGGTCGAACCGGTCGGCCAACGAGAATTCCTGCTTGCTCATTCCAATGACTCCTCCACCGGCCTACAGTATAGGTCAGCTTTGCTGACCGACCAAAGGAAAAATGCAGGCTGCGGCTTTCTCTTGCCGGGGCGGGGCATTCGGGATAGGTCTGCAAAAAACGCATGGCAGACACGGCAGGATTGTAACAGCATGGACTGGGACAAGCTCAGAATCTTTCACGCCGTTGCCGACGCGGGCAGCCTGACCCATGCCGGCGACACGCTGCACCTGTCGCAATCCGCCGTCAGCCGGCAGATTCGCGCGCTGGAAGAATCGCTCGGGACGACGCTGTTCCACCGCCACGCGCGCGGCCTGATTCTGACGGAACAGGGGGAACTCCTGTTCGAGGCCACCTCGGCCATGGCGCGCAAGCTGGACACGGCCTCGGCCCGCATCCGCGACAGCGAGGAGCATGTCTTCGGCGAATTGCGCGTCACCGCCGCCGTGGGCTTCGGGACGCTGTGGCTGGCCCCCCGGCTGGTCAAGCTTTACGAGAAATATCCCGACCTCAAGATCGACCTGATGCTGGAGGAACGGCTGCTGGACCTGCCCATGCGCGAGGCCGACGTGGCCATCCGCATGAAGGAACCCAGCCAGTCCGACCTGATCCGGCGGCGGCTTCTGAACATCCGGATGCGGCTTTACGCGACCCAGGATTACCTGGACAAGGCAGGCGTTCCCCGGACCATGGCGGACCTGTCCCCGCACCGGCTGATCTGCCAGAAGCCCGACCAGCCGCAGGTCGCGGCAGGCGCGCGCCTGGTCCAGGAAATCATGGCCCAGAACATCGGCTCGACCCTGACGGTGAACAACTATTTCGGCGTGTTGCAGGCCGTTCTGGCGAACCTGGGCATCGGCGTCCTGCCGGATTACCTGACCGCCGATCACAAGCAGCTGGTCCGCGTCCTGCCCGATGTCGAATCCGGCGAGGTTCCGGTGTTCCTGGCCTATCCCGAGGAGCTGCGCCAAACCCGCCGCGTCGCCGTCTTCCGCGATTTCGTGCTGGAGGAAATCCAGGATTACCGCCGCCGGCAGAGCGAGGCGATCCTTGCCTGACCGGCCTTGCCGCCAAATCTGCAACCTTAACGTGTAACTATTCGGCAACTGCATGTCTGCTATGCTGCGGTTGCGGCATGATCCCCCTTGAACCGTTAACAACCTGCCCATAAATCGGGCTGCGAAGGCGATGGTCAGCGTAATCGCTCATCACCTTCTACCTCCCTGTTGGACTTGGGCCGGGCCTCGTGCCCGGCTTTTTTTTGCCCGCGTCCTTTGGGCGGTCCCTTCCCATGCCGCGCGTCCCGTCCTAGAAGGCGCGAAACCTCTTGGCAGGAAGGCACCACGATGCAGGAACCGACGATCACCCCCGACCTGATCGCCGCGCACGGGCTGAAGTCTGATGAATACGACCGCATCCTGGACATCATCGGCCGAGAGCCGACCTTTACCGAGCTTGGCATCTTCAGCGCCATGTGGAACGAGCATTGTTCCTATAAATCATCCAAGAAATGGCTGCGCACCCTGCCCACCACCGGTCCGCAGGTGATCTGCGGCCCCGGAGAGAACGCGGGCGTGGTGGACATCGGGGACGGGCAGGCCGTGGTCTTCAAGATGGAAAGCCACAACCATCCTAGCTACATCGAGCCGCACCAGGGCGCCGCGACCGGCGTGGGCGGCATCCTGCGCGACGTGTTCACCATGGGCGCGCGCCCCATTGCCGCCATGGACGCGCTGTCCTTCGGCCGCCCCGAGCATCCCAAGACCCCGCATCTGGTCAAGGGCGTGGTCGAAGGCATCGGCGCCTATGGCAATGCCTTCGGCGTCCCAAACGTGGGCGGGGAAGTCCGCTTCCACCGCAGCTATGACGGCAACTGCCTGGTCAATGCCTTTGCCGCAGGCCTGGCCGATGCAGACAAGATCTTCTATTCGGCGGCGTCCGGCATCGGGATGCCGGTCGTCTATCTGGGCGCCAAGACCGGCCGCGACGGGGTGGGCGGCGCGACCATGGCCAGCGCCGAGTTCGACGACACCATCGAGGAAAAGCGCCCCACGGTTCAGGTGGGCGACCCTTTCACCGAGAAATGCCTGCTGGAAGCCTGCCTTGAGCTGATGCAGACGGATTCCGTCATCTCCATCCAGGACATGGGCGCGGCGGGCCTGACCTGTTCCGCCGTCGAGATGGGCGACAAGGGCGGGCTTGGCATCAAGCTGATCCTGGACGCCGTGCCGCAGCGCGAAACCGGCATGACGGCATACGAGATGATGCTGTCGGAATCCCAGGAACGGATGCTGATGGTTCTCAAGCCCGAGAAGGAGGCCGAGGCCCGCGCCATCTTCGAGAAGTGGGATCTGGACTTCGCCATCGTGGGCGAGACGATTGCCGAGGACCGCTTCCTGATCCTGCACGGGAACGAGGTCAAGGCCGACCTGCCGCTGTCCAAGCTGTCCTCCTCCGCCCCGGAATACGACCGCCCCTGGGTGGAAACGCCTGCCGCCGGACCTGCGCCCGATCTACCAGCGATCACCCCGATCCAAGCCTTGCGGGCGCTGATCGGCAGTCCGTCCTACGCCCACAAGGGTTGGGTTTGGGAACAATACGACACCCAGGTCGGCGCCGACACGATCCGCCGCCCGGGCCAGGGCGCGGGCGTGGTCCGCGTCCACGGCACGAACAAGGCGCTGGCCTTCACCAGCGACGTGACGCCGCGATACGTCAAGGCCAACCCCTATGAGGGCGGCAAGCAGGCCGTGGCCGAGGCTTACCGCAACCTGTCCGCCGTGGGCGCGCGGCCCTTGGCCACGACCGACAACCTCAACTTCGGCAACCCCGAAAAGCCCGAGATCATGGGCCAGCTGGTGGGCGCCATCAAGGGCATCGGCGCGGCCTGCGCGGCGCTGGATTTCCCCATCGTGTCGGGCAACGTGTCGCTGTATAACGAGACCGACGGCAAGGGCATCCTGCCCACCCCCACCATCGGCGGGGTGGGCCTGATCGATGACCTGTCGAACCTGATCGCGGGCCTGCCGTCCGAAGGCGACGTGGCGATCCTGATCGGGGAAACGCGCGGCCACCTGGGCCAGTCGGCCCTTGTCGCCGAGGCCTTCGGGATCGAGGAAGGCGACGCGCCCCCTGTCGATCTGGCGGCGGAACGCAAGCACGGCGAATTCCTGCGCGCCAACCGCGCCCATGTCAAATCCGCGACCGACCTGTCCGACGGCGGCCTGGCCCTTGCCGCCTTCGAGATGGCCGAGGCGGCGGGCATCGGCATCCGCCTGGATTCGGGCGACATCGCGCAACTGTTCGGAGAGGATCAGGCCCGCTATCTGGTCGCCTGCGATGCGGCGGGCGCGGACGCCCTGCTGAAGGCCGCCGATGCCGCGGGCGTTCCTGCGGTTCAGGTCGGCGTTTTCGGTGGCCTGGCCGTGCAGATGGGCAGTGATGCGGGCGATCTGGCGGACCTGTCGCGGCTCTATCGCACCGCCTTCGCGCAGGCGATCCGGGGCGACATGCCGGACCACGCATGACGGTCAAGGCTCCGGCAGGTTACGCCGCCATCGTCACCGCAGCAGGCCGCGGCACCCGCGCGGGCGGCGAGCCGAAGCAATGGCGCGATCTGGCAGGCCGCAGCGTCCTGGCCCGGTCGCTGGACGCCTTCGCGGGCTTCGACCGCGTGGTGCTGGTGGTCCACCCTGACGACATGGGCCGCGCCATCCGCGATTTCGCAGGGGGCGTGACAATCGTCACGGGGGGCGAGACCCGCGCCGCCAGCGTCAGGGCCGGGCTGCAGGCCCTGGAAGGCCAGGCCACCCATGTCCTGATCCACGACGGCGCGCGGCCCCTGGTCAGCGAGGCGGTGATCCAGGGCGTCATCGACGCGCTGCAAGCGGGCGCGCCCGCCGCCGCCCCGGCGCTGCCCGTGACCGACGCGCTGTGGCGGGGGCAGGGCACCGTCACCGGCATTGCCCCCCGCGACGGGTTGTTCCGCGCGCAAACCCCGCAGGGTTTTGCCTTGGACCAAATATCCAATGCGCACCGCCTCCACCCGGACAACGCCGCCGACGATGTGGAACTGGCCCTTGCGGCCGGGATCCCGGTTGCGATCACCCCGGGGTCCGCCGACAATCTGAAGATCACCTTTCCCGCCGATTTCGCGCGGGCCGAACGGATATTGGGGACCGCAATGGATATTCGCCTTGGCAACGGCTACGACGTTCATGCCTTCGGGCCGGGCGATCACGTTTGGCTGTGCGGCGTCAAGATCGCGCATGAGGCCGGTCTGGTCGGCCATTCCGACGCCGATGTGGGGATGCACGCCCTGACCGACGCGATCTATGGCGCGCTGGCCGAGGGCGACATCGGCCGCCATTTCCCGCCCAGCGACCCGCAATGGAAAGGCGCCGACAGTGCCATCTTCCTGGCGCACGCCGCCGATCTGGCCCGCAGCCGCGGCTTCACGCTCGGCAACGCCGACGTGACGCTGGTCTGCGAGGCCCCGAAGATCGGTCCCCACGCGCAGGCCATGCAGGCCCGCCTGGCCGCCATCATGGACGTTGACCCCGCCCGCATCAGCGTCAAGGCCACCACCTCGGAACGGCTGGGCTTCACCGGGCGGCGCGAAGGCATCGCTGCCATCGCCACCGCCCTGCTGATGAAGGCCTGACCCCATGATCGCCATGATTACCACCGTCTTCGGCATCGGCCACCTGCGCCCCGCGCCCGGCACCTGGGGATCCGCCGCCGCCGTCCTGCTGGCGGTCCTGGTCTATCAGGCCGGGGGCGCGCTGCTGATCCCTCTGGGCGCAGTCCTCGCCGCCCTGATCGGCTTCTGGGCCGTGCCGCAGGCCCTGCGCATGACCACCGACGAAGACCCGTCCTGGATCGTCATCGACGAGGTGGCGGGCCAATGGCTCGCCATGTCCTTCACCGTGATCCCGCTGTGGCGACACGGGATCTCGATCCTGGACGCCTGGCCGGGCTTCGTGGTGCCCTTCCTGCTGTTCCGCCTGTTCGACATCTGGAAGCCCTGGCTGGTGGGCCGCGCCGACCGGCAGGGCGGGGCCGTGGGGGTGATGATGGACGACCTCTGGGCCGGGCTGTTCGCGGGCATCGGCTCGGTCATCCTGGCCGGGATTTACCATGGGTTGCTGCAATGACCCTTGCCTCTGACGTGCTGGACGCCGCCCGCGCGCGCGGGGTGATGATCGCCACCGCCGAGAGCTGCACCGGCGGGCTGATCGCGGGGGCGCTGACCGAGGTGCCGGGATCCTCGGACGCCGTGGACCGGGGCTTCGTCACCTATTCCAACGCCGCCAAGCGGCAGATGCTGGGCGTCCGCGCCGAGACGCTGGATGCACATGGCGCCGTCAGCGAACAGGTCGCGGCGGAAATGGCATCCGGCGCCCTGCGCCATTCTGACGCGGGCATCGCGGTTTCCGTCACCGGCATCGCCGGTCCCGGCGGGTCCGAGCACAAGCCCGAGGGCCGCGTCTGCTTCGCCGTCGCCCAACCCTTCGGCACCCGCACCGAAACCGTCGAATTCGGTGCCATCGGGCGCCGCCAGGTCCGCGCCGCGACCGTGGACCATGCGCTGCAGATGCTGCTGGACGCGTTGCGCCCATAGCAACGCGCGGCGGGTTAACAGCCTCTTAATGCGGCCCCGCCACCCTTGTGCCTCATTTGCAGGACGGGGGTATCCATGCCAAGCGTTGAAGACATCGCGGCCCAGATCGTCGCACGGGAAGGCGGCTACGTGAACGATCCCGACGATCCGGGCGGGGCCACGAATTACGGCGTCACCGTGGGCACGATGAAGTCCCTGGGCCTGGACCTGAACGGGGACGGACGCGTGGATGCCGCCGACGTGCGGATGCTGACCCGCGCGCAGGCCCAGCAGATCTTCGTGGACCATTACTTCCGCCGCCCGCGCTTGGCCGAATTGCCCGACGCCGTGCAGGCCAGCGTCTTCGACATGTATGTGAACGCGGGCACCAATGCGGTGAAGATCCTGCAACGGCTGGTCGCGCGCATGGGCTTTGCGGCATCCGCCGATGGCGTGGTCGGCCCGCGGACCATCGCGGCGGCCCATGACGCGGCGGCGGCGGCGCCGGATCATTTCGCCGACGCCTATGGGATCGCGCGGCGCAATTACTACTATGCCCTGGCCGATCAGCGCCCCGCCAGCCGCAAATATGCCCGTGCCAAGTCTGGCGGCAAGGGCGGCTGGATCACCCGGGCCGAGGAGTTCATCAGCCCCCGTTACCACCTGACCGAGGCCGAGCATCGCGAAAGGACCGCCAGATGGGCATGATCGACCGCTTCATCGGGTTGGGCCAGGGCGTCACCGCCCTTGGCAGCGCCGCCACCGGCATGGCCGAGGTCTTCACCCAGAACGCCACCCGCAAGATGGAGCTTGAGGAGGAGGCCTATGCCCGCGCCATCGGCGAGCTTGGCCAGGAATTCGCCACGGTTCGGCCGGGCTTCTTTGACAGCTTCGTCAACGGCTTGAACCGCCTTCCCCGGCCGCTTCTGGCCCTGGGCACCATCGGCCTGTTCGTCTATGCCATGGCCGAGCCGGAGGGCTTTGGCCTGCGCATGATGGGCTTGCAGCAGGTGCCCGAACCCTTGTGGTGGCTGCTGGGCGCCATTGTCGGCTTCTACTTCGGCGCGCGCGAGGCGCATCATTTCCGCCACCGCGTCTGGCCCGCAAGCCAGGTGCAGGCCAGCGTGACCACGACGCAGAACCTCGCGGCGGTCCAGCCGAACGACGATTTCGCCGACAATGCCGCCCTGCGCGACTGGATGGCGAGCCTGCGCGAATAGGCCGCACGCGCCGACACGCAAAACTGATGGTACCGGCCAAGGAGGGACTTTTCCCCCCTTTGGCATGGCCCTATGTTGGGCGGAACCCAAAGGATCCCGCCATGATTGCAGAATTCGGCCATTTCGCCCTGATCCTCGCCTTTGCGGTGGCGCTGTTCCAGATGGTGGTGCCGATGGTCGGGGCATCGAAAGGCTGGGGGGGATGGATGGACAGCGCCCGCCCCGCCGCCGTGGCGCAGTTCCTGCTGGTGGGGCTTGCCTTTGCGGCGCTGACGGTGGGTTTCGTCACCTCGGACTTCTCGCTGAAGCTGGTCTACGAGAATTCGCATACCGCCAAGCCCATGCTTTACAAGATCAGCGGGGTCTGGGGGAACCACGAAGGGTCGATGCTGCTGTGGGTGCTGATCCTGTCGCTGTTCGGGGCAACGGCCGCGGCCTTCGGCGACAACCTGCCGCCCGCGCTGCGGGCGCGCGTCTTGGCGGTGCAGGCCTCCATCGGGGCGGCGTTTTACGCCTTCATCATCTTCACCTCGAACCCGTTCCTGCGGCTGGCAAGCCCGCCCTTCGACGGGCGCGACCTGAACCCGCTGCTGCAGGATCCGGGCCTCGCGTTCCATCCGCCGTTCCTTTACCTCGGCTATGTCGGCCTCTCGATGGCGTTCAGCTTCGCCGTCGCCGCCCTGATCGAGGGGCGCGTGGACGCCGCCTGGGCGCGGTGGGTGCGGCCCTGGACGCTGGCCGCCTGGATGTTCCTGACGGTCGGCATCGCGCTGGGTTCCTGGTGGGCCTATTACGAGCTTGGCTGGGGCGGCTTCTGGTTCTGGGATCCGGTGGAAAACGCCAGCTTCATGCCCTGGCTGCTGGCCGCCGCCCTGCTGCATTCCGCCATCGTGGTCGAAAAGCGAGAGGCGCTGAAAAGCTGGACGATCCTGCTGGCGATCATGGCCTTTGGATTTTCCATGATCGGCACGTTCATCGTCCGCTCGGGCGTCATCACGTCCGTCCACAGCTTCGCCAGCGATCCGGCGCGGGGCGTGTTCATCCTGGGCATCCTGGTCGTGTTCACCGGCGGGGCGCTGACGCTTTATGCTGCGCGGGCGGGGCAGATGACGGCCAAGGGGATCTTCGCGCCCGTGTCGCGCGAAGGGGCGCTGGTCCTGAACAACGTGCTGTTGGCGGTCGCGGCCTTCGTGGTCTTCATCGGCACGATGTGGCCGTTGATCGCGGAACTGCTGTGGGACCGCAAGCTGTCGGTGGGCGCGCCCTTCTTCAACAAGGCCTTCACGCCCTTCATGATCGCGCTGGCCATCGCGCTGCCCCTGGGGTCGATCCTGCCGTGGAAGCGCGCGACCCTGGGCCGGGCGATGCGGCCCCTGTGGCCCGCCCTGGGCCTGGCGGCGGCAGTCATGGCGCTGGTCTGGGCCGTGTCCACCGGGCGGTCGGCCATGGCCGTCATCGGCGCGGGCTTGGGCGCCTGGATCATCTTCGGCGCCGCCGCCGAACTGGTCCACCGCACCGGCCAGTCGGGCCTGTCGCGCCTGTTGCGCCTGCCGCGCGCCGATTGGGGCAAGGCCACGGCGCACGCGGGCCTGGGCGTCACCTTCATCGGCATCGCGCTGCTGACCGCCTGGCAGGTCGAGGACATCCGCGTGGCCCAGGTCGGCCAGCCGTTTCGGGTGGCCGACTACGACATCACGCTTGCCAGCGTGGAGGAGGTCGAGGGGCCGAACTACATCTCGACCACGGCCACGATGGAGGTCGCGCGGAACGGCCGCCCCGTCGCCACCCTGCATCCTGAAAAGCGCGTCTATCCCGTCCAGGCCATGCCCACGACCGAGGCCGCCATCGACAACGGCATCTTCCGCGACATCTATCTGGTGATCGGCGACGCGCAGGCGGATGGCGGATGGGCAGTGCGCATCTACATCAAGCCCTTTGCCAACTGGATCTGGGCAGGCGCCCTGCTGATGGCGCTTGGCGGGATCGTCAGCCTGTCCGACCGCCGTTACCGCGTGGCTGCGGGCGCCCGACGCGCGCCGGCCAAGGCGGTGCCTGCGGAATGAGACGGCTTGTCCTTCTGATCGCCCTGCTGCTGCCTATGGCGTCTTTCGCCGTGCAGCCGAATGAGGTTCTGCCGGATGCCGCGCAAGAGGCACGGGCGCGCGAGATCTCGCAAAAGCTGCGCTGCCCGGTTTGCCAGGGCGAGAACATCGACGAATCGAACGCGCCGATCAGCCGCGACCTGCGGCTGTATGTGCGCGAACGGATCGTGGCGGGCGACAGCAACGATCAGGTGATCGACGCGGTAGTGGACCGTTTCGGCGAATTCGTGCTGTTCGAGCCGCGCGCCCGGGGCGGCAACCTGGTGCTGTGGCTGGCGGGGCCTTTCATGCTGCTGGTCGCGCTGCTGGGGGCCTGGCGCTTCCTGCGCAATCGCGCGACAGCCCGCCCCGAGGAGGCGCAGGCACTGAGCCAGGCTGAGCGTGACCGCCTGGACCAGATCATGCGCGACTGACGCCGGGTCGCGCTTTCCCCCGGGCCGTTTTGCGTCATGATGCCCCGCAAGGGGGACATCATGATCTATGAAACCATTGAATTCGCTGTCAGCGATGGCGTCGCCACGCTGACCCTGAACCGCCCGCAGGTGATGAACGCGCTGAGCAGCCGGATGCGGGCCGAGATCACGGATGCCGTCCAGACCTTGCCGTCCGAGGCGCGCTGCCTGGTCATCACCGGGGCGGGGCGCGGCTTCTGTTCGGGCCAGGATCTGACCGACCGGGCCGCCGCCGCCGATCTGGAAGGCACGCTGCGCGACGAATACGAACCCATGCTGCGCGCGATCCGCGCCTGCCGCGCGCCGGTGATCGCGGCGGTCAATGGCGTGGCGGCGGGAGCGGGGGCGAACCTGGCGCTTGCCGCGGACGTGGTGATCGCCGCCGAAAGCGCGACCTTCATCCAGGCCTTTGCACGGATCGGCCTGGTCCCCGACGCGGGCGGCACGTTCGTCATTCCGCGCGCCGTGGGGATGGCGCGGGCCATGGGCGCCATGCTGTTCGCCGAACCCGTCAGCGCCCGCCAGGCCGCCGATTGGGGGTTGATCTGGGAGGCGCTGCCGGACGACCGCTTTGTCGATGGCGTTGCCGCCCGCGCCCGGCAACTGGCGCAAGGCCCGACCGCCGCCTATCTGGCGATCCGGCAAGCCGTGCAGGCATCCACCCAGAACGACCTGGACGCGCAGCTTGCGCTGGAGGCGCGGCTGCAAGGCGCGGCGGGGCGGACGGCGGATTTCGTCGAAGGCGTGACGGCCTTCCTGGAAAAGCGCCCGGCGCGGTTCACCGGGCGCTGATCTCAGGCGATCTGCGCGAAGCGCGGGGCCGGGGTGCGGTTGTCGAAGAACGGCACCGTGTCCGGCACCGGCAGGGGCGCGTCGGGGGGCAGGCCCGCCACCAGGTCGGCCAGTTCGGCCAGCACCACCTCGGTGATGAAGGGCAGGTCCAGGGCGCGGGCATCAGCCAAGGGCACCCAGTGCAGGTGGGAAAGCTCGTCGCAGGCGCGGCTGAAATCGTCGGGATCGGTGGCAAGGCTGGCGGCATCGGCCAGGAAGAAATGCGCATCGAACCGGCGCGGGCGGCCCGGCGGCGTGATCGCGCGGAACAGATAGGTCAGGCTTGATGCATCGGGGCAAAGGCCCGCCTCGGCAAAGCCCGGCCAATCGCTGCGGCCGGGGCGGCCGATCAGCTGGCCGGTTTCCTCGGCCAATTCGCGCAGGGCGGCGGCGGCAATCGCGTCGGGATCGGGGATGGATCCGGGCCGGGGCTGCTGGAGAAGGCGGCCGCGATGCGGCTCGGGCAGCGGCGCGGCCAGCGGCGCGGTGGCATCAGTGGCATCGACGGCGCCGCCGGGAAAGACGTATTTCGACGGCATGAAGACCGCCCCCGCGCCGCGCATCCCCATCAGCACGGACACGCCCGCGCCCGTCCTGCGCAGCAGGATGATCGTCGCGGCGTCACGGATGGGCGGGCCGTCCTGCGTCACGAGGCGGCCGAAGGGCCAGGGGTGCCGAAGCCATGCATCCGCCGCGCCCATTGCAGCCCGACCATCGCCCCCTTGATGCGCGGCAACAGCAGCAGCGACAGGATGATCGCGCCCGCGCCGAAGGTCCAGATCATCGTCATGGCCGAAGGCCGCCAGGCGATGAAGCAGGCCAGCAGCAAGGGCGCGCCCAGATGCGAGACCAGCAGGATGGTCAGATAGGCCGGGCCGTCGTCGGCGCGCTGGTGATGCAGCGCCTCGTTGCAGGCGGGGCAATGATCGGCGACCTTCAGGAAGGACCGGAACAGCCTGCCCTTGCCGCAGGCCGGGCAGCGGCCCATGGCCCCGCGCAGCATGGCCTGCCCGGTCGGGCGTTCGGACGAATCGCCGGGGGCGAGGTTTCGGGACATGGCAATCTCCGGGGCGGTGCGGAACCAATGTAGGCGCTGCCCTTCCGTCCTGCCAGTCCCGGGATCGGCAAAAGGCTGCATCCTTGGTCGCGGATCGTCAGTGGACGGGCTGCATCGGCGCCATCAGCACGCGGTTGCGGCCCAGCGATTTCGCCGCGATCATCGCCCGGTCGGCCCGCTCCAGCGCGATCTCGGCCAGCACCTCGGGGCGGCTGACGTGAAAGGGTGCCTGTTCCAGCGCGACGCCGATCGACACCGTGGCCTGCACCTGCCCCCCGCCCGAGACGCGGGGCAGCAGCGTCGGGCGCATCTCGACGGCGCGGCGGATGTCCTCGGCCATGCGGAAGGCCTCGGACCCGGTGGTGTCGGGCAGCACGACCAGGAACTCCTCTCCGCCCAGGCGGGCGGTCAGGCCCCGGGTCGCGACGATCCCCTCGACCCGGCGGGCGATGTCGCACAAGACCGCGTCGCCCGCGGCATGGCCGAAATTGTCGTTGATCGTCTTAAAGCGGTCCAGATCCAGCGCCATCACCGCGAAGGCGGACTGGTGCCGCATGGCGCATTGCGCGATCTCGACCAGGTGCGGATGCGCATAGCGGCGGTTGTAAAGGCCGGTCAGCGGATCGGTCATCGCCCAGGCCATGTTGCGCTTCATCTCCTCGCGCCGGCTGTCGGCCCGGCGCTTGCGGTCCAGCTGGTTGCGCAGCGCCAGGGCCGCGATCTCGGCATTGTTGTCGCCGCCGGGATCCAGCGGCAGCACCTCGCTTGCGCCCAGATCCAGCGCGATGGCGCACAGATCCTCGCGCTCGGGCGCGACCAGGACCGCAAATCCCGCTTCCTTGGATCCGTTGCGCGAGCGCAGTTCCGACAACAACCGCAGCCCGTCGCCCTTGCGGTCGATGTCGGCGGCGATGATGTAGAGATCCGCGCCGTCGCCGTGGGACGCGGCACTCAGCGTCTCGTCGGGGCTGGAGATGGCGAAACGGCAGTTCAGGCGGGGCTGCAGGATATGGCGCCAACGCTGCGCCCGCCCGGGCTGGTCGGCCACCAGGACGACATTGCCCGAGGGCGCATGGGCAAAGCCGGGCGCGGCCTCGGCCATGGCGAAGCTCGACGCGTCGCCGGTTTCCGAATCGCGCAACAGGCCGCGCACGCGGGCCAGCAGCATCTGCTCCTCGACCTGCGGATCCAGCACGGCCGAGGCCCCGGCCTCCAGCGCCTCGATCCGGCGCTGGCCATCGGCAAGCGCCAGAACGGGCGTCCGGGGGCGTTCCACCGACACGAGGCGGAAGAATTCGGCCAGCGGCAGGCCGAAGAAACCCGGTCCAAGCAGAACCAGGTCGGGACGCCCCGACCGCAGTTGCGACACCAGGTCCTCGGGGGTCGCGGCCGACAGGACATCATAGCACGCCCCCGACAGCCTGACCTTGAGGGTGATCCGGCTTGTCGCGCTGCTTTCTGCAATGAGGATACGCGCAGTCATGAATGACGCCCCTTCCGACGACCTTTCCGAAGAATGTCATTGATTCCTTAACAAAGCGTTTCCAAACAGTCGGTGAGCGAGTCGGAACAGGGACCGGGCGATGACGTATAAGCGAGAATCCGCGCAGGAGCTGGCGACATCCGCCTTTCTCTACCTGGCCGGGCGGCCCGATCTGGTCGAGGCGTTCCTGGGCGCGACGGGCCTTCAGCCACAGGATCTGCGCCAGGTGGCGACCAGCCCCGAGATGGCGCTGCATGTGCTGGACTACCTGCTGGAAGACGACGGGCGGGTCATGGAGGCGGCGGCCGAGCTGGGGGTCGCGCCGGGCGACCTGATGCAGGCGAGGACCGCCCTGGCCGGTCCCGGCAGCTATGGCTGGCAGATCTGAGTTTGCGATTTGTTCACCTTTCGCGTCTAGACAGGGCGCCGGAGGTGACACATGCACGACCTGGTCAACCGCGCGATCGAGAAGTTCCTGCAGGAGGAATCCGTCCCCGGGGTCGAGGCGGGCCTGCTGCCCCCCGCCCTGATGCTGCAGGCTGCGGCAGATCAGCTGGGCAAGCCCCCGGACGAACTGATCGAGGATCTGGGGGCCTGGCTGGTGCGGCAGGACGAAATCTGGCGTCTCCTGCGGTTCTGCGGCAGCGATTTCCTGGACTTCCTGCTGCGGCTGGACGAATTGCCCGAACGAATCCGCCTGATCACCGACGACGTTGAGGTGCCCGAGATCGCGCTGTCGCGCAGCGCGGACGGCCTGGTCTGGGTCACGATCTCGGACGGGTCGCCCGTCTGGACGGCGCTTCTCAGCGGCTTGCTGCGGGCAATGGCCGACGATTACGGCACGCTGTGCGTCATCACCCGCAGCGCGGACGGGATCGCCATCGACGTGTCGGACGCGGCCTTTGCCGAGGCGCGGACCTTTCGGCTGTCGGCCAGGGCCGTCCCCGCATGACCCGCGCCCTGACACTGGGGCAGGCGGCGCTGGACCGGCTGATGCCCATGCATCTGTGCCTGGCCGAGAACGGCGTGATCCATTTCGCCGGGCCGACCATGCAGAAGCTGGTGCCGCCCGGCGCGCAGGTGGTCGAGGACATCTTCGTCGAGGCCAAGGGCACCGAGACCGGCTGCGTGATGACGCAGATCCGGGCCGCCGATCCGGCCAGGCGATTGTCCCTGCGGCTGCGCCACCACCGCCAGATGGTGCTGCGCGGCCATGTCGTGGCGCCGGGCTTCGGCGGGCTGCTGCTGAACTTCGGCTTCGGGGTGTCGCTGTCCGATGCCGTCGCGACCTTCGGCCTGACCGAGAACGACTTCGCGCCCACGGAACTGGCGCTGGAACTGATGTTCCTTCAGGAAGCCAACCGCGCCATCCAGGGGGAACTGGCGCGCTTCAACCGCCATCTCATGCTGGCCCGCCAGGATGCCGAGCGAGAGGCTCATACCGATCCCCTGACGGGCATCCTGAATCGGCGCGGGCTGCTGGCCGCGATGCGCGGCGCCCTGGATTCCCGCAGCGGGCAGGGTTTCGCGCTGGTGCATCTGGATCTGGACAACTTCAAGCCTGTGAACGACCGGCTGGGCCACGGCGCGGGCGACCGGCTGTTGTTCGATGTGGCAAGGGTGCTGGGACGCGCGGTGCGGGCGCATGATCATGTCGCCCGGATCGGCGGCGACGAATTCGTGCTGATCCTGGGCGGATCCTGGACCTGCCAGGCGCTGACGGCCATCGGCACCCGGATCATCCGGGGAATCGAGGAGATCTCGCCCGAGGGATGCGGGATCTCGGCCAGCCTGGGGATCGTGCTGTCGGCAGGCTATGGTCCCGACGACACCGACCGGATGCTGCATGACGCCGATGTGGCGCTCTATCGGTCCAAGCGCGCGGGGAAGGGCCGCGTGTCCATCGCGCCCCTGCCGCTGGGTTGCACCCCTAGGCCGCTGCCAGGGCCGCAATGATCGCGCCGAAGTCATCGGCCTTGAGGCTGGCCCCGCCGACCAGGGCGCCGTCCACATGGGGGATGGCAAAGATCTCGGCCGCATTGCCCGGCTTGACGCTGCCGCCGTAAAGCAGCCGCACCTGCGCGGCATCCGCGACCTTGCCGGCCAGGCGTTCGCGCATCAGGCCATGAACCTCGGCGATCTGGCCGGTGGTGGGGGTGCGCCCGGTGCCGATGGCCCAGACCGGCTCATAGGCGATGACGGTGTTGGCCGCCGTCGCCCCATCCGGGATGGATCCGTCAAGCTGCGCGGCGATCACGTCCAGCGTTTCCCCGGCATCGCGCTGCGCCTCGGTCTCGCCCACGCAGATGATCGCGGTCAGCCCGGCAGCATGGGCGGCCGCCGCCTTGGCCGCGACCGCCACATCCGTTTCCCCGTGATCGGCGCGGCGTTCGGAATGGCCCAGGATCACGTAAGCCGCACCCACATCCTTCAACTGCGCCGCCGCGATGTCGCCCGTATGCGCCCCCGAGGCCTTGGCATGGCAATCCTGCCCGCCAAGCGCAATGGCATCGCCGACACGCGCCTTCATGGGATGCAGCAGAACGGCAGGCGGACAGATCAGGACCTCGCAGCCGGGGACGGGGTGGGCCGCGATCAGGGTGTCGATCTCGGCCAGGGCGGCCCGATTGCCGTTCATCTTCCAGTTGCCAGCGGCCAGTTTGCGCGGTGCCATGCCATTCCTCCAAAGCTTTGCCCGTGGCTTAGGATGACAAAAGGCGCTGCACAATCATGATAACGCCGCAACCAGCCGGGAATCATCCGGCGGCGCGGCTGCCTTCCAGCGGCTCGAACCGCACGGATTCGCCGCAACCGCAGGCATCGGTGACGTTGGGGTTGCGGAACCTGAAGCCGGATTCCAGCACGCCGTTCTCGAAGTCGATCTCGGTCCCGAACAGGAACATCTGGGCCTTGGGGGCGATCACCACGCGCGCATCGCCCTGCTCGACCACCTCCTCGTTCGGCCCGGCGGCCTCGACCAGATCCATGGTGTATTCCATCCCCGCGCAGCCGCCCTTCTTCAACCCGATCCGCAGGCCGAAGGCGTTCTTGCCGCTCATCAGCCGGGCGATCTGGCGTTCGGCGGCGGGCGTGATGGTGACCGGAACCGATCCGGGAATGGCAAACATGGGCGCGTTCCTTCTGTTCGCTTCAAAGATAATCGCGCGACCTGCCCCTATCAAGGCGCAGGCTCCTTTGCCTTGGCTCAAATATCCTCGGGGGGTCCGGGGGGCGAAGCGCCCCCGGCCACCGCCGCCGGCAAGCCTACATGAAGCCCAGTTCCAGCCGCGCCTCGTCGGACATCATGTCCATGCCCCATTGCGGCTGAAAGGTCATTTCCACATCGACCTGCTTGACGCCCGGAATGGCCTCGACCGCGTCGGCGACCCAGGCCGGCATCTCGCCCGCGACGGGGCAGCCCGGGGCGGTCAGGGTCATGATGACGCGAACCTCGTTCCGGTCGTTGATGCCGATGGTATAGATCAGCCCCAGATCGAAGATGTTGACCGGGATTTCCGGGTCATAGACGGTCTTGCAGGCCTCCACCACGCTGTCATACAGCGGATGGTCGGTGGTCGAGGGCGCGATCAGCGGGGCGCCTTCCTGCAACTCGGTCATGGCGTGTTCCTGTCAAATCCGTTCTTCATATAGTCAACCCCCCGGCTTCCGTCCAGAGCGGGGCGGATTGCGATCCCCGCCCGCATTGGCTAGACACGCCCGGTTCCAGCGACAGGTCCCCCGATGAGCGAGCGTTTCCACTTCACCTTGCAGGCGACCGACGGCCGCGCCCGCACCGGCACCATCCACACCCCCCGTGGCGAGATCCGCACGCCCGCCTTCATGCCCGTGGGCACCGCCGCCACCGTCAAGGCGATGCTGCCCGAATCGGTGCGCGCGACGGGCGCCGACATCCTGCTGGGCAACACCTATCACCTGATGCTGCGCCCCGGCGCGGAACGGATCGCGCGTCTTGGGGGCCTGCACCGCTTCATGAACTGGGACCGGCCGATCCTGACCGATTCGGGGGGGTTCCAGGTCATGTCGCTGGCCGCCCTGCGCAAGCTGACCGAGGACGGCGTCACCTTCTCGTCCCATATCGACGGATCCCGGCACCTGCTGTCGCCCGAAACCAGCATGGAGATCCAGCGCCTGCTGGGCAGCGACATCGTGATGTGCTTCGACGAATGCCCGGCGCTTCCGGCGACCGAGGACGCCGTGGCGAAATCCATGCGCCTGTCGATGCGGTGGGCGCAGCGGTCGCGCGACGCCTTTGGCGACCGCCCCGGCCACGCGCTGTTCGGCATCATGCAGGGCGGCGTCACGCCCGACCTGCGCGAGGAATCGGCAAGCGCGCTGACATCCATCGGCTTCGACGGCTATGCCATCGGCGGCCTTGCCGTGGGCGAGGGGCAGGAGGCGATGTTCGGCGTCCTGGATTACGCCCCCGGTTTCCTGCCCGCCGACAAGCCGCGCTATCTGATGGGCGTGGGCAAGCCCGACGACATCGTGGGCGCGGTGCAGCGGGGCGTGGACATGATGGATTGCGTGCTGCCCTCGCGGTCGGGCCGCACCGGCCAGGCCTGGACGCGGCGCGGCCCGGTCGCCATCAAGAACGCGCGCCATGCCGACGACCCCCGCCCGCTGGACGAACATTGCACCTGCCCGGCCTGCACCGGCTACAGCCGCGCCTATCTGCACCATGTCTTCCGCGCGGGCGAGATGATCAGCGGAATGCTGCTGACCTGGCACAACCTGCATTATTTCCAGGAATTGATGGCAGGCCTGCGCGGCGCGATCGCCCAAGGCCGGCTGGACGATTTCGTGGCCGATTTTCATGCAATGCGGGCGCAGGGCGACATCCCCCCGCCGTGATCCGTCAACTTCGTTGACCAAAGACACTTTTCATCGGCCCGTCTTGCCCCTATCCGTTGCAGATTGGCGGACGAACCGCCCGGTTTGAAAGACTTCATGAGCGACGACATCATCACCATCACCCGGACCGAGGATCTTGCCCGCTTCTGCGAGACCGCGAAATCGGCACCCTATGTCACGGTCGATACCGAATTCCTGCGCGAACGGACCTATTGGTCCAAGCTGTGCCTGATCCAGCTGGCCCTGCCGCCCGCATCCACCCCCAAGGCTCCGGGGGGCGAGGCCGTGCTGGTCGATCCCCTGGCCGAGGGGTTGTCGCTGGAGCCGCTTTACGACCTGTTCCGCCACAAAGGCACCGTGAAGGTCTTTCACGCCGCCCGCCAGGATCTGGAGATCTTCTTCCACGACGCGGGCCTGTTCCCCGTGCCGCTGTTCGACACGCAGGTCGCCGCCATGGTCTGCGGCTTTGGCGAGCAGGTCGGCTATGAAACCCTGGTGCGCAAGATCGCGCGGGCCAACCTGGACAAGTCCTCGCGCTTCACCGACTGGTCGCGCCGTCCCTTGTCGGACGCGCAGGCGGCCTATGCCCTGGCCGACGTGACCCATCTGCGCGTCATCTACGAATTCCTGGCGGCGGAACTGCACAAGAACAACCGCGAAAGCTGGCTGGCCGAGGAAATCGCGGTCCTGGAAGATCCCGAAACCTATATCACCCGCCCCGAGGAAGCCTGGCTCAAGGTGCGCACCCGCACCAATTCGCCCCGCTTCCTGGCGATCCTGCGCGAACTGGCGCGCTTCCGCGAGGCCTATGCCCAGGAACGCGACATCCCCCGGTCGCGGGTCTTCAAGGATGACGCGATGATCGAGCTTGCCTCGACCAAGCCCCTGACCGAGGCCGACCTGGGCCGGTCCCGCCTGCTGCTGCGGGAAGCCCGCAAGGGCGAGATCGCGAACGGCATCCTGGTCGCCGTCAAGGCGGGCCTTGAGGCGAAGGATCTGCCGCAGCCCAGGGACGAGGAACCGGGCAAGCCCGGCAATGCCGCCTTGTCGGACCTGCTGCGCGTGCTTCTGAAGGCCAAGGCCGATGCGTCGGGGGTGGCGCCCAAGCTGATCGCATCCTCGGCCGAACTGGACGCCATCGCCTCGGGCGACCGCGACCTGCCCGCGCTGAAGGGCTGGCGGGCCGAGGTGTTCGGACAGGACGCCCTGCGCCTGGCGGCGGGGGAAATCGCGCTGTCGGCCAAGGGCGGCGCGGTGCGCGTCGTTCCGGTCGGCTAGGGCCGATGAGCGCGCGGCTGGCCCTGACCCGTCCGTGGCCCGAAGACGCCCCCGCCATTGCCGAGGCGCTGTCGGACTGGCAGGTGGCCCGATGGCTGACCGCCGTGCCCTGGCCCTATCGCCCGGCGGATGCGGCGGCCTTCATCAACGATGCGGGCCTGGACGAATACGCCGTGCGGCAGGACGGCCGGCTGGTCGGCATGGTGCGCGCCTCGGGCAGTTTCGGCATCTGGATGGCGCCTTTCGCGCAGGGGCAGGGGCTGGCCGAACGCGCCGCGGTGCTGGCGCTGTCGCGCCGCTTCCGGGGCGGCGCCGCCTTTGTCGAGGCGAACCACCTGGAGGACAACACCGCGTCCGCCGCGTTGCTGGCGCGGCTTGGCTTTCGGCCCACGGGCCAGGTGCTGCTGTGGTCAGAGCCGCAGCAGCGCCAGTTGCCCGGCCTGTCGCTGCGCCTGACGCGCGAGGATTTCGCCCGCCGCCACGCGGTCGCGCTGGCGACGCCCCGCCTGCTGATCGAACCTTTCCGCCCCGCCGACCTGCCCGACCTGCACCGCATCGCAACCCTGCCCGCCGTCGCCGCGAACCTGCTGCTGTTCCACCCGGCCATGACGCCCGACGACATGGCGCCGCTGTTCCAGTCGGACGGGCTGCTGCCCCCCATGCGCCTGACCGTGCGGCATGGCGGCAGGGTGGCCGGTTCCATCGGCATCAGCGCGGGCGATCCGCCGCG
This sequence comes from Paracoccus lichenicola, assembly GCF_009708075.1. Classification (GTDB taxonomy): domain Bacteria; phylum Pseudomonadota; class Alphaproteobacteria; order Rhodobacterales; family Rhodobacteraceae; genus Paracoccus; species Paracoccus lichenicola. The sequence continues at coordinate 445,546 of NZ_WMBT01000001.1, read as the reverse complement.
CATCTTCTATTTCCTGGATCCTGTCCTGTCGGGCCAGGGATTGGGCGAGGAGATGGGCCGCGCCTTCCTGGCCGAGATCACCGCCCGCTTCGACCCGCCCGAACTGCTGGCGGACGTGTTCCTGGACAACCAGCCGTCGCGGCGGTTGCTGAAGAACCTGGGCTTCCAGCGCGACCTGGACCAGATGCTGTCCTCGCTGGGCCGCAGCCAGCCCGCGCCCGCCGCGATCTATCGCTGGCGCAGGCGTCCGCAGCCCTAGGTCTGGCTTGCGCCCGTGGACAAGGGGGCCTGCGGCAGCGTGATCACCTTGAACGTGGCCCGGCGCGATTCGGGACTGTCGGTCCGCCGGGCCGGGCGTTCGTCCGTGGCCAGCGTCAGCGGCCGCAGCGGCGTCCCTTCGCGCCCGCCGGGGCGGCGGTCCCCCTCGAAGCTGGAAGGCGAGGGGGGCAGCGTCTTGCCGCCCTTCAGGATCGGGATCACCTCGTCACGGGTCAGGTCGAACCGGCGCGGGGCCACGCCGATCTGCCCTTCGGCGATGATGCAGCCCAGGGCGCGGGTCACGTCGCCCAGATCCGAGGTCAAGGGCAGCAGCAGCATCCGCGCCGACAGTTCGGGCCGCGCGTAATCGGCCTTGGCGTGCAGCGTCATCTGCGCCAGCTGGGGCGCGCGGAACACCGATTCCAGCACGTCGGACAGGCGCCCGCGCGAACCGGGATTGGCCAGCGAACAGAAGGCCATGCCGCGCACCTCCATCCCCATCAGGTCGATCAGGTGCTGCCCGGCCAGGCGAAAGCGCGCGGCACCCGGCGCGATGCGTTCCAGGATGAAGGCGTAATCCAGCGCGCGCCGGATGCCCTGGGGCTGGATGTCGGACCGCGCAGGCACCGCCCTGCCGCGCCGCAGGCCGTCCCAATAGGCCCGCACGTCGCCCAGGATCCGGGCAGGCTGCATGGGATTGAAGTCCGCAAGGTGCAAGATCTGGCCCGTCCGATCCGCCACGGGCGGATGCGACGCTGCGTCGTCCTGGCAGTTCGACAATGTCGTACCCTCGTTACCGATACGCATCCAGACACACGGATGCATTGTTACTCCAAGGGCATGATAAACATAAGTTCGCCACCTGCCGAGTCGTTTTCCTAACGAATGGTTAAATGGCCATGGATGATCCGCGCGGTTGCCAAGGTCTTGACCACCCGGCACCGCTGGTCCATCCCGCCGTCACGCCATCAAGGAAAGACGCCCATGGACCGGACCGGCCTGCTGATCATCCTGTCATCGCCCTCGGGCGCGGGGAAATCGACGCTGGCCCGGCGGCTGATGGACTGGGATCCCTCGTTGCGCTTTTCGGTATCCGCCACCACGCGCCCGCCTCGCCCGGGCGAGGTCGAAGGGCAGCATTACTATTTCACCACCCCCGGCGCCTTCCGCCAGATGGTGGAACAAGGCCAGATGCTTGAATATGCCGAGGTTTTCGGCAACCTGTACGGCAGCCCGCGCGCCCCGGTCGAGGCCGCGATGCGCGACGGGCGCGACACGCTGTTCGACGTGGACTGGCAGGGCGGCCAGCAGATCCGCGCCTCCGCCCTGGGGGGCCATGTGGTGTCGATCTTCGTGCTGCCGCCGTCCCTGCCGGAACTGGAACGCCGCCTGCGCGCGCGCGGCCAGGACAGCGACGCGGTGATCGCGGGGCGGATGGAGAAAAGCCGGGCCGAGATCAGCCACTGGGCCGAATACGACTACGTCCTGGTCAACGACGACCTGGACCAGACCGAAGGGCAACTGCGCGCCATCCTGACCGCCGAACGCCTGCGCCGCGACCGGCAGGGCGGCCTTGGCCGCTTCGTCAAGCACCTGATGGAGGAACACGCATGATCTGGGAACTGGACGGCCACGCCCCGCGCATCGCCCCTGATGCCTGGGTCGCGCCCGATGCGCAACTGATGGGCAACGTGGTGCTGGAAGAAGGCGCCTCGGTCTGGTGGGGCGCGGTGCTGCGCGGCGACAACGAGGAGATCCGGGTGGGATCCGGCAGCAATGTGCAGGATCTGTGCGTCCTGCACACCGATCCGGGCTGTCCGCTGGTGATCGGCGCGGATTGCACGATCGGCCATCGCGCGATCCTGCATGGCTGCATCATCGGCGACGGCGCGCTGGTCGGCATGGGCGCCACCATCCTGAACGGCGCGCGCATCGGCGCGGGCGCCCTGATCGGCGCGGGCGCGCTGATCGCCGAGAACAAGGAGATCCCGCCCGGCGCCCTGGTCATGGGCGCGCCCGGCAAGGTCGTGCGGATGCTGGACGATGACGCGCGGGCCGGGCTGCTGCGGTCCGCCGAACGCTATCGCGCCAATGCCGCGCGGTTTCGCGCCGGGTTGCGGCAGGCCGGATGACCGAAGGCGCGCATCGCCCGGCCTCGGACCTGCTGGAAGGCGTGCCCGTCCCCATGCTGGCCGTCGATGGCCGGGCGCGCACCATCGGCGCCAACCGCGCAGCGGTCGCGCTGTTCGGGGGGTCTGACCTGCTGAACCGGCCCTTCGTGACGATCCTGCGCCATCCAGGCGTCGTGGCGGCGGTGGATTGGGTGCTGGATCCCGACCGTCATCCCGCGCCGATGCCCGACCCCTCGCTGCCCCCGCCCATCGAGGGCGTGGTCCGGTTGGGCGCGGTGATCCTGGCCGACGGGCGCGACATCGCGGCGGACATCACGGTGGCCCGGCTACCCTCGGCCCTGGGGCGGGGGGCGACGGTCGCCGTGCTGGACCGTTCCGTGGCCGAGGAAGCCGAACAGATGCGCCGCGATTTCGTGGCAAACGTCAGCCACGAGCTGAAGACGCCGCTGACCGCGATGATCGGCTTCATCGAAACCCTGCGCGGCCCGGCCCGCGACGACGCCCGCGCCCGCGACCGCTTCCTGGACATCATGGAGCGCGAGGCCGCCCGCATGAACCGCCTGGTCAGCGACCTGCTGTCCCTGAGCCGCGTCCAGGCCGAGGAACGCCGCCGCCCCCTTGGCCAGGTGGATCTGCCGCTGCTGCTGCGCGGCGTGCTGGCCACGATGGACCAGGGCGCGCGGGCGGCGGGCGTCGCCGTGGAAACCCGGGGCATCGCCGGCAGCCAGCGCGTGCCGGGCGATCCCGACCAGCTGGTGCAGGTCTTCCAGAACCTGATCGAGAACGCGCTGAAATACGGCGGCCAAGGGGGCTACCTGGGCATTTCCATGCGCCGGATCGACCACGAGCCGCTGCTGCGCGGCCCCGCCTGGGCGGTCGAGATCCGCGACCGGGGCGAGGGGATCGAGGGGATGCACCTTCCCCGCCTGACCGAGCGTTTCTACCGCGTGGACGCGCACCGGTCCCGCGCGCAGGGCGGCACCGGCCTGGGCCTGGCCATCGTCAAGCATATCGTGAACCGCCACCGGGGCCGGCTGCGCATCGACAGCGCGCGCGGGCAGGGCAGCGCCTTCACGGTGATCTTGCCGGAAAGCGCCAGCCGGGGTTAGGGTTTGCCGGTGGCGGGCCTGCGTTCCCTGACCTATAACCCTTGCAACCCACGACGGAGGCCGCCGATGACCCAGACACCCCAACCCGATCCCGCCAAGCTGGCCGCCGCGCGCGAAGCCGTGGCCCTGGTGCGGGACGGCATGAAGCTGGGCCTGGGCACAGGATCGACCGCCAGCGTCATGGTCCGCGAACTGGCCGCCCGCGCGCGCGCCGAGGGGCTGTCGCTGCGCTGCGCCGCGACCTCCAGGGCCACCTGCGAACTGGCCGAAAGCCTGGGGCTGTCCATCGAAAGCCTGGACCGGATCGGCTGGCTGGACATGACCATCGACGGCGCCGACGAGGTCGATCCCGACCTGCACCTGATCAAGGGCGGCGGCGGCGCGCATCTGCGCGAAAAGATCGTGGCGGCGGCCAGCAAGCGGATGGTGGTCATCGCCGACCCGGCCAAGGTGGTTGAACAGCTGGGCGCCTTTCCCCTGCCGGTCGAGGTCGTGCAGTTCGGGTTCGAGACCACCCGCACCCTGATCCGCCGCGCCCTTGACGACCTGTCCCTGGGCGACCGCGAGGTGCTGCACCGCCTGAAGGGCAGCGAGCCCTGGGTCACGGACGAAGGCAACTGGATCCTGGACCTGCACCTGCAATCCATCCCCGATCCCCTCGCGCTGGCCCGCGCCCTGTCGGCCATTCCCGGCGTCGTGGAACACGGGCTGTTTTTGGGCATGTGCCACCTTGCGATCATCGGCAAGCCCGACGGCACGGTTGTCCGGCTGGACCGCAATGCCGATATCGATGCCGACATGCTGGCGGGCGAGGGGGACCAGCCATGAGCTTCGACTATGACCTGTTCGTGATTGGCGGCGGCTCGGGCGGGGTCCGGGCGGCGCGGGTCGCGGCGGGCGAACACGGCGCGCGCGTGGCGCTGGCCGAGGAAAGCCGCATGGGCGGCACCTGCGTCATCCGGGGCTGCGTGCCCAAGAAGCTGATGATCTTCGCATCCCAAGCCGGGCTGCTGGCTGATGAAATGCGCGGCTATGGCTGGGACGGGGCGCAGGCGGGGCGCTTTGACTGGGAGGTGTTCCGGCACAAGATGGACGCCGAACTGACCCGGCTGGAGCTGATCTATACCGCGAACCTGACGAAAGCCGGGGTCGAGATCTTCCACCAGCGCGCCACCCTTGTCGATCACCACACGGTCGCCCTGGCCGACGGCACCCGCAAGACTGCCAAGCACATCCTGATCGCCGTCGGCGGACGCCCCGCGCTGCCCGGCATCCCGGGCGAGGAATTGGGCCTGGTGTCGGACGACCTGTTCACCATGGACAGCCTGCCGCGCCGGGTGCTGCTGGTCGGCGGCGGCTATATCGCCTGCGAATTCGCCACCATTCTGGCAGGCCTGGGCTGCGACACGGTGCAGGTCTATCGCGGCGATGCGGTACTGCGCGGCTTCGACCGGCAGGCCCGCGACATGGCGACCCTGCAACTGAGCGACATCGGCATCGACCTGCGGCTGAACGTCAACCTGACGGGGCTGGAACGGAACGGCGACCGCATCGGTGTCACCTTCGGCGACACCAGCCGCGAGGACTTCGACGCGGTGTTCTGGGCCACGGGCCGCGCGCCCTATACGGCCAAGTTGGGGCTGGAGAACACTGGCGTCCACCTGCGCGCGAACGGCGCGATCGCCGTGGACGAATGGTCGCAAACGGCGGTCCCGTCGATCTTCGCCGTGGGCGACGTGACCGACCGGGTGAACCTGACCCCGGTCGCGATCCGCGAAGGCCACGCCTTTGCCGACACGGTCTTCGGCGGGCGGGCGCGCAAGGCCAGCCACGTGAATGTCGCCAGCGCCGCCTATCTGCGCCCGCACGAGGCCGCGTCCGTCGGGCTGACCGAGGAACAGGCGCAGGCGCGCGGCGACGTGGATGTCTATGCCACGGTGTTCCGGCCCATGCGGTCGATGTTCGCGGGCAGCAATGCCAGGGTGATGATGAAGCTGCTGGTGGATCCCGAAACCGACCGCGTGCTGGGCTGCCACATCTTCGGCCCCGACGCCGGAGAGATGATCCAGCTGGCCGCCATCCCCATCACCATGGGCGCGACCAAGGCCGATTTCGACGCGACCATGGCGGTCCACCCCACGGCGGCCGAGGAACTGGTGACGATGCGCCAGCCTGTCCGGCGGCACCGGCTGGAGATTCCTGCACAGGCTGCAACTGCCTGACAATTGCGACAGATCGGCGCGGACAGGGGGCGTCCGGGTTGACATTTCCCCCGGTGGCACCAGTTTTCAAGCAACGGAATTCCGAAGAAGAAAGAAGGACCACTGATGGCAAGTCATGGCCCATGGGGCGGCGGAAACGGCGGAGGAGATGACGAGGATCGCGGCAAGCAGCCCTCGAACCGCCCCTGGGGACAACAGCAGCCACCGAAAGGCCCGCAGCGGCCCGGCGGCCCCCAGCAGATGCCCGAGATCGAGGAGCTGATGAAGAAGGGCCAGGAACGCCTGCGCGTGCTGATGGGCGGGCGCGGCAGCGGTCCCGGCCCGAACGGCGGCGGGGGGCGCCGCCCGTCCGGTCCCGGCTTCCAGATGAACCGCACCACGCTGACCATCGGCGGGCTGGTGCTGGTGGCGCTGTGGGCCTTTGCCAGCTTCTACCGCGTCCAGACCAACGAAAAGAGCGTCGAGTTCCTGTTCGGCCGCGCCGTCGCCGTGGGGTCCGAGGGCCTGAACTTCGCCCCCTGGCCCGTCATCACCGCCGAGGTCATCCCCGTCACCAACGAACGCGTGACCGAGATCGGCACCGGGCGCGAGGGCGAGATGGACAACGGCCTGATGCTGACCCGCGACCAGAACATCGTGGACATGGAATACCAGGTCGTCTGGAACATCTCGGACCCCGAGAAATTCCTGTTCAACCTGGCCGACCCCGCCGACACGATGCGCGCGGTGGCGGAATCGTCCATGCGCGACATCATCGCCCGCAGCGAACTGGCGCCGATCCTGAACCGCGACCGGGGCACGATCGCCAACGACCTGCAAACATCGGTCCAGGAAACGCTGGACGCCTATGAGGCCGGGATCAGCGTGGTCCGCGTCAACCTGGACCGCGCCGACCCCCCGGCCGAGGTTATCGACGCCTTCCGCGAGGTGCAGGCCGCCCAGCAGGAACGCGACCGGCTGGAAAAAGAGGCCGACGCCTATGCCAACCGCGTCCTGGCGCAGGCCCGCGGCGACGCCGCGCAGGCCCTGGAACAGGCCGAGGCCTATCGCGCCCAGGCGGTGAACACCGCCCAGGGCGAGGCCGCGCGCTTCAATTCCATCTACGAGGAATACGTGAAGGCTCCCGACGTGACCCGCCGCCGGATGTATCTGGAAACCATGGAAAACGTCCTGGGCAACGTGGACAAGGTCATCATCGGCGAGGGCATGGACGGGCAGGGGACGGGCGTGGTGCCCTTCCTGCCGCTGGACCAGTTGCGCCGCGGGGGCGGCGCCAACACCAATGCCGGCACGAATACCGGAGGAAACAACTGATGGCCGCGCGTCGCATAACCCTGTCCACGCTGGCCATCCCGCTGCTGATCGCGGTGGCGGTGCTTGTCGCCTCGTCCCTGTTCATCGTGGATGAACGCGAAAAGGCCCTGGTGCTGCGCCTTGGCCGCGTGGTCGATGTCAAGGAAGAACCGGGCCTGGGCTTCAAGCTGCCGTTCCTCGACAATGTCGAGAAATACGACGGCCGCATCCTGGGCCTGCCCACCGTTCCGCTGGAGGTCACGCCGCTGGACGACCGCCGGCTGATCGTGGACGCCTTCGCCCGCTGGCGCATCACCGACGTGGTCCGCTTCCGCCAGGCCGTCGGCGCGGGCGGCATCCAGGGAGCGCAGGGCCGTCTGGAACCCATCGTGCGCAACGCCATCCGCGAGGTGCTGGGCACGGTCCCGTCCACCAGCGTGCTGTCGGACGACCGCACCGCGCTGATGAACCAGATCCGGGACGAGGCGCGCGCAAACTCGGAAGGCCTGGGGGTCGAGATCATCGACGTGCGCTTGACCCGCACCGACCTGCCCGAGCAGAACCTGAACGCGACCTATGCCCGGATGCGCGCCGAACGCCAGCGCGAGGCCGCCGACGAGATCGCCCGGGGCGGCGAGGCCGCGCAGCGCGTGCGCGCCGCCGCAGACCGCACCGTGACGGAACTGACATCCGAGGCGCAGAAGCGGGCCGAGATCGCCCGAGGCGAGGCCGATGCGCAGCGCAATGCGATCTATGCCGACGCCTTCGGCCGCGACCCGGAGTTCTTCGCCTTCACGCGGTCGATGACCTCGTACGAACGGGCGCTCAAGGGCGAGAACAGCGCGATGGTGTTGCAGCCGACCGGCGAGTTCTTCAGCTATCTGCGCGACGACGGTTCCAGCCGGGCGAACCCCTCGCCCACGCCGGTGCCTGCGGGCAATTCGGCGGCCGAAGTGCTGGCCCCGGCTGCTGCCGGGGACGAGGAAGGCTTGGTCACGCCCACCGTGACCGACCGCGAAGGGAACCGCCTGGGCGAAAGCGCGGGCGTCACCCTGACCCCCGTGCCGGAAATGCTGACCACGCCCCCGCAGGAAACGAACGGCGTCGTGGCCCCCGCCGCACAGGCCGGGGACACCGCGCCCCCCGCCGCGCCGCAATCCGACGACCTTGAACCCGCGCCGCAGGACGGCGTGGCAGAGCCGGTCTCGCAGGCGCAAGAATGAGACGACGCAAGGGGCGGATGGCAGCATCCGCCCTTTCTGCAATGAATGTCACGATCAGTTCACTGCCCGAGAGCGTGGTTTATTTGCACCGCCGCCCTATTTCTTCTTCATATCCCCAGGTCCCCGGCCCATGTCGCGACCAGGGCATCCTGCGAAAGATGAGGACATCCGCATGAAGACGCTTTCTCCTCGGCACCTCCTGACCGCCTCGGCACTGGCCGTGACCGTCGGCCTTGGCCTTGCTGCCGCCCAAGACGCGCCGCAGCCCGACATCTCGCCCGAGGCGAGCCAGCAGGCGCAAGAGGCGGCGAACAACAACGAACCGCTGTCGGCGCCCGCGACGGCCTCAAGCCAGGTCATGCCCGACAGCTTTGCCGATCTGGTCCAGCAGGTCGCGCCCGCCGTCGTGAACATCACCACCAGCGCCGTGGTCGCCCAGCCGACCGGGGGCGAGGGCGGGCCGATGTTCCCCGAAGGCAGCCCGTTTTCCGACCTGTTCCGCGACTTCGGGATCCCCGGGATGCCGGGGCAGGAAGGCCAGGGCAGCCCGCGGATGCCGCAGCGGTCGAACGCATTGGGGTCCGGCTTCGTCATTTCGGCCGACGGCTTCATCGTCACGAACAACCACGTGATCGAGGGCGCGGACGAGATCGAGATCGAGTTCTATTCCGGCGAGACCCTGCCCGCCAAGGTGATCGGCACGGATCCGAACACCGACGTGGCGCTGCTGAAGGTCGAAAGCCCGGACCCGCTGCCCTTCGTGGAATTCGGCAATTCGGACGAGGCGCGGGTGGGCGATTGGGTGCTGGCGCTTGGCAACCCGCTGGGGCAGGGCTTCTCGGCCAGCTCGGGGATCGTGTCGGCGCGCAACCGCGAATTGTCGGGCACCTATGACGACTATCTGCAGACCGATGCGGCGATCAACCGCGGCAACTCGGGCGGGCCGCTGTTCAACCTGCAGGGCGAGGTCGTGGGCGTGAACACCGCGATCCTGTCGCCCAACGGCGGGTCCATCGGCATCGGCTTTTCCATGGCGTCGAACGTGGTGTCGACCGTCGTGGACCAGCTGCGCGAATTCGGCGAAACCCGGCGCGGCTGGCTGGGCGTCAAGATCCAGGACGTGACCCCCGACATGGCCGAGGCGCTTGGCCTGGCCGCCGAATCCGGCGCGATGGTGACGGACGTTCCCGAAGGCCCCGCGAAAGAGGCCGGGATGCGCGCCGGCGACGTGATCACCAGCTTTGCCGGATCGCCGGTCGAGGACACCCGCAGCCTGGTCCGCCGCGTGGCCGAGGCGCCTGCGGGCGAGCCGGTCGAGGTGGTGGTGCAGCGGACGGACGGTCCCGTGACGCTGTCCGTGACGCTGGGCCGGCGCGAGACGGCGGAAGGCGCGGGCGATACGCCGCAGGCCGGAGGCAATGCCGCGCCCGAGGACATCCTGGGCATGTCGCTGTCCGTCCTGACGCCCGAGATGGCGCAGGAGATGGGTCTTGAAGGCGACATGAAGGGCTTGGTCGTGCGCGAGGTCGATCCGGCCAGCGAAGCCGCCGAAAAGGGCCTGGCCCCCGGCGACATCATCACCGAGGCGGGCCAGCAGCCCGTGGCCTCGATCGCCGACCTGAATGCCCGCATCGACGAGACGCGCGAGGCGGGCCGCAAGTCGCTGCTGGTCCTGGTGCGCCGCGACGGAGAGCCGCGCTTCGTGGCGCTGCCGGTGGGCGAACGCTGATCCTGGCCTGCGGCATCAAGGGGGCGGTCCTGCGGGGCCGCCCCTTTTCATTGCAAGTCCCTGGGGCAATCCGGCCATGCCTGACGACGCACCGCTGATCCTGACCGTCCGGTTCGACGAGGCCAGCTTTGCCCATTTCCAGGCCATGCGGCAGCGCCATTTCCCGCCCGCGCGCAACCATATCCCGGCGCATCTGACGCTGTTTCACCACCTGCCGGGCGACCGCATCGGCTGGATCGCGCAGGAACTGGACCGGATGGCCCGGGACACCGCGCCGGTCGCGGGCCGCGTGTCGGGGTTGCGGTTCCTGGGCAAGGGCGTGGCCTATGACCTCGACTGCCCGGAGATCGAGCGGGTGCGGGCCGTGCTGTCCGGCATCTTCGCCGATCACCTGACCCCGCAGGACCGCCAGCGCATCCGGCCGCATGTGACGATCCAGAACAAGGTCGCCCCGGCGGAGGCCCGCAGGCTGTTCGACGACCTGTCCGCAGGCTTCCGGCCCTTTCCCTTCACGGCGACCGGGTTCCTGTTGTGGCGCTATCGCGGCGGGCCATGGGACCCGGCCGGCCGGTTTCCCTTTGCCGGATGACAGGCCGCGCCCCTTTTCTTTGCGGGTGCGATGGCCTATCTGCCCCCTGCACAGCAAAGGACGCACAGCCATGGCCCGCATCACCTATATCGAGCATAACGGAACCCGCCACGAGGTGGACGTGAAGCCCGGCATGACGGTGATGGAAGGCGCGCGCGACAACGGCGTGCCCGGCATCGACGCCGATTGCGGCGGCGCCTGCGCCTGTTCGACCTGCCATGTTTATGTCGATCCCGCTTGGGTGGACCGGCTTCCCGCGCGCGACCCGATGGAGGAGGACATGCTGGACTTCGCCTATCAGCCCGATCCCGAACGCTCGCGCCTGACCTGCCAGATCAAGGTGACGGATGCGCTGGACGGCTTGGTCGTCCAGATGCCCGAACGCCAGATCTGACTATTTCAGCAGCGCCAGCGCCTGCCCCAGGTCGATCGCCCCGTCATACAGCGCCCGTCCCGAGATCGCGCCCGCGATCACCTGCGTGTCCTTGAGCGCGCGCAGGTCATCCAGCGACGACACTCCGCCCGATGCGATGACGGGGATGCTGACTGCGCGGGCCAGTCCTTCCGTCGCGGCGATGTTCGGGCCTTGCATCGCGCCGTCGCGGTCGATGTCGGTATAGATGATCGCGGCCACGCCCGCGTCCTGGAACTGCCGGGCCAGGTCGGTCGCCATCACCTGCGTTTCCGTGGCCCAGCCACGGGTGGCGACCCGGCCCCCGCGCGCGTCGATGCCCACCGCGATCCGCCCCGGGAAGGCGGCGGCGGCTTGGCGAACCAGGTCGGGGTCTTCCACCGCCACCGTGCCCAGGATCACGCGCGACAGGCCCTTGGCCAGCCAGCCCTCGATGGTCGCCATGTCGCGGATGCCGCCGCCCAGTTGCGCCGGAATGTCGATGGCGGCCAGGATCGCCTCGACCGCCGGGGCGTTCACCGGATGGCCCGCGAAGGCGCCGTTCAGATCCACCAGGTGCAGCCATTCCGCCCCCGCGTCCTGAAAGGCGCGCGCCTGCGCCGCCGGGTCGGTGCCGAAGACGGTCGCGGCCTCCATCTCGCCGCGCAGCAGGCGGACGCAGTTGCCGTCCTTCAGGTCGATGGCGGGGTAAAGGATCATGGCACGCTCCGGTGTTCGCAGGTTGCGCATCCTTTGCCACGGGGACGCGCGGAACGGAAGGGCGCCGCGACCTCACGTCACCCTTGCCAGACAGGGGTGGCCTGCGCAGCATCCCGCCTATCCTTGAGGAGGGAACCATGCGCCACATCATCATCGCCGCCATTCTTGCCCTGGTTGGCACCGCAGCCGCTGCCGACCCCATCGAGGGCGTCTGGCAGACCCAGCCGGACGAGGGGGCCTTTGCCCATATCACCATCGCCCCCTGCGGCGGGGCCTTCTGCGGCACGATCACCCGGACCTTCCAGGGCCAGTCGGAGTTCCAGTCGCCGAACCTGGGCCGCCAGATCGTCATCGACATGGCCCCCCAGGGCGGCGGCGATTACGCGGGCAAGGTGTGGCGCCCGGCCAACGACAAGATCTACAACGGCAAGGCCAGCGTGCAGGGCGACCGGATGAGCCTGTCGGGCTGCGTCGCGGGCGGGCTGATCTGCAAGAGCCAGACCTGGGCGCGGGTGCGGTAGGGGGCTGCACCGCCCTGCTTGCGCAATTCCAAGAAGTTTAAGCAATCCGTCTTTGATTTCAGCCGCTTGCGCAGATAGGAAGCGGCTGGATGTTCATGAACGGATTGCCTTGATGAAGATGTTGCGCGGTGTTGGTATCCCTCTGACGGTCGGCATGGCTGGTCTTCTGTCCGGCTGCGGCACCAGCTATGATCTGCCGGGCGTGGATGATGCGGTGAACGCCCGCGCCAATGCGATGTTTGCCCAAGCGAAAGCCGCGCCGCCCCGCGCGGCCGCCACCCCTGCCGCAGGCGCGGCGCGGTTTCAGCGCGTGGCCTCCCGCGTCCAGCCGGTGGCCGAGCGATTGTGCAACGCCGAACTGGCCGAAAAAGGCGCCGATTGCCGCGTGCAGTTGGGGCTTGACATGCAAAGGACCGACCGGAACGCCTATTTCACCTATGCGGGACCAGGAAACGGCAACCCGGTGATCCGCTTCACCGTCCCGATGCTGCAGGACGTTGAAAGTGACGATGAGGTGGCGTTCATCATGGGGCATGAATATGGCCACCTGATCGGCCAGCATATCGTCAAGCAGCAACAGCAGGCTGTCGCGGGCGCCCTGATCCTGGGGGCCATCACGGCCTATGGCAACGCCCAGGCCGCATCCGCCGGGCAAAGCTATGATCCCAATGCCGTCAGCCGGAACATGGAGATCGGCGCCGCCGTCGGCAGCAAGGCCTATTCCCAGACCTACGAATTGGAAAGCGACATGCTGGGCACGCGCATTGCCATGGCCGCAGGCTATGACCCTGTGAAGGGCGCGCAGTTCTTTGCCCGGGACGAAGCCGCGCGGTCACGGAACGGGCAGCTTTCCTTCTGGGGAACGCATCCCGCGGATTCCAGGCGCCTGGCAGTGGTGCTGGCGACCGTGGATCAGGTCAAGGCCGGACCGGCCGACAGGGAATAAGCAAACGCACCCGCCGGATGGGGATGCGCCAGCGCCTTAGGCCGTCCGCCATTGCGACACGCAGGGGATCTTGTCCCGGTCGCAGCGGTCGGCGTATTTGCGGGCGATTTCCTGGACCTCGGCCAAAAGGCCGTCCTCCAGCTTGATCGGCTCCAGCCCCAGGCCGAGGAAGCGGTCGTTGGCGACGTGCAGGTCGTTCTCGTCGGCCTCGTTGCGGGGATTTTTCAGGAAGGCGACCTCGACCCCGGTCTGGTCGGCGATCATCCGGGCCAGGTCGCGGACGCGGTGGGTTTCGGTCATCTGGTTCAGGATGCTGACCCGGTCGCCGCGCACGGGCGGGTTCATCAGCGCCAGCTCGATGCAGCGGCAGGTGTCCTGGATATGGATGAAGGCGCGGGTCTGGCCGCCCGTGCCATGCACCGTCAGCGGATAGCCGATGGCCGCCTGCATCAGGAAGCGGTTCAGCACCGTGCCGTAATCGCCGTCATAGTCGAAGCGGTTGATGAGCCGGTCGTCCATCCGGGTCTCGCTGGTCTGGGTGCCCCAGACGATGCCCTGGTGCAGGTCGGTGATCCGCACGCCGTCGTTCTTGTTGTAGTAAAAGAAGAACAGCTGATCCTGGGTCTTGGTCATGTGATAGATCGACCCGGGGTTCGCGGGATACAGGATCTCCTGCCGGTGGGGACCGTTCTCGGTTTCGACCAGCACGTCCAGGTATCCTTCGGGGATCTTCATCCCCGCCGTGCCGTATCCATAGACACCCATGGTGCCCAGATGGACCAGGTGGATGTCCTGGCCGGACTCGACGATGGCGGCCAGCACGTCGTTGGTGGCGTTGAGGTTGTTGTTGACCGTATACCGCTTGTGCCAGCTGGACTTCATCGAATAGGGCGCGGCACGCTGCTCGGCGAAATGGATCACCGCGTCGGGCCGTTCGTCGCGCAACAGGGTTAGCAGGCGGTGGTAATGCTTGCCCACGGTGAAGTTTTCCACGCGGATCGTGTGGTTGGTCAGTTCGTGCCACGCCCGCACGCGTTCGCCCAAGGGGCGGATCGGGGTCAGGCTGCTGACTTCCAGTTCAACGTCGATCTTGCGGCGCGACAGGTTGTCCACGATGATCACGTCATGGCCGCGCGCCGAAAGGTGCAGCGCGGTGGGCCAGCCGCAGAAACCGTCTCCGCCCAGAACGATGATTTTCATGAACCTGCCTTCGATGACCGTTTTGCCGCCTTTTAAAGGGGCGAACCGGCGGATGCCATAGCTGCCACGCCCCTGACATGCGGCCGTTGCAATCCGCAGCCCCCGGTCAGGCGGCGGGCCGCTGCATGTTGGCGTTATGCGCCTGGATGGCGTCTTCCAGGTCGTGGTAATAGCTGAGCTGGCCGTTCTCCAGCACCGCGCCCGCCTGGCAGATTTCACGCAGCGTCTGCATGGAATGGGACACCACTACGGCGCCCGCCGCCTTCATGCGGGCGTTGAAGACGTGGTTCGACTTGGCGCGGAACGCCGCATCCCCCACGGCCGAGACCTCGTCCACCAGATAGGTGTCGAAGGGAACCGCCATCGAGACGCCAAAGGCCAGCCTGGCCTTCATGCCCGCCGAATAGGTGCGGAAGGGCAGGTGGAAATGCTGGCCAAGCTCGGCGAACTCCTCGACGAAGTCGCGCATCTCGTCGGTGTCGATGCCATAAACGCGGGCCACGAAGCGGCAGTTCTGCTCGCCCGTCAACTCGCCGTTGAACGACCCGGCAAAACCCACGGGCCAGCTGATCGTGCCGGTGGACAGGATCTGCCCCGAGGTGGGCAGCATCGCGCCCGAGATCATCCGCAACAGCGAGGACTTGCCCGCCCCGTTGCGGCCCAGCAGGGCCACGGACACACCCGTGGGAAAGGTCGCGTTCAGGTTGTCGGCCACGACCTTGCGCCGCCCGTTCAGCTTGTAGACCTTGGTCAGGTTCTCCAGCCGGATCATCGCCGGTCGCGCAGGCTGTAGAAGGTCAGCACGCCCACCACCCAGATCAGCAGCAGGAAGCCGCCCATGATCGGCAGCAGCTTCATGCGCTTGGGGAATTCCGAATCCTGGGCCAGCGTCGGCTTGACATAGGCGGCCAGGTAGCGCGTCTGGCGCGCCGCCTCTGCCCGGGCGACATCATAGGCGGCCATGGCCGCGACATAGGTCTGTTCGGCGAACTGGCGGTCCACCGTCAGGCTTTCGAACTGGCCGACCACCTCGGACAGCGCCTCTCCGGTCGCGGTTTCCGAACCGAACTTCTGGCGCTCCGACGCGATCTGTTCCCGGATCACGTCGATGCGCAACTGCGTCTGCTCGATCCGGGGGTCGTTTTCCTGGGCATTGGCCTGCAGCAGCCCAAGCGCCACGAGCTGTTCGGCCAGCTGCGCCTGAAGGGTGCTGACGACGCCGACCTGGCCCGCGACATCGGCGGTGGGATCGACAAGCTGGTGGCGGTTGCGGAACTCGGTCATGGCCTGGCGGGCGGACCGCAGGCGTTCCAGCGCCTCGTCCAGGTCGTGGCGGGCATAGCGCAGCGCATCCTCGCGGGCGATGTCGTTCAGATCGTTCACCAGGACCGTGCTTTCGTCATAGATGGCCTGGGCGATCTTTTGCGCATCCTGCGCATCGAAGGCCAGCACGCGCAGGTCGATCATCCCCTCGTCGTAATAGACGCGGACCTTGCGTTCCCATTCCCCCAGCAGATCTTCCAGCGAATCGTTGCCGGTATAGGCGAAGATCGGATCGTTCTCGGGCCTGGACCAGATGGCGCGCAGGTCCAGCTTGTCGTCGATCCGCTGGACCAGGTCATGGCTCTGGATGAACTTGTAGAGGATGTCCGTGTCGCTTCCCGTGCTGGAGGTGGTGCCGACCAGCGAGCTGAGGCCGCCCAGCAGTTCGCTGGACACGGGACCGGATTCGGACCGCACCGTGAAGCCCATGTAGGAGGCATACTGATCCTCGGCCCGGGCATAAAGATACCAGGCGCTGACCAGCAGCGGCAGCAGCACGACCAGCAGGAAGCTGGCGGCCACCCCGATGTGGCGCCGCTTGAGGCGGGCCAGGCTTGCCGTCGGCTTGACGGGGGGCAGGGCGGCCGGTTTCGGCGGCACGGGCCGTCCGGGGCCGCCAGGGACCGGGCGTGCCGGCTGCGCGCCGGGACCGCCGGCGGGGCGG
Source organism: Paracoccus lichenicola (assembly GCF_009708075.1). Lineage (GTDB taxonomy): Bacteria > Pseudomonadota > Alphaproteobacteria > Rhodobacterales > Rhodobacteraceae > Paracoccus > Paracoccus lichenicola. Next base: position 429,226 of record NZ_WMBT01000001.1, on the reverse strand, counting down.
GCCTGCCCGGGTCCGGGAACCGGCTGTGCCCCGGCGGGCCGCACGGCCTGCACGGGCGCGGCTGCGGCGGGCTGGCCGGCCGGCCTGGGCGGCGTCGCCTGCGCCAGTCCCTTTTGCGCAAAGGGCGGTGCGGCGACGCCTGGCTGGGCGGGATTGGGGCGGGGCATGTCGGCGTGAACCGGCTTGTCGTTCGGGACGGTCATTGCACGGCCACTCGCCTGCTGTTGATCTGTTGCCAAGTGTCATACATAAACCGCTCAAACAGTTCCAGCGTCCTGACAGGGGCGTGAACAGGCAAGCGGCGGGTCACAGCCAATGTCCAAGATCACCTTTCCCTCGCCCGCGGCGAACCCCGCCCCGTCCGAGACGCTGCGCCTGTCGCACCGGCACCGGTCCTTTTCCAGCCTGCGGGCGGTCAGCGCCCTTGTCCTGCGCGAGATGTCCACGACCAACGGCCGGTCCGCGGGCGGATACCTGTGGGCCGTGGCCGAGCCTGTGGCGGGCATCGTGCTTCTGACGATGATCTTCTCGATCCTGTTGGCAAAGCCGCCGATCGGCACGAACTTTCCGATCTTCTATGCCACGGGGATGGTGCCCTTCCTGTTCTACATGGCGATGTCCGCCAAGGTCTCGCAATCCGTCATCTATTCCAAGGCCTTGCTGGCCTATCCCGCCGTGACCTTCATGGACGCGCTGCTGGCCCGGATGATCATGAACGCCATCACGCAACTGCTGGTGGCTTACCTGATCTTCGCGGCGCTGCTGATGTTCCAGGAAACCCGGACCGACCCCCAGGCCGGAGGGATCGCCTTGTCCCTGCTCATGGCCTTTGCCTTCGGCGTGGCGGTGGGCGTGGTCAACTGTTTCCTGAACGAGGCCTTCCCCTGGTGGCAGCAGGTCTGGGCGATCCTGAACCGGCCCTTGTTCCTGATCTCTTGCGTGCTGTTCGTTTATGACGACATCCCCTCGCCCTTCGCGGATTACCTTTGGTACAATCCGCTGGTCCACATCGTCGGGCAGATGCGCAAGTCGTTCTATCCCTCGTACCCCGGGGATTATGTCAGCCCCGCCTATGTCCTGGGCGTTTCGCTGCTGGTCTATGCCCTGGGGCTGGCGCTGCTGATCCGCTATCACCGCGACCTGCAGAACAGCTGATCACCCCCGCGGGTCGATCAGCCGGGCCAGCACCGCGTCCCGGGTGATGAAGCCGCCGCCCTGGACGGGCAGGGCGTGCCGGTCGGCCAGAAGGCCCATGACCTGGCGCACCGGCATGTCGCGCGGGACGGGTTCCCCCCCCATGCCTTCCGCCGTCTCGCCCGGCTGGGCGACATCGGCGGCGGTCAGCACGCCCAGCGGGTTCATGTGAGCCACGAAATCGGCGACATAGTCGTTGATCGGGTTGGCGATGATGTCGCGCGCGGTGCCGATCTGGACGATGCGGCCGCCCTCCATCAGGGCGATGCGGTTGCCCAGCTTGAAGGCCTCGTCCAGGTCGTGGCTGACGAAGATGATCGTGCGCTGCGTCCTGGCCTGCAGTTCCAGCAACTCGTCCTGCAGGCGCGAGCGGATCAGCGGGTCCAGCGCGCTGAACGGTTCGTCCATCAGCAGGATCGGTGCCTGGGTCGCGAAGGCGCGGGCCAGGCCCACGCGCTGCTGCATCCCGCCCGACAGGTCGCCCACCTTGCGTTCGGCCCATTCGGTCAGGCCCACGGTGTCCAGCTGGTGATCCACCTGCGCGCGGCGGTCGGCCACGGACATTCCGGCCAGTTCCAGCCCCAGGCCAACGTTTTCGCGCACCGTGCGCCAGGGCAGCAGGCCGAACTGCTGGAACACCATCGCCACATGGCGCAGGCGGATGTCGCGCAAGGCCCGCTTGCCCGCCCCGCTGACCGAGATCATGCCGTGGCCGTCCCAAACCCGGACCTCGCCCCGGCAGACATGGTTCAGCGCGTTGACCGCGCGCAGCAGCGTGGACTTGCCGGACCCCGACAGGCCCATCAGCACCAGGATCTCTCCCTGACGGACGTTCAGGGAACAATCGTGGACGCCCAGCACCTGGCCGGTCGCGGCACGGATTTCGCCGCGCTCCTTGCCCTGGTCCATCAGGGGCAGGGCGGTCTCGGGGCGGTCGCCGAAGACGATGCAGACCCCGTCGAACTCGACGGCATTGGGAATGGTGTTCATCTGCGCCCCTCCATCCGCAGCATCCGGTCCAGAAGGATCGCCACCACGACGATCACGAAGCCCGATTCAAACCCCAGCGAGGTGTTCACGCTGTTCAGCGCCCGGACCACCGGCACCCCCAGGCCTGCTGCGCCCACCAGGGCCGCGATCACGACCATGGACAGCGACAGCATGATCGTCTGGTTCAGCCCGGCCATGATCTGCGGCAGCGCGCTTGGCAGCTCGACCTTCCACAGCAACTGGCGCGGGGTCGCGCCAAAGGCCGTCGCGGCCTCGACCAGGGCGGGCGGAGTCGATGCGATGCCAAGCTGGGTCAGGCGGATCGGCGCGGGCAGCACGAAGATCACGGTCGCCAGCAGGCCCGGCACCATGCCGATGCCGAAGAAGACGATCGCCGGGATCAGGTAAACGAAGGTCGGCAGCGTCTGCATCAGGTCCAGCACGGGCCGCATCCAGGCATACAGGCGCGGGCGATGCGCGGCGGCGATGCCCACCGGCACGCCGATCGCCATGCAGACCAGGCAGGCCCCCAGCACCAGGGTCAGCGACTGCATCATCTCGTCCCAATAGCCCTGGTTCAGGACGAACAGCAGGCCCAGGGCGACCAGAAGGCAGGTCTTCCAGTTGCGCTGCAAGGCCCAGGTCAGCGCCACGGCCAGCAGGATGAACAGCAGCGGATGCGGGGCTTCCAGCGCGGCCAGGATGCGGCCGATCAGCCACTCCAACACGCCCGCGATGATGTTGAACAGCCCCGCGGCGTTGGCGTTCAGCCAGTCGAAGGCAGACTTGGCCGTCCGCCCGACGGGGATCTTGTTGTCGGTCACAAGCGCCGTCAGCTGCTCCATGCGGTTTTCCCCTGGTCCTGGTGTCGTGGCATCGGTCGGCGGCGGTGCTTAGTCGGACAAGGCGTCGCTCAGGGCGGATGCCGCGTCGTTGCCGTCGAATGTCGTGACGCCGTCCAGCCAAGGGGTCGCGGCGTCGGGATTGGCCGTCAGCCAGTCCTTCGCGGCCTCCATCGGATCTTGCCCGTCGTTCAGGATCTTGCCCATCACCTCGTTTTCCATGGACAGGGTGAATTCCAGGTTCTGCAGGAACTTGCCCACGTTCGGGCATTCGGCGACGTAACCGTGGCGGGTGTTGGTGCGCACCTCGGCCCCGCCCAGGTCGGGACCGAAGATCTCGTCCCCGCCGGTCAGATAGGTCATCTCGAACTGGGCGTTCATCGGATGGGGTTCCCACCCCAGGAAGACGACCGGCTGGCCCGCCGCATCGGCCCGGGCGACCTGCGCCAGCATCCCCTGTTCGCTGGATTCGACCACCTCGAAGGTGCCCAGGCCGAACTTGTCGTTCGCCACCATCTCCAGCAGCAGGCGGTTGCCGTCGTTGCCGGGTTCGATCCCGTAGATCTGGCCTTCCAGCGCGTCCTTGTGTTCGGCGATCTTGCCGAAATCGGTGATCCCCAGGTCCGCGCCCGCCTTGTTGGTGGCCAGCGTGTATTTCGCGCCCGTCAGGTTGGTGCGCACCGTGTCCACCGTGCCCGCGTCGCGATAGGGGGCGATGTCGGCCTCCATCGTGGGCATCCAGTTGCCCAGGAAGATGTCCACGTCGTCGGTGGACAGCGCGGTATAGGTGACGGGCACCGACAGAAGCTTGGTTTCCGTCTCGTACCCCAAGGCCTGCAACACCGTCGAGGCGATGGCCGTGGTCGCGGTGATGTCGGTCCAGCCCACGTCGGACAGCACCACCTGGCGGCAATCCTCCGGCTCGGCTGCAAGGGCGGGTCCGGCAAGTGCCGTGCCGATCACCACGGAAAGGGTCAGGCTTTTGCGGATCATGCGAGGCTCCCTGTTCTTGATTGGTCAGTCAATTAAAGTTACACAGGCTTCAAATAGCAACCATCTTCTGCGAACAGGTGCCACCTTGCCCAAGATTGGGGCCGAGCCTATCCGAAAAGCCGCGCTAATCAACGCCACGATCTTCGAGGTGGGGCGCGCGGGGTCTCTGGATGTCACCGTGGCGCAGATCGCCCGGCGCGCCGGCATGTCGCCCGCGCTGGCGCATCACTATTTCGGGTCCAAGGACCAGATGTTCCTGGCGGCGATGCGCTACATCCTGCGGAACTATGGCCGGTCGGTCGCGGACCGCCTGCCGGGCCACGGCAAGCGCGGGCGTCTGGATGCCATCGTGCAGGCCAGCTTCGCGCCGCAGAACTTTCAGCGCGAGACGGTCAGCGCCTGGATCAACTTTTACGCATTGGCGCTGATCAACCCCGAGGCCGGGCGGCTGCTGCGCGTTTATCACTGCCGGCTGCGGTCGAACCTGATGGTGGCGCTGCGGCCCCTGGCTGCCGATCCGGCACGCATTGCCGAAACTTTGGGCGCCCTGATCGACGGCGTCTATCTGCGTGCCGTGCTGACCCCGGGCGGCATCCATGCCGCTGTCGCCGAGAAGCTGGTTTTCGATTACCTGGACGAGGCCCTGTCATGACCCGTAACGCCCAACCTGCCGCCAGCCTGTTCATCGACGGGACCTTCGTGGAAGGCGAGGGCGCCGCGCTGCCCGTCCTTTACCCCTATACCGGCGAGGAAATCGCGTCCCTGCGCGAGGCGTCCGCGAATCAGGTGGCGCTGGCCTGCCGGTCGGCGGCCCGCGCGCAACCCGCCTGGGCCGCCATGGCCCCCACTGAGCGGGGCCGCGTGCTGTCCCGCGCCGCCGCCATCATCCGCGAGCGGAATCAGGAATTGTCCCGGCTGGAAACGCTGGACACGGGCAAGCCGATCCAGGAAACGCTGGTGGCCGACTGGGCATCCGGCGCGGCGGCGCTGGAATATTTCGGCGGTCTGGCGGCAACCGTGACCGGCCAGATGATCCCGCTGGGCCGCGATTGGGCCTATACCCGGCGCGAACCCTTGGGCGTCTGCGCGGGCATCGGGGCCTGGAACTATCCCAGCCAGATCGCCTGCTGGAAGGCCGCGCCTGCCTTGGCGATGGGCAATGCCATGGTCTTCAAGCCGTCCGAGGAAACCCCGCTGGGCGCGCTGAAGCTGGCCGAGATCCTGATCGAGGCCGGTGCCCCGCCGGGCATCTTCAACGTCGTGCAAGGGCGCGGCGCGGTCGGCGCGGCGCTTGTCACCGATCCCCATGTCGCCAAGGTGTCCTTGACCGGATCGGTCCCCACAGGCCGCCGAGTCTATGCCGCCGCCGCCGAAGGGATGCGCCACGTCACGATGGAGCTTGGCGGCAAGTCGCCCCTGATCGTCTTCGACGATGCCAGTCTGGAGGACGCGGTGGGCGCGGCGATCATGGCGAACTTCTATTCCTCGGGGCAGATCTGTTCCAATGGCACGCGGGTGTTCCTGCAACGGGGGATTGCCGCGCGGTTCCTGGACCGCCTGTCCGAACGTCTGGCGACGATTCGCACAGGCGATCCGCTGGACCCGGAAACCCAGTTCGGCCCGATCATCAACGGCACGCAAGCCGCCAAGATCCGCGCAGCCATCACGGCGGGCCAGGATGCGGGCGCGCGGCTGGTCTGCGGCGGCGCGGGCGAGGGGGCCTTCGTCCCGCCCACCGTCTTTGCCGACGCCACCGACGACATGGCGATCACCCGCGACGAAATCTTCGGCCCGGTGATGACCACGCTGACCTTCGCCGACGAACCTGAGGCCGTGGCCCGCGCCAACGCCACCGGCTTCGGCCTGGCGGCGGGGGTCTTCACGCAGGATCTGACCCGCGCCCACCGCGTGGTCGCGGCGCTCGAGGCGGGCACCTGCTGGATCAACGCCTACAACCTCACGCCCGTGGAAATGCCTTTCGGCGGGGTCAAGCTGTCGGGCTTGGGACGCGAGAACGGCACCGCCGCGATCGAGCATTATTCGCAACTCAAGACCGTCTATGTCGGCATGGGCGCCGTCGAGGCGCCGTATTAAGGGGACCAGCCATGACTGCTGATTACGTCATCGTCGGCGCCGGTTCCGCCGGTTGCGCCCTGGCCTATCGCCTGACCGAGGCAGGCCACAGCGTCACGCTGATCGAATACGGCGGCAGCGACATCGGCATCTTCATCCAGATGCCCGGCGCGCTGTCCTATCCGATGAACATGCCGCGCTATGACTGGGGATTCGCCAGCCAGCCGGAACCGCATCTGGGCGGGCGCAGGCTGGCCACGCCGCGCGGCAAGGTGCTGGGCGGGTCGTCGTCGATCAACGGCATGGTCTTCGTGCGCGGCCACCGCAAGGACTACGATTACTGGCGCGACAGCGGCGCGGCAGGCTGGGGTTATGCCGACGTGCTGCCCTATTTCAAGCGGATGGAAACCTGGCACGGCGGCGCATCCGAATGGCGCGGCACCGACGGCCCGCTGCACGTGACGCGCGGCAAGCGCCGCAACCCGCTGTTCGACGCCTTCATCGAGGCCGGGCAGCAGGCCGGCTGGCCCTATACGCCCGACTACAACGGCGAAAACCAGGAAGGCTTCGGCCCGATGGAGGCCACGATCTGGAAGGGTCGCCGCTGGTCCGCCGCCAACGCCTATCTGCGCCCGGCGCTGAAGACCGGGCGGCTGACGCTGATCCGCGCCCTGGCCCGCCGCATCCTGTTCCAGGACAAGCGCGCCCATGCCGTCGAGATCGAGCGCAAGGGCCGGATCGAGACGATCCGCGCGACCCGCGAGATCATCGTCTCGGCCAGCTCGATCAACACGCCGAAGCTTCTGATGCTGTCGGGCATCGGTCCTGCCGACCACCTGCAAGGCCACGGCATCGCGCCGCTGGCCGACCGTCCCGGGGTGGGGGCGAACCTGCAAGACCACCTTGAAATCTACATGCAATACAAGGCGCTGAAGCCGATCACGCTTTACACCTATTACAACCTTCTGGGCAAAAGCCGGGTCGGCGTGGAATGGCTGCTGCAAAAGACCGGGCTTGGCGCGTCGAACCAGTTCGAAAGCTGCGGCTTCGTCCGGTCCTCGGACGCGGTGGATTACCCCGACATCCAGTATCACTTCCTGCCGCTGGCCGTGCGCTATGACGGCAAGGCGGCGGCGCAGGGCCACGGGTTCCAGGCCCATGTCGGCCCGATGCGGTCGAAATCGCGCGGCACCGTGCGCCTGGCCTCAGGCGACCCGGCGGCCGCGCCCGAGATCCGCTTCAACTACATGTCGCACCCCGACGACTGGGCCGAATTCCGCGCCTGCGTGCGGCTGACGCGGAAAATCTTCGACCAGCCTGCCTTCGCGGAATACCGGGGCGACGAAATCCAGCCCGGCGCGCATGTCCAGACGGACGACCAGATCGACGCCTTCATCCGCGACCACGCCGAATCGGCCTATCACCCCTGCGGCACCGCGCGCATGGGCGCGGCCAGCGACCCGATGGCCGTGGTCGATCCCGACCTGCGGGTGATCGGCGTCGAAGGCCTGCGCGTAGCCGACAGTTCCATCTTCCCGCGCATCACCAACGGCAACCTGAACGGCCCATCCATCATGGTCGGCGAAAAGGCCGCCGACCACATCCTGGGCCGCGCGGCGCGATCCGACGACCGCATGGCCGCCGAATAGCCGCTTCTTCTTCACTCAAATATCCCCGCCGGAGGCTCCTGCCCCTGCCACAAGGCGCGTCAGCCGTTCCCCTCGCGCGCCGCGGCCACGACAGGTTCCAGCCCATCCGCCGGCATCCCGCGCAGCAGCGTGTCGCCGATGACGAAGGTCGGCGTGCCCATGATCCCCATGCGTTCCGCCAGTTGCCGGTTCTCGCGCAGGACGGCGGACACGGATTCGGTGTTCATGGTGTTCAGTACCTCGTCGCCGTCCACGCCGATGTCGGAGGCGATCGCCTTCAGCGCCTCGGGCGAGGGGGCGCCGCGCAGCGCCATCAGTTCGTCATGCGCCTGGACGTAAGCCTCGTCCCCGCCGATCTGCTTGACCGCGACCGCGAACCGGGCGGATGTCTCGCTGTCAGGGCCAAGGATCGGAAATTCCTTCAGGATCACCCGGACATTGCCGTCGCTTTCGACCAGATCATGAACCTGATCGTTGAACTTGCGGCAATAGCCGCAGCGATAGTCGATGAATTCCACCATCGTCACGTCGCCGTCCGGGTTGCCGCCGACCCAGCTGTGGCCGTCGTCGAAGATGGCGTCGCGGTTCGATGCGACCAGGGCCACGTCGCCCTGGGCCTCGGTGGCGGCGCGGCGTTCCTCCAGGACGTTGATGGATTCGACCAGAACCTCGGGGTTGGCCATCAGGTATTCGCGCACGGCATTGCCGAAGGCGGCCTTTTCGGCGTCCGACATGGCGTCGATGTCGAAGGCCAGGGCGGGGGTCGCGGTCAGAAGCAGCGCGGCGATCAGGCGTTTCATCGAAATCCTCGTTGTCGGGTTGCCCCCAGCTTGCCGCGCGCAGGCGGGCTTGGCAAGGAACCGGCTGACAAAGCTGCGTGACCGGGGGCTTTCCGCGCGCGCACCACAGGCGTAAGACAGGGGAAAAAGACAAAAGGCCCCAAGGATGAGCAGCATGAGGAAATCCCTTCGCGGACAGGTCGATCCCTTCATCGTCATGGACGTGATGGAGGCCGCCGCCCGCGCCGAAGCGAAGGGGCGCCACATCATCCACATGGAGGTCGGCCAGCCCTCGACCCCCGCGCCCGAAGGCGCGCGCCGGGCGCTTGCCGCCGCGCTGGAACAGCCGCTGGGCTATACCGTGGCGCTTGGCCTGCCCGCGCTGCGCCAGGGGATCGCGGATCTGTATCGCCGCTGGTATGGGGTGGACCTGGACCCGGCCCGCGTGGTGGTGACGCCCGGCAGCAGCGGTGCCTTCATCCTGGCGTTTTCGGCGCTGTTCGACGCGGGCGACCGGGTGGCGATGGGCTATCCCGGATACCCCAGCTATCGCCAGATCCTGCGGGCCATGTCGCTGGAACCCGTGGGGATCCCGACCCGCCCCGAGGACCGCTATCAACCGCGCCCTGCCGATCTGCCCGACGGCTGCGCCGGGCTGATCCTCGCCTCGCCCGGCAACCCGTCGGGCACGGTGCTGCGCGCGGACGAATTGCGCGCGCTGTCCGATGCCGCGCAGGCCAAGGGGATGGCACTGATTTCCGATGAAATCTACCATGGCCTGTCATACGCCGACCGCTGCCATTCCGCGCTGGAGGTGACGGACGAGGTCTTCGTCATCAACAGCTTCAGCAAGTATTTTTCCATGACCGGCTGGCGGGTCGGCTGGATGGTGGTGCCGCCCGATCATGTCCGCACGGTGGAACGCCTGGCCCAGAACCTGTTCATCTGCCCGCCCCATGCCAGCCAGGTCGCGGCCCTTGCGGCGCTGGATTGCACCGGGGAAGCCGACGCGAACCTGGCCGTCTATGCCGAAAACCGCCGGCTGATGCTGGACGGCCTGCCCCGCGCGGGCTTTCATCGCATCGCGCCGCCCGAGGGGGCCTTCTACATCTATGCCGACGTGTCGGACCTGACCGACAATTCGTTGAACTTCGCGGCCGAGATCCTTGAAAAGGCAGGTGTCGCCGTCACGCCGGGGCTGGACTTCGATCCCGAACGCGGGGCGCGGACGCTGCGCTTTTCCTATGCCCGCGCGACGGCCGACATCGCCGAAGGGCTGCGCCGCCTGGCGGAGTTCATGGCCGCGCGATGAGATGGTGGCTTCTGATCCTGACGCTGCTGTCGCTGCCAGCAGGGGCCGAGGAACCCGCACGTCTGGATCCGGGCGCATCGGCATTGGTCGCGACCGGGCGCGGTTGGGGCGGGCCAAGGCCGCTCGAACTGCGGCTGGCCCTGACCCGGGCCGTGCCTTACCGCGTCTTCCTGATCGGCGATCCGGCGCGGCTGGTCGTGGACCTGCAAGGGGCGGACCTGGGACTGGCGCGGCCCGGGGATCTGTTCGGCGCCGATCTGGTCCCCGCGATCCGTTGGGGCAAGAACGGCGAGGGCTGGTCGCGCATCGTGGTCGAACTGCCCGGCCCTTACCGCATCGACCGCGCGGGCCAGAGCGCGCGGGCGCCGCTGTCCCAGATCACGGTGGCGCTGGCGCCGGTCGCGCCCCAGGACTTCGCGCCCGACCGCTCGGCCACCGCGGCCTTGCGCGACCTGCCCGAACCCGCCAGCATTCCGCCGCCCGCGCCCGACTACCGCTTCACCGTGGTGCTGGATCCGGGCCATGGCGGGTTCGATCCCGGCGCGCTGGCCGAGGGCGAAAGCGAGGCCAACCTGGTCCTGGTCTTTGCGTTGGAACTGCGCGCGGCCCTGCAGGCGCGGGGCGTCGATGTGCAACTGACGCGGGGGGACGACAGCTTCGTGTCGCTGGAACGGCGCATGACCGCCGCGCGGGCTGCGCGGGCGGATCTGTTCATCTCGCTGCACGCGGACGCGCTGCCGGAAGGGCAGGCGGCGGGCGCCACGGTCTATGTCTGGAACCCCGACGCCGACAGCCGCGCGGACGAACAGCTGGTGCTGCGCCATGGTCCCGACGACCTGGTGGCGGGGCTGGACCTGACGGGCCAGGACGACGCGCTGACGGGCGTGCTGATGGATTTCGCCCGCACCGACACGCAGCCGCGATCGCGCAACTTTGCCGACTGGCTGGTGTCGCGCATGTCGCTGATGGGCATCGGGATGCACGGGCGGCCCGTGCAAAGGGCGACCTATTCGGTGCTGAAATCGCCCGACATCCCTTCGGTCCTGCTGGAACTGGGCTTCATCTCGGACCAGGACGACCGGGCGAACCTGCTTGATCCGCAATGGCGCGGGCGCATGGTGCAGGTGGTGGCCGAGGCCGTCACCGGCTGGGCGCGGGACGAGGCCGCGCGGGCCACGATGCTGCGTCAATAAGGGCGCCATCGCCCAGTGTTGTTTTGACCGGGGCAGGGAGCGCCGTTATAGACGGGGCCACGTCCTCGAAAGGCCCCATCCTTGCTGCGCCCCATCCTGTCCTTTTTCGGTGCCATCTTCTCGTGGTTCGTCACCGCCAGCTTTTTCATCGCGCTGACGCTGGGCGCGATCTTCTGGATCTATTCGCGCGACCTGCCCAGCCACGAGACCCTGGCCCAATACACGCCCAAGACCATCAGCCGGATCTATTCGGGCGAGGGGCGCCTGATCGACGAATTCGCCGAGGAACGCCGCCTGTTCGTCCCGGGCGAGGAAATCCCCGACCTGGTGAAACACGCCTTCATCAGCGCCGAGGACAAGAATTTCTACAGCCACCCCGGCTATGACATCCGCGGCATCGTGGGTGCCGCCTGGCAGGCGGTGGCGTCGCGCGGATCGTCCGTGCGCGGGGCGTCCACCATCACGCAACAGGTGATGAAGAACTTCCTGCTGTCGTCGGACCGCAGCGTGGAGCGCAAGGTCAAGGAACTGATCCTGGCGTCCCGGCTGGAGCGCACGCTGTCCAAGGACCAGATCCTGGAACTGTACCTGAACGAGATCTTCCTGGGCCAGAACAGCTTCGGCGTGGCCGCCGCCGCCCAGACCTATTTCAACAAGTCCCTGACCGAGCTTGCCCCGCACGAGGCCGCGATGCTGGCCGCCATGCCGCAGGCGCCGGGCCGTTATCACCCCGTCACCGCCAAGGACCGCGTGACGGAACGGCGCAACTATGTCCTGCGGGAAATGTGGCAGAACGGCTATATCGACGAGGCGACCTATCAGGCCGAGGCGAAGCTGCCGCTGAAATCGGTGCAGAACGGCGATTACCCCGCCTTCCGGCAGCAACTGCCACCGCGCGACTACTTCACCGACGAAATCCGCCGCCAGCTGTCGGCGCAGTTCGGGAACGAGGAATTCTTCGGCGGCGGCCTGACCATCCGCGCGACCGTCACGCCCGACCTGCAGGCGGCGGCGGCGGATGCGCTGCGCGAAGCGCTGGAGGATTACGACCGCGGCACCGGCGTCTGGCGCGGCACCCGCCAGACGATCCCCGCCGAGCAACTGGCGGACGAGGCCGCCTGGCGCGGCGCCCTGTGGCAGGCGCAAGTCCCGCGCGACATCCCCGGCTGGCATCCCGCCGTCGTGCTGGAGGTGGGCGAAACCGACGCCCGCATCGGCATCGAGGGGATCGAGGAAGACGCCGACGGCCACTGGATCCCCGCCGCCGACGTGCAATGGGCGAGGAAGCGCGGTCCCGACGGCAGGCTTGGCCCCCGCGCGCGCGTGGCGGGCGATCTGCTGGCCGTGGGCGACGTGGTGCTGGTCCGCGCGATGACGCAGGACGGCGATGGCAGCTTCATCCGCTGGACCCTGCGCCAGGTGCCTGAAATCCAGGGCGGCTTCATGGCCATGGACGTGAACACCGGCCGGGTGATGGCGATGCAGGGGGGGTTCAGCTACCAATCCTCGGTCTTCAACCGGGCCACGCAGGCGCAGCGCCAGCCGGGGTCGTCCTTCAAGCCCTTCGTCTATGCCGCCGCGCTGGACAACAACTATACCCCCGCCACCATCGTCGTGGACGAACCGATCAGCATCAACACGCCCTATGGGCTGTGGGAACCCAAGAACTCCAGCGGCAAGCATTACGGCCCAACGCCCCTGCGCACCGGCATCGAGATGTCCAGGAACCTGATGACCATCCGCATCGCCCAGGACATCGGGATGGAACGCGTGGCCGAATATGCCGAACGCTTCGGCGTCTATGACGACCTCAAGCCCTTCCTGGCCAATGCCTTGGGCGCGCAGGAAACCACGCTGTTCAAGATGGTCGCGGCCTATGCGATGTTCGCCAATGGGGGCGAACGCGTGGAACCCACGCTGGTGGACCGCGTGCAGGACCGGCGCGGGCGCACGATCTATCGTCACGACCGGCGCGTGTGCGAGACCTGCGGCCAGCAGGCGCTGCCGGCGGGGCAGGGACCGGTGATCGACACCAACCGCGAACGGGTGATGGACGCGGTGACGGCCTATCAGCTGACCTCGATGCTGGAAGGGGCGGTGGAACGCGGATCGGGCAGCGGGGTGGACCTGCCGGTGCCGATCGCGGGCAAGACGGGGACCACCAATGATGCCAAGGACGTGTGGTTCATCGGCTATTCCTCCAACATCGTCGCGGGCTGTTACCTGGGCTATGACCAGCCGCGCAGCCTGGGCGAGAATGCCTATGGCGGGACGCTGTGCGTGCCGGTCTTCAACGCCTTCATGCGCAAGGCGGTGGCGGAATTCGGCGGCACGGAATTCGCGGTCCCGCCGGGCGGCTATTGGGTCAAGATCGACCGCACCACCGGCCAGCGCCTGTCGGACGACGCGTCCGGCCCGAATGTCGTGGCCGAGTATTTCCGCGACGGCACCGACCCCGATTGGGGATCGCCGCGGATCGTGTCGGGCTTCGGCGACGGCGATGTGATCCTGCCATGGGAGGCGGGCGCGGGCGCCGGGTCGGGCACCGCCATCACCACCTCGACCGGGGAACGCAAGGTCATCCCGCGCCAGACCGATTTCGGCACCATGTCCTCGGGCGGGCTTTACTGATCGGGGTGGTCGTCCCGATGCTGCAGGCTGCAGCACCGGCCCTGGCCCTTGCCCCACGGCCTCGCGCGCGGTATCACCCCTGACCTGACGCCAGCCTTGAGGATCCGCCCATGCGCGCCGAGACGCAGTCCACCATCGAATCCATCCGCAAGTCGCTGACCCTGCTGGGCCAGCGGATGGATTGGCAGACCGCGCCCCATCGGCTGGAGGAGATGAACGCCATGATCGAGGCGGGCGACCTGTGGTCAGACCCCGCCCGCGCGCAAAAGCTGATGCGCGAACGCCAGGCGCTGCTGGACGCCATCGAGACCTATCGCCGCATCGACGGGGATCTGTCGGCCAATGCCGAGATGATCGACCTGGCCGAGGAGGAGGGCGACACCGACCTGGTGGCCGAGGCCGAGGCGAACCTGAAGTCGCTGGCGGAACTCGCCGCGCAAAAGGAACTCGAGGCGCTTCTGAACGGAGAGGCCGACGGCAACGACACCTTCCTGGAAATCAACGCGGGCGCGGGCGGCACGGAAAGCTGCGATTGGGCGTCCATGCTGGCGCGCATGTATGTCCGCTGGGCCGAGAAAAAGGGCTACGAGGTCGAGTTGCTGTCGGAAACCTCGGGCGACGAGGCGGGCATCCGCAGCGCGGCCTACAAGATCAGCGGGCACAACGCCTATGGCTGGCTGAAATCGGAATCGGGCGTGCACCGGCTGGTCCGCATCTCGCCCTATGACAGCGCGGCGCGGCGGCACACGTCGTTCAGTTCCGTCTGGGTCTATCCCGTCGTGGATGACAATATCGAGATCGACATCCCCGACCGCGACATCCGCATCGACACATACCGGTCGTCCGGCGCGGGCGGGCAGCACGTCAACACCACCGACTCGGCCGTGCGCATCACCCACCTGCCCACGAACATCGTCGTCACGTCCTCGGAAAAATCGCAGCACCAGAACCGCGCCAACGCCATGGCCGCGCTGAAGGCGCGCCTGTACCAGTTGGAACTGGACAAGCGGAATGCCGAGATCAACGCCCAGCACGCCGCCAAGGGCGATGCCGGCTGGGGCAACCAGATCCGCTCCTATGTCCTGCACCCCTACCAGATGGTCAAGGACCTGCGCACGGGCGAGGAAACCAGCGACACCCAGGGCGTGCTGGACGGCGACCTGGACGCCTTCATGGCGGCGACCCTGGCCCTGGATGTCGCGGGCAAATCCCGGGCCGAGGCCAACGCCGCCGACTGATCCGCCGCTGGACCCGCCCGGCTTTGCCGTTATGCTGCACCTGCAGAAACGGGGGCGGCGATGGATGAAAAGCACATCAACCTGGCCTTGCAGGGCGGCGGCGCGCATGGGGCCTTTTCCTGGGGCGTCCTGGACCGCCTGCTCGAGGAAGACTGGCTGACGATCCATGCCATCAGCGGCACCTCGGCAGGGGCCTTGAACGGGGCGGCGCTGAAGGCCGGGCTGTCGCGGCACCAAGGGTTGCCGGGACGCCGGGCCGCGCGCCAGAACCTCGATTACCTGTGGGCACAGGTCGGGCAGATCAGCGACAACCGGGTCGTGCGCTGGATGCATTCGCTGGTGCCGACGCCCCGGGGAATGGAGCGCCTGGCCGAACTGTTCTCGCCCGCCGCCTGGCTGGACAACCTGACGCGGATCTTCAGCCCCTATGATTACGGCCCGTTCTACGTCAATCCGCTTGGCTCGGTGCTGCGCGAACTGCCCTATCCCGACTTCAGCAACACGCGCGGGCCGCAGCTGTTCGTGGCGGCCACGAATGTGCGCACGGGCCGCATCCGGGTCTTCACCAATGCGGCCGCCACGCCGGACGCGGTAATGGCCTCGGCCTGCCTGCCCAACCTGTTCCGCGCGGTCGAGATCCCCGATCCCGACACCGGGCAGATGGAGGCTTTCTGGGACGGCGGCTTCACCGGCAATCCGGCGATGTTCCCGCTGTATGACCAGCGGCTGCCGCGCGACATCGTGATCGTGAACATCAACCCGCTGCTGCGCGACGGCATCCCCCGCACCCCGGTCGAGATCGCGGACCGCGTGAACGAGGTCAGCTTCAACGCGTCGCTCATGTCCGACCTGCGCGCCATCAACTTCGTCAAGCGGCTGTTTGCCGAGGACCGCTTGCAGAACCGGGCGATGAAGAACCCGCTGGTCCACATGATCCTGGACGACGTGCTGATGAACGACCTGAACGCCCGGTCCAAGCTGACGCCCGCGCCGGGCCTGCTGGCGCGGATGAAGCTGGCCGGCCAGACCGCCGCCGACACCTTCCTGCGCGATCATGCCGATGCCCTGAACAAGCGCGACACGGTCGATCTGCCGGCGCTGTTCGCGGGATCGGGCATCATCGGCTAGCCGCCCAAATCGGCACTGGCCAAGGCCTGCGGCGGACGCTAGAAGGCAACCCGGCGGGCGGTTAGCTCAGTTGGTAGAGCGCCTCGTTTACACCGAGGATGTCGGGGGTTCGAGTCCCTCACCGCCCACCATTTCCATGAACATCAAAGCCGTAGATGCTGCTTCCCTGCTAGTGCGCCACCACAGTGAGCCACAGGATGCGCCTTGCCGCCTATTTGAGCCGGTCCCGACATGGGGTCTTTTACTTCCGCTGGCCGATCCCGCAGCGCCTTCACCCTTCCCGGAAGCGCAGCCATGTGCGCCTTTCGCTGCGGACAAGGTGCCCGGCCACGGCGCAGCGGCTGTCTCGTGCGCTGGTGCTGGCTGGACAATCTAGGATTGAAGCGGCATGTGCCCAAGCCATGAAATACGTAGACATCAGACAGCATGTGCTGGATCACTTCCGGGGAATGCTGGATCGGTTCAAGGACGGTGTGGACGACAGCGGGCCACTTGGTCCCGTCCGCTATGCGGCGCTGGAAACGACACAGGGCCTTGCTGACAGCGATCTGGATACTTGGGCAGGCTTGATCCATCCCGAAGGGCCAGATGGCCTTGTGCAAGCGTTCTGCGCCCAGCGCGGCATTCCGGCTGCCGATCTATCTGCCCAGCATCGGGCTTGGCTGCTGGATGCATTGCGGAAAGGACATCATGCCTTCGCCAAGGCGGCGCTGGGGCATGTCGATGCACTGGAACGGTTCGATTTGGATATGCCGCCCGGCAATGCGGCGGGTGCTGGCACTGCCGACGATGATGCTGCCAGCGGTCAAACCCAGATAAGCTATCAGGAAGTTGTGGATCAGTACTTCGCCGAAGTGGCACGTTCGGGCGGGGTCGCGGTTAAGACGGATGCCGACAAGCGCGCGGCCTTGAACCTGCTGGCAGAGATTACAGGCGACAAGACCGTGGCGGCAATCACCAAGGCCGACGCGCAGCAGGCCAAGCAGGTGCTTATGCAGTATCCCGCTAACCGTCAGAAGAACCGCATCACAAGAGGGAAGCCGCTAAGTGAAGTGCTAGACTTGCCCGGTGTTCCCAAGATCGCAGCCAAGACCCTGAACAGCTATCTAAGCAATATGGAAACCTTCATGGGCTGGGCTGTCAGGAACGGCCATGCAGACGCCAATCACTTCGCGGGGATGCAGGTCAAGGTGCAGCGGGCCAAGGCCGATCAACGCGACCCGTTCACCGATGCGCAGCTAGCCCGGCTGTATGAGCATCTGATCGACAACCCCATGAACTTGGTCAAGACGGATGCCGCTAAGTGGGGCAGCTTGGTCGGCATGTTCACGGGTATGCGGTTGAATGAGATCGCCCAGCTTGAGACTGCCGACATCAAGCAGGTTGACGGGGTATGGGTTATCGACGTGTCAGATGTTGGCGAGGGGAACCGGAAGCGGCTCAAAACTGCCGCCGCTGATCGCCGGGTGCCGCTGCATGACCGTCTGATCGCGACAGGGTTCCTCGACTTCGTGGAAGCCCAGCGCGACGCAAGGCAGGAGCGGCTATTCCCTGCACTGTCCTTCTGCCCCAAGAACGGCTATGGCCGGGCAATCGGGCGCTGGTTCAACAATACGCTGCTGCCAAAGCTAGGCATGAAGTCTAAGACCCTAGTGTTCCACAGCTTCCGACATACCATGAACACCAGACTGTATCAGGCGGATGTGCCGGAAGCGCAGATCAAAGCCATCATCGGACATGAACAACAGGGCGTGTCCACGGGCACGTATCTGAAAGATGGCTTCCGGCCTGCGCAACTCAAGGCGGCAATCGACAGGTTCGAGTTCTAGGGGTCGGCGCTGGTCGCCTGCATGTCCAGGTATCGTCGCGGCCTGCGATCAGATGTCCCATCCCTTCGGCTTGCGCTTCTCGGGGGCAGGCGGGTTGCCGATCTCGATCACGGTTGACCCGTCTGGCCGATGCACGATCCCGGTCGGCGTCAGGCCCCGTTCCTGAATTAGCCGCAGGGTGTCCGCGATCCACTTTGGGCTGGCCTTGGCACGGCGGCGGGGCTGCGGCACGGGAACCGCCACAGCCTGCCCATGAGCGCGGACTAAGGCGAGAACGGCTTGTAGTAGGTCGCCGGTAGGGTCAGGCGCAGCCGCGCCGATCTGCCCGCCGCATTTGGCGCAGTGCGCGTCGCCCGATTGCCCGGCATGGTCTGATGGTTCGGCAAAGGCCGCTGCGACAACCTGCATGACTTCGGCGTCAGTGAGGGCAGGGAGCCTGTCGGTAGTCAGGGGAAAGCCCATCCGTTCTAGCGCAGTCTCGGTTTCAGTCAGGTCGGGGGCTGCGGTTGCCGGGTTGGGTTTGCCGTTCCAATGCTGTTTCATATCACGATGCCTCTGGAAGATCCTGTGCGGGCCATACAGCGGCCCTGACGCTTTGCGGTAGGTGGATAGCGGCGGGATGCCTTATGGGCACCACAGGCGCAGCAGCGCGGCGCTGTAGAAGGGCCAGCCCGCAGTCAGCCGCACGGCGATAGAATAACTGCCGCAGGACACGCTGATGAAAGAACCACAGGCTGCATTCGATTGAGCCGAACCAGACGGCATCATGCAGGCGCGGGTTCGGGATGCGCCAGCCTGCCCGCATGTCCCAGAACTGCATCCCGGCTGAAAAGTCCAGCCCGCCCACATCGCCCCGCAATTCCGGGTGTGGCTGGTTCTCGATACGGGCCATGAGTTCGTCGCCGGGCATTTGGCAGAGTTCCTGCCAGCTTGTTCCTAAGTGAACCATCAGGACAGCCGCGACCCTCTCAACTGTGCCTTTGGGGTGTTCGTGCCGGAAGGTCTGCCAGTCTTGCTCGGACCATTGCCGGTCGGGTGCGCTGTTGGCGCGCGTCTTGGATCGGGCGGGGATGCAGGCCCGGAGCCGCTGGCGTGGAATAACCCCTTGCCGCGCTGCATGGGACAGCACCAGATGCAGAACCATCCGCCCGGCTGCTGGGCTGCTGCATGTCTGAACGATGCAGTGCAACTCATGCGCATCCAGCTTCCGCACGTCGATCCATCCGAGGCAGCCAGCAAGCCTGTTTGCTTCTGCCTGGAGTTCAGCCAATCGTGCAGCGGATGTGCGCCGGGGTGGTTCACCATGCAACTGATACTGCCGGATGCAGCGGGCAAGGGAATAGGGAAGCCCTTGCAGAACTTCCCTGACTTCCCCCGGCAGAAGTCCTTTACGTGTCAGCGCAGTCGGATATGCCGGGGAATAGGTGGGCAAGTTACTGCGCAAGTGATCTATGCTTATTGGCGCAGCAGGTTTCATTTCAACAACTGACATTGAACTACCTATTGCTGCTGAATTGATGTTTCTTGCAGCCGTCTTTGGCTGTTGGAATGGTGATAGCTAAGTGATTTGGTCTGCACAATAGACAAAATGCGGTTAACTGCTGCCTTGCAATCCAATTCAGGGGTGCAATCCCGTTAATTCGTTGGGATTGAAATGCGGGATTGTACCTTTATTTGCTGATGCTTGGCTAATGGCTAACCGGGTGCGTTAACCCTTATCTTGGCTAACCTAAATATTTTTGCATGGCTGATCTGGAATGCTGGGGTGGCGCATAGGAAGTACCGTTATGGTGACGCCCAGGATGAACACTTATCGGGGCAGGGTGGGGCTGGAGCAAGCAGCCCCCCCCACCATCCCTCTACCATATACCATACCGGGGACGTTAAGGGATCGGTGCTGTGTCGGCGCAGTCAGCAGCCAAAGACGACAGATCAGCCGCAGACAGGCCGGGTTGATCCGGGCGCAGGATGCCGGTCTGATTGGCGCTGGCAAAGAAGATAGATTGCCCCGGCTAAGGATGTGCCGTCAGCCCGCCACATTGGGTCACAGACAGGCGCTTGCGGCCCTGTTGGGCCAGCAAATCCTATGATCTAGCAGGGGGGGCATCCGGCCAAATCCTTAACGTCCCCGGTATGGTAATGGGTGGGCGTAGTGGTGGTTCTTACTCAACTCGAACCGGCGGGGTCTGGCCGTATCGTTGCCTGAACACTGCCTGCATGACATCAAGCAGTTCGTCCCGCCGATCCTCTTGGATAATCACGCTGTCATGGATGGGCAGTGCCGGGATGCCTTGGTCAGCGAAGTGCAGCAGGATCGCTTCCATGAGATCGCTGTCGATGCGCTGGAGCCTTCGCCCTGTTCCCGAGCCGAATGCGTCTTGCAGATCAGGGAAGGCATCCCGGATCATCTGCTGAAACTCGGGCTTGCTGATCCCATAGGGTGACAGGTCAAAGTCGCGCGGTTCTTGCGTCCCCCGGTCTGCATTCAGCATTGCATTGAATGTCCGCTTCACTGCCTTCCGCCAGTCCCGGTCTTTCCCATTGGATAGATCAGTGACGGCTGAATAAGGATCGGCTGGAATGTCTATCTTGCGTTCAGCAAACAAGATGGCGGGATGCAGGCCGGAGTAATCCGCTTCAATTGTTCGATGCCCATTGATTAGAATGCCGGGCCGAATGCGTTTGCGGACATACTGCCACCATCCGCCATAAAAGCGCCCGCCTAAATCAAATGACCCATAGTTGAAAACGCGGTAGAGCGTCTGGCCCTGTTCGATCAGGCTGTAATCGTCTGGGCGGTCTGGGTCGTAATCACCGTCAATCGAGATCGCCTGGACAGTGGTGATGTGCGCGATGGAAAGAACAGCGTTGATCCGTGCCAGGTTATCTCGCATCCGCTGCATCTTTGCTGTGTCCTTGTAAGGGCAAAGCCTTGCCCTGCGATTGGCAGTGCCCTTGTCCTTGAGCCTGACTGTCTCGCGGGCATCGGATACACGGAACTCGCCTGCACGTTCGGCTTCTTCTCTCTTAGGATGCGGGGTTAACTCTAACAGTGCGGTTTCCGTTAGCCGGTACCGGGCAACCTGACTGCCGCCAGCGTGGTTAAATGCGGCTGCCGTCTCTATAATGGTTCCTGTCTCAAGCAACTTGTCTCTGGCATCCGTGAACGCCCGCTCTGTCATGAACTCGGGCCGATAGCGCGCTGCACTATTCAGCGCATCATGTCCCGTGCCGATACCAACTGACAGCCGGGCGTCATGCTTTGCTGCACGTACTAGGTTCAGCAGGATCACTTGCAGGCAACTTGCTACGTTACTCTGCACGTCCTTGCGTATCCGCTGCCTGCTGCCGGTCCAAAGCTGCATGGCGGGTGCTGCCAGATTGCGCGCAATGGCCTGAATGCCGGGGTTATCCGTTTCCAACCATGGATCAAACGCCCAGGAATAGTCCCCCTGCGGTTCCAAGCTGGCAGGGTCAATGCCAAACTGGCGGAGAATGTCGTCAGGCATCATGCCCCCAGCCGATCAAGGACGCGCTTCACCTGTGAAGGCTGCCATGA
The DNA here is from genome assembly GCF_009708075.1 of Paracoccus lichenicola. Lineage (GTDB taxonomy): Bacteria > Pseudomonadota > Alphaproteobacteria > Rhodobacterales > Rhodobacteraceae > Paracoccus > Paracoccus lichenicola. The sequence continues at coordinate 407,816 of NZ_WMBT01000001.1, read as the reverse complement.
TCCGCCGCGCGCGGTCGGTACCCCGGCGCTGTTCAGATGGTCCGCTATTTCTTGCAGCGGCTTTCCTGCCTCTCGCAGTGGTATCACTATGCCTGCCACCTTCTGCGCCCTAGCTGCGGCGTTCGCTTGTATAGCCGCGTTGCGCTGCATGGTCTTGTCCCGCAGTCCGCCCAGCTTAACGCCCCGTGCTTTCGCCTCGGCCAGTGCTGCCGTGGTCCGCAGGCTGATGAACTCGCGTTCTTGTTCAGCAAGTGCCGCGTATATGTGAAGCTGGAACTTGTCGGCATGGGGCATGGAAGCAACCCGCAGCCGCATCTTCGGATCATCCATCAGCGTGGCGATGAACGATACCTTGCGGGACAGGCGGTCCAGCTTGGCGACAAGCAGTTCCGCCCCTGTGCTGCGGACTAGTGCTAGCGCCTCTTGTAACTGTGGGCGATCTGCGGTCTTGCCGGACAGCACGTCAACGCACTCCGCTATCACTTCGTAGGGCGTATCGCTGTAGGTATCAAGGAACAGGCGGATGTCCCGGTCCTGTGCATCCAGTCCTAGCCCGCTTTCACCTTGGCTGACTGTGCTGACGCGCTTGTAAATCACATACCGCTTCATGCTGCTGCCCCTGCTGGCGGGCACAATCGGCCCATGCGGCAGCCTTAGCACAGGCTCATTTCAAATGTCAACGTAGGTTGTGGTTGTTATAGATGATGTGTTGGCATGGTCGGGTTAACCTGTCTGCCTAACGTAGCGTCCTGGCAACGGATCAGGCTAGGGCAGGGTGGCTTGCATCCGGCGCTGCCCTGCTGGTGCTGATCCTGGCAAGTGGGGGCCATGGGGGAAGTGCAGCGGCGCAGTGGAGATAGATGCCCCCACGAAAAAATGTGTCGGATTTTTATGGCCTAGTTGCCCTCATCCAATCGGGATAGGACGCACTCCGCTTGGCGTTTAATCGCCGCCTGCTTGTGATCTTCTAGACCAAATCCCATGCGGAGGACCGTTGACCGTGCGATAGCAAGGTCCATTGCAATCTGTGTAGATAGAGCAATGTCATGCCGATCATGCTTGGCGTCGATGGTAGGTGCAGCCCGCGTAACAAAGTCCACGGCGACTAGTGAAGCAAGTTCATCGTCACCACCCAATGCTAGGATTGTCGCAGCACAGTCAATCTGATGATCTATGTCGCTCTGACGGATCATGTCCGCATACAGCTTTCCTGACTGCGCTGATACCGTCAGGGGGGCACCAGCAACCAATAGCATCAAAAACACGCACATTTTGTTCATCGTTCGCAAGCCTTTACGTAGTATCTTGGTAACGATGCAGCAACGCTACCCAGCACGACAATAGGAAGCTGCGAACTCTATGAAAATCGCAGGCACTTGCTCACCACAGCCACAGGTGCGACACACAGGTGCGACACAACGCAACCCGCGCACATGGCAGCGAACGCAATATCAACGGCTTGACTGGTTGGTGGGCAGTCCCTCACCGCCCACCATTTCCGCGGTCTCGTCATTCCTGATCAGCGCTGCATTCCGAAGCGGATCGGTATTTTCCCATGTTTTTCGATGTCTCCCTGCGACATCACAAACTTCCTGCAGGCAGGACATTTTCCGCTTGCAGCCCGCCGCGCGCCACCCTATAGACCCCGCACGCGACGTTGAAAGACGAAGCAGACCTCCGGTGGGGCCATAGCTCAGTTGGTAGAGCGCTTGAATGGCATTCAAGAGGTCAGGGGTTCGACTCCCCTTGGCTCCACCAAGAATTCCTTACATCATCGAAACGATGACCTGCCCGATGACGGTGCGGGTCCGGTTTTCCCGGCCTTGCCGATCTTCGCGCGTGGTGCCTTGGCCAAAAGAAAAGGGCCGGCGGAACCGGCCCTTTTGATCCTCAATGAGCGACCGCGCTTCCGGCGGATCGTTCTTCCCGCGAGGAGGCGGCGCGGGCGGCTTCGGCCGCCTCCTCGGCGGCCTCGTCCCATTCCACCGGTTCGGGCATCCGCACCAGGGCGTGCTTGAGGACCTCGCGGACATTGCTGACCGGGATGATGGTCAGGCCGGTCTTCACGTTGTCGGGGATCTCGGCCAGATCCTTTTCGTTGTCGGCCGGGATCATCACCGTCTTGATGCCCCCGCGCAGCGCCGCCAGCAGCTTTTCCTTTAAGCCGCCGATGGCCAGCACGTTGCCGCGCAGCGTCACCTCGCCGGTCATGGCGACATCCTTGCGCACCGGGATGCCGGTCATCACCGACACGACCGAAGTCACCATGGCGACGCCTGCCGACGGGCCGTCCTTGGGCGTCGCGCCCTCCGGCACATGGACGTGGATGTCGCGCTTGTCGAATTCCGGGGGCTTCACCCCGATTTCCGGCGAGATCGAGCGCACGAAGCTGGAGGCCGCGTCGATCGATTCCTTCATCACGTCGCCCAGTTTCCCGGTCGTCTTCATCCGGCCCTTGCCCGGCAGGCGCAGCGCCTCGATCTGCAGCAGATCGCCCCCGACCGAAGTCCAGGCCAGGCCCGTCACCACGCCGACCTGATCCTCTTTCTCGGCCAGGCCATAGCGGTGGCGGCGCACGCCCAGGTATTCCTCGGCCTTGGCGGCATCGACCGTCACGGACTTGACCTGACCCTTGAGGATCTCGGTCACGGCCTTGCGGGCCAGCTTGGCGATCTCGCGCTCCAGCGAACGGACCCCAGCTTCCCGTGTGTAATAGCGGATCACGTGGGTCAGCGCGTCATCCGTCACCTCGAACTCGCCCTTGCGCAATCCGTTCGCCGCGATCTGCTTGGGCAGCAGGTGCTGGCGCGCGATCTCGCGCTTTTCGTCCTCGGTATAGCCGGACAGGCTGATGATCTCCATCCGGTCGAGCAGCGGCCCCGGCATGTTGTAGCTGTTGGCCGTGGTCACGAACATCACGTTCGACAGGTCATATTCCACTTCCAGATAGTGGTCCACGAAGGTCGCGTTCTGTTCGGGATCCAGCACCTCCAGCATGGCACTCGCCGGATCGCCCCGGAAGTCCTGGCCCATCTTGTCGATCTCGTCCAGCAGGATCAGCGGGTTGGTGGTCTTAGCCTTTTTCAGGGCCTGGATGATCTTGCCCGGCATGGACCCGATATAGGTCCGCCGGTGGCCGCGGATCTCGGATTCGTCACGCACGCCGCCCAGCGAGATGCGGATGAATTCGCGCCCCGTGGCCTTGGCCACGCTGCGCCCAAGCGAGGTCTTGCCGACGCCCGGAGGGCCGACGAGGCACAGGATCGGGCCTTTCAGCTTCTGGCTGCGGGTCTGCACGGCCAGGTATTCGACGATGCGTTCCTTGACCTTTTCCAGGCCATAGTGGTCGGCGTCCAGCACCTTTTCGGCGGCGACCAGATCCTTGCGGGTGCGAGACTTGACGCCCCAGGGCAGGGCCAGCAGCCAGTCGAGGTAATTGCGCGACACCGTCGCCTCGGCCGACATGGGGGACATCGACTTCAGCTTCTTCAGCTCGGCCTCGGCCTTTTCACGGGCTTCCTTGCTGAACTTGGTCCGGGCGATCTTTTCCTCAAGCTCGGCGATCTCGTTCTGGCCGTCCTCGCCGTCGCCCAGCTCCTTCTGAATGGCCTTCATCTGCTCATTCAGGTAGTACTCGCGCTGCGTCTTTTCCATCTGGGTCTTGACGCGGGACTTGATCTTCTTCTCGACCTGCAGGACGGACATTTCGCCCTGCATTGCGGCATAGACCTTTTCCAGCCGGTCGGCCACGTCCAGCGTGTCCAGCAGATCCTGCTTGCGGTCCAGTGCGATGCCCATGTGCCCGGCGACAAGGTCGGCCAGCTTGCCGGGTTCCTTCGCCTCGGCCACGGCGGTCACGACCTCCTCGGGGATGTTCTTGCGGACCTTGACGTAACGCTCGAACTCCTCGGCCACGGTGCGGACAAGGGCGGTCACGGCGGCGGCCTCGCCCGGCGTTTCGGCCAGCACGATAGCGGTCGCCTCGAAATGATCCTCGTTCGGGACGAAGCCGGTGATCTGCACGCGCTCGCGCCCTTCGACCAGCACCTTGACGGTGCCGTCGGGCAGCTTCAGCAGTTGCAGCACGTTGGCCAGCACGCCCGCGCGGTAGATGCCGTCTTCGGTGGGTTCATCGACCGAGGCGTCCTTTTGCGCGGCCAGCAGGATCGGGCTGTCCGATTCCATCACCGCTTCCAGCGCGCGGACCGATTTTTCGCGACCCACGAACAGCGGAACGATCATGTGGGGAAAGACCACGATGTCGCGCAAAGGCAGCACCGGATAGGTCGAAGCAGCGAATTCGTTCATTATGCGTTCCTTTCTGCCCGAAGCCGTGGCCCCGTCATGGCGACACACGGCCCCTGCGTTTCGTCAATCTAGGGCTGTAGGGTGCCGCGTTCAATATGACGCAGAGAATACCATCCATTTCCTGCGCGCGCGGGCCGGCCACACCGGATCGTCATCGCGGGATGACGATTTCCGCCCGCAGTCCGCCAAGCCGCTGCCCCCGGCCAAGCCGCAATTGCCCGCCATGGGCGCGCGCCACGTCCGCCGCGATGGCCAGCCCCAACCCCGCACCCCCGCCGCCGTTGCGGTTGCGCGAGGAATCCAGCCGGGTGAAGGGGCGCATCGCGGCCTCCATCGCGTCGTCAGGAATGCCGGGGCCGTCGTCCTCGATCCCGATGCGCAGGCTGCGCGGACCCAGGGTCGCGTCCAGTTCGGCGCGGGTGCCATGGCGAGCGGCATTGCCCAGCAGGTTTTCCAGCGCCCGGCGCAGCATGTCGCGGCGGAAGGTCGCCCGGCCCTGGGGGTCGCCCTCCAGCCCCCGCAGCACCACCTGCTGGCCGGCGCGCCGCGCATCGGCCACCACGCTGTCCACGAAATCCGACACCGGCGTCGGTTCCGGCGCGCTGTCCTGCGCCTCGTCCCGGGCATAGTCCAGGAAGGCATCGACCATGCGGTTCATCTCGGCGATGTCGGCCTCCATCGCGCGCAGGTCGTCGTCCTCGGGGGGCAGGTCGGGCGACATCATCGACAGGCCCAGCCTCAGGCGCGTCAACGGTGTGCGCAGGTCGTGGCTGATCCCCGACAGCATCATCTTGCGCTGTTCGTTCTGGCGTTCCAGCCGGTTGCGCATGTCCAGGAAGGCCGCGCCCGCGCTGCGCACCTCGGACGCGCCCGAGGGGCGATAGGGCACGATCCGGCCCTTGCCATAGTCCTCGGCGGCCTCGGCCAGCCGCCGGATCGGGCGCAGCTGGTTACGCAGGAACACCGTCGCGATCCCCGTCATCAGCAGCGAGGTGAAGACCATCAGCACCAGCAGCTGATGCGGGTTGGACGCGCTGACCCGGCGGCGGTCGAAGGACAGCATGTAAGGCCCGGCGGCGCCGTCGATGGTCACGATCACCCGCTTGTCGTCGCGCGCCAGGTCGATGGCGCGGATGGCGGGAAGATGGGTCCGCAGTTCCTCGATCACCACGCGGCCGGAAAAGTCATAGAACAGCCGCTGGTCGCCCCCGGCCTCGGTTTCGGGGGCGCCGATGGCGATGCCAAGGGGGACGGCGATTTCCCGGCCCGCGTCGCGCTGCCCGCCGGCGCGGTCGATCCGGGCGGCGACAAAGGCCAGTTCGCGCGCCATGCTGGTGGTCATCTGCCGGGTCACGCCCTCGAAATGGCGTTGCAGGAACATGACGCTGACGACCAGCGTCACCACGACGGTGGGCAAGAACAGGATCAGCGCCGCGCGGCCGTAAAGCCCGCGCGGGAAAAAGCCCTTGAGCCAGCCTTCCGTGTGGTTCGCCATGGAAACCCCTGTCAGTCGTGCTAAGGCTAGCGGCATGGACGGACAGACGAAAGACCTGCTGCGGATCCTTGCCCCCAACCCGTCGCCCTTGACGGGACCGGGGACCAACACCTTCCTGCTGGGCCGTGACCAGGTGGCGGTGATCGACCCCGGTCCGGACGATCCCGGCCACCTGGATGCGATCATCCGGGCAGGGCAGGGGCGGATCAGCCACATCCTGGTCACCCACGCGCATCGCGACCACAGCGCCGGCGTGCAGGCGCTGGCCCGGGCGACCGGCGCGCCGGTGCTGGCCTTCGGCGATGCGCTGGCGGGCCGCTCGCCCCTGATGCAGCGCCTTGCCGGCGGCGCCACCGGCGGGGGCGAGGGGCTGGACCTGGCCTTCGCCCCCGACATGACCCTGCGCGACGGCGACGTGATCGAGGCTTCGGACTGGCGCCTGACCGCGCTGCACACGCCCGGCCATTCCGGCGGCCATCTGAGCTTTCAATGGGGCGAGCGGATCTTCTGCGGCGACGTGGTGATGGGCTGGTCCTCGACGATCATCTCGCCCCCCGACGGCGACCTGGCGGATTACCTGCGCACGCTGGACCGTCTTGCGCAGATCGCGCCCGTCGGCCTGCTGCCCGCGCATGGAGACCCGATCGAGGATCCGCTGCGACGCCTGGCGGAACTGGCCGCCCACCGCCGCGAACGCACCGCCCAGATCCTTGCCGCCCTGCGGGATGGTCCGGCGGACGCGGCCACCCTGGCCCGGCGCCTTTATGACGTGCCGCCCGTCCTGCTGCCCGCCGCCACCCGCAACGTCCTGGCGCATCTGCTGGCCTTGGCCGACCTTGGCGCCGTGGCGCCGGTGGGCGAATTGCACGGTGGCGCGGAATTCCTGATTTTGTGAAAAAACGTCATGCTTCCCTCTGGACGCCCCCGGATGGCATTGCTATACGGCCCCCGTGTTCCGGCGTAGCTCAGCGGTAGAGCAGTTGACTGTTAATCAATTGGTCGTAGGTTCGATCCCTACCGCCGGAGCCATAGATCTTGCTCATTCCGCTACGCTCGCGGGCAAGATGATGACTGATCCCCATGAAGTCAGCGACCTTCCTCAAATGCTTGGTTGAGCATCCGTCCGTGCGGACCCGACGACAGGTTTGACCTGGCGTCGAAGGTGGGTCGGATGGAGGGGATGCCAGTCGGCCATGGCCCTCCCCCCTTTGGAGACCAGCGATTTCCGCCCGACGGGGGGTTGTTCATGCCCCATCACGCCGCTTCGGGTGAGGCCGCCACAGCCGGGGTTGATGCGCTGACCCGGGTGTCCCCTTCTCCTGCCCATCGATGGCCCTGTCCTCCGGGGCAGGATGCGGATCCTGGCGTGCCGGCCCATTCCCCCATGATCCAGCGGTGGCCCGTCTTGCGGGCACGGGACCGATGGCCGAGGACAACGCCTGGACCCGGCCCTGGGAAGGCCCGCCCCCTCGCCAGCCGAAAAGGCGCAAAGGCCCTTGTCGGCTTGGGACCATCCGCCTATTGGGGCGACACCGAACAGGAGGAAAATCATGCGCTCGTCCCTGTCCTATTTGCGCTGGCCGCTGATCGTCACTGTTGTGGGCATCGCCCTGGCGGCATGGCTGGGCTATCGGTTCACTGGAAACATGACCGGCGTCATATCCTTTTTCATGATCGCGGTGGTGCTGGCGATCCTGGAAATCTCGCTGTCCTTCGACAACGCCATCGTCAACGCCAACAAGCTGAAGGAAATGACGCCCGCCTGGCAGCGTCGCTTCCTGACCTGGGGGATCCTGATCGCCGTCTTCGGGATGCGGATCGTGTTCCCGCTGCTGATCGTGGTGGTCGCCGCCCATATCGGTCCCATTGCCGCGATCCGGCTGGCGGCGGAAGATCCCAAGGCCTATTCGGAACTGATCAAGGAAGCGCACCTGCCCATCGCGGCCTTCGGCGGCGCCTTCCTGATGCTGGTCGCGCTGAGCTTCTTCTTCGACCAGTCCAAGGACGTGGACTGGATCGGCAAGATCGAACGCGCCCTGCGCCGTGCCGGATCGGTGCGCGGGATGGAGGTGGGCTTCGTGCTGGTCATCATCCTGCTGTTCGTCTGGCTGCTGCCCGTGCGCGACGAGCAATTGTTCATGTACAGCGCCATGTGGGGCATCGTGACCTTTCTGGCCGTGGACGCCCTGGGTCACATCCTGGACCGCTGGGGCCAGTCGCAGGACGCCCTGCGCGGCACCGCGCAGGTGGGCTTGGGCGGGTTTTTGTATCTGGAGGTGCTGGACGCCTCCTTCAGCTTCGACGGCGTGATCGGGGCCTTCGCGCTGACGCAGAACCTGTTCCTGATCGCCATCGGCCTGGGGATCGGCGCCATGTACGTGCGGTCCATGACCGTGATGCTGGTCGAACGCGGCACCCTGGCCGAGTTCCGGTATCTGGAACACGGCGCTTTCTGGTCGATCCTGATCCTGTCGATCATCATGTTCGGCCAGACCATGTGGCACCTGCCCGAGGTCGTGACCGGCCTGCTGGGCGCGGTGTTCATCGGCGCGGCGTTCGTCAACTCGATCATGTGGAACCGCCGCCACAAGGGCGAGGCGCATCACTGACGGCTGACGCCGCCGGGGGTTTCACACCCCCGCTTGGGCCTGCCGGCCCCTTCCTCGCTGAAAAAGGTCCACTGGACCTTTTTCCGGGCGCTCGGAAGCCCGTGGGATATTCGTGCAAAGGTGAAGGGGCGCGGCCTTGGTCGCGCTTTCTACATCTGGTCGATCAGATCCAGCATTTCGGGCGGGATCTGCGCCTCGCGCAGGGTGAAGCTGTGGGTCCCGCGGTCTTCGGTCACGGTGATGCGATAGGTCATCCGGTCGGCGCAATTGGTGCAGGGCCGGCTTGCAAGGCGGGCAAGCTGGTCCGGCTCGAACGCGTCGCACAGATCCTGGCGCATCCGTTCGGGCTGGTCGGACACGTCGATGGTCTTGCGCAGGCTGGCGGCCGTGATGCCGCCAAAGCCGCCCTGCGCCGCGATTTCGATGATCATGGCGACGATCCCCCGGTGATGGGGGAAATCTAGGCCTAGATCGCGATTCCGACAAGCTTCCAGGCGCGGCGCAGCATCACGGTCTCGATGCTGCCCCGGCTGGTCAGCTCGATGGCGGCATCCATCGTCTGGTCCGCCCAGTCCGAAAAGCTGGCCATCGGGTTGTTCAGCGTTTGCAGCGCGCGGTACCAGACCCGGCCCGGCAGTTCCCACGCGCGGCCGCCCAGATAGGCGCAGAACAGGTAAAAGGCGTGGTTCGGGATCCCCGAGTTGATATGCACCCCGCCGTTGTCGTCGCTGGTCGCCACGAAGTGGTCCATGTGCCAGGGCTGCGGATCCTGGCCCAGCAGGTCGTCGGAATAGGCGGTGCCCGGCGCCTTCATGCTGCGCAGCGCCGCGCCGTTGATCCCGGGACCCAGGATGCCGCGGCCCACCAGCCAGTCGGCCTGATGCACCTCTTGCCCCAGGGCGCGCTGCAGGGCCAGCGAACCGAACACGTCGGCAATGCTTTCGTTCAGCGCGCCCGACTGGTTTTCATAGATCAGCCCGCCGGAATGCTGGATGACGCCATGGGCCATCTCGTGCCCGATGACCGACAGTTCCAGGAAGGTGCGGAACACCTTGCCGTCGCCCGTGCCATAGGCCATCTGCGTGCCGTTCCAGAAGGCGTTGTTGTAATCGCGGCGGTGGTGGACGGTGGCTACCAGCGGCATCCCCTCGCCATCCAGCGAGTTGCGGCCGTATTCCTCGGCGAACAGCGAAAAGACCTGGCCCGCCGCGTCATAGGCGGTGTCGGCGTCCGGGATGCCGGTCGGGCCGTCGCCTTCGGACCGGACCAGCTTGCCGGGCAGGGCGGCGCGGAACTGGCCGTCATGGATGCGGCGGTCGGGGCAGCACAACCCCTCGGCCGGAGAGACGGCGGTCGCGGCATAGGCGCCGCTGATGGGATGGGCCGGGGGCAGGCCCGCGCGGGTCAGTTCGTCGCGTTCGTCGCGCAGCTTCTCGGTTTGCTTCAGCAGGGTCCGCGCCATTTCCGCCGTCTTGGCGTCGCCCCGCAGGGCCAGCACGCGCAGCATGTAGGGCGGCACGATGCAGGTGATCGGATGGTGATGCGAACAGTGGAGTAAAAAGCACATGAGGCGAATCCCGTTCTGGAAACTCGCCTGATGTTAGCACGGGTTCAGCAGGAACAAAATGAGAACATCACGCACCCCGCAGCCGTGCCATCAGCGGCGCGACGGTGGCCTGCAGCAGCGGGTTGATGACGTAATGGGCCACCGGGATCAGGATCAGGCCCAGGACCAGCCCGAAGATGCCGTCGAAGAACGCGGTCACGGCCCAGGCTGTCAGGCCGGGGGCCTGCGGGACGGCGTGGGCGGCGGCCTCGGCCTGGTGGTGGACCCAGTCATAGGGGGCGGACCAGCCCAGTTCCGCCAGCCCGTGCAGCACGATCTGCCCGCCGACCCAGATCATCGCGGCGGTGCCGACAACCGTCAGGACCTTCATGAAGCGGGGCATGACCTTGACGATGCCCCGCCCCAGGGCCGAGGACAGGCCGTTTTGTCGCCTTGCCAGATGCACGCCCGCATCGTCGGCCTTCACGATCAGGGCGACAAAGCCATAGACGGCTGCGGTGATGCCCACCGCGACCACCGCCAGGATCAGCGCCCGCATCATCAGCGTGTCCGAGGCCGGGATGGTTGCCAGGGCGATGGTCATGATCTCGGCCGAGAGGATGAAGTCGGTCTTGATCGCGCCCGCCACGCGCGCTTCTTCCAGCGCCGCGCCGTCGCCGTCGGGGTGGGTGTGTTCCTCGCTGTCGTGCTTGTCGCCATAGCCAAGCGCATGGGCGACCTTTTCCGCGCCTTCGAAGCACAGATAGGCGCCCCCCAGCATCAGCAGGGGCGATATGGCCCAGGGCGCGAAGGACGACAACAGCAGCGCGACCGGCAGCAGGATCACCAGCTTGTTGAACAGCGACCCGCGCGCGATCTTCCAGACGATGGGGATTTCGCGGCTGGCGTCGAACCCGTGGACGTATTTGGGCGTCACCGCCGCGTCGTCGATCACCGCGCCCGCCGCCTTGGCCCCGGCCTTGACCGCCTGGCCCGCCACGTCGTCGATGGACGCCGCCGCGACCTTGGAAATGGACGCCACATCGTCCAGAAGTGCCAGAAGTCCGCTCATCCATCCCCCGTCGGCTGTATCCGGCGCGATCCTTGGCGCGGATCACGCCGAAAGCAACCCCTGCGGGTCGATCTGGTTCACTCCATGGTGACGTTTGCGTCCCGCACGACCGGTTCCCATTTCGCCATCTCGGCCTTGACGTGTTCGGCCAGTTCCGCAGGCGTCGAGGCGACGATGGTGGCGGAGAACTCGGCCATGCGTCCCGCGACTGCCGGGTCGGCCATGGTGGCCTTTGCTGCGGCGGCAAGAGCCTCGATGGCCTCGGGCGGGGTGCCTGCGGGGGCGAAGAGGGCGTTCCAGGAATAGGTCTCGTATCCCGGCAGGGTCTCAGAGATGGCGGGCACGTCGGGGAAGGAGGGCGCGCGCTGCGCCGTGGTCACGCCAAGCGCGCGCAGCTTGCCGCTGCTGATGTGGCCGGACGCGGACGGCAGGTTGTCGAAGATGATCGGCACCTGGTTGCCCAGAACATCGGTCAGCGCGGGGCCAGACCCTTTGTAGGGGATGTGGTCGATCTGGACCCCCGCCATGGCCTTGAACAGCTCGCCCGACAGGTGCAGCGGGGTGCCGTTGCCCGAGGACGCATAGGCCAGCGGTTCCTTTTTCGCGAGGTCGATCAGCTCCTGCACGGTGTTGACCGGCAGTTCCGGGTTCACCGCCAGCACGTTCGGCACCAGCACCAGCAGCGACACGGGTGCGAAATCCGCCACCGGGTCATAGGGCTTTTGCTTCAGGATCAGCGGGTTCAGCGCGTGCGTGGCGACCGTGCCCATTAGGATCGTATAGCCGTCGGGTTCGGCCTGGGCCACCTGTTGCGCGCCCAAGCTGCCGCCCGCGCCGCCGACGTTCTGGACGACGACCTGTTGGCCCAGTTCCTGGGACATGCGTTCCGCGACGATGCGGCCCACCACATCGGTGGACCCGCCGGCGGCGAAGGGGATCACCAGGGTGATGGAACGGTCGGGGTATTCGGCGGCGGCGGTCCCGGCCAGGCTAAGGGCCAGGGCGGTTCCCAGCAGGATGCGGCGGGTGATCATGGGCAATCCTTTCATGGTTCAGGCGTCGCTTTCGGTGAAGACCTCGTCCCGGCGCTTGCGGATCTGGGGCAGGAAGACCAGCACCAGGACGGCCAGCGACAGGACCAGCAGGCCCGCGCTGATGGGGCGGGTGACGAAGGTGGTGGGATCGCCGCGCGACAGGATCATGGCCCGGCGCAGGTTCTCCTCCAGCAGCGGACCCAGGACGAAGCCCAGCAGCAAGGGCGCGGGTTCGCAGCGCAGCTTGGACATGACGTAGCCGAGCAGGCCGAAGAAGGCGACGGCGAACAGGTCGTAAGGGTTCGAGTTGACCGAATAGACCCCGATCGAACACATCGCCATGATGATCGGGAACAGCACGAAGTAAGGCACGGTCAGCAGCTTCACCCACAGCCCGATCAGGGGCAGGTTCAGCACCACCAGCATCAGGTTGCCGATCCACATCGACGCGATGATGCCCCAGAACAGCTGCGGCTGTTCGCTGACCACGTTCGGCCCCGGCACGATGCCCTGGATGATCATCGCCCCGATCATCAGCGCCATCACCGGGTTCGCGGGGATCCCCAGCGTCAGCAGCGGGATGAAGCTCGTCTGCGCGCCCGCGTTGTTGGCGGATTCAGGCCCCGCGACACCGGCCAGCGCGCCCTTGCCGAACTCCTCGGGGTGCTTGGACAGCTTCTTTTCCACCGTGTAGCTGGCGAAGGCCGCCAGGATCGCGCCGCCGCCGGGCAGGATGCCCAGGACCGAGCCGACAGCCGTGCCGCGCAGCACGGGGCCGACCATCTGGCGGAACTCGTCGCGCGAGGGGAACAGGCGGGTGATGTTCTTCGTCATCACCTGCCGGTCGTGTTCATCCTCCAGGTTACGCAGGATTTCCGCGATGCCGAAGACGCCCACGGCGACGGCCACGAAGTTCAGCCCGTCCGCGAACTGGGTCATGCCCATCGTGAAGCGCGGCGCGCCGGTATAGACATCGGTGCCGACCATGCCCAGCAGCAGGCCCAGCACCACCATCGCCAGCGCCTTCAGCACCGAGCCGTGCGCCAGGGCCACCGACATCACCAGGCCCATGACCATCAGGCTGAAATATTCCGCCGCGCCGAACTTCAGCGCGATGGCGGTCAGGGGCGGGGCGAAGATCGCCACCAGGAAGGTCGCCACGCTGCCCGCGAAGAACGACCCCAACGCCGCGACAGCCAGCGCCGTGCCGGCGCGTCCCTGCCGCGCCATCTGGTATCCGTCGATGGCGGTGACGGCGGAACTGCTTTCGCCCGGCATGTTGATCAGGATCGCCGTGGTCGATCCGCCGTATTGCGCGCCGTAATAGATCCCCGCCAGCATGATCAGCGAGGACACCGGTTCCAGCTGGAAGGTGATGGGCAGCAGCATGGCGATGGTGGCGGTGGCGCCGATGCCGGGCAGCACGCCGATCAGCGTGCCCAGCAGCACCCCGATCAGGCAGAACATCAAGTTCTGCAACGAGGACGCGACGCCGAAGCCAAGCGCGAGGTTGGAAAGCAGGTCCATGCGCGCCCCTCTACAACGGCAGCCAGGGGCCGAAGCGCCGGAAGGGCAGCCCCAGGCCATAGGAGAAGATCAGCGTGGACAGGATCGTCACCGCCACGGCCAGCACCAGCGCGGGCAGCGGGCGCATCCGCACGGACGCCTGCGTGGCGATCAGCGTGGTCACGAACAGTGCGGGGACAAACCCCAGGCCGCGCACCGTCAGGCCGAAGAAGATCGGCGCGGGCAGGATGAACCCGATGCCCCGCCAGGCGATGCGCCCGAAGGGTTCGTCATCGGCGCGCCCGAAGGCCTTGAACAGGATCACCGCGCCCAGGACGAACAGCAGGCCTGACAGGACCATCGGGAAATAGCCCGGTCCCATCCGGGTCGAGGTTCCCATGTCCAGCCCCAGGCCTTGCCAGCCGAAAAAGGCGGCGATGGCCATGAACAGCAGGCCTGCCGCGATGTCGGTGCCGTCTTTCGGTTTCGTGGACATGATCCCCCCTTGCCGCATGGCCCGCCGCCGGAATGGCGGCGGGCGCCTGGATCAGTCGGCGTAAACGCCCGCCGCCTCGATCACCGGCTTCCAGCGGGCGATTTCCGCTTCCAGCTTGGCCTTCAAAGCCTCGGGCGTGGCGTCCTCGGCGCTGGAGGGCGCGGTGCCCAGGTCGGCCATGGCCTGCGCCACGCCTTCGTCGGCAAGCGCCTTTTGCAGCGATTGGGACAGGCGCTGGTTGATCTCGGGCGCGGTGCCCTTGGGGGTATAGATGCCGTGCCAGATGCCGAACTGCATCGCCTCGAACCCGGATTCGGCCGCCGTCGGCAGGTCGGGGAACAAGGGCAGGCGTTCGGGCGTGGTCACGGCATAGGCCTTGATCGTGCCCGCCTTGATCTGCTGGGTGGTGTTGGTGGTCTGGTCGCACATGATGTCCACCTGGCCGCCCAGCAGGTCGGTCATCGCGGGGCCGGTGCCTTTATACGGCACCGTGACCAGCGGCGCCTCCAGCGCCTGCATCAGCAGCATCCCGCACAGGTGGCTGGCCGCGCCGATGCCCGCATTGGCCAGCGTCAGCGAATCGGCGTTGGCCTTGACGTATTCCACGAAGGCCGGGAAATCGGCAGGCTCGAAATCGGCCCGCGCGGTCACGACCATCGGCACCTCGGTGACAAGGCCCACGTATTCGAAGGCGTCCAGCGTGTCATAGGCCAGGTTGCGATACAGCGTGTCCGAGGTCGCCATGCCGATGTGATGCAGCAGCACCGTGTATCCGTCGGCCTCGGCATTGGCGACCTGGCCCGCGCCCAGCGTGCCGCCCGCGCCGCCCACGTTCTGGATCACGATCTGCTGGCCCAGGTCGGCGGACATGCGTTCGGCGACCAGGCGGGCCACGGTGTCGGTCGGCCCGCCCGCGGAAAAGGGCACGACCATGGTGATCTGGCGTTCGGGATAGGTTTGGGCGAAGGCAGGCGCGGTCAGGACGCTGGCCGCGAAAAGCCCGGCCATCAACTTGGATAGGGTCATGTGTCCTCCCAGACGGGTTGCGGACGGCACGCTCCTCCGTGCCGCCATGCTGGGATCAGATTGCGACAGCAATCCGGCCCGACACAAATGGTTTTTTCCGAAGCCCTTGTCGGGCCAGCCGGTTTTCCGCCGCGTCATGCGGGCGCGGCCCTCATCCCTTGGAGAGCGCCGCCACCGGATCCAGGCGCGAGGCGCTGCGGGCGGGCAGGAAGCCGAAGGTGATGCCGATCAGGGTGGAACTGACCAGCGCCGCGACCATCGCGCCGGGCGACTGGATCATGGAAAAGCTGGTGCTGAACCGGTCGAACAGCAGGCCAAAGCCCAACGCCGCCGCGATGCCCAGCACGCCGCCGATCATGCAGACCAGCACGGCCTCGATCAGGAACTGTTGCAGGATGTCGCTGCGCCGCGCGCCCACCGCCATGCGCAGCCCGATTTCCGACACCCGTTCCGTGACCGACACCAGCATGATGTTCATCACCCCGATGCCCCCCACCACAAGCGAGATCACCGCGATGGCGGAAACCAGCAGGGTCAGCGCGCCGGTGGTGCTGGTGATGGTCTGGCGGATCTCGTCGGTGTTGACGATGAAGAAATCCTGCGTGCCGTGCCGCTGCGTCAGGAATTCGGTCACGGCGGATTGCGCGGCGCCCATGTCGGCATCGTCGGCGATGCGCAGGGTCAGGCTGGACAGTGTGCCGGTCCCCAGATAGCGCGCCTGCACGGTGGTATAGGGCGCATAAAGCCGCAGGCTCTGGCTACCCCCCGGCCCGCGGGACGCGATTTCCGCCACGCCGACCACGCGCAAGAGGGCGTTGCCCGCATGGATCACCTGGCCCACGCCGCTGTCCGTGCGGTCCGCGAACAGGCTGTCGCGGGTGTTGGTGTCGATCACCGTTTCTTGCGCCATGCGGGCGATGGCGGTGGGGGAAAAGCCGCGGCCCGCGATGATCGTCGATCCGGTGACGGCAAAGTAATCCCCGCCCACGCCGCTGATCTGGGCATTGGCCTCGGTCCCGCCAAAGCGGACCGTCGCCGCGGTCGCCATCCCGGGCGTGGCCGCGGCGACGAATGGCAGGCGGGCCAGCGCCTCGGCGTCGGAGGCCACCAGCGTCTTGATCCGGCCCGACCGCATGTCGCCGAAGTCGCGGCCCGGAAAGACCTCCAGCGTGTTGGTCCCCAGACTGGAAATATTCGCCAGCACCTGCTGGCGCGAGCCTTCGCCAAGCGCCACCACCGACACGACCGAGGCGATACCGATGATGATACCCAGCATGGTCAGGAAACTGCGCAGCTTGTGGGCGCGCATCGACACCAGCGCCATGCGCAGCGCCTCCCAGAAGGCCGAGCCGGGCAGGGCGGATGCGCCGGGGGCCGCCTTGTCGCGGCGGACGGGGACGGTGCCGGGTTGATTCTGGCGGTCGGCGATGATGCGGCCGTCGCTGATCTCGATGATGCGGCGGGCGCGGGCGGCGACCTTGGGGTCGTGGGTGACGATGATGATCGTGCGCCCGTCGGCGTTCAGTTCGGACAGGATGGACAGCACGTCCTCGCCGCTCTGGCTGTCCAGCGCGCCGGTGGGTTCGTCGGCCAGGATGACGCTGGCGTCGTTCATCAGCGCGCGGGCGATGGACACGCGCTGCTGCTGGCCGCCCGACAGGGCTGCCGGGCGGTGGCCCAGCCTTGCGCCCATGCCCAGGCGGTCCAGAAGTCGCGCCGCCCGCGCCCTGCGGTCGGACGCGGCCTCGCCCCGGTAGATGGCCGGGATCTCCACGTTGCCAAGCGCGGTCAGTTCCGGCAGCAGGTGATACCGCTGGAAGATGAAGCCGAAGCGTTCGCGCCGCAGCGCGGCCAGCTGGGCGCTGTCCAGCCCGCCGATGTCCTGGCCGGCAAAGCGGTAGCTGCCGGTGCTGGGGCGGTCGAGGCAACCCAGGATGTTCATCAGCGTGGTCTTGCCCGAACCGGATGCGCCCATGATCGCCACGAACTCGCCGGGGCGGATCGACAGGTCCACGTCGCGCAGCACGGTCAGGCTGCCCTCGCCCGAAGGATAGCTGCGCCCGATGCCGGACAACCGGATGATCGGCTGGTCGTCCATGGGCATCAGCCCCGCATCCCGCGCGGCATCATCGGGTTGCGCGCCGGGCCATCGCCGTCGGCACTGCCGGTCCCGGTGACGATCTTCTCGCCCTCGGCCAGGCCTTCTGTGATCTCGGCCATGACCTTGTCGTTCAGGCCGACGCTGACCACCCGGTCCTCCAGCGCGCCGTCGCTGGCCTGCACTTGCAAGTGATAGCGGCCCTGGCCGTCGGGCGCGCCAAGCGCCATCGCCGGCACCGTCAGCACGTCTTGCGCGGTGCCCATGACGATATGCACCTCGGCCGTCATGGAGGTGCGCAAGGTGCCGTCGGGGTTCGGGACGGTGAAGCGGCCGTTGTAATAGATCGCCTCGGAGGTGGCGCTGGCGGACGACGCGCTGCTGGCACCGCTGATGCCGGGGTCGTTGACGATGCTTTCCGGGGCAGGGGCCACGGCCTCCAGCACCGCGTCATAGCGGCGGTCGGGCGCGCCCAGGGTGGTGAACCAGACCTGCTGACCCGGTTCCACCTGGCCGATATCGGCTTCCGAGATCTCGGCGAAGACCTCCATCTGCGTCAGATCGCCCAGGACCACGATGGTGGGGGCGGATTGCG
Source organism: Paracoccus lichenicola (assembly GCF_009708075.1). Taxonomy (GTDB): domain Bacteria; phylum Pseudomonadota; class Alphaproteobacteria; order Rhodobacterales; family Rhodobacteraceae; genus Paracoccus; species Paracoccus lichenicola. Next base: position 390,031 of record NZ_WMBT01000001.1, on the reverse strand, counting down.
CGGCGTTGACCGTCTGGCCCTGCTGGGCGGTGATCGCCAGCACCGTGCCGTCGCCGGGCGCGGTGATGCGGGTATAGGACAGGTTCGCCTGCGCCGTTTCGATCGCGACCTGGGCCTGGGCGATCTGCGCGTCCAGCGCCTCGATCTGGGCGCGGGCCACGGCCACGTCGGACACCGCCGTGTCGTATTCCAGTTGCAGGGACAGGTTGCTGCGCTGCAGTTTCTCCAACCGGTCCAGCGTGCGTTCCGCCAGATCGAGGGTCGCTTCCCGCTCGACCCGCTGGGCGCGGGCGACGGCCAGATCCGACTGCGCGGATTTGAGCGCGTTCCGCTGGTTGACCGAATCGATTTCCGCGATCAGGTCGCCCTTTTGCACGGCCTGTCCCAGTTCGACCGCGATGTTGGTGATCCGCCCCGAGGCCTGCGCGCCCACGGCCACCAGGTTGCGGGGCTTCAGCGTACCCTGGGCCAGCACCGTCACCTCGATATCGCCGCGGGTGACGGGGGTGGTGATCACGGGCGCGTCGCTGCCGCCGGTGGGCTGGCCCACGCCGACCGCCGCCGCCCCCGCTGCCAGCGCGCCGCCCATCGCCAGCGCGATCACCCCATGACGAAATCCGAACCGCATCTGCCTGTTCCTGCCTTCCCGCATCCCTTGACCCCTAGATAACGTCCGGCCCGGGGAATCCAATGCGGCGGTCCGTCCCGGGGGGCGGATTTGCAAACCAACCTGGATGTCGCGGGGGAACTGCGTGCCCTGGGCCATCCCGTGACGGTGCGGTCCCTGGTCCCGGCGGTGGTGCTGGCGGAACCGCTGTCCTTGAAGCGCGGTCCGCAACCTCGTCATCAACGCCGCGACCCATGGCTAGGGCGCCCGTGTCAGCCTGTCGCGGGGGGGGGGGCGGCCAGGCGGACCTGGTGATCGAGGGCGAAGGCCCCGCATCCCCGAGCCGCGCCTTCGAGCGGTTCTTCCGCGTGGAGGAAGCCCGCCCGGCGCGGGCCTCGGCATGGCCATCACGTGGCAGATCATCGACCAGTCGGGCGGCAAGGTGACGCTGGCGAACATGCAGCCGAACGGGCTGCGGCAGGGGGTGGTGCTGCCTGCGCGGCAGTTGAACGGTGCCGGGCGGGATCAGGAAACGCGCTGCGTTTCCTCCGCCCGCGACGCGACGGTGCCACCAAAGACGGTGCCGCTCCGCGACCACGAGAGGCCAGCGCCCGACCCGAGGGGGGCGTGAAGCGCCCGCCTGGGGGCGGGGCGGGCGCTGGCCGGGCCTTGAAGGCCCGGCGGCTCAGATTGATATGGCGCGACGTGGCGAAGGCGATGGCCTTCGCCAATCCGAGGCCGTTACTGCACCCCCCGGATCGCCGGATAGGCCGCCCGGAACGCCTCATAGGCCGCATCGAACCGGCCCCGCAGGGCGGCGTCCGGCGCGATCTCCTCGACCACGTCGGGCGCCGTCATGATGTCCTCGGCCCGGCCTGCGCCCGCCGCCGCCATGCCCAACCGGGCCGCGCCCAGGGCCGCGCCGAATTCGCCGTCGGCGGGCAGGGCCAGCGTCACGTCCAGCGTGGTCGCGATCACGCGCAGCCAGTATCGCGACCGCGCGCCGCCGCCGATGGCCATCATCCGCTCCAGCCGCGCGCCGGTGGCCTTCAGCGCCTCGTGGCTGTCGCGCAGACCGAAGGCGACGCCCTCCAGCACGGCGCGGGTCAGGTCGTCGCGCGTCGTTTCCGACCCAAGCCCCGTGAAGGCCCCGCGGATGGCCGCGTCGTTGTGCGGCGTCCGTTCGCCCGACAGATAGGGCAGGAACCGCACCGCGCCGGGCTGTTGCAGCGTGTCGCCCAAGCCCCCGGTCAGCTCCGCAGGGCGCGTCCCGGTGATCCGCGCCAGCCAGTTGAGGCTGTCCGTCGCCGACAGCATCACGCCCATCTGGTACCAGGTATCGGGCACCGCATGGCAGAAGGTGTGCAGCGCCGTGGCGGGCGCGGGGTGATACCCGTCCCGCGCCGCCACCAGCACGCCCGAGGTGCCCAGCGACACGAAGCCCTGGCCTTCGCGCATCGCGCCGATCCCGCAGGCGGCGGCGGCATTGTCGCCCGCGCCGCCCGCCACCACGACCGGCCGCGACAGCCCCCAGGCCTGCGCCAGCCCCGCGCGCAACGGACCGGCCGGGGCGGAGCCTTCGACCAGCCGGGGCATCTGGTCGCGGCGCATGTGGCCCGCCTTTAGCAACATATCCGACCAGCCGCGTGCGCCGGTGTCCAGCCAGGACGTGCCCGCCGCGTCCGACATGTCGCTGACATGATCGCCCGTCAGATACAGGTTCAGGAAAGCGGCGGGCAGCAGGACGCGGGCGGTGCGGGCGTGGTTTTCGGGTTCATGCGCGCGCAGCCATTCCAGCTTGGGCGCGGTGAAGCCCGGAAAGACGATGTTGCCCGACAGGTCGCGAAACCCGGGAGTGGCGTCCAGCCGCGCCGCCTCGGCATGGCTGCGGGTGTCGTTCCACAGGATGCAGGGGCGGATCACCCGGTCGGCTGCGTCCAGCAGCGTGGCCCCATGCATGTGCCCGGCCACGCCGATGCCACGCAGGGCCGCAAATTCGGGATGGCGGTCGCGCAGGTCCGCCACCGCGCCCTCCAGCGCCGCGATCCAGTCGGCGGGATCCTGTTCCGACCAGCCGGAATGGGGGTGGTGGACCGGATAATGCCGCTCGGTCGCCCCGACGGGCCTGCCGTCGCCGTCCACCAAGAGCGCCCGCAGGCCCGAGGTGCCAAGGTCGATTCCCAGAAAACTCATTGCCGCCCCCCTGTGGTTCGTCGCTTCTTCGCCGAAAGACCGGAAGGCGTCAAACGTCCGTGGTCTGCCGGTCCAGAAGCGCCTCCAACATCCTGTCCAGGTCGGACAGCACCGCGACGGCCCCGGCCTCGCGCAGGCGGCGGGCGTGGTCGTCGCGCATCCCGTCCAGATGGGTGCCGCCGGTAAAGCCCACGCCGCGCATCCCGGCGGCCACCGCGCCCGCGATGCCGTGGGGCGAATCCTCCATGACCGCGCAGGCGTCCGGCGCGATGCCCAGCCGTTCGGCGGCCAGCAGGAACAGGTCGGGGGCGGGCTTGCCGCGCTTGACCTGGTCGGCGCTGAAGATGTTGGCGCCGAACCGATCCGCCAGCCCGGCCACCTCCAGCGTGATGCCCAGGCGGCGGACCGAACTGCCCGTTGCGATCGCCACCGCGATCCCCTGCGCCGCCAGATCGTCCAGCAGCGCCGGGATGCCGGGGATCACGCGCAGTTCGGCGGGATAGCGGGCCAGCAGCCGTTCCTCGAAATCGCGGGCGAAGTCGGGCAGGTCGGGGCGGTCCAGCGCCTCGGCGATGTGGCGGACGATGGCCTGGATCGACATGCCCAGGAACCGCTTGCGCAACTCGTCGGGGGTGGCGTGCAGCCCCTCGGCCGTCATCATCTTGGCCAGGGTTTCCAGCGACATCGGCTCGCTGTCCACGAGGCAGCCGTCCATGTCGAAGATCACGGCGCGGATATCGGTCATGTGGCCTCTCTGGTGGCGTCTGGTGGCGTTAACAGCCGATCTCTACACGCATCGCACCCCGATGACAAACGGCGGGGCCTCGGGTAGGCAGGCGCCATGACCCATTCCCACCACATCCCCCTGCGAGAGCTTTACGTTTCCGACGACGCCGCCAGCGCCCTGCAGGCCGAGGCGCGGAAGCTGCCGGGCTGGACGCTGGACACGCACCAGCAAGCCGAACTGACGCTGCTGATGAACGGTGGCTTCGCGCCCCTGCGCGGCTTCATGTCCGAGGCGGACTGGCGCGGGGCCGAGCGCGGAGAGGGGTCTTGGCCCGTCCCCCTGGCGCTGCGGGTCGGCGCGGATTTCGCGGACCGCGTGCAGCCCGGGGACGACATCGCCTTGCGCGATGCGGGGGGCGAGGTTCTGGCGGTGATGTCGGTCACCGACAAGTGGGGGGATCCGGTGCTGCTGGGCGGCAAGGTCAAGGGCCTGCGCCGCCCGCCGGGCGCAACGCCCAACAGCCTGCGCGCCCTGTTCCGCGACCGGGGCATCGCCCGCGTCCTGGCGGTTCAGCCCCGCCACCCCGATCAGGTCGCCCCCGCCGCCCGCCTGGCCGCGAACCTGGACGCCCTGCTGCTGGTCCAACCCCTGCCGGGCGTCGCGATTGATCCCCCTGCCGGTGCGGTCCTGTCGCCGCTGCCCGTGGCCCCGCCGCCCGGTCCCCGGTCCGTCCTGTGGCAGGGCCTTGTGGCGCGGAACCACGGCGCTACGCATGTCGTTCTGGACGGCGATGCGGCGGCACGGGAACTGTGACCGGCGGCATCGGGACGGCATCGGGGCGCGGATGGTGGTCCCGGGCGGGATCCTCTAGACGGGTCCGAATCTTCACGTTCTGCATAAAGGCAGCCCCATGACCCCGATGCGCGCAGGCCAGAACGGCTTCAACCCCTGGCTGGCGACCGTGCTGCTGCTTCTGGGCAACTTCATGAACCTGATCGATGTCAGCATCGTCAATGTGGCGCTGCCCTCGATCCAGGAAAACCTGGGCGCCACCGCCGCGCAGATCGAGTGGGTGTCCGCTGCCTATGTGCTGGCCTTCGCGGCGGGGCTGCTGCCCTTCGGGCGCTTCGGCGACAAGTTCGGGCGCAAGCGGCTGTTCCTGCTGGGGATCGGGCTGTTCACGCTGGCATCCGCGCTGTGCGGGTTCGCGCAGACCATGCCGATGCTGATCTGGTCGCGCGCCTTGCAGGGGATCGGCGGCGCGATGATGGTGCCGCAGGTCATGGCGATCATGCACGTGATGTTCCCGCCCGAACAGAAGGCGCGGGCCTTTGCCCTGGCGGGCGTCGTCGCCAGCCTGGGCGCGGTCACGGGACCGCTGCTGGGCGGGGCGCTGATCATCGGCGACATCGGGGGGCTGGACTGGCGGCCGATCTTCCTGGTCAACCTGCCGGTCGGGATCTTCGTGATCCTGGCGGGGCGGCGGTGGATCCCCACCATGTCGTCGGACCGCAGGATGCGGATCGACTGGCCGGGCGTCGGGTTGTTTTCCCTGGCGGTGCTGCTGGTCGTGCTGCCGGTGATCGAGGGCGCGCTGCTGGGCTGGCCCTGGTGGTGCGTGGCCATGCTGGCCGCGGCGGTGCCGGTGGGGGCGCTGTTCGTCTGGCGGCAGGTCCTGCTGGCACGTCAGGAACGCGCGCAACTGCTGCCGGTCGCGCTGATGCGCAATGGCGGCTTCGTGTCCGGTGTGGCGATGGTGATGCTGCATTTCTCGGCCATACCGGGGATGTTCCTGGTGCTGGCGATCTATCTGCAAACGGGCCAGGGCCTGGACCCGATGCAGTCGGGCCTTGCCACCGCCCCCTTTCCGCTGGGCATCATGCTGGGCAGCTATGTCACCGGACGCTTCGGCATCAGGTGGCTGTCCCCGCGCATGGCCATCGGCGTGTCGATCATGCTGGCGGGGATGATCCTGCTGCGCCACGTCACGGGCCATCCGCCGCAGGTCTTCACCCCCGCCACGCTGATCACGCCGCTGGCCGTCTGCGGCTTCGGGATGGGGCTGACGATTTCCCCGCTGTTCCAGTCCGTGCTGCAATCGGTGCCCGGGCATGACGCGGGGGCGGGGTCGGGCGCGATGCAGGCCTTTCAGCAGGTCGGCGCGGCGGTCGGCATCGCGGCCGTGTCCAGCCTGTTCTTCGTGCGCCTGCACGGGCAAGGCGGCAATGACCATGCCGCGGCCATGTCCCATGCGCTGATCTATCAGATCTGCGCCTTTGCGGCGATCCTGACGATCCTGGCCGTCCGGGGCCTGATCCGCGGCAGGGCGGAACCGCCCCGCCGCCAAGCGGTCAGTGGACGCTGAAGGGCGTCAGTTCGTTCTGGCGGGCCAGCATGAAGGCCAGCGAGCGTTCCTTGACCAGCGCCAGCCGCTCGCCATCGGCGTCGTGGACGGCATACATGCTGTCCACGCCCGCCAGCTGCTCGCGGATTTCCTGGGGCAGGGTGCTGGTCTCGACCTGCCGGATATAGACGGTCTTCTCGGCGTCGATGCCGCCGAAATCGAATTTGGTATCCATGGTGATCCCCTTACTTGCGGCTGATCGGAATGGTCTGGACGACCTGCTGCGGCTGGATGCGCTTCAGGTCAACATGCAAAAGGCCGTTTTCGATCCCTGCGCCCTCGACGGCAACCCCGTCGGCCAGCACGAAGCTGCGCTGGAACGCACGGGCGGCGATGCCCCGGTGCAGGAACACGCGGCCGGTCTCGGGTTCGGCCAGGCGGCCACGGATGACAAGCTGGCGATCCTCGGTCGTGACCGACAGGTCTGCTTCCGAGAACCCGGCCACCGCCAGCGTGATCCGAAAGCCGTCGGGCGCGACATGTTCGATGTTGTAGGGGGGATAGCCCTCGGCGCCCTTGGCGGCCCGTTCGGCCAGGCGTTCGATCTGGTCGAAGCCCAGCAGATAGGGATGCGCCCCCAGTGAAATCTTCGTCATGATCAGCCCCTGGTCGGTTAAGCGACTGCGTTGCAGGTCCCGTTCCGGCAACCCGCCCCCGATCATATGTGGTGTGGTGGCGTTTCGCGCAAGACGTGGCGCTTGCCTGCCACGGGGATTCCACATTCGTCGCATTAACCACGCCAGCCAGTTAACAGCGCGCCAAAGACGCGCTATGATGCTTGAAAAACAACGGTCAACGTCCAACCGGGCAAAGCCAGATGAACATGCACCACGAAATGTCCCATGACGAAATCGCCCTTGCGCGGCTGGCAGCCCTGCGCTGCGAGCATCGCGACCTGGACGAGGCGATCGCGGCCCTGTCGGCGTCCGCGCTGACCTCGTCGCTGGCGCTGCAACGGTTGAAGAAGCAGAAGCTGCTGCTCAAGGACCAGATCGCCCGGCTCGAGGACGAGATCACCCCCGACATCATCGCCTGATTGCGGGCCGCTGCCCTGCACGCTATTGCGGGCGCAGCAAATCGGGGGACAGCGATGGACATACCTGTGGGCATCATCATGGGCAGTCAATCCGACTGGCCCACGATGAAGGAAGCGGCGGCGATTCTGGACGAACTGGGCGTCGCGTACGAGGCCCGGATCGTCAGCGCGCACCGCACCCCCGACCGGCTGTGGGATTACGGCAAGACCGCGGTGGAACGCGGGCTGCGGGTGATCATAGCGGGCGCGGGGGGCGCGGCGCATCTGCCGGGCATGATGGCCTCCAAGACCAGGCTGCCGGTGATCGGCGTTCCGGTGCAGACCAGGGCGCTGTCCGGGGTCGATTCGCTGTATTCCATCCTGCAGATGCCCAAGGGCTATCCGGTCGCCACCATGGCCATTGGCGCGGCGGGCGCGGCCAATGCCGGGCTGATGGCGGCGGGGATCCTGGCGCTGTCCGATCCCGCCCTGGCCCAACGCCTGGACACCTGGCGGCAGGCCCTGTCCGATTCGATCCCCGAGGAGCCGCGCGATGAGTGAGGTCCGAACCATCGGCATCCTGGGCGGCGGCCAACTGGGCCGGATGCTGTCGGTCGCGGCCAGCCGCCTTGGCCTGCGCTGCCACATCTACGAACCCGGCGCAGCCCCTGCGGGCGATGTGGCCTGGCGGGTGACGACCGCCCCCTATGAGGACGCCAATGCCCTGCGCGCCTTCGCCGAAAGCGTGGATGTCATCACCTACGAATTCGAGAACGTCCCGACCTCGGCGCTCGACCTGCTGGAAAGCATCCGCCCGATCCGCCCGAACCGCCGGGCGCTTGCGGTGTCTCAGGACCGGCTGACGGAAAAGACCTTCCTGAACGGCATTGGCCTGGCGACCGCGCCCTTTGCCGATGTCCTGACCGAGGCTGACCTGGACACGGCCATCGCCGCCATCGGCCGCCCCTCGATCCTGAAGACCCGGCGCATGGGCTATGACGGCAAGGGGCAGGTGCGCATCGGTGCCGGCCCGGCGGAATGGACCGGCGCGCCCTCGGTCCTTGAAGGCTTTGTGGATTTCAGCGCCGAGATCAGCGTCATCATCGCCCGCGGCGCTGACGGCCAGGTCGCGGCCTTCGACCCCGGCCTGAACGTCCACGAAGGCGGCATCCTGCGCACCACCACCGTGCCCTGCGGCCTGCCCGGCAGCGTCACGACCGACGCCGTGCTGATTGCCGCCCGCATCGCGAACGGGCTGGACTACATCGGCGTGATGGGGGTGGAGCTGTTCGTGACCCCCCAAGGCCTGATCGTGAACGAGATCGCGCCCCGCGTCCACAACTCGGGCCACTGGACCCAGGCAGGCTGCGCCGTGGACCAGTTCGAGCAGCACATTCGCGCCGTGGCGGGCCTGCCCCTGGGCGACGGCAAGCGTTACGCGGATGTGGTGATGGAGAACCTGATCGGCGACGACCTGGACCGCGTGCCGGATCTGCTGCAGACACCGAACACGCAGGTCCATCTTTACGGCAAGGGCGCGCCGCGCCCGGGCCGCAAGATGGGGCATGTGAACCGGATCACCGGATGAGGCCGCCCAGGCTCGCCGTCCGCGCGGCGATCCTGCGGGACGACCGGCTGCTGTTGGTCAACGCCTATCCGGGCCAGCAGTCGGATCTCTGGTGCCTGCCCGGCGGCGGGGTGGAACCCGGCCAGTCGCTGCCCGAAAACCTGATCCGCGAAGTGACCGAGGAAACCGGCCTCGCGATCACCGTCGGCGCCCCGATCCTGGTCAACGAATTCCACGACCCGGATCGCAGCTTCCACCAGGTCGAGATCATCTTCCGCGCCACGCTGTCAGGCGACAGCCCGATTACCCTGGAAGACCCCGAAGGCGTGGTAAACCGCTTTTGCTGGGCCACCCGCGCCGACCTTCGCACGTTACGCCACAAACCGGAAATGCTCGCCCGCGCCGTCTGGGGCCAGCACGCCGCCTGGTACGACCCGCTGGAACGGATCGTCTGTTAATTCTTCTTCATCCAAATATCCCGGGGGTCCGGGGGCTGGCCCCCGGCTTACTCCGCCGCCTCGTTGATCGCCGTTTCCGACCCGGCCTTCATGCGGAACCCGCGCTCCAGCTGGTCAAACGGCGCCACCGGATAATCGCCCGAGAAACACGCGTCGCAATACTGCGGGCAGGCCTTGTCGCGACCCTTCGCCTCGCCAACCGCACGATACAGCCCGTCCAGCGACACGAAGGCCAGGCTGTCCACGCCGATCCAGTTGCGCATTTCCTCGGGCGTCATGTTCGCGGCCAGCAGCTTGTCGCGGTCGGGGGTGTCCACGCCATAGAAGCACGGCCAGGCGGTAGGCGGGGACGCGATGCGGAAATGCACCTCGGCCGCGCCCGCGTCCAGGATCATGTCCTTGATCTTGCGCGACGTGGTGCCGCGCACCACGCTGTCATCGACCAGCACCACGCGCTTGCCCGCGATCAGCGACCGGTTCACGTTCAGCTTCAACCGCACGCCCATGTTGCGGATCTGCTCGGTCGGCTCGATGAAGGTGCGGCCCATGTACTGGTTGCGAATGATCCCCATGCCATAGGGGATGCCCGATTCCTGCGCGTATCCGATGGCCGCGGGGGTGCCGCTGTCGGGGACGGGGCAGACGAGATCCGCCTCGATCGGCGCCTCGCGCGCCAGTTCCACGCCGATCTGGCGGCGGGTTTCATAGACCGAGCGCCCGCCGATGATCGAATCGGGGCGCGAGAAATAGACATGCTCGAAGATGCAGAACCGCCCCTTGGACGGCCCGAAGGGGCGCGAGGATTCCACCGCCCCCTTCGAGATCACGACCATCTCGCCCGGCTCGATCTCTCGCAGGAAGTCGGCGCCGATGATGTCCAGCGCGCAGGTCTCAGACGCCAGCACGAAGCCGTCGTCGCCCACCTTGCCCAGCACCAGCGGCCGCACGCCCAGGGGGTCGCGCACGCCGATCAGCTTGGTGCGGGTCATGGCGATGACGGAAAACGCGCCCTCGATCCGGCGCAAGGCGTCCTTCATCCGCTCGGGGATGTTGCGCTGGATCGACCGCGCCATCAGGTGGATGATGCATTCGCTGTCGGATGAGGACTGGAAGATCGACCCGCGCTCGATCAGTTCGCGGCGCAGGGCGGCGGCATTGGTGATGTTGCCGTTGTGCGCGATGGCGCAGCCGCCCATGTGGAATTCGCCAAAGAAGGGCTGCACGTCGCGGATCGCGGTCGCGGCCTTGGTCCCGGCGGTAGAGTATCGGACGTGCCCGATGGCCAGCGGGCCGGGCAGGGTGGACATCACGTCAGGCTTGGTGAAGTTGTCGCGGACATAGCCGAAGCGGTGCGCGCTGTTGAACCCGCTTTCGGGGTCATGGGCGACGATGCCGCCCGCTTCCTGTCCGCGATGCTGCAAGGCGTGCAGGCCAAGCGCCACGAAGTTCGAGGCGTCGGTCACGCCGATCGCGCCGAAGATGCCGCATTCCTCGTGCAGGCGGTCCGAATCGAACGGATGGGCCAAGAATGGTTGCATCGCGGCGTCCTGAATGGCTTTGGGCTGTCCCGCACCATGTAGTGCGGATGCGGCGCAAAGTCACGCCCCCGCAGGGCGGCGGGGGCGGTTTTTCGTCACCGGACCGTTACGGCAGGGCAGCCATGGAGGTGTTGCATCAGTTCGCGGCAGGCGGCGTTTCCTGGGCCTGCGGCGTGGCGGTCACGGTGCAGCCCGCCACCATCTGTTCGTACCGGCTGACGATCCAGCCGGGCGCGTCGTCGGGAACCTGTTGGTCCAGTTGCCCGCGCATCCGCTCGAACACCTGGGCGCTGCGGCTGTTTTCCACCACCGCGACCTGCTGGCTGGTCATCACGCGGTCATAGACGATGAAGGCGATGGCGACCAGCAGGATGCCGCGCGCCACGCCGAACAGGAAGCCCATGCCCTGGTCCACCCCGCCAAGGGCCGAGCGTTGCACGACCGACGAAAACAGCGGCGTGATGATGGAAAAGACCACAAGCGCCAGCGCGAAGACCACGGCAAACCCGGCGATGGTGGCCAATTCGCAACTGTCGCCCAGGAAACGGTCCAGCACGGGCAGCTGCGCGATCAGCGGGCGCATGGCGGCGGCGAAGATGAAGGCCAGGATGGCCGCGCCGATCCATCCCAGGATCGCCAGCGATTCGCGCACGAAGCCGCGCGACCAGGCCAGGATGGCCGAAAGGATGATGACCGCGGCCACCACCGCGTCGATGATCGTGAAACCGTCCATTGACCTGTCCCTTGCGCCGGTTATTGTGTCATATCAGGCACTTCAGCCGGCGCCGAAGACCTCTCCCGCAAATCCCGTCAGGTCGGCGATGCGCTGGATGCTCATCCCTCCCGCGCCCTCGACCTTTTGGCTGTCGGGCAAAATCGCCTGTGAAAAACCAAGTTTCTGCGCTTCTTTCAACCTGTTTTCCGCCTGGGCCACCGGACGCAGCGCGCCCGACAGGCTGATTTCGCCGAACAGCACCGCTTCCGGCGGCAGGGCGCTGTCCTCGCGGGCCGACAAAAGCGCCCCGGCGATGGCCAGGTCGGCGGCAGGTTCGTTGACCCGCATCCCGCCCGCGACGTTCAGGAACACGTCCAGGCCCGCGAAGGGAATGCCGCAGCGCGCCTCGAGCACCGCCAGGATCGTGCTGACGCGCCCGCTGTCCAGGCCCACCACCGTGCGGCGGGGGGAGGCCAGCGTCGATGGCGCCACAAGCGCCTGAACCTCGGTCAGGACGGGGCGCGTGCCCTCGATCCCGGCAAAGACCGCGCTGCCGGGGACCGGCTGGCCGCGTTCGGACAGGAACAGGGCGGACGGGTTCGCGACCTCGGCCAACCCGCTGCCGGTCATCTCGAAGACGCCGATCTCGTCGGCGGGGCCGAAGCGGTTCTTGACCGACCGCAGGATGCGGAACTGGTGGCCGCGTTCGCCCTCGAAATAGATCACGGTATCGACCATGTGTTCGACCACGCGGGGACCGGCGATCTGGCCGTCCTTGGTCACATGGCCCACCAGGAAGATCGCCACGCCCTTGCGCTTGGCGAAGGTCACCAGCTCATGCGCCGCCGCGCGGACCTGGGCCACGCTGCCCGGCGCAGCCTCGACCTGGTCGGACCACAGCGTCTGGACGGAATCGATGATGGCCAGATCGGGGCGTTCGGTGTCCAGCGTGGTCAGGATGTCGCGCAGGTTCGTTTCCGCCCCCAGCCGGACCGGGGCATCCGCCAGGCCCAGCCGTTGCGCGCGCATCCGCACCTGGGCGCTCGCTTCCTCGCCGCTGATATAGACCGCGTTCAGCCCGCGCCGGGCGAAGGCCGCGGCCCCCTGCAACAGCAGCGTGGACTTGCCGATGCCGGGATCGCCGCCGATCAGCACGGCGCTGCCCGGCACCAACCCGCCGCCCAGCACGCGGTCCAGTTCGTCCATGCCCGACAGGTGGCGCGGGGGCGGGGCCTCGCTCGTCGCCAGGCTGCTGAGGGGAACCGCGCGGCCCTTGTGGGCGCCAAGGCCCCGGCCCGGTCCCTGGGACAGGGGCGCTTCCTCGACGATGGTGTTCCAGGCCCCGCAGGCGTCGCAGCGCCCGGCCCATTTCTTGTGGGACGCGCCGCAGGCGGTGCAGGTGAATGCGTTGGTGGATTTTGCCATGACGGGTATGTGGCATCTGGGGGCAGGCGTCGCAAGTTGGGTATTTGAAACAAAGAAGAAGTCCCTCACGCCATTGTCGGCTTGATCTTCGCGCGCGGCCCGGTCAGGTTCCCGGCGCAAATCCAAGGCTTTCCCGCATGTCCCCCGCGCCCTTTTCCCCCTATGAATTCACCATCGCCTGGCGATACCTGCGCGCCCGCCGGGCCGAGGGGGGCGTCAGCGTGATGACCTGGATCAGCCTGATCGGCATCGCCCTGGGCGTGATGGCGCTGATCGCCACGCTGGCCGTGCGCGCGGGCTTCCGGGCCGAGTTCGTGGACACGATCCTGGGCGCGAACGCGCATACTACCGTCTATATGGCCCCGCAGCGGATCACCAACGAGTTCACCGAGGATGTTTATGTCGTGCCCGGCCGCATCGCCGATTACGACGCGATGGCCGCCAAGCTGGCCCAGGTTCCGGGCGTCACCCGCACCGCGCCGGTGGTGCGCGGGCAGGTTATGGCCACGGCCAACGACAGCTCGAACGTGGCCGAGGTTTTCGGCGTAAGCCTCGATGATCTCAAGGCAATGCCGCGGATCGTGGATCCCGAAACGTCCGTGGGCAGCCTGGACGATTTCGACCGCGGCATCGCCATCGGCTCGGGCATCGCGCGCGAACTGGCCGTGGGCCTGGGCGACAGGATCCGCCTGATCGCCCCCGAAGGCGCGCGCACCGCCATCGGCACCACGCCCCGTGTCAAGGCATACGAGGTCACCTACATCTTCAGCGCCGGGCGATACGACATCGACCGCACCCGCATCTACATGCCCATGGCCGAGGCGCAGTCCTATTTCAATCGCGAGGGCGTGGCCGACGAGATCGAGGTCTTCGTGACCGACCCCGAGCGGGTGGACGACTGGACCCTGCCGCTGATCCAGGCGGCGGGCGAGGGGGCGCAGGTCTGGAACTGGCGCGACAGTTCCGGCTCATTCCTGGCGGCGCTGGACATGGAGGATGACGTGATGTTCGTGATCCTGTCGGTGCTGGTGCTGATCGCGTCGATGAACATCACCTCGGGCCTGATCATGCTGGTCAAGAACAAGGGCCGCGACATCGGCATCCTGCGCACCATGGGCCTGACCCAAGGCGCGGTGCTGCGGGTCTTCTTCCTGTGCGGCGCCTTCACCGGGATCATCGGCACCCTTGCGGGCGTGGTCCTGGGCGTGTTGCTGGCGCTGAACGTGGACAGCATCATGGCTGCGCTGAACGCCCTGACCGGCGGCGGCGCCTGGCAGCCCGAGGTGCGCGGCATCTATCGCCTGCCTGCCGAACTGCGCGCCTGGGACATCTTCCGCGCCGTCGCCCTGTCGCTGGCGCTGTCCTTCGTCGTCACCATCTTCCCCGCGCGCCGTGCAGCCCGCATGAACCCGGTCGAGGCGCTGCGCTATGAATGAAGTCCTGCGCCTGGAAGGGGTCGGCAAGACCTATGGCAAGAACGGTCCCGCCCCGGTCACGGTCCTGCGCGGGTTGGACCTGACCGTCGCGCGGGGCGAGGTCGTGGCCCTGGTCGCGCCTTCGGGTGCCGGCAAATCCACGCTGCTGCACATCGCGGGCCTGCTGGACACGCCCGACGCGGGCCGGGTGATCCTGAATGGCCGCGACATGACCGGCCTGCCCGACAAGCCCCGGACCGAGGCGCGCCGGGCCGAGCTGGGCTTCGTCTATCAGTTCCACCACCTGCTGCCGGAATTCAGCGCGGCGGAAAACATCATCCTGCCGCAGCTTGCCAACGGCGTGCCGCAGCGCGATGCAGGCGCCCGCGCCGCCGACCTGCTGTCCCGCGTGGGCTTGTCGGCGCGCGCCGATCACCGCCCGGCGGCGCTGTCGGGGGGCGAACAGCAGCGGGTGGCGTTCTGCCGGGCGCTGGCGAACCAGCCTGCGCTGCTTCTGGCGGACGAACCCACCGGGAACCTGGACCCCGAAACCTCGGACCGGGTCTTCGACATGCTGATGGGGCTTGTCCGCGACACCGGCCTGTCGGCGCTGATCGCCACGCACAACCACGCCTTGGCCGGGCGCATGGACCGGGTGATCCGGCTGAACCAGACGGTTGCGTGATCCGTTCCGCCGGGGCACAGTCACGCCAACAATCAGAGAGGCAGTGATGAAGGCAACATATGGGGCGGCCCTGACCGGCATGGCGATGGCGGGCCTGATTGCCGCCTGCGCGCCGCAGATGTCGGACAAGGCGCAGGCGCGCAACGATTTCAACGCGCTCTGCGTGGATTGCCACGGCGCGTCGGGGCATGGCGACGGTCCCGCGGCGGCGGGCATGGTGCCGCATCCGGTCGATCTGACCCGCGTCGCGGCCAACAACGGCGGGGTCTTCCCGCGCTTGCAGGTGATGGGCCACATCTACGGCTTCACGCCGGGTCGCAGCGAATCGCCGATGCCGCAGTTCGGCGAGTTGCTGGACGGCCCGACCATCCCCTATGACGCGGGCGACGGTGTCCCCACACCCACGCCCGCGCGGCTGGTCGCCCTGATGGAACATGTCGAGGCAATGCAGCGGTAAGGCCCATGATCCGCACGGCCCTGTTGGCGGCGCTGCTTGCCCAACCCGCCGCCGCCGACCCGTTCGAGGATTTCGGCACGGCGATGAAATACGGCCTTCCCCTGGCCGCCGCCGTCTGCGCCGCCCGCGACGACCGGCTGGAGGATTTCGCGGTCCGCGGCGCCTTGCAGACGGTGTTGGTCCTGGGCCTGAAGACCTGGCTGGACGGCACGTCGATCTCGGTCCGGCCCTCGGGCGAGGGCAAGGGCTTTCCGTCAGGCCATTCCGCCGCCGCGGCCTTTGGCGCCGCCGACCTGGCGGGCAAGTGCTTTCCCGACGACCGCGCGGCGGGGATCGGCCTTTACGGCGCGGCGGGCCTGACGGCGGCCAGCCGGGTCCATGCGGGTGAACACACCGCGCAGCAGGCCCTGACCGGCGCCCTGATCGGCTTCACCTTCGGCGCCGCCGATTTCGGCATCGGGACCGAGGGCGCCAGCTTCAGCGTGGGGATGCGCTTCTAACGCCCGCAGCGGTCCAGCCAGGCGTTGATCGCGGCCAAGGACTCCGGCTCGTCCAGCCAGGGGACATGGGCGCGGTCGGGAACCTCGGCAAAGATCGCGTCGGGATGCCGCCGCACCATTTCCGCCGCGACATCCGCCGACAGCAGGTCGGAATTGGCCCCTCGGATCAGTGCGACCGGCAGCCCCGCCGTGGCATCCCACAAGGGCCAAAGGTCCGGCGCATCCCCCTGGAAAGCCGCCAGAAACGCCTCGCGCAGTGCCGGATCATAACGGATCCGCAGCCCCTCGGGCGTCTCGCTGTAATGCCGCCGCGCGTCGGCCAGCCAGCGGCCTTCGGGCACATCGGCAAAACCCGGCATCGCCGCAGGCAACCGTTCCGCAAGCGCCTGGTGCGTCCGCGCCGCCGGATTGCGGCCGACATAGTCGAAGATCCGCTCCAACCCCGCACGCCCGATCACCGGGCCGACATCGTTCAGGCACAGCCCCAGTAGCCGGTCATGCGCGACAGCCGCCAGCAACATCCCGATCAGCCCGCCGCGAGAGGTGCCCAGAACCGCCGCCCGTTCGATCCCCAGATGATCCAGCAGCGCCAGCGCATCCTTGCCTTCCTGCGGCACGGTATAAGTCGCGGCGCCCGTCCAGTCCGACTGCCCGCGCCCGCGGTAATCCATGCGGATCAGCCGCACCCCCGCCAGATGCGGGGCTACGTAATCGAAATCGCCCATGTTCCGCGTCAGCCCGGCCAGGCACAGGACCGGCAGCCCCGCCCCTTCATCCGAATAGGCCAGCCGCGCCCCGTCATTCGCCGCAAAGAACTCGACCATGGCCTGCTTTGGACCTCAAATATCCCGGGGGTCCGGGGGCTGGCCCCCGGCCTTGCTTCACAAATTCTCGCTCTGCGGCATTCCCAGGACGTGATAGCCGCCATCGACCAGCACGACCTCTCCGGTGGTGCAGGCGCCCCAATCCGACAGCAGCCAGACGGCGGTGCCGCCGATGGCCTCCAGCGTGGCGTTCTTGCGCAGGGGTGCGTTGGCCTCGGTATGGCGAAAGGTCTTGCGCGCCCCGCCAATGGCCGCGCCCGCCAGCGTCTTCATCGGGCCGGGGCTGATCGCGTTCACGCGGATCCCGTCGGGACCAAGGTCGTTGGCCAGGTATCGCACGGCGGATTCCAGCGCCGCCTTGGCCACGCCCATCACGTTGTAGAACGGCGTCACCCGGTTCGACCCGCCATAGGTCAGGGTGATGATCGACCCGCCCTCCGCCATCAGCGGATGGGCGCGCCGCGCGACCTCGATCAGCGAATAGCAACTGATCTCCAGGCTGTGCTTGAAGTTCGCGCGGCTGGTGTTCACGAACCGTCCGGTCAGCTCGTCCTTGTTGGAAAAGGCGATGGCGTGGATCACGAAATCCAGCCGCCCCCAGCGGTCCGCGATCGCCCCGAAGGCCGCGTCCAGCGACGCGTCATTCGTCACGTCCACGTCCAGCAGGAAATCCGACCCGACCGAGGCCGCGAGCGGCTGCACCCGCTTGCCGAAAGCCTCGCCCTGAAAGGAAAACGCCAGTTCGGCCCCCTGGTCGGCCACCGCCCTTGCGATGCCCCAGGCGATGGAACGGTCGTTGGCGACCCCCATCACAAGCCCGCGCTTGCCCTTCAGAAGATCGCCCATCAATGGCCCCGCTTAATCCTGATACTTCGACATCAGCAGGGTGGCGTTCGTTCCCCCGAAGCCGAAGCTGTTCGACAGCACGGAATCGAGACCGGCATCGTCCACCCGGCTTGTCGCAATCTCGCCCGGCGCGATCTCGGGGTCCAGAGTGGTGACGTTTGCAGATGCTGCAATGAAGTCATTTTGCAACATCAACAGGCTGTAGATCGCCTCGTGCACACCCGTTGCGCCCAGGGAATGGCCGGTCAGTGATTTGGTCGAACTGATCGGCGGCGTGCTGCCCTCGCCCCAGATGCGGCGGATGGCCTTGACCTCGCCGATGTCGCCCACGGGGGTCGAGGTGCCATGCGCGTTGATATAGCTGACCGTGCGCCCCTCGGGGAGGGTGGACAAGGCCAGCCGCATCGACCGCTCGCCGCCCTCGCCGGACGGGGCCACCATGTCGTAGCCGTCCGAGGTCGCGCCATAGCCGGTCACTTCGGCATAGATCTTGGCCCCACGCGCCAGGGCGTGGGACAGTTCCTCCAGCACCACGACCCCGCCGCCGCCCGCGATGACGAAGCCGTCGCGGGTCGCGTCATAAGGGCGGGACGCGGTTTCCGGCGTGTCGTTGTATTTCGACGACATCGCGCCCATCGCGTCGAACAGGCAGGACAGCGTCCAGTCCAGTTCCTCGCCCCCGCCCGCGAAGACGATGTCTTGCTTGTTCATCTGGATCTGTTCGACCCCGTTGCCGATGCAATGGGCCGATGTCGAACAGGCCGAGGTTATGGAATAGTTCACGCCCTTGATCTTGAAGGGCGTGGCCAGGCAGGCGGAATTGGTGGACGACATGCAGCGCGTCACCATGAACGGTCCCATCTTCTTGGGCGCGCCCTTTTCGATGACGGTCTGGTGCGCCTCGAAGAAGTTCGACGTGGACGGCCCGCCCGATCCCATGATCAGGCCGGTGCGCGGGTTCGACACGTCGGCTTCCTCAAGCCCCGAATCCTTGATCGCCTGTTCCATGGCGATGAAGTTGTAGGCCGCGCCCGGACCCATGAAGCGCAGGTTGCGCTTGTCAATGTGATCCTCCAGCACAATCCGGGGCATCCCGTGGATCTGGCTGCGAAAGCCGTGTTCCGCATAGTCGGGCGCGAAGACGATGCCCGACCGGCTCGCCTTCAGGCTTTCCGTGACTTCATCGGCGTTGTTGCCGATGGGCGAGACGATGCCAAGGCCGGTGATGACGACGCGCCGCATGGGCCTCCTCCTTCGTTGTGTCGGTTGGCCGCCGTCAACTGGACGACAAGGCGACCTTCATGTCCTTGACCTGGTAGATGGTCTCGCCATCCGCCTCGACGCGGCCGTCGGCCACGCCCATGGTCAGGCGCCGCGTCTGCACGGCCTTCGTGAAATCGACGTGATAGCGCAGCAGGCTGCGGTCGGGGCGGACCATGCCGGTCAGCTTGACCTCACCCACGCCCAGGGCATAGCCGCGCCCCTGCCAGCCGCGCCAGCCCAGGTTGAAGCCGGTCAGCTGCCACAGGCCATCGAGGCCCAGGCAGCCCGGCATGATCGGGTTGCCCGGGAAATGGCAGGCGAAGAACCACAGGTCGGGGGTGATGTCGAATTCCGCCACCACATGACCCTTGCCATGGGCGCCGCCATCCTCGGAAATGTCCGTGATGCGGTCCATCATCAGCATCGGCGGTTCGGGCAGTTGCGCATTGCCGGGGCCGAACAACTCGCCCCGCGCGCAGGCCAGCAGGTCGCCCTTGTCGAAGCTGGTCTTGTCCATCGCCATGCCGTCTTGCCTTTCCTGCGGGCCTTCCGGCCAGCCCCGTCCAAATCGTCGCCCCGTCTATCACTTGGGGCGACGCGCGTGCAAGTCAATGCAACGGGGCCGCTTGCATCCCGCCGGACAGCGCGCGACAAGCGTCCCAAATCCGATGGAGCATCCCATGAGCCTGTATGTCGCCCTGCAGATGGACCCGATCGAGGATGTCTCGATCACCGGGGACAGCACCTTCCGCATCGGGCTGGAGGCTCAGGCGCGCGGCCACCGGCTGTTCCAGTACACCGTCGATCAGTTGCGCTATGACGAGGGCCGGGTGATCGCGCGCGGCCGCCCCGTGACGCTGCGGCGAGAACAGGGCAACCACGTCACCTTCGGCGATTGGGCGGATGTGGACCTGTCCGATTTCGACGTGGTCTGGCTGCGCCAGGATCCGCCCTTCGACATGGGCTATGTCACCTCGACCCACCTGCTGGACCGGGTGCATCCGAAGACGCTGGTGGTGAACGATCCGTTCTGGGTCAGGAACTGCCCGGAAAAGCTGATGGTGCTGGATTTCCCCGACCTGACGCCCCCCACCATGATCGCCCGCGACCCCGCCGCGATCCGCGCCTTCCGCGAAAGGCATGGCGACATCATCGTGAAGCCGCTCTATGGCAACGGCGGGGCAGGGGTGTTCCACCTGGACCCCGAGGACCGCAACCTGTCCGCGCTGCTGGAACTGTTCGCAGGCATCAGCCGCGAACCGATGATCGCGCAGAAATACATCCACGCGGTGAGTCAAGGCGACAAGCGCATCATCCTGGTCGATGGCGAACCCGTCGGCGCGATCAACCGCGTGCCCCAGACGGGCGAGGCGCGGTCGAACATGCATGTGGGCGGCCGCGCCGAAAAGATCGGCCTGACCGAGCGCGAATACGAGATCTGCAAGCGGATCGGCCCGGTGCTGCGCGAAAAGGGCCTGATCTTCACCGGCATCGACGTGATCGACGGCTGGCTGACCGAGATCAACGTGACCTCGCCCACGGGGATCCAGGAGCTTGAGCGGTTCGACGGGATCAACGCGGCGGAGGCGATCTGGGAGGCGATCGAGCGGCGACTGGCGTAGGGTGGGGTTCCACCCCACCAGTGCACGGCTGGTCATAAGAAAGGTGGGGTAAAACCCCACCCTACATTCACCTTTGTCCAAATATCCCGGGGGTGCGGGGGCTGGCCCCCGCCCTTCACCCCGCCTCCCGCACCCGCTCCTCCACCACCTCGAACGGCACCCCCGGCTGGTCCTTCGCGGCCCGGATCACCAGCGAGGTCTTGACGCTCGCCACATTCGGCGCCGCCGTCAGCGATTGCGTCAGGAACCGCTGGAAGCTCGACAGGTCGGGCGAGACGCATTTCAGGATGAAGTCGATCTCGCCGTTCAGCATGTGGCATTCGCGGACCAGGGGCCAGCCTTGCACCAGCGCCTCGAAGGCGGACAGGTCGCGTTCAGATTGAGAGGCCAGGCGCACCATGGCGAAGACCTGCACCTCGAATCCCAGTTCGCGCGCGTCGATGTCGGCGTGGTATCCGCGGATGAAGCCCGTTTCCTCCAGCGCGCGGACGCGGCGCAGGCAGGGGGGCGCCGAGATGCCCACGCGGCGGGCCAGTTCGACGTTGGTCATCCGGCCGTCGGCCTGCAGTTCGGCCAGGATCTTGCGGTCGATGGGGTCCAGTTTCGCGCCGGCCATGCTGCTCTTTCTTGATCGGGTCTTTGGCGTTGCCGGAAACTACAATGCGGGCACCCTGCGCGCAACATTCTTTCTGCGCGCGTCCCGCGTTGCGATTTCCGGTCGGAAGGACTACCTCATGCACAAACACCCGATGAGGCGCAAGATGACCGACAGCACGCATGTGAAACTTCTGATCATAGGCTCCGGCCCGGCAGGCTATACCGCCGCCGTCTATGCCGCGCGCGCCATGCTGAAGCCGATGCTGATCCAGGGGATGCAGCCCGGCGGGCAACTGACCATCACCACCGAGGTCGAGAACTGGCCGGGCGAGACGGAAATCCAGGGACCGGACCTGATGGTCAGGATGGAGGAACACGCCCGCGCCATGGGGACCGAGATCGTGATCGACATGGTCACGTCGCTGGACCTGCAGCGCCGCCCCTTTGTCGCGACCTGCGACAGCGGCCGCGTGGTGACGGCGGATGCGGTGATCCTGGCGACCGGCGCGCAGGCCCGCTGGCTGGGCCTGCCGTCCGAGGAGAAGTTCAAGGGCTTCGGCGTCAGCGCCTGCGCCACCTGCGACGGCTTCTTCTATCGCAACCGCGAGGTCGTGGTGATCGGCGGCGGCAACACCGCGGTGGAAGAGGCGCTGTTCCTGACCAAGTTCGCCAGCAAGGTGACGCTGGTCCACCGCCGCGACAGCCTGCGGGCCGAGAAGATCCTGCAACAGCGCCTGTTCAACCACCCCAAGATCGAGGTGATCTGGAACCACGCCCTAACCGAGGTCACGGGCACCGACACGCCCCTGGGCGTGACGGGGGCGGTCCTGTCCTCGACCGTGGACGGCAGCACGCGCGTGGTCCCGGCGGATGGCGTCTTCGTCGCCATCGGCCATGCGCCCGCCAGCGAGCTGGTGCAGGGCCAGCTGGAGCTGCACAACGGCGGCTATGTGAAGGTGGAGCCGGGCAGCACCCGCACCTCGATCCCCGGGGTCTTCGCGGCGGGCGACCTGACCGACCACGTTTATCGCCAGGCGGTGACAAGCGCGGGCATGGGCTGCATGGCGGCGCTGGATGCGGAAAACTGGCTGGCCGAGCATGACGATGCAGGCCAGCCCGACCCCGACCATGCCTGGCGGGAAGACGAGATGGCGGGCTGACGCCCTTACGCGGTGATGTCGTCGATATCGACCCCAAGCGCCCCTGCCACGGCCTTCATGGTGGAAAGGCGGGGGTCGATCTTGCCGCCCTCGATGTCGCTCAGCGTCGCGGTGCGGATGCCCGCCTTCTGCGCCAGGGCGGCCTGGCTGAGGCCCGCCGCCTTGCGCCATGCCGCCAGCGGGTGAAGATCGCCGTTCAGCAGGGCGTTCAGCAACTCGGACGGCATCATGGGGGCATTGCGGTCCACGGCATCCGCCAGGGCGGCATCGCCCGCGTCCTCGACGAGGGATCGGTATTCCTCGGCGGTCAGGACGACCATGGTGTCGCTTGCGGCATTGGTCATTGCACGATCCAGAATGCACGATGGCGCGTTTTCCGCAAGAACTGTCCTGTGACTGGCGAAGGCCATCGCCTTCGCCACGGCGTAACATATCTACCAGAACCGCCGGGCCTTTAAGGCCCGGCCAGCGCCCGCCCCGCCCTCGGCGGGCGCTTACACGCCCACCGGGTCAGGCGCTGGCCTCTCGTGGTTTCTTGCGGCACCGTCTTTGGTTGCACCCTCGCGTAGCGGGCGGGGGAAACGCAGTGCGTTTCCTGATCCCGCCCGGACTGGGCGATGCGATAAGGAAAAACAGAAAGCCGGGGACATTGCCCCGGCTTTCCGCTTGATCGTCCGTCGCCCTTACTGCTCCAGCGTGAACGCCGCGCTGTACTTGTCCACGTTGTCCGCCGTGATCAGCAGGCAGTCGAACAGCTGCTTTTCCGTCTCCACCCCAGTCGAGCCGTTCTTGATGAAGTTGTCGGCCTGGCGTACCGCTTCCTCGGCGAAGACGGCCACGGGCTGCAACACGGTGTATTGCATCTCGCCCGCCTTGACCGCCTCGACCGCATCGGGCGATCCGTCGAAGCCGCCGACCTTCACCTGCTCCAGCTTGCCGGCCTCCTTCAGGGCGGCGATCGCGCCCAAAGCCATCTCGTCGTTGCCCGAGATCACGCCGATGATGTCAGGATTGGCTTGCAGCAGCGACTGCATCTTCTGATAGCCCTGGGTGCGGTCCCAGTTGGCGACCTCCTGGCCCACCTTCACCAGGTCGGGATATTGGCTCAGCACGGTTTCAAACCCGTTGGATCGGGTCTGGGCGTTGTTGTCCGAGGGCGCGCCGAACAGCTCGACATAGTTGCCCGCATCGCCCACGGCCTCGACCCAGGCCTGCGCGCCAAGGGCCGCGCCTTGCGCGTTGTTCGACACCAACTGCGCCTTGGCGAGGCCTTCCTGGTTGATCTCGGCATTGACCAGGAAGACGGGGATCCCGGCGTCCACGGCCTTCTGCACCGCGCCAACCGAGCCATCGGCGTTCGCCGGATCCAGGATCAGCGCGACCGACTTGTTGGTGATCGCGGTATCGACCAGCGTGCTTTCGGTGTTGGTGTCGCCCCGGTGGGCGGCGACGTTGGCGGTATAGCCCAGCTCCTCGGCCGTGGCCTTGGCGACCTCGCCTTCCGTGAACCAGTATGGGTTCGCGGGGTCGTTGACGATGATGGTGATCAGCCCCTCGGCTGACGCCGCGCCTGCCATCATCGGCATGGCGACGGCGGCGGCAAGCAGCGCGCGGCGGGTCAGGTTCAGCATTTCTCTCTCCCTTTGGTAAAAACTGCCGCGATGTGGCAGGACGATCCGTCCGAAACCCCGGACGGGAAGGATGGGCTTGTCAGGTCTTGCGCCCGCCGCGCCCGTATTGGATCGAGTTCATCAGCACGGCCAGCACGATCACCGCGCCGGTGAAGACCGTCTGCCAGTAGGAACTGACGCCGATGATCACAAGGCCCGCCGACAGGAAGCCGATCACGAAGGCCCCCAGCATCGTGCCACGCACGCCCCCGCGCCCGCCGGTCAGCGCCGCGCCGCCGATCACCACCGCCGCGATGGCGGTCAGCTCATAGGTCGTCCCCGCCGTCGGCCCGGCGGATGTCAGTTGCGAGGCCAGCACCAGCCCCGCCACAGCCGCCAGCGCGCCCGACACCGTATAGACGGTGATCTTGACCAGCCGCGTCGGCACGCCCGACAGTTCCGCCGCCCGTTCGTTCCCGCCCGACGCATAAAGCCACCGCCCGAAGGCCGAGCGCGACAGCATCAGCCCCGCGAGGACCGCCACCACCGCCAGCACGATCACGCTGATGGGGATGCCCCACAGCCGGTTGAAGCCCAGCCAGTTGAAGCCGGTATTCCCCAGGGCCTCGGATCCGCGCAGGTTGTTGTAGGTCAGCCCGTTCGTCATCAGCAGCGCGACACCGCGGGCCACGTACATCACGCCCAAGGTGGCGACAAAAGGCGGCACCTTGAAGAAGGCGACCAGCACCCCGTTCAGCGCGCCCACAAGCGCCCCGATGGCGACCGTCAGCACCACCACCGCCCAGACCGGCGGATACAGGATCACCCCCGCCCAGGGCAGTTCCACCCCCTGCATCATCGCGCCCGCGCAGACCCCGCACAGCGCGAGGATGGATCCGACCGACAGGTCGATGCCGCCGTTCAGGATCACCAGCAGCATTCCCACCGACAGGATGCCGTAGATCGCCACCTGCGACGACATGATGAGGAAATTGCTGACGGTAAAGTAGTTCGGCGACAGGGCTGAGAAGACCGCGATGATGGCGATCAGCGCGAAGAAGGCGCGGCCTTCCAGCAGCAGGCGGCCCAAGCTGAAGCCGCCGGACTTGGGCGCGGGCGCGGTGGTGGTTGCGGACATCGGTTTTCCTCGCTCAACGGCCTATCAGGCGGCCACGGACTCGCCCGAGGCGGCCATGATCTTTTCCTTGGAAACGGTGCAATCGAATTCGGCCGAGATCCGGCCCTTGTGCATGACGATGATCCGATGGGCGACGGACAGGCATTCGCCGACCTCGGACGTGGAATAAAGGACGGCAAGGCCCTGGCGCGCGCCTTGGGCCAGCAGGCGGAAGACCTCGGCCTTGGCGCCGATGTCGATGCCGCGCGAGGGTTCGTCCAGCATGATGACGCGGGGTTTCGTAGCCAGCATCTTGCCGATCACGACCTTCTGCTGGTTGCCGCCCGACAGCGACCCGATAGGCGCGCCCCCGCCCGAGGTCTTGACGGTGACGCTGCGGATGCTGTCGTCGATCAGCGCCTTTTCCGCGCGGCTGCTGGTGAACAGCCCGCGCGTGAATCTGCGGATCGAGGCCAGCGACAGGTTCTGCCCCACGCTCATGGTCTGGACCAAGCCGTCGCGCTGCCGATCCTCGGGGACCAGGGCCAGCCCGCGCGCGATGCGTTCGGCGATGGACAGGTGGGATATTTCCTGACCTTCCAGCACGATCTCGCCGCCCGTGGCGCGCAGCCGCCCGGCGCAGGTTTCCAGCAGTTCGGTGCGCCCCGCGCCCATCAGGCCATAAATGCAGACGATTTCCCCGGCGCGCAGGTCCAGCGACAACCCGCGCACCAGATCCTTGCCGGTCGCGTCGGGCACCGACAGGTTGCGGATCGAAAGGGCCACGCCGCGCCTGTGGCTGTCGGGCGGGCTGCCCAGATCATAGTTCTCGCCCACCATGTTGCGCACGATCCAGTCCAGGTCGATGTCCGCGCGCGGGGCGTTAGCCGTCATGGTCCCGTCGCGCAGCACGACCGCGTGGTCGGTTATCGTCAGGGCTTCTTCCAGGTGGTGAGAGATATAGACGATGCTGACCCCGCGCGCGGTCAGGTCGCGGATGACCTTGAACAGCACCTCGACCTCGGACGCCGACAGCGCGCTGGTCGGTTCGTCCATGATCAGGATGCGGCTGTCCACGGACAGGGCACGGGCGATCTCAACGATCTGCTGCTGGCCCAGGCGCAGTTCCTCGACGGGGGTCAGGGGGTCGATCTCCTCCTCCAGCTCCTCCATCAGGGCGTGGACCTGGCGTTCCTCCTCGGCGAAGTCCACGCCCAGGGGGCCGCGCAATTCACGGCCCATGAAGATGTTGTCGCGCACCGACAGGTTGGGGGTGAGGGACAGTTCCTGGTGGATGATGGAAATGCCGCGGTCGCGCGCCTCGTTGGCGTTGGCGAAGACGACAGGCCTGCCGTCCAGGATGATCTGGCCGGCGGTGGGCCGGATCACGCCCGACAGGATCTTCATCAGCGTGGACTTGCCCGCGCCGTTTTCCCCGAACAGGGTCGTGACCTGCCCGCGATGGATGTCGAAGTTCACGCCCTTGAGCGCATGGACGTTGCCGTATGACTTGGCGACGTTGCGCGCGGCCAGAACGACTTCGCGCGCGTCGGGATTGCCTTGGGTCTGGCGGGTCATTGGACCGCGACCTCGACCGGGGTGATCATCCAGTTCTTGGGGTTGATCAGCCGGAAGGCGCCGGTGACGGTCAGGGTCTTGCCGGTCAGGCTGGCGGTGTCGATCCCGTCCAGGACGGCGGCCTTCATGGCGCGGTTGATCCCCGATCCGGCGTCCTGGTATTCGATCTGGTTCCTGAAATCGCCAAAGGCGATGTCGCCCGGCGCGTCGCGCAGGTCGGTGCCGTTGATCGCCGGGCCGGTCTGGACACGCACAGTGATGTCCTCGGGCACGCCGGGGACCGTCAGCGGATAGACGCCCGAGCGGGGTTCCCCCGCCACGCCGGTCAGCGTCACGAACATGATCGCACCGGTGGACGACGGGATGCCGTATCGCTTTGCCGCAGCGTCCTTGTCGGCCAGCACGGCGGGGGCGAGGGTGGCGACATCCACGGCCTTTTCCTTGACAAAGGCCTGGATGCGCGGGAATTCCGTTTGGCCGTAGGCATCAGGGGAAAAGGCCTGGACGCGGACATCGGCCTCGGATCCGATGGGGACCACGGTGGTATCCAGCGCGATGGCGCCCAGCAGCAACACGACACCCGCCGCGCCGATCAGCAGCCCGCGCCGCGAGGGGGCAGGGGCCTTGGGGGCGGACAGGCCCGGATCGGAATGTGCCATGCGTCGATTTCCCCCCTTCGTCGCGTCGTCCCCAGCCTGCGATCCTTGGGCCGGACAGGCAGGGCGCCTCCTCAAGCATTCCCCGCCTTGCCGATCACCGTATCTGAAATTAATTTCGGTGTCTGCAAAAAAATGCATTCACGATGCTTGTCCTTTCGTGTATGGAATCCGGACGGGGCGTGGTCCTGCGATGGACCCGCGCAGGAGGATTTGGAATGACCGCCGACCCATTCGGCCTGTTGTGCAGGGGCCTTGTCCATGCCGGGCCGTGACATCCTGATCGGCATCGACGCGGGCACCTCGGTCATCAAGGCGGTGGCCTTCGATCTGGCAGGGCGGCAGGTCGCGGCGGCGTCGGTGCCCAACCGTTACCACACGGGGGCGGACGGATCGGCCACGCAACCGCTGGCGCAGACCTGGGACGATTGCGCCGCCGCCCTGCGCGGGCTTGGCGCCAAGGTGGACGGACTGGCCGCGCGCACGGCGGCGCTGGCGGTGACGGCGCAGGGCGACGGGACGTGGCTGGTGGGCCGCGATGGCCCGGTTGGGGACGCCTGGCTGTGGCTGGACGCCCGCGCCGCGCCGACCGTGGCGCGGCTGGCGGGCGGTCCTGCGAACCGCATAAGGTTCGAGGCGACGGGCACGGGTCTCAACACCTGCCAGCAGGGCGCGCAGATGGCCCACATGGACGCCCATACGGATCTGCTGGACCGGGCCGAGGTCGCGCTGCATTGCAAGGACTGGCTTTACCTGAACCTGACCGGCATCCGCGCGACCGATCCGTCCGAGGCCAGCTTCACCTTCGGCAACTTCCGCACCCGCCAATACGACAACGCGGTGATCGCGGCGCTTGGCCTGACGCATCGCCGGTCGCTGCTGCCCCCGATCATCGACGGGTCGCAGGTCACGCATCCGCTGACCGCTGACGCCGCGCGCCAGACCGGGCTGCTGGCGGGAACGCCGGTATCCTTGGGCTATGTGGACATGGTGATGACGGCGCTTGGCGCGGGCGTTTATGGCGGGGCAGAGGGCGACGTGGCCTGTTCCACGGTGGGCTCCACCGGCGTTCACCTGCGCGCCGTCCGCGCGGAAAATGTGCATCTGAACGCCGAGGGCACCGGCTATGTCATCTGCCTGCCCATCCCCGGCATCGTCACGCAGGTGCAGACCAACATGGCGGCGACGCTGAACCTGGACTGGGTGCTGGGCCTGGCGGCGGGGATCCTGTCCGACATGGGCCATGCCGCGACGCACCGCGACTTGGTCGCCCATATCGAAGGCTGGCTGGCGCGGTCACGCCCCGGTCAGATCGTCTATCACCCCTACATCTCGGACGCGGGCGAACGCGGGCCGTTCGTCAACGCCGACGCCCGTGCGGGCTTTGTCGGCCTGTCGGCGGGCCACCGCTATCCCGATCTGATCCGCGCCGTGGCCGAGGGCCTGGGCATGGCCATGCGCGACTGCTATGCCGCCATGGGACCGCTGCCCGCCGAGCTGCGCCTGACCGGCGGCGCGGCCCGGTCGCGCGGGTTGCGCGCCATCCTGTCGGCCAGCCTCAACGCCCCCGTCCGCGTGTCCGACCGGGATGAGGCCGGCGCGGCGGGCGCCGCCATGATGGCCGCCGTCGCCATCGGCGCATACCCCGACATGGAATCCTGCATCGCCGAATGGGTGACGCCGCTGCTGGGGGAACCCGAAGCCACCGACCCCGCTCTGGTCGCGGCCTATGACACGTTGTTCCCCGCCTTCACCGCTTCGCGCCGGGCCTTGCCGCCCGCCTGGGACGCGCTTGCCGCGGCCCGTTCCCTGAAAGGACACCGACATGACCCCTGAACCCGACATGATCGACCTGTTCGTCATCGGCGGCGGCATCAACGGCGCGGGCGTGGCCCGCGACGCGGCGGGCCGGGGCCTCAAGGTCGTCTTGTGCGAAAAGGACGACCTCGCGCAGGGCACCTCGTCCCGGTCGGGCAAGCTGGTCCACGGGGGGCTGCGTTACCTCGAATACTACGAATTCCGCCTGGTCCGCGAGGCGCTGATCGAGCGCGAGGTGCTGCTGCGCGCCGCCCCGCACATCATCTGGCCGATGCGCTTCGTCCTGCCGCACAGCCCGCAGGACCGCCCAGCCTGGCTGGTCCGGCTGGGCCTGTTCCTGTATGACCACTTGGGGGGCCGCAAGACCCTGCCCGGCACCCGCACGCTGGACCTGCGCCGCGACCCCGAGGGCGCGCCGCTGCTGGACCAGTACCACAAGGGGTTCGAATACAGCGATTGCTGGGTGGACGACGCGCGCCTTGTGGTGCTGAACGCCGTGGGCGCGGCGGAAAAGGGCGCGACCGTCCTGACCCGCACCGCCTGCGCCTCCGCGCGCCGCGAAAACGGCGCCTGGACCGTCCAGACCCGCAGCATCGCGACGGGCGAGACGCGCGTCTTCCGCGCCCGCTGCGTGGTCAATTGCGCGGGGCCATGGGTGTCGGACGTCATCAACAACGTCACCGGCGCCAATTCCGCGCGCAAGGTCCGCCTGGTCAAGGGCAGCCACATCATCGTGCCGAAATGGTGGTCGGGCCAACAGGCCTATCTGGTCCAGAACCACGACAAGCGGGTGATCTTCATCAACCCCTACGAAGGCGATCTGGCGCTGATCGGCACCACCGACATCCCCTGGGACGACCGGGCCGAGGACGTGGCGATCTCGGATGCCGAGGTCGATTACCTGCTGGCCGCCGTGAACCGGTACTTCAAGGAAAAGCTGCGGCCCTCGGACGTGCTGCACAGCTATTCCGGGGTGCGCCCGCTGTTCGACGACGGGCAGGGCAACCCGTCCGCCGTGACGCGCGATTACGTCTTCGACCTGGACGCGACGGGGGGCGCGCCGCTGCTCAATGTCTTCGGCGGCAAGATCACCACCTTCCGCGAACTGGCCGAACGCGGGATGCGCAAGCTGCGCGGCGTCTTTCCGCAAATGGGCGGCGACTGGACGGACGAGGCCCCCCTGCCGGGCGGGGAAATCGCCAATGCCGATTTCGAATCCTTCCTGAACCTTTTGCGCGAACTGCACCCCTGGATGCCGCGCCCGCTGGTCGTCCACTATGCCCGCCTCTATGGCGCGCGAACCAAGGACGTGGTGGCCGGTGCGATGAACATGGCCGGCCTTGGCCGCCACTTCGGCGGCACGCTCTATGAAGCCGAGGCCCGCTATCTGGTCGCGCGCGAATGGGCGCAAACGCCCGAGGACATCCTGATGCGGCGCACCAAGCATTACCTGCACCTGACGCCCGCCGAACAGCGGGCCTTCGCGGACTGGTTCACCCGCTCCGACCTGGCGCAGGCCGCGTGACCGCCATGGCCCTGACGCTGTCGCTGAACACCAACCCGCTGGTCAACCGCTTCGCAGACCCTGACGACCTGATCGACACCGTGGCGCGCGATCTGCGCATCCGCGACCTGCAACTGACGCACGAGTTCATCAACCCGTCCTGGCCCGCCCCGGTGATCCGCCGCCTGACCCGCCAGATGGGCGCGGCGCTGGACCGCACCGGCGTCCGCGTGACCAGCGGCATGACCGGGCCTTACGGGCGGCTGAACCACTTCGGCCACCCCGACCGCGACGTGCGGCGATACTATATCGATTGGTTCAAGACCTTCGCCGACATCATCGGCGATCTGGGCGGCACGGCGGTCGGCACGCAATTCGCGATCTTCACCTATCAGGATTACGACGACCCCGCGCGGCGCGAATCGCTGATCCAGACCGCCATCGACTGTTGGGCCGAGGTCGCGGACCATGCCAAAGCAGCGGGGCTGAAATATGTCTTTTGGGAACCCATGAGCGTGGGCCGCGAGTTCGGCGAAACCATCGACGCCTGCATGGAATTGCAGGACCGGCTGACGGCGGCGGGCATGGCGATGCCGATGTGGATGATGGCCGACATCGACCACGGCGACGTGACAAGCCCCAATCCCGACGACACCGACCCCTATGCCTGGGCGCGCGCGGTGCCCAAGGTGTCGCCCATCATCCACATCAAGCAGTCGATGATGGACAAGTCGGGCCACCGCCCCTTCACCGCCGAATACAACGCCAAGGGCCGGGTGCAGCCCGAACCCTTGCTGGCCGCCCTGGCCGAAGGCGGCGCGGTGGACAACGAGATCTGCCTGGAACTGTCCTTCAAGGAGCGAGAGCCGAACGACCGCCAGGTGATCGCGCAGATCGCCGAAAGCGTGGCCTTCTGGGCGCCGCATATCGACAGCGGCGCCGGGGACTTGCGCGTCTGATGGTCCCGCCCTTCGCCTTTGCCACGGCCACCGAGATCCTGTTCGGCAGGGGGCAGGCGGGTGCTGCTGCGGCGCGAGTGGCGGATTTGGGGCGACGGGTGCTGCTAGTCTACGGCCGCGACGCCAGGCGGGCGGATTGGCTGGCCGATGCGCTGACAGGTTCGGTGACGCGCTTCGCCGTGCCGCGAGAGCCTGACGTTGACCTGATTACGGACGGCATCGCGGCAGCGGCGGGGGCCGAGGTCGTGGTGGCGCTTGGCGGCGGCGCGGTGATCGACGCAGGAAAAGCCATCGCCGCATTGGTCCCCGCGACCCGCCCCATGCTGGACCACCTGGAGGTCGTGGGGCAGGGCCTGCCCCTGGACCATCCGCCCTTGCCCTTCGTCGCCATCCCCACCACGGCGGGCACCGGGGCCGAGGTCACGCGTAACGCCGTCATCGGCGTGCCTGACCACCGCCGCAAGGTCAGCCTGCGCGACGCCCGGATGCTGCCGCGCCTGGCCATCGTCGATCCCGCGCTGACGGACGGCTGCCCGCGCGCGGTGACGCTGGCCTCGGGCCTGGACGCCATCACGCAGGTGATCGAGCCTTATGTCTGCACCCGCGCCAATCCCCTGACCGATGCGCTGTGCCGCGACGCGATCCCGCGCGGCTTGGCGGCGATCCGGCGGTTGATGGAGGCCGAGAACGCCGACGCCCGCGACGACATGGCCTGGGTGTCCCTCTGCGGCGGCCTGGCGCTTGCCAATGCGGGCCTTGGCGCGGTCCATGGCCTTGCCGGGCCGCTGGGCGGGCTGACCGGCGTGCCGCATGGGGCGATCTGCGGGGCGCTGCTGCCGCACGTGCTTTTGGCAAACTGTCGCGCCGCCACCGACCCCGCCACCACCCGACGCCTCGACCAGATCGCCCGCTGGATCGGCGCGGCCTTCGACACCCCCCACGCCTCGATGGCCGAGGCCGCGCGTGCCCTGGCCGACTGGTCCCACCGCGCGGGCCTGCCCGCCCTGTCGGCCTTGGGCATCGGACCCGAGGCGCAGGAGGCAGCAGCGGCCGCCGCTGCATCCTCATCCTCGATGAAAGCCAACCCCGCCGCCCTGACCGCCAGCGACCTGCGGCGCATCATGGAGGACGCGGGCTGATGGCGCGGCGCGGCGGGATCGACCCCGAGGAAAGCCTGGCGATCCGCGCGGCCTGGCTGCATTACGCGGGCGGCATGACCCAGGCGGCGGTGGCGAAACGGCTGGGCGTGACCGGCGTCAAGGCGCACCGGCTGATCGCGCGGGCCGTGGCGGACGGCGTGGTCAAGGTCAGCATCGACGGCGCCATCGTCGAATGCGCGGTGCTCGAGGACCGGCTGTGCGGGCGCTACGGCCTGGCCTTCTGCGAGGTCGCCCCCGACCTGGGCGAGGACGGCATCCCCTTCCGCGCCCTGGGCCTGGCCGGGGCCAGCTTCCTGCGACGCGAGATCGAGCGCGGCCAACACAAGGTCATCGGCCTGGGCCATGGCCGGACGCTCGCGGCGGCGGTCCGGGAACTGCCGCGCTTCGACGCGAACGGCACGCGCTTCGTGTCGCTGCTGGGCGGGCTGACGCGCAACTATTCGGCCAACCGCCATGACGTGATGCACCGGCTGGCCGAAAAGACCGGCGCGCAGGCCTATGTGCTGCCGGTGCCGTTCTTCGCCAACTCCGAGTCGGACCGCGCGGTCCTGCTGGCGCAACCCGGCGTGCGCGACATCTTCGACCTGGCCAACGGCGCGGGGCTGAAATTCGTGGGCATGGGCACGGTCGATCCCGGCGCGCAACTGGTCGCATCCGGCATGATCGAGCCGCGCGAGATCGACGAGATCCGCGAAGCTGGCGGCGTGGGCGAGATGATGGGCCATTTCTTCGACGCCCAAGGCCGGGTGCTGGACACGACCCTGACCGCGCGCACCCTGTCGGCATCGCTGGACGAGCCGGGCGACAGCCGCGTGGTGGTGATCGCGGGCGGGGCCGACAAGGTCGAGGCGATCCGCGCGGCGTTGCGCAGCGGGCGGTTGCGTGGGCTGATCACGGATGAGGCGACGGCGGAGGCGCTGGCGTGATGAAAGGTGCGTGTGAACACGCACCCTACGAAGTCGATCACACCGTAGGGTGCGTGCTTGCACGCACCGCCATGCTCACCGCCCGACCAACGCCTTCGCCCGCGCCACGATGGCCTCTTTCGTGATCCCGAACTCCTGATACAGCCGCTCGATGGGGGCGGAGGCGCCAAACCCCGTCATGCCGATCACGTCGTCCTCGGATGCGACATAGCGCGTCCAG
The DNA here is from genome assembly GCF_009708075.1 of Paracoccus lichenicola. GTDB lineage: Bacteria > Pseudomonadota > Alphaproteobacteria > Rhodobacterales > Rhodobacteraceae > Paracoccus > Paracoccus lichenicola. Next base: position 356,465 of record NZ_WMBT01000001.1, on the reverse strand, counting down.
CCGAACTTGCCCGCGGCCTCGACCGCGATGCGCGGCGCGTCGCCCAGGGTCGCGCGGCGATAGTCCTCGGGCTGCGCCTCGAACAGCTCCCAAGAGGGCATCGACACCACCGCCACCGACATCCCCTCGGCGTGCAAGGCCTCTGCCGCCTGGACAGCCAGTGCCACCTCGGTCCCCGTCCCGATCAGGGTCACGTCGCGGCCGTCCCCGAACTGGCGGATCACATAGGCGCCCTTGGCGGTCAGGTTCTCGTCGCCCGCTTCCAGCCGCAACTGCGGCACGTCCTGGCGCGACAAGGCCAGCAGCGACGGCACATGGCGGTTGCGGATGGCGATGTCCCAGGCTTCCAGCGTTTCCACCGTGTCGGCGGGGCGCAGCACCGTCAGGTTCGGGATGGCGCGCAGGGACGCCAGATGCTCGATCGGCTGATGGGTGGGACCGTCCTCGCCCAACCCGATGCTGTCATGGGTCATGACGAAGATCGTGCCGACCCCCATCAGCGCAGACAGGCGGATGGCGTTGCGGGCATAGTCCGAAAACACCAGGAACGTCCCCCCATAGGAGATGAAGCCGCCATGCAGGTTGATGCCGTTCATCGCCGCCGCCATGCCGAATTCACGCACGCCATAGCCGATGTAACGGCCCGGCGCAGCCCGCGTGTACTGGCTGTCTACGGCCTTGACGCGGGTCAGGTTGGAACCCGTCAGGTCGGCCGATCCGCCGATCATCTCGGGCAGCACGGCGGTCAGCGGTTCCAGCGCCATCTGGCTGGCCTTGCGGGTCGCGGCCTTTTTCGGCTCGGCGAACAGCGCGTCGCGGGCGGCCTTCAGCGCGTCCTCGTAGGCCTCGGGCAGGGTGCCGGTCAGGCGGCGCTGGAATTCCGCGCGCACGTCGGCGCTGCGGTCCTTGAGGCGCGCTTCCCAGGCCTCGCGGTCGGCGGCGCCGCGCGTGCCGATCTTGCGCCATTCGGCCAGCAGCTCCTCGGGGATGACGAAGGGGTCGTGCGGCCAGCCGATGGCCTCGCGGGTCAGCGCGGCCTCATCCTTGCCCAAGGGCGAGCCATGGACCGAATACGTCCCCGCCTTGTTGGGCGAGCCGAACCCGATCACCGTCTTCATCGCGATCAGCGATGGCTTGCCCGTTTCCGCCTTTGCCGCTGCAATCGCGGCATCCAGCGCCTTGCCGTCATGGCCGTCGCATTGCTGGACATGCCAGCCGCAGGCCTGGAATCGGGCCGGAATATCCTCGGAAAAGCTGATCGAGGTCGGGCCGTCGATGGTGATGTCGTTGTCGTCATACAGCACGATCAGCTTGCCCAGGCCCAGATGGCCCGCAAGGCTGATGGCTTCCTGTCCGATGCCTTCCTGCAGGCAGCCGTCGCCGGTAAAGACATAGGTGTGATGATCGACCAGATCGTCGCCGAATTCCGCTGCCAGCCGCCGTTCCGCCAGCGCCATGCCGACGGCGGTGGCCAAGCCCTGGCCCAGCGGGCCGGTGGTGGTTTCCACGCCCTTGGCATGGCCGTATTCCGGGTGGCCCGCCGTGATGGACCCCCACTGGCGGAAGGCCCGGATCTGCTCCAGCGTCATGTCCTCGTAGCCCGTCAGGTGCAGCAGGCTGTAGAGCAGCATGGACGCATGGCCGTTCGACAGAACGAAGCGATCTCGGTCCGGCCAGTTGGGGTTTTTCGCGTCGAATTTCAGGTGGTTGCGGAACAGCACGGTCGCCGCATCCGCCATGCCCATGGGCGCGCCGGGGTGGCCCGAATTGGCCGCGTTCACCGCGTCGATGGACAGCGCGCGGATGCAGTTGGCCAGCGCGAAGTTCTGCGGGTCCAGTCCGGCTTTGGCAGCGATCTTGGGGTCTTTGGGCGAATCGAGCGGCATGTGGTCCTCCGGCGGGTTTGGGGGTGCATAGCGCGGCGTGGTGCGGATCACAACGATAATCACAAAACGCCGTCACAATGTCACAAGAATGATGTTGCGATTTCCGCAGGCGGTGTTACAAACCGGCGCAACCGAGGAGGACCAGGTGAAGCGCGAGGAACGCAGGCAGGCGATCATGGACCTTCTGGTGGGCGCGCGCGCCGTGGACCTGGACGACCTGGCCGACCGTTTCGCCGTGTCGCGCATGACCATCCACCGCGACCTTGACGACCTGGAACAGGCGGGCCTGCTGCGCAAGGTGCGCGGCGGCGCCACCATCGAGGCGGGAACGCAGTTCGAAAGCGACTTCCGCATCCGCGCCTTGCAGGACAGCGATGCCAAGGCCCGCATGGCCCGCGCCGCGCTGGAGCTGGTCGAACCGGGCATGACCGTGATGGTCAACGACGGGTCCATGGCCGCGCTGCTGGGCGCGAGCCTGACCGACAAGGCGCCGGTGACCGTCATCACCAACAACGCCGCCGTGATTGATCGCCTGAAGGACGCGCCCCGCGTGACGCTGATCGCCCTTGGCGGCACCTACAGCGCCAAGTTCAACGGCTTCTTCGGCGTCGTGACCGAGGATGCGCTGTCCCGCCTGCGCGCCGACCTGGCCTTCATCTCGACCCCCGCCGTGGCGGGCTTGCGGGCCTTCCACATGGACGACGCGGCGGTCCGGGCCAAGCGCGCCATGATGGCCGCCGCCGACCGGGCCGTGCTGCTGGTCAACCATTCGCGCTTCGGCCGGTCGGCGCTGCACGCGCTGGCGGATCTGACCGACTTCGACGCCATCATCACCGACGCCGCCCCGGCCCCCGAGGATCGCGCCGCGATCGACAGGGCCGGGCTGCGGCTGACCATCGCAAGGGACTGAGCGCATGAGCGATTTCTGGATCGGCACAAGCTGGAAGATGAACAAGACGCTGGCCGAGGCGCGCGTCTTTGCCGAAGGCTTGGCCGCGGCGGATGCCGACCGCGACCCCCGCATCCAGCGGTTCGTGATCCCGCCCTTCACCGCCGTGCGGCAGGTCAAGGACTGGCTGTCTGGCACATCCGTCAAGGTCGGGGCGCAGAACATGCACTGGGCGGACGAGGGGGCGTGGACGGGCGAGGTGTCACCGGTGATGCTGCGCGACTGCAACCTGGATATCGTGGAACTGGGTCATTCCGAACGCCGCGAGCATTTCGGCGAAACCGACGAGACGGTGGGCCTGAAAACCGAGGCCGCCGTCCGCCACGGGTTGATCCCGCTGATCTGCATCGGCGAGACGCTGGCCGAGCGAGAGGCGGGCCGCGCCCAGGACGTTCTGGAAACGCAGGTGCGCGGCGCGCTGTCGCGGCTGTCTGCCGACCAGAAGAACGCCGAAATCCTGCTGGCCTATGAACCCGTCTGGGCCATCGGCGTCAACGGGATCCCCGCAACCTCGGACTATGCCGATGCGCGCCAGGCCGAGATCGTCGCGGTCGCGCAGAACATCCTGGGGCGCAGGGTGCCCTGCCTTTACGGCGGCTCGGTCAATCCGGGCAATTGCCAGGAGCTGATCCAATGCCCGCATATCGACGGGCTGTTCATCGGCCGCTCCGCCTGGGACGTGGACGGCTATCTCGACATCCTGGCACGCTGCGCAAACAAGATTTGAATGTGATGCTATGAAATACCGCGCAATTTCGGTAAAGGCATTCCTTCTGCTTCTTGCGGCAGCGGCTCCTGATATTTCTGTTTCGGATACTCTCAAATGGCGCAGTCTTGACTTGTCCTATGATCTTTCGGACGGCATCAACCGGATCAGGCTGGAACGTTCGGGCGAATTTTTGAAGATAATCGAGATTTTTGACAGACCGTGCTATTCCCCCAACCAAACGGCTAGAACTGTTAAAACCTTGAGACGGGATGACATAAGGGCTTTGGAGCGGAAGAGTCTCCTTGGAGAAGCCGGCTTGTTTGTAAGGCTTCGGCAAAATGAGGAAGCAGTTGAGGAAATAACCGACTGCGCCGGAAATTTCTATCGAAGCAGCATATCTCACCAAGTTCTTATACTGACCAGCCCTCGCGAGGAAACGGCAGTGAGAATTTATGAATTCATTGAAAAATTCAAGGATGATGCGGATACCGAAAGTCATACCGCGATCTAAGAAGCGGTTAATCAAAGGAAATTTGATAATTGAACGACAACAACAACGGTGTGATAAGGAGAGAAGCAATGAAACTGGCAATCGCAGGCGACAGCGCAGGCGAGGGTCTGGCCAAGATCCTGGCCGATCACCTCAAGGACAAGCACCAGGTGTCCGAAATCAGCCGCACCGACGAAGGGCCGGATGCCTTCTACGCGAACCTCTCGGACCGGGTGGCAAGCCAGGTCAAGGACGGCACCTATGACCGCGCCATCCTGGTCTGCGGCACCGGCATCGGCGTCTGCATCGCGGCCAACAAGGTGCCCGGGATCCGCGCCGCGCTGACCCACGACACCTATTCCGCCGAACGCGCCGCCCTGTCGAACGACGCGCACATCATCACCATGGGCGCCCGCGTGATCGGCCCGGAACTGGCCAAGGCCATCGCCGACAAGTGGCTGGCCGAGACGGAAAACTTCGACAAGGCCGGGAAATCGGCGGGCAACGTGAACGCCATCGACGCGGTCGATGCGAAATACAACAAGGCCTGACATGCTGAAACTGCCGAACGACGGCCCACCTGTGGGCCGCCTGCTATCGCAGGTGCTGACCGGAGACGGCCCCGCCGCCATCGTCCATGCGATCGCGCGGGCGCAGCCCCCGCTGATGGAACGCCTGGGCGCGGGACGCCTGCACGGCGACCCGACCGAGATCGTGGGCGTCAACGACTCGGGCGACCGCCAGAAGGCGCTGGACGTGGGCGCGCATCACCACATGATCGCGGTGCTGCGGGATGCGGGCGTCCGCCAGGTGCTGTCCGAGGAAGCCGAGGCGGTCATTCCGCTGAACCCCGACGGCGAATGGGACGTGGCGATGGACCCCATCGACGGATCGGGCAGCATCGGCATCGGCGCGCCCCTGGGGATGCTGTTTTCCATCCTGCCCGCCGCGCCTGAAGGTTTCCTGCGCACGGGCGAAGCCGTGGTAGCCGCGGGCTATGCATCTTTCGGTCACTCGATGGATTTCGGCTGGTCCCTGGGCGACGGCACCCACATCGCCGGCTGGGACGCCGAGGCGGGCGAGTTCCGCATGGTGCGCGAGAACGTCACGCTGAAGCCAACCGCATCCACCATCGCCTATAACGCGTCGAACGAACGCCACTGGGCGCCGGGCCTGCAAGCCTGGGTCGCGGACCTGCGCGCGGGCAAGGACGGGCCGCGCGGGCGCGACTTCAACATGCGCTGGCTCGCCGCCGCCGTGGGCGAGCTGCACCGCATCCTGCTGAACGGCGGCGCGTTCCTGTATCCCGCCGACCGCCGCCCCGGCTATGAAAACGGGCGGCTGCGGCTGGTCTATGAATCCATGCCCATCGCCTTCCTGGTCGAACAGGCGGGCGGGTTGGCGTCCGACGGGACGCAACCCATCCGTTACCGCAAACCGTTTGCGCTACACGACATGACGCCCCTGATATTCGGCGCTAAGGACGAGGTCGAGACGATCCTCGGCTATCTGGCCGAACCCACCGAAGGATAACGACATGCCCATGATTACCTTGCGCCAGCTTCTCGACCACGCGGCCGAGAACGGCTACGCGGTTCCCGCCTTCAACATCAACAACATGGAGCAGGGCCTGGCGATCATGACCGCGGCGCAGGCGACCCGGTCGCCGGTGATCCTGCAAGCCAGCCGGGGCGCGCGGGCCTATGCCAACGACCTGGTGCTGGCAGGCCTGATCCAGGGCTTCGCCCGCGCCTTCCCCGACATCCCGCTGTGCATGCACCTGGACCACGGCAACGGCCTTGCGACCTGCGCCACCGCCATCCAGAACGGCTTTACCAGCGTGATGATGGACGGCAGCCTCAAGGCCGACGGCAAGACGCCCGCCGACTATGCCTATAACCGCGACATCACCGCCAAGGTGGTCGAGATGGCCCACGCCTGCGGCGTCTCGGTCGAGGGCGAGCTGGGCGTGCTGGGCAGCCTGGAAACCGGCATGGGCGACCAAGAGGACGGCCACGGCGCGACCGAGCAACTGGGCCACGACCAGCTTCTGACCGACCCGGACGAGGCCGTGCGCTTCGTCAACGACACGGGCGTGGACGCGCTGGCCATCGCCATGGGCACCTCGCACGGCGCCTACAAGTTCTCGCGCAAGCCCGACGGCGACATCCTGGCGATGCACGTGATCGAGGAAATCCACACCCGCCTGCCCAACACCCACCTGGTGATGCACGGGTCGTCGTCCGTCCCCGAGGATTTGCAGCAGATCATCAACAGCCATGGCGGCGACATCAAGCCGACCTGGGGCGTCCCGGTCGAGGAAATCCAGCGCGGCATCAGGCACGGCGTCCGCAAGGTCAACATCGACACCGACAACCGCCTGGCCATGACAGCCGCCATCCGCAAGGTCTTTGCCGAGGAACCCTCCGAGTTCGACCCGCGCAAGTACCTGAAGCCCGCGATGCAGATGATGTCGCAGGTCTGCAAGGACCGGTTCGAGGCGTTCGGGACGGCGGGCAACGCGGACAGGATCGTGCCGCTGCCGTTGTCGGTGATGGCTGGGCGGTATTGATCTGGCGGGGATGGAGGGAAGGGGCCTCGCCGGCTGGCGGGGCCTTTTTGTAAACAAATATAATTCAGTACCAGGGGTCGCTGTGCAGGAGAAAGCTGCCGTTCGCAGTTGCCTAGACGAAAAGGTTCCAAATTTTTCGAACATTTCTTGGTGAGGTAGTATATTTTTGCTTACTTGTCCTTGCAATGGGAAAAAGAACGCCTACCTCATCCAGTGCCCCGGGGCATCGGACCCGGATGACCAGTGTTAAGGCCCGCAAGCGCTACCCGCGCCCAGGGGCACCGGGTGGTCGTGATTTCGGTCATGGCCCATCCTTCGCACATCGTGGTTGCAATATACCACGCCAGGTTTTGTCGTACCGGAGGGCACCTCGGTGTCTGTTGATGGGAGCTAGGTTCAATAGCCCGGGCATTTGACGAACGGAGTCGCTATGCCCGGGTTTTACCTGCCTTCCGAAAACGAGTTTGATCCATCAACTGATGATTTTGTGTTACCCGCTATATCGAAAGAGCGGAGGTACAAGCATTTCGATCTGCCCCTAGTTAACCGGGAGTTGGTATTTGACTTTTCGCACGAAGACGAACCACATAGATTCTTGCCGCTGCTCGGATTCACTGACGTCGCCAGAAAGTATGTCATCAACGAAACTGGAAGCCGTGAGATAAAGGTGAAGGAGCGACCGATCCGCTTCGCCGGTCACGAGGATGCGGCATACCTGCAAGCCTACGCCGGTCACCTCAACGGGTTCTACGAGCAGGCACTTGCCCAAGACGGTATCTCTGGATCCGTGCTGGCCTATCGTCGGGGCGGCGGCACCAACATTCACCATGCAAAGGCGCTGTTTGATGAGATCAGGTCTCGGGGTGACTGTACCGTCTTTGCGATGGACATTTCTGGCTTCTTTGACTGCCTCGATCACACGATGCTCCGCGACGAGGTGGCTGGTCTGCTGGGTGTGACGCGGCTGAAGGGGCATCATGCGACCGTGTGGAGGAACGTGACCCGTTACTCCTGGGTCGAGACAGATGATCTAGATAAGCTGCTGGGACGACAGCGTATCAGGCATGGGCGGGTATGCTCACCCGCAGACTTTGTGAGTCATGTTCGGGGTAGGAAGGATGGCCTTATTCGGAAGCATGACCAGACGTTCGGCATCCCGCAGGGCACCCCCGTATCCGGCCTGTATGCTAACATCTATCTCCGCACCTTTGACCGAGAGATGATCGCTTGGTGCGCTAGGCTGGACGGCTCCTACAGAAGATATTCGGATGACATTGCGGTTATTCTGCCTTTGGGCGCAAAAGTGCATCATGTCGTTCCAGTAGTCGAGAAGATGCTTTCAGACTTCTGCCTTGCTATGTCCGTGGACAAGACGGACACTGCTGACTTCAAGGATGGGCTATTGGTGTCGGCTACACCAATCCAATACTTAGGCTTTACCTTCGACGGGCACCAAACACAGATCCGGGCCTCTTCACTCGATGCCTACCGGGGTAAAATGCGCCGGGGAATTCATGCCAAGATGATCGCTGCGAAGAGAAAGAACGTGCCGTCGTTCGAGGTATTTAAGCGTGAGAGCCTTGCGCGATACACCCATTTGGGCAAGCGGCGTAACTTTTTGCGGTATGCCTACAAGGCAGCTGATGTCATGGGTTGCCCGGAGATTAGGCAGCAGGTTAGTCGTCATGTTACTTGGTTTAATCGCGCTTGGGAGCGCGAAGCCGTCCGCGTGTTTGGAGGGCTCGTCACGACGCCATAAGAGCCGAACATTGTGCAATAGTCCTATGCTGTCAGATCAGGAACTGTGGCACCCCACCCCTGAAACTTCCCGCCCCCCTCCGCCGTTGTCCCCCCGACACCCCGAGAGGAGCCTCCCCATGCCCACCGAACCCAAACCCAGCCGCGGCATGCCACGCTCGCTGCTGTATGCCCTGATCCCCGCCGGATTCCTGATCATGGTGGCCTTCATGGTGTTGTCGGGGCGCGACACCTCGGAAACCGCGGCCGAGGCTGCGGCCGAGGCGACGGACACCGTGCCCCTGCCGATCGAAGGCGCGGCGGGCCAGCCTGCGCCCGAAGCCGCCCCGACGGACGGCGCGGCCGAACCGGCGAACTGAACCGGCGGCAAGGCCGCTTGACGCCGCCGCCCGCATCGGCCATGGCCCACCCATGCTGCGCATCGACGACATCTCCTATTCCATCCAGGGCCGCCCCTTGTTCGAGGGGGCGTCCGCCACCATTCCCGAAGGCCACAAGGTGGGCCTTGTCGGCCCGAACGGCGCGGGCAAGACCACGCTGTTCCGCCTGATCCGGGGCGAACTGGCCCTCGACGGGGGCGAGATCAGCCTGCCGTCCCGCGCCCGCATCGGCGGCGTCGCGCAGGAATCGGCGGCGACTGCGACCTCGGTCCTCGATACCGTGCTGGCCGCCGACACGGAACGCGCGGCCCTGCTGGCGGAAAGCCACACCGCCACCGACGCGCACCGCATCGCCGACATCCAGACCCGGCTGACGGATATCGACGCCTGGTCGGCCGAGGCGCGGGCGGCCTCGATCCTCGACGGGTTGGGCTTCTCGACGGCGGACCAGGCGCGGCCGACAGCCGATTTCTCCGGCGGCTGGCGGATGCGGGTGGCGCTGGCGGGGGTGCTGTTCGCGCAGCCCGACCTGCTACTGCTGGATGAGCCGACCAACTATCTGGATCTGGAAGGCGCGCTGTGGCTGGAAACCTATCTGGCGCGCTATCCGCATACGGTCATCATCATCAGCCACGACCGTGACCTGCTGAACCGCGCCGTGGGCCATATCCTGCATCTGGAAGCGCGCAAGCTGACGCTCTACACCGGCGGCTATGACGATTTCGCGCGGATGCGGGCCGAACGCCGCGCCCTGCAAGCCGCCGAGGCGAAGAAGCAGCAGGCCCGGCGCGACCATCTGCAGGGCTTCGTGGACCGCTTCGGCGCCAAGGCTTCCAAGGCCCGCCAGGCCCAGGCCCGCGTCAAGATGCTGGCCAGGATGGAGCCGATCACCGCGCCCGAGGAGGCCAGGCTGTTCCGCTTCGGCTTTCCGCAGCCCGAGGAACTGTCCCCGCCCATCGTCGCGATGGAGGGAACCAGCGTGGGTTACGATGGACGCCCGGTCCTGCGCAAGCTGGCGCTGCGCATCGACCAGGACGACCGCATTGCGCTCTTGGGCCGGAACGGGCAGGGGAAATCGACGCTGTCCAAGCTGCTGGCCGAACGCCTGCCGCCGATGGAGGGAAAGCTGACCCGGTCCGGCAAGCTGCGCATCGGCTATTTCGCGCAGCATCAGGTGGACGAACTGCATCTGGACGAAACGCCGCTGGATCACATCCGCAGCCTGCGCCCGAACGAGGGGCAGGCCAGACAGCGCGCCCGCCTGGCCGGTTTCGGGCTGATGGAGGCGCAGGCCGAAACGAAGGTGGGCCAGCTTTCGGGCGGGCAAAAGGCGCGGCTGTCGCTGCTGATCGCGACCATCGACGCGCCGCACCTGCTGATCCTGGACGAGCCGACCAACCACCTGGACATCGAATCCCGCGAGGCCCTGACCGAGGCGCTGAACGACTACACCGGCGCCGTGGTGCTGGTCAGCCACGACATGCACCTGCTGGGCCTGGTTGCGGACCGGCTGTGGCTGGTGCGTGACGGCGCGGTCGCGCCCTATGACGGCGACCTGGACGATTACCGCCGCTTCCTGCTGGGCGGGGACGAACCCAAACGGGTTGACGAGACGCCGAAACCCGCCCCCAAGCGCGCGCCCCGCGACGCCGTGCTTTCCCTGCGCGCCGAGGTCCGCCGGGCCGAGGAGCGCGTGCAGAAGCTGGCCGAGATGCTGGAAAAGCTGGACGTGAAGCTGGCCGATCCTGCCTTGTACAACGATCCGCACGAGGCGAAACGCTGGACCGCCAAGCGGGCCGAGGCCGTGCAGGCCATGGCGCGGGCCGAGGGTATCTGGATGGCCGCGCTGGAAAATCTGGAAGGGGCCGAGCGGGCATAGCTGTTGCCCAAATGCGCCGCCCGGCCGATGATGACGGCAGGACGGCGCGTCATGCCTTGTGCGGATCTGCGATTCGACCCTAGGAAGCCTTTACATCCCGCCGACCCTCCCTGAAGGATCCGACCATGAAACACATGCTGGCCTTGGCCGTTCTTGCCGCATCCGCTGCCACGGGTGCCCATGCGCAGGAATTCGGCTTTGCAGGCCGCGAATTTTCGGTCGATCTGGGGGTCGGCGTGGATGTCGGTCCCGATTATCCGGGATCCGACGATGCAAAGGCCGGCCCCTGGCTGATCTGGCGCAATGCCGGTTTCACGCAGCCCGGCAGCGACTTGCGCGAAGGCTTTGCCATTTCCCCGTCCTTCGGCACGGTGGGCGAACGCGAGGCGTCGGACAACGACGATCTGTCGGGCATGGACGACATCGACGCCGCCTATGAACTGGGGCTGCGGGTCAGCTATGGCACCGGCCCGCTGACGGCCTTCGGTTCGGTCCGCAAGGGTTTCGAGGGACATGAGGGGCTGACCGGAGAGGTCGGCGCCAAATACCGCACCGACCTGTCGGACCGCTTGTCGCTGTGGTCGGGCCTGTCGCTGGGCTATGGCGACGGCGATTACAACGACACCTATTTCGGCGTGAACGCGGACGAGGCCATTCCCGGCCGTCCCGCCTACGACATCGGCGGCGGCTTCAACAAGGCGGCGATCACCTTCGAGGCGCGCTATGCCGTGACCGACACCATCGCCCTGCTGGGCGAGGTCGAATACGGCAAGCTGATCGGCGACGCGGCGGATTCGCCCGTCGTCCAGGATGAATACCAGCCGTCGCTGAAGCTTGGCATCGTGCGGAAGTTCTCGTTCGGGTTCTGAACGGACGGCCCGGTCTGGCTTGTCCATGCCGCCCGACCCGAAAACCGGACTGACGCGATGCAGGGCCTGTGGCCGCACCGGGCGCCTTCTTGCAAGGCGACGGGTCTGCTAGGACAAGTCCTCGATGATGTAGTCGTCCCAGTCATCCTCGCTGATCTCGATCTCGCTCACGGTCCAGCCGCGGACGCTGGCGCCGGCGCGGTGGACGGTTTCGCGGTCGCCCGAGATCAGGTGGTGCCACTTGTACAAGGGCCGCCCCTCGTGGCGCAGGCGATAGGCGCAGGTGGCGGGCAGCCACCAGGCGATCTCGGCCAGCTTCTTCGGCGTCAGGACGACGCAGTCGGGGACAAAGTCGTGGCGGTTGGCATAGCTGCTGCACTGGCATTTCTCGCCGTCCAGCAGCCTGCAGGCGACCCGGGTGAAGGCCAGCTCGTTCGTGTCCTCGTATTCGATCTTGTTCAGGCAGCACTTGCCGCAGCCGTCGCACAGCGCCTCCCATTCGTCGGGCTGCAACCGGGGCAGGGGCAGTTCCCAGAACCGGTCGCGCATCACGCGCCCGCCAGGACGGCGCGGGCCTGGTCCGCATCCGCGGCGATCTGGTCGATCAGCACCTGGACGCTGTCGAACTTCGCCTCGTCGCGCAGGAACTCGACAAGGCCGACCGACAGGTGCTGGCCATACAGGTCGCCGCTGAAGTCGAACAGGTGAACCTCGAGGTTGGGCGCGTTGCGGCCGAACATCGGGCGCACGCCCAGGCTGGCCACGCCCTGGCAGGACAGCCTGTCCGGCCCGGTCAGCACCTCCACGACCACCGCATAGACGCCGAGGCGCGGCAGGTGCAGGTCGTCCATGCGCATGTTGGCGGTGGGCCAGCCGAATTCGCGGCCGCGCTTGTTGCCGTGGATCACCTCGCCCTCGATCCGGTGCAGGTGGCCCAGCATCCGTTCCGCGTCGCGGGGCCGCCCCTCGGCCAGGGCGCGGCGGATAGCGGTGGAACTGTAGTCCTCGCCACCGGTCCCCACCAGCGGCACCGCCGTCACCCCGAAGCCGAGCGATCGGCCCAGATCGCGCAGGGTGGCGACATTGCCCGCCCGGTCCTTGCCGAAGACGAAATCCGCGCCGACCGTGACATGGCTGACGCCAAGCCCGGCCACCAGCACGTCGCGGGCGAAGGCCTCGGGCGAAAGGCCGGCCAGGACGGCGCCGAAGGGCAGTTCGTAAAGATGTTCCACGCCTAGCCGGGCCAGTCGGTTGGCGCGGGATTCGGAATTCATCAGGCGGAAGGGCGGGGCATCGGGGGCGAAGACCTGGCGGGGATGCGGCTCGAAGGTAACGATGCCCAGGGGGGCACCCGCTTGCCGCGCGGCCTCGATCACGGCGCGGTGGCCCAGGTGGATGCCGTCGAAATTGCCCATGGCGACGGAAGCGCCGCGGGCGCTTGCCGGAAGTCCTGTCCAGTCGCGGTGGATCTGCAAAGGGTGCCCCCAATGGGGCGCTGGCGCCCCGTCAGTCGAACTTGCGGCTTGGCGCCAGAACGACCGCCTCGCCTTTCAGGACGACCGTATCACCCACGAGGCAGCGGGTTGCAAGCGTGACCCTCCGTTTCGCGTGGTCGATGGTTTCCACCGTCACTTCCGCGCGCACGGTGTCGCCGGGGCGGACGGGCGCCATGAATTTCAGCGTCTGGCCCAGATAGACGGTCCCGTGGCCCGGCAACTGTTCCCCGATCACGGCCGAGATCAGCCCCGCCGTCAGCATCCCGTGGGCGATGCGCCCCTCGAAGATCGTGTCTCGGGCATAGGCGTCGTCCAGATGCACCGGGTTGCGATCGGTCGAGACCTCGGCGAACAGTTCGATGTCGCGGTCGGTCACCTGCTTTTGCAGGTGGCGGGTCATCCCGACCTCCAGATCCTCGATGACGATGGTGCCGCGGGGGAAGTTGTCCAACATGCTGCGTTCCATGGGGGGGCCAAATGCGGGCTATGATGCTGCATAGCAGCGATAAAGAAGGCGCGCAATATTTGTTCCCGTTTTCTGCATGAAAGTATAATATTGTTGCCGAACCGCAAGGGCCGTGCCATGCAGATCGTGAACCAGCCGCAAGCCGATTTCTGGACATCGCCAGCGGGACGCGCCTGGATCGAACACGAAGGCAGCCTGGATGCCACGATGAAGGGTGTCCTAGACGTGCTGCTGGATGCCGCCGCGTTGTCAGGTAAAGCGAGGGTGCTTGATGTCGGCTGCGGAACGGGCGCCAGCACGATCGCTGCGGCGCGGATGGTTCCGGAGGGAACGGTGCTGGGGTTGGACATCGCCGCGCCGATGCTGGACCGGGCGCGGATGCGTGCCCTGGAACAGGGGGTGACGAACGCGTCCTTCCGCCTGTGCGATGCGCAGGTCGAGGCGCTTTCCAGGACCGGCCACGATGTCCTGATTTCCCGCTTCGGGATGAGCTTTTTCGACGACAGCGTGGCCGCGTTCCGCAATCTGGCGACGGCGCTGCGGGATGGCGGGCGGATGGTCTTCGTGTCCTGGGCCGGACTGGACCAGAACCCATGGTTCCTGATCCCGCAACAGGTCGCCGGGCGGCGGCTGGCCGTGCCGCCGGATCCGCCCTCCGGGGCGCCCGGTCCGCTGGCCTTCGCGGATGCGGCGCATGTCCTGGACCTGATGGACCAGGCCAGCCTGACCGATGGCCGCGCGGAAACCCGGCTGATCGACCTGACGCCCCCCGGCGGCGTGACTGGGGCGGCGCATCTGGCCACCCATGTCGGACCCGCGGCGCGGCTGCTGAGGCTGTGCAACGCCACGCCCGCGGATCGCGCAGCCATCGCCGCCGCTATCGAACAGGATTTCGCCGCGTTCGATCAAGGGGCCGGGGTGCGCATCCCGTCCGCCGTGCATGTGTTTTCCTGCCGCGTCCGGCGGCAGGGCTGATCCGTCAGCGCAACCGGCCGATGCTGTATTGCGGGGCCAGGGAATGTCCCTCCAGCCAGTCCAGCAGCAGCGCCATGTCCGGGTTCTCGACATCCGGCCCAAGCGCGTCGGCGGCCAGGCCGCCCGTCACGAACAGCGCGTCGATGCCCTGGTCCAGCGCGCCCTTCACGTCGGTGAAGATGCCGTCGCCGATGGCCAGGATCCGCGCGTCCGGTCCCAAGTCCAGCAGGCGCCGCGCGCGGTCATAGATCGGCGGATGCGGCTTGCCGAAATACAGCGACTGCCCGCCCAGGCCATCGTAATATTCCGCAAGCGCGCCCGCGCAATAGATGCGGGTTTCGCCCATGTCCACGATCACGTCGGGATTGGCGCACAGCAACGGCAGCCCCCGGTCGCGCGCCTGCATCAGGCGGTCGTGGTAATCCCCGGGCGTTTCCGTCAGTTCGTCGAATGGTCCGGTGGCGACGATCCCCTCGGCGTCCTCCAGCGGCACGCGCCGGATCGGCGGGGCGTCGGCGAATTCGGCGGGAATGTCGTCGAAGAAGCCGTCGTCCTTGGCCGTGCCGATATGCCAGACCTTGCGGCCGACCGCGCCTGCGAACATCGCCTCTTGCGCGGCATCGCCGGAACTGACGACGATGTCCCAGGCGTCGCGCGGCACGCCCATGCGGTCAAGCTGGGCGATCACGTACTGGTTGGGGCGCGGCGCGTTGGTCATCAGGACGACCCGGCCGCCGGTCTGGCGAAAGGCCTGCAGGGCGGCGACGGCGGCGGGATAGGGCTGCTTGCCGTTGTGCAGGCAGCCCCACAGGTCGCAGAACAGCACGTCGTAACCGGCGCCGATCTGCGACAACGACTGGATGATCCTGCTCATCAGAGGGCGAGAACCGGGATGATCTGCTTCTTGCGGCTCATCACGCCGGGCAGCACCACGCTGTCGCCCGTGACGGGCACGCCGAAGCTGCGTTCGGCCAGAAGGCGGACGAAGTCGTTCGGGATCAGCAGGGTCGCTTCCTTGCGCAGGATATCGACGATGAAGCACAGCACCTCGTCCGCGCCGTCCTCGGCGGCCACGCGCGGCATGGCGGCCAGCAGCGCGGCCTTGCGCGCCAGCAGCACCTGCGGCGCCGTGGTTTCCAGGACCGTGATGCGCAGCTGCTTGCCGCCCAGCTCGTATTCCTTGCTGTCGGTGCGCAGCAGGGTTTCATCCGAAAAGGCGCTGATGTCGGACTTGGCCGCGAACATCTCGGTCGCATAGTCGGGGATGGTGATGCCCAGGTCGGCGGCCAGCTTTTCGGCCACGGCGCGGTCATGGGGGGTGGTGGTCGGGCTGCGGAATTCCAGTGTGTCCGACAGGATGCAGGTCAGCATCACGCCCCGGATGGCCTCGGGCGCGCGGGCCATGTCGGCGCCGATCAGGTCGTGCATGATCGTGGCGGTGCAGGCCAGCGGGCGCACGGTGATGTTGATGGGGGTGCGCGTCTTGATGCCGCCTGCCAGAAGGTGGTGGTCGATGATCTCGATCACGTCGGCCCCGTCCAGGCTGGGGGGCAGTTCGGCGGGGTTGTTGGTGTCCACGATCACGCACTGGTCGCCCGGCGCCACGTCCGCGATGATCTGCGGCTTGTCCAGGTTCCAGCGGTTCAGCATCCACAGGGCTTCGGTGTTCGGTTCCCCTTGCAGCACCGCCTGGGCGGGGGTCTTGCGCACCTCGTTCAGATACCAGGCCCAGATGATGGGGGAACCGGTCGAATCCGTGTCGGGGGCGGTATGGCCGAAGACCTTGATCATGATGCACCTTCGCAGCGTCTGGATGTCGCGCGCGTTATAGGGCGGGCAGGGGGCGATGTCCAAGGGGCGATTGCCGCCTGCCTTGAACTCTGGCGGGCAAGAGATTACGATGTGTAAATATTTGCGCAATGCTGAAGCATGAAGATCGAGACAGACAGCCGCAAGATCATCCGCATCCTGAAGGCGGAAGGGTTCGAGGAGGTCTCGAAGCGGGGGTCTCACCTGAAGCTTCGCAAGGGCGACAGGACCGTGATCGTGCCCCATCCGAAGAAGGACTTGCCGACCGGAACGGCGATCAGCATCTATAGGCAGGCCGGGCTTATCTGACGTTTCGACAGGATCGACACATGAGGTTCTACACCGCGATTGTTCACAAGGACGAGGGTTCGGCCTATGGTCTGTCCTTTCCCGACCTGCCGGGCTGCCATGCGGCGGCGGATGGCTGGAACGCCATCCCGGCCGCCGCAGCCGAAGCCCTGGATCTGTGGTTCGAGGGCCAGGAGGACGTGGAACCCTCTCCCATCGATGTCATTCGCAGTCGCGCGGATGTGGCGGCGGACCTGGCCTCTGGCGCGACGTTGATGACGGTGCCTTACATCAGCGCCGACGGCGCGCTGGAGCGGATCAATGTTTCCATAGAACGGGGGTTGCTGCGATCCATCGACAGCACCGCCAAGGCACGCGGCATGACCCGGTCGGCCTTTTTGGCCGCCGCCGCACGGCACGAGATCACCGGCGCCTGACTGTTGTGCAAAGCCATCTGATAAATGGTGCCGGTTGAGGGGATTGAACCCCCGACCTTCGGTTTACAAAACCGCTGCTCTACCGCTGAGCTAAACCGGCGCGTTCCTGCGATTACCCCCTGACGGCGGTTTTCGCAAGCGCCGCCGCGATGCAAAGCGGTTTGACTGCGCCGGCGGGGTGGCTACTGTGCGCGTCACCCGCAAGGGTTGAGAAGAAGGAAGGACGGCTCCGATATGCAGATGGTGTTTCACCTGGGGGTGCATGGCACGGATGGCGACAGGCTGCTGAAGACGCTGCTCAACAACCGCGACTCGCTGACGCAGCACGGCACCGACATCATCACTCCGAACCGCCATCGCGGGCTGTTCGAGGAGGCGCTGATGTCGCTGAAGGGCGGGCGCGCCACCGCCGAGATGCAGCAGATCATGCTGGATGCCATCCTGCACAGCGAATCCCCCGCCCGCGCGGTCTTTTCCACGACCACCTTCATGGGCGCGCCGGGCCGGGCCGTCGGGCAGTCGGGCCTTTACCCGCAGATGGGCGCGCGGGCGCAAGCGCTGGCGAACCTGTTCCCCGATCACGAGGTCGAGTTCTTCCTGGCCATCCGCAACCCCGCCACCCTGATCGCCGAGGTGCTGCCGATCTTTCCCGGCGGCGGCTATCACGTGCTGATGCAGGGCCGTCAGCCGCTGGATCTGCGCTGGCGCGACCCGATCCAGGCGCTGCTGCGCGCCGTTCCCGGCCGCCGGGTGGTGATCTGGTGCCACGAGGACGTGCCCCTCATCTGGCCCGAGATCGCCCGCCTGGCCGGCAACATCCCCCCGGACGTTCCCCTGAAGGGCGGGATGACGTATCTCGAGGAGATCCTGGACAAGGAGGGCATCACCCGCCTGAAGGAAGCCCTGTCCACGCAGGACCGGCTGACCGTCGCGCAGCGCCGCGCGATGTCGTCCGAAGTGATCCAGAGCCACGCGCTGCCCGCCGTGCTGGACCAGGTGATCGACCTGCCCGGCTGGACGCAGGACGTGGTGGACCGGGTGACGGACAATTATCGCGCGGACGTGGCCGAGATCGCGGTGCTGCCGGGGGTGGAGTTCGTGCTGGCGTGAGGAAGGGGGATGTTCCCCGCAGGAAGCGGATCGGACATTCCTTGTCCCCGGGACCACGCCCCCGCATTCAGGACATGCGGCCAGAAAAAAGGGCACCCCGCAGGCGCCCTTTCATCCCTGATCGAACCTCATGGCCCGATCTTGTCCGGCAGGATCCTTACTTGATCTTGCCTTCCTTGTATTCGACGTGCTGACGGACGACCGGGTCGAATTTGCGGACGGTCATCTTTTCGGTCATGGTGCGGGCGTTCTTCTTGGTCACGTAGAAGTGGCCCGTGCCGGCGGTCGAGTTCAGCCGGATCTTGATGGTGGTCGGCTTCGCCATGTCATTGCTCCTGCTTCGGGGCAATCGCGCGGCGCAGACCCCGTGGAATTCGTTTGAAGCCCGGCTTTTACTCGCGCGGGCGTCGAAGTCAACCGCGAATCGCCGCATGGGGGCGTGATTTGCGCGGAGGGCCTGTAAGCCGGATTCTGTCCACCGCCATGGGCGGCTGGATGACCATTCCTCTGGCCCGGCGGTTGCCCGACGGGTCTAGCTGCCTACCCGGACCTGCTGGGGCAAGGCGGCCCTGCGGGGTTGCCCCCGCGCGCGGTCCCTATTCGGCATTGCTCCCGGTGGGGCTTGCCATGCGGGCGCTGTTGCCAGCCCCCCGGTGGGCTTTTACCCCACCGTTTCACCCTTGCCTGCACGGATGCAGGCGGTCTGTTCTCTGTGGCGCTTTCCCTGGGGTTGCCCCCGCCGGGCGTTACCCGGCACCGTCGCCTCATGGAGTCCGGACTTTCCTCGACGTTGCCGCCGCGGTCATCCAGCCCTCCGCGCAGGGGGGATATGGCGGGGAAGGGCGGCGGGGTCAATGAAAAACCCCCTGCCGGACCTTTGGCACAACAAAACCCCCGCTGCATGACAGCGGGGGCGTAGGGTGCGTGCTTGCACGCACCACGGTTCTTCACCCGATCAGCTTTTCGCCAGGTTGCGCAGCACGTAGTGCAGCACGCCGCCGTTCTTGAGGTATTCGATCTCGACCTCGGTATCGACGCGGGCTTTCAGCCGGATTTCCTTCACCGTGCCATCGCCGTAGCGGATGGTGCAGGGCACCAGCGACAGCGGCTTGAAGTCGCCCGCAAGGCCGTGGATCGACACCACCTCGTCGCCGGTCAGGCCCAGCGTCTTGCGGTTCTCGCCCGGCAGGAACTCGAACGGGACGACGCCCATGCCGACCAGGTTGGACCGGTGGATGCGCTCGAAGCTCTCGGCGATCACGGCCTTGACGCCCAGCAGGTTGGTGCCCTTGGCCGCCCAGTCACGGCTGGACCCCGCGCCGTATTCGATGCCGCCAAAGATCACCAGCGGCACGCCCGCGTCCTGATAGGCCATCGAGGCGTCGAAGATGGTCGTCTGCTGGCCGTCCGGGCCTTTGGTGTATCCGCCCTCGACCCCGTCCAGCATCTCGTTCCTGATGCGGATGTTGGCAAAGGTGCCGCGCATCATGACCTCGTGGTTGCCCCGGCGGGAACCATAGCTGTTGAAGTCCTTGGGCGCGACCTGGCGTTCCAGCAGATACTGGCCGGCGGGGGTGGTCGGCTTGAACGACCCGGCGGGGCTGATGTGGTCGGTGGTGATCATGTCGCCCAGGATCGCCAGCACCCGCGCGCCGTCGATGTCGCTTATGACGCCCGCTTCCTTGGCCATGCCCCGGAAATAGGGCGGGTTCTGGATATAGGTCGAGGTCGGCGGCCAGTCATAGGTTTCGCTATCCGTGACCTCGACCGCCTGCCAGCGTTCGTCGCCCTTGAAGACATCGGCGTATTTCGACTGGAACGCTTGCCGCGTCACGGTCGCGTGGACCAGGTCGGCGATTTCCTTGTTGGTGGGCCAGATGTCCTTCAGATAGACATCGCGGCCTTCCGGCGTCTGGCCGATCGGGTCGCGGGTCAGGTCCACGTTCAGGTCGCCCGCGATGGCATAGGCCACCACCAGGGGCGGCGAGGCCAGGAAGTTCGCGCGCACGTCGGGCGAGATCCGGCCCTCGAAGTTGCGGTTCCCGGACAGCACGGCGGTCGCCACCAGGTCGTTGTTGTTGATGGCCTTGGAAATCGCCGGATCGCCCAGGGGACCCGAGTTGCCGATGCAGGTGGTGCAGCCATAACCTACCAGGTTGAAGCCCAGGGCGTCCAGATCCTCTTGCAGGCCCGCGGCCTCAAGATACTCGCCCACCACCTGAGAGCCGGGCGCCAGCGAGGTCTTGACCCAGGGCTTGCGGTTCAGGCCAAGCGCGCGGGCCTTCCGCGCCACCAGACCGGCCCCGATCATCACGTAGGGGTTCGAGGTGTTGGTGCAGGACGTGATCGCCGCGATCACGACCGAGCCGTCACGGATGGAATAGTCCGTGCCTTCGACCGGAACGGTCTTCAGCACGTCCCGGACCATCACCTCGCCATCGTCCTGCGCGCCGCCGCGATAATCGGCGACCAGCTTGCCGAAGGTCTGGGCCGAGTCGGTCAGCGGCAGGTAATCCTGCGGACGCTTGGGACCGGAAATCGCGGGGACGATGGTGCCCATGTCCAGTTCCAGCGTCGAGGAGTAGACCGGCGCATAATCCGCCCCGCGCCAGAAGCCGTTCTGCTTGGCATAGGCTTCGACCAGCGCGATCCGATCCTCGTCCCGGCCGGTGTTGCGCAGGTAGCGCAGGGTTTCGTCGTCGATGGGGAAGAAGCCGCAGGTGGCGCCGTATTCGGGGGCCATGTTGGCGATGGTCGCGCGGTCGGCCAGCGGCAGGTTGTCCAGCCCCTCGCCGTAGAATTCGACGAACTTGCCCACGACACCGTGCTTGCGCAGCATCTGCACGACCTTCAGCACCAGGTCGGTGGCGGTCGTGCCCTCGACCATGCGGCCGGTCAGCTTGAAGCCCACGACCTCGGGGATCAGCATGGACACGGGCTGGCCCAGCATCGCGGCCTCGGCCTCGATCCCGCCGACGCCCCAACCCAGGACCGCGAGGCCGTTCACCATGGTCGTGTGGCTGTCGGTGCCCACCAGCGTGTCGGGATAGGCCACCAGCGCGCCGTTCTGGTCGGTGTCGGTCCAGACGGTCTGGGCCAGGTATTCCAGGTTCACCTGGTGGCAGATGCCGGTTCCCGGCGGCACCACGCGGAAGTTCTGGAACGCGTTCTGGCCCCATTTCAGGAACTGGTAGCGTTCGATGTTGCGTTCGTATTCCAGGTCCACGTTCTTCTGGAAGGCGCGCGGGTTGCCGAATTCGTCGATCATCACCGAATGGTCGATGACCAGATCGACCGG
This sequence comes from Paracoccus lichenicola, assembly GCF_009708075.1. Taxonomy (GTDB): domain Bacteria; phylum Pseudomonadota; class Alphaproteobacteria; order Rhodobacterales; family Rhodobacteraceae; genus Paracoccus; species Paracoccus lichenicola. The sequence goes on along the minus strand of NZ_WMBT01000001.1, from coordinate 335,094 downwards.
GTTCAGCGGGTTGATCTTTTGCGCGTTGCCGCCCAGGCCCAGGATGCCGTCGCGCATCGCGGCCAGGTCCACGACCGCCGGGACGCCGGTGAAGTCCTGCATCAGCACGCGGGCGGGGCGATAGTTGATCTCGCGCGGGTTCTTGCCGCCCAGGGTGGCCCATTCGCCGAAGGCCTTGATGTCATCGACCGAGACCGAAAATCCGCCATCCTCGAAGCGCAGCAGGTTTTCCAGCACGACCTTGAGCGCGGCGGGCAGTTTCGAGAAATCGCCAAGCCCGGCCTGGGTCGCGGCGTCGATCGAGTAATAGGCGTATTCGCGACCGCCCGCCGTCAATGTGCGGCGCGTCTTGGCGGTGTCGGTTCCGATCTGGATGGGCATGGGGGCCTCCCTGTCTGCGAATGGGATGGGTGGGGCTTGCGTGGCCCTGCTTTGCCCGATGCGGCAGGACAGCGCAAGGGTATCACGCGGCAAATTGTATGCAATCGCATACCATAGATGGGGCTGTTGCTCAAGGGGCACAAGGGCTGCTCACGCGGCGGCTAACAAAGCCTTGATTTGTTCCGGGCATGACGCGGGGGCTATGCAGGGTGCCAGGTTTCATGACTATCGGATCCCCGAATGCTGGCCGTATCGGCAGCCCTGCGCCCCAAGACCCTTGTCGCCGCAGCCCTTTGCGGCCTGACCGCCTTTGGCGGGATGGCTGTCGCGCAGGGACCGGGGGGCGAGGGCAGGGGACCCGGCGACGCGCCGGTCATTTCCGCGCCCAGCGATCCCGGGCGGTCGGCCCCCTCGTCGGCCTATGCGCCGACGGAACTGGGCGGGGTCAACAGCTTTGCCGCGACCGACACGCCCCCGCCGATGGAAAGCTATGGCTTCACCGATGCGGTTCCGGTGGTGGTCGAGCTTTTCACCTCGCAGGGGTGTTCGTCCTGTCCGCCGGCCGACGCGATGCTGGCCACCCTGTCGGGAGAGCCGGGCATCCTGCCCTTGTCCTTTCACGTCGATTACTGGGACTATCTCGGCTGGGCCGACAGCTTTGCGCGGCCCGAGTTCACGGCCCGGCAGGAACGCTATGCCCGTGCGGCGGGCGAGCACGCGGTCTATACGCCGCAGCTGATCGTGGGCGGCGTGGATACCGCGGTGGCGCTTGGGCCTGCGCAGCTGATGGCGCTGATCGACGCCAGCCGCGTGGCCCCCGCCATGGTCAGCGTGCAGCGAGAGGCCGGCGCCAAGGGGCAGGTGATCGAGCTGATGCCCTTGTCCGACCTGGGCGGCGGGGTCGAGATCCTGCTGGTCCGCTATGCCCCCGAACGTGCGGTCGAGATGACGGCGGGCGAGAACCGGGGCCGTGTCGTCACCTATACCAATGTCGTCCTGTCGCTGGACCGGCTGGCCGAATGGGACGGGACCGCGCCCCTGCGCATGACCGTCAGCCCCGATGGCGCGGCGGATGACAGCTTTCCCGCCGATACGCGCCACGCGCTTCTGGTCCAGAAGGAACTGGGCCGGGACAAGCTGCCGGGACCGATCCTTGCGGCGATCCCCCTGGATTGACGCGGCGGGACTTGCCGCGCGGCTTGCGATGCGGGAAAACGGGCCGCCGACCGGATGAAGGATGCTGCCATGAAGGAACCGAAACCCTGGGTGCTGCCCGCGCTGGAATGGGGTCCGCTGCTTCTGTTCTTCGCGGTCTTCATGCTGAACCGCGGCGGCAGCGTCGGCCTGTGGGGGCAGGATTACACGCCGCTGGTCTTTGCCACCCTGGTCTTCATGCCGGCGCTTGCGGTGGCCACGCTGATCCGCTGGCGGCTGACGGGCCACCTGTCGCCGATGCAGATCGCCACGCTGCTGCTGGTGGTGGTCTTCGGCGGGCTGTCGGTCTGGCTGAACGACCCGCGCTTCTTCAAGATCAAGCCCACGATCATCTATCTGCTGTTCGCGGGGCTTCTGGGCTTCAGCCTGGTCACGCGGCGCAACTGGCTCGGCGCGATCCTGTCCGAGGCCCTGCCCATGGACGCCGAGGGCTGGCGCAAGCTGACGGCGCGGATGGCGCTGCTGTTCCTGGCGCTGGCCCTGGCGAACGAGGTCGTCTGGCGATCCATGACCGAGACCACCTGGGTGTATTTCAAGACCTTCGGGATGCCGCTGGTGATCTTCGTCTTCCTGATGGCGAACGCCGGCCTTTACCGCGCCCATTCCATCGAGGTTCCGACCGACGACGCCACGAAATAGGCTCAGGCCCGCACCCCGCCGAACTGCGCGGGCCGGGCCAGCAGGCGCGACCAGCGCGGTTGGGTGCCGCCGGGCAGGCGGGCGCGCAGCATCGGCAGCGACAAGGCCCAGGGTTGCGCCAGGGCGGTACGGTAGAAATCGAACAACCCGCGCCGCAGATAGGGCGTCCAGTGCGACAAGCGCAACGGGCGCCGTTCGACCGGAAAGCCCAGGCGGTCCAGGGCGGCCAGCGTCGCCCCTTCGTCGATCTGCACGTCCAGCCAGTTGCCCGCCGGGCGGTCCAGCCCAAAGCCCAGGGCCTGCCTGCGCCCGCGGTCCAACCACAGCTCCATCGCGAAGTCGAACAGGTCGTTCTCGCGCGAGGTGATGTTCAGCACCTCGGCCCGCCGCCCGGCGGGACTGTCCAGCGCCGCGGCGGCGGTATCACGGAACTCGGCTCCCGCCAGCAGGACCAGCCGTCCGATGCTGCCGGGATCGGCGTGGCGCAGCGCCTGCAAGGCAACCCGCGCGCCCAAGGAATGACCGATCACCGCGACCGGCCTGTCTGCCCGCTCCGCCACGGCGGATGCCAGCGCCGCGACCGACCGACCCGCGTCCCCCGCGCGGCCGTAAGCCCGGCCCAGCATCCCCCGCGCTTCCCAGCCAAAGGCGATGGCCAGCCCCTCGTCCTCGGACCCCCCGCCGAAGCCGAGCGCGCGGGGCCATGACACCGCCCGACGGATCGAGCAATCGGGATCGAGCGACAGGATATGCCGGTGCGGATCGCACCGGGCGGCGGCAGGCGAATAGCGGTAGCCGTGGATCATCAGGATGACCGGCGCATGGCCGGGCAGATCGGCCAGCGCCCCGGCCAGCCCGGGGGGCAGCGCGTGATCGGCATCGACCTTGATCACCGGCATGGACAGCGCCTCCCCTTCCTTGCCCAAAAGGGCATAGGCCAAGGGTGCAACACCGCCGTGAAAGAAGCGTTAAGGCCGCGTGACGCCCGTTGCGCGGCATTTTAGTCAGGCCGGAACCTGCCCATTGGGGGCCATGCCGTTTTCGCCATTGAATTTTCCCTGCCACCCCCTCTATGTTGCGGCTATGCGTCATGCGATCCTCAATCGCGGGTTGTGGGGCGCAAACAGTTTCGCAGCGCGGCACCTCTGGCACCGATTCACGGAAGGCGGCATGTGTCACGCGGAAAACCCGCCCGCGGCGCGCAGTGTCGTGCGACCGGGCGACATCAGACAGCGGCGCGGCGGGTTCTGCCTTCGCGTCAACCGTAAGGAACAGACGCGATGACGCGCGCACGGGATGGACAGGATCGGGACGGGGGGGCCTTGCGCCTTTCCCGCCCGGTCGCCATTGCCGCTGCCGCGCCCGCGTCCCCATCACAACGCGGCCTGCATTCGGGGGTGCCACTGGCGCCGCCCGGCGCGCGCCTGCGCGAAAGACATACACATGGCAAAGAAAATGCTGATCGACGCCACCCATGCCGAGGAAACTCGGGTGGTCGTGGTGGACGGAACCAAGGTCGAGGAATTTGATTTCGAGACCGTAAACAAGCGCCAGATCTCGGGCAACATCTACCTGGCCAAGATCACGCGGGTCGAACCCTCGTTGCAGGCGGCCTTCGTGGATTACGGCGGAAACCGCCACGGTTTCCTGGCCTTCGCGGAAATCCACCCGGATTACTACCAGATCCCCGCCGCCGACCGGGACGCCCTGATCGCCGAGGAACGCGCCTATGCCGAGGCGCAGGAGGCCGAGGATGCGGCCCGCGCGCGTCGCCGCCAGTCCCGCGCCGAACGCGCCGAGACGGGCGACGAGGTTGCCGCCGAGGATGCCGAAGCCGCGGCCGATGAGGAGCAGGCAACCGACGCCGACGAAACCGGCGACGACACCGATGCCGAGGAGGCAACCGTCACCGACGCGTCCGACAAGGACGAGGAGATCGAATCGGTCGCTGAGGAAGACGTGGCCGAGGAAATTCGCGTCCAGAAGAAGCCGCGCCCTCGCCGCTACAAGATCCAGGAAGTGATCAAGGTCCGGCAGATCATGCTGGTCCAGGTCGTCAAGGAGGAACGCGGCAACAAGGGCGCCGCGCTGACCACCTATCTGTCGCTGCCGGGCCGTTATTGCGTCCTGATGCCCAACACCGCGCGCGGCGGCGGCATCAGCCGCAAGATCACCAACGTCGCCGACCGCAAGAAGCTCAAGGACATCGCCGGGGAACTGGACGTGCCGAAAGGGGCGGGCCTGATCATCCGCACGGCGGGCAGCCAGCGCACCCGGACGGAAATCCGGCGCGACTACGAATACCTGCTGCGCTTGTGGGAACAGATCCGCGACCTGACCTTCAAGTCGGTGGCCCCCGCCCCGATCTATGAGGAAGGGGATCTCATCAAGCGGGTGATCCGCGACCTTTACAGCAAGGACATCGACGAGGTCCTGGTCGAGGGCGAGCGCGGCTATCGCGTCGCCAAGGACTTCATGAAGATGATCATGCCCGACCACAGCCGGGCCGTGCAGCAATACACCGACCAGATGCCGCTGTTCGCGCGCTACCAGGTGGAAAGCTACCTGTCGGGCATGTTCAACCCGACCGTCCAGCTGAAATCCGGCGGCTATATCGTCATCGGCATCACCGAGGCGCTGGTCGCCATCGACGTGAACTCGGGCCGTTCCACCCGCGAAGGCTCGATCGAGGAAACGGCGCTCAAGACCAACCTGGAAGCCGCGGACGAGGTGGCGCGCCAGTTGCGCCTGCGCGACCTTGCGGGCCTGATCGTCATCGACTTCATCGACATGGAGGAACGGCGCAACAACGCCGCGGTCGAGAAGCGTCTGAAGGACAAGCTGAAATCGGACCGCGCGCGCATCCAGGTGGGCCGCATCTCGGGCTTCGGCCTGATGGAGATGTCGCGCCAGCGCCTGCGTCCGGGAATGCTGGAATCCACCACGCAGCCCTGCGCGCATTGCCACGGCACGGGCCTGATCCGGTCCGACGACAGCCTGGCCCTGACCATCCTGCGCGCCATCGAGGACGAGGGCACGCGCAAGCGGTCGCGCGAGGTTCTGGTCAAAGCGCCGGTGGCGGTGGCCAACTTCCTCATCAACCAGAAGCGCGAGCATATCGCCGGGATCGAGGCGCGCTATGGCCTGTCGGTCCGGCTCGAGGCCGATCCGTCGCTGATCTCGCCCGATTTCGCCATCGAGAAGTTCAAGACGGCGATCCGCAACGTTCCCGAAGTGTCGGCCTCGGTCTTGTCGGTCGATGCCGACTTGATGGCCCAGATCGACGACGAGGACGAGGATCTGCCCGAGGAGATCGAGACGGAAGCGGAAGCCGAAGCCCCCGACAGCGCCGAGGCCGCCGGGACAGAGGATGAGAATGGCGAGGGCCGTTCGCGCCGCCGCCGTCGCCGCCGCCGGAAGAATGGCGAGCGAGCCGAGGGCGAAACGGCCGAGGCGGGCGACGAAGCCGATGACGCGGCCGAGGACATGGCCGAGGCCGCCGATGGAGCCGCCGATGGATCCAGGGCCGCCGACGCCGAGGGGAACGGCCGCCGCCGCCGCTCGCGGTCGCGCAACCGCCGCCGGGGTGGCGATCTGTCCCCCGCCGGAGGCCTGCCCGAGGTCGTCGATCTGCAGGACGCCCCCGGCGACCAGGCCGAATCGCTGCCCGGCCTGAACGCCCGGCCCGAGCCGGCCCTGGCTGCCGAGGAGGAGGGCGAGATCGTCCCGCTGTCCGAGATCGCGTCCGAACCCCAGGCGTCCGAACCCGAGCCGCAGGCCGAGGCCTTCGTGCCCGCCGACGTGGTCGCGGTGCATGTCGAGGAAACGGTGATCGACGCCCTTGTGGTGGAGACGGCCGAGCCTGAAACCGCCGAGCCTGAGAGCGCCGAGCCTGAGAGCGCCGAGCCTGACGCCCCCCAGGAACAGCCTGCTGCCGCGCCCGAACCCGAGGCCGAGCCGGTTGTGGAAACCCCCGCCGAGCGTGAACCCGAGATGGCCGAGGCCGAGGCCGACCGGCCCAAGCGCCGCGGTTGGTGGTCGGGCAACCGCTGATCTTGCAAGGGGCGCGGGTCACACCGCGCCCTTTTCGCGCAGGCGTGACGCCATGACCCATGGCGGGCGCCGCCGCAGCGGCTAGACTGCGCGCCATGTTGGGAATCGAACTCGCCACCGCCGCCTTCCTGCCCGCTGCCCTTGTGGCCTTGCTGGCAGGCGTCCTGTCCTTCCTGTCGCCCTGCGTGCTGCCCATCGTGCCGCCCTATCTGGCCTACATGACCGGAGTGGGCGTGAACGGGCTGAAGGCGCAGGAACGCAGCGCCGTGCTGCCCGCGCTGTTCTTCGTGCTGGGCCTGTCCACGGTGTTCCTGATCATGGGCTTCGCGGCCTCGGCCTTCGGGCGGGCCTTTCTGCAATATCAGGAACTGCTGGCCAGGATCGCAGGCGGCGTGGTGATCGTGATGGGCCTGCATTTCCTGCACGTGATCCGCATCCCCTTCCTGGACCACGAGGCGCGGATCGACACGGGCCAGCAGGGCGGCGGCGCGTTCGGGGCCTATGTGCTGGGACTGGCCTTCGCCTTCGGCTGGACCCCCTGCATCGGCCCGCAACTGGGCATGATCCTGTCGCTGGCCGCCACCGGGGGCGAGATGTCGCGCGGCACCGCGCTGCTGGCCGTCTATGCGCTTGGCCTGGGGATCCCCTTCCTGCTGGCCGCCATCTTCATCAACCGCGCCATCGGGCTGATGAACCGCATCAAGCCCTGGCTGCACGTGATCGAACGCGTGATGGGCGCGCTGCTGCTGGTCGTGGGGGCGATGCTGCTGACCGGGGCCTTCTCGGCCTTTTCCTATTGGCTGCTGGAAACCTTTCCGGGGCTGGCGAGCCTGGGCTGATACCGCATGACGATCCCCAGTAGCGCGGCCCCGATTTTCGCGCTATGCTGACCGCCAGACCCGGAAAAACCGGGCAGGATCAGAGGCAGTGACGGCGGTATCCCCATGACCGAGATGGTCTTTGGCACGACGCCCGTGCGGGCGGGCGACCCGATTCTTCCACGCTGGTGGCGCACGCTGGACAAGTGGTCGCTGGCCTGCGTGCTGGGGCTGTTCGCCATCGGCATCCTGCTGGGGCTGGCGGCGTCCGTGCCCCTGGCGGAAAAGAACGACCTGCCGCGCTTCTACTATGTCCAGCGGCAGGGGGTCTTCGGCGGCATGGCGCTGGTCATCATGCTGGTGATCTCGATGATGTCGCCGCGCCAGATCCGGCGCATCGGCGTGACCGGTTTTGCGGCGGCCTTCGTGCTGATCCTGCTCTTGCCCTTCATCGGCGAGGATCATGGCAAGGGCGCGACCCGCTGGCTGTCCGTCGCCGGGATCTCGATGCAGCCGTCCGAATTCCTGAAACCCGGCTTTGTCGCCATCTGCGCCTGGTTCCTGGCCGCGGCCCAGATGATCGGCGGCCCGCCGGGCAGGCTTTATTCCTTCGTCACCGCCATGGCCGTGGTCGTCCTTCTGGCCCTGCAACCGGATTTCGGGCAGGCATCCCTGGTGCTGTTTTCCTGGCTGGTGATGTATTTCATCGCGGGCGCGCCGATGGTGCTGCTGCTTAGCGTCATGGGGATCGCGGCGGCGGGCGGGTTCTTCGCCTATGGCGCGTCCGAACACTTCGCCCGCCGGATCAACGGGTTCCTGAACCCGGAAATCGACCCGCGCACCCAGATCGGCTATGCCACCAAGGCCATCCAGGACGGCGGCTTCTTCGGCGTGGGCGTGGGCGAGGGCAGCGTGAAATGGTCGCTGCCCGATGCGCATACCGACTTCATCATCGCGGTCGCGGCCGAGGAATACGGCACCATCATGGTTCTGGCGATCATCGCGCTCTATTGCACCATCGTCGTCCGCTCGCTTTTGCGGCTGCTGCGCGAACGCGATCCCTTTGCCCGCATTGCGGGGGCGGGGCTGGCCTGCGCCTTCGGCGTGCAGGCGCTGATCAACATGGGCGTGGCCGTGCGCCTGCTGCCCGCCAAGGGGATGACGCTGCCTTTTGTCAGCTATGGCGGGTCGTCCGTCATCGCCTCGGGCATCGCCGCCGGGATGCTGCTGGCGCTGACCCGGACGCGCCCCCAGGGCGAGCTGGCCGAGATCCTGCGGCGGGGACGCTGATGGCTGCGCCCACCAAGACACCCCTGGCCCTGATCGCCGCCGGAGGGACCGGCGGCCACATGTTTCCCGCCCAGGCCCTGGCCGAACTGCTGCTGGCCGAGGGCTGGCGGGTCAGGCTGTCCACCGACGACCGCGGCGCGCGCTATGCAGGCGGCTTCCCGGATGCGGTGGAACGCAGCATCGTCCGGTCGGCCACCACCGCGCGGGGCGGGTTGCGGGACAAGCTGACCGCGCCGCTGAAGATCGCGGCGGGCGTGCTAGCCGCGCGCGCGGCGTTCCGCCGGAACCCCCCTGCCGTGGTGATCGGCTTTGGCGGCTATCCGACGATCCCGGCGCTGTCGGCGGCGCTGTCGCTGGGCGTGCCGCGCATGATCCATGAACAGAACGGCGTGATGGGCCGGGTCAACCGCCTGTTCGCGCCCCGGGTCCATCGCATCGCCTGCGGCACCTGGCCCACCGCCTTGCCCCAGGGCGTCACCGGCATCCACACCGGCAACCCCGTCCGCCAGACGGTGCTGGACCATGCCGCCACCCCCTATGCCCCGCCGGGCGACGGTCCGCTGCACCTGCTGGTGATCGGCGGCAGCCAGGGCGCGCGGGTGCTGTCGGACGTGGTGCCCGCCGCCATCGCGGCCCTGCCCGACGACCTGCGCGCCCGCCTGCATGTCAGCCATCAGGCCCGGGCCGAGGACGGCGCGCGCGTGACCGAAGCCTATGCGAATGCAGGCATTGCCGCCGACGTGCAACCCTTCTTTGCCGACGTTCCCGAACGTCTGGCCCGGGCGCAACTGGTCGTCAGCCGGTCGGGCGCCTCGTCCCTGGCCGACATCACCGTGATCGGGCGGCCCGCGATCCTGATCCCCTATGCTGCGGCCACCGGCGATCACCAGACCGCCAATGCGCAGGCCTTGGCCGAAACCGGGGCCGCGCTGATCCATCCCGAATCGGTGCTTGACGCACCCGGCCTGACGCGCGACATCCGCGCGATCCTGAACGACCCCGCCCGCGCCGCCCAGATGGCCGCCGCCGCCCTGTTCCTTGCCCGGCCCGACGCGGCGCGGCGCCTTTACGACCTTGTCACGGAGATTGCCCGATGAACGCCGCCACCAAACTGCCGCACGAACTGGGACCGATCCACTTCATCGGCATCGGCGGCATCGGCATGTCGGGCATCGCCGAGGTGCTGCTGACGCTGGGCTATGACGTGCAGGGCAGCGACGCGAAGAAATCGAAGATCACCGACCGCCTGGAAACCCTGGGCGCCCGCGTCTTCGAGGGCCAACGGGCCGAGAACATCGGGGCCGCGGGCGTCGTGGTGATTTCCACCGCGATCAAGAAGGGCAACCCCGAGCTTGAGGAAGCGCGCCGCCGCGGCCTGCCCGTGGTCCGCCGGGCCGAGATGCTGGCCGAACTGATGCGGATGAAATCCAACATCGCCATCGCCGGCACCCACGGCAAGACCACCACGACCACGATGGTGGCGACGCTGCTGGACGCGGGCGGCTTGGATCCGACCGTTATCAACGGGGGCGTGATCCATGCCTATGGGTCCAATGCGCGGGCTGGAGCGGGCGAATGGATGGTGGTCGAGGCGGATGAAAGCGACGGCAGCTTCAACCGCCTGCCCGCCGACATCGCCATCGTCACCAACATCGACCCCGAACACATGGAGCATTGGGGCAGCTTCGACGCCCTGCGCCAGGGCTTCTACAACTTCGCCTCGGGCATCCCGTTCTACGGCCTGGCCGTCTGCTGCACCGACCACCCCGAGGTTCAGGCCCTGGTCGGCAAGCTGACCGACCGCCGCGTCGTGACCTTCGGCTTCAACGCCCAGGCCGACGTGCGCGCGATGAACCTGCGCTATGACGACGGCATTGCCCATTTCGACATCGCCCTGCAAGGCGAAGGCCCGACCGAGACGGGTGACATCGAGATGATCGAGGGCTGCACCCTGCCCATGCCGGGCGATCACAACGTCTCGAACTGCCTGGCCGCCGTGGCGGTGGCCCGCCACCTGGGCATCAAGAAGGCGGAAATCCGCGAGGCGCTTGCCAAGTTCGGCGGCGTCGGTCGCCGCTTCACCCGCGTGGGCGAAGTGGGCGGCGTCACCATCATCGACGACTACGGCCACCATCCGGTCGAGATCGCCGCCGTCCTGAAGGCCGCGCGCCAGGCCACCAAGGGCCGCGTGATCGCCGTCCACCAGCCGCATCGCTATTCGCGCCTGTCGAACCTGTTCGACGATTTCTGCACCTGCTTCAACGAGGCCGACGTGGTCGCCATCGCCGAGGTCTATGCCGCGGGCGAGGATCCGATCCCCGGCGCCAGCCGCGACGACCTGGTGGCGGGCCTGATCGCCCACGGCCACCGCCACGCCCGCGCCATCCTGGACGAGAACGACCTGGAACGGCTGGTCCGCGAACAGGCGCGCCCCGGCGACATGGTGGTCTGCCTGGGGGCCGGGACGATCTCGACCTGGGCCAACGGCTTGCCGGAACGGTTGCTGGGGCGGGCCGCATGATCCACTCGGCGGTCCTGGCGCTTGCGGTGGTGATAGGCTGGCTGATCCTGGCCCGCCTGGCCCGCAGCCTGCGCAGGCGCCAACGGCAGCGCGCCTTGTGGATCCTGGTCGCCACGGGCGTCCCCATCCTGGGCTGGCTGACCTATACCTGCGGTCCTTGGGCGGGCATCGCCTTCCTGTCGGTGGGCGTGCTTGTGCTGGTCCGCCTGCCGCTGCGGACACGGACCCGGGCGGCCCCGTGATTCCCTTCTACCTGGGTATCGCCCTTGTGGTGCTGTGGTCCGTCTGGACCGGGGCCTCCCGCATCGGCGCGCGATCCTTTCGCCCCCTGCTGACCGCGCTTGCCGTGCTGCTGGCGGGGGCAGGGGCCTGCTGGCTGATCGGGGCGCAGAAGACGGGGCACGCTCATTCCGGCCTGCTGGGGACATTGGCGACGATGCTGCTGATACTGGCGGCAGGCTCGCTGGCCTTCGGCGCCGCGCTGCGCGGGCTGCATGACGCGACCCGCCGCCGGGTGGCCGCGGAACCCGCCACGCCCTTGCGGCCCGCCTGGGACATCTGGGGCCTTTGCGCGCTGGCCGCCCTGGCCGTTACGGCCAGCCTGCTGGAATGATCCCGCGCGGTTGACCAAGGCACCCCCGCTGGCTACCACACCCGCCATGATGACCGATCTTCCCCCCACCCGTGGCACCCTGACCCCCGACCGTCCCCTGGACAGCCTGACCTGGCTGCGCGTGGGCGGACCCGCCGACTGGCTGTTCCAGCCCGCGGACGAGGACGACCTGGCCGAGTTCCTGCGCGGCCTGGACCCCTCGGTCCCGGTCTTTCCCTTGGGCGTCGGCAGCAACCTGATCGTGCGCGACGGCGGCATCCGGGGCGTGGTGATCCGCCTGGGGCGCGGCTTCAACGGCATCACGGTTGAAGGCGACCGGGTGGTCGCGGGCGCCGCCGCGCTGGATGCCCATGTCGCCCGCCGCGCGGCGGACGCGGGGCTGGACCTGACCTTCCTGCGCACCATTCCGGGCAGCATCGGCGGGGCGGTCCGCATGAACGCGGGCTGTTACGGCAGCTATGTCGCCGACCACCTGGTCGAGGCCCGGGCCGTCACGCGGGCAGGCGAGCGAATCGTCCTGACCCCCGGCGACCTGCGTTTTGCCTATCGCCACGCCGACCTGCCCCCGGGCTGCGTCGTGACCGAGGCGACGTTCCGCGCATCCCCCGCCGATCCCGACGCGCTGCACGGGAAGATGGCCGACCAGCTGGCCAAGCGCGACGAGACGCAGCCCACCAGGGAACGCAGCGCCGGATCGACCTTCCGCAACCCGGCAGGCTACAGTTCCACGGGCCGGGCGGACGATGTCCACGACCTCAAGGCCTGGTCGCTGATCGACCGGGCAGGGTTGCGCGGGCACAGCTGGGGCGGGGCGCAGATGTCGGAAAAGCACCCGAACTTCCTGCTCAACACCGGCGGCGCGACGGCTTCGGAACTGGAAGCCCTGGGCGAACTGGTCCGCCGCCGCGTGCTGGAGGACAGCGGCCACGACCTGCAATGGGAGGTGATCCGGGTGGGTGATCCCATGTCACAACCACAAGCTGATTAACGAATTACCCAACAATCTTTGGCAGATAGCGAAAATTACCCTTTTGTGATTTTCCTGCATCAGCTATCCTTTCATCCCAAGGGCAGGACCGGGGCAAACCCGGCTGCGCGGGGACAGAAAATCCCGGGTCAACCGGGGCGAAAGGCAAAAACGTGGCGGGCAGGTCGAGCAGGACAGCCCATACCGTAGCCGTTCTGATGGGCGGACCCTCGGCCGAGCGCGAGGTGTCGCTGTCATCGGGGCGCGAATGCGCGAACGCGCTGCGGGTGGCGGGCTATGACGTGATCGAGGTCGAACTGGGTCCGGACCGGGGCGGCGACCTGGTCGCGCGGCTGGCGGGCCTGCGCTGCGATGTCGTCTTCAACGCGCTGCATGGCCGGTTCGGAGAGGACGGCTGCGTCCAGGGCATCCTGGAGTGGCTGGACCTGCCTTATACCCATTCGGGCGTGCTGGCCTCCGCCTTGGCGATGGACAAGACGCGGGCCAAGGACGCGCTGCGGGTCGCAGGTCTGCCGGTGGTCGAAAGCATCATCGCCTGCGCCGCCGAGGTGCGCGCCCGTCACGTCCTGCCGCCCCCTTATGTGGTCAAGCCGAACGACGAGGGATCCTCGGTCGGTGTCTATATCGTCCACGACGGTGCCAACCAGCCGCCGCAACTGGCCCCCACGATGCCCGCGCAGGTGATGGTCGAGACCTATGCGCCGGGGCGGGAACTGACCACGGCGGTGATGGGCGACCGCGCCCTGGGCGTCACCGAGATCGTGACCGAGGGCTGGTATGACTATGCCGCGAAATACTCGGTCGGCGGATCGCGCCATGTGATCCCCGCCGGGATCCCCGCTGACATCACGGCGGCCTGCCTGGATTACGCGGTCCGCGCGCACCGGGCGCTCGGCTGCCGGGGGCTGTCGCGCACCGATTTCCGCTGGGACGATTCACGGGGCCTCGACGGGCTGATCATCCTCGAGGTGAACACGCAGCCCGGCATGACGCCCACCTCGCTGGCCCCCGAACAGGCCGCCCATGCGGGCATCGACTTTCCCGCCCTGATGCGCTGGATGGTGGAGGATGCGCTGTGCCCGAGGTGATCGACCACCGCCCGAACCGGGCCTTGCTGCCGGCGGACCGCATCAGGCGCGACCCCGCGCCCTCGCGCCTGCAATACCGGCTGGAACGCATGTGGCTGCGCCCGATCTGGCGGCGCGCGGTGCGGATCGGCGTTCCGGCGGCTCTGGTCGTCCTGATCGCAGGTCTCTGGCTGTCGGACCCGGACCGCCGCGCGCTGCTGTCCGACGGCGTGCAACAGGTCATGGACAAGGTCCAGAACCGCAAGGAATTCCAGGTCACGACCATGGTGGTCGAGGGCGCTTCGCCCGTGGTGGACGGGGCGCTGCGCCAGATGCTGCCGGTCGATCTGCCCGCCTCGTCGTTCGACATCGACCTGGCGGCGCTGCGGTTGCAGGTGATGCAGCTGGACGTGATCGAATCGGTGGACCTGCGCATCAAGCCGGGCGGCATCCTGTCCGCCGTGGTGAAGGAACGCGAACCCGCCGTCCTGTGGCGTCATGCGCGGGGGATCGAGATCCTGGACCGGACCGGGCACCGCGTCGCCTCGGTCACGTCGCGCGACGTGCGGGCCGACCTGCCGCTGATCGCGGGCGAGGGCGCGGATCTGGCCGTCCCCGAGGCGCTGTCGCTGATCGACGCCGCCGGGCCGATCCTGCCCCGCGTGCGCGGCCTGGTGCGCAAGGGCGAGCGCCGCTGGGATCTGGTGCTGGATCACGGGCAAAAGATCATGCTGCCCGCCGAAGGGGCGGTGATCGCCTTGCAGGCCGCCATGGCGCTGGACGGGGCGCAGGACATGCTGGGCCGCGACATTGACACGGTCGATCTGCGCGACCCGTCGCGCCCGGTCCTGCGGCTTGGGCTGGACGCGCGCAACACCATCCGCGAGGCCCGCGGCCAGGCGCTGCTGGGACCGGACGGCAAGGTCATCATTCCGGAAGACGACAAGAAGGGGGGCTGAACGATGGCGGAACTTTACCAGACGCAACGCGCGATGCGGAACATCCGCCGGGCCGCCCTGCAACGCGGCGTGATCGGCATCCTGGACATCGGCACGTCCAAGATCGCCTGCCTGGCGCTGCGCTTTGACGGCACCGGCACCTTCCGCGAAACCGACGGCGTGGGACCGATGGCGGGGCAGGTCAACTTCAAGGTGATCGGCGCGGCCTCGACCCGCTCGCGCGGGATGCGCCGGGGCGAGATCGACGTGATGGCCGAAACCGAACGCGCCATCCGCACGGTGGTCGCCGCCGCGCAAAAGGTCGCGGGCACGCGCGTCGATCACGTCATCGCCTGCCTGTCGGGCGGGCGCCCGGCCTCCTACGGGTTGGCCGGGGAAATCACGCTGGAAACAGGCCGCGTCCATGAACATGACGTGGCCCGCGTGCTGGCCGCCTGCGATGCGCCCGACTTCGGCCGGGGCCGCGAGGTGCTGCACGCCCAGCCGGTCAACTTCGCCGTGGACAACCGCAGCGGGCTTGGCGATCCGCGCGACCATGTGGGCAACCGGCTGGCCTGCGACATGCACCTGCTGACGGTGGATGGCGACGTGATCGGCAACCTGGTCCAGTGCATCCGCCGTTGCGACCTGGAGCTGGCGGGCATCGCCTCGGCCTCCTATGCCTCGGCCCGCGCCGCGCTGGTCGAGGATGAACAGGAACTGGGTTCGGCCTGCATCGACTTTGGCGGCGGCGGCACGGGCGTGTCGATTTTCGTTAAGAAACACATGATCTTCGCCGACAATGTTAAGATCGGCGGTCAACTGGTCACCCAGGACATCGCCCAAGGGTTGCGGGTGCCGCTGCCGGTGGCCGAACGCCTCAAGACCCTGAACGGCGGGGTCGAGGCGACGGGCCGCGACGACCGCGACATGCTGGACCTGGGCCAAGACGCGTCAGGCTGGGACGGAGAGCGCCGCGCGGTCAGCCGCGCCGACCTGATCGGCATCATGCGCCCGCGGGTCGAGGAGATTCTGGAAGGCGTGCGCGAAGTCCTTGATGCGGCAGGATTTGACGCGATGCCCAGCCAGCAGATCGTCCTGACCGGCGGGGGCAGCCAGATTCCCGGTCTGGACGGGCTGGCCGCGCGCATCCTGGGACCGAACATCCGGTGCGGGCGTCCGCTGCGCATCGACGGGCTGGCCCACCAGTTCACCGATCCCGGCTTTTCCAGCGCGGTCGGGCTGGCGCTGTTCGCCGCCCATCCCCAGGACGAATGGTGGGATTTCGAGATGCCCGCCGACAGCTATCCGACCCGCAGCCTGCGCCGCGCCTATCGCTGGTTCAGGAACAACTGGTAAGTCCTTGAGGGCAAATATGTGGTGACCCGGGCAGGGCCACCACATGCTGTCGCATTGGCAAGATACCGCCGAAATCACCTGCGAATACGGCCAGATTTTGCGGTTTTTGCGTGTTTTTTAAGTGACGGAACACCGGCTGCCCGCTAGGATTGAGACTGGCACGAGGGATTCGACGGGCGGCAGGTCATGACCCGATCGACATAGCAAAAACAGGCGGAATCATGAACCTCAATCTGATGATGAACGACGAGGACGAACTGAAGCCCCGGATCACCGTCTTTGGGGTCGGTGGCGCGGGCGGCAACGCGGTCAACAACATGATCGAGAAGAAGCTCGACGGCGTCGAGTTCGTGGTTGCCAACACCGACGCGCAGGCTCTTGCCGGGTCCCGTGCCACCAGCCGCATCCAGATGGGTCCGAAAGTGACCGAAGGCCTGGGCGCGGGCGCCAAGCCCTCGATCGGCGCCAAGGCCGCCGAGGAAACCATCGAGGACATCGTCGATCACCTGATGGGCGCCCACATGTGCTTCATCACCGCCGGCATGGGCGGCGGCACCGGCACCGGCGCCGCCCCGATCATCGCCCAGGCCGCGCGCGAGATGGGGATCCTGACCGTCGGCGTCGTGACCAAGCCCTTCCAGTTCGAGGGCACCAAGCGGATGCGCCAGGCCGAAGAGGGCGTCGAGGCCCTGCAGAAGGTCGTGGACACGCTGATCATCATCCCGAACCAGAACCTGTTCCGCCTTGCCAACGAAAAGACCACCTTCACCGAAGCCTTCGCCCTGGCCGACGACGTGCTGTACCAGGGCGTCAAGGGCGTGACCGACCTGATGGTGCGTCCGGGCCTGATCAACCTCGACTTCGCCGACGTGCGCGCCGTGATGGACGAGATGGGCAAGGCCATGATGGGCACCGGCGAGGCCTCGGGCGAGAACCGCGCCCAGGAAGCCGCCGAGCGCGCCATCGCCAACCCGCTTCTGGACGAGATCAGCCTGAACGGCGCCAAGGGCGTGCTGATCAACATCACCGGCGGCTACGACATGACCCTGTTCGAGCTGGACGAGGCCGCGAACGTCATCCGCGACAAGGTGGACAGCGACGCCAACATCATCGTGGGTTCCACGCTGGACCCGGACATGGACGGTTCGATCCGCGTGTCGGTCGTGGCCACCGGCATCGACGCCAGCGCCGCCGCGGCCGAAGTCCCGGCCCCCCGCCGCACCATGGCCGAGCCGCTGACCCAGCATCCTTCCGTTTCGCAAAAGGCCGAAGCCGCGCCCCAGCAGCAGGACGACCTGCCGCCCCGGCGCGTCGCCCCGCCCCTGGCCGAAACCCGTCCGGCCGCGCCGGCGCCCGCCGCCCCGGCGCGGGTCGAGGACGACATGCCGGCCCCGGCCTATCAGCGCAGGGAACCCGCGCAGCCGGCGATGCTGAACGTCCGGGAGGATGCGGGCTTCATCGCCCCGCGCGCCCCGCAGGGCGCCGCTTCGCGCGGCCAGGCCTCGCCCGAGACGCTGGAGCGTCTGCGCCGCGCGGTCGAACACAAGGGCGAACGCAACCAGCAGCCCGCCCCGCAACCGGCCGAGCCTGCCCGCCCCCACAGCCGCATGGCCGGTCTTGGCCGCATGTTGGAACGGATGGCGGGACATGACGCCTCGGCGCCGAAGCCTCCGGCGGCCTCGATCTCGGAACGGGTGAACGAACGCGTGGCCGTCCGCGCCCGCCAGCAGGAAACCGATTTCGACGATCTGGCCAGCCCCGATGCGGGCCAGGACAATGTCGAAATTCCCGCCTTCCTGCGCCGCCAGGCGAACTGAGGAGGTCACATCTCTGACCGGGGAAAAGGCCGCGCCACGCGGCCTTTTTCTTTTGCATCCTCAAGGTTTTCAGCCCTTCCAACCCCCTTGCCGCAGCACCGGCCCGGCGATTGTTTCATGCCGTCACAAAACGTTAGTTGAAGGATCGGCACCCTGGCCCTAGGTGCTTCGTTGAACCGGTGGACGATGTCGTTCCGGTCCAGGAAGAAGGCAGGAAGCCATGCAGGCGACGTTGAAGAAGATGGTGACCTTTGGGGGCGTGGGGCTGCATTCCGGCGCCCCGGCGCGGCTGGAGATCCATCCCGCGCCCGCAGGCCATGGCATCGTCTTTCGCCGCAGCGACCTGACGCCCGCCGTGGAGATTCCGGCCCGCTGGGACCATGTGACGCCCTCGAAGCTGTGCACGCTGATGGATGACGGCCAGGGCACGACGCTGTCCACGGTCGAGCATGTGATGGCCGCGCTGGCGGGCACGGGGATCCACAACGCCCTGGTGATCGTCGATGGTCCCGAGGTTCCGATCCTGGACGGGTCCGCCGCGCCCTTCGTGCGGGGCATCCTGCGCGCGGGCATCGCGATGCAAGCGGCGCCCCTGCGCGCCATCCGCGTGCTGCGCCCGGTCGAGGTGCGCGAGGGAGAGGCCTTTGCCCGCCTGGCCCCGGCCGATCACCTGGAGATCGACTTTCAGATCGACTTCACGGATGCGGCCATCGGCCGTCAGGAAAAGCGGCTGGACATGGCCAACGGCGCCTTCCTGCGCGAACTGGCCGACAGCCGCACCTTCTGCCGCCAGGCGGACGTGGACGCGATGCGCCGGAACGGGCTGGCGCTTGGCGGCACCTATCTGAACGCCGTGGTCGTGGACGGCGCGCGGGTCCTGTCGCCCGGCGGTCTGCGCCACCGGGACGAGGCCGTGCGCCACAAGATGCTGGACGCCATGGGCGATCTGGCGCTGGCCGGGGCGCCTCTGCTGGCGCGCTATACCGGGCACCGCGCGGGCCATGCGATGACCAACCGGCTGCTGCGCGCCTTGTTCGCCGATCCGGCGGCCTGGCAGTGGGAGACCTGCTCGCCCGCGCTGGAGGACCGCCTGCCGGGTGCGGGGGTCGCGGCCTATGACCTTGTGGCGACCGATTGGGCCGCCGCCTGAGGCGGCCTTTCGCGGCGCGGGATATGTTCCATAAAACGCACGTTGAATTCAACGGATTGCCATTTTGCGCCCCCTGATGTTCTGTGTTAGAGGGTCCGGGCAGCGCGGCCCGAAGGGGTTTGCTGCAAGGAAGAAGTCTTAGGCAGGGTGAAGATGGCGCGCTCGAAAATCTCGGCTTCCATGATGGCGGCGGTTCTGGCGGGCCTGGTGCTGACCGGCTGCGGGGGCCGTGGATCCTCTGGCGCCGACACGAAGAACCTGGACCGCTTCACCGCCGAGGAAATCTACAAGCGCGGCGAATTCGAGCTGGAAAACAGCCGCAGGCCCGAGGATGCGGTCATCTACTTCTCGGAGGTGGAGCGGCTGTATCCCTATTCCGAATGGGCCAAGCGCGCGCTGATCATGCAGGCCTATTCCAACCACCGCGCCCAGAATTACGAAGAAGCGCGCAGCGCGGCGCAGCGGTTCATCGACACCTATCCGGGCGACGAGGACGCGGCCTATGCGCAATATCTGCTGGCCTTGTCCTATTACGACCAGATCGACGAGGTGGGCCGCGACCAGGGCCTGACCTTCCAGGCGCTGCAATCGCTGCGCACGGTGATCGAGCAATATCCCGACAGCGAATACGCCCGCAGCGCGATCCTGAAGTTCGACCTGGCTTTCGACCACCTGGCCGCCAAGGAAATGGAGATCGGGCGCTATTACCTCAAGAAGGGGCATTACAGCGCCGCGATCAACCGCTTCCGCGTCGTGGTCGAGGAATTCCAGACCACCGGCCAGACGCCCGAGGCGCTGCTGCGCCTGGTCGAGGCTTATCTGGCGCTTGGCCTGACGGACGAGGCGCAGACGGCGGGGGCGATCCTGGGCCACAACTTCCGGTCCTCGCCCTTCTATCAGGATGCCTACAGCCAGTTGCGCGGACGCGGACTTGCGCCCGAGGCGCGCGGCGACAACTGGCTGATGAACGTGTATCGCCAGATGATCCAGGGCCGGTGGCTGTGACGGTGGGGTGAAACCCCACCCTACGGGGGTTTATCCATGCTGCGATCGCTGGACATTCGGAACATGCTGCTGATCGACCGGCTGTCGCTGGCCTTCGGTCCGGGACTGAACGTGCTGACCGGGGAAACCGGGGCGGGCAAGTCGATCCTGCTGGACTGCCTGGGCTTCGTGCTGGGCTGGCGCGGTCGGGCCGACCTGGTCCGCCAGGGCGCGGCCCAGGGCGAGGTGACGGCGGTCTTCGACCTGCCCCCTGGCCATCCGGCCCGCGCCGTGCTGGCCGATGCGGGGATCGAGCTTGAGGACGACGAATTGATCCTGCGCCGCGTGAACGGGGGCGACGGGCGCAAGACCGGCTTTGTCAACGACCGCCGTGTCTCGGGCGAGGTGCTGCGGCAGTTGTCGGACACGCTGGTCGAACTGCACGGCCAGCATGACGACCGCGGGTTGCTGAACCCGCGCGGCCACCGTGCCCTGCTGGATGCCTTCGGTGGCACCGACCTGACGGCGGTGCGCGCCGCATGGACGGCCCGCCGCACCGCCCGCCGTGACCTGGACGAGGCCGAAGCCCGCCTGACCGCCGCGCGCGCCGAGGAGGATTTCCTGCGCCACGCCGTCAAGGAACTGGACGACCTGATGCCCGAAGCGGGCGAGGAAGCCACGCTGGACACCCGCCGCCGCGCCATGCAGGGCGCCATCCGCATCCGCGAGGACGTGGCCCGCGCGCTGAAGATGCTGGGCGGCGACGGGGCCGAGGGCGCGATGCTGGACGCGACCCGTTGGCTGGAAGGCGCCTCTGACCGCGCCGAGGGGCGGCTGGACGAACCCCTGGCCGCGCTGTCCCGCGCGCTGGTGGAACTGGGCGAGGCGCATCGGGGGGTCGAGGACGCGCTGTCGGCGCTCGATGTGGATCCGTCCCAGCTGGAGGCGACCGAGGAACGGCTGTTCGCCCTGCGCGCGCTTGCCCGCAAGCACAACGTGCTGGCCGACGACCTGGCGGGGCTGGCGGACGAGTTGCGTGACCGGTTGGGCCGGATCGACGCGGGCGAGGCGCAGATCGCCGCCCTGCGCCGGCAGGTCGAGGACGCCGAGGCCCGCTATGACGCCGAGGCCGAGGAAGTGACGCGGGCGCGGACGGATGCCGCCATTGCCCTGGACCGCGCCGTCACCGCCGAACTGGCGCCGTTGAAGATGGAACGCGCGGTGTTCCGGACGCTTGTCACGTCCGGCGAACCCGGCCCTGACGGGCGCGACGACGTGGCCTTCACCGTCGCCACCAACCCCGGCGCGCCTTCGGGGCCCCTGGACAAGATCGCATCCGGCGGGGAACTCTCGCGGTTCCTGCTGGCGCTGAAGGTCTGCCTGGCGCGGGGCAACGACGCCCTGGTGCTGATCTTCGACGAGATCGACCGGGGCGTGGGCGGGGCCACTGCCGATGCCGTGGGGCGGCGGCTCAAGCGCCTGTCCGAGGATGCGCAGGTTCTGGTCGTCACCCATTCGCCGCAGGTCGCGGCGCTTGGGACCAATCATTTCCGGGTGTCGAAGTCGGTCCATGACGACATGACCACCTCGACCGTGGCGGCGCTGTCCGCGCCCGAGCGGGTCGAGGAGATCGCCCGGATGCTGTCGGGCGACCGGATCACCGACGCCGCCACGGGGGCGGCGCGGGCGCTGTTGCAGGGCTGACCCCTTATGCGCTGATGAAGTCGCGCACGAAGGGGGTCGCGGGCTTGGCACGGATGTCCTGCGGCTTGCCGATCTGTTCGATCCGGCCCATCGACATGACCACCACCAGATCGGCCAGTTCCATCGCCTCGTCCTGGTCATGCGTGACGAACACCGTGGTCAGCCCGGTTTCGTCATGGATGTCGCGCAGGCCCTGGCGCAGTTCCTTGCGCACCTTCGCGTCCAGCGCGCCGAAGGGTTCGTCCAGCAGCAGCATCCGGGGTTCGATGGCAAGGGCGCGGGCCAGGGCCACGCGCTGACGCTGGCCGCCGGACAGTTGCGTCGGATAGCGGGTGGCGATTTCCGGCAGCTGGATCAGATCCAGAAGCTTGGTCACGCGCCGGGCGATCTCGGCCTTGGGGGGGCGCTGGCCGCGCGGGCGGGCGCGCAGGCCATAGGCGATGTTGTCGAACACCGTCATGTGCCGGAACAGCGCATAGCTTTGGAACACGAAGCCCGCGCGGCGTTCCTGCACCGTCAGGCCGGTCGCGTCCTGGCCGTTGAACAGGACGCGCCCCGAGGTCGGGAATTCCAACCCGCCCAGGATGCGCAGCAGCGTGGTCTTGCCCGAACCGGACGGCCCCAGCAGGGCCACGAGCGCGCCCGAGGGGATGTTCAGCGACACCGGCAACAGCGCGGTGGTGCCGCCGAAGGTCTTGGCGATTTCGTCGATGTCGATATGCATGATCGGTCCCTTCAGTGGCGGCGGATGGCGGCAAGCTGGTCGGCGTGACGCAGCTCCAGCAGGGTCTTGAGGCACAGGGTGACAAGCGCGAGCGCCGTCAGCAGCGCGGCCATGCTGAAGGCCGCGACAGACAGGTATTCGTTGTACAGCATCTCGATGGTGATCGGCATGGTGGCGGTCTGGCCGCGGATCTTGCCCGACACGACCGCGACCGCGCCGAATTCGCCCATTGCGCGGGCGGTGCACAGCAGCGTGCCGTACAGCAGCGCCCAGCGGATGTTGGGCAGGGTCACGGTCCAGAAGGTCCGCCAGCCGGAGGCGCCAAGGGTCAGGGCCGCTTCCTCCTCGGCCCGGCCCTGTTCGATCATCACGGGGATCAGCTCTCGCGCGACAAAGGGGAAGGTCACGAAGATCGTCGCCAGCACGATGCCGGGGATGGCGAAGACGATGGGCCAGCCATGCGCGATCAGCCAGCCGCCGAGGGCGGAGTTGGCCCCGAACAGCAGCACGATGCAAAGGCCCGCAACGACCGGGCTGACCGAAAACGGCAGGTCGATCAAGGTGATCAGGAAGGCCTTGCCGCGGAAATCGAACTTGGTGATGAACCAGGCCGCCGCGATGCCGAAGGCGGCGTTCGCGGGCACGGCGATGGCGGTGATCAGCAGCGTCAGATGGATCGCCGACCGGGCATCGCGGTTGCCCAAGCTTTCGACGGCGGCCAGCCAGCCGTCCTTCAGCGCCTCGGCAAAGACGACGGCCAGGGGGGCGAAGACCAGCACGGCCAGGCCCGCGACGGCGATGCCGATCAGGGCCGCGCGCAGCAGGGGGGCTTCCTCGGTCGCGGTGCGGAACGTGGGCAGGGTGGTGTCAGACATGGCCCATCTTCCTTCGGCTGACGATCTGGATCAGGTTGATCGCCAGCAGCATGGCGAAGGAAATCACCAGCATGGCGATGCCGATGGCGGCGGCGGCGTCATAGTTGAACTCCTCGAGCTGGATCACGATCAGCAGGGGCGCGATTTCCGTGCGCAGGGGGATGTTGCCCGCGATGAAGATGACCGACCCGTATTCGCCGACCGCCCGGGCCAGGGCCAGGGCGAACCCGGTCAGCGCGGCGGGCGTCAGCATGGGCAGGATCACGTGGCGCAGGGTGTAGAGGCGGGACGCGCCCAGGGTGGCGGAAGCTTCCTCGACCTCGCGGTCGATTTCCTCGATCACCGGCTGGACGGTGCGGGTGACGAAGGGCAGGCCCACGAAGACCAGGGCGATGAAGATGCCCGCCTGGGTATAGGCGATCTTGACGCCCAGTTGCACGGCCAGGCTGCCGAAGGTCCCGTTCGGCGCATACAGCGCGGTCAGCGCAATGCCCGCCACGGCGGTCGGCAGGGCGAAGGGCAGGTCCACGGCGGCGTCCAGCAACCGCTTGCCGGGAAAGCGATAGCGGACCAGCACCCAAGCCAGCAGCACGCCGAAGACCAGGTTGAACAAGGCCGCCAGCAGCGCCAGCTTGAAGGACAGGATCAGCGAGGCCATGACGCGCTCGCGCCCCACCACCTCGAGGACATTCGACAGGCCGAAACTGGCGCCCTTCATCAGAAGGGCGCCGATGGGCAGCAGCACGACGATGGACAGCATCGCCAGCGTGATGCCCGCCGACAGGCCGAGGCCGGGCATCGCCGTCTTGTGGACCAGGGGACGCGCGGTCATGGTCACTTGGCCACGTAGATCTGGTCGAAGATGCCGCCGTCACCAAAATGTTCGGGCTGCACCTTCTTCCAGCCGCCGAAATCCTGAATGCTGACCAGATCCAGCTTGGGAAAGCGGGCCACGTCCGCAGGATCGGCGGCGCTGGTATCCCAGGCACGGTAGTAGTGCTTGAAGGCCAGCGCCTGGCCTTCGGGGGAGTAAAGGAAGTCCAGATAAGCCGTCGCCAGTTCGCGCTGCGCGTCATTGGCGATGTTACCCTCGACAATCGCGACCGGGGGTTCGGCCAGGACGCTGACCGAGGGCACGACGATGTCGAACTGATCCTCGCCGATTTCCTCGAGCGCTAGATAGGCCTCGTTTTCCCAGGCCAGCAGCACGTCGCCGATGCCGCGTTGCGCGAAGGTGGTGGTGGCGCCCCGCGCGCCGGTGTCCAGCACCGGGACGTGGGTATAAAGCTGGCCCACGAAGTCCTGCGGGTTCTGGCCGTTCTTTTCCGCCCAGGCCCAGGCCGCGAGATAGTTCCACCGCGCCCCGCCCGAGGTCTTGGGGTTCGGCGTGATCACCTCGACCCCCTCTTTCACCAGATCGCCCCAGTCGGCGATGCCCTTGGGGTTCCCTTCGCGCACCAGGAACACGATGGTCGAGGTATAGGGGCTGGAGTTGTGCGGCAGCTTGCCCTGCCAGTCGGCGGGCAGCTTGCCGGCTTCGGCGATCTTGTCGATGTCGGATGCCAGGGCCAGCGTCACCACCTGCGCGGCCAGCCCGTCGATCACCGCGCGGGCCTGCGCGCCCGATCCGCCGTGGCTGGTCTCGATGGTGGGGGCCTCGTGTCCGTCGGCGGCCCATTTCTCGGCAAAGGCCGCATTCACGTCGCGATAGAGTTCCCGCGTGGGGTCATAGCTGACGTTCAGCAGCGTTTCGGCGCTGGCCGGGGCGGCGACTGCCAGGCCCAACAGCAGGGCGCCGATGCGGCTGGAATTCGATCCGAACATTTAACGTCTCCTGAAGCGATTCGTCATTGGTGGGTGCGGGTGGCCAGCGGTTCGATCCGAGCCTCCCACAGGGCGGGGTCGCGCCCTTCCAGCAGGGAGGCTGCGGCAGCCTGCGGTTCCCGGCTCAGCGCCAGAAGGGGGGCGCCGTTGACGCGGTGGACCTGGCCCGTGCGCCGGTCGATCAGGCGCACCGAATAGAGCGGGGGCGTCTTAGCGTCGATGGTCTGACTGATGATCGTCATCTGCGTCGCTCCTCTGGCTGGCCGTTTTCTATGCCACAAATAACGACAGGGAAAGTCGTGTTTAGCAAGAGGAGAGATCTGCTGAAAATGCGGGTGAGGAGAGAAGATTATTCTCTCTACGTCATGAAAAAGGCCCGCCGTCCGGGCGGGCCTTTCAAGCGGCGCGGCGGTCGTGTCAGGCGGGGATCACCTTGTCCAGGACCGCCCGCAACCGGGCGACGGTGCCGTCCACGTCCTTCAGCTTGTCCAGGCCGAACAGGCCCAGGCGGAAGGTGGAAAACCGGTCCCCCTCGTTCACCGCCAGCGGAACCCCCGCCGCGATCTGCATCCCTTGGGCCGCGAACTTCCTGCCGTTCTTCACGTCAGGATCGTCGGTATAGCTGACCACCACCCCCGGCGCGGCAAAGCCGGGCGCCGCCACCGACCGCACCCCGCGCTGCGCCAGCATGTCGCGCACCGCATGGCCCAACCGCCATTGCGCGTCGCGCGCGGCGTCGAATCCCATCGCCCGCGTTTCCTCCATCGCGTCGCGCAGGCCCAGCAGGGCGTCGGTCGGCATGGTGGCGTGATAAGCGTGGCCGCCATCCTCGTAGGCTTGCATG
Source organism: Paracoccus lichenicola (assembly GCF_009708075.1). Lineage (GTDB taxonomy): Bacteria > Pseudomonadota > Alphaproteobacteria > Rhodobacterales > Rhodobacteraceae > Paracoccus > Paracoccus lichenicola. The sequence goes on along the minus strand of NZ_WMBT01000001.1, from coordinate 309,290 downwards.
ATCGCGCGCCATTTCTTCAGATCCAGGGCAAAGCTGTTGCTGTCGGTCGCCGCCAGCCGTTCCGCCCCGCGTTCCGACAGCATCACCAGACCGGCGGCAGGGGACGCCGACCACCCCTTCTGCGGGGCCGAGATCAGCACGTCCACGCCCGTCGCCGCCATGTCCATCCAGACCGCACCCGAGGCGATGCAGTCCAGCACCATCAGCGCGCCCACGTCATGCGCGGCATCCGACAGCGCGCGGATATAGTCGTCGGGCAGGATCAGCCCGGCCGAGGTTTCCACATGCGGCGCAAAGACCGCGTCGGGCCGCGCCTCGTGGATCTTCGCCACCACCTCGTCGATGGGCGGGGGCGCATAGGCGGGCTGCGGTTCGTTCCCGGCGGGGCGGGCCATCGCCACGGTGGTCTCGCGCGCGAAGCCGCCGGTGTCGAAGATCTGGCTCCAGCGATAGCTGAACCAGCCGTTGCGCACGATCAGGGCGTGGCCCGTGCCGAACTGGCGGGCGACCGATTCCATCGCATAGGTGCCGCCGCCCGGCACGATGGCAACCTGCGCCGCGCCATAAACCTCGCGCAGCGTGGCGGACAGGTCGCGCATGACCCCCTGAAACCGCTGCGACATGTGGTTCAGCGAGCGGTCGGTGAACACGACCGAGAATTCGTCCAGGCCATCGGGGTCGATGTCGGGGTGAAGATGGGGCATCGCGCTCTCCTGTCCAAGCCGGGTGCAGCCTAGCGCCCGGCGGCGGGGGGCGCCAGACAGCCAAAGGCCGCAGGGTCAGCCGGGAACAAGCGCGCTCAGCCCGATCAGGATCATCGCCCCCGCCGTCACGTAACGCAAAAGCCGGGCCGTCCCCGGCGTGCGGCCGCGCATGGCGGTTGAAAACAGGATTGCCAGGGCCGAATACCAGATCAGGCTTTGCAGGATAATCAAGCCGAATATCCGGGCATAAAGATGATCCGGCGCGGTTGCAGGCATGGCTGCCAGAAACGTCCCCAGCCAGAAGGCAATGGCGAAAGGATTTGCCAGGGCCGTCAAAAGCCCGACCAGGAACGGCTGTCCCCCGGCCAGTGCCGGACGGGGGGACAGGGGCAGGACCAGCATCCGCAGGCCGATCCCGATCAGATACAACGCCGCCACGGCCCGAAGGCCCAGGAAAAGCTGATGGTTCCAGGCGACCACCGCGCCTGCGCCAAGCATCGCGATCCCGGCCCACAACCCCGTTGCCGCGACCACGCCCGCCGCCGCCGACAACCCGTCCCGCCGGGATCCGGTGCTGGCCACGCAGCATATCGCGAAGGTATTGGGACCGGGCGTCATGGCCATGGCAAGATGCAGGCCGGATATGATGAATATATTCGTTGAAACATCCATTTCGGAAATCCTTGCAATAAGGAAAATATAAAATGAATCGTTCAATATTAATATTATTATTTTCATAAATCCATTCGCCCCCTGTTTCGGATCGGCGAACAGGCCCCCTTGCGGCCCCCCCGTCCGGGCGACTACCCTTGTTGCCGACAGCAACACCGCAGGGTCTTCATGCGCATCGGCATCCTTCAATGCGGCCAGGCGCCCGCCGAACTGAAGCAGGACATGGGCGATTACCCCGACATGTTCGTCCGGCTTCTGGACGGGCGCGGCTTCGATTTCCGCACCTATCACGTCGAGGCGATGGAGTTTCCCGCGTCCGTCCATGACGCCGACGGCTGGCTGCTGACCGGATCGCGCCATGGCGCGTACGAGGATCACGAATTCATCCCGCCCCTGGAACGCTTCATCCGTGACGCTTATGCCGCAGCGGTCCCGATGGTCGGCATCTGCTTCGGCCACCAGATCATCGCGCAGGCGCTTGGCGGCACGGTGGTCAAGCACCCGGACGGCTGGTCGGTCGGCACGCAGGATTACGACTTCGGCGGGGAAACGGTGCGGCTGAACGCCTGGCACCAGGACCAGGTGGTGGTCCTGCCCCCGGACGCGCAGGTGGCAGGGCGCAACGAATTTTGCGAAAACGCCGCGCTGATCTATGGCGACCGGGCCTTTACCGTGCAGGCGCATCCCGAATTTTCCGACGGCTTCATCCAGGGCCTGATGGACACCCGCGCCCCCGGCGTCGTGCCGCAACCGCTGCTGGACCGCGCGGCGGACCGCATGGGCGAACCGAAGGGGGCGTCCCTTGTCGCCGACCGGATCGCGGCCTTCTTCAAGCAGCCCCGTGCCATCGCCAAAGGTGCCGCATGAGCGACTGGATCGAACGCCTGCCCCAGGCCGCCCGCGACTTCGTGGCCGGCCGCCGGCTGGACGAGGTCGAATGCATCCTGGCCGACATCGCGGGCGTCGCGCGCGGCAAGGCCATGCCCGCGTCGAAATTCGCGCGGCAGGACAAGTTCTATCTGCCGAACTCGATCTTCCTGCAGACGATCACGGGGGAATGGGCGGACAATCCGGCGGGGGCCTTCACGGAACCCGACATGATCCTGACGCCCGATTTCAGCACCGCGACCGCCGCGCCCTGGACCGCCGACTGGACGCTGCAAGTGATCCACGACGCCTATGACCAGCAAGGGAACCCGGTTCCCATTGCGCCGCGCAACGTGCTGAAACGCATCGTGGGTCTTTACGCAGAACGCGGCTGGAAACCCGTCGTGGCGCCCGAAATGGAATTCTTCCTGGTCGCCCGCAACATCGACCCCAACCAGCCGATCATCCCGCCCATGGGCCGGTCGGGCAGGCGGGCCGCCGCCAAGCAGGCTTATTCCATGTCGGCGGTGGACGAATACGGCAAGGTCATTGACGACATCTATGATTTCGCCGAGGCGCAGGGGTTCGAGATCGACGGCATCCTGCAGGAAGGCGGCGCGGGGCAGGTGGAAATCAACCTCAACCACGGCGATCCGGTGGCGCTGGCCGACGAGATCTTCTACTTCAAGCGCCTGATCCGCGAAGCCGCGCTGCGCCACGACTGTTTCGCCACCTTCATGGCCAAACCGATCGAGGGCGAGCCGGGCAGCGCCATGCACCTGCACCATTCGATCATCGACATGGCGACGGGCCGCAACATCTTTTCGGACGAAAAGGGGGCCGAGACGCCTGCCTTCCTGCATTTCATCGCCGGGATGCAGAAGCACCTGCCCGCCGCCGTGGCGCTGCTGGCACCCTACGTGAACAGCTATCGCCGATACGTCCCGGACTTCGCCGCGCCCATCAACCTGGAATGGGGCCGCGACAACCGCACCACCGGATTGCGCGTGCCGATTTCCAGTCCCGAGGCGCGGCGGGTGGAAAACCGGCTGGCGGGCATGGACTGCAACCCTTACCTGGGGATCGCGGCCAGCCTTGCCTGCGGATACCTGGGCCTGATCGAGGGCGAGAACCCCCGCGCCGAATGCCTGGGCGATGCCTACATGTCGGAAGACGAGCTGCCCTATAACCTGGGCGACGCGCTGGACATCATGTCCGAAAGCGCCCCCATGCGCGGCGTGCTGGGCGAGGATTTCACCGCCGTCTATGAATCCGTGAAGCGCAACGAATACAAGGAGTTCCTGCAGGTCATCAGCCCCTGGGAACGCGAACACCTGCTGCTGAACGTATGAAGCTGCTCTATGCCAACGACCGGCGCGGGGAATATCCGCCCAGCGTCTATGCCGAAACCTGCGCGGCCCTGGACCGTTTTCCGCCGCTGAAGGGGGAAACGCGCGCGGATGTCGCGGTGATCGGCGGGGGCTACACGGGCCTGTCCGCCGCGCTGCATCTGGCGCGGGCGGGGCGGGACGTGGTGCTGGTCGATGCGCATCGGGTGGGCTTTGGCGCGTCGGGGCGCAACGGCGGGCAGATCGGGTCCGGCCAGCGGCAAGAGGTGGACTGGCTGGAACGCCAGTTCGGCCGCGACACGGCCCGCCGGCTGTGGGATCTGGCCGAGGAGGCCAAGGCGCTTGTCCGGTCGCTGGCGGCGGAAAGCGGCGTGCCGATCCGCGACGGCGTGGCCCATGCCTGCCGCACAGGGTCCGAGGTCGCCCATGCCGCCCGGATGGCCGAACATCTGGCCGCGCGTTACGATTACGACAAGGTGCAGCCCCTGGACCGCGACGGCTTGGCCGCGCATCTGGGAAGCAAGGCCTATGCGGGCGGCGACGTGGATTGGGGCGCGGGCCATGTGCATCCGCTGAACCTGGCCTTGGGCATGGCGCGGCTGGCCCTGGCGGCGGGGGTGCGTATCCACGAAGGCACCCATGTCCACCGGATCGAACACGGCACGGCGACCACCAAGACCCGCGTCCTGTGCGACACCGGCCGGATCCTTTGCGATCACGTGATCCTGGCCGGAAACGGCTATCAGGGGCGGCTGGACGCGCGGGTCGCGGCGCGGGTCATGCCGATCAACAACTATGTCGTCGCGACCGAGCCGCTGGGCGACTGCTTCCCCGAGATCCTGCCGCGCCGCATTGCCGCCGCCGACACCAAGTTCGTCGTGAATTACTGGCGGCTGGACGACGACCGCCGCCTGATCTTCGGCGGGGGGGAAACCGCGACCTATCGTTTCCCCAAGGACATCGCCGCCCTGGTGCGCCCGCATCTGCTGTCGGTCTATCCGCAACTGGCGGACGTGGCGATCACCCATGCCTGGGGCGGCACGCTGGCGATCACCATGAACCGGATGCCGCATTTCGCCCGGCCCGCGCCGAACTGCCTGTCGGCGGGCGGTTACAGCGGCCACGGGGTCGCGATGGCGACACTGGCGGGCAGGCTGATGGCCGATGCGGTGGGGGGCCAAGAGGACGGGTTCGACGCCATGGCCGCGATCCCGGCGCGGCCCTTTCCGGGTGGGTCGATGCTGCGCAGTCCGCTGCTGGTGGCGGGGATGGCCTGGTATGGCTTGCGCGACCGGCTGGGGTTCTAGCGCCCGCCGGCCACGCGCCTGCGTTGCAGGGCGGAATCGCGGTCGGTCACGCCAAGCAATCCCGACACCAGGCGGATCGCCGTTTCCTCGTTCGCGGCGCGATGGTTGTCGGCAAGCGAGATTTCCCACATCGCGCCGATGATGGCCATGCGGTCGTCCAGCGACACGCGGTCCTTGATCAGGCGCGTGAAGCGGACGGTGTCGGGCGCCTCGGCCTCGATCATCTCGGCCACGGAACGACGTTCGGCGGCATCGGCAAGGCCCAGGCCGTGCAACCGGGCCAGCACCTGGTCGATCCGCCGCTTTTCGACCGCGTTGTAATGGTCGTCCGCGCGGGCCACGCGGACCAGCAGCGCGGCCACCGCAACCTCGGCATCGTCCGCGGCCAGGGGCCTCGGCTCGGTGTCTTCCGTGAACAGGCGGTTCAGGAGATTGCGGAACATGCCTTCACCTTACGATGTCATGAACAACATTCAAGGATTAAGGGTGCGGCTATTCTTTTGTTATACCTCACGTTGACCGACCGGCAAAGTCCCGCCGTCCGTCAGTATCTCTGCGGCACATACAGGTCGCGCGACAGCACGTCGCGTTCGTAATCGGGGTTGAAGACCCGGTCGGGCAACGTCACCTCCTCATGTTCGACATCGCCATAGGGGATCATGCTCAGCAGGTGGCTCATGCAGTTCAGGCGGGCGCGCTTCTTGTCGTTGGCGGGCACGATATGCCAGGGCGCCTCGGGGATGTTGGTGTGTTCCAGCATGTCCTCCTTGGCCTTGGTATAGGCTTCCCAGCGGACGCGCGATTCCAGGTCCATGGGCGACAGCTTCCACTGCTTCAGCGGATCGTGGATGCGCATCAGGAAGCGCATCTGCTGTTCCTCGTCGGTGATGGAGAACCAGTATTTCACCAGCCGGATCCCCGACCGGACTAGCATCCGTTCGAATTCGGGAACGTCCAGGAAGAACTGGTCCACCTCTGCCTCGGTGGCGAAACCCATCACGCGTTCCACGCCCGCGCGGTTGTACCAGCTGCGGTCGAACAGCACGATCTCGCCGCCGGCGGGCAGGTGGGGGACGTAACGCTGGAAATACCATTGGGTCTTTTCGCGGTCGGACGGGGCGGGCAGGGCGACGGTGCGCACCACGCGGGGGTTCAGGCGCTGCGTGATGCGCTTGATGGCGCCGCCCTTGCCCGCGCTGTCGCGGCCCTCGAAGATCACCACGACCTTTTCCCTGGTGTGGGCGACCCAGTCCTGCAGCTTGATCAGTTCGGTCTGGAGCCGCAGCAATTCGCGGAAATACAGCCTGCGGTCCATCTGTTCGGGCCGCTTGTCGCGATAGATGCGGCGGATCTCCTCGGACAGGACGGCGTCTTCCAGCTCGATCTCGTAGTCTTCGTCCAGGGTTTCCTGAAGCTCGGCTTCCAGCCAGTCCTTGGGTTCTTGGTTCATGGTCCACTCCGGCTCATCAAGGTTCGTCTAGGGGCCGAACGTAACGAATTTGCGGCGGTCCCGTGTTCCTGCACGAGTTTGTCAGCGGCCAAAGCGCGCGGCGCAGGCGGGGGTGACGGCCAGCACGAAATCGGCGCGCCCGCCGTCGACCGTGCCGCACCATTGGCCGGTGACGGTGAACAGGCTGCGCGTGCCGCCTGCCGGGCGATAGGCGATGCGGCGGCCGGTCACGTCGAACAGGTTCAGCACGCCGCCGGGATTGGTCGCGTAATAGCCCAGCACGCCCCCGTCGGCGGTGATGATCAGGCGCTGTGCGTTGTCGGGATTGCCGGGCCGGTTCTGCCAGGTCGTGCCGGCATTGGCGGTGTTGCCGGACGAATTCCAGGCGGCGTGCGGGGAATTGGCGGGGCTGGCCGGGTTGTTCGACGGATGGCCCGGCCCCAGGTCGAAGGGCAGGCGGGTCTGGTCCAGGACGATCAGCGGCGCATCGGCATGGACCGCCGTGGCGGCCAGGAACAGGGCGATGGCCGGGGGCAGGCCGCGCATCTCAGTCCAGCGCGGGCGGATCGGGGCGGATCCGCATGGCTTCGGGCAGGTCCGCCGATCCTTCGGCCCGGTCCCGGTGCAGGGACGCGCGCGCCAGCATCATCAGCGTGACGGGCGTGGTCACGATGATGCAAAGGCCGATGACGAATTCGTGGATCACGGCCCGCCCCTCGATCGCGCTGAACATCAGGGCGGATGCGATGATGATCCCGCCCGTCCCCCAGCTGGTCGCCAGGGTGGGCGCGTGAAGCCGGTCATAGAAGCTGGACAGCCGCGCGAATCCAAGCGCGCCGATCAGCGTCAGGGTCGAACCCAGGACGACCAGGATGGCGACCGGGATGGCCACGGCCAGGGGCACGGCCTGAAGCGGGTTCATTCGATCACCTCGCCGCGGAACAGGAACTTGGCCAGCGCGACCGAGGTGACGAAGCCCATGATCGCGACCACGGTCGCCGCCTCGAAGAAGAAGGCCGTGCCAAGCTGCATTCCGGTGACCAGGAACAGAAGCATGATCGAGACATACAGCGCATCCAGCGCCAGCACCCGGTCCTGCGCGCGCGGGCCGCGCAGGATCCGCGTGCCGACCAGGCAGCCCGCCAGCGCAAGGGCCACCTGGGCGTAACCCAGGGCGATGGTCAGGATCGTCGCGCTCATTCAAAGATCTCCATCAGCATCGGTTCATAGATCTTGCCGATCACGTCGCGGTAATGATCGGCCTGGGCGGCATCGAAGACATGCAGCGTCAGCGTGCCCGTTTCCACGACATATTCAAGCCAGGCCGTGCCGGGCGTGGCCGTCAGGATGATCGCCAGCAGCGCCAGGGCGTTCTCGTCGGTGATCTTCAAGGGGATCTGGACAAAGGCCGACCGGCGCGTGCCGCGTCCTTCGGTCAGCAGCAGGCGCGCGACATTGATGTTGGACTGGACGATGTCCCGGAACAGCGTGGCGGCCAGGCGCGGGATGACGCGCCAGCGCCTGACGCGGGGCTTGGCCGGATGCAGCGCCGAATAGGCCCGGCCCGCGACCAGCGACAGCGCGGTGCCCAGGATCAGGTAGCCCAGCGAGAAACGCGTCAGCATCAGCCACAGCATCACCATCGAAAGCGACAGCACGGGATGGGGGATCAGCCTGGTCACGGTTGGGCGCCCTCCTCGGGGCGGTCGGCCACGCGGGGGGTCGCGAAGACGCCATAGGCATAGGCCACCGTGTCATGCAGCGCGGCGGCGGTGCCGGATGTATAGCGCAGCATCGCCTCGGCCTTGAAGCTGGTGAAGGCAAGGACGACCAGCAGCCCGACCACCGGGGCGATTTCCAGCGCCAGCACGCGGGGCAGGGCCGAATCGCCGGCCCAGAAGGTCTGGATGCCGATCCGCGCCATGCCGACCAGGGTCGCGAACCCCGACACGACCAGCAGGGCGATGAAGGCCCAGGCCAAGCCCGCGGGCAGGGCGGTCTGCGCGATCAGCGCCTGCACCATCGCCAGCTTGCCGATGAAGCCCGGCAGCGGCGGCAAGCCCGCCAGCATCAGCACGCAAAGCGCAAAGCAGATGCCCAGCACGGTCATTGCCGGAAGGGCCAGGCCCGCGTCCGGCACCTCGTCCAGGTCGGAATCGTCCAGGCCGTAGGCGTCGGCGGTCAGCGCCAGCATCGCGGCGATGCCGCCGTCCTCGCGGTCCATCGGCTCGATCAGCAGGAACAGCGCGCCGGTTGCCAGGACCGATCCGATCAGATAGTAAAGCGCGCCCGACAGCATCGCCGGACCTCCGCCCGCCAGGGCAAAGCCGGTGATGCCCAGCACGGTGCCCGAGGAAATCAGCACCGAATGCGCGGCCATCCGCCCCAGGCCTTGCGAGGCGAGGATCCCCAACAGCCCGAACAGAACCGTGGCCATCCCCAGAACGATCAGGATATTGGCCCCGAACCCCGCCGAGGGCCCGCCCGTTTCGCCGAACAGCAGCATCGACAAGCGCAGGATCGCATAGACGCCGACCTTGGTCATGATCGCGAACATCGCCCCCACCGGCGCGGCAGCGGCCATGTAGGCCGTGGGCAACCAGAAGGACAGCGGCCAACTGCCCGCCTTGACCAGGAAGGCCACCGCCAGCACCGCCACGCCCGCGTGCAGCAGGGGCCGATCCTCGACCGAGACCGAGGAAATCAGGTTCGCCAGATGCGCCATGTTCAGCGTGCCGGTGACGCCATAGATCAGGCTGACCCCGATCAGGAACAACAGCGAGGCGGCCAGGTTCATCGCGATGTAATGCATCCCCGCCCGCACCCGCAACTGCCCCGAGCCGTGCAGCAGCAGGCCATAGGACGCCGCCAGCAGGATCTCGAAGAAGACGAACAGGTTGAAGATGTCGCCGGTCAGGAAGGCGCCGTTCAGCCCCATCAGCAGGAACTGGAACAGGGAATAGTAATGCGGACCCTGCCTGCTCCAGCCCGCCTGGGCATAGACGAGCGACGGAATCGCCAGCAGCGCGGTCAGCACCAGCATCATCGCGGCCAGCCGGTCCAGCACCAGCACGATCCCGTAGGGCGCGGCCCAGTCCCCCAGCAGATAGAAGCTGATGCCCTCGGCGTCGCTGATGTCGCCGCCGGTCTTGGCGCGCACCACCAGTTCGACCGCGATCAGCAGTTGCGCGGCGGCCGACACGATGGACAGCCAGAACTTTGCCTCGCGCCGCTGCCGGTCGTCGTAAAGCAGCATCAGGGCGCCCGTGACGAAGGGGATCAGGATCGGCGCGATGATCAGGTGTTCGTTCATTGCTGGCTGCGCTCCTTCCCGTCCACGTGGTCGGTGCCGGTCATCCCGCGCGAGGCGATCATGACCACCAGGAACAGCGCCGTGGTGGCGAAGCTGATGACGATGGCGGTCAGGACCAGCGCCTGCGGCACGGGATCGGCGTAAAGCGTGGGGTCGATGAAGCCGCCCTTGGGCATGATCGGCGGCGCGCCCGGCGTCAGGCGGCCTGTCGAGAAGATGAACAGGTTGACCGCATAGGACAGCAGGCACAGCCCGATCACGACCTGGAAGCTGCGCGGGCGCAGCACCAGCCAGATGCCGGATGCCGACAGGATGCCGATGGCGGCGGACAGGATGATCTCCATCAGGCGGCCTCCTTCCGGGGGGCTTCGTCGATCTCGCGCCTGCGGCTGGCGCGCAGCGACTGGTGGGCGATGGCGACCAGCATCAGCACCACGGCGCCCATGACGGTGGCAAAGACGCCGATGTCGAACAGCATCGCGGTGGCCGCCGGAACCTCGCCGATCAGGGGAATGTGGACATAGCGCGCGTGCGCCGTCAGGAAGGGATAGCCGAAGAGCCACGCCCCCATGCCGGTCGCCGCCGCCGCCAGCAGGCCGATGCCCATCCAGCGGATCGGCAGGACCGTGATGCGCGATTCGACCCAGCGGACATTGGTGCCGATATACTGGATCAGGAAGGCGATGGCCAAGGTGACGCCTGCCGCGAAGCCCCCGCCCGGCAGGTCATGGCCGCGAAAGAAGAAATAGCCCGCGACCATGATCAGGACCGGGAACATCCAGACCATGATGACCGAGGGCACGTAAAGATAGTCGTCCAGCGACGGGCTGCCGTCCACGGTCTGCTGGGCAGGTGCCGCGATGCTTTCGGGCGCGGGGCGAAAGCGGCGCAGCAGCGCATAGACGGTCAGCGCGACGATCGCCAGAACCGCGATTTCGCCGAAGGTGTCGAAGGCGCGGAAATCGACCAGGATGACGTTCACGACATTGGTGCCGCCGCCCTCGTAATAGGCATTGCCCAGGAACCAGTCGCCCACGTTGTCGATCAGCGGCCGCGTCATCAGGGCAAAGGCGATGGAGGCCAGGCCCAGGCCCCCCGCGACCGCGATCACCAGGTCGCGCCCGCGCCGGATCTTGGCGGGCAGCAGCTTGTCCTCGGCGATCTCGGACCGGCGCTTGGGCAGCCAGCGCAGGCCCAGAAGCAGCAGCACGGTGGTCGCCACCTCGACCAGCAGCTGGGTCAGCGCCAGGTCGGGCGAGGAAAACCAGGCGAAGGTCAGGCAGGTCACGACCCCCGCGCCGCCCAGCAGGACCAGGGCTGCAAAGCGGTGATACTTGGCCTGCCAGGCCGCGCCGACGGCGCAGGCCGCGCCCACCAGCCACAACAGCGCGAAAGCCGGGTTCGGCGCGTGCAGCCGCAGGTCGGACGCGAAGAACAGCACCCCCCACAGCGACCCGCAGGCCACCGCGATGGCCGCCAGGACCAGCAGGCGAAGCTGGGGCTGCAACGCCTCGGTCGAAAGCCAGCGCAGCGCAAGGCGCGGCAGCCGCCAGGTCAGGCGGAACAGGATCCAGTCGTAAACCCGCTGGCCCCGGATGCGGTGCAGCAGGAAGGGGCCTTCGGGACCATGCGGGATGGATTTCGCGCTGAAGGCATAGATCAGCGTGCCGACCCCCAGGGCGATCAGGCTGAGGATCAGGGGCGCGTTGACGCCGTGCCAGACCGCGATGTGGTAATAGGGCATGTCGGCCCCCGCGACCGACCGGGCGGCGGTGTTGATGAACGGTCCCAGCGTCAGGGCGGGGAAGATACCCACCAGCAGGCAGATCAGGACCAGCAGCTCGACCGGGCGGCGCATCCAGGCGGGGGGTTCGTGGGGCGCTTTCGGCAGGCCGGTCGCGGGCGGTCCGAAGAACACGGTGGCGATGAAGCGCAGCGAATAGGCGACCGACAGGCTGCTGCCGACGATGGCGAAGTAGGGCAGGGCGTCGTCCAGCCAGGTGCCGTTGTGCCAGTCCACGGCCTCGGCCAGGAACATCTCCTTGGACAGGAACCCGTTCAGCAGCGGCACCCCCGCCATGGCCGAGGCCGCGACGATCGCCAGCAACGCGGTGAAGGGCATCGGCCGAAACAGCCCGGACAGGCGGCGCATGTCGCGGGTGCCGGTCTCGTGGTCGATGATGCCGGCAGCCATGAACAGGGACGCCTTGAAGACCGCGTGGTTGCAGATGTGAAAGATCGCGGCCAGGATCGCCACCGGCCCGCCGATCCCGGCCAGCGCCGTGATCAGGCCCAGGTGGCTGATGGTGGAATAGGCCAGCAGGCCCTTCAGGTCGTGACGATACAGCGCAACCGCCGCGCCCAGGACCAGCGTGATGCAGCCCGCGCCGGTCACGATGAAGAACCAGGCCTCGGTCCCGCCCAGGACGGGAGAGAAGCGGACCAGCAGGAACACGCCCGCCTTCACCATGGTCGCGGAATGCAGGAAGGCGGATACCGGCGTGGGCGCGGCCATGGCGCCGGGCAGCCAGAAATGGAACGGGAACTGCGCCGACTTGGTAAAGGCGCCCAGCAGGAACAGCACCAGCATCGGGCCGTACAGCGGATGCGCGCGCACCCGGTCGCCCGCCCGCAGGATCATCCCCAAGTCGTAACTGCCCGCCGCATGGCCCAGCATCAGCATCGCCACCAGCAGGCACAGCCCGCCGAAGGCGGTGACGATCAGCGCCGTTCGCGCCCCGTCCCGCGCCGCCGCCCCCTGGTGCCAGAAGCCGATCAGCAGGAACGACATGAACGAGGTCAGTTCCCAGAACACCACCATGACCAGCACGTTGCCCGAGATCAGGATGCCCTGCATGGCCCCTGTGAAGGCCATCAGCAGCGCATAGAAACGCGGCAGGCTGTCGCTTTCGGCCATGTAGTAGCGCGCATAGATCACCACCAGCACGCCGATGGACAGGACCAGCGTCGTGAACAGCCAGGAAAAGCCGTCCAGCCGCAGCGCCATGTTCATGCCGAGCGATGGCACCCATTCCAGGCTGGCGCGCAGGACATTGCCCGCCTGGATGCCGGGCAGGAAACCCGCCAGGACCACCAGCCCCCCCGCCAGCGACAAGGCCGACAGCCAGGTCGAGGCCCCGCGCGCCCTTGGCGGCAGGGTCAGCAGGATCAGCGAGGTCGCGAAGGGAAGGCAGGCCAGCAACAGGAACAGATTGTGTTCGGCCATGCTTGCCCTGCCCTTGCCCTGTCAAACGTGTCGCGAACCCCGCGCATGTCGGTGGGGATCCTGTTCCGGGATAGCGGGAACAAGCGGCACCAAGCGTTCCGGGGGTTTGAACCCGAATGCCTTTCGCCCCGCCCAAGATCAAGGCTGGATTATCGGCAAAGACCAGATTTTTCCAACTTTTTCGTGACCCGGCCCTGAAGGGGCGCCGGGGCTGCGGCAGATTGCCCCGGCGCCGTCAGACCTCGACCTCGATCCGGCCCATGGGATGGGAACAGCAGGCGAGGATATAGCCCTCGGCGATGTCGTCGTCGCTGATGCCGCCGTTGTGGACCATGTGCACCTCGCCCGAGATTTTCCTGATCTTGCAGGTGCCGCACAGGCCGAAGGTGCAGCCGGACGGGATGTTCAGCCCCGACCGCTTGGCCACCGCCAGAACCGTGTCGGTTTCCGCGCAGGGGGCGGTGACGCCGCTGGCGGCGAAGGTGATCTGGGCCTTGGCGCCTTCCTCGGGGGCCACGTCGTCGATCACCGGGGCGTCGGCCTCGGTCCTGACGGGGGCGCCGAAGCTTTCCTGGTGGTAATGGTCCATGTCGAAGCCCAGCGACACCAGCATGTCGCGCACCGACTGCATGAAGGGTTCCGGCCCGCAGCAGAAGACCTCTCGCTCCAGGTAATCTGGCGCCATCAGGCCCAGCATGATCTGGTTCAGGCGGCCCAGATAGCCGGTCCAGGCGGTGAAGGGGTCGTTCTGCTCGACCGTGAAGCGCAGTTGCAGGCCGGGCACGCGGTCGGCGAACTGTTCCAGGCGGCGGCGGAAGATGATGTCGGACGGGCTGCGGGCGGCGTGGACGAAGACGATGTCCGGCATCTCGCCCGAATCCCACGCCCAGGTGGTCATCGACATCATCGGCGTGACGCCCGACCCGGCCGAGATGAACAGGTGCTTCTTCGCCGGGTGCCGCAGGCTGGTGAAGATCCCCGACGGGCCATAGGCCTTGATCCGCATCCCCGGCCGCAGGTGGTCCAGCATCCACCGGGTCGCCAGCGACATGCGCTGCGCCTTGACCGTGACCGAGATCGACAAGGGCCGCGACGGGCTGGAACTGATCGTGTAGGTCCGCTGGATGTTGCCGCCGGGCAGGGGCAGGTCCAGCGTCAGGAACTGCCCCGGCTGGTAATCGAACCACGCCCCCGACGGCGCCCGAAAGGTGAAGGTGGCGGCGTCCGCGGTTTCGGGGACCACCATCGCGCATTCCAGCAACTCGTCGTCGGACCACGGTTCCGTGGCCCAGTTCAGGCGTGGTTTCTTCATGTGGTCCTTCACTCCGCCGCGACGCTTGCCGGGGTCAGGCGCCGGGCCATCAACCCGCAATACCAGTCGATCAGGTGGATGACGCCCGCTTCCTGCGTGGGCGAATAGGGACCGGGCTGATAGGCGGGCGACAGGATGCCGCGCTGATTTTCCTCGACCACCTGGCGGTCCTCGTCATTGGTCGCCAGCCAGACCTCGGTCAGTTTCTGAAGGTCGTAGTCCACGCCCTCGACCGCGTCCTTGTGGACCAGCCATTTCGACGTGACCTCGGTTTCCGTGGGGCTGATGGGCAGCACGCGAAAGACGATGGCGTGATCGGGCAGGAAGTGGTTCCAGCTTGACGGGAAGTGATAGAACATCAGGCTGCCCGCGTCGTTCCAGGGGATCGTCCCCATGCGGCGCGACACGGCCGCCTTGCCCGACATGGTGAAGCTTTCCTGGTTGTCCATCAGCGGCACGCGGGCCATGCGCCACTGCATGTCGGGCGTGTTGACGAAGCGCGAGGGCAGGTTTGCCGCATCGCAGCGCGCCCAGTGGTCCAGGATCTCGGGCGAGGCCGAATTCGGGCCTTCCATCACCGTCATCAGCGGATCGTCGGAATAGGTCCGGCACAGCGAGGGGTGGGAACCGCCGCAGTGATAGCATTCGCGGTTGTTTTCCATCACCAGCTTCCAGTTGCCCTTCTCGATGATGGTCGAGGTGAAGGCGACCTTGCTGTCGGCCAGGCCCGAAGGCGCGACATAGCGCGTCAGGTTGGCGGCCAGGTCGTTGATGGCGGGCGGGATCTGGGCCAGGCAGATGAAGACCATGCCGCCCAGATCGACGCAATGGACCGGCTTCAACCCGTATTTGCTGGCGTCGAAGTCCTCGCCCATGTCGCGGGCATACAGAAGCTTGCCGTCCAGGTCATAGGTCCACTGGTGATAAGGGCAGACCAGCTTCGGATTGGACCCGTTCGTCTTGGCGCACAGCCGCTGGCCGCGGTGGCGGCAGACGTTGTGGAAGGCGCGCACGCGGCCATCCCCGCCGCGCACCACGATCACCGGATAGGCGCCCACGTTCAGCGTGACGAAGTTGCCGGTCTTGGGGATTTCGCAGGACGGCAGCGCGAAAAGCCATTCGCGATACCAGATCTGTTCCAGGTCGTCCTGGAAGGCCTGCTGCCCGCAATACAATTCGCGGGGCAGGGAAAAGCCGGGGACGCGTTCGGCGATCAGGCTGGCGGTCGAGGTCGTGTTCATGTCTGGACCCATGGAGGTGCTGGCTGCTATGGGGTGCAAATTAGCCGCATCCTGGCAAGGCCATGGCAAAATTACGACCTTGCAGGGCGCGATTGAGACATGGGCCAAATCATCGTTCCCCGACCGCCGGATGGCTTCCGAAAGTTATCCACAGGGAATTTCCCGGAGAGGCTGGAACCTCGTTCGCCTTCCATATATTGTTAGGGTGAAGATGATTTGTCCCAGATGATGTGGCTGCAACGGTTTGTGGTTGTTTCGCAACAGATGGGAAAACGTCTGGACCGGATGGAAAGACACCGTTTGCCTGCCCTTGGCGGTTGCGGCAGTCTGACAGGAAAACGACACCGGGCAGGCCTGATGGAACGGCGCGTGGGACTTCGTCCCGCGGCCTGTTTGGCCCTGCCCAAAGCAGAAGGAGCAGTGGGCATGACCATCACCGTTTATTCCAAACCCGCCTGCGTGCAATGCACCGCGACGACGCGCGCGCTTGACGCCCGCGGCCTGTCCTATGACGTGATCGACCTGACCGAAGACGAGGCCGCGATGGCCCGCGTCGTGGCACTTGGCTATCGCCAGGCGCCGGTGGTGATCGCGGGCGATGCGCATTGGGCGGGCTTCCGGCCCGACATGATCGGCCGGCTGGCCTGACCGGCCATGGCGGGCCTGGTCTTCTATTCCTCGGCCTCGGGCAACACGGCGCGATTTGTCGCGCGGTTGGGCCTGCCCGCGCTGCGGATCCCGATCCGGCCCGCCGATCCGATGCCGGCCGTGGACGCGCCCTTCGTGCTGATCTGCCCGACCTATGCCGACGGGCAGGGGCGCGGCGCGGTGCCGAAGCCCGTGATCCGGTTCCTCAACGATCCCCGCCGCCGCGCCTTGCTGCGGGGCGTGATCGGCGCGGGCAACCGCAATTTCGGCGCGACCTATGCGCTGTCGGCCCGCGTCATCGCGGAGAAATGCGACGTCCCCGTGTTGTGGCGGTTCGAGCTGGCGGGGACGGAAACCGATATTCAAAAGGTCCGCGCGGGCCTTCATCAATTCCGGGGGTTGGAATGCTTGACGGTCTGAAACCAGAACTGGACTATCACGCGCTGAACGCGATGCTGAACCTGTATGACGCCGACGGGCGCATCCGGTTCGACGCCGACCGCATGGCCGCGCGGCAGTATTTCCTGCAGCACGTGAACCAGAACACCGTCTTCTTCCATTCCCTGGACGAGAAGCTGGATTACCTGGTCGAGGAGGGTTACTACGAACCCGAAGTCCTGGACCAGTATTCCAGGAACTTCCAGCGCGCGATCTGGGACGCGGCCTTCAAGCGCAAGTTCCGCTTTCCCACCTTCCTGGGCGCGTTCAAGTATTATACCAGCTATACGCTCAAGACCCGCGACGGGCAGCGTTACCTGGAACGCTATGAAGACCGTGTGGTCATGGTCGCCCTGACGCTGGCGCGCGGGGACGAGGCGCTGGCCATGCGCTTCATGGAGGAGATGCTGTCGGGCCGCTTCCAACCCGCCACGCCGACCTTCCTCAACGCCGGGAAAAAGTCGCGGGGCGAGCTGATTTCCTGCTTCCTGCTGCGGATCGAGGACAACATGGAGTCCATCGGCCGGTCAATCAATTCCGCCCTGCAACTGTCCAAGCGTGGCGGTGGCGTGGCCTTGATGCTGACCAACCTGCGGGAAGCCGGGGCGCCCATCAAGGGGATCGAGAACCAGTCGTCGGGCGTGATCCCGGTGATGAAGCTGCTGGAGGATTCGTTCAGCTATGCCAACCAGCTTGGCGCGCGGCAGGGGGCGGGGGCGGTTTATCTGAACGCCCACCACCCCGACATCATGCGCTTCCTGGACACCAAGCGCGAGAACGCGGACGAGAAGATCCGCATCAAGACGCTGAGCCTTGGCGTGGTGATCCCCGACATCACCTTCGAGCTGGCGAAAAAGAACGCCGACATGTACCTGTTCTCGCCCCACGACGTGCAGAAGGTCTATGGGGTGCCGTTCTCGGAAATCTCGGTTTCCGAGAAATACGCCGAGATGGTGGACGACAAGCGCATCAAGAAGCGCAAGATCAACGCGCGCGAGTTCTTCCAGACCATCGCCGAGATCCAGTTCGAGAGCGGCTATCCCTACATCATGTTCGAGGACACGGTGAACCGCGCCAACCCCGTGCATGGCCGCATCACCATGTCGAACCTGTGCAGCGAAATCCTGCAAGTCAACGAGGCGTCCGAGTTCAACGAGGATCTGAGCTATTCCCACCTGGGCACGGACATTTCCTGCAACCTGGGCTCGCTGAACATCGCCGCGACCATGGACGGTCCCGACTTCGGCGGCACGGTCGAGGCCGCGATCCGCGCGCTGACCGCCGTGTCGGAAATGTCTGCCATCGAGGCTGTCCCGTCCATCCGCCGCGGCAACGACGAGGCGCACGCGGTGGGCCTTGGCCAGATGAACCTGCACGGCTTTTTGGCGCGGGAACGCATCCATTACGGCAGCCCCGAGGGGGTGGAGTTCACGTCTGTCTATTTCGCCGCCGTGGCCTTTCACGCGATCCGCGCGTCGAACCTGCTGGCGCAGGAAAAGGGGGCGAGTTTCCGTGATTTCGAGAAGTCGAAATACGCGGACGGCACGTTCTTCGACAAATACGTCAGCCGCGACTGGCTGCCCACGCTGCCCGACGTGGCGCGGGTCTTCGGGAACGTGACCCTGCCCACGCGCGAGGATTGGGCCGCGCTGAAGGCCGACGTGATGAAGCACGGGCTGTACAACCGCAACCTCCAGGCGGTGCCGCCGACCGGGTCGATCAGCTATATCAACAACTCGACCAGCTCGATCCACCCCATCGTGTCCAAGATCGAGATCCGCAAGGAAGGCAAGATCGGCCGCGTCTATTACCCCGCAGCCTTCATGTCGAACGACAACCTGGAATACTATCGCGACGCCTACGAGATCGGTCCCGACGCGATCATCGACACCTATGCCGCCGCGACGGAACACGTGGACCAGGGCCTGAGCCTCACGCTGTTCTTCCCGTCCGAGGCTACGACCCGCGACATCAACCGCGCGCAGATCCATGCCTGGAAGAAGGGCATCAAGACGATCTATTACATCCGCCTGCGCCAGACCGCGCTGGAGGGGACCGAGGTCCAGGGCTGCGTGTCCTGCACGTTGTGACGGCCGTTGCGCCGGGGGTTTCACACCCCCGGACCCCCGTGGGATATTTATGCAAAGATGAAAGGGGTTCTTCGGGATGAAGGATCAGGTGATGCAGACGGTCGCGCGCGCGATCAACTGGAACCGGCTGGATGACGACAAGGATCTGGAGGTCTGGAACCGGCTGACGGTGAACTTCTGGCTGCCGGAAAAGGTGCCGCTGTCCAACGACGTGCAAAGCTGGGCCACGCTGCGGCCCGCCGAGCGCGAGCTGACGATCCGCGTCTTCACCGGGCTGACGCTGCTCGACACCGTGCAGAACACGGTCGGCGCGCCCTCGATGATGCCTGACGCCATCACCCCGCACGAGGAAGCCGTGCTGTCCAACATCGCCTTCATGGAGGCGGTCCATGCGCGGTCCTATTCCTCGATCTTCTCGACCCTGTGCCTGACCAAGGAGGTAGACGAGGCCTTCCGCTGGGCCGAGGAGAACCCCCATCTGCAAGCCAAGGCGCGGCTGATCCTGGAGGAATACAAGGCCGGGTCCGATCCGCTGAAGCGCAAGGTTGCGTCGGTCTTCCTGGAAAGCTTCCTGTTCTATTCGGGCTTCTACCTGCCCATGTACTGGTCCTCGCGCGCCAAGCTGACCAACACCGCCGACCTGATCCGCCTGATCATCCGGGACGAGGCGGTGCATGGCTACTATGTCGGCTACAAGTTCCAGCGCGGCTTGGAGCGCGTGGACGAGGCGCGGCGGGCGGAACTCAAGGACTTCGCCTTCTCGCTAATGTTCGAGCTTTACGACATCGAGCAGAACTATACCGCCGAGCTTTACGACGGCATCGGGTTGACCGAGGACGTGAAGGCCTTCCTGCATTACAACGCCAACAAGGCGCTGCAGAACCTTGGTTATGAAGCCCTTTTCCCGCCTGCCGCCTGCGAGGTGAACCCCGCGATCCTGGCCGCGCTGTCGCCTGACAGCGAGAACCACGATTTCTTCAGCGGGTCGGGTTCGTCCTATGTCATCGGCAAGGCCGTCGCGACCGAGGACGAGGACTGGGATTTCTGAAGCCCGCGCAGGACGGCGGGGATCAGGTCCGGCAGGTCGTCGGCGATCAGGCCGGGGCCGAAACCGCGGGCGGTCTGGGCGTGGATGAGCGTGCCTAGGCTGGCGGCGTCCAGCGGTTGAAACCCGCGCGCCAGAAGGCCGGCGATCATCCCCGCCAGCACGTCGCCCGCGCCTGCGGTGGCGAGCCAAGGCACGTCGAAGGCGGAATGGAGGCGGGCGCTGCCGTCGGGGGCGGCAATGACCGTATCGGGGCCTTTCAGCAGGACCACGGCCCCGCAGCGGGCGGCGGCTTCGCGGGCGGCGTCCAGCTTGGAATAGGCGGGACCTTGGGTCCACTCGATCATTTCGCAGTTGTAGCGTGCCATGTCGGCGCTGAACTGGGCCAGCCGGCCAGGGTCGCCTGCATCGACATGGCGGAGTCGGGCAGGCGGCTTCGGCCCTTCCATCTGCCGCGCGAGATCCGGGAACAGGCGGGCGAACTCGCCCATGTGCGGGGTCAGCACGCAGTCGCGGTGAAGCGCCGCCATGAGGGCAGGGTCATGCGACAGGGCGGTCAGCGCATCGGCATCCAGCACGGTGGCGCGTCGGGCGGGCAGGGCGGCCGCCAGCAGGTCCGCCGACCGGTCGATGCCGCAGCCGGGACCGAAGCACAGGGCGTTGATGCGGCTGTCCGCCAGGGCCTCGCGCAGGTCGCCGCCGCCGTCGATGGCGCGGCGCATCAGGGCATCCGGCTGGCCCGCGTGTTCAGGCAGCGCGTCTTGCGGCGGCGCGATGGTCGCAAGACCCGCGCCGATCCGCAGCGCCGTGCGGGCGGACAGGCGCGCGGCGCCGCCCTTGGCGGGGCCTCCGGCAAGGATCAGGGCGTGGCCGTGGCCGTATTTGTGCGGGCTTGCGGACGAATGCTTCCCCAGCCGGTCCGACAGCGGAACCCCGATCCGCCGCCCGTCGCGAATGTCGAACCTTGGCCAGATCGCCTCCAGCCTGGCTGGCCGCTGGCCCAGGCCGCCCGGATGGCGCTCTCTCCATTGGCGCAGCCCGATGTCCGCCACGACCAGTTCGCCGCACAGGGCCGGGCCGAGGCCGATCAGATGGCCGGGCTTGGGGCTGTCGAAGGCCACGGTCAGCCGGGCAGGGCTGTCGAACGTGCCGCGCCCCGGAGGAAGGGCGGGCGCCTTGCCGCTGTCCATGCAGAACCCGCTCGGACAATCCACGGCAACCAGACGACGGCAGTAATAGGCTCCATCTCCGCCCCGGCCAAAGACTCGGGCCAAGATGTTGGCGATCTCGCCCTCGGGCGGACGGGTCAGGCCGGTGCCGAAGATGGCATCGACATAGACATCGCTTTCCGTCCCGCTCTGCAATTCCTGCTCCGTCAGCGGCGCGATCCCCCCGATCTCCCGCCACCGCCGCCTCATCTCGCCCGCGTCCGGCCCGGGCGTGTTGTCCATCCCCAGCACCCGCACCCGCCATTCCGCCCGGTGCAGCAGCCGCGCCACCACATAGCCGTCGCCGCCGTTGTTGCCCGGCCCGCACAGCACCGTCGCGCGCCCGGCCTTGGGCCAGCGCAGGCGAATCTGGCCTGCGACCGCGCGGCCCGCCCGCTCCATCAGCTCCAACCCCGTCACCTGTCCGCTGGCCATGGCTGCGGATTCGATGGCGCGCATTTGGGCGGTCGTCAGGACTTCGGTGCCTTCCAGCATGGCAACTGCCCTTTTCTTCATCATAAAGCACAAAAAACAGGCAACCGAACCTTGCCCGACCGATTGCCGCGGCAAACCACGCGACACCCCGTTTACCCGTGCCATGAAACCCGCCAATCAGGCGACAGGCAAGCCGCGAGGAAGGATCATTGCGATGAAGAAGGTCGAGGCGATCATCAAGCCGTTCAAGCTGGACGACGTGAAGGAGGCGCTGCAAGAGGTGGGCGTGCAGGGTCTTTCCGTCACCGAGGTCAAGGGCTTTGGCCGCCAGAAGGGCCACACGGAACTGTATCGCGGCGCGGAATACGTGGTCGATTTCCTGCCCAAGGTGAAGATCGAGATGGTGCTGCCCGACGACCAGGTCGATGCGGCGGTGGACGCCATCATCAGCGCGGCCCGCACCGAAAAGATCGGCGATGGCAAGATTTTCGTTTCGCCTGTCGAGCAGGCAATCCGCATCCGCACGGGTGAAACCGGCGACGACGCCGTCTGAACACAACAAGAAACAGCATCCCAACAGGACTTTCAGGCCCGGTTCCGCTAAGGCCGGGCCGCATCTACGCAGAAAGGGAAGAGATGACAGTCAATGACGTTTTGAAGCTGCTGAAGGATGAGGAGGTCGCCTATGTGGATGTCCGCTTCACCGATCCCAAGGGCAAGCTTCAGCATGTGACGCTGGATGTCGATCTGATCGACGAGGACTTCTTCGAGGAAGGCTTCATGTTCGACGGCAGCTCGATCGCCGGGTGGAAATCCATCGACCAGTCCGACATGAAGCTGATGCCCGATGCCGCCTCGGCCTATCTGGATCCGTTCTATGCCGAAAAGACGCTTTGCGTGCATTGCAACGTGGTCGAACCCGACACGGGCGAGGCCTATGCCCGCGACCCGCGCGGCACGGCGGTCAAGGCCGAGGCCTACCTGAAGTCCTCGGGGATCGGCGACGCGGCCTATTTCGGTCCCGAGGCCGAGTTCTTCATCTTCGACGACGTGCGCTATCAGGTGACGCCGCAGAAGGTGTCCTACCAGATCGACGCGACCGACGCCGCCTGGAACACCGACACCGAATACGAGATGGGCAACCAGGGCCATCGCGCGGCCCACAAGGGCGGCTATTTCCCGGTGAACCCCATCGACGCCGCCCAGGACATCCGCGGCGAGATGCTGTCCACGATGAAGCGCATGGGCATGAAGGTGGACAAGCACCACCACGAGGTCGCCTCCGCGCAGCACGAGCTGGGGCTGATCTTCGGCGGGCTGACCGAGCAGGCCGACAACATCCAGAAATACAAGTACGTCATCCACAACGTCGCCCACGCCTATGGCAAGTCGGTGACGTTCATGCCCAAGCCCATGAAGGGCGACAACGGGTCGGGGATGCACGTCAACATGTCGATCTGGAAGGACGGCAAGCCGTTGTTCTCGGGCGACAAGTACGCCGACCTGAGCCAGGAGGCGCTGTATTTCATCGGTGGCATCCTCAAGCACGCCAAGGCGCTGAACGCGCTGACGAACCCGTCCACCAACAGCTACAAGCGGCTGATCCCGGGCTTCGAGGCCCCCGTGCTGCGCGCCTATTCGGCCCGCAACCGCTCGGGCTGCGTGCGGATTCCGTGGACCGAGTCGCCGAAAGCCAAGCGCGTCGAGGCCCGCTTCCCCGATCCGGCGGCCAACCCCTATCTGGCCTTCGCGGCCCTGCTGATGGCGGGCCTGGACGGGATCAAGAACCGGATCGACCCCGGCCCCGCGTCGGACAAGGATCTGTACGACCTGCCGCCCGAGGAACTGGCCGAAATCCCGACCGTCTGCGGTTCCCTGCGCGAGGCGCTGGAGGAGCTGGAGAAGGACATGGACTTCCTGCTGGCGGGCGACGTGTTCACCCGCGACCAGCTGGAATCCTACATCAAGCTGAAGTGGGAAGAGGTCTATGCCTACGAGCATACGCCCCATCCCATCGAATACGCGATGTATTACAGCTGCTGACAGCTTCGGGACAGTGACCCGGAAAGGCGCCCTTCGGGGCGCCTTTTTCATGGCAGCCGCAGGCTGGTCGCGAAATCCAGGAAGATGCGCATCGCCCCGGTCAGCAGCTTGCCCGAGGGATAGACGAGGTTCACCGGCAGGTCGGGCAGGGTATAGTCGGTCATCAGCGCGTCCAGCCTGCCCGCCGCGATGTCGTCGCGCACGATGAATTCGGGCAGCAGGGCAAGCCCCCTGCCATTCAGCGCCATGGAATGCAGCAGTTCGGTATTGTTGCTGGAAAAGCTGGGCCGGACCGGCTGGCGGATGGTCCGGCTGCCCCGCCGCAGCGGCCAGGTCATCGTGCCGGGCAGGTTGGTGTAATGCAGGCAATCGTGGCGCAGCAGATCGGCGGGCCGTTCCGGGCGCCCGGCCCGCGCCAGATACCCGGGCGCGGCGACCAGCAGGATCTGCACCGAATGCAGGCGCCGGGCGTGCAGGGTCGAATCCGCAAGGTTGCCGATGCGGATCACCGCGTCGAAGCCGTCGCCCACGATGTCGCTGGCGCCGTCGTCCAGCACGACCTGCAACCGGATGTCGCGATAGCGTTCCATGAAGTCCAGCAGGTGCGGTTGCAGGACCTTCAGCGTGTAGAAGATCGGACTGCCGATCTTCAGCGCGCCGGATTGGCTGGTGGTGGTCGCCTTGACGGCCTCGGTCGCGGCATCCAGCCGGGCCAGCACCTCGCGCAACTCGCGGCTGTAGGACAGGCCCGCGGCGGTGGGCGTCACCTTGCGCGTGGTGCGCACCAGCAGGCGGACGCCCAGATGGGCCTCCAGATCCGCGACATGCTTGCTGCACAGGCTGCGGGAAATGCCCATGCGGCCGGCGGCGGCGGCAAAGCTGCCTTCGTCCACGACGCTGACGAAGGTGCGGAAAACGCTGATATCCATGGCCTTACCATGCACCGGGCCGGGACAAAGGAAAACCGCCCCAAGGGGGGCGGCGTCCGGGATGCCGGCTGCGCGATCAGCGCGTATAGGTCGAGCGGGGACCGGGGGCCGAGAAATCGCTGACCGTCAGTTCCGCGTCGGCGGGCAGGCCCAGGCGGGCAAGTTCCTTGCCGGACAGCACCTGGCCCGCCTTGACCTGCACGGGGTTCTGCGCCGTGACCGGGGCCTTGGGCACGTCGTTGTGGCCGTTGGTCTCGTTCAGGCCGGTGGCCTGGGCCGCGCCCGCCGCCAGAACCAGTGCGCCGATAAGGGTTGCAACGTTTTTCATCGGTTCATTCCTTCTGTGTTCATTCGATGACAGAGAGATAAGCCCATGAAATCGAAACCATTAGCCCGACGAGACTGGCTTCAGTGTTCGATGATGCTGCACAATCCCGTCCTGCCCGAAGGGTCAGCCCAGGCCAAGCAGGCGGACCGCCTGGGCCACCTGATCCCCGGCCGACAGCGCCATGTCGATCACCACGCCGTCCTCGTCCGCCGCCAGCGGCTCCAGCGTCGCCAGTTGCGAGTCCAGCAACTGGGGCGGGAAGAAATGCCCGGCGCGGTGGTTCAGCCGGTCCGCCAGCAACTCGCGCGTGCCGTGGACATGCAGGAACCGGACGCGCGGCGCGCCCGTGCGCAGGATGTCGCGATAGGCGCGCTTCAGCGACGAACAGCCCAGGACCGAGCTTTCGCCCCGCGCCTCGGCCGCCGCGATCTGGTCGGCCAGCGCCTGCAGCCAGGGCGCGCGGTCGGCGTCCATCAGGGGCGTGCCATGGGCCATCTTGTCCACGTTCGACTGGGGGTGGAAAGCGTCGCCCTCGACAAAGGGCCAGCCCAGATGGGCGGCGAGCGCCAGGCCCGTGGTGGTCTTGCCCGCGCCCGACACGCCCATGACGACGATATGCTGCGGGCCGGTCACAGCAGCCACCAGCCCATCAGGGCGAAGGCGAAGGCGGTCAGGCCGATGGTCGTTTCCATCACGGTCCAGGTGCGCAGGGTGGTCTTTTCATCCATCTTCAGGAAACGCCCGACCAGCCAGAAGCCCGAATCGTTGAAATGGCTCAGCACCGTGGCGCCGCCCGCGATGGCGATGACCAGGAAGCACAGGTCCAGTTCGCTCAGGCCCGGCGTGGCGGCGACGGTGGGGGCGATCAGGCCGGCGGTGGTGGTCAGCGCCACCGTGGCCGACCCCTGGGCCACGCGCAGCGCGGTGGCGATCACGAAGGCCGCGACGATCAGCGGCAGGCCCACCGATTGCAGGCTGCCCGCCAGGGCCTCGCCAATGCCGCTGGCGCGCAGCACGCCGCCGAACATGCCGCCCGCGCCCGTGACCAGCACGATGGCGCAGATCGGGCCAAGCGCGCCGTCCACGATCTTTTCCATGCGCGCCGGATCCGTGCCGCGTCCCAGCAGGTAAAGCGCGATCAGCAGCGTGATCAGCAGGGCAACCGGGGTCTGGCCCAGCATCCGCAGCAGGCTGACCCAACCGCCATCGCCATTCACGACCCCTGCCGTCGCCAGCGTGTTCAGCCCGGTGTTCAGGAAGATCAGCAGCAGCGGCAGCAGCAGGATCAACAGGACGGTGCCGAAGGCCGGCGGCTTTCCGGTCAGCTTGTGTTCCTCATTCGCGCCCAGCAGTTCCGGCACCGGCACGTTGAAGCGCCGGCCCAGGACCATCGAGACCAGATAGCTGCCGACATACCAGGTGGGGATCGCCACGATCGTGCCGACGATCAGCAGCAGGCCGATGTCCGCCCCCAGCAGGTCGCCCGAGGCGACCGGGCCGGGATGCGGCGGCACAAGCGCGTGCATGACGGCAAAGGCCCCCGCGGCGGGCAGGGCGTAAAGAAGGACCGACCCGCCGAACCGCAACGCCACGCTGAAGATGATGGGCAGCATCACCATCAGGCCCGCGTCGAAGAAGATCGGAAAGCCGAACAGCAGCGAGGCGATGCCAAGCGCGAAGGGCGCGCGCCGTTCGCCGAACTTGTTGATCAGCCGGTCGGCCAGCACCTGCGCGCCGCCCGTGACTTCCAGCAGGCGGCCGATCATGGCGCCAAAGCCGACCAGCAGCGCGACCGTGGCCAGCGTGTTGCCAAAGCCGGTCAGCAGCGTCGGCACGATATCGGCCAGGGGGATCCCGGTCGCCAGGCCGGTCAGCAGGCTGACCAGCACCAGCGCGATGAAGGCGTGCAGCTTGAAGCGCATGATCAGGACCAGCAGCACCGCGACGGCGGCGGCGGCGACGGACAGCAGGAACAGCGTGCTGTGGATTGTTTCGATGGTTTCCAAGGGGCTTCTCCCGTTCGTTTGAACGACCTCTGCGTGATAGCGGTACCAAGGTCAACCGATGCTGCGCGGATGACGACGCGAGGGAAGCTCAGTCCTCGGCCAGGATATCGACGCTGTGGCTGCCCGTCTGCGACCCCGCCAGACGCATGGACCCCGTGACGGGCGCCACGTCGCTGTAATCGCGGCCATAGCCGATGGTGACGTGGTTCGCCGCGACGAAGCAGGCGTTCGTGGGGTCGTATTCGCACCATCCCGCCTCGGCCCCGGTCCAGGCGCGGACCCAGGCGTGCATGGCGTCCGCGCCCTCCAGCCGGGGCTTGCCGGGCGGCGGGACCGTGCGCAGGAAGCCCGACACATAGGCCGCCGGAATCCCCAGGCTGCGCAGGCCCGAGATCATGATCTGCGAGAAATCCTGGCAGACCCCGTGGCGACCGGCAAAGGCCTGGGCGATCGGGGTGTCCACCTCGGTCGCGCGGGCGTCGAAGCGCATGTGGCGGTGCAGCGCGCGGCCCAGGGCTTCCACCGCCTCGCGCACGGTGGCGGCGTTGCCGCAGGACTCGCGGGCGAAACCGGCGATCCCCGCCAGCAGCGGTATCCGGGGCGAGGCGCGCAGGAAATGGTGGGGCGAATGGGGACCAAGGTCGGTGATGTCGTCCAGATCGTCCGACAGGCAATCCGGCGTGGCCGACAGGTCCAGTTCCGATTCGCCTTGCAGGCGCAGCACCCGGCCCGCCATGTCGAAGCGGATCTGCGTCAGCCCGGCGGGCAGGACCAGTTGCGTCACCTCGTTCCCGAAGAAGTCGAGAAAGCCGCTGCGTTCCGTCGGGGGCGGGGTGATGGTGATGCTGGCCTGCTGGACCTCTTGCACGCCGGGCAGGTCGGCCGGGCTGATGCGCAGAAGCTGGCGTCCCGCGCCCGTGGGGCGGGCGAAGTCATAGCGGATGGACAGGCGCAGGCAATACAGCATCAGGACAGATAGCTGGTGGTCAGCAGGTCGGACAAGGCGGCGATCCGCCCGCGCAGCCGCCACAAGGCATCGGTCGTCAGGCTGTCGGGATCGGTGGTGGCCAGCTTCGCGTGCAGGCGCAAGACTTCTCGGGCCAGGGGCGACAGGGCGCCGTGGTCGTTGGCGGCGGGCAGCATGTCCACCTGTTCGCGCAAGCCGTCGATCTGGTGGCGCAGCGCGCGCGGGTTCAGCGAATCCAGCGCCAGAAGGTCGATCACGGTGGCGCGCGAGGCGCTGAAGGAAAAGCGCCGCCGGTGGGTCAGCACGCTGTCGCCGACCTCGATCGCCAGATCCAGCGCGCCTTCGGGCGCCTTGGGATCGCACAGCACCGCTAGCAGCACGGCGGTGCCCATGGCGCGTTCGTGCAGCCGCCCGATGGTCAGGAAGCGCCAGCCGACGAAACGGTACATGTTTTCATGCACCAGGCCCGAGATCCCCGCCAGCTTGCGCAACAGCGCGGACAGCGCGCGGGCCGCGTCGTCGCCGGGCGCGACCTTGGGGGCCATGCGGCGCGCGCTGCGGTCGATGTCGTGCAGCGCCGACCAGGCGTCGGGGGAAAAGCGGTCGCGCACGCTGCTGGCGCTGCCGATGGCGGCGGCCAGGTTGTCCAGCAGCCTTTGCGGGATGGCCTCGCCGCGGGCGATGCCCATCTGGCGGAACAGGGGGTCGAAGCCCCCCAGCAGATGTTCGCCCGCCTTGCCGGATTCGGCCAGGCGCGTGTGATAGGCGCGCATCAAGCGCACGATCCCTTCGGCCCGTTCGGCATAGCGGCCCAGCCAGAACAGGTTGTCGGCGGCCCGCGCGGGCAGCCCGCCCGGCGCCAGGCGCTTGTCCGCCGCGCTGGCCTGCCGCGCCATGGTGATGACGGGCACGGGCGAGCGGCTGACGACCCAGACATCGGCCGCCGTGCCGCCTTCCTGCATGGCGATCGCCGAGACATCCGCGCCCGTCCCGATGCGGGCAAAGCCGCCCGGCATGACGGCCCAGCCATCGGCGGTCCGCGCCAGATAGACGCGCAGCGTCATGGGGCGGGGCACCAGCTTGCCATCCACAAGGGCGGGGGTGGTGGACAGCGTCACGGCCTCTTGCGCGACAAGATCGCCGCCGCCCTCGGCCAGCCGCCGGTCCAGCACGTCGGCGGGCAGGCCGACCGCGCGGGTCAGGTCGTCCTTGGGGTCGAAAGGCAGGCACGTCGTCAGCGCATCGGCCAGCACCATCCGGCGGGGGCTGGCGCGCACCGCCGCGCGGGCGGCAGGGGCGCCGCACCACCAGGTCGCGATATTGGGCATGGCCAGCGGTCCCCCCACCAGCTCGGGCGCAAGCTGCGGCAGAAAGGCCATCAGCGCCCGCGTCTCGAGAACCCCCGAACCCAGCGAGTTGACCATCGTCACCGCGCCCGCCCGCAGCGCCGCGACCATGCCGGGCGTGCCGATGCGGGACGCGGGGTCCAGTTCCAGCGGGTCGGCGTAATGCGCGTCCAGCCTGCGCCACAGCACATCGACCTGGCGCATCCCCTGAACGGTGCGCACCATCAGCCGGTCGTCCGCCACGCCCAGGTCGTCGCCCTCCAGCAGGGCAAAGCCCAGGTAGCGCGCGATATAGGCGTGCTCGAA
This sequence comes from Paracoccus lichenicola, assembly GCF_009708075.1. Classification (GTDB taxonomy): domain Bacteria; phylum Pseudomonadota; class Alphaproteobacteria; order Rhodobacterales; family Rhodobacteraceae; genus Paracoccus; species Paracoccus lichenicola. The sequence continues at coordinate 280,060 of NZ_WMBT01000001.1, read as the reverse complement.
ATAGGTCTCGTTCATCGGGCCGGGGGTCAGGATCGCGATCCGGCTGTCCTTGTCGCTGGTCTGCGCCTGTAGGGCGTCGCGGAAGTCGCGGAAGAACCCGGCCAAGCGGTGGACGTTTTCGTCGGGATAGAACTCGGAAAAGGCGCGGGCGGTGGCGACGCGGTTTTCCAGGGCATAGCCCGCACCCGAGGGCGCCTGCGTCCGGTCGGCCAGCACCCACCATTCGCCATCCGGGCCGCGCCCCAGCTCGAAGGCCAGAAAGTGCAGAAAATGCCCGCCCTTCGGCCTGACGCCCACCATCGGGCGCAGCCATTCCGGGTTGCCCGCCACCAGCGCGGCAGGCAGGCGCCCCGACGCGACAAGCGCGTTGGGACCGTAAAGGTCGGCCATCACCGCTTCCAGCAGGTCGGCGCGCTGCCGCAGGGCGTGGCTGATGTCGGTCCATTCCTCTTCGGCCAGAAGGACGGGGATATGGCTCAGCGGCCAGGGACGTTCGACGGATTCGCCGCCGCCGTACTGGCGATAGAAGACGCCGCTATCCAGAAGATAACGGTCGGCGCGGGACAGGTCGCGGTGCAGGTCCTCGTCGGACAGCGTGTCCAGATGCGCGACCAGACGCCGCCACAAGGGGCGGACGGCGCCATCGGGCGCGGCCATCTCGTCGGGGACGCCGGGCAGGGGGCGGTATGTCGCGGTCCGCGATGGCCGCAGGGTGGTCGTGGCCCGCTCGCCCGCCATCACGACCCCGGCGCGCGGCGCAGATCCAGCGTCAGCGGGAATTCGCGGTGGATGCGTTCGGGCTGGACCCTGCGGTCGTGGCCGGGGCGGTGGCCGTTGGGGCTGAAGCGGGCCAGCCTGCGCGCCTCGGCCTCGTTCCCGTTCACGGGGAAGGTGTCATAGTTCCGCCCGCCCGGGTGGGCCACGTGATAAACGCAGCCGCCCAGCGGACGGCCCGACCAGGTGTCGAAGATGTCGAAGGTCAGCGGGGCATCGACGGGCAGCACCGGATGCAGCGCCGATGCGGGCTGCCAGGCCTTGTAGCGCACGCCCGCCACGGATTCGCCCGCGCCGATGTCCGTCAGCGGCACCGCGCGCCCGTTGCACAGCACCTGATAGCGCGAGGGATCTGAAGCCCCCAGCCTGACCTGCAAGCGTTCGGTCGAACTGTCGGTATAGCGCACGGTTCCGCCGATCGCGCCGGTCTCGCCCAGGACGTGCCAGGGTTCCAGCGCCTGGCGCAGTTCCAGGCGGACGCCCTCGACCTCGATCTCGCCGCAGAAGGGAAAGCGGAACTCGGCCTGGGCCTTGAACCAGTCTTCCTGCATGGGAAAGCCGTGGTCGGTCAGGTCGCGCAGCACGTCGCGGAAATCGGCCCACACGAAATGCGGCAGCATGAAGCGGTCGTGCAGCGCGGTGCCCCAGCGGGTCAGGTCGCCCGTCGCGGGATGCTTCCAGAACCGCGCGATCATCGCGCGCAGCAGCAGTTGCTGGGCAAGGCTCATCCGGGCGTCGGGCGGCATCTCGAAGCCGCGGAATTCCACCAGGCCCAGGCGGCCGGTCGGGCCGTCGGGGGAATACATCTTGTCGATGCAGATTTCCGCGCGATGCGTGTTGCCGGTCACGTCGGTCAGGATGTTGCGCAGCAGCCGGTCGGTCAGCCAGGGCAGGGGTGTGGTCCCCGCCCAGGGCGCCGGGATCTGGGCCAGCGCGATTTCCAGTTCATAAAGCGAATCGTTGCGCGCCTCGTCGATGCGCGGGGCCTGAGAGGTCGGCCCGATGAACAGGCCCGAAAACAGGTAGGACAGCGAGGGATGCCGGTTCCAGTGCAGGATCAGGCTGGCCAGCAGGTCCGGGCGGCGCAGGAAGGGGCTGTCGTTGGTGGTGGCGCCCCCCACGACGACATGGTTGCCCCCGCCGGTGCCGACATGCTTGCCGTCTATCATGAACTTTTCCGCGCCAAGCCGCGACTGGCGCGCGTCCTCGTAAACGCCTTGCGTGATCGCCACGCAGTCGTCCCAGGTGGCGGCGGGGTGGATGTTCACCTCGATCACGCCGGGGTCGGGGGCCACGCGGATCACGTTCAGGCGCGGGTCGTGGGGGGGCGCATAGCCTTCGACATGGACCCTGAGCTTCAGGCGCAGGGCCGCGGCCTCGACCGCGTGCAGCAGGTCCAGGTATTCCTCCAGCGTGGCGACGGGGGGCATGAAGACGCACAGCCGCCCGTTCTTGGGTTCGACCGACAGGGCGGTGCGCACCAGGCCTTGCAGCTCATGCGCGCCTTCGCCCGATTGCTGGGGCTGGCCCTGTTCGCTCACGTCCTGCACCGGGGCGTTCTGCACGAAGCTGGCCATCGGCTGCGACTTGCGATGCGGCGCCACGGGCGCCGGCTCGGGCAGGGGGGCGCGTTCGACGGTGGGATCGGCCGGGTTGACATAGGGGTAAACCGAAGGCGACAGCCAGGGCAGCGCGTTCAGCGGCAGGCGGTATCCCACCGGGCTGTCGCCGGGCACCAGGAACACATGCCCGCGCCGCAGCCGCCAGCGTTCGGAATACCATTTCAGGCCCGCCTTCGACTGCCAGCTTTGCACCGGCAGCACGAAGCCCGTGGGCGTGGTCAGGCCCCGGTTGAAGACGGCGGCGATGCGGTGGCGCGCCTCGGGGTCGTCCAGCTTGCTGTTCTCGGGGCTGACATTGGCGGGCAGGTTCGCTTCCCTGACCAGCCATTCGGCGGGGTCTTCATAGGCGGGCAGGACGTTTTCGTCGCTGACGCCCAGTTCGGCGGCCATTTCGCGCAGCAGTTCCTGCGCCTGAAGGGGCGTCACCGCGCCTTCGTCCGCTTCGGGCGCGATCAGGTCGGGGTTGCGCCAGACCGGCAACCCGTCCTTTCGCCAATACAGCGAAAAGGTCCAGCGCGGCAGCGTCTCGCCCGGATACCACTTGCCCTGGCCGTAATGCAGAAAGCCGTTCGGCGCGAAGCGGTGGCGCAGCTTGCGGATCAGCACGTCGGCGCGGTGGCGTTTCGTGGGACCCACGGCATCGGTGTTCCATTCCGGGGACTCGAAGTCGTCGATGGACACGAAGGTGGGTTCGCCCCCCATGGTCAGGCGCACGTCGCCCTCGCGCAGGACGGCATCGACCTGGTGGCCCAGGCGGTTGAGATCCGCCCAGGCCTGGTCGCTGAAGGGCTTGGTGATGCGCGGATGTTCGGCCACGCGGCGGATCTGCATGTCGAAGTCGAACTCGACCTCGGCGAAACTCGCCATGCCGCTGATGGGGGCGCAGGACCGGTAATGCGGCGCGGCGGCCAGCGGGATATGGCTTTCCCCCGCCAGCAGGCCGGATGTCGGGTCCAGCCCGATCCAGCCCGCGCCGGGCAGGTAAACCTCGGCCCAGGCATGGAGGTCGGTGAAGTCATGGGCGGTGCCGGACGGGCCGTCCAGCGCCTGCAGGTCCGGCTTCAACTGGATCAGATAGCCCGACACGAAGCGTGCGGCAAAGCCCAGGTGGCGCAGCGCATGGACCAGCAGCCAGGTCAAATCGCGGCAGGATCCGCTTTTCGATGTCAGCGTTTCCTCGGGCGTCTGCACGCCGGGTTCCATGCGGATGGTATAGGTGGTCTCGCCCGCGATGCGCGCGTTCAGCGCCACCACGAAATCCACGGTGCGGGTCTTTTCGCGCGGGATGCTGTCCAAGAGCGCGCGCAGCAGCGGCCCGGGGGTTTCGGTGGCGCGATAGGGAATCAGCTCCTCGGCCAGTTCGGGGGCATAGTCGAAGGGCCAGGTTTCGGCGTTGTCTTCCACGAAGAAGTCGAAGGGGTTGTAGACGGTCATGTCCGCGACCAGATCGACCTCGATCTTCAACTCGCGCACGGGTTCGGGAAAGACGAAGCGGGCCAGCCAGTTGCCGAAGGGATCCTGCTGGTGGTTCACGAAATGCGTGTCCGGCGAGACCTTCAGCGAATGGGAAATGACGCGGGTGCGCGAATGGGGCGCGGGGCGCAGCCGGATCACCTGCGGCCCAAGGACCACCGGACGGTCGTATTTGTAATGCGTCAGGTGATAGATGCTGGCCTTGATCGACATGCGCGCCGCCCCCGTGGTCTTTTCCGCAGCTTACACATTGTGAAGCCCCGTGCGAGAAGGAAAGCCGGGGCGGCACATGTCCGGGACCGGCCGGGTGGTTTGCCTAGTTTTTGCGCAAGGCAGCCGACAGGCGGTCCCATTCGTCGCGGGTGGCGGGGATGCCAAGGCGCAGCAACCCGGGCGAACAGCGCCGCGCCCGGATATGCGCCCGTGCCAGCCGGTCCTGCGCGGCAAGGGCGTCGCCCGTGTCGTACAGGCGGAACAGATGCGTGCCGCCCGCGAACCGCCAACCTGCGGCGATGGCGATGCGGTCCAGGCGCAGCGCGGCCTCGGCATGGTAGAGGATCGCGTCGTCGGCCCAAGGACGGTCGGCCAGCGCCAGCGCGGCGACATGCAGCGCGCGGGCATCGGCGGGGGCATCGGACAGGCGGTCCAGCAGCGCCGGATGCGCCAGCACGACGCCAAGCCGCAGCCCCCAGAGGGGCCGCAGGCTGCGCAGCACCAGCGCGTTCGCGGGCAGGGCAGGGGCCAGCGACAGGTCGGGCCGGGCGTCGGCCAGGCTTTCGTCCACGACCAGGTGCCCGACGCGGCGGGCCAGTCGCGCCAGCGCCTCGGGGTGCCATTCGCGGCCATCGGGATCGCCCGGATTGGCGAGGATGGCCAGGTCGGCGCCCTCCATCGCCTCGACCGTTCCGGCCCGTGCCACCTGCCACCCTGCCGCCCGCAGGGTGGCGGCGTGCCGGATGCAGCCGGGCGCCATGACCGACGCGCGGCCCGGGGGCCACAGGCGGGGGACCGGCCGCATCGCCGGGCAGCCGACCGCCAGGACCTGTGCCGGCAGGCAACCGAACCGTTCGGCTGCGGCCCGGACCAGCCGGTCCATGGCCGTCGGGTCGTCCCCGATTTCAGGCAAGGCAGGCACGGGCCAGGGGCTGCGGTTGATCCCCTTGGACAGGTCGATCCAGCCGTCGGCGTCGGACCCTGCCGCCGCCCTGTCGATGTCGCCGGGATGGTTGCGCGGCATGGTCCTCGCCTGTTGTCGGACGGCATGGCGCGATTTAGCCGGCGGCGCCGTTTTCCACAATCTTTTCAGGAAACCCGCTTTACAGCGCCTCAAATCGCGCCCACGATGTTGGGGGAACATTCCGGCACCAGGCCCGGTCTTGTTCCGGAACAAAGGGTATGCGGCGGCAGAATCGCTTCCCGATCGAGGGCAGGACGCAGGAATGGCACAAACGGAAGCAGTGATTCCGACCGATGAGATTCATCCCATCGACATCGTCGAACTGGTGGCGGCCCATCACGACTGGGATTTCGACCGCCTGACCGACGACCAGATCGCCATGACGGTCGAAGGCCAGTGGCGCAGCTATTCGCTGACGCTCGCCTGGTCCGCGCGCGAGGGGGTGCTGCGGCTGATCTGCACCTTCGATCTCGACCCGCCCGCCGACCGGATGCCCGCCCTTTACGAGACGCTGAACCTTGCCAACGACCAGGTCTGGGACGGCGGCTTCACCTTCTGGTCCAAGCAGCGGCTGATGGTCTGGCGCTATGGCCTGGTGCTGGCGGGCGATGCCGTCGCCTCGGCCGAGCAGGTGGACCAGATGATCAGCAACGCGCTGATCTCGTGCGAGCGGTTCTACCCGTCCTTCCAACTGGTTGCCTGGGGCAACAGCAGCCCCGCCGCCGCGCTGGACATCGCCTTGGGCGAGGCCTACGGACGGGCCTGATGGGGCGCGTGGCCCCGCCAGGGGAGGGGGGACCGGATGGGCGATTTCGACAATATCAACGCGCGCGGGCTGGTGCTGGTCGGTTGCGGCCGGATGGGCGGCGCGATGCTGCGCGGCTGGCTGGCGCGCGGGCTGGAACCCGGCGCGGTGACGGTGATCGACCCCCGGCTGGCCCCTGAATGGCAGGACAAGGGCCTGCGCGTGAACGCCGCGCTGCCTGCCGATCCCGCCGTGCTGGTGCTGGCGGTCAAGCCGCAGATGATGGCCGATGCGCTTGGCGGCATCCCCAGACTGTCCGACACGCTGGTCCTGTCGGTCGCGGCGGGCACCACCCTCGCGACCTTTGAAGCGGCCTTTCCCGGCGCGCCCATTGTCCGCGTGATGCCGAACACCCCCGCCGCCATTGGCCAGGGCATTTCCGCGATGATCGGCAACACCCACGCCACGCCCGCGCATCTGGACTTGGCCGAGACGCTGATGGCCGCCGTGGGACGCGTCGTGCGTCTGGACGACGAGGACCAGATGGATGCCGTCACCGGCCTGTCGGGCAGCGGCCCGGCCTATGTCTTTCACCTGATCGAGGCGATGGCAAAAGCCGGCGAGGCGCAGGGCCTGCCCGCCGCCCTGTCGCTGGAACTGGCGCGCATGACCGTGGCCGGGGCAGGCGCGCTGGCGGTTGACGCCGACGAGGATCCGGCGGTCCTGCGGGAAAACGTCACCTCGCCCGGGGGGACCACCGCTGCGGGCCTCAAGGTGCTGATGGACCCGGACACCGGCCTGCCGCCCCTGATGGCGCGCACCGTGGCCGCCGCCACCGAACGGGGGCGAGAGTTGGGGCGCACGCAATGACGATCAGTTTCGACGATTTCCTGAAGGTCGATATCCGCACCGCCACCATCACCCGCGCCGAACCCTTCCCCGAGGCGCGAAAGCCCGCGATCAAGCTGTGGCTGGATCTGGGGGACCTGGGGGAACGCAAGTCCTCGGCCCAGATCACCCGGCATTATGACCCCGCAGAACTGGTCGGCAAGCAGGTGCTGTGCGTGGTGAACTTTCCGCCCCGCCAGATCGGTCCCGTCCGGTCCGAGGTCCTGGTCCTGGGCGTTCCCGACCCGGACGGAGAGGTCGTGCTGGTCCGCCCTGACCTGCCCGTGCCGAACGGCGGAAGGCTTTACTGATGCGGCTGCTGGTCACAAGGCCCATGACCGACCGCGCGACGGCCGCGATCCGCGACCGGTTCGAGGCGACCTTTCGCGACAACACCCCGTTGTCCGAGGCCGAGGCCGCACGGGCCTTGCGCGATCATGACGCCATCATCCCGACGCTGGGCGATGCCTTCACGGCGGCAGCCTTCGCGGACGCGCCGCGCTGCCGGATCCTTGCCAACTTCGGGGCGGGCTACAACCATATCGACATCCAGGCGGCCGCGGCTGCGGGCGTGGTCGTCACCAACACCCCCGATGTCGTGACCGATGCCACCGCCGACATCGCCCTGACCCTGATCCTGATGACCATGCGCCGCGCCAGCGAAGGCGAGCGGATGCTGCGCGCGGGCCAGTGGACCGGCTGGAATCCCACGCAGCTTCTGGGCGGGCATGTCACGGGCCGCACCGTCGGCATCATCGGCATGGGCCGCATCGGCCGCGCCATCGCCCGGCGCTGCCATGGCGGGTTCGGGATGAAGGTGGTGTTCTTCAACCGCTCGCCTGTTTCCGACCTGGACTTCCCGGCCCGGCAGATCCCGGATTTGAACGCGATGCTGCACCAGGCGGATGTCGCCGTCGTGGCCGTCCCCGGCGGGGCGAACACGCGCCACCTGATCGGGACCGACCAGATGGCGGCGCTTGGGCCGGAGGGCTATCTGGTCAACATCGCGCGCGGCGACGTGGTGGAGGAAGCGGCGCTGATCGAGGCGCTGACCAGCCGCCGGATCGCGGGCGCGGGGCTGGATGTCTATGAACGCGAACCGCATGTGCCCCGGGCCTTGCTGGATGCGCCGAACGCGACGCTGCTGCCGCATCTGGGCACCGCGACCGACGACGTGCGCACCGCCATGGGCCTGCGCGCGCTGGACAACCTGATCGCCTTTGCCGAAGGCCGCGACCCGCCCGACCGGGTGACGTGAACGGAACCCTTGAAGCTGCGGAATGTTAATTGGCCGCAACGCAGCTTCAAACGGAGGCATCACATGAACTGGGACATCATCCAGGGCAAATGGAAACAGCTCCAAGGCTCGGTCAAGGAAAAATGGGGCGACCTGACCGATGACGAACTGACGCAGATCGACGGCGACAAGGACCGTCTGGCCGGCAAGCTCCAGGAAAAATACGGCTGGACCAAGAACGACGCCGAACGCGCCATCGACGACCATTTCCGCGACCGCACGATCTGACACGGGCGCGAAACGGCCGAAGGGGGTGCCGTCATGGCACCCTTTTTCTTTGCTCCATGCCGCGCTACCAAGGCCCGAACTCAGCGGGGTTTCGCTTTCATGATGTATTCCTATGTCATCCGCCAGGGCCGCATCGCGCGCCAGGACAAGGGCGACCCGCTGGCGGACGCGATCTGGATCGACCTGATCGCCCCCGACAAGGACGAGACCGCCCGCCTGCGCGAGCTGGGCGTCGATGTCCCGACCCTGGCCGACATGGAGGAGATCGAGATCTCGAACCGCCTGTATCGAGAGGCGGGGATGGACACCATGACCGCCGTGCTGCCGGGCGAACGGGGCGACGGCAACCGCGTGGCGATGCCGGTCAGCTTCATCCTGTCGCCGCGGCGGCTGGTCACGGTGCGCCACCATTCCCCGCGCCCCTTCCTGACCTTTCCCGAACGGGGCGAGCGTTCGACCCTGGGCTGTTCCACCCCGCACCGCCTGTTCATCGGCCTGGTCGAGGAGATCGTCGCCCGCCTGGCCGACATCCTGGAAGGCTCGGGCCGGCTTCTGGACGACACCACGCTGATGATCTTCGAGACGCAAAGCGCGCGCGGCCAGAGCGATCGGTTGCAGGCCGCCCTGCGCCAGGTGGGCCGCGAGGCCGAGGCCATGGCCCGCATCCGCCTGGGCCTGCTGACGATCGAGCGGATGCTGGCCTTCTACATGTCCACCATCGACGAACAGCCCGAAGCGGGCCGGTTGCGCCCGGTCATCAAGGGCCAGTTGCGCGACGTGCAGGCGCTGGAGGTTCATGCCGACTTCCTGGGATCACGCGTCAGCCTGGCGGTGGACACGACGCTGGGCATGATCAACCTGGAACAGAACAACACCGTGCGCATCCTGTCGGTGGTGGCCGCCCTGTTCCTGCCGCCGACGCTGATCGCCAGCATCTACGGCATGAACTTCGACGTGATGCCCGAACTGCATAAGGCCTGGGGCTATCCCATGGCCCTGGTGCTGATGGCGGCGACCGCCGGGGCGACCTGGCTGGTGCTGCGCTGGAAACGCTGGCTTTAGCCGTGCGGCCGGTGGGGGCGGACCCCTCCGGGCACCAGGGGCGTCCGTCACCCCGCCAGCAGCGCTGCGTTGCCGCCTGCCGCGGTGGTGTCCACGCACAGGTGGCGTTCGTGGGCGACATGGGCCAGGTCGGGCATCCCGGTGACAAGCTGCACGATCTCGCCTTCGCGTGCCGCCAGGGCCTGGGCATAGGCGCGGCCTTGCGCGTCGTCGCCCCACCACAGGACGGCGGCCATGGCGGGCAGGCGGGTCAGGGCATCAGGCGGCAGGGGACCGTCCGCGCCTACGGCATCCCCGCCAAGCGCGGCAACGGCGGCGATCTGGGCCGCGACCGTTTCCGTGCCGGGGCCGAGGCAGAGGACCGGCGGGCGGGTGTGGGCGGTCAGGCGGTTCAGTTCCCCGGTCGGGCCGGGCATCAGCCGTTCGTCGATCTTGCGCGACCGGTGGGCGGCAAGCTGGGAGCGGATGCGGCTTTCGTCGGCCTGGCCCTGCCAGTGGCCGCCCGCCGGTGCAGGGGCCTGCGGCGCGTAGAAGCGGGGGACATAGCGCGGGCCGCCCGCCTTGGGTCCGGTGCCGGACAGGCCTTCGCCGCCGAAGGGCTGACTGCCCACCACCGCGCCGATCTGGTTGCGGTTGACGTAGATGTTGCCCACGTGGATCGCGTCCGAAACCTCTTGGACGCGGCTGTCGATGCGGGTGTGCAGGCCGAAGGTCAGGCCGAAGCCGCGGGCGTTGATATCGGCCACGACCTGGTCCAGCTTGTCGCCCTTGAAGGTGGCGACGTGCAGCACGGGGCCGAAGATTTCGCGTTCCAGGTCCGCGATGCCCCCCACGCGCAGCATGGTCGGGGGGACAAAGGTGCCCTGCGCCGGAACCTCCAGCTTGTGGATCACGCGGTTGCCGTTGGCGGCGATATAGCCCGCGATGTCGTCTCGCGCGCCCGCGTCGATCACCGGGCCGACATCGGTCGCCAGATCCCAGGGGTCGCCCACGACCAGTTCGTCCATCGCGCCCCGGATCATCGCGATCACATGGGGGGCGATGTCCTCCTGCACATACAGGCAGCGGAGCGCGGAACAGCGTTGCCCGGCCGACCGGAAGGCGCCGTTCACGATGTCGCGCACCGCCTGTTCGGGCAGGGCGGTCGAATCCACGATCATCGCGTTCAGCCCGCCGGTTTCCGCGATCAGCGGCGTGCCGGGGGCCAGGTTCGCGGCCATGGTCCGCGCGATGGTCTGGGCCGTCGCGGTCGAGCCGGTGAAGACCACGCCCTTTACGCGCGGGTCCGCCGTCAGCGCCGCGCCCACCACGCTGCCGCGACCGGGCAGCAGTTGCAGGGCCGACAGCGGCACGCCCGCCTGGTGCAGCAGGCGGACAGCATAGGCCGCGATGATCGGAGTCGCCTCGGCAGGCTTGGCGATCACGGCATTGCCCGCCATCAGCGCCGCCGCGATCTGTCCGGTGAAGATCGCCAGCGGGAAGTTCCAGGGGCTGATCGCACCGATGATGCCGCGCGGGGCCTCGGCGCGGGGTTCCCCTTCGGCGGCGTAGTAGCGCAGGAAATCCACCGCCTCGCGCAGCTCGGCCACGGCGTCGGCCAGGGACTTGCCCGCCTCGCGCGCGAGGATGCCTAAGATCGGGCCGAAGTTCTCCTCATACAGGTCGGCGGCCCGGCGCAGCACGGCGGCGCGTTCGGCGGCGGGCGCGTCCCAAGGGCGCGCGTCCTCGATGGCCCGCGCGGCGGTCTCGGCATCGGCCATCATCACGGTGGCGATCTTCTCGCCCGTGGCGGGGTTCGTCACGTCCTGCGCCGTGCCCGAAGGTTCGCGGACCGTCAGCGGCACCGCATCGGGAATGGCCACGTCGCGCGCCGCCCGGATGCGGGCCAGCGTCTGTTCATCGCTGATGTCGAACCCGGTCGAGTTGCGGCGCGACGTGCCGAACAGATCGGCGGGCGCCAGCAGGGACGCGGGGGGCTTGGCGGTCGCCAGCGCGTCGAAGGGATCGCGCGCGACCTCCTCGGGCGTCACGCCTTCATCGACGATCTGGTTCACGAAGCTGCTGTTGGCGCCGTTTTCCAGCAACCGGCGGACCAGATAGGCCAGCAGGTCGCGATGCGCGCCCACGGGCGCATAGATGCGGCAGCGCCCCTTGGTTTCGCGCAGAACAATGTCGTGCAGGCGTTCGCCCATGCCGTGCAGGCGCTGGAACTCGAACCGGATGTCGCCCGCCATCTCCCCGATCGCGGCGACGGTATGGGCGTTGTGGGTGGCGAATTGCGGATAGATGCGGTCGGCGTAACCGATCAGCTTGCGGGCATTGGCGATATAGCTGACATCCGTGCCGGTCTTGCTGGTGAACAGCGGGAAACCCGGGTGGCCTTCGACCTGGGCGCGCTTGACCTCGCTGTCCCAATAGGCGCCCTTGACCAGGCGCACCATGATGCGGCGGTCCAGACGTTGCGCCAGTTCATAGAGGAAATCAATCGTCTGGCCCGCGCGCTTGCCATAGGCCTGCACCACCACGCCGAAGCCGTCCCACCCGGCAAGCGAGGGGTCGGACAGCACCGCCTCGATCACCTTGAGCGAGATGACCAGCCGGTCCTGCTCCTCGGCGTCGATGTTCATGCCCATGCCGGCGGCCTTGGCCTGTTGCGCCAGGCGCAGCACCACGGGCACCAGCTCTCGCATGACGCGGGCTTCCTGCGCGACCTCGTATCGGGGATGCAGCGCCGACAGCTTGATCGAGATGCCGGGGTTCTGTTCGACCGATCCCTGAGTGCAGGATTTCGCAATCGCCGCGATGGCGTCGGCATAGGCGCGGTCATAGCGCGCGGCATCGGCCCCGGTCATCGCCGCCTCGCCCAGCATGTCGTAGCTGTAGGTGAAGCCCTGCTTTTCGCGCGTCCGCGCCCGGTCCAGGGCGTCCGTGATGGTCTGGCCCAGCACGAACTGGCGGCCCATTTCCTTCATCGCCCGGCCCACGGCGGTGCGGATCACGGGTTCGCCAAGGCGGCGGACCATGCGGCGCAGGGTGCCCGCCTGGTCGTCGTCCAGAACCTTGCCCGTCAGCATAAGCGCCCAAGTCGAGGCATTGACCAGCGACGACGACGCCTCGCCCAGGTGCCTGCCCCAGTCCGAGGGGGCGATCTTGTCCTCGATCAGGGCGTCGATGGTGATCTTGTCGGGGACGCGCAGCATCGCCTCGGCCAGGCACATCAGGGCCACGCCCTCGCGCGTGGACAACCCGTATTCGGACAGGAAATGTTCCATCAGGCTGGGGCGCGCCTCGGCCCGGATGCGGCGGACCAGATCGGCGGCGCGGGCGGTGATGGCGGCGCGTCGGTCGGGGGACAGGGCGGCCGCTGCTGCAAGGCGTTCCAGAAGCTGCGCTTCGTCCGCGAACTTGGCCGTGGTGGAAAAGACGGGGGAAGCAACAGGGGCCATGCCGATCTCCTTGACTGATCGGACAGGTTTATCATAGGTGCGGCAGGCCGTGCGCCTGAAGATGGCGGCGAACGTGGTCGGATCGCATATTATCAGGGGGTTTTTCAGGATGAACGCCAAGCTGGACGCCCTGGACCAGAAGATCCTGGCCGAACTGACCCGGAACGCCCGTATCCCGGTCGCCGAACTGGCCCGCAAGGTGGGCCTGTCCAAGACGCCCGTGGCCCTGCGCATCAAGCATCTGGAGGAGATCGGCCTGATCACCGGATACCGAGCGATCCTGTCGCCCCTGAAGCTGGGCCTGACCCACGTCACCTATGTCGAGGTCAGCATGAACGACACGCGCGAGGCCGCCCTGCAACAGTTCAACGCCGCCGTCCGCGCCATCCCGGAAATCGAGGAATGCTACATGATCGCGGGCGGCTTCGATTACCTGATCAAGGTCCGCTCGCGCGACATGGCCGATTTCCGGCGCATCATGGCCGAAAGGATCTCGGGCCTGCCGCACATCAGCAACACGTCGAGCTATGTCTCGATGGAGGCGGTGGTCGAGCAGACCTTCACCTTCGGCTGATCACGCCAGCCGGTCGATGATCCAGGACGCGATCATCAGGTCCAGATGCGCCCCGCCGCCGTTCTTGAAGACGGTGATGTCGTCGTCCGTCTGCCGCCTGCGGGCATCGGGGCGCACGAGGTCGTAAAGATCGCCCAGCACGCTTGCGGGCGTGATCGCGCCCGAGGCCAGTGGCAGCAGCAGTTCCCCGATATGCGCCGTGGTTTCGCGGCTGTCCACGAACAGGCGCGCGCGGGCCATCAGGGTGTCGTCGGCTTCCCGCATGTCGGCCTTGTAGGCGCCGATCAGGTCCACATGGGCGCCAGGGCGCACCCAGTCGCCCCGGATCACGGGATCGCGCGCCATGGTCGTGGTGGCGACGATGTCGGCCCGGCCCACGGCCTCTTGCAGGTCGGTTGCAACAGTCAAGCGGGCAGGGATTTCAAAGCGGTCCACCAAGGCCTGCGCCTGTTCAGGACGCCGCGCCCAGATCGTCACCCGGTCGATCCCCGGCATGACCGCCGTATAGGCACTGACCAGGCTGGCCGCGACCGCGCCTGCACCGACGATCAGCAGGTGGCGGCTGTCGGGCCGGGCCAGCAGGCTGGCCCCCAATACCGAGTCCGCCGCCGTCTTCCATGCGGTCACCAGCCGGTTCTCGACCATGGCGCGCAGATGCCCGTCGTTTCCATCGAAGACCAGCATCGCCCCTTGCACGGTGGGCAGGCCGCGGGCCGCATTGCCGTCGAACACCGTGAAGGGCTTGGCCCCGTAACCCAACCCCGCGACATGGGCCGACCGCGTCATCATCGTGGCCGTCGCGGGGCCAAGAAAGGTGTCCGCGATCTCGGCCCGGGGCAGGGCATGGCCTTCCCGCAGCGCCTGCACGGCGCCCGGCCAGTCCAACCGCCCGGCGGCGGCGTCACGGGTGATGAAAGGGGGGCTGTCCCGCATCGTGCAAACCATCATTGGACGTTCGCGCAAGGGGGATGGAAAATGGCGGAGAGGGTGGGATTCGAACCCACGGAACCCGTGAAGGCTCAACGGTTTTCGAGACCGCCGCATTCGACCACTCTGCCACCTCTCCGCGCTCTCAAGTGGTGAGGCGGGGATTTAGAGGGGTGGGGGTTGAAGCGCAAGGGGTTTTGGCGAAAAAAGCGACTGTGTTGGAAAAGGATGCCGGATGCTGCGGTTTTTGTGTCTAAGCCTGCTGATCGCCCTGGCCGGCCCCGTCGCCGCGCAGCCGCAAACGCCGCTGCCGCAGCACCGGCAGGCCGCCGATGCCGTCTGGGAGGTGATGGACCTGGACAGCCTGGCGCCCGTCCTGCAGGCCGAAGCGGTGGCCGAGGGCGAGGAGATGGCCGCCACCCTGTTCCAGGGGCGCGGCACGGGCCGCTGGCTGGACCGGGTGGGGGCGATCCACCATCCGGCCCGGATCAAGGCGTTGTTCCTGGCCGGGATGGCCGCCGCCATGCCCGGGACCGATCCCGCCCAGGTTCGGGCGGGCCTGGATTTCTATCGCACGGGCTTCGGGCAGCGGATGCTGGCGCTGGAAAGCTCGGCCCGGGTGGCGATGCTGGACGGGGATGTCGAGGCGGCGGCGCGCGAGGCCCTTGCGCAGGCCCGCCGCCGGGGCGATCCCCGCGCCGCGCAAATCGACCGGCTGATCGAGACCGCCGACCTGATCGAGCCGAACGTGGCCGGGGGTCTCAACGCCGCCATCGCCTTTTCCCGGGGCTTCCAGGCCGGGGGCGGCTTTCCCATGCCGATGACCGAGGCCGAGATCATCCGGGACGCCTGGGCGCAGGAGCCGCAGATGCGCGCGGAGACCGAGGACTGGATCGGGGCCTATCTGTTCCTGGCCTATTCCTCGCTGTCGGATGCGGAACTGGACGGCTATATCGCCTATGCCGGGTCGGCCGGGGGGCAAGCCCTGTCGCGGCTGATGTTCGCGGGCTTCGACGCGGTCTTCGGGCAAACCTCCCATGACATGGGCCTGGCCGCGGCGTCCGAGATCCGGGCGCGCCCGCTATGAGCGGCGACCTCCTGCTGGCGGGCCTTCTGGCCGATGCGCGGATGCTGGCGGTCTTCGGCCTGGCCGGGACGCCCGTGGCGGTGGCGGGCCGTCTGGAAGGCGGCGGACGGGCGGGGATCGACCGGGACGGCTGGCCCAGGCTGGAGCCGGGGCAGGGGACCGTCGCGGCAATGCGCGTCCGGCCCAATGCCGCGCTGGACCGCTATGCCGCCGTGATGGGCCTTGCGCCGCAGGACTGCCCCGAGGGGCCGGTCCTGGGTCTTGGCGCGGGCGGTGCCGAGGGCGCGCCGCATGTGGACCTGGCCGCCGCGATCGCGCGCCATATCCTGGCGCTGCCTGCCGACCGGCCCGCCGAGGCGATCGCCAAGCGCCTGCCCGCCATTGGAACCTGGGCGGCGTCCGAACTGCGCGGCGCGCAGATCCCGCCCTCGGGCGGCGATCTGGTCGAACGCCGCGGACCGGGGGATGTCGAGATCATCCGGCAGGACGAACCATTCGCCGGCTTCTTCTCGGTCGGGGTCAGCCATCTGCGCCATCGCACCCATGCCGGCGGCATGACACCCGTCGTGCGGCGCGAGGCCCTGGTTCTGGGCGACGCGGTCGTGGTGCTGCCCTGGGATCCGGTGCGCGACCGGGTGCTGCTGATCGAACAGTTCCGCATGGCGCCCCTGCTGCGCCGCGACCCGCAGCCCTGGCTGCTGGAAACCGTCGCGGGCCGCGTCGATGCGGGCGAAACGGTCGAGGACGCCGCCCGCCGCGAGGCGCGGGAGGAGGCGAACCTGACCCTGGCCCGGCTGTTTCCCGCGCTGCATCATTATCCCAGTCCGGGCGTGCTGGGCGAATACCTGTATCTGTATGTCGGCATCGCCGATCTGCCCGACGGGATCGAAGGCGTGCACGGCCTGGAAAGCGAGGCCGAGGACATCCGCGGCCACCTGGTCCCCCGCGCCGACCTGACCCGGATGGCGATGGGAGGGCAGGTGACGAACGGTCCTCTGGCCATGCTCGCGCTGTGGCTGGAACTGCGCCGGGACGCGCTGCGCACGGAATTGGGACTGGGCTGAACCGGGGGGTGGGGTTGTGCCCCGGCGGGGGCCATGTGTAGGTAACGCGGAACCTGATCCAGACCGAAAGGTTGCTTGACCATGCGAATTTGCCCCGACCTGGCCGACATGATCGGCAACACGCCCCTGATCCGCCTGCGCCAGGCCAGCGAGGCGACGGGCTGCGAGATCCTGGGCAAGGCCGAGTTCATGAACCCCGGCCAGTCGGTCAAGGACCGCGCGGCGCTGTACATCATCCGCGACGCCGTGGCGCGCGGCGAACTGCGCCCGGGCGGCACCATCGTCGAAGGCACGGCGGGCAACACCGGGATCGGGCTGGCCCTGGTCGGCGCCTCGATGGGGTTCCGGTCGGTGATCGTGATCCCCGAAACGCAAAGCCAGGAAAAGAAGGACATGCTGCGCCTGGCGGGCGCGTATCTGGTCGAGGTTCCGGCCGCGCCCTACAAGAACCCCAACAATTATGTCCGCTATTCGGGCCGCCTGGCCGCCGAACTGGCGCGGACCGAACCCAACGGCGCGATCTGGGCCAACCAGTTCGACAACGTGGCCAACCGCCGGGCGCATGTGGAAACCACCGGACCCGAGATCTGGGAACAGACCGGCGGCAAGGTGGACGGTTTCATCTGCGCGGTCGGATCCGGCGGCACGCTGGCGGGCGTCGCCATGGCCTTGCAGCACAAGGGCGTGAAGATGGGGCTGGCCGATCCCGAAGGCGCGGCGCTGCATTCCTTTTACACCACCGGCGAATTCGACGCGCCCGGCAGTTCCATCACCGAGGGCATCGGCCAGGGGCGCATCACCGCGAACCTGGAAGGCTTCACCCCCGATTACAGCTATCGCATTTCGGACGAGGAAGCCTTGCCGGTGGTCTTCGACCTGCTGGAACACGAAGGGCTGTGCCTGGGCGGGTCGTCGGGCGTCAATGTCGCGGGCGCGATCCGCATGGCCCGCGACATGGGACCTGGCCACACCATCGTCACGATCCTGTGCGATTTCGGCAACCGCTACCAGACCAAGCTGTTCAACCCCGACTTCCTGCGCGCCAAGGGCCTGCCCGTGCCCGGCTGGCTGACGCGCGAAGCGCCCGGCATTCCCGAAGTTTACGAAGGCTGAACCTCCATGATCCGTGCGTTCCTGGCTGTCCTTCTGACAGTCCTCGTCCTTGTCATGTCGCCCGCCTTGGCCCAGGAACCGCCGCTGCCGGACTATTCCCGCTGGAACCAGGTCGCGGCCCAGGCCGAACAGCTGACCGGGGACACCGAGACCGCGACGGCCCAGCTGGAATCGATCCGGGGCGACATCGTCGAATGGCGCAGCCGGTTCGAGGAAGCCCAGGGCGTCAACGGC
Source organism: Paracoccus lichenicola (assembly GCF_009708075.1). GTDB lineage: Bacteria > Pseudomonadota > Alphaproteobacteria > Rhodobacterales > Rhodobacteraceae > Paracoccus > Paracoccus lichenicola. The sequence continues at coordinate 262,349 of NZ_WMBT01000001.1, read as the reverse complement.
GAACGCATCGCCACGCTGGAATCGCAGATCGCCGCCCTTGGTCCTGCCCCGGCGGAAGGCGCGACCGAGGCCGAAGACATCGCCACCCGCCGCGCCGACCTGCAAAAGCAGCTGTCCGAGGCGCAGGCTCCGCGCCTGACGGCGGTCGAGGCCTTCAGCCGCGCCGATGCCATCGTCCGGCGGATCGACGACACCCTGGCGCGGCGCGCGGCCAGCCAGATGGCGCAGCAATCGACCTCGCCCCTGCTGCCCGGGAACTGGATCACCGCCGCATCGGAAACCCGGCGGCTGGCGGCCGGCATCGTCGAGAACACCGGCCTGCGCATTTCCGAACGGGCGACCTGGCCCGAACTGAAGCCGCGCCTGCCGCATGTGCTGGGCTATCTGATCACCGCGCTGGTGCTGCTGACCTTGGGCAGGCACTGGGTCGAGACGCTGCCGCGCCGGATTTCCGCGCGCACCAGCGACTATTCCCGCGCGGCGGTCACGTTCGTGGTGTCGCTGTTGCAGATCTTCCTGCCGATGGTCGGCATCTACCTGATGATCAGCGCCCTGACGGCGACGGGGATCTTCGGTCCCTGGACGCGCCCCTTCCTGGAGGCCCTGCCGGGCGCGGGCGTGATCCTGTTCGGCAGCGCTTGGCTGGCCCGCCAGCTGTTTCCGGGGCAGTCGATCAACTACGACACGGTGAACATGGCGCCCAAGGACCGGCAGCGGGCGCGGTGGCTGACGAACGCGCTCGCCGCCGTCTTTGCCGTCCATTACGTCGCCTCGCAGGCCTTCCTGCCGCTGTCCGGCCTGGTCGAGCGCAGCAGCACCCTGCAACGCATCCCGATGGAGTTCGCCGAAGGCGCGGCCGTCGTCTATAACTTCGTGCTGATCACGGTCGCGGCGGCCCTGCTGTTCAAGCTGGGCAACATCCTGCGCAAGCTGAGGCCCTGGTCGGACAAGACCGGCACATCGTATCGCCACCGCGTGCTGGCCTGGGCGGGGGCGCTGACCCGCGTCGTCAGCATCCTGGCCGTGGCCCTGGCAGCCCTGGGCTTTGTCAACCTGGGCAACCTGGCCACATGGCCCTGGCTGCAATCGCTGGCGCTGATCGGCCTGCTGGTGCTGCTGCAGGACTTCATCGCCGACGTGTTCAACATGCTCAAGCGCGGGCAGGAAGGGGCGCGCGACGGGCTGGCGCCCCTGCTGATCGGGTTCGCGCTGATCGTGCTGTCGGTGCCGGTCTTCATGCTGATCTGGGGCGCCTCGGTCAACGAGCTTGCCGAATACTGGGTCCGCTTCCGCCAGGGCGCGACCCTGGGCGGGGTGCGGCTGTCGCCCGGCGCGGTGCTGATGTTCATCCTGGTCTTCGGCATCGGCTATTCGATCACGCGCGGCGTCCAGGGGGCGATGCGCACGTCCGTCCTGCCCAAGACGAAACTGGACGCGGGCGGGCAGAACGCGGTCGTGTCGGGCATCGGCTATGTGGGGATCGTGCTGGCGGCGATGCTGGCGATCACCTCGGCCGGGATCGACCTGTCGTCATTCGCCATCGTCGCGGGGGCGCTGTCGGTCGGCATCGGTTTCGGGTTGCAGAACATCGTGTCGAACTTCGTGTCGGGCATCATCCTGCTGATCGAACGCCCGGTCAGCGTGGGCGACTGGATCAGCGCGGGCGGCCAGCAGGGCATCGTCAAGCGCATCTCGGTCCGGTCCACCCAGGTCGAGACCTTCGACAAGCAGCAGGTGATCGTCCCCAACAGCGACCTGATCAGCCAGCCGGTGACGAACTGGACGCGGCAAAGCAAGACGGGCCGGATCATCATCCCCATCGGCGTCAGCTACGGCAGCGACACCCGCAAGGTGGCCCGCATCCTGACCGAGATCATCGAGGATCAGCCGCTGGTCACCATCGACCCCGCGCCCGCCGTCCTGTTCCGCGGCATCACCGTGGATGCGCTGAACTTCGAGATCCGCGCCGTCATTTCCGACATCGGATCGGGCATGTCCGTCACCTCCGAGGTGTATCACCAGATCGTCGAACGCTTCGTCCACGAAGGGATCGGGATGCCCTTCACCACCCGCGACATCTGGCGCGACGGCCAGGATCTGCCCGATGCCGACAAGGATGCAGAGGAAGACGTGCCGCCCCCCCCTGCGCAAGCCCCCGTGCGGTCGCAGCAGCGGGAATTGCCCCACGACGGCAAGTGACGATCAGGGGCGGGCCGTCTCGGTATCGGCCAGCCCTTCGCGCGACAGAAGGATCGCGACCGGGCGCAGCCAGGGGACATGCCAGCAGACGATCATGACGGCCACCATGATCGGCACCGCCAGGAAGGCCCCGGCGATCCCCCAGATCGCGCCCCAGAAGGCCAGCGACAGGATGATGCCGAACGAGGACAGTTGCAGCGTCTGGCCGGTCAGCATCGGGTCCAGGATGTTGCCCACCACGAAATGCACGATCATGCAGGTGGCGCCGACGACGACCGTGGTGGTCGGATCGCCGGTCAGCACGAAGGCCAGCGCCACCGTGATCCCCCAGGCGATGACCGAGCCGATATTGGGGATGAAGTTCAGCACAAAGGTCAGCCAGGCCACCGCCGCGGCCAGTTCCAGCCGCCCCAGCACGAAGATCAGCCAGACGGTCACGGCGGTCAGCGCGCTGACGAAGGTCTTGACCACCAGATAGCGGTTCACCCGCCGCATGATCGTGGCGATGATCGTGCGCATCCGCATGGCCTGCGCGGGATCGCCGGTCAGCCGCTCGATCTTGACGGGCAGCCAGGTGCGTTCGGCGAACATGAAGCCCACGAACAGGATCACCAGCAGGCTGCCCGACAACAGCCCCGAGGCCTGCCCCGCCAGCGACCGCAGCCAGCCGGTGATGTTGAATTCCGTCAAGGCGGCCATCAGGCGGGTTTCGGCCTCGGGACCGAAGCGTTCGATCAGGGCGGACAGCGCGATCTGCACCGATTCGGCATAGGCGATGGCGCGGCCGATGACGACGTTCACCTGGGACATGATGGTGGTGGACAGCCAGATCAGCCCCAGCGTGATGCCGATCAGCGCCAGCGTGGTCGCCAGCCAGTTCGGCACCTTCAGCCGCCTGGAAATCGCCTGGATCGCGTCCGAGGTCAGCGAGAACAGGATGATCGCGATGGCCAGGCAGATCAGCACGAAGCGCGCCTGGAACAGCATGAACAGGATCAGCGAAAAGGCGATGATGCCCAGGAACCCGGTCTGGAGCCTTTGACGCAGCACATCGTCGCTGGATGGAGTCACGCTGTCCCTCGTTGAAAGAAAGGCCCGGTCATTGCCGGGCCTTGGTTCGATCAGTCCTCGGAGGTCTCCTCGCCGTCGCCCTGTTCCGCGATCCGCGCGACCGACACGACCTCCTCGCCCGGGGCGGTGCTGAAGACCCTGACGCCGCCCGCGCTGCGGGACCGGAAGCTGATGCCGTCCACCGGCACCCGGATCGACTGTCCGGTGGATGTCGCCAGCATGATCTGGTCGTCCATGTCCACCGGGAAGCTGGCCACCAGGGCGCCGCCGCGCATGGCCTTGTCCATCGCCATCACGCCCTGGCCGCCGCGCCCGCGCACCGGATAGTCGTGGCTGGAACTGATCTTGCCCGCGCCACCCGCGGTGATGGTCAGGATCAGATCCTCGGCCGCCGACATCTGGGCATAACGGGCCGGGGTGATGCTGCCCTCGGCCACGGCTTCCTCGTCCTCGTCGGCCTCGGCCCCGTCGTCGAGCGCACCTGCCACCGCGCGGCGCATCTTCAGATAGGCGGCGCGTTCCGCGGGGTCGGCCTCGAAATGGCGGATCACGGACATGCTGACCACGCGGTCGCCATTGGTCAGGCGGATGCCCCGCACGCCGGTCGAATCGCGGCCCTTGAAGACGCGCACGTCGGTCGTGGGGAAACGGATCGCCCGGCCCGAGTCCGTGACCAGCATCACGTCGTCGTCTTCGGTCGCCATGCGAACCCCGATCAAGCTGACCCCCTCGGGCAGCTTCATGGCGATCTTGCCGTTCGTCCGCACGCTGGTGAAATCCGACAGCGCGTTGCGCCGCACGTCCCCGTCCGAGGTCGCGAAGATCGCCTGATAGCGGTCCCATTCCGCTTCGGGCGCATCGACGGGCATCAGGGCGGCGATGGACACCCCCGGCTCGATCGGCAGGATGTTGACGATGGCCTTGCCCTTGGCCGTCCGCCCGCCCAGGGGCAGGCGCCAGGTCTTGAGGCGATAGACCATGCCGTCGGTGGTGAAGAACAGCAGCTCGGTATGCGTGTTGGCGACGAACAGCGTGGTGACCACGTCGTCTTCCTTGGTCGCCATGCTGGACAGGCCCTTGCCGCCGCGCCGCTGACTGCGGAACTCGGCCAGGGCCGTGCGCTTGATGTATCCGCCCGAGGTGATGGTGACGACCATGTCCTCGCGCTCGATCAGATCCTCGTCCTCCATGTCGCCGGACCAGTCGGTGATCTCGGTCCGGCGGGGGACGGCGAACAGGGCGCGCACCTCGCGCAACTCGTCGCTGATGATGCCCATGATGCGTTCGCGCGACCCCAGGATCGCCAGGTAATCGCGGATCGCGTCGGCCAACTGGCCCAGTTCCTCGGTCACTTCCTGCACGCCAAGCTGGGTCAGGCGTTGCAGGCGCAGGTCCAGGATGGCGCGGGCCTGCGTTTCCGACAGGTTGTAGGTGCCGTCGTCGTTCACCGGATGCAGCGGATCGTCGATCAGCCGCAGGTATTCCAGAATGTCGTGCGCGGGCCAGCGGCGTTCCATCAGCCGCTCGCGCGCCTCGGCCGCGTCTGCCGAGGACCGGATCGTCGCCACGACCTCATCGACGTTGCTGACGGCCACCGCCAGGCCGCACAGCACGTGGCTGCGTTCGCGCGCCTTGCGCAGTTCGTATGCAGTGCGGCGGGCCACGACCTCCTCGCGGAAGCCGATGAAGTGGGTCAGGAAGTCGCGCAGCGTCAGTTGCTCGGGCCGACCGCCGTTCAGCGCCAGCATGTTGCAGCCGAAACTGGTCTGCAACGCGGTAAAGCGGAACAGCTGGTTCAGCACCACGTCGGGCGTGGCATCGCGTTTCAGTTCGACGACGACGCGGACGCCCTGTCGGTCGGATTCATCCTGCACCAGGGCGATGCCTTCCACCCGCTTTTCCTTCGCCAGTTCGGCGATGCGTTCGATCAGGCTGGACTTGTTCACCTGATAGGGCACCTCGTCCACGACGATGGCCCAGCGGTCCTTGCGCAATTCCTCGATATGCGTCTTCGCGCGGATGATGACGCTGCCGCGCCCTTCCAGATAGGCCTTGCGCGCGCCCGACCGGCCCAGGATCAGCGCGCCGGTCGGAAAATCGGGACCGGGAATGATCTCCAGCAGGCGTTCGGTCGGCAGGTCGGGGTTCTCGATCAGCTCCAGCGTGGCGTCGATCACCTCGCCCAGGTTGTGGGGCGGGATGTTGGTCGCCATGCCGACGGCGATGCCGCCCGCGCCGTTGACCAGCATGTTCGGGAACCGCGCGGGCAGGACGGTGGGTTCGCGGTCCTTGCCGTCATAGTTGTCCTGGAAATCGACCGTGTCCTTGTCGATGTCCATCAGCAGGAAGTTCGCGGGCTTGTCCATCCGCACCTCGGTATAGCGCATGGCGGCGGGGGGATCGCCGTCCATCGACCCGAAGTTGCCCTGTCCGTCCAGCAAGGGCAGCGACATGGAAAAGTCCTGCGCCATGCGGACCAGCGCGTCATAGATCGCCGCATCGCCATGGGGGTGATACTTACCCATCACGTCGCCCACCGGACGCGCCGACTTGCGATAGGCCTTGTCGGGCGTGTTGCCGCTTTCGTCCATCGCGTACAGGATGCGGCGGTGCACCGGTTTCAGCCCGTCGCGCAGGTCGGGGATCGCCCGGCTGACGATCACCGACATGGCATAGTCCAGATACGAAGTCCGCATCTCGGCGCTGATGTCGATCACCGGGCCGTCGTGGTGCATCACGGTCCGCGCAGCAGTGCCGTTTTCATCGCCCGCCTCGGGGGTGTCGGGCAGGTCGTCTTCGGGGGTATCGGCCACGGGATTTCCTCAACATCTTGTTGGGTTACATATAGGCGACATGGCGGCCCGGGGCAATGTTCCCGGGGGGTTTTGACGGCCTAAAACCCGCCCTAGGCCCGTTTCGCCGCCGCCCCCCAGACCACCGCCAGACCGGCGGAAAAGACCGCGTTCCAGGCGGCCATCGACAGGCCCAGAAAGCGCCAGGCGACCTCGTCGCAGCGGATCACGGGGGCGGATTGCAGCCGGGTCATCAGTTCCTGCGGGGACATGCTGGCCAGGTTGCCGACGGTGCCCGAGCAATGCGTGGGTCCGGCCCACAGCTTCCATTCGACCCCGGCGTGATAAAGCGCCAGCCCCATGGCGACGCCCGCCGCGATCATGCCCAGGACGGCCAGCCCCCGCACCCGGCCGGTCCACCAGACCAGCAGCGCCACGACGGCGGCGGCGACATGGGGCCAGCGTTGCAGGATGCACAGCTCGCACGGGGCATAGCCCGCCGCCTGGAAGCCAAGCGCGGCGATCAGCAGCGCCGCCGATCCGGCCCCCGCCAGCAGGGAAAGTTGTCGTCCGTCCATGATCCCCTCGGTCCTTGATTTGCCTTGTGGATCGGCCCGCAGGGCGGCCGCGTCAAGAACCTTGCGGTTTCGTCGCGCCGCTGTGATCATCGGCCTTGGGGGCCGTCTTGCGGAACCCGCGGGACGGGCTGGTGTTCTGGTGATGACGGCCCCACATGACCGGGGCAACGGAGGTCAAGGCACATGCAATGGCGGGGACGGCGCGGCAGCGGCAACATCGAGGATCGGCGCGGCATGGGCGCCGCCGGGGCAGGGGGCGTGGGCGTCGTGGGGATGCTGGCGATCCTGGCCGTCGGCTATTTCTTCGGCATCGACATCTCGCCGCTGGTGCAAGGCATGGACCAGGGGCAGCCGGGGCAAAGCCGCCCCCTGACCGAGGAAGACCAGCAATGGGGCGAGTTCGTCTCGGTCGTTCTGGCCGATACCGAGGAGGTCTGGGCGCCGGTCCTGCCGGAGCAGGCGGGGATCGCCTATGTGGACCCGAAGCTGGTGCTGTTCAGCGGCGTCGTGCAATCGGCCTGCGGGGGCGCGTCGGCAGCCATGGGACCCTTCTATTGCCCGGGCGACCAGCGCGTGTATCTTGACACCGACTTCTTCGACATGATGGCCAGCCGCATGGGGGCGGGGGGCGACTTCGCCTATGCCTACGTGATCGCGCACGAGGTCGGCCACCACGTCCAGAACCTGACCGGCACATTGGGCGAGACGAACCGCCTGCGCAGCCAGATGGGCGAACGCGACGCCAACCAGATCTCGGTGCTGACAGAACTTCAGGCCGATTGCTATGCGGGCATCTGGGCGCGCCACGCGCAGCAGCGGTTCGGCGCCATCGAGGCGGGCGACCTGGAAGAAGCCATGCGCGCGGCCCAGGCGGTGGGCGACGACGTGATCCAGTCGAACGCGGGGCGCACCCCCGTGCCCGACAGCTTCACCCATGGCAGCGCGGCGCAGCGCCAGGAATGGCTGATGCGCGGCTTCAACTCGGGCGATATGGCCCAGTGCGACACGTTCAAGGCGGCGGGGCTGTAAGGCCCGCGCGGCGAAAAGGAGAAGACGGATGCTGACGATCTTCACGATCCTGTCCATCGGGCTTGGCGCGGCGATGCTGCGCCGCCCGGAACCGCAGCGCATCGCCCGGCGGGACCGCCGCCGGTCCTAGCGCGGGATGCGCGGGGCGCGGCCTTCCTCCAGCGTGGCCCAGTCGGGCCACAGGTCCAGTCCCTCCAGCGCCGCGATGGCAAGGCCTGCCGCAACAATCGCCAGCACCAGCTTGACACTGCGCGCGCTTGGCGGGTTTCGCGCCCATTTCGAAGCCCGAAGCAGCCAGATCAGGTTGTTCATGGGGGCAGCCTCCTGCTAGATCGGGGCGACTCGATCAGAGTCCCCGTCGCCTTTCAAGACCGAACCCTGCGAGACCGTTTTGCCGAACCATCAGGATTCCCGCGTCCTTCCCTATAGCGCCAAGCAGATGTTCGACCTGGTGGCCGATGTCGAAAGCTATCCGCAGTTCCTGCCCTGGAACAGCGCCGCCCGCATCCGGTCGCGCGAAACCCGCCCCGACGGGTCCGAGGAGATCGCCGCCGACCTGGTGATCAGCTTCAAGGTCTTCCGCGAACGCTTCGGCAGCCGCGTGGTCCTGTGGCCCGCCGACCCGGCGACCGGCGCGCTGAAGATCGACACGGAATACCTGGACGGTCCCTTCAAGTACATGCGCAGCGGCTGGACCTTCACCGACCGTCCCGAGGGCGGCTGCCGCGTCGATTTCTTTGTGGATTTCGAGTTCAAGAACCTGATCCTGCAAAAGCTGATCGGGGTCGTGTTCCACGAGGCGATGGTGCGGATCGTGCGCGCGTTCGAGGCGCGGGCGAAAAAGCTCTACGGTCCCAGGTAAGGTCCCTTTGCCTTGGGCCAAATATCCCTGGGGGCCAGGGGGGCAGCGCCCCCCTTTCTGCCGGTTCAGCTCAGCGCTGCCTTCAACGCCTCGGCCCGGTCCGTCTTTTCCCAGCTGAACGCCGTTCCCCGGTTCAACTGATAGGGCTGGCGCCCGAAGTGCCCGTAACTCGCAGTCGGGCGATAGATCGGGTGCAGCAGGTCCAGGTCGCGGATGATGGCGAAGGGGCGCAGGTCGAAGACCTCGCGCACCGCGGCCACGATCTTGTCGTGGGGCACCGTTTCCGTGCCGAAGGTGTTGAGGCTGATCGAGGTCGGCTGCGCCTCGCCGATGGCATAGCTCACCTGGATCTCGCAGCGGCGGGCAAGCCCGGCGGCCACGATGTTCTTGGCGACCCAGCGGCCCGCATAGGCCGCCGAGCGGTCCACCTTGGACGGATCCTTGCCCGAAAACGCGCCGCCGCCGTGCCGCGCCATGCCGCCATAGCTGTCCACGATGATCTTGCGGCCCGTCAGCCCGCAATCGCCCACCGGCCCGCCGATCACGAACTTGCCGGTCGGGTTGATGAAATACTTGGTCGCGTCGGACAGCCATTCGGCGGGCAGGACGGGCTTGATGATCTCCTCGATCACGGCCTCTCGCAGGTCGGACAACGTGATTTCCGGGTTGTGCTGCGTGGACAGCACCACCGCGTCGATCCCCGACGGGCGGCCGTCCGCGTCATAGCGCAGCGTCACCTGGGATTTTGCGTCCGGGCGCAGCCATTTCAGCGTGCCGTCGCGGCGGACCTTGGATTGCTGCTCCACCAGCCGGTGGGCATAGGTGATGGGGGCGGGCATCAGCACGTCGGTCTCGTCTGAGGCATAGCCGAACATCAGCCCCTGGTCGCCCGCGCCCTGGTCTTCCAGGTTGTCGCGGTCCACGCCCTGGTTGATCTCGGGCGATTGCTTGCCGATGATGTTGATGACCGAACAGGTGGACCCGTCGAAGCCCACGTCGGACGACGTGTAGCCGATGTCGTTGATGACGCCGCGCACGATGCTTTCCAGATCGACCCAGGCAGCCGTCGAAATCTCGCCCGAGATGATGGCGACGCCGGTCTTCACCATCGTTTCGCAGGCCACGCGGGCGCGCGGATCCTCGGCCAGGATGGCGTCCAGGATGGCGTCGGAAATCTGGTCGGCGATCTTGTCGGGATGGCCCTCGGAAACGGATTCCGAGGTGAACAGCGAATATTCCATGACTCAATACCGGTAATGATCTGATTTGAACGGGCCTTGGGGCGTCACGCCGATGTATTCGGCCTGCTCGCGCGACAGTTGTGTCAGCTTCGCGCCCACCTTGTCCAGATGCAGACGCGCGACCTTTTCATCCAGCGCCTTGGGCAGGATATAGACGCCGGGCGCATAGTCGTCGCCCTTGGTCCACAGCTCGATCTGGGCCAGCACCTGGTTGGTGAAGCTGGCCGACATGACGAAGGACGGATGGCCCGTGGCGTTACCCAGGTTCAGCAGGCGCCCCTGGGACAGCAGGATGATGCGGTTGCCCGAAGGCATCTCGATCATGTCCACTTGGTCCTTGATGTTGGTCCATTTGTGGTTGCGCAGGGCGGCCACCTGGATTTCGTTGTCGAAATGGCCGATGTTGCCGACGATCGCCATGTCCTTCATCTGGCGCATATGCTCGATGCGGATCACGTCGCGGTTGCCGGTGGTGGTGACGAAGATGTCGGCGGTCGCGGCGACATCCTCCAGCAGCACGACCTCGAACCCGTCCATGGCGGCTTGCAGGGCGCAGATCGGATCGACCTCGGTCACCTTCACCCGCGCGCCCGCGCCTTGCAGGGACGCGGCCGACCCCTTGCCCACGTCGCCATAGCCGCAGACGACCGCGACCTTGCCCGCCATCATCGTGTCGGTGGCGCGGCGGATGCCATCGACCAGCGATTCCTTGCAGCCGTACTTGTTGTCGAATTTGGACTTGGTGACGCTGTCGTTCACGTTGATCGCCGGGAAGGGCAGCAGACCGCGCTTGTGCAGGTCGTACAGGCGATGGACGCCGGTGGTCGTTTCCTCGGAAACGCCCTTGATGGCGTCGCGCTGGCGGGCGAACCAGCCGGGGGTTTCGGCGATCCGCTTGCGAATCTGGGCGAACAGGGCTTCTTCTTCCTCGCTGGTCGGCACGTCGATCAGGCCGGTCTCTCCCGCCTCGACCCGCGCGCCCAGCAGGACATACATGGTGGCATCCCCGCCGTCGTCCAGGATCATGTTCGCCGTGCCCTCGGCAAAGCGGAAGATCCGGTCGGTATAGGCCCAGTATTCCGCCAGCGTCTCGCCCTTGACGGCGAAGACCGGCACGCCCGTGGCGGCGATGGCGGCCGCCGCGTGGTCCTGGGTGGAATAGATGTTGCAGGACGCCCAGCGGACATCGGCGCCAAGGGCGGTCAGGGTTTCGATCAGCACGGCGGTCTGGATCGTCATGTGCAGGCTGCCCGCGATGCGCGCGCCCGCCAGGGGTTTCGCCGCGCCGTATTCCGCCCGCAGTGCCATCAGGCCGGGCATTTCCGTTTCGGCGATGTCCAGTTCCTTGCGGCCGTAATCGGCCAAGGCGATGTCGCGGATGATGTGATCGGTCACGGCGGTTCGTCTTTCGTCTGTCCTGTGGTCTGCGACCGGATAGCCCAAGCCAGCCCTGATCAAAAGCGAAAAGGGCTGACGCCGCCCGCCTGCCGTGGCAAGGTCATGTGGCTGCGGCGGAACCCCAGATCCGCCGCAGCCCGGAAGGCGGCAGTGCGCTGTCCGCCTTCCTTCCCCACGACACCCCCCGTCGGACCGGATGGCGGCAGGCCCGCCCCTTCACGCGACAGGGTGTCAGACCAATCTGAATATTTGATTAAGACGATGCCGGGGACGTGTCCTGCCGCGTCACACGGGCGAAATGGAGGTATCGAAACGGCGCACCGCGATCGTGACGGCGTCACCTTGCGCGGGAAGACCGCCTTGCGGCCGTGCGGGCGAAGCGCATGACGAAATCGGCCAGGGCGCGTTCCGCCACCTCGATCGGATCCTGAGAGGGAAGCAGGCTTTCCATCCGGCCATCGACCACCATGCGCGCCAGGCCATAGGCAAAAGCCCGCGACGACAGCACGATCATCGCGATGTTCTCGTCCTCGCGCAGGTGGCCCGCCGCCCGGGCGCGTTCCAGCATCCGGACCATGAGATCGGTCACCGAATCCAGATAGCGGCGCAGTTCGGGGATCCGCATGGCGTCCATGGTCGGATGGCTGGTGATCAGCCGGAACTGCGCCCGGTGATCCGCCGCCCAGCGGATATAGGCACTGCCAAGCGCAAGGAACTGGGCAACCGCATCGTCAGGGTTGATCTTGACGACCGCCTTCGTGCAGGAATCCATCAGCCGGACCAGGGCCTGCTCTGCCACGGCGATCAGCAGGCTCTGATCGTCAGGGAAGATCCGGCGCAGGTCGCAGGCGGGCATCCCGATCCGACGGGCGACATGATCCAGATCCGGATCGCGCTTGCCCAAGTCCGCCATCAGCTCGATCGTCGCGACGACAGCCTGGCCATGCAGGCCCAGTCCCTTCATGATGTCGTCGTGCTTGCTCATGCTCCGTTTCCGTATGACAGGATTCATGGCCGGGCAAACGGTGCAGCGTCGCAACCATCCCCCCGACAAGATGAACCGTTCTTCAGGCGTCGGGTTCCCGGCAGCGGTCCCCGGACGGCAATAATATGTGCAGACGAATCCGCAACCGCATTTCCTGCTGTCCTGGCGGGAAGTGAATGACCTCTGACCATTGCCGATGATCCCGATACGGGTGCCCTGACAGAACCCTATCACGGCATCCGATGGGTGCGAACTTCGCTAAAACTACAGCTTGACCTTGGGGAAACTTTTGTCAGCCTTCCGCGCGGGCCTGGCGCTTGCGTTCGTGCGGATCCAGGTGGCGCTTGCGCAGGCGGATGTTCTTGGGCGTCACCTCGACCAGTTCGTCGTCGTTGACATAGGCGATGGCCTCTTCCAGCGACATGCGGACCGGGGGCGTCAGGCGCACGGCCTCGTCGGTGCCCGAGGCGCGGACGTTGGTCAGCTTCTTGCCTTTCAGCGGGTTCACTTCCAGGTCGTTGTCGCGGGAATGTTCGCCGATGATCATGCCCTGGTACAGCTGTTCCTGGGCGCCGATGAACATCTTGCCCCGGTCTTCCAGGTTCCACAGGGCATAGGCGACGGACACCCCGTCCTCCATGGAGATCAGGACGCCCTGGCGGCGGCCCTGGATCGGACCCTTGTAGGGAACCCAGCCGTGGAAGATGCGGTTCAAGACGCCGTTGCCGCGCGTGTCGGTCATGAATTCGCCGTGGTATCCGATCAAGCCGCGCGAGGGCACGTGCGCGACAATCCGGGTCTTGCCCACGCCCGCCGGGCGCATGTCCACCATGTCGCCCTTGCGTTCGCCGGTCAGCTTTTCGATCACCACGCCGGTGTAATCGTCGTCCACGTCGATGATGACTTCCTCGACCGGTTCCAGGCGTTGGCCGTCCTCGTCGCGGAAGATCACGCGGGGGCGGGAGATCGACAGCTCGAAGCCTTCGCGGCGCATGTTCTCGATCAGCACGCCCATCTGCAATTCGCCCCGGCCCGAGACGACAAAGGCGTCGCCGCCCGGCGTGTCCTCGACCTTGATGGCGACGTTGACCTCGGCCTCGCGCATCAGGCGTTCGCGGATCACGCGGGACTGGACCTTCTTGCCGTCCTGACCGGCCAGGGGCGAGTCGTTGATCCCGAAGGTCACGCTGATGGTGGGCGGGTCGATGGGCTGCGCGGGCAGGGCGGTGTCCACCTCCAGCGCGGCGATGGTGTCGGCGACGGTGGCCTTGGACATGCCGGCCAGGGTCACGATGTCGCCCGCCTGCGCCTCGTCGATGGTGGTCTGGGTCAGGCCGCGGAAGGCCAGGATCTTGCTGATGCGGAACTGCTCGATCCGCTCGCCGTCGCGCGACAGGGCCTTGACGGTGTCGCCTGCCTTGGCGCGGCCCGCCTCGACCCGGCCGGTCAGAAGGCGGCCCAGGAAGGGGTCGGCGGACAGCGTGGTCGCCAGCATCTGGAACGGCTCGCCCGACCGGGCGATCTGCTTGGGCGGCTGGACGTGGCTCAGGATCAGGTCGAACAGCGCCGACATGTCCTTGCGCGGACCGTCCAGCGTCTCGTCCGCCCAACCGCCGATGCCCGAGGCATAGACATGCGGGAAATCAAGCTGTTCGTCGCTGGCGCCCAAGTTCGCGAACAGGTCGAACACGTCGTTCAGCGCGTTGTCGGGTTCGGCTGCGGGCTTGTCCACCTTGTTCAGCACCACGATGGGGCGCAGGCCCAGGGCCAGCGCCTTGGCCAGCACGAACTTCGTCTGCGGCATCGGGCCTTCGGCGGCATCGACCAGCAGGCAGACGCCATCGACCATGGACAGGATCCGCTCGACCTCTCCGCCGAAATCGGCGTGGCCCGGCGTGTCCACGATGTTGATCCGCGTGCCCTTCCATTCGACCGACGTGGCCTTGGCCAGGATGGTGATGCCGCGTTCGCGTTCGATGTCGTTGCTGTCCATCGCCCGTTCGGCGACGGCCTGGTTTTCGCGGAACGACCCCGATTGGCGCAACAGCTGATCGACCAGCGTCGTCTTGCCGTGGTCAACGTGAGCGATGATGGCGATGTTGCGGATATCCATGAGCGACCTTTTCGATTTGCGGTCGCCCTAAACAATCGCAGGCCAAAAGGCCAGATGAAATCGGGACGGGACCGGTCACGACAGCGCCACGGAAAACCCCGCCGCATGACGGCGGCGGGGTCGATCGGGGCGATGGGGCAGGGGTTCAGCGGTTGCGGATGCCGCGATGCAGGCCTGCCCAGACCCGGCCTTCGTCGCGGTCATGGCCGCCGCGAATGGCCGCAAGGAAGGCCACCGCGCCCGCGATCAGGGTCGATGCGGCCAGCAGGAAGGCCGACCAGACGGCGGCGCTTCGGGCAGCCTCGGCCGCATCGATGGCGGCCTGGCGGGCTTCCTCCAGCCGCTGCGCAGCCTCGTCCTGCAGACGCTGCGCCTCGGCCTGGGCGGTGTCCAGGGCCTGTTGCGCCTGGGCCTGGACATCGGCCAGGCGCTGTTCTGCCTCGGCCCGCAGGGTCTGCACCTCGGTCACGGCCTGATCGACGCGGGCCTCTACCTCGGGTTGGGTCAGCCGGGTGCGGGCGGCGACGGCGCGGATCAGGTAATCGCGGTCTTCCTGGGGCAGTTCGCCGGTGCGCAGCACGGTGCCCACGATGCCCGCGATCTCGCTGCGGATCGCCTCGTCCGAAAAGGCATCCGGCGCGGTGTCCTGTGGGCGCAGCAGGCGGTTCGTGATGTAGTCCATCGGGTTCTGCTGCATCCCTTCGGGCAGCATGTCGTCCAGCGTGCCGCCGCCCGCGGCCTCGCCCGCGCCTTGCAGGGCGCCGCCGGCCGCCTGGCCCGCGCCGCTGATCACGCCACCCGCGACCTGGCCCACGCCGCCCACGACGCCGCCGGCCAGTTGGCCCGCGCCTTGCAGGGCGCCGCCCACGGCCGATCCGCCCGCCTCGATCGCGGTGCTTGCGGCCGAACCCACGGCGCGCACGCCGCCGGATAGCAGGCCCAGGGTCATGATCGCGCTGATCAGCGTGCCGATGGCCCAGACGGTCAGGCCATGCACGCCGTCACGGGCGCGGGTTTCATCCGCCGTCACGGTCGTGGCGGAAGCGTGGGCGGTGGCGGGGGTGCGCATCCGCCCGGCGACATATCCGCCCAACGCATAGGAAGCCAGCGTGCTGAGGAACGCGAACAGGCCGAACAGGATGGCCGCGAACGTGCCCAGGCCTTCGCCCGGTTCCGCCGAAACCGACCCCAGGCCGATGGCGGCGGTGAAGCCGGTGAAGACGACCATGGCGCCTGCGGCGATGGCGGCACCCGACAGGATGGCGGGCCAGTCCATGATGGGGCGCTGCGGGGTCGCGTCGGGATTGATGCTCATGTCGATCAGCCTTTCAGCAAGAACGGCTTAGCGAAGGCCAAGGAACGACAGGATGAACAGGACGACGACCACCAGGCCGACGATATAGATGATGGAATTCATGGTTTGTCTCCGCTGTTGATCACGCCCGGGAACCGGATTTTTCCGAACGATGGCATGGCGGTAACGCAAGGGGGAAACCCCGGTTCCCTGCAGGCGCGATCCCTCAGGCGGGGCTTCGCGGCAGCCAGCCCAGGCCCTCGGTCGTCAGCCCGGCCGGGTTGTATTCCGCGCTGACCCAACCCTTGTAGCCCGACCGGTCGAGGGCCGCGAAGAAGCCCTGATAGTCGATCATTCCGCCTGACGGTTCGTGCCGTCCCGGAACGCCGGCGATCTGGATGTGGCGGATGATGCCCGCGTGCCTGCGCCAGACAGCCATGGCGTCGCCCGTGATCCGCTGCGCGTGATAGGCATCGAATTGCAGCCCCAGGTTCGGCGCGCCCGTCTCGGCGATCAGTTCGGCCGCCAGGTCGAAATCGGCCAGGAAATAGCCGGGCTGGTCCACCGGGTTCAGCGGCTCGATCGTCAGGTTGACATGGGGCGCGCGCTCGGCGGCCCAGCGGAGGTTCCGGGCGAAGGTGTCGCGCGCCTCACGCCCCTGGGCATGGCCCGCCATGACATGGATGTGCCGCGGCCGCAGCACCCCCGCAAAGCGCAGCGCCCGATCGAAGTCGCTGCGGAACCGTTCCTCCCGGCCCGGTTCGGCGGCAAAGCCGCGCGGGCCGCCCGCCCAGTTCGGGGGCGGCGTGTTCATCAGGACGAAGTCCAGCCCCGCCGCGATGGCCGCGCGCGACAGGTCGCGGGCCGCGATGTCATAGGGGAACAGGATCTCGACGCCCTGGAAGCCTGCCTTTGCGGCGGCCGCGAATCGCTCCAGCATGGGCAGTTCGGTGAACAGCATCGTCAGGTTGGCGGCGAAACGGGGCATCACGGCTCCAACGGAAAGAAGATGCCGCCCGAGCGGATGCCGCTGCGGCCCCCCTCCTCGGCCGCGGCCTCGGCCAGGCGGTAAAAGGTCTTGCGGTCGATCAGCGCCTCCAGCCCCGCGCGGACATGGATATAGGGGCGGGGTTCGCCCGCCGTGCCGCGCAGGGTGATCGGGTTGTCCGGCCCTGCCGTCACCCGGTCGCCCACGTTGGTGGTGAAGGTCACGGCGTCCGGCGCGATCTCGGCATCGACGGCCAGGAAAGGCGCGTCCACCACGCGGATTCCCACCTTTTCGACGGGCGTGACCAGGAAGAAGCGGTCCCCCTCTCGCTTCAGGATGGTGGAAAACAGCCGCACCATCGCGGGCCTGCCGATGGGCGTGCCCTGATAGAACCAGGTGCCGTCGGCGCGGATCTCCATGTCCAGGTCGCCGCAGAAGGGCGGGTTCCACAAATGCACCGGCGCGGGTCCGCCCTTGGCCGCCTTGCTGGCGGCGGCGGCAATGCCCTCGGCGCTCACAGCTTTGTCACCGCGATCTGCCATTCCCTGTGGTCGCCTTTCGCATATCCTCTTATGGTCGGTCTAAAGCAGCGAAGGGGCATTGTCATGGCTTCGGATGAGATTCTGGTTACCCGGGTCGAACAGCTTGCGCAGGCCCTGGCCGATGCCCGCACCAGCATCGAGCGCCGTTTCGTGGGCCAGCACGAGGTGGTCGAGCAGGTCCTGGCCGCTATCCTGTCGGGCGGCCACGCGCTGCTGGTGGGCCAGCCGGGCCTGGGCAAGACCATGCTGGTCGATACGCTGTCCACGGTCCTGGGCCTGGGCAGCCAGCGCATCCAGTTCACCCCCGACCTGATGCCCGCCGACATCCTGGGGTCCGAGGTGCTGGACGTGCTGCCCGACGGTTCCCGCGCCTTCCGCTTCATCGAAGGGCCGGTCTTCACCCAGCTTCTGATGGCGGACGAGATCAACCGGGCGTCTCCCCGCACCCAATCCGCGCTGCTGCAAGCCATGCAGGAGCGAGAGGTCACGATCAGCGGCCAGCACCGCCCCTTGGGCCGCCCGTTCCACGTGCTTGCCACCCAGAACCCCATCGAGCAGGAGGGCACCTATCCGTTGCCCGAGGCGCAGCTTGACCGCTTCCTGTTGCAGATAGACGTGGATTATCCCGACCGCGACACCGAACGCGCGATCCTGCTGGCCACCACGGGGGTCGAGGACGGGCGCGCCCATGCCGCCTTCGACGCCGACAGCCTGATTGCCGCGCAGCGCCTGATCCGCCAGATGCCGGTGGGCGAAGCGGTGGTCGAGGCGATCCTGGATCTGGTCCGCGCCTGCCGCCCAGGCAGCGCCGAACAGGCCAGCTTCGTGGGCGACGCGCTGGTCTGGGGACCGGGGCCGCGCGCCGCGCAGGCCTTGATGCTGGTCACGCGGGCGCGCGCCGTGCTGAACGGCCGCTTCGCCCCCACGCTGGAGGATGTCGAGGCCATGGCCGCCCCGGTCCTGCGCCACCGCATGGCGCTGTCCTTTGCCGCCCGTGCGCGCGGGGACACCGTGGACAGCGTGATCGCCCGACTTCTGGACGGCCGCTTCGGCAGAAGCCAGGCCGCATGAGGATGCCTTGACTCGAAACCCCGCCGAGTTCCGCGCCGCCCATCTCCGTTCAGGGGCGCAATCGGCAAGCGCGCATCTGCCCGCGCTGATCCTGTCGGCCGAACGCCTGGCCGCGATGATCGCCCCCGGCGCGCACGGGTTGCGGCGCGGCGGCCCGGGCGAGGATTTCTGGCAATACCGCCCCGCTGCCCAAGGCGATTCCGCCCGCAGCATCGACTGGCGCCGGTCTGCCCGGTCGGACGCGCAATTCGTGCGCGACCGCGAGGCGCAGACGGCGCAGGCCGTGGGGCTGTGGATTTCCGCCGGGCAGGGGATGGGTTACTCCGGCAGCCCCGACCGCCCGACCAAGGCCGACCGCGCGCATCTGCTGGCGCTGGCCTTGGCGATGGTGCTGCTGCGCGGGGGGGAAAAGGTGGGGCTGCTGGGCCAGCCCGCCCGCGCGGGCCGGGTGCAGGCGGACCGGCTGGCCGAACGGATCGTGGCGCTGCGCCCGCAGGCTGGCGACGACGACGCGCCTGTCGCCGACCATCTGCGCCCGAACCAGCGGCTGGTGATCCTGTCGGATTTCCTGGACGATCCGGCCTGGGTCGATGGCCTTCTGGCGCGCGCCGCGGGCATGGGGGTCGGCGGCGTCCTGATGCAGGTGCTGGACCCGGATGAGGAAGTCTTTCCCTACAACGGCGCGGTCCTGTTCCGCTCGCTATCGGGTGCGATCCGCCATGACAGCCGCGATGCGGGGGGCCTGCGCGAGGCCTATCTGGCGCGCCTGGCCGAACGCCGTGACTGGCTGCGCCGCCGGGCAGAAGGAGCGGGCTGGCACTTTGGCCATCACACCACCGACCATGCCCCTGCCGTTGCGCTAAGCTGGCTTTATCAGGTGCTTGCGGGCTGATGTTGATGCTGGGTCCCATAGGCTTCGCGGCCCCCTGGGTGCTGACGGCGCTGATCGCGCTGCCGATCCTGTGGGTGATCCTGCGCGCCATGCCGCCCGCGCCGCGCCTTGTGGCCTTCCCCGGCGTGGCGCTGCTGCGCGGGCTGGTGGACCGCGTGCCGGTCGCCCGCCGCACGCCGTGGTGGCTGCTGCTGCTGCGCCTGGCCGCCGTGGCCGCGCTGATCCTGGGTTTTGCCGGGCCAAGCTGGAAGCCCGTGGTTGCATCCGGCCAGACCGGCCCGCTGCTGGTGGTGCTGGATGCGGGCTGGTCCGCCGCCCCCGACTGGCCCGCCCGCCTGACCCGGGCCGAGGCCGCGCTGACGGATGCCGCAGCCGAGGGCCGCCCCGCCGCCCTGCTGCTGGCCGACGGGCGCAAGGCAGGCGCCCTGGCCTTTGCCCCCGCCGACAGCCTGCTGGCCGGATTGCGCGCGGCCCAACCCCGGTCCTGGGCGACCAGCCTGCCCGAGGATCCCGCCGCGATCCTGGCCGCCGCGCCCGAAGGTCCGCTCGAGACGCTGTGGATCGCGGACGGGCTGGATCATCCGAACCGTGCCGCCTGGCTGTCCGCGCTGACGGATCGCGGGAGCGTCACCGTGGTCCCGCCCGCCCGGGCCGTCCGGTCGCTGTCGCTGCACGCGGGCGACACGCCTTCGCTGACGCTGGCCGCGATGGACGAGGCCGCGCCCGCGATCCTGGCCATCGGTCCCGACCCGCAGGGCGTCGAACGCGAACTGGCCCGCCTGACTCCCGGCGATGCCGCGACCGCCGCCGGTGTCAGCACCCGCCCCGTGGCCATCGACCTGCCCCCCGAACTGCGCAACCGCATCACCCGCTTCCAGGTCGAGGGCGATGCCCATGCCGGCGCGGTGGTCCTGGCCGACGACCGCGTGAAACGCCGCAAGGTGGGCTTGGTGGGCGAAGCCGACCGCCAGGCCGAGGGACAGGAACTGCTGTCTCAACTGCATTACCTGCGCCGCGCCCTGACGCCGACGACCAACCTGGTCGAGGGCGGTCTGGGCGATGTGCTGGACAGCGCGCCCGACGTGATCGTGCTGGCCGACCAGGTGGACCTGGCCGAGGCGGAAGACCTGGCGGATTGGGTGAACGACGGCGGGCTGCTGATCCGCTTTGCCGGGCCGCGCATGGCCGCGTTCGAGGATTTGCAGAACGAACCCCTGATCCCCGTCGCCCTGCGCCAGGGCGGGCGCGACATCGGCGGCGCGCTGTCCTGGGGCGATCCGCGCGCCATCCTGCCCTTTGCGGCGAATGGCGTCTTCGCGGGCCTGACCCCGCCCGCCGAAGTCGCGATCCGCGCGCAACTGATGGCGCAGCCCGCGCCCGATCTGGCGGACAAGACCCTGGCCTCGCTGACGGACAACACGCCCCTGGTGACGCGCGCCCGCGCGGGGCAGGGGCAGGTGGTGCTGTTCCACGTCACCGCCAATGCCGAATGGTCGAACCTGCCGATCTCGGGCCTGTTCGTGGACATGCTGAACCGGCTGGTCGAGACCGCCCGCGTCTCGCCTGCCGAGGCGCAGGGGGATAACCGCGACCAGCCCTTCTGGACGGCCGAGACCGTGCTGGACGGCTTTGGCCGCGCCTCGCCCGCAGAAGGACTGGCCCCGGTGCCCGCCGCCGACCTGGCGCTTGGCCCCGGCCCGGACCGCCCGGCGGGCATCTATGCCGCGGGCGAACGGCGGGTGGCGCTGAACGCGGGCGGGCCGCTGGCGCGGGCCGAATGGCCGGGCGCGACCGTCGAGGCGACCGGCACGACGGGCGGGCGCGACCTGAAGGGACCGTTGCTGGCCTTGGCCGCCCTGATCCTGGCGCTGGACGCGCTCGGCTCGGCGGCGCTGGTGCAGGGCGGGCGGGTCGCGGCGGCCCTTCTGCTGGCGCTTCTGGTCCAGCCCGTGCCGCCTGCCGCCGCGCAGGATCTGGACCGCGAACTGGTCCGCGCCGCCAACGAGGTCGCGCTGGCCTATGTCGTGACCGGCGACGCCCGCGTGGACGAGGCGTCCCGCCAAGGCTTGCGGGGGTTGTCGGCGGTGCTGGCGCAGCGCACCTCGGTCGAGCCGGGGGAACCGGTGGCCGTCGATCTGGACGATGACGACCTGTCGATGCTGACGATGCTGTACTGGCCGATCACCGACACGCAGGCAGCGCCGTCGCCGCAGGCTTACGTTCGGCTCAATCACTTCATGCGCTCGGGGGGCATGATCCTGTTCGACACGCGCGACGGCGATGTCGCGGGCGTGGGCGGGCCGGACATGTCGCAGGCCTTGCAGGCCCTGGCCTCGCCCCTGGAAATCCCGCCGCTGTCGCCTATCCCGCAAGACCACGTCCTGACCCGCAGCTTCTATATGCTGGCCGATTTCCCGGGCCGATGGCAGGGCAACCCCGTCTGGCTGGAAGCGCCCCCCGCGGGCGCCGAGGCTGCCGAGGGCGTGCCCTTCCGCCAGTTGAACGACGGCGTCAGCCCGGTCGTGATCGGCGGCAATTCCTGGGCCGAGGCCTGGGCCGTGGACGCCAACGGCTTTCCCGCCTATCCCATCGGCCGTGGCTGGGAAGGCGAGCAGCAGCGCGAGATGGCCTTCAGGTTCGGCGTGAACCTGATGATGTATGTGCTGACCGGCAATTACAAATCCGACCAGGTCCATGTTCCCGCCCTTCTGGACCGGATGCGGACCGAGGAGACGCTTGGCCCATGACCCAGCTTCGCTTCGATCCCCTGCTGCCCTGGTGGGCCATCGCCATTCTGGCCGCGCTGGCGGTTCTGGTCGCGGGTTTCGCGCTGTGGCGGGGCTTGCGCGGGTGGGCCTGGCGCGGGCTTGCGGGGCTTGCCGCCGCGCTGGCCGTGGCCGGTCCTGCGCTGGAGATCGGCAGCCGCACGGGCCTGTCGGACATCGTGATCCTGATCGACGACCGCTCGGCCAGCCAGACCCTGCCGGAACGCAGCGTGCAGGCGGACGGGGCCGTCGATGCCCTGACCCGCCAGATCGCCGCGCTGCCCAACACCGAGTTGCGCCGCGTCACGGTGGGCGACAACGACGACGGCACCCTGCTTGCGACCGAGATGGCCCGCGCCATCGCGGCCGAACCCGAAACCCGGCTGGCGGGCGTGATCGCCGTCACCGACGGGCGGCTGCACGACCCGGCCATGCTGCCACCTGCCGTCCCCGCGCCGGTCCATGTCCTGCTGACCGGCCGCCCCCAGGACTGGGACCGCCGCCTGGTGATCGAGGAAGCCCCCGCCTTCGGCCTGATCGACCAGCAGGTGACGATTCGCCTGCGCATCGAGGACCAGGGCGCCGTCCCGCCCGAGGCGCAGACGGGTTCCGTCAACCTGCGCCTGTCCCTGGACGGAGAAGACGAGCAGGTGGTGGCCGTGTCCCTGGGCCAGCCGATCACCCTGCCGCTGACGCTGGACCACGCGGGCCAGAACGTCGTCCAGATCGCTTTCGATGCCCCCGAAGGCGGCGAGTTGACCGACCGCAACAACGCCGCCGCCATCAGCATCAACGGCGTGCGCGACCGGCTGCGCGTGCTGCTGGTGTCGGGCGAACCCCACGCAGGCGAACGGACCTGGCGCAACCTGCTGAAATCGGACGCGGCGGTCGATCTGATCCACTTCACCATCCTGCGCCCGCCCGACAAGTCCGACGGCGTGCCGGTGAACGAACTGTCCTTGATCGCATTCCCGACCCAGGAACTGTTCATGGAGCGGATCGAGGATTTCGACCTCATCATCTTCGACCGCTACAGCGTGCGGGGCATCCTGCCGCCGGATTACTATGCCAACATCGCGCAATATGTCGAAGACGGCGGCGCGATCCTGGTCTCGGCGGGGCCGGAGATGGCGGGGGTGGAGAGCCTCTACCTCTCGCCCCTGGGCCGCATCCTGCCCGCGCGTCCCACCGGGCAGGTGCTGGAGGAACCCTTTCTGCCGCGCCTGACCGAGGATGGCCAGCGCCACCCCGTCACCGCCGGGCTGCCGGGATCGGAAGGCGAGGATCCCACCTGGGGCCGATGGCTGCGCATGGCGACGGTCACGCCCGATCCCGGCGCGCAGGTCGCCATGACCGGGGTGGACGACCAGCCGCTGCTGATCCTGAACCGCGTGGGCGAGGGGCGGGTGGCGCTGCTGACCTCGGACCAGGTGTGGCTGTGGGGGCGCGGCTTCGAGGGCGGCGGGCCGCAGCTGGAACTGCTGCGCCGCATTGCCCACTGGTCGATGAAGGAACCGGAACTGGAGGAGGAGGCGCTGCTGGCCGATGTCGCGGGCGACTTGTCGGTCCGCTTCACCCGCCGCACCATGGCGGACAGCGCCGGGCCGCTGGTCGTGACCCGCCCCGATGGCGGGACCGAGGAGGTTCCGCTGGTCCCCGCCGGCCCGGGCCGCTTCACTGCGGACTGGACCGCGCCGGAACCGGGCCTCTACCGCCTGGCCGACGGCGAGTTGCGCCGGGTGCTGGCGCTTGGCCCTGCCGCGCCGCGCGAGTTCGAGCAGACCGTGGCCGATGCCGCGGCCCTGGCGCCCCTAGTCACGGCGACGGGCGGGGGCGTGGTGGCCCTGTCGGACGGGGTGCCCGACCTGCGCACCGTGGCGCCCGGCCGGACCGCGCATGGCAGCGCGGGCCTGGGCGACTGGATTGCCCTCACTCCGCGCGAGGCGGCATCCGTCACCGGGCTGGAACGACGGGCGCTGCTGCCGGGTTGGGCCTGGCTTTTGCTGGTGGCGGGCCTGATCCTGACCGGCTGGCTGCGCGAAGGACGCGCCGGACGCGGCAGCGGAGGGGCGCCGAGGGCCGGGGCAGCGGCCCCCTGATCGGCTTGCCAACGGCCAAGGGCATTGCTAACCGGGACAAAACGCCCCGAAGGAACGATCATGGCCGACGAAACGCGCGCCCCCGCCCCTTACACCCAGGCCGATCTGTCGCTGATCAAGCGCATCATCCCGCACCGCTATCCGTTCCTGTTCATCGACAAGGTGCGCGACATCGTCCCCCACGAAGGCGGCGTGGGCGTCAAGATGGTCACGAACAACGAACCCCATTTCCAGGGCCATTTCCCCGAGGAACCCGTGATGCCGGGCGTCACCATCGTCGAGGCGATGGCCCAGACCGCGGCCGTGATCGTGGGCATCAGCATGAACATCATCGACCGGCCCTTGGCGACCTATTTCATGGGCATCGACAAGTGCAAGTTCCGCCGCATGGTCGTGCCCGGCGACGTGCTGGAACTGCATTGCAAGGCCCTGCGCGGCGGCGGCAAGATCTGGAAGTTCGAGGGGCGCGCGACCGTGGACGGCCAGCTGTGCGCCTCCGCCGAATTCACCGCCATGATGGCGCTGAAGGCCGATGACTGACATCCACCCCACTGCCGTGGTCGAGGACGGCGCGCAGATCGGCGCGGGCGTCCGCATCGGGCCGTTCTGCGTGATCGGTCCCAGGGTGCGGCTGGCCGAGGGCGTGGTGCTGAAATCCCACGTCGCCATCGCCGGGGATACCAGCGTTGGCGAGGGCACGGTGATCTTTCCCTTCGCCTCGATCGGCGAGGTGCCGCAGGATCTGAAGTTCAAGGGCGAGGACGTGCGGCTGGAAATCGGCGCGCGCAACCGCATCCGCGAATATGTCACCATGAACCCCGGCACCGAAGGGGGCGGCAGGGTGACGCGCATCGGCGACGACGGGCTGTTCATGGCGGGCTGCCATGTGGGCCACGACTGCCAGCTGGGCGACCGGGTGATCCTGGTGAACAACGCATCCCTGGCCGGGCATTGCCACCTGGACGACGACGTGATCATCGGCGGGCTGTCGGGCGTGCATCAATGGGTGCGCATCGGGCGCGGCGCGATGATCGGCGCGGTGACGATGGTGACGGCGGACGTGATCCCCTATGGCCTCGTGCAGGGACCGCGCGGGCATCTGGACGGGCTGAACCTGGTCGGGCTGAAACGCCGGGGCGCCAGCCGCGCCGACATCCACGAATTGCGGGAAATGCTGGACAAGCTGGGCGGCGGCAGCTTCCGCGACCGCGCCCGCCATCTGGCCGAGGGCGAAACCGGGCCGATGGTCCGCGACGTGCTGGACTTCATCCTCGGCCCGTCCGACCGCAGCTTCCTGACCCCGAAATCCGAATGACCCGCACCGCCATCATCGCAGGCCAGGGCGCCCTGGCCCCCGCCGTCATCGCCGCGCTGGACGCGCCGCTGGTCTATGCGCTGGACGGCTTCGCGCCCGAAGGGGTCGAGGCGCAGCCCTTCCGGCTGGAGCGGCTGGTGCCGTTCCTGGACAGCCTCATCGACCAGGACGTGTCGCGCGTGGTCTTTGCCGGCGCGATCCGCCGCCCGCGGTTGGACCCGGAACTGTTCGACAACCGCACCGCGCAACTGGTGCCGCGCATCATGATGGCGATGCAGTCGGGCGACGACGGCGCGCTGCGGGCGGTGCTGGACGTGTTCGGGGACCATGGACTGCAGATCGCCTCGGTCGCCGAGGTTGCCCCGGACCTGATCCCCGGCGAAGGGGTGCTGACGGGCGAGCCTTCCGCCGCCGACCGCCGCGACGCGGCCCGCGCCGCGCTGATCCTGCAAACGCTGGGACCGCTGGACGTGGGGCAGGGGGTCGTCGTGGCCCAGGGCCAGTGCCTTGCCATCGAGACGCTGCCGGGCACGGCTGCCATGCTGGACTTCGCGGCGCGTCATGCGGGGCTGCGGCCCAATCCGAACGGCGCCAAGGGCGTGTTCTGGAAGGCGCCAAAGCCCGGCCAGGACATGCGCATCGACCTGCCGACGCTTGGTCCCGACAGCGTGACCCAGGCTGCGGCGGCTGGCCTGGCGGGGATTGCCTGGCAAGCGGGCGGCGTGATCCTGCTGGACCGGGCAGAGGCGATCCGTCGCGCGCAATCGGCAGGGTTGTTTTTGTGGGCGATGTCGCATTTGGATATTTGAGTGAAGAAGAAATCTTGGCCGAGCCGTCAGGCGAAGGTGGACCCATGAAGTTCTTCCTGATCGCGGGCGAGCCTTCGGGCGACCTTCTGGGCGGGGCGCTGATGGCAGGGCTGCGCGAACTGGTGCCGGATGCGGAATTCGTGGGCATCGGCGGCGAGGCGATGACGGCGCAGGGCCTGGACAGCCTGTTTCCCATGGGGGAACTGAGCGTCATGGGCATCTGGGAAGTGCTGCCGAAATACCGCCACCTGAAACGCCGCATCGCCGAAACGGCGGCCCGCGTCGCGGCGGAAAACCCCGACGCGCTGATCGGCATCGACAGTCCGGATTTCTGCCTGCGCGTGGCCCGCGCCGCGCGGGCGGAACGGCCCGGCTTGCGGGTGATCCATTACGTCGCGCCCTCGGTCTGGGCCTGGCGGCCAGGGCGGGCGCTGAAGATGGCCGAGGTGGTGGATCACGTCCTGGCGATCCTGCCCTTCGAGCCGCCCTTGATGCAGGCCGCGGGCATGACCTGCGATTTCGTGGGCCATCCCATCGCCACCGCCCCCGTGGCCGGTCCCGACGACGCGGCGCTGTTCCGCGACCGCCATGCCATCGCGCCCGAAAGCCCGGTCGTGCTGTGCCTGCCGGGATCGCGGCAGGGCGAGGTCGCGCGCCTGCTGCCTCGGTTCGGGCAGGCCCTGGACATCGCGCGCCGCGATACTCCGGACATGCGCGTGGTGCTGCCCACCGTCCCGGGGGTCGCGCCCCTGGTCGCATCCCTGACCGCGTCCTGGACCGCGCCGCCCATCGTGGTCGCGGAGGCCGAGGACAAGCGCGCGAGTTTCGCGGCGGCGGACGCGGCCCTGGCGGCATCCGGCACGGTCAGCCTGGATCTGGCGGCGAACCGGGTGCCCATGGTGATCGGCTACGACATGGCGCCGGTCAGCCGCTGGCTGGTCGGGATGCTGCTGAAAACCGAAACGGTGACGCTGGTCAACCTGGTCAGCGACACGCGCGCGGTGCCGGAATTCCTGGGCCGGAACTGCAAGCCCGCGCCGATGGCGCAGGCGCTGCGCGGGCTGCTGGACGACCCTGCCGCCCGGACCGCGCAGTTGGACGCGATGGACCTGACCATGGACCGCCTGGGCAAGGGGGGCGAGGCGCCGGGCCTGCGCGCGGCCCGGTCCGTTCTTGGCGCGATCAGAGAACCGCGGTGACGATCACCTCGACCTTGTAGTCGGGGGTGGCCAGCTTCGCCTCTCCGGTCGCGCGGGCGGGGGCGTGGCCCTGGGGCGCCCACCCGTCCCAGACAGCGTTCATTTCGGCGAAATCGGCCATGTCTGCTAGCCATATCTGCGCGGACACGATGCGGGTCTTGTCGGTGCCCGCAAGGGCCAGCAGGCGGTCCACCTGCTCCAGCACGGCGCGGGTCTGGTCGGCGACGGATGCGCCCGGCTCGCCCACCTGGCCCGCCAGCCAGACGATGCCGTTCGCGATGACCGCCTGGCTCATGCGCGGGCCGGTCTCGATACGCTTGATGTCGCTCATGGTCTCATGCTCCTTGATAAAGACGCCAGAAGAAGATCGCGGTCATGCCGAGGCCGATCACGGCGATCAGCAGACGCAGGGTGTCGCGCGGGATGCGCCGGGCCACGGGCGCGCCTGCATAGCCGCCGGTGATGGTGCCCGCCGCCATGATCGCGGCCGGTCCCCAGGCGACCGCGCCGCCCGCCGCGAAGATCGCGAAGGCCACCACCGACAGCGCGAAGGACATCCAGCATTTCAGCCCGTTCATCTGGTGCAGGTCGGTCATGCCCCACATCGCGAACATCGCCAGCAGCACGATCCCCAGGCCGCCGTTGAAATAGCCGCCATAGATCGCCACCGGCATCAGGATGCCCAGGCCGAAGGGCTTGACCACCGACCGCCAGCGCGACGCCATGCGCCGCACGTCGTCGGCGAAGGAAAACACCAGCGTCGCGGTCAGCAGCAGGAACGGCACCAGGGCCGAGAACGCCTTGTTGGAACTGACCAGCAGCAGCCCGCTGCCCACCGCGCCCCCGACCATCGTCCAGACCGTCAGCTTCAGGAACGGCGCGCCCTGGATGGCGCGGATGTCGCCGCGAAAGCCGATGGCCGAGGCGAGATAGCCCGGCAGCGCGGCCACGGTGGTGGTGGCATTGGCGACGACCGGCGGGATGCCGATGAAGACCAGCGCGGGAAAGGTGATGAAGGTGCCGCCGCCCGCGACCGCGTTCAGCATCCCGCCAAGCAGCCCGGCGAAAAACAGCAGGGCAGCTTCCAGCATGGGCGGCCTTCCGGTTCGTGAACGGCTTCGTCAGCCGCGGGATTCGATCGGTTGCGACGCTAGCGGCAGGACTGCAAGGGCACAAGCCCCGGCCTGCCGCGCCGCCTGCCCATCCTTTCGGCGGACCTGCCTGTTTTCCGGGCGGCGGCGGCGGATGCATGTTAGCGACCTTCAAGGGCGAAGAAATGTCGCAAACGGTGTTGCGCCTGTCCCGTGGCGCTGCTTAACGTGTTGATGCGCTGATCAAGAAAACAGAAACACGGGGAGAGCGCCTTTTGCTGGACGACCGCCACGGCGATGCCTTCGTCGCATTCGAGCATGTGCAAAAAAGCTATGACGGACAAACGCTTGTCGTCAAGGACTTGAACCTGTCCATCGGCAAGGGGGAATTCCTGACCATGCTTGGCCCCTCGGGGTCGGGCAAGACGACCTGCCTGATGATGCTTGCGGGCTTCGAGACCGCGACTCATGGCGAGATCCGGCTGGCCGGGCGGCCCATCAACCAGGTGCCCCCGCACAAGCGCGGGATCGGCATGGTGTTCCAGAACTATGCCCTTTTTCCGCACATGACCGTGGGGGAAAACCTGTCCTTCCCGCTGGAGGTGCGGGGCATGTCCAAGTCCGACCGCGAGGCCCGCGTGGCGCGCGCGCTGGACATGGTGCAGATGGGCCGCTTCATCAACCGCCGCCCCGCGCAACTGTCGGGCGGCCAGCAGCAGCGGATCGCGCTGGCCCGCGCGCTGGTCTTCGACCCGGAACTGGTGCTGATGGACGAACCCCTGGGCGCGCTGGACAAGCAGCTGCGCGAACACATGCAGTTCGAGATCAAGCACCTGCACGAACGCCTTGGAATCACGGTGGTTTACGTCACCCATGACCAGGGCGAGGCCTTGACGATGTCCGACCGCGTGGCGGTCTTCAACGACGGCCGCATCCAGCAGCTTGCCGCGCCCGCCGACCTTTACGAACGCCCCGAGAACAGCTTCGTCGCCCAGTTCATCGGCGAGAACAACAAGCTGCCCGGCACCATCGAGGAGCTGTCGGGCGACAAGGCCCTGGTGCGTCTGGCCACCGGCGAGGTGATCGACGCGACCCCGGTGAACGTGACGGCCAAAGGCCAGCAGACGCTGGTGTCCATCCGCCCCGAGCGGGTCGAGTTCAAGCCCGAGATGATGCCCCCCGGCGCCCACATGATCGGCGCGACGGTGGTGGACGTGATCTACATGGGCGACATCCTGCGCGCGCGCCTGAAGGTGGCGGGCAGCGACGATTTCGTGATGAAGATGCGCAACACCATCGGCCAGACCCGGCTGGAACCCGGCCAGCGGATCAAGGTCGGCTGGCACCCGGCGGATGCCCGTGCGCTGGATCCGGTCTGACGGGCCGGCCCACGAATGACGGCGAATGCCGCATGTCCTTGCAGTTGGAGTGATAGATGAAAAAGACGCTTGCCCTGACCACCGCGCTTGGGCTGATCGCCCTTCCCGCGCTGGCCGACGTGAACCTGCTGTCCTGGGGCGGGGCTTACGGCAACAGCCATCTGGAAGCCTATGCCAAGCCCTTCGAGGCCGAGACGGGCATCAAGGTGACGATGGCCGACGCCGACAACCCCGCCACCCCCATCAAGGCCATGGTCGAGGCCGGGAACGTCACCACCGACGTGGCATCCGTCGAATATGCCGACGCGGTGCGGCTGTGCGACGAAGGGCTGCTGGAAACCATTGACCCCGCGATCCTGGTCGCGGCCGAGGATGGAACGGCTGCGGCGGACGACTTCATCGAGGGCGCTGTCACGGAATGCTTCGTGGCGACCGATGTCTATTCGATGGTTCTGGCCTTTGACGACAGCAAGTTCCCCGACGCCAAGCCCGCCACGCCCGCGGATTTCTTCGACCTTCAGAAATTCCCCGGCAAGCGCACCATGCGCAAGGGCGCCAAGTTCAACCTGGAACTGGCCCTGATGGCCGATGGCGTTCCCGCAGCCGAGGTGTACGAGGTGCTGGGCACACCCGAGGGCGTGGACCGCGCCTTCGCCAAGCTGGACACCATCAAGGACGACGTGATCTGGTGGGAAGCCGGCGCGCAGCCTCCGCAACTGCTGGCGGATGGCGAGGTCGTGATGGCCTATGCCTTCAACGGCCGGATCTTCAGCGCCGCGCAGGGCGAAGGCAAGCCCTTCGAGATCATCTGGGACGGCCAGATCTATGAAATGGAAGGCTGGGTCGTGCCGAAAGGGGCCGCCAACCTGGAGGACGCGATGAAGTTCGTGGCCTGGACGACCTCGCCCGCGCCGCAGGCCCGCGCGGCGGAATTCATCAGCTATGGACCCCCGCGCAAATCGGCGGCGGCCCTGGTCGGCAACATCGAGGGGACCGATCAGCCGATGGGTCCGCACCTGCCCACGACCGCGGCGAACATGACCAACGCCCTGGCGTCGAACCTGGAATTCTGGGTGGATCGCGATGCCGAGCTGAACGAACGCTTCAACAGCTGGCTGGCCAGCTGACCGGATCGGGGGCGGGTGCTGCCCGCCCCCTTGCCCCGGAAGGGGCCAAGAACAAGGGGCAACACACCCCATCACCAACGGGAGTAAGAACGTGAAAACCACTCTGGTTCTATCCACCGCCCTTGCCGGCATGGCCTTCGCCGCGACCGCGCAAGAGGTCAATGTCGTCTCCTGGGGCGGCGCCTACGAGGTCAGCCAGGTCGAGGCCTATAACAAGCCCTTCACCGAGGCGACCGGCATCACCGTCAACATGATCGCCGCCGACAACCCCTCGACCCCGCTCAAGGCGCAGATCGAGGCGAACAACATCACCGGCGACGTGTTCGACATCGAGGTGTCCGACGCGATCCGCCTGTGCGACGAGGGCGCCCTGGTCGAGATCGACCCGGCGACGCTGCCCCCCGCGCCCGACGGCACCCCCGCGGCCGAGGATTTCATCGACGGCGCGTTGCAGGATTGCGCGGTCGCCAACATCTTCTGGGGCACGGTCATCGCCTTCGACACCACGAAGTTCACGGGCGAAAAGCCTGATTCCGCGGCGGATTTCTTTGACACCGAGAAATTTCCCGGCAAGCGGGGCCTGCCCAAGAACCCCAAGCGCACGCTGTATCTGGCGCTGATCGCCGATGGCGTGCCCGCAGACCAGATCTATGACAAGCTGGGCAGCCCCGAAGGCGTCGATCAGGCCTTTGCCAAGCTGGATACCATCAAGGACGACGTGGTCTGGTGGGAAGCCGGCGCGCAGCCCGTGCAACTGCTGGCGGACGGAGAGGTCGTGATGGCCACCGGTTACAACGGCCGTTTCTTCGACGCCATGGTGGGCGAAGGCAAGCCCTTCGAGATCATCTGGGACGGGCAATACATGGACATGGACATGTTCGCCATTCCGAAGGGCGCGCCGAACCCCGAAGCCGCGATGGAATATCTGAAATTCGCCACCGACACGCAGCGGCTGGCGGACCAGGCGAAATACATCGCCTATGGCCCGTCGCGCAAATCCTCGGCCGCGCTTGTGGGGCTTTACAAGGACGGCAAGACGGAAATGGCGCCGCACATGCCGACCAATGCGGAATACATGACGACCGCCGTGATGGACGATCCGACCTTCTGGGCCGACCACGACGCCGAACTGACCGAACGGTTCAACAGCTGGCTGGCCGGTTCCTGATAACGATTGCCGCCGTCCCTGCCGGGGGCGGCGGCCCTGATACCTTGGGGAAGACATGGCGAACGCTTTAGATCCGCACGCGGCCATCGCGACGACGGCCGGTGGCCTGACCGACGGGGGCCTGACGGACGGCGCGCTGCGGACCGCCGACGGCAGGCCGCTGGTCCGCGCCCTGGCGCGGTCGCAATCACTAGCCCGCCGCCGCGCCTTTCTGCTGGTGCTGCCGCTGCTGGCCTTCATCCTGATCACCTTCGTGGTGCCGATCGGGCAGATGCTGCAACGGTCCTTCTACAACGACGGCTTTTCGGCGCACATGCCGCAACTGTCGCAATGGTTCGCAGGCAACCCGCGCGGCGCGGAACCCGACGAGGCCGCCTGGGCCGCGCTTGCCGCCGACCTGCAAGCAAGCGCCGAGGCGCGCACCATCGGCATCGTCGGCACCCGCATCAACTACGACGTGCCGGGCACGCGGTCGCTGTTCACCGCGACCGGGCGGCAGGTGCGGCGCGGGATCGAGCCGCCCTATCAGGCCGCCCTGCTGGAGATCGACGAGGATTGGGGCGATCCCGCCCTGTGGTCCGCCATGCGCGAGGCGTCCAGCCCTCTGACCGGCAACTTCTACCTGGCCGCCCTGGACCGCACCCGGGCCGACGACGGCAGCATCCAGCAGGTCGAGGAACGCCAGCAGGTTTACGTGATGCTGTTCATGCGCACCTTCTGGCTGTCGCTGGTGATCACCGTCATCACCTTCGTGCTGGGCTTTCCCGTCGCGCATCTGCTGGCCACCCTGCCGATGCGGAAATCGAACCTGCTGATGATCCTGGTGCTGCTGCCCTTCTGGACCTCGCTTCTGGTGCGCACCACAAGCTGGATGGTGCTGTTGCAACAGCAGGGGGTGATCAACGACATCCTGACCTGGCTTGGCGTGATCGGGCCGGACGGGCGGTTGCAGATGATCTACAACCAGACGGGCACGATCATCGCCATGACGCATATCCTGCTGCCCTTCATGATCCTGCCCCTCTATTCCGTGATGCGCACCATCAACCCGTCCTATGTCCGCGCCGCGCGGTCCCTGGGCGCGACAAGCTGGACCGCGTTCCGCCGGGTCTATTTCCCGCAAACGCTGCCGGGGTTGGGGGCAGGGGCGCTGCTGGTGTTCATCCTGGCCGTGGGCTACTACATCACGCCCGCGCTGGTCGGCGGATCGTCGGGGCAGTTGATTTCCAACATGATCGCGATGCACATGACCGACACGCTGAACTGGTCCATGGCCGCGGCGCTGGCCGCGCTGCTGCTGGGCGCGGTCCTGCTGCTCTACTGGGTGTATGACCGCATGGTCGGCATCGACAACCTGAAGCTGGGGTGATCCATGGCAGTTCCCACCTATGCAACCCCGCTGGAGCGCGTCTGGCATTACGCCTATCTGGTGATCTGCGGGCTGATCTTCTTTTTCCTGATCGCGCCCATCGTGGTCATCATCCCGCTGTCCTTCAACGCGGAACCCTATTTCACCTTCACCGACCGGATGCTGTCCTTTGACCCCGAGGGATACAGCTTGCGCTGGTATCGCAGCCTGCTGACCTTCGGGATGCAGAACCCGGACGCGACCGGCTGGGCCTTCTGGTCGGATGCCTGGGCCAATGCGAACTGGGTCAAGGCCGCCAAGAACTCGATCATCATCGGGGTGGCCTCGACGGTCGTGGCGACGGGGTTGGGCACGCTGGCGGCTCTTGGCCTGTCGCGCCCCGAGATGCCGTTCCGCCGGGCGATCATGGCGATCCTGATCTCTCCCATGATCGTGCCGCTGATCATCACGGCGACGGGGATGTTCTTTTTCTATTCCAACCCCTGCGAGTTGCTGGGCATCTTCGGCCTGCCCACGAATTGCGGGCGGCTGGCGGGCACCTATGTCGGCGTGATCCTGGCCCATGCCACGCTGGGCATCCCCTTCGTCATCATCACCGTGACGGCGACGCTGGTGGGCTTCGACCAGTCGCTGAACCGGGCGGCGGCCTCCCTGGGGGCCAACCCGCGCACGACCTTTTTCCGCGTGACCATGCCGCTGATCCTGCCGGGCGTGATCTCGGGCGCGCTGTTCGCCTTCGTCACCTCGTTCGACGAGGTGGTGGCCGTGCTGTTCATCGCAGGCCCGGACCAGCAGACCATCCCGCGCCAGATGTGGAACGGCATCCGCGAGCAGATCAGCCCCGCCATCCTGGCAGTGGCGACGCTGCTGGTGATCTTCTCCATCGCGCTGCTGACCACGGTGGAGTTGTTGCGGCGGCGGTCGGAGAGGATCCGGGGCGTTACGCCGCGTTGATAGCGAAGGCCGGGGGTTTCACACCCCCGGACCCCCGTGGGATATTTGGGCAAAGGTGAAGGATCAGGGCAGGATCGCCAGCCACATCCAGATCGACAGGATCGAGATGGCGGTGGCGACCAGAACCGTGGTGGCCGCGACCCGCTTGGCGGCGCCGTAGAGGTTCGCGAACAGATAGGCGTTCACGCCCGGCGCCATGGCCGCCGTCATCACGGCCGACCGCAGGCCCGCCTCGTCCAGTCCCGTGATCCGGGCAAGGGCATAGACGATGCCCGGATGGACCAGCAGCGAACAGGCGCAGCACATCGCGATGGCGCCCGTGTCGCCTTCGGGGCGATAGCGGTAGAGGACGCCGCCCAGGCCGAACAGCGCGGCGGGCAGGGCGGCGTCGGCGATCATGTCCACGGCAGCCCAGAAGCCTTCGGGCATGACCAGGCCCGCCTGTTGCAGCACGTTCATGGTCATGCCCGCCAGGATGCCGATCACCAGCGGCGTTCGCAGCACCCCCGTCATGGCGCGCAGGGCGACCCGGCCCATGGACAACCCGCTGCCATGGGCGCGGGTAAACTCCATGAACGTGATGCCGAAGGTATAGAGCAGCGGCGAATGAATCGCGATGATCGCCCAGTTGCCCGACAGCGAGCCGGGCCCATAAGCGCGTTCCATGATCGGGATGCCCAGCAGCAGGCTGTTGGAAAACAGGCAGGTGAAGCCGATGGCCACGCAATCCATCGGCGGGCGGCGGAAGACGAACCGCGCCCCCGCCCAGCCGATGAGGAAGCTGGAGAATGCGCCGATATAAAAGGGCAGCAGCAGGGCCGGGCGGAACTCGGTCCCCAGGTCCAGCCGCGACATGGACGCGAACAGCAGCGTGGGCGCGGCGAAGTTCTGGGCGAAGACCATCAGCCCGTCCACCGCGCTTTCGCGGAAGATGCCGCGCCAGGCCACCAGATAGCCGAAGCCCACGATCAGGAAGACCGGGACAATGATGGTGAACAGCGCGCTCATAGCGCGGCGGGGTGGTCGGGGGTCTGGGCCGTGGTTTCAATGACCATGCCGTCGAAGGCAGGCTGGATGTGGTCGGGGGTGCTGGCCGCAACCGTGGCGTAATCCATGTCGATATGCATGTTCGTCAGCACCCCGCGCGGGCAGCCCGAATGCGCGATCCAGTCCAGCGCCTGCGCCAGATGGGCGTGGCTGGGATGGGGCTGCGGGCGCAGGGCGTCGCAGACGAAGACCTCGGCCCCGTGGATCAGGGGCCAGGCGGCGTGGGGGATCTCGGACACGTCGGGCAGATAGACCAGGCCGCCGATGCGCAGGCCCAGGGCGGTGATCTCTCCATGCTGGACGCGGAAGGGGATCAGCGTGACCGGGCCGCCGGGACCGTCCACGGTGATCGGGCCGTCGATCAGATGCAGGTCGCAGATGGGCGTGTAGTAGCTGCCGGGCGGGGTCTTGAAGATATAGCCGAAGCGGTCCAGCAGCTGTTCCGACGTGGGGATGTCGGCCCAGGCGGGGATCAGCCGGCCCGCGTTGAAGGCCACCTGCCGCAGGTCGTCGATGCCGTGGATGTGGTCGGCGTGCGGGTGGGTGAAGACCACGGCGTCCAGCGTGGCGACGTTGGCGTCCAGCAGTTGCGGGACCATGTCGGGACCGGTATCCACCAGCACCTGCGTTGTGCCCTGGGAACCGGGGCGTTCGACCAGCAGCGAGCAGCGGCGGCGGCGGTTCTTCGGATTGGCGGGGTCGCAGGCGCCCCAGCGGTTGCCCAAGCGCGGCACGCCGCCCGAGGATCCGCAGCCCAGGATCGTCGCCCGAATCATGCGGCCTTCCAGAACAGGCGGTCGAAATTGGCCGAGGTTTGCGCCGCAAGCTGCGGATAATCCATGCCAAGGGCCTCGGCCATGATGGCGGCGGTCTTCGCCACATAGGCCGGTTCGTTGCGCCTGCCGCGATGCGGGGGCGGGGCGAGATAGGGGCTGTCGGTTTCCACCAGGATGCGGTCCACCGGGGCTGCGGCGAAGATCGCGCGCAGGTCCGAGGATCGCGGAAAGGCCGCGATGCCGGACATCGACAGATAGAAGCCCAAATCCAGCGCCGTTTGCGCCAGGGGCGCGCCGGAGGTGAAGCAGTGCATCACGCAGGCGAAGGCGCCCGCGCGGTGTTCATCCGTCAGGATGCGGGCCATGTCGTCGTCGGCGTCACGGGAATGGATGATCAGGGGCAGGCCCGTGCGGCGCGCGGCCTCGATATGGACGCGCAGGCTTTCGGCCTGCCGGGCGGCGCTGTCGGCGGTGTAGTGGTAATCGAGACCCGTCTCGCCGATGCCCACGAATTTCGGATGGGCGGACAGGGCGACAAGCTGGTCCACCGTCGCCATGGGTTCCTCGGCCGCGCTCATGGGGTGGGTGCCGGCGGCGTAGAAGACGGCCTCGTATCGTTCGGCTAGGGCGCGGACCTGCGGTTCCTGACGCAGGCGGGTGCAGATCGTCACCATGCGGGTGACGCCTGCCGCGCGGGCGCGGGCGACCAAGACGTCGTGTTCGCCGTCGAAGTCGGGGAAATCCAGGTGGCAATGGCTATCGACGACAGGCGGGGGGGCCGCATGGGGCATGGATCAACCTTTGGCTGGCAGGGCGGATCGCGCGGGCGGCAGATGCGCCAGTTCCAGCAGCATATCCATCACCAAGGCGGAAGGGTCAAGGTTGACCGCCCGCCCGGTCCGCGCCCGCGCCGACAGCCGCGCCTGCGCGTCCGCCCAAGCTCGGGCGGCGTGATCGTCGGGCGAGATGCGGGCCAGCAGCGCGCCTTCGCCGCGCGCGGCCTGGGGCAGGGGGGCGCCCATCAGCCCGGCGCGGGCGGTGCGGGCCAGGAAGCGGTCCAGCACCGTCATGGTCAGGTCGAAGGGATCGCCATCGGCCCCCGCGCGGCCTGCCGCCGCGTCGGCAAAGGTTGCGGCCAGCGGGCGGTCAAGGCGGGGCAGGGTCGCCATCAGGTCCACAAGTTGCTGATAACGGTCGAGGCCCCCTTGGCCCGCCAGCCGCAAGGCCTCGCCCACGGAACCGTCGGACAGGGCGGCCAGCGCCTCGGCATCCTCGTCGATGCCCAGCTGCGACAGGACGTTGCCCATCTGCGCCGGGTTCAGCGGCGACAGGCGCAGGGTGCGGCAGCGGGACCGGATCGTCGGCAGCAGGCCCGCGGGCTGGTGGGCGACGATCAGGATCAGGGCGTCGGCGGGCGGTTCCTCCAGCACCTTCAGCAGGGCATTGGCGGCGGCCACGTTCATGTCGTCGGCGGCGTCGATGATGGCGATGCGGCGCCCGCCCTCGGCCGCGGAGAGGTGAAAGAAGGACAGCAACCGCCGGATTTCGTCCACGGTGATCTGGGCCGACAGCCGCCCCGCCTTGTCGTCCCAGGAGCGGCGGACCAGATGCAGGCGCGGTTCCGACAAGGCAGCAATGCGCCGCGCCTCGCGCGTGTCGGTCGCGCCGAAGGGACCGGAAGCCCCCGCCAGCATCCAGCGGGCGATGGCCCAGGCGAGCGTCGCCTTGCCCACGCCGCGCGGGCCGGTCAGCAGCCAGGCGTGGTGCAGCCGCCCGCCCCGCGCGGCCTCGGTGAACTCGGCGATGGCATGGTCCTGGCCGATCACCCGGTCCGTGTGGCGCGGATGGGGCGCGCCGGGAACGCGGTCGGGTTCGGGAATGTCGTCGGGATCGGTCTTCACAATGCGGCCTGGATGCGGGCGGCGACCTCGGCCTGGGTGCCGCTGCCGTCGATCAGGCGCACGCGGGCCGGGAATTCATCGGCAAGCGCGCGGAACCCCTGCGCCAGGCGCTGCTGGAAGGACAGGCCCAGGCTTTCAAAGCGATCCTCGGCCCCGCCGCGCGCATTGCCCCGGCCAAGCGCCGTTTCGGGGTCCAGGTCGATGACGAAGGTCAGGTCCGGTTCAACCCCGATCGCCAGATCGTGCATCCGGTCCACGAGGCCGCGCAAATCGCCACGCGTGGCACCCTGATAAACGCGGGTCGAATCGGCGAAGCGGTCGGTGATGACGGTCCGGCCCGCAGCCAAGGCTGGGCGGATGGTGCGTTCCAGGTGGTCGCGGCGGGCGGCGGTGAACAAAAGGCACTCGGTTTCCGCCGACCAGCGTTCGCCCGCGCCCTCCACCAGCAACCGCCGGATCTCCTCGGCCCCCGGGCTGCCGCCGGGTTCGCGGGTCAGGACGACCGCGCGGCCCTCGGCCTGCAGGGCCTCGGCCAGCAGGCGGGCCTGCGTGGACTTGCCGCAGCCGTCGATCCCCTCGAAGCTGATGAACATCAAAGGCCGGCGGCCTCGACCGCCTTGTGGCCAAGCCGCATCACCGCGCCCTTCATCCGGCCCGCGAAGCCGGCCTCGGGCACGTCCTCGGCGGCCAGCAGGGGGGTGATGGCCTCTTGCGTGCCGGGCATGGTCACGACCAGGCGGCCGATGGGGTCGCCCTTGGCGATGGGGGCGGGGATGGGGGCGTCGTAAACCGCCTCGACCTTGACCTGGTCCTGCGATCCGGCGGGGACCAGCACGTTCACGCCGTCCTTGGTGGTCAGGCCCACGCGGGACCGGGCACCCAGCCAGACCGGAGCCTCCAGCACCGTCTCGCCCGCGGGCACCAGCGTTTCCATGCTGAACTGGCGGAAGGCCCAGTTGGCGATGCTCTCGGATTCCTCGGCCCGCGCGGTGTCGGACGGCAAGCCGCTGATGACGAAGATCACCCGCCGCCCGTCCTGCACGGCGGACCCGACCAGGCCATAGCCCGCCTCCTCGGTGTGGCCGGTCTTGAGGCCATCGGCCCCGATGTCCAGCTTCAACAGCGGATTGCGGTTGAAGCGGTTCGACGGCACCCGGTCCATGTAGCGGAACTCGGTCAGCGAAAAATCGTCGTAGTACTGCGGAAAGTCCCGAATGATGTGCATCGCCAGCATCCCCAGATCCTCGGCCGACATGACATGCCCCTCGGCGGGCCAGCCGGTCGAGTTCCTGAAGACCGAATGCTTCAGCCCCAGCGTTTTCGCGCGTTCGGTCATCTGGCGGGCAAAGGCTTCCTCGGTTCCGCCAAGGCGTTCCGCCAGCACGACGCAGGCATCGTTGCCCGACAGCACGATGATGCCCTTGATCAGTTGTTCGACCGTCGGGGTATCGGACGGTTCCACGAACATCTTCGAGCCGCCCATCTTCCAGGCCCTTGTCGAGACCGGAACCGCCTCGTCCATCTTCAGCGCGCCTTTTTCCAACGCCTCGAACACCATGTAGAGCGTCATCAGCTTGGACATCGAGGCGGGCGGGATCGGCACATCGGCGTTCTTGGACATCAGAACGGTGCTGGTGTTCACGTCGTAAACCCAGGCCGAGGTCGCGGTGGTCTCGAACGCCTGAACCGGGGCGGCCAGACACAGAAGGACCAGAAGCCTTGTCAGGAATGCACGCATGGAAAGTCCTTTGCCTGTTTGGCGCCGATGGTTACAGCATGGCCCCGCCCCTCGCAACGCGGGCCACACGCATTCCGGGATATTTGAACGTCAGTTCCCCGTGGCCTCGCGCCAATGGCGGCGGCACAGGGACACATAGGTCTCGTTGCCGCCCACCTGCACCTGCGCGCCTTCGGTAATGGTGCGGCCCGCCTCGTCGCGGCGGATCACCATGGTGGCCTTGCGCCCGCAATGGCAGATGGTGCGGACCTCGCGCAGGTCGTCGGCCAGCGCAAGCAGCGCCGCGGATCCGGGGAACAACTCGCCCCGGAAATCGACGCGCAACCCATAGCACATGACGGGGATCCGCCCGTCGTCGGCCACGCGAGCCAGTTGCCAGACCTGGGCAGGGGTCAGGAACTGCGCCTCGTCCACGAAGACGCAGGCGCAATCCCCGCCGCGGTCCCGGACCAGCGCGGCCATGTCGGTGGCCGCGTCGAAGGTCAGCGCGTCCTCGCCGATGCCGATGCGGCTGGCGATGCGCCCCGGCCCCGCGCGGTTGTCGATGGCCGCCGTCAGCAGCAGCGTCCCCATCCCCCGCTCGCGATAGTTGTAGGACGCCTGCAGCAGCAGCGTGCTCTTGCCCGCGTTCATCGTGGAATAGTGGAAATAGAGCTTGGCCATGCCGCCAGTTACCCCCGGGCGCGGCTCTCATCAAGCCTTGCCGCCGCGCCGACAAGCTGGCACCAAGCAGGCTTTGATCAATCCCGGGAAACCCGATGCGCGATCCCCTGTTCCGCATGGCCGTCGTGCTGGGCGTCCTGTCCGCCGTGGGTCCCTTTGCCATCGACATGTACCTGCCCGCGCTGCCGCAGGTCGCGGCCGATCTTGGCACGACCGAGGCCGGGGCGGCGCTGACGCTGACCTCCTATTTCATCGTCTTCGGCATCGCGCAGATGATCTATGGCCCGATGGCCGATGCCCTGGGGCGCAAGACGCCGTTGGTGGTCGGGGTGGCGATCTTCACCGTCGCAACCGTCGCCGCCGCCCTGGCGCCCACCCTCGGCTGGCTGATCGCGGCGCGTGCCATGCAGGGTCTTGGCGCGGCGACCCTGATGGCCGTGCCGCGCGCCGTCATCCGCGACGTGGCGACTGGGCCACAGGCCGCTAAGGTCATGTCCACCATCATGATCGTCATCGCCGTCTCGCCCATGCTGGCCCCCTTGACCGGGTCGGTCATCATGGCCTGGGGCGGCTGGCGAGAGATCTTCGCCGTGCTGGCTGTCGCCGCGCTGGTCAGCCTGGCCCTGATCCTGTTTGTCCTGCCCGAGACGCTGGCCCCCGAACACCGCCGCCCCGTCAGCCTGCGCCCGATGCTGTCGGGCGCGCGCCGCCTGCTGACCGACCGCCGCTTCATGGGGCTGACGATGATCGGCGGCTTCGGCATGGCCAGCTTCTTCGTGTTCCTGTCCAGCGCCAGCTTCGTCTATACCCGGCAATACGGGCTGTCGCCGACCGGCTTCTCGCTGGCCTTCGCGGTCAATGCCGTGGGCTTCTTCGCGGCGTCCCAGTTCGCGGGACCGATGGCGCAACGGCACGGGATGGAGCGGGTGATTTCCCTGGCGATCACCGGGTTCGCCGGGATCATGATCGCCTTGGCGGCGGTCGTCTGGCTGGGCCTCGATGCGCTGCCGGTCGTCATGGCCGGATTGTTCCTGGGCAACGCCTGCCTGGGGCTGGTGATGCCCACGGCCATGGTCATGTCGCTGGATCCCCATCCCGACATCGCCGGGCTGGCCTCATCCCTGGGCGGGACGTTCCAGATGCTGACCGGAGGCTTGATGATCGCGCTGACCGGGCCG
Source organism: Paracoccus lichenicola (assembly GCF_009708075.1). Lineage (GTDB taxonomy): Bacteria > Pseudomonadota > Alphaproteobacteria > Rhodobacterales > Rhodobacteraceae > Paracoccus > Paracoccus lichenicola. The sequence goes on along the minus strand of NZ_WMBT01000001.1, from coordinate 220,716 downwards.
TTCATGAACAACAGCGCCGCCAGCATGGTCACGGCCATCGCGCTTTGCGCGGCGCTTGCCTGGGCTGCCGCCGCAGCATCCCTGCCGCGCCTGCGCCTGGCATGAAGAAGCCGCAGGGCGCGAACCCTGCGGCTTCTTCTTCACTTAAATATCCTCTGGGGTGAGACGCGCCCGGAAAAAGGTCCAGTGGACCTTTTTCAGCGGCGAACGCCTGCCGCTGGTGGCAGGCAGGGGGGGCGAAGCGCCCCCGGCGTCACGCCTGCCGGCTTTTCGGCTGACGCGAGGGACGGCGCGCCGGACGCTTGTTCGCGCCCGCGCCCATCGGCTTGCCCATGCCCGGACCACGCCCGCCCTGCGGACGGGCCGAGGGGATCGGTCCCACCGGCGCCTCGCCGCCGATGACCGGGATCGGCGCCTTCATGGCCTTCTCGATGGCGCGCAGTTCGCCGACCTCGCCTGGCGCGCACAGCGCCACGGCCCGGCCGTCGCGGCCCGCCCGCGCGGTGCGGCCGATCCGGTGGACATAGTTTTCCGGCACGTTCGGCAGGTCGTAGTTATAGACATGCGCGACCTCGGGAATATCGAGACCCCGCGCCGCCACGTCGGTCGCCACCAGAACCTGCGTCTGCCCCTTGCGGAAGGCGTCCAGCGCCCGTTCCCGTTGGCCCTGGCTCTTGTTGCCATGGATCGCGGCAACGGCGAAGCCCCATTTTTCCAGCAGCTTGGCCAGCTTTTCCGACCCGTGCTTGGTGCGGCCAAAGACCATCGCCAGCTCGCCCGGATGCTTGGACAGGTATTCCGCCAGCAGCGTGGCCTTGTCGCCCTGGCCCACGAAATGCACGCCCTGCGTGATCTGCTTGGCCGCCTGGCCCGGAGGGTTCACGGCCACCCGGACCGGATCGGTCAGATAGGTGTCCGACAGTTCCGACATCAGCTTCGGCATGGTGGCCGAGAACATCAGCGTCTGGCGGTCCCTGGGCAGCATCCGCGCGATCTTGCGCAGGGTGTGGATGAAGCCGATGTCCAGCATCTGGTCGGCCTCGTCCAGCACCAGATAGGTCGTGGCCTCAAGGCTGATGGCCCGGCGTTCGATCAGGTCCATCAACCGGCCCGGCGTGGCGATCAGCACATCGACGCCGCGCGACAGCCGCTCGGTCTGGGTGTTGATCGAGGCGCCGCCCACGACGCGGAAGGACCGGATCGGGGTGCCCTCGGCATAGGCGTCGATGTTGGCGGCGATCTGGGTCGCCAGTTCGCGGGTCGGCGCCAGGATCAGCGCGCGGCAGGTCTTGGGATCGGGCTTCTTGCCGAAGTTGATCAGCCGGGTCAGCATCGGCAGGCCGAAGGCCGCCGTCTTGCCGGTGCCGGTCTGCGCCAGGCCCAGCACGTCGCGGCCCTGGACGACCGCCGGGATCGCCTGGTCCTGGATCGGCGTCGGCTTGGTCAGCCCGAGCGCCGCGATGTTGGCGTTGATGCGGTGGTCAATGCCCATCTCGGCAAAGGGACCGGTGGGCAGCGGATCGCGCGCGGGCGCCCGGCGGCCTTCGTTCGCGTCGAAATTGGGCAGGTTGCGGGGCCGGGGCTTGGAGCCGCGCGAAGGGCGGCGGGTGGTGTTCTGTTCCATCAAACTCTCATCCTCGCATCCCCCGTATCGGACGCAAGGCAGGGGCCGCGTCCGATGCGCGGCGATCAGCAGGGATGCGGGCGCGATAGGGTGCCCGCAAGCCTCCCCGCGTGAATGGGAAACTGGAATGAGATGCCGGACCCTTGGCGAAAACGCGGCTGCTCACGCGGCAGCGGGTAGCGACAGGGACCACATGGGGCTTCACGGTCTGCAAGTCAAGCAGGATCGACGGCGCGGCGCCCCGCGGGCCGTTAAGGAAGATGAAGATTTGAAGTGGCACGGGGCGGAAGACCATGCAAAAATAACACGGAATCAGTGTTAACCCGTGCAATCGTTGCCTTTCTTGCAGGAAAAATCATGGCGATCATCAAGACCAGCTATCAATCCGATAGCTTTGCAATGGACCTCAATTACTATGACCGCTGGTTCTACGAAGATTTTTTCTACAACGATTCCTACCTTACGCTCAGCGGAAGGGTTTATCAGGATACCTACCTGATCAACGGCTTCGACGGCGACAACGACCTGGTGCTGGGTCTTGGCGGAACGGGCATCACCTTCAACTGGCAAGGCGATGTCATTGGCGGAACCGTCGGCGGGATTTCCGAAGCGATCTATGATGGCCCGGAAGTCCTGTCGATGCAGGGATTTTCCGTGTCGGCCGTCAGCCTTTACCAGGCCGCCCTGACCTACGGGAACGCTGACGACCGGGCGGTGCTGTCGTCGATCATGGCGGGCAACGACACCGTCACCCTCAGCGCCTACAACGACCGGTTTGAAGGCTGGGCGGGGAACGACCAGATGTTCGGCAACGGCGGAAACGACACGCTGATGGGCGGGACCGGCGGCGACATGCTGAACGGCGGCGGGGGCAACGACCGCCTCGTGGGGGCCGATGGGAATGACCGCCTGATCGGCGCCGCGGGTAACGACCTTCTGGAAGGCGGAGGCGGCAGCGACATGCTGGACGGCGGCACGGGCCGCGACCGGATGCAGGGCGGCCTTGACGCGATCCGGGACGTGTTCATCTTCCGCGCCGCTGCGGAAACCGCACTTGGCGCGCAGCGGGACGAGATCCTGCAGTTCCGGGCGGGTCAGGACGACATCGACCTGTCGCTGATCGACGCCAATGCCGCCCGCGCGGGAAACCAGGCCTTCGCCTTCACGGGCACGGCTGCCGCCGCCCATTCGGTCTGGTATGTGAAACAGGCGGACGGCGTCCTGGTGCGCGGCGACCTGAACGGCAACAAGATCGCCGATTTCGAGATCTGGGTGGACGACGCGGCGCGCCTTGGCGCGAGCGACTTCATCCTCTAGGCGCGGTCCGCCGTGTCCAGCCAGATCGTCACCGGCCCGTCATTCACCAGCCGCACCGTCATGTCGGCGCCGAAGCGGCCGGTCTGGACCGCGATCCCCTGCGCGCGCAGGCTTTCGGCAAAGCGTTCGTAAAGCCGCCGCCCGTCGTCAGGCGCGGCGGCAGAGGAAAAGCCGGGGCGGTTGCCGGTGCGGGTATCGGCGGCCAGGGTGAACTGGCTGACCACCAGGGCGCCCCCGCCGATGTCCAGCAGCGACCGGTTCATCCGGCCCGCCTCGTCGCGGAAGATGCGCAGCTTGGCCACCCGGGCGGCCAGCTTGTCGGCAGCCCCTTCGTCATCGCCGGCCATGGCGCAGACCAGCACCAGCAGGCCCGGCCCGGTCTGGCCGACAACAGTGCCCTCCACCACGACCGACGCCTCGGTCACGCGTTGGACAAGCGCCCGCATCAGCCCAGCACGATCCCGGTGACGACCAGCAGCAGCCCGATCATTGATAGCGCCAGCGCCCCCATGTTGACGGCCAGCACCGGCCGCATCCGCTCGCGCAGCGCGGCGTCATCCAGCCCGGCCTTGCGCGCGCGGGCCACCGTCAGGATGCACCAGACCAGCGCCGCGACCCCCGCCAGCGTCAGCGCCGCGCCGCCCCAGATCAACCCCTCGAAAACCCTCATCGCGCACCCCCGTTCATGCCCATGCGCCCTAGCGGCGATTGCGCCGCGCGGCAAGACCGCCTAACAGATGCCCCCAAAGACGGGCAGGATCACACGGAAGGAAAACCCATGAAGGACGAGCAGGCCTACAGCGTCGCGGCGGATGAGCTGCGCCAGTTCATCGAGCAGTTCGAGCAGCTGGAAGCGGAAAAGAAGGACATCGCCGAACGCCAGAAAGAGGTGATGGCCGAGGCCAAGGCCCGCGGATACGACACCAAGGTGATGAAGAAGATCGTGGCCCTGCGCAAGCGCGACCGCGACGACATCGCCGAGGAGGAGGCGATCCTGGAAATGTACAAGCAGGCGCTTGGCATGGGCTGAGTCCCTATTTCCTTTGACTTCCCGTGTCTGATCCCCTAAAAGCCGCCCCTTCGGCCCTGAAATCCAGGGCGGCGGACGCGGGGAGATGTCTGTCGCAAGGATCGCGGTGCCTTCACGGGTGTCCGCACCCCCGATTCTGGCGATGACATGACGAACGATATGATAGCCGCGCCCCTGGCCGCGGCGCTGGCGGCCAAGGGCTATGCCAGCCTGACCACGGTTCAGGACGCGGTCCTGGAAAGCGACGCGCAGGGGCGCGACATGCTGGTCTCGGCGCAGACCGGATCGGGCAAGACGGTGGCCTTCGGGCTTGCCATCGCGCCGCAACTGCTGGACGGCGACACGCTGCCCGATGCGGTGGCCCCCCTGGCGCTGGCCATCGCGCCGACCCGAGAACTGGCCTTGCAGGTCGCGGCGGAACTGGGCTGGCTTTACGCCCAGGCAGGCGGCCGGATCGCCACCTGCGTGGGCGGCATGGATTACCGCGGCGAACGCCGCGCGCTGGAACGCAACCCCCATATCGTCGTCGGCACCCCCGGCCGCCTTCGCGACCACCTCGAACGCGGATCGCTGGATCTCTCGGCCCTGCGCGTCGCCATTCTGGACGAGGCGGACGAGATGCTGGACATGGGCTTTCGCGAGGATCTGGAATTCATCCTGCATTCCGCGCCCTCGGACCGGCGCACGCTGATGTTCTCGGCCACCGTGCCGCCCGCGATCGAACAGATGGCCCGGACGTTCCAGAAGGACGCGCTGCGCGTCGCGGCCCAGGGCGAATCGCGCCAGCATGTGGATATCGAATACCGCGCCTTCACCGTGGCCGCCCGCGACCGCGAACCCGCGATCTTCAACCTGCTGCGCCTGCACGAGGCGCAGACCGCGATCATCTTCTGCAAGACGCGCGCCAACGTGAACCACCTGCTAGCGCGCATGGGCAACCGCGGCTTCAAGGCCGTGGCGCTGTCGGGCGAGTTGAGCCAGCAGGAACGCACTCATGCGCTGCAAGCCTTGCGCGACGGGCGCGCCAAGGTCTGCGTGGCGACCGACGTGGCCGCGCGCGGCATCGACCTTCCGGGGCTGGAACTGGTGATCCATGCCGACCTGCCCACCAATTCCGACACGCTGCTGCACCGTTCCGGCCGCACGGGCCGGGCAGGGGCCAAGGGCGTGTCCGCCCTGATCGTGACGCCCGCCGACCTGCGCAAGGCGCAGATGCTGCTGAAACGCGCCCGCGTGGACGCCGAATGGGGACCGGCGCCGTCCGCCGACGAGGTTCGGGCGCAGGACGACACCCGGATGCTGGATCACCCCGCGCTGAAGGACGGCGCCGACGACGATGCCGCCATGGCGCAGATGCTGCTGGACCGTTTCGGCGCCCAGCGGGTGGCCCAGGCCTTCATCGGCCTGTGGCGCGAAGGCCGCCCCGCCCCCGAGGAGCTGACGGTGCTGCAGGACCGCGCCCCGGCGGCGGCCCGCGAACGCCCGCCCTTTGGCGAGGCGGTCTGGTTCCAGCTGTCCGTGGGCCATACGGGGCGGGCCGAGGCACGCTGGCTGTTGCCCAAGATCTGCGACGGCGGCGGCATCACCCGCGATGCCATCGGCGCCATCCGCGTGCGCCAGGACGAGACCTTCGTCCAGATCGCCGTGGAGCAAGCCGGCAAGTTCGGCAAGGTGATGGAGCTTGAGCCGGGCCTGACCATGCGCCGCCTGGAGGGCGAGCCGGATCTGGACCGCGCCCCCCGCCCGGCCGAGCGTCCCGCCCCCCGCAAGCCCGAGGCAGAGTGGAAAAAGCCCGCGCCCCGCGAGACGGCGGACGAGGCCCCGGCCAAGCCCAAGAAGGCGCGCTGGACGCCCGAGGAGCGCAGCGCGAAGACGGGCAGGGCCGGTCAGGATAACGCCAGGCCCGCCACTCCCGGCGGCTTCCGCGCCAAGGCCGCGCGCCCCGAGGGGGCCAAGGAACGCGGCAAGTTCGCTGCCCCCCGCAACGGCGGAAAGCCGCGCAAGGGCGAACGCTGAAAAGGCCCGCTGCCCGATCCAGGGCGTGCGGCGGTCTGCCGCCGCGCATCCTGCAAGGGCCGATGCAAATCCAAGAATAATGTTGACCTTGGGTCAAACTCGTCTCACGCTGAACTCGCTGTTCTAGTTAACGGAGTTTGCGTGATGATTAAGCGTGTTGGTCCTTCCGACGGGGATGCGGGCACGCGCCGCAATCCCCAGCCAGCGCAGGTTCTTCAGAAAAAGGATTTCGTTGACCGCGTTGTTGCCGCAAGCGGCGCCAAGAAGGCGGACGCCCGCCCCATCATCGAGGCGACCCTTGCCCAGTTGGGCAAGGCCTTGTCCGCAGGAGAGACCTTGGCCGTGCCGCCCCTTGGCCGGGCCAGGGTCAACCTGGAACGGGACCAGCGGGGCGGCGAGATCATCACCCTGCGTTTGCGCCGGCGGCCGGGCAGCATCCGGCAGTCCGCCCGTCCCTCCGCTTCGGACTGATGTCCGCCGATTCGGCCTTGCGGTCGTCTTTCCTGCCTGCTAGATGCTGCGCCCACGGGTGATTAGCTCAGCGGTAGAGCGCTTCGTTCACATCGAAGATGTCAGCGGTTCAAATCCGTTATCACCCACCATCCTTCCCTCGCCGCGTCGTCAGATCATGAAAACTCCTGTCACCGACGCCGCGATCCTGTCCGTCGCGCCCATGATGGACTGGACCGACCGGCATTGCCGCGTCTTCCACCGCCTGATGTCGCGCCGGGCGCTGCTGTACACGGAAATGGTTACCGCCCCCGCGATCCTCCATGGCGACCGGCCGCGGCTGCTGGATCATGACGCTTGCGAACATCCCCTGGCGCTGCAACTGGGCGGATCCGATCCGCTGGAATTGGCGCAGGCCACCCGCATCGCCGCCGCCTGGGGCTATGACGAGATCAACCTGAACGTCGGCTGCCCCAGCGACCGGGTGCAGTCGGGCTGCTTCGGGGCGGTGCTGATGAAGACGCCCGATCTGGTGGCCGACTGCGTGGCCCGCATGATCGACGCCAGCCGGGTCGAGGTCACGGTGAAATGCCGCATCGGTGTCGATGACCAGGTGCCCGAGGACGTGCTGCCCGCCTTCCTGGACACCATGCGTGCGGCGGGCATCCGGCGCATCGCGATCCACGCGCGCAAGGCCTGGCTGCAAGGGCTAAGTCCCAAGGAAAACCGCGACATCCCGCCCCTGGATTATCCCTTGGTCCATCGGATGAAGCGGCAGTTCCCGGACCTGCACCTGTCGGTCAACGGCGGCATCGCCAGCCTGGACGCCGCGCGCGAACACCTGCGCGTCATGGACGGCGTGATGGTGGGACGTGCCGCCTATCACCAGCCCTGGGACATCCTGGGTGGGGCCGACCGCCTGTGGGGCGACACGCCGCCTTTCGACCACCCCGAACAGGTCGCCCAGGCGATGCGCCCTTACATCGCCGCGCATCTGGCGGCAGGCGGGCGGCTGCACCAGATCACGCGGCACATGCTGGGCCTGTTCCACGGAATGCCCGGCGCGCGCGGCTGGAAACGCACCCTCTCCGAAGGCGCATCCAAGGGTGGCATCGAGGTCTATGACGCCGCCCTGCGGCAGGTCACGCAACTCGCCGCCTAGTCATTCACCTTTGCTCAAATATCCTGGGGTGAGGCCCGAAGGGCCGAGGGGCAAAGCCCCTCACTCCGCCGCCTTGGCCTGATCCCACAGCCGGTCCATCTCGGCCAGGTCGCTGTCCTCGGGGCGGCGGCCCTGTTCCGCCAAGGCGGCCTCTATGGCCTGAAAGCGGCGCGTGAACTTGGCGTTCGCCCGGCGCAGTGCCTGTTCGGGGTCGATCTTCAGATGCCGCGCCAGGTTCGCCATCACGAACAGAAGATCCCCGAATTCCTCCTCCAGCGCCTCCGGTCCCAGGCTGTCGCGCGCCTCGACCAGTTCGGCGGTTTCCTCGCCGATCTTGTCCAGAACATCCGCCGGGCCGGGCCAGTCGAAGCCCACGCGGGCCGCGCGGTTCTGCAGCTTGACCGCGCGCGTCAGCGCGGGCAGGCCCAGGGCCACGCCGTCCAGGGTGCCGCGTTCGGCCTTGCCCGCGCGCTCGACGGCCTTGATAGCTTCCCAGTCCTTGACCTGCTGTTCGGCGGACTTGTCGCGGGACTCATTCCCGAAGATATGCGGATGGCGGAAGACCAGCTTGTTGGACACCGCCGCCGCGCAATCGGCGAAATCGAACATGCCTTTCTCATCAGCCATTTGCGCGTGGAACACCACCTGCAGCAGCAGGTCGCCCAATTCGCCCGGCAACTCGTTCCAGGCCTGCCGGTCGATGGCGTCCGCGACCTCGTGTGCTTCCTCGATCGTGTAGGGGGCGATGGAGGCGAAATCCTGCTCGATGTCCCAGGGGCAGCCCGCCTGCGGGTCGCGCAACTGCGCCATGATGTCGATCAGGCGGGCGATCTCGGTCCCGGCGTCGCGGTCTGCCTTGGTCATTGCGGTTTCCCCCGGCTTCTGTCCTGATGGGCCATTGCCACAGCGCAGGGGTCAAGTCCACATGCCCGTCCTGAACCGCATCGCCGAATTTTCCGACGACATGACCCGCTGGCGGCGGCACCTGCACCAGCATCCCGAACTGGGCTTCGACTGCTACGGCACCGCCGCCTTCGTGGCCGAACGCCTGCACGCGTTTGGCGTGGACGAGATCCACGACGGCATCGGCAAATCCGGCCTTGTCGGCATCATCGAAGGTCAGGGACCGGGCCCCACCATCGGCCTGCGCGCCGACATGGACGCCCTGCCTATGGAGGAGGCGACGGGCCTCGATTACGCATCCACCGTGCCGGGCCGGATGCACGCCTGCGGGCATGACGGGCACACCACCATGCTGCTGGGCGCCGCGCGATACCTGGCGGAAACGCGCAATTTCGCGGGCCGCGTCGCGCTGATCTTTCAGCCGGCCGAGGAAAACGGCGGCGGTGGCCAAGCGATGGTGGGGGACGGCATGATGGACCGCTTCGCCATCACGCGGGTCTTCGCCATGCACAACAACCCCGGCCTGCCCGTGGGCATGATGAACACCACGCCCGGCCCGATCATGGCGGCGGTGGACACGTTCGAGATCCATGTCCAGGGCCGGGGCGGGCATGGGGCGATGCCGCACCTGACCGCCGATCCCATCGTCGCCGCCGTGGCGGTGGTGAACGCGATCCAGACGATTTCCAGCCGCAACCATTACGCGCTGGACGACCTCGCCCTGTCGGTCACGCAGATCCATACGGGCAGCGCCGACAACATCGTGCCCGACACCGCCTACATTTGCGGCACGGTACGCACCTTCGCCCCCCATGTCCGCGAGATGGTGCGCCGCCGCATGACGCAAATCTGCGAAGGCCAGGCCGCGGCCTATGACGTGGCGATCCGGCTGGACTACGCCCCCGGCTATCCCGCCACCGTCAACGACCCCGCCCAGACCGCCTTCGCCGTCGATGTCGCGCAAGAGATCCTGGGCCAGGACAATGTCTCGGGCGAGTTCGGGCGGGAAATGGGGGCCGAGGATTTCAGCTACATGCTGGAGGCGCGGCCCGGCTGCTATCTGTTCATCGGCCAGGGCGACACGGCCAGCGTCCATCACCCGGCCTATGACTTCAACGACGCGATCTCGCCCATCGGGGCCAGTTTCTTCGCGCGTCTTGTCGAACGCGGGCAGCCCATCCTTCGCTGACGTTCACGATCCTGTTCGGCGCCCGGCCTTTCTTGCCAAGCAGGGGCGGCGGGGATAGGTTGCGCGCCAATCCGGGCGGGGTCAGACCGCCGCGACAGCCGAAAGGACAACCCATGTTCGTCACCCCCGCCTATGCCCAGGCCACCGCAGGCGGTGCCAACCCCACCGCCGCCTTCGCGCAGTTCATCCCGCTGATCCTGATCTTCGCGATCATGTATTTCCTGATGATCCGCCCCCAGCAGAAGCGCGCCAAGCAGCACAAGGACATGGTCGCCGCGCTGAAGAAGGGCGACCAGGTCGTCACGCAAGGCGGCATCATCGGCAAGGTCGCCAGCGTCCGCGACGAGGAGCTTGAGGTCGAGATCGCCACCGGCGTGCGCGTCCGCGTGGTGCGCGGCACGGTGTCGCAAGTCCTGAACAAGACCGAGCCGGTCGCCGCGAACGCCTGACGCGTTCCCTTCATCCAATCAAGGGCTTGGGCCAAAGATGCTACAGATCGACCGTTGGAAACGCATCCTGATCATCGGGCTGTGCATCCTGGGCCTCGGCTTTGCCGTGCCCAACCTGTTCTATACCCGCGTCGAATCCCACAACGACGCCGTGGCCGCCATCGCCCGCACCGGCGTCGAGACGCCCGAGCTTGCCGCCGCCCGCGATGGCTGGCCCGGCTGGCTGCCCTCGTCCGTGGTGGCGCTTGGGCTTGACCTGCGTGGCGGCGCGCATCTGCTGGGCGAGGTCCGCGTGGCCGAGGTCCACAAGGCCCGCATGGACGCGCTGTGGCCCGAACTGCGCCGGGCGCTGGCCGACGAACGCGCGACGCTTGGCGCGGTCCGCCGCCTGCCGTCCCCGGAAGGCACGCTGAAGATCGAGATCGAGAAGCCCGAAGGGCTGACCCGCGCGACCGAGATCGTGCGCGGCTTTTCCAACCCCGTGACCACGCTGACCGGGGCGGGCCAGCAAAGCCTGGCGATCCAGGCGCAGGGCAACACGCTGACCATCCAGCTGTCGGACGCCGAAAAGGCCGTGACCGACGACCGCACCGTCCAGCAGAGCGTGGAAATCATCCGCCGCCGCGTGGACGAGGTCGGCACCCGCGAACCCACCATCGTCCGCCAGGGCGCCGACCGCATCCTGATCCAGGTGCCCGGCATCGGCTCGGCCGAGGAACTCAAGGCGCTGATCGGCACCACCGCCAAGCTGACCTTCAATTCGGTCGTGGGAACCGGCACCAACCCGGATGCCCGCCCCGGCGTGGGCCAGGTCATCCTGCCCTCCGCCGAACAGGAGGGGCTTTACTATACGCTCGAGGAAAGCCCCGTCGTCACCGGCGAGGAACTGACCGACGCCGTGCCCTCGACCGACCAGAACGGCTTGCCCTCGGTCGATTTCCGGTTCAACCCGTCGGGCGCGCGCAAGTTCGGCGCCTATACCAGCGCCAATATCGGCCAGCCCTTCGCCATCGTGCTGGACAACAAGGTGATCTCGGCCCCGGTGATCCGGCAGGCGATCACCGCCGGGTCGGGCCAGATCTCGGGATCCATGGATTTCGACGGGGCGAACCAGCTTGCCATCCTGCTGCGCGCGGGCGCGCTGCCCGCAAAGCTGGATTTCCTGGAAGAACGCACCATCGGCCCGGAACTGGGCCAGGACAGCATCGACGCCGGACGCCTGTCGTCGGTGATCGCGACGGCTGCGGTCGTGGCCTACATGATCGCCAGCTATGGCCTGTTCGGGGCCTTCGCCTCGGTCTCGGTGATCGCCAACGTCATCCTGATCCTGTCGATCATGTCGGTGATGGGCGCCACGCTGACCCTGCCGGGCATCGCCGGGATCGTGCTGACCGTCGGCACGGCGGTGGACGCCAACGTCATCATCTATGAACGCATCCGCGAGGAATTGCGCGCGGGCAAGCGCGTGGCGAAAGCCATCAGCGACGGCTTCGACGAGGCGATGAGCGCGATCATCGACGCCAACGTCACGTCCTTCATCGCGGCGGCGGTGATGTTCTTCCTGGGGTCCGGCCCGGTCAAGGGCTTTGCCGTGACGCTGACCATCGGGCTTGTCACCTCGGTCTTCACGGCGATCTTCCTGACGCGGCTGATGATCATCTGGTGGCTGGAATGGCGCAAGCCCAAAGAACTGATCCTGTAAGGGGACCGCTACAATGGCATTCCGTCTGAAACTTGTCCCCGACCACACCGACATCGACTTCTTCCGCTGGCAATGGCTGACCTTCGGCCTGTCGGCGGCGGCGATGGCGTTGTCCGTCCTGCTGATCGCCACGATGGGGCTGAACTTCGGCATCGACTTCAAGGGCGGCACCACCATCCGCACCGAAAGCCCGACCGCGTTCGAGGTCGGCGATTACCGTCAGGCTCTGGACGGCCTGGGCTTCAGCGACCTGGCGATCACCGAGGTCTTCGACCCCAGCTTCGGCCAGGACCGCCACGTCGCCATGATCCGCGTCGGCACCACGGACGAGACCGGCTCGGTTTCCGCCGAGCAGCTGAACCGGATCGAAACCGCGCTGCAACAGGTCGATCCGCAGATCACCTTTGCCTCGGTCGAATCGGTCGGGCCGAAGGTGTCGGCGGAACTGATCCAGACTGCCTTCTATGCCGTGGGCGCGGCCTGCCTGGGGATCATGGCCTATATCTGGCTGCGCTTCGAATGGCAGTTCGCCATCGGCTGCGTAGTGGCGCTGATCCATGACGTGCTGCTGACGGTCGGGCTGTTCTCGCTGTTTCAGTTAAAGTTCGACCTGACCACCATCGCGGCCCTGCTGACGACGCTGGGCTTTTCCTGCAACGACACGGTCGTGGTCTTCGACCGGCTGCGGGAAAACCTGATGAAGTACAAGACGCGGCCCCTCATCGACCTGATGAACCTGACCTGCAACGAGACGCTGTCGCGCACCATCATGACCGCCGTGACGACCGCCATCGCCCTGACCGCGATGCTGATCTTCGGCGGCGACGTGATCCGCGATTTCGTGATCGCGATGCTGTTCGGGGTGGTCGTTGGCTGCTATTCCACGATCTATGTCGCCAAGAACATCGTGCTGTGGCTGGGCGTGAAGCGCGACTGGTCCAAGAAGGATCCGAAGCTGGCCGCATCGCCCTTTGAAAACGCGGAACGTCCCTGATGAAGCTGACACCCACCCAGTTCGGCGGGGCGGTGGCCGTCGATGGCTATGGTCCCGGCTTCTTCCGCGTTGGCGGACAGGTCATGCAGGGTGCGGTGCTGGTCACGGCGTCGGGCGGAACGGCCTGGGGCGGGCTTGACGACCGCGCGCCGCTGCTGGCGCTGGCGGGGCAGGTGGACGTGCTGTTCATCGGCATGGGCGCGGATGTCGCCCACGCCCCCGCCGACCTGGTCGCCGCGCTGCGCGAGGGGGGGGTGGCGGTCGAATCCATGGCCTCCCCCACCGCCGCCCGGACCTATAACGTCACGCTGTCCGAAGGGCGGCGGGTCGCCTGCGCGCTTCTGCCCCTGTGAGCCTGCTGTCCGTCCATGACCTTGCTGTCGCGCGCGGCGGTCTGCGGACGGTCGAAGGGGTGTCCTTCACGCTGGCCCCGGGGCAGGCCCTGATCCTGCGCGGCCCGAACGGCATCGGCAAGACGACGCTGCTGCGCACGGTCGCGGGCCTGCAACCCCCCGTCATGGGCCGGATCGAGATGCCCGACGACGCCGTGGCCTATGCCGCCCATGCCGACGGGCTGAAGGGCGCGCTGTCCGTCACCGAGAACCTGGTCTTCTGGGCAGAGGTCTTCGGCGGCGGCGATATTTCCGCAGCACTGGCGGCCATGGATCTGACGGCACTGGCCGACCGTCCTGCCGCCGCGCTGTCGGCGGGGCAGAAGCGCCGCCTGGGCCTTGCCCGCCTGCTGGTCGCGCGCCGTCCGCTGTGGGTGCTGGACGAACCGACCGTGTCGCTGGACGCGGCCTCGGTCGCGCGCTTTGCCGACACCGTGCGCGGGCATCTGGCAGGCGGCGGCGCGGCGCTGATCGCCACCCATATCGACCTGGGGCTGGAGGCGCGGGTGCTGGACCTGACGCCCTTCCGCGCCCGGACCGACAGCACCGCGCGCCCCGCAGGCTTCAACGAGGCCTTCGCGTGATCGCCCTTCTGCGCCGCGACCTGCGGCTGGCCGTGCGCGCGGGCGGCGGCTTCGGCCTGGGCGTGGCCTTCTTCCTGATCCTCTGCGCGCTGGTCCCCTTTGGCGTCGGCCCCGACACCAGCGCGTTGCAACCGATCGCGGCGGGCATCCTGTGGCTGGGCGCGCTGCTGGCCTGCCTTCTGTCGCTGGACCGCATCTTCGCGCTGGATCATGAGGATGGCAGCCTTGACCTGCTGGCGACCTCGCCCCTGCCGCTGGAAGGCGCGGTGGCGGTCAAGGCGCTGGCGCACTGGATCACCACCGGCCTGCCGCTGATCGTCGCGGCACCCCTGTTCGGCATCCTGCTGCACCTGCCCGCTGCTGCCATCCCGGCGCTGCTGATGTCGCTGCTGCTGGGAACGCCCGCGCTGTCGATGCTGGGCGCGTTCGGCGCGGCCGTCACCGTGGGCCTGCGGCGCGGAGGGTTGCTTCTGTCGCTGCTGGTGCTGCCGCTGTATATACCGACGCTGATCTTCGGGACCGAGATGATCCGGCGCGGGCAGGACGGCGGCGACACGATGCCGCCGCTGCTGTTCCTGGCAGGCATCACGGCGGGGACATTGGCCGTGATACCTTTTGCCGCAGCCGCCGCGCTGCGGGTCAATCTGCGGTGAAGCGGCTTGAGCCGCCGGGGCGCGGGCGTTAGGGAACAACCATGTCGATCTGGGAATACGCCAACCCCGTCAAGTTCATGCGCACATCGGGCGCCGTCCTGCCATGGACCGTGGCGGGGGCGGCGGTCTGCACCGTCACGGGCCTGGTCTGGGGGTTCCTGACGCCCGAGGATTACCGGCAAGGGTCCACCGTCAAGATCGTCTTCCTGCATGTGCCCGCCGCGATGATGGCGATCAACATCTGGGTGATGATGCTGGTGGCCAGCCTGATCTGGCTGATCCGCCGCCACCATGTCAGCGCACTGGCCGCCAAGGCCGCGGCCCCCATCGGCGCGGTGATGACGGTGATCGGCCTCATCACCGGGGCGGTCTGGGGCCAGCCGATGTGGGGCACCTGGTGGGAATGGGATCCGCGCCTGACCAGCTTCCTGATCCTGCTGCTGTTCTATATCGGATACATCGCCTTGTGGTCGGCGGTCGAGGATCCCGACAGCGCCGCCGACCTGACGGGCGTGCTGTGCCTGGTGGGTTCGGTCTTCGCGCTGCTGTCGCGCTATGCCGTGTTCTTCTGGAACCAGGGCCTGCACCAGGGAGCGAGCCTGTCCGTCCAGTCCGGCGAACGGATGAGCGCGGTTTACAGATACCCGCTTTACCTGACCATGCTAGGCTTCGGGCTGATGTTCCTGTCGCTGATGCTGGTCCGCACCCGGACCGAAATCCGCAGGCGCCGCCTGGCCGCGTTGCAGGCAAGGGAGATGCGCGCATGATCGAGCTTGGGAAATATGCCGGGGCCGTTATGGGCGCCTATGGCCTGTCGCTGGCGCTGCTGGGCGGGTTGATCTGGCAGACGCTGGTTGCGAATGCCCGCGCGCGGCGTGATCTGGAAAGGCAGGAAAACCGTGGCTAGGATTTCGCCTCTTGTCGCGCTGCCGCCGCTGGCCTTTGCTGCCCTGGCGGGGATGTTCCTGTGGGGCATGGGGCGCGACGATCCGAACGAATTGCCCTCGGCCATGGTGGGGCGTCAGGCGCCCCCGGTCCCGCAGACGACGCTGCCGGGCAAGACGCAACTGACCGACGACATGCTGCGCCAGCCGGGCGTCAAGCTGGTGAACTTCTGGGCCAGCTGGTGTCCGCCCTGCCGGGCCGAGCATCCGACGCTGACCGAACTGGCCAAGCAGATGCCGGTTTATGGCGTCGATCTGCGCGATGTCGAGGCGAATGCCCTGGCCTTCCTGACCCAGGACGGCGATCCCTTCGCGGCGATCGCGACCGATCCCAAGGGACGCGGCGCCATCGACTGGGGCGTGACCGCCCCGCCCGAGACCTTCATCGTCGATGGCGAGGGCCGGATCCTGTATCGCTTCGCCGGACCCCTGGTGCGCGAGGATTACACGAACCGCTTCCTGCCCGAGCTTGAGAAAGCACGGGCAGCCGAATAGCGCGGCACGGGGCCGTCAGGGACCGTCGTTCAGATAGGGCGTCGGTTCCGCCTTGGCCTTTCGGGGCCGCTTGGCGGCGGGCTTTTTTGTCTTCGCCTGGACAATCCCGGGTTCTGCCCCGGCATCGCCCACAGGCTGGTCGTCGGCGTCAAGCTGGCTGCGCAGTTCTTCCTCGGCACGTGTCCAATGGTCGGCGTCGCGTCCTTCGGGGCGGCCTTCGCTTTCCCAGATCTCGTGGGCGCGTTGCCTGATCCGCTCCTGGTGGTCCTGATCCATGGTTCTCTCCTCTGGTTTACGAATGCGGTCTTTCGATCACCGCACAAGCGCCATGACGGTCTGCCACGGCACCGGAACGGTGCCGCTGAGGGGACGGTCCTGCGCGACCTCGTCGGCCGAGGTGTCGATGCGCAGCACCCATTCGCCCTCGGGCAGGGCGAATTCCGCGTCCTCGCCCGCATTGACCACGATCAACACATTCTTGCCGTCAGGCAAGGCCTGCTGCAGGGCGAAGCAGCGCAATTCGCCGTCCTGCCAGTCCCCGTCCTCCATCGCGCCGCCGCGCGGATGCAGCCATTCCATCACCGGGTGGCGGTCATCCGCATCGGCGGGGGCCACGCCGAAGCGGGATTGGGACAGCGACACGTCCTGGCGAAAGGCGGACAGCGCCTGCACGGCCAGCAGCACCTCCTCTCGCGCCTTGTCCCATTCCAGCCAGCTGATCGCGTTGTCCTGGCAATAGGCGTTGTTGTTGCCGTCCTGCGTGTTGCCGAAATCGTCGCCCGCCAGGATCATCGGCACGCCCTGGCTCAGCAGCACGGTCGCTAGCATGGCGCGGACGCGGCGGATGCGCGCGGCGATGATGCCGGGTTCGTCGGTCGCGCCCTCGGCCCCCAGGTTGTCGGACAGGTTGTGGTCGTGGCCGTCGCGGTTGTCCTCGCCATTGGCGTCGTTGTGCTTGTCGTTGTAGCTGACCGTGTCCCACAGGGTGAAGCCGTCATGCGCCGCGACGAAGTTGACGCTGGATGTCGCGGGCCGGTGGCTGTGGTTGAACTGCACGGGCGATCCCGCCAGCCGTTCGGACAGCGCGGGCAGCAGGCCCGGATCGCGGCGCCAGAAGGCGCGGGTGTCGTCGCGGAACTTGTCGTTCCATTCGCGGAACGGCCAGCGATAGCCGCCGACCTGGTATCCGCCCTCGCCGATGTCCCAGGGTTCGGCGATCAGCTTGACGCCCGACAGCACCGGATCCTGGCGGATGGCGTTGAAGAACGACCCGTCGCGCTCGAACCCCTGCGTCTCGCGCCCGAGGGTCGAGGCCAGATCGAAGCGGAAGCCGTCCACATGCATCGCCTCGACCCAATAGCGCAAGCTGTCCATGACCATGCGCAGCACCATCGGATGGGCCACGTTCAGCGTGTTGCCGGTGCCCGTGGTGTCGAAGCCGTGGCGGGGATTGTCGGGGGACAGCAGGTAATAGGACGCGTTGTCGATGCCGCGCAGCGACATGGTCTGGCCCAGCTCGTTGCCTTCGGCGGTGTGGTTGTAGACCACGTCCAGGATCACTTCGATCCCCGCCTTGTGCAGCTTGCGGATCGCTTCCTTGACCTCACGGATCTGGCCCGACTTCAGATAGGGGGCATGGGGGGCGAAAAAGGCCAGGGTGGAATAGCCCCAGTAATTCGACAGGCCCTTTTCGCCCAGGAAGCGGTCGTTGGCGAAGGCATGGATCGGCAGCAATTCGATGGCCAAGGCGCCGATGCGTTGCAGATGCTCGATCACGGCGTCGCTGCCAAGGCCGCGGAAGGTGCCGCGATCCCCTTCGGGAACGCCCGGATGCATTTGCGTCAGCCCCTTCACATGGGCTTCATAGATCACGCTGTTCTGCCAGGGCGTGCGGATCGCGCGGTCGGTGTCCCAATCGAACTTGGCATCGACCACCACCGCCTTGGGCATGAAGGCCGCGCTGTCGCGGGTGTCGAAGCTCAGGTCGTCCTCGCCCACCTGATAGCCGTGCAGCGCGTCGTCCCACTGGATCTGGCCGCGCAATTCGCGGGCATAGGGGTCCAGCAGCAGCTTGTTGGGGTTGAAGCGGTGGCCCTGCTCCGGCTCGTAGGGACCGTGGACGCGATAGCCATAGACCTGGCCCGGCATGACGCCGGGCAGATAGCCGAACCAGATCCCGCCCTCCATCTCGGGCAGCTCCAGCCGGTGCAGTTCCTGCTGGCCGGAATCGTCGAACAGGCAAAGCTCGACCTTCGTGGCGTGGTCCGAGAACAGGGCGAAGTTCGTGCCTTCGCCCAGGAATTCAGCCCCCAGGATGTCGGGGCGCATGACGCTGTGATCGAAGGTCGGGGCGTGCTTCATGTCGTACATGTCCAATCCGTATCAGGCGACATCGCGGGGATGCAGGGCGACGCCCTGGCGCGCGGGCAGGATCGCGGGGATGCGCAACGCGTCGCGCCGGTCCAGCATGGCCTGGGTGATCAGCACCGTGCGCCCTTCGCGGCGGAACCAGCGGGCATCCTCGTCCGGGTCCTCGCCCGCGACCAGGCCATGGGGGACGCGGGTGCCAGGCGCGACGATGGCGCAGGTCAGCCGGGCCGAGGGCGGGACCGCCGCCCCGGGCATCATCACGCTGCCGCGCCCCAGATACCATTCCGAGGCGGGCGAGATATGCGGCAGCCGCGCCGGCTGGCCGGCCACGAAATCCAGATGCGCCTGGCGCAGGGCGTCCAGCGTGCCCACGTCGCGCCAATAGGGCAGGCCCGTCGGCCCGGCGGGCAGGCGGTAAGCCATCGCCAGCCCCTGCGCGACGGCGGCGGGGATGACCTCGTGCCCGAAGTCCAGCGATTCGATGTCGGGACCGAACAGCGCGCCTTCCAGCCAGGCCCTGTCGAAGACGTAGATGCCCATCGACACCATGGCGCGGTCAGGCTCTCCGGGGATGGCGGGCGGGTTGGCGGGCTTTTCCAGGAAGGACGCGATGCGTCCGCTGTCGTCGGCCTGCATCACCCCGAAGCCGCTGGCCTGCGCCCGGGGCACCACGTCCACGGCCACGGTGACGGCGGCGCCGGATGCGCGATGCGCGGCGATCAGGCCCGTATAGTCCATGTCGTAGATATGGTCCGCCGCCAGCACCAGCACCTGATCCGCCTGCCAGTCCCGGACCTGTTGCCAGTTGTGGCGCACGGCGTCGGCGGTCCCGAGGTAGCGGTCGCGTCCGTCCTGCAGCAGCAGCGCGCCCGGCGCGAAATGCCGGCCCCAGCGGGCGGGCAGGTGGTGGTTCAGCGTCGCGGGCGCGAATTGCGTGGCCACCAGCAGCTTGTCCAGGCCGGACCGCACGACGTTCGCCATGGCGAAGTCCACGATCCGGTTGCGCCCCGCAAAAGGCACGGCAGGCTTGCTTTCGGTGGCGGTCAGGTCATGCAGCCGGGTGCCCTTGCCGCCTGCAAGAAGAATGGTGGCGACGCCGTGATCGGGATGGGTCAGTCTGGACAACGAAGGCTGCTGGTCGGTCACCGGGACAATCCTTTTCTCAAGGGAGGCGCGGCCGGCCAGAAGCCGACCCGTTCCAGCAACCGTCGCGACGCCGGATTGTTCCGGCGTTCATCAAAGATTATCCAGTGTCCTGACCGGGTTGAGGGTCACGCGCACCCCGCTGCCGTCCGCAAAGGCAAGCGACAAATCGCCCCCGTCCTGCGCCGCGGCCCGGGCCGAAAACGCGACCATTAGATGCTGGCCGCCCCCGCTGCGGATCAGCCGGATGCCGGTGTCGTCGATGAGGACCCGGGCGTCCGCGTCCTTGAGGAAATCGGCGTGCCTTTGGCGCAGCGACAGAAGCTGTCGGGTCCAGTCCGGCTTGGTATCCGCATCGGGGGTTGCGGCCAGGCTGTCCCAGTCCACCGGCAGGCGGTTGTCGGGGTCGGTCAGCGCCAGCAGCCCGCCTTCGTCCCCGCGATAGATGTCGGGGAATCCCGGCATCAGCATCTGCAAGGCCAGTTGCGCGAAGGCCAGCGCCTCGCCCCGGTCCAGCAGGGATTGCAGGGCAGGGTCGGGCGCACGCTGCCAGGCGTCCAGCAGGTCGCGGGCAAAGGCATGAGCGGCGGCCTCGGCCCCCGCGTCGGGGTTGGACCAGAAGCTGGTCAGCTTGGCCTCTCGCATGGCCTTTTCGATGTGGCCGTTCAGCCGGTCCGCGCTGCCATCCGCATCGCCGTTCCAGATCGCCAGGGCGGACTGGAGGATATACCAGCGCCACCGAGGCTCGACCGCCGGGGCCGAGGGCAGGGCGCCTGCCGCGTCATGCAGCGCCATGAAGGCCCGGGGCAGGTGGCTGATCGCCACCAGCCGCATCCGGGAATCGCCCGACCGCTTGGTGTCGTGGGTGGATACCAGCGTCATGTCCGACGCGCGGCGGCGGTCCAGGAAGGCATTGGCCTCGTCCGCCGTCACGGTGGGTTCATCGGGTTCGGCGCCGACCTCGTTCGCGGGCAGATAGCGGGTCCAGCGGAAGCCCGCCGTGTCCTCCTGCGCCTTGGCCAGCAGCGCGCCGGACACCTGCTGGAAGCGGCGGACCAGGGCACGCGCCTCGTCCGTCCGGGGGTCCAGCATCAGGTCGGCCAGCAGATCGACGACCGTGCGGCTGCGCAGCCCTTGGGCGGCATCGTCGGCAACGGCGCGCAGCAGCTCGCGGTCCTCGGGGCGGGCGGTGTCGGTGACATAGCTGCGGTATCGCGGCATGGCGACCAGCAGCGCCGTGATCGCCTCGCGCAGGGATTCCGGTCCCGGTTCGGCCACGGGCGATCCCTTGATGGCGGCGGCGGCCATGTCGCGCAGCTGGCGCCGTTCGGCGGCCAGTTCGTTGTCCAGCACCTCCAGCTTGGCCTGGCGAAGCTCGGCCCGGAAGTCGGTCCCGATGCCGGTCGCCTTGCGCCACATCGTGTCGAGTTCCTCGATCCCCGCCGGATCGGTCAGCAACCGGGCGATCAGGCGCGCGGCCTCGTATCCGGTGGTGCCGACCGTTTCCCATTCCGGGGGCAGGGTCTCGTCGCCCACCAGGATCTTTTCCACCCAGACGGGCGTGTCGGGCAGCGCCTCGTGCAGCCATTGCAGATAGGTTTTCGGATCGGCCAGCCCGTCGATGTGATCGACCCGCAACCCCTGGACCAGCCCCGACCGGACAAGGTCGAAGATCAGGCTGTGGGTGTCCTCGAAGACCTGCCGGTCCTCGACCCGCATCCCGATCAGGCTGGTGACGTTGAAGAACCGCCGGTGGGTGATGCCGTCGCGTTCCTGGCCGTAATGCACCAGCCGCCAGTGCTGCGCCTCGTGCAGGCTGCGCAGGTCGCCGGTGGCCGCGCTGCCCTCGGCCAGGGGGACCGACACGTCGCCGAACCGCCAGAAGCCATCTGACGTGCTGAAGGCGCCGTCTGCCAGCATCTTCTCGAAGGGTTCGGGCAGGAAGGGCAGGACCAGCGGACCCGCCTGCCAGTCGATGTCGAAGTGGCGGGCATATGGGCTGGCCTGCCCCTGCTTCAGCACGTCCAGCAGCCAGGGGTTTTCCAGCGTGAAGGCCGTATGGTTCGGCACGATGTCCAGGATGATGCCCAGGCCTTGGTCCTGCGCGGCGCGGGCCAGGGCCTCGAACCCTTCGCGCCCGCCAAGAGCGGGGTCGATCCGGGTGGGATCGGTGATGTCATAGCCATGGGTGGACCCTGTCGAGGCCATGAAGATCGGCGACAGGTAAAGGTGCGAGACGCCAAGGGTCCGCAGATAGGGAAGCAGGCGCGTCACGCGCGCGAAATCCACGCCGTCGCGAAGCTGGATGCGATAGGTCGCCAAGGGAATGGGATGGGTCATCGGGGCCTTGTGGTTACAAAAAGGGCATAGGGATCAACGCCTGCGCGGCCAACCGAGAAGGCCGCGTCCTGCGGCGGCTTCAGGTCCGGTTGGGCCTTGCCCAGGCTCAGCCACAGGCTCAGCGTGCCGCCGTGGAAATGCCAGGTGGCGGTCAGCGAGGCCGCACCGATGCGCGCGACCTCGGCCGGGGCGCTGCGTCCGCTTTTCAGCAGCGGCACGACATGATCCGCCCGAAACGCCAGCGCGCGGCGCGTCAGGTCCAGCCAGTTGCGGGCCGTGTCGGTATCGGACCAGTCCAGCCTGGACCGCTGGAAGGTGTCAAGCGACAGGGGGTCGGGCACTTCGTCGCCAAGGCTGGCGATGCCCGCGAATTCGGCGGCGCGGCCCTTGCGCACGGCCTCGGCCAGATCGCCGGTATAGTCGGCGAAGAACAGGAAGGGGGTGGTGGCGCCGCGTTCCTCGCCCATGAAGATCATGGGGATATAGGGCGCCACCAGCAGCAGGGCATAGGCCGCGCGCACCCCGTCGGGATCGGCCAGCGACAGCAGCCGTTCGCCCTTGGCGCGGTTGCCCACCTGGTCATGGGTCTGGGTCGAGTTGACGAAGCCCGTGACCGGCAGGTGCCCGCAAGGCTCGCCCCGCGGCTCGTCCCGGCCCGGGCGGGTCTGGCCTTCCTCGATATGGCCGCGTTGCAGGGCCAGGGACAGGTCGCCCACCGGATCATGCGAGAAGCTGGCGTAATAGCTGTCGGATTCGCCCGTCAGGGCGCAATGGACCGCGTGGTGGAAATCGTCGTTCCAGCTGGCGTCATAGCCGTTCTCGCGCAGGAAGGCCTCGTTCCGTTCATCCTCGACGACCAGGTGGATGGCGCGGGAGGGATCGACGGCACGGACCCGCTGGGCGAACTGGCGCATGAAGTTGTCCGCGCCGGGACCGGTGATCTGGTGGACCGCGTCCAGCCGCAGCCCGTCCAGCCGGTATTCCCCGATCCAGTATTCCGCGCATTGGGTCCAGTATTCGCGGACAGCAGGTTGCGAAAAGTCGATGGCCGCGCCCCAGGGGGTATGGCGGCTTTCATCGAAGAAGGCGGGCGCGGCGTGGTGCAGATAGGCGCCTTCGGGACCGAAATGGTTCATCACCAGATCCAGGATGACCATCAGGCCCTGCGCATGGGCGTGATCCACGAACCGGCGCAGGTCGTCGGGGCTGCCATAGGCCGGGTGCAGCGCATAGGGCAAGACGCCGTCATAGCCCCATCCCCGGTCGCCCGACCATTGGCCGACCGGCATGATCTCGATGGCGGTGATGCCGAGGCCCGCCAGGTCCGCCAGCCTTTCGGTCGCCGCCGCCAGTGTCCCCTCGGGCGTGAAGGTGCCCAGGTGCAGCTCATAGACCACCGCCTCGGCCCAGTCCCGACCCTGCCAAGGGGTCTGCCCGGCAGGCTTGGAGCGCGTCACGACCGAAGGGGAATGCACGTCCCCCGACTGCAGGCGCGAGGCCGGGTCGGGAATGTCCTGGCCGTCGATGCGGAACAGGTATTCGTCCCCTTCCCGTGCCGCTGCCGTGATCGACCAAAAGCCGTCCCCCTGGCGTTCCATCGGATGATGCTGCCCGCCAAGCACCAGCCCGACCTGCCTTGCATCGGGTGCCCAGATCCGCGCCGTCCAGCCGTCGTCGGACCAGCGCCCGCCCCAATGTTGTGTCATGCTGTCCCTGTCCCCTCAGATCATTGGCTTGCCGCCGGTCACGGCAATCGTCGCGCCCGAGACATAGGAGGACATCGGTTCGGCCAGCATCACATAGGCCGAGGCGAGTTCCACCGGCTGGGCAGGGCGCTTCATCGGATAGTTCTCGCCGAACTTGGACACCTTCTCGGGGTCCATGCTGGCGGGGATCAGGGGCGTCCAGACGGGACCGGGGGCCACCACGTTGGCGCGGATGCCGCGTTCGGCCAGCATCTGCGCAAGGCCCATGGTGAAGTTCTGGATGGCGCCCTTGGTCGTCGCATAGGCCAGCAGGTTCGGACTGGGATTGTCCGCGTTGATCGAGGCCGTGTTGATGATCGCGGAACCGGGCTTCATGTGCGGCACGGCGGCCTTGGTCAGGTAGAACATCGCGTGGATGTTGGTGGCAAAGGTGTATTGCCATTCCTCGTCCGGGATCTCCTCGATCTGGTCGAAGGTTTCCTGATGGGCGGCGTTGTTGACCAGGATGTCGATGCGCCCGAACTTCTGGGCGGTTTCCGCGACGATCCTGCGGCAGTGTTCGGGGTCCGAGATGTCGCCCGGCAAGGTCAGGCATTCGCGCCCGGCGTCCCGGATCAGTTGCGCGGTGGACTGGGCGTCATCGGTCTCGTCCAGATAGGCGATCGCCACGTCCGCCCCTTCGCGGGCATAGGCGATGGCGACCGCGCGGCCGATGCCGCTGTCGCCCCCGGTGATCAGGGCCTTCATCCCTTCCAGCCGGTTCGCGCCGCGCCAGCTTTCCTCGCCATGGTCGGGCACGGGGTCCATCTTCTGGAAGCTGCCGGGCAGGTCCTGCTGCTGCTTCGGAAAGGGCGGCTTGGGATAATCGCGCATCTGCGGCCTCGTGTTGGTGGGTGAATGGCCGCCCGACCGGCGGGCGGGATGCCCTTGCAGAACCGCCATCGGGCCGTTGGGTTTCCACCTTGCTGTTTATCAGCCGGAAATTCCGCGGCCGGACAGGGGGAACAACTGCCCCCGCCGCGTCGTTTGATCCCGACTGGATCGGAGCAAGACCATGCGAAACTGCGATATTCTGATAGCGGGCGGCGCGCTGATGATGGTGGCGGGGCTGATCGTTAAGGCCGCGTCCAGCCGCGAGGAGGAAAGCGATCATCGCTATGTCCGTGCGGCCGGAACCCGGGAAATGTCCGCGCCCCCGCGCACCTGGGACCGCGTGGACGAGACCGTGGACGAATCCTTCCCGGCCAGCGATCCCCCGGGCGGGTATTGAGACCATGCAGGATTCAGGCGACGCCAGGCTGATCGCCTATGGCAAGCTGATCGAGGCGCTGCCCGGTCTGCTGGACGCCGAGGGCAGGGCCGCGCTGTGCGACTGGCTGTCGGAACGCCAGGTCATGCATGACGGCCAGGAAGACCCCGGCGCCGTCATCGTCGAGGGGCTGGAAACCGAACTGGCCATCGCTCAGGTGTTCCGCGAGTTGTCCGAACGGTTGGGGTGCAGGCAGCTTTAGGACCATCTATTCCTGCGCCGTGCTGACTGGCGAAGGCCATCGCCTTCGCCACGCCGCGACATCGCAATCTGAACCGTCGGGCCTCAAAGGCCCGGCCAGCGCCCGCCCCGCCCCAGGCGGGCGCTTCTCGCCCACCGGGTCGGGCGCTGGCCTCTCGTGGTCACGGGGCTGCACCGTTTCTGGTTGCACCGTCGCGCAGCGGGCGGGGGAAATGCAGTGCATTTCCTGATCCCGCCCGTTGAGGCAAGGAAAGGCCCACCCGTCTTAGACCATGGCCGCCAGCAGCTTTTCCGTCTGGATCATCTCGATCTGCTGGCCGAAGCGGTTGGCATAGATCTCCATCGTGGCGTCGTGCGTTTCGTCGGTCGATGAACACAGCGCGTCCGACACGATGATCACGCGATAGCCCAGATCGACCGCCCCCATCACGGCGCCCAGCAGGCAGACATCCGTTTCCCCGCCGGTCATGATCAGCGTGTCGATCCGCTCCTCTTGCAGCATCCGGTGCAGCCGTCCATCCATCCAGGGCGAATAGACCGGCTTGTCGAAGATCCGTGCGGTGGGCAGGTGCAGCTCCAGTTCGGGCAGCAGCCGCAGCCAGTCCGGGTCGATGTTCTGGCGCAGCATCTGCGGCCATTTCTCGTAATAGGGACGCCAGGTGCCGGGGGCGTCGTCCAGCGTCTCGGGCGGGATGAAGCGGGTGAAGATCGTCTGCGACGGAAGGCGTTCCACCACCTGGCAGACCTGCGGCAGCACCCGGCGCAGCCATTCCACCGCCCAGGGCGAACCCTTGTCGAACATGCGCTGCATGTCGATGCACAGGTGCACCGTCCTGTCGCCCGGGGGACCATAGATCAGCCCCTCGTTCACCTTGCCATCCTTGTCCGGCTGCGTTCCAAAGGCCATGCGCGTGTTCCTTTTCGTTCCAGGGGGAAACTGCGGGCGGGGCGGCTGGTTGCAGGCGGGGCGTGATGTTCCCCCTTTGTTTCCGAAATGCGGTCGGATAGGATGGTGCGCGCTGGCTGATGGCAGAATGGAAGCCCCCATGGCGGAACCCCAGGATTGCGACGACCGCGCGGAAGGGCCGGCCCTGCGCAAGATCATCCATGTGGACATGGACGCCTTCTATGCATCCGTCGAGCAGCGCGACGATCCCGCCCTGCGCGGCAAGCCGGTGGCCGTGGGCGGGTCGGCCGCGCGCGGCGTTGTGGCCGCCGCCAGCTACGAGGCGCGGGCCTTTGGCGTGCGGTCCGCCATGCCCTCGGTCACGGCGAAACGGCGCTGTCCCGACCTGATCTTCGTCCGCCCCCGGTTCGAGGTGTATCGCGCCGTATCGGCCCAGATCCGGGAGGTCTTTGCCGAACACACCGACCTGATCGAACCCTTGTCGCTGGACGAGGCCTATCTGGACGTGACCCGGAACAAGCAAGGCATCCCCCTCGCCACCACCATCGCGCTGATGATCCGCGACCGGATCCGGCAGGTGACGGGGCTGAACGCGTCCGCGGGGATTTCCTACAACAAGTTCCTGGCGAAACTCGCCAGCGACCTGAACAAGCCGAACGGCCAGGCGGTCATCACCCCCGCGCGCGGCCCGGCCTTCGTGGCCGCGCTGCCGGTCAAGCGGTTCCACGGCATCGGTCCCGCCACCGCCGCCAAGATGGAACGCCTGGGCATCGTCACCGGGGCCGACCTGCGCGCCCAATCGCCCGAGTTCCTGCGCCATCACTTCGGCAAGGCGGGCGATTGGTATCACCGCATCGCGCGCGGCATCGACCATCGCCCGGTCGAGCCGCACCGCACCCGCAAGTCGGTGGGGGCCGAGGACACCTTTTCCACCGACATCCATGACTTCGACCTTGCGCGGCAGGAAATCGCGGCCCTGGCCGACAAGGTCTGGCGGCATTGCGAGGGCAAGCAACTGACCGGCCGCACGGTGACGCTGAAGGTGAAATACGCCGATTTCCGGCAGATCACCCGCAGCAGGACGCTGCCCGGCCCGGTCGGGGGCGCCCGCGACCTGGAAACCGTCGCGGTCCAGTTGCTGCAACCGCTGTTTCCCGTCGAAAAGGGCGTGCGGCTGCTGGGCGTCACGCTGTCGTCGCTGGGATCCGAGGACGAGGCCGAGGAACGCCAGCTGTCCCTGGGCCTGCCCGGCCCGTGACGGATAAATTTCGCCATAATGCGCGGGCGATGGAACGGACCCGCCCGGGATTGGTTGGAAAGGCATCTCGCGCTGCAACACGACCGCGGCGCACGAACGAAGCAAGGAGCTTTTCCATGGCCGACAAGACGCTGGACACGCTGTTCCACGAGACGCTCAAGGACATCTATTACGCCGAGCGCAAGATCCTGCAATCGCTGCGCAAGATGGCGCGCGCGGCCCAAAGCGAGGATCTGAAGGCCGCGTTCAAGATGCACGAGGAAGAAACCCAGGGCCAGGTCGAGCGCCTGACCCAGGTGTTCGAGCTGATCGGCAAAAGCCCGCGCGGCAAGACCTGCGACGCCATCGAGGGCATCATCTCGGAAGCCGAGGACATCGCCGAGGAGTTCAAGGGCAGCCCCGCCCTGGACGCGGGCCTGCTGGCCGCGGCCCAGGCGGTCGAGCATTACGAGATCACCCGCTATGGCACGCTGAAGGCCTGGGCGCAGCAGCTTGGCATGGACGAGGCGGTGGCGCTTCTGGACCAGACGCTGCAAGAGGAATCGGCCACCGACGAGAAGCTGACGGCCTTGGCCGAAAGCGTCATCAACGCCGCCGCCGAACCCGCCGCGGCCTGAACCGACCCGGCCCGCGCATTCCTGCGGGCCATGCCGCCTGCGCCGGAACCGGCGCGGGCGGTCTTTCGTTTTCAAGGCCGCAGGCGCGCCAGGACCGCGCTGGCGACAGCGGCGGCATGATCCCATCCCGGCAGATCGCGTCCTGCATCCCGGGCGGCATCGGCCATGGCGTCGCGCAGCGCGTGATCCTCCAGAACCCGGCGCAGCGCCCCCGCAAAGGCTGACGCGTTGTCCGGCGGCACCAGAAGGCCGGCGGGCGGGGGCACCGTGTCGGGAACCGCGCCGGTGTCGCAACTGACGACCGGCAGGCCGCGCACCAGGGCCTCGTCGAAGACCAGGCCGTGGCCTTCGTACCGGGTCGCCAGCGCAAAGACGGTGGCCTGCGCATACAACCGCTCCAGCAGATCGGGCGCGACCTGTCCGGCAAGCGTGATGCGGGCGGCGGCGGGGCTTGCCGCGGCCTGGCTTGCCAGGGCCTGCGCATGGGCCGCGTCCCAAGGGTTGCCGACGATCACCGCCCGCCAGTCAAGATCCGTCAGGCGCGACAGCGCCTCGATCAGGATGTCGTGTCCCTTGCGCGGGTGCAGGATGCCCACCGACAGGATCAGCGGCGGCGAAACGGGCGCGGCAGGCAGGCGGGGACGATCCACCCCCGGGCGGGCGATGGTGATGCGGGCGGGCGCGACGTGGTATTGCTGGACCAGGATGCGGCGGGTATGCGGGCTTGGCACCAGGACATGCCGGGCCAGCCGCAGGTTGTCGCATTCGGTGCGGAACAGGTGATCGCGCCGCGCCGGGTCCAGCCCGCTTTCGGCGGCCAGCGGGTGATGGACCATCGCGACGACCGGCGCGCGGACCCGGGCCAGGCCGTCCGTGTCGATGGCGCCGAAGACCAGCCCGTCCAGGATCAGCGGCCGGTCCGGCGGCAGCGCGGCCAGCGCCGCAACCGCCGCCGCCATGTCGCTGGCCGAGGGGTCGGGAAAGCTGGCGGGCAGTTGCAGATGAGCCATGTCGTGGCCGATCCGGCGCAGCCCCTCCAGCAGGCGGCGTTCATAGATGTAGCCGCCCGTCAGGGTGGCGATGTCGCCCGGGATGGCGAAGGCGGCGGGGCGGGGGATCAAGGGTCCACCTGCTCGGGCGCGTAAAGGCGCAGCACGCGACGCTCGATCCAGGCGATGCCCCCGTGGCCCAGGACGGATGCCCCCGTGACCAGCACCACCGTCAGCCACAGCATCGTGTAGTCCGACAGCGAGGCCGACAGCGTCATCAGGTTGCCAAGCCCGCGCCCGGTGGCCAGCCATTCGGCCACCGTGACCGCCAGGATGGCGGCGGGCACTCCCATCCGGGCCGCCGCGAAGAAGGCGGGCAGCATCGCCGGGATGCGCACATGGATCAACTGCGCCAGCCCACCGGCGCCATAGCCGCGCAGGATGTCGAGGATCTGCCCGGGCGCCTGCCGCAGCCCGTGCTGGCAGGCCACGAAGGTCGGAAAGAACACCATCAGCGCGACCAGCGCGATGGTGCCCGCCGCGCCCCGGCCCAGCATCAGCACGACCAGCGGCGCGGTGGTGACGATGGGCACCGACCGCAGCGCGACAGCCAGTGGCGTGACCAGCCCCGACAACCTGGGCGCCAGCGACAGGGTGACCGCAAGTCCCGCGCCCAACGCCAGACCCGCCAGATAGCCGGGCAGCACCAGCGCCGCCGTCTGGCCCGCCGCCCCCAACAGCGCCTGCCGGGTGGCGGCGGCATCCGGCGCCCGGGTCAGCGCGGCCAGCAGGTCGGGCGGACGCTTGGCGAAGAAGGGGTTCAGGCCGAAAAGCTCGATCCCGCCCCACCACAGCGCCAGCGTGACGCCCGCCAGCAGGACGCAGCCTTGCAGGCGGCCTGCCAGCGATCCCCGCGACAGGCGCGGCGGGGCCAGGATCACGGGCGGGCGTTCCAGCAGAAAGCGGCGGCCAAGCGCGCCGATGCCACCATAGGCCGCGATCGAGACCGCCGCCGCGACGCTTGCCACGGCCCACAAGGCGGGCACGTTCAGGTCGCGGGTGAAGCGGATGGTCAGCACGCCCAGGCCACGCTCGGCCCCCGTGAACTCGCCCACCATGGCGCCCAGGAAAGCGGCAGGGGCGGCGATCTGAAGCCCCGCCAGCAGATAGGGCAGGGAGGCGCGGGCGCGGACATGGATCAGCGCGGCCAGCCGTCCTCGGCCATAGCTTGCCACCAGGTCGAACCAGACCGAGGGCGCGGCCCGCAGCCCCGCCAGCAGCGGGATCAGCGTCGTGTAGAAGACGGCCAGCGCCGCCAGCACGATCTGCGGGCCGTTCCCCGGACCCATCGTCACGCGCAGGATCGGGCCGGTGGCGACCAGCGGCAGGCAAAAGACGACCAGCGCAAGCCCGCTCAGCAGGTTCAGTGCGCGCGGCCACAGCATCGCCACGGTGGCGATGAGGATGGCGGCCAGATTGCCCGCCAAAAACCCCCAGGCGGCATTCGCCAGCGAGGCGGACAACGCGCGTCCGACCAGCCCCGGATTGTCCGCAAGCCAGCCGCCCACGGCTACCGGCCCGGCCAGCAGGAACTGCCCCGCCGTCGCCGCCGCGGCCAGTTGCCACAAGGCCAGCAGCAAGACCGGCGATCCCGCCCGGCGGGCAAGCGCCGTCATTGCGCGGCCAGCGCCGGGCTGTCCGCCACGCCTTGCGCCAGGGCCGCAAGCGCCTGCGCCGCGATGCGCCGGAAGGCCGGGGTCTCGGTCACCTGCAAGGCGCGTGGATGGGGCAGCGGCACGGCCAGGTCGGCCACCACCCGCGCGGGCCGGGGCGACAGGACAAGGATGCGGTCCGACAGCAGCACGGCCTCGTCCACGGAGTGCGTGACCAGAACCGTGGTCGTGCCCAAGGGCTGCCACAAGGGCGGCAGGTCGCGCGCCAGCTGGCGGCGGGTCAGCTCGTCCACCGCGCCGAAGGGTTCGTCCAGCAGCAGCACCCGGGGTTGCGTGACCAGGGCGCGCGCGATGGCGGCACGCTGGCGCATTCCGCCGGACAGGGCGGCGGGCCGGGTTTCGTGAAAGCCTTCCAGCCCGACCAGCCCGATCAGCCGATCCACCAGCCCGGGATTGGCGGGCTGGCGCGCGAGCTTGCGGGCCAGCGCGATGTTCCGGCGCAGCGTCAGCCAGGGCAGCAGCGAGGGATCCTGGAAGGCCATCGCGATCGCGCCCTGCGCGGCCTGCCGGGCAGGGGGCAGCCCGGCGATCAGGACCTCGCCCGCCGTGGGCCGGTCCAGCCCCGCGATCAGCCGCAGCAGCGTCGATTTCCCGCAGCCCGACGGCCCGATGAGCGCGGTCGTCCGGCCCGGCGCGAAGGTCAGGTCCAGGGGGTCCAGCGCCATGACGCCATTGTCATGGATCCTGGCCAGGCCCGTGCAGGTGATCGGGGCAGGCGGTCTAGCCGGCATGGACTTCGTCAAGGATGGATCGGTCCCACAGGTCGGGCGTCACCGTGCGGCCCAGCAGGGACAGGGTGCGGATGTTGTCCTGAACCCCTTCGTCCGTCCACCAGCCAAAGCCATGCGCGTCGGTCAGCGGGGAAAACATCAGCGGCACCTGCCGTTCGGCCTGCAACCGCTGCACCGCCTTATCCAACCCGGCGTCGGGAAACATCGCGACCGTCAGGTCCGCCGCGGCATCGGTGTCAGAGCGATAGGCGTTCCACCCCCGCACCTCGCCCGCCATCAGGGCGACCAGTTCCCTGCGGCGGTTGGCCAGGCTGTCGTCGGTGGCCACATAGGTCTGGGACTGCAGCGCATAGCCGTGATCCGCCATCAGCATCGTTCGCGCCGCGATCCCCTGGACCGCCATGGCGACCGGCAGGTCGGTTTCCCAGCACAGCAACCCGTCCACCTCGCCCGCCAGCAGCGGTTGGGCGGAATACTGCGTCGGCACGATCTGGACAGCCCCGAAATCGACATCGTTCAGGCGGCACAGGGCCTGCAGGACCGGCGTGTTCGCCACCGCCATGCCGATGCGCTTGCCAGGCAGGTCGGCGGGCGCGTCGATCGGATTGCCAGGAAGCGAGGCGATGACGAAGGGGTTCTTCTGCATCGCCACGCCGATGATCCTGAAGGGCGCCCCCTGCGCCACGGCGGCGGCGGCATAGTCGGCGGCCGAGATGCCCACCAGCGCGTTGCCCGCGACCACGGGGGGTTCGACGGGGGCGTTGGGGCCGCCTTGCAGCAGCGACACTTCCAGCCCCGCATCCCGCCACCAGCCGTTTTGCAGCGCCAGATAGCTGCCGGCGAACTGGACGGAATGCAGCCAGGACAATTGCAGGCCCACCGGGGTCTGCGCCCATGCATAGGTGCTGCGGCAGGCGGCAAGGCCCGCCAGCCCGGCCATGACGCCGCGCCGGGTCATGGGAAGGATGCCGCGGGCGGCGGGCGGCACAGGCAAGCGGGCGGGGATCTGGCGGTCATGCATGGAGGAAAGCCTATGCCAGGCGCGCCATCCGTCAAGGCGGATTTGCGCCCCTGTTCAGATCGTTACTCATCCGCTACCATGATCGGAAGGGAGCCACGCGATGCCGAACCGCCTGCCAGGTTACCGACCGCCCGCCCGATGGCTGCACTGGATCGTGGCCGTCGCCGTTCTGGTGATGATTCCCGCAGGGCTGGTGATGGTGCAGGAGGGGCTGGCAAGGCCCGTGCAGGACACGCTGTTCATCCTGCACAAGAACCTCGGCACGCTGCTGATCCCGGTGATCCTGGTGCGGGTGATCTATCGCCTGACGCATCGCCCGCCGCCCCTGCCGGATACCATCCCGCGGTGGCAACGGCGGGCTGCGGCGCTGTCGCATGGGATGCTGTATGCCCTGCTGGTCGTGATGCCGGTCAGCGGATTCGTCCGCGTCCGCGCGGGCGGCTATCCCATCGAGCTTCTGGACAGGCTGGGCCTTGGCCCCTGGATCGGCAAGTCGGAACCCCTAGCCGATGCCGCCTCGGCCCTTCATCAGGCCGCGGCCTTTCTGCTGATCGCGGTGCTGGCGGTCCATGTCGGGGCCGCCCTGCAGCACGCGCTTATCCGGCGGGACGGGGTATGGTCGCGGATGTGGCCGGGTCGCGGGTGATCAGGGCCGCGCGCCGCAGGGCGGCCAGATCGGCGCTGCCGGTGCAGAAGCACGCCGTGCGCAACTGTTGCAGCACCACGTCCAGTTGCCGCTCCAGCGCCTCGGCACCATCCAGGGCCGAGGCCAGGACCGCCCCCGCCAGCGACACCAGATCCGCCCCCAGC
The DNA here is from genome assembly GCF_009708075.1 of Paracoccus lichenicola. Taxonomy (GTDB): domain Bacteria; phylum Pseudomonadota; class Alphaproteobacteria; order Rhodobacterales; family Rhodobacteraceae; genus Paracoccus; species Paracoccus lichenicola. The sequence goes on along the minus strand of NZ_WMBT01000001.1, from coordinate 187,677 downwards.
CGGATCGCCCGGGCCGCGTCCAGCCCCGTGACGATGCCGCCCGAACCGATGATCGTGGCCTGGGGCGCCGCCTGCCGCGCGCCCCGGATGGCCTGCGCCGTGGGGATGCCCCACCCGGCAAAGCAGGCGGCCACCTGCGCGGCGGAACGGTCGGGCGCCCGCGCGGCCTCGACCCGCGCCCAGTCGGTGCCGCCTGCGCCAGCCACGTCGAACACCGTCACGCCCTCGGCGGCCAGGCGGGCGACGACGGTGGCGGAGAGGCCCGCGCCGACCTCCTTCACCACCACGGGCACCGGCAACGCGCGGGCCAGGGCGCCGATCTTGGCCGTCAGGCCCCGCCAGTCGCGGTCGCCCTCGGCCTGGACGGCCTCTTGCAAGGGGTTCAGGTGCAGGATCAGGGCGTTCGCGCCGATGGCCTCGACCGCGCGCAGGGCCTGGTCGCGGCCAAATCCCCGGTTCAGCTGCGCCGCGCCGAAATTGGCCAGGATCGGGATGTCGGGGGCGAGGCGGCGCAGGCTGCGGTCCAGCCCGGCGTCGCCGCCCCCCTCGATCATCACGCGCTGCGATCCGACCGCCAGGGGCAGGCGCAACCGCTGGCAGACCTGCGCCAGCGTGCGGTTGATCGCGCCCGCGCGGCTTGGGCCGCCGGTCATCGACCCGATCATCACGGGAGCGTTGATCCGGTGCCCCAGAAAATCGGTGGACAAATCCACGTCGTGCCACGAAACTTCGGGAAGGGCGACGTGTTCGAATACGACCGACTCCAGCCCGGTCGTTACCGTCGCGCCTGCCTGCCCGGCAAGCACGACATCCAGATGCTGTTCCTTGCGTGAGGTGAGTGTGAGATCGGAAACATCGTCTTTCCCAAGTGACGGATCGGGGTGGGTCATCTGCGGCAGCCCTTGTCGTTTCGCGTTGTCCCTGTCGGGCCGCAACGCCAGCCTTGAAGGACCAGTCTCATGCACCAGCAGGCATTAGACAAGGTGAACGCCGCAGCTAGGCACCCGGATGCACAGGCGGGCTTCGTGCGCCAGCTTGACCTGCGCATCGCGCACCACCTGTCGCAACTGTCCCCCGCCCCCGCCCGCCTGGTCGAGGCCGCGCGCGACGCCATGGGCAGCGGCAAGCGGCTGCGGCCCTATCTGCTGCATCTGGTGGCGGGCGACGCCGCCGACGGCGATGCCGTATTGGACATGGCCGTCGCGCTGGAGATGGTCCATACCGCGTCCCTGATCGTGGACGACCTGCCCTCCATGGACAACGCCCTGCTGCGCCGGGGCAGGCCCACGACCCATGCCCGGTTCGGCGAGGCGACGGCGATCCTGACCGCGATCGGGCTGCTGAACCACGCCATCTCGATCGCCAATGGCCTGAACGGGATGGACGACGGGCAGCGGGGGGCGCTGGTCTCGATCCTGTCGGGCGTGATGGGCTGGCAAGGGCTGGTCGCGGGGCAGGAACTGGATCTGAACGGGTTTTCCGATGCGGACGGGGCGGACGACGCGCTGGACCGGATCACCCGCATCAATGCGCTGAAGACCGGCGCGCTGCTGTGCGCGGCGGTCGAGGCCGGGGCGATCCTGGGCGGGCGCGAGGACGGCAAGCGCAGCCTGCTGCGCCGCTTTGGCGAGGATCTGGGCCAGGCCTTCCAGATCGCCGACGACCTGATCGACATGCTGTCCGACAGCGCCGCCACCGGCAAGGATTGCCAAAAGGACGTGGGCAAGGAAACCTATCTGGCCGTCTATGGCGCCGACGAGGCGCTGCGCCGCTGCCGTGCGCTGCTGGCAAGCGCCGACGAGGCGCTGGTCGGCGCGGGCCTGTCCCCCGATCCCTTCCGCTGCATGATCGACGCGATCTTCACCCCCATGCTGGACCGCGTGCCGCAGGCCGCGCCCAAGGCGGGGGCCGCGCGGTGACGGGGCTGGCGCCCCGCCGGTGCCGACGCTGTTCAGGCAACCGGACCGGAATAAGCCTGCCTTAAGGCCGGACGTAAAGACCGACCCGGCTGACGGGGACAACGCGCCGCCGTGGGCTTAGGATCGTCGATCCCACGGCCCTTGCGGCCAGCCGCATCTTTTCGCCCTTGGTGGTGGACAGCCGCCCGCTCCAGGCATCCGGTCCCTGCGCGCGCAGCTTGACGCCGATCTGGCGATAGATGTTGCGGGCGGCCGTAATGGCCAGGGCCGGGCGGCGGGGCAGGGCTGCGATACCCATGTCGGCGCTGCGGTAGTAAACCTCGGCCTCGTCCAGCAGGCGCAGGGCCACGCGGTGCAGGGCGGCGCGCTGGCCCGGGTCGTCGGGGTCAACTGTCGTGATCCCCTCGGCCCCCAGCAGGTCGCGCGGCAGATAGGTCCGGCCGATCCGGGCGTCGTCGATCACGTCGCGGGCGATGTTGGTCAACTGGAAGGCCAGTCCCAGGTCGCTGGCGCGGTCCAGCACGGCTTCATCCCGCACGCCCATGATCCGCGCCATCATCACGCCCACCACGCCCGCGACGTGATAGCAGTAATCCAGCAGGTCGCCCAGGGTGTGATACACGCGTCCCTCCACGTCCATCGCGAAGCCGTCCAGCAGTTCATCGACATGCCGGTGCGGGATGTCGCGTGCCGCGACCACGCGCGCCAGCCCCGCATAAACCGGCGCCGCCGCATCGCCCCGCAAGGCGCGGTGCGTCAGGTCGCGTAATTCGGCCAGCCGGGCGGCGGGGTCTTGGGCAACGCCCGTGGCAAACCCCGCCTCTTGCCCGTCGATCACGTCGTCGGCGTGGCGGCACCAGGCGTAAAGCATCACGCAATCCTCGTGCATCCCCGCGGGCAGGAAGCGCGAGGCCATAGCAAAGCTTTTCGACCCCACGGCGATGGATTGCCGGGCCTGGTCCAGGGTCGCGTCGCTCATGCCCGTTCCCCGATCATCAGCGAGGCGGTGGCCTCGGCCGATCCGACCACGCCGGGGATGCCCGCGCCGGGATGGGTGCCCGCGCCGACGATATACAGGTTCTCTAGCCGCTCGTCGCGGTTGTGGGGGCGGAACCAGGCGCTTTGGGTCAGGATCGGCTCGATGGAAAAGGCGGAACCCAGATGCGCGTTCAGTTCCGACCGGAAATCCAGCGGCGTGAAATGCCGCACCGTCATCAGGTCGCGCCGCAGGTTGGGGATATAGCGCGCCTCCAGGTAATCGAGGATCCGGTCGCGATAGATCGGCGCGGTGCGTTCCCAGTCGGGATCCACCGTGCCCAGATGCGGCACGGGGGCCAGGACGTAATAGGCGCTGCACCCCTCGGGCGCCAGATCCGGGTCCGTGACCGACGGCGCGTGCAGATACAGCGAGAAGTCGTCTGCCAGCGTCTTGCCCTTGAAGATCTGGCCGATCAGCTCGCGGTATCGCGGGCCGAACAGGACCATGTGGTGGCGCAGGTCGGGGCGCAAGCCCCGCAGGCCGAAATAGATCACGAACAGCGACATGGAATGGCGCTTGGCGGCCAGCTTGTCGCCCTTGGGATCGCCCAGCAGGGTGCGATAGGTGTGGACCACGTCGGCATTGCTGGCGATCATGTCGAAGGCGTGGCGCGCGCCCATGGCGTGGATGGCGGTGGCGCGGTTGCCTTCGGTCTCGATCCGGTCCACCGGGGCGTTCAGGTGGATGGTCCCGCCCAGTTCCCGGAACAGCCGCACCATGCCCGCGACCAGCGCGCCCGTGCCGCCCTTGGCGAACCAGACGCCGCCCTGGCGTTCCAGCGCATGGATCAGCGCATAGATGGATGATGTGGAAAACGGGTTGCCGCCCACCAGCAGCGTGTGAAAGCTGAAGGCCTGGCGCAGGTGTTCGTCCTTGATATGCCGCGCGACCATGGAATGAACCGACCGCCAGGCCTGCAACCGCGCCAGTTGCGGGGCGGCGCGGATCATGTCCGAAAAATGCAGGAAGGGCACGCTGCCCAGCTTCTCGTACCCCTCGCGATAGACATCGCGCGAATAGGCCAGGAAGCGGCGATAGCCTTCCACGTCGGGCGGGTTGATCTTGCGGATCTGCGCCTCGATCGCGTCCTGGTCGTCGGCGTAATCGAAGACGGTGCCGTCCTCCCAGCACAGGCGATAGAAGGGATCGACCGGCAGCAGGGTCACATGTTCGGCCATGTCGCGGCCCGACAGGCGCCACAGCTTCTTGAGGCAATCCGGGTCGGTGATGACCGTGGGACCCGCATCGAAGGTGAAGCCCGCGTCGTGATAGACATAGGCGCGGCCGCCCGGCTTGTCGCGCTTTTCAAAGACGGTGGTGGCGATCCCCTTGCTTTGCAGGCGGATGGCCAGTGCAAGGCCGCCGAGGCCAGCACCGATCACGGCGGCGGTCTTGCGGGGGGAAGTGGTCATGCAGGTCGTTCCTTCAGGGTTCCGGGCAGGCAGCGCAGCGCCTTGGCGACCGGCACGGGCGGCCGCCCGGTCAGGATGCGGGCCTTGTCGGCCAGGGTGCTGCGGCCTGCATACAGGCGTTCGATCAGGGGTTCGGGCAGGCGATAGAACCGCTCCATCACGCGGCGGCGTTCGTCGGGGGCGGCGGCCTCGAACAGCATCCGCGACAGCAGGCGGTAAAAGCCCTGCGCCCGGGCATCCGCCAGCGAATCGCGGCGCAGGGCCTTGGCGAGCGCCCAGGGACCTTGCTGCCAATGCCGCGCCACCAGATCGGCGCTGCGCACCGCATGGGGCAGGCTGTAGCCCGTCAGCGGGTGAAAGCGCAGGGCGCGCAGCCCGATGGCCGGGACGCCGGGGGGCAGGGATTTCCAGAAGGCGTCGGCATCCAGGCGCAGGGTGATCGGCAGGACGCCGGTTTCCTCGCGCACGACGGCGGCGACCTGCCAGCCCCGGGCCGCGGCATAATCCGCGATGTCCGCGCGCTGGCGGTCCGCCGACAGGTGGGCCGCGTCGGAATAATAGGTATCCTCGACCAGCAGGCGCGTGTCGTCGAAGGGCAGCAGGTAGAAGAAGCGATAGCCGTCCTGCTGCGGCACGGTGGCGTCCATGATGACGGGCCGCGTCAGGCCATGCGGGGCGGTCAGCCGCAGTTCCTGGCCCAGGAACTTCTGGAAGCGCACCTCGACCGCCGGATGGGGACGGAAGCCCCGCGCGTCGATGGCCAGGCGCGCCTCGATCCGCCCCCCGTCGGACAGGGTGAGGCTGCGTCCGTCCATCGCCGCCATCCGGGCCTGCAGCGTCGTCACGTTCGGCAACCGCTGCAACGCCGCGCCCAGGCTGTCCGCGTCCAACGAGGCATAGCCCGCCCGCAATTGCCGCCCGTATCCGGGAAAGCGCACGTCCTGCCCGTCCCAGGTCCGCCGGATCGCCGGGGCCAGCCAGGCCCGCTGCGATGCGTCCAGGTCGCCATCGTGGAAGGACCAGGTATGCCCCGCCAGCGGATCGGGCTTGGCATCGACCAGCAGCACGCGGCCCGCAGGCGCAAGCCGCAGCGCCGCCAGAGAGGCGGAAAGGCCCCCGCCCGCGATCACGATGTCAGGGGAATGCGCTGTCATATCCCGTTGATCTTGTGGCCCCTTGTCATAGCGAACGGCGCCCTTATCGTGGCAACGATGAAAGACGAACACCGTTCCGCCACCCCGCCCTTGCCGCGACGATCTGACACCCCGCTGCCGGTTGCAAGCGGTTTGCCGCGCCTGCGCGGACGGGGCCGGCAGGCCGCCTTGTTCATCGTCCTGGCGCTGGCTGTCAAGCTGGCCTTCCTGGCGGTCCTGCAACGGCCCCTGGGCTGCGATTGTTCGCAGGTCTGGGCCTTGCCCGGCGATGTGCGGCTGAATTCGCGCACGATGCTGGATCCCTACAGCCTGCTGCACCTGATCTTCGGCGCGGTGCTGGTCAAGCTGGTCCGGTGGAAGCGGCCCGACTGGCCCTTGTGGACGCTGCTGGCGGCGGTGATCGTCAGCAGCACGATCTGGGAAGTGGCCGAGAACCTGCCCGCCAGCATCGCCCTGTTCGGTTATTCCGCAGGCGATCCGCTGGCCTATGGCGGCGACAGCATCGTCAATTCGGTGGCGGACACGCTGGTCGCCACGCTGGGCGCGATGCTGGCCCTGCCGCTGGCGGGATGGGTGGTGGCCGTGATCGCCGTCGCGGCAGAGATCCTGTTGTCGATCGGCATCGGCGACGGTTTCCTGATCACCCTGTGGCGCGCGTTGGGGGGCTGACCCGCGCCTCGATCCTGTCCACCGCGCCCGCCGCGCCGGGCCAGTCGTCGGCCTGTGCGGCAAAGCTGCGCGCAGTGTCGCGAAAGCGGGGGCCGGAGAGCAGGCGCGCCACTGCCTCCCTGATCCGCGCCGGGCTGCGCTGCCAGGGTTGCAGCCGCAGCCCCGCGCCGCACTGCGCGATGCGCGCGGCCACGCCCGGCTGGTCATGGGTCAGCGGCACGGCCAGCATCGGCACGCCCGCCATCAGGCATTCCAGCGCCGTGTTCAGCCCGGCATGGGTCACGCACAGATCCGCGCGCTCCAGCACCGCCTGCTGCGGCACGAAGGGGCGGACCCAGTCGGCGGGGATCGCGCGCGCCCGATCCTCGGACAGGCATCCGGCATGGGAGACCAGCACCTGCGCCCCGGCCTGCCGGCAGGCAGCCGCGATGCGCGACAGCAGCCCCGCGCGATGGCCTTGCAGCGTGCCAAGCGAGACATAGACAAAGGGCCTTGTCCCGTCCGGCCGGATGTCGGGCGGAAAGTCCTGCGCCGCCTGCCCGCGCCGGAAGGGGCCGAGGGGGGCGATATGGGCGCCATTCACCGGGCGGGGATAGTCGAAGCCCAGCACGGTCTGCGACAGCGCCAGGCGGGGCGACAGGCAGTCCTGCAAGCGCCGCAGATCGCCAAGGTTCCAGGCCTGCGCCCAGCGGCGAATCACCCGCGACTGCGGCAGCATCAGCAGGTCGGCCACCCGCTCGCCCCCGGCATTGCGGCGCAGGCCCTGGGCGGTGGTGTCATGCGGCCAGCCCAGGAAGGGCAGGGGGATCCCCGGTTCCGGGTCCATGGGCACCGCGCAGGCGACCGAGACCAGCGGCACCCCAAGGGCGCGCGCCAGCAGGCCGGATGCAGGCTCCATCTGGTCGCCCAGGATCAGGTCGGGGGCAAGCGCGCGCAGGACGGGCAGGCCGTCGCGGCACAGGCGGTCGGTGCGGCGCGCGCCCGCCACGATCTCGGCCAGCAGGCGGCGGGGCTGCGGGCGGGCCGGGGGGCCGGGCAGGGTCACTTGCGCCGCGCCGCCTTGCAGGGCTACGCCAGGTTCGGTCAGGAAGATCGCCTCGTGCCCCCGGCGGGTCAGTTCCCGGGCCAGCGCCTCGAAGGCGCGCAGGTGGCTGGGCAGGGGCGGGGTGATCAGGACGGCGCGCATGAAGACCTTCGGGCATGGGGCACGCCCGTCCTGCCACAATCGGAGGCGGGTTGCACTTGTGCTTTCGGGTCGGTTTACCTCAGGGTGAGGGAAGGAGGGCCAGCGGTGCCGATCAAGCTGATCATCTTCGATTGCGACGGCGTGATCGCCGACAGCGAGGTCCTGTCGGCCTCGGTCCTGATCGACCAGTTGGCGGGTCTGGGGATTGTCATGACCCCCGCCGACGTGCGCCGCGATTTCCTGGGCCGCAGCTTCCCGACCGTCGCGCAGACGATCCGCGAGCGGTTCGGACAACCCTTGCCCGACCGGTTCGAGGCCGATTACCGCGCCCGCCTGCTGGACCGCTTTGCGGCGGAACTGGGACCGACGCCCGGCTTCATGGCGATGCTGGACGCCTTGGCGGTGCCCGCCTGCATCGCCACCTCGTCCAGCCCCGAACGCGCCGGGCGGACGCTGGAGGTGCTGGGCCTGGCCGACCGTTTCGCGGGCCGCGTCTTTACCGCAAGCCTTGTCCGCCACGGCAAGCCCGCGCCCGATCTGTTCCTGCTGGCCGCCGACCGCATGGGCTGCGCGCCCGAAAACACCTTGGTGATCGAGGACAGCAGCCCCGGCATCGCCGCGGGTCTGGCGGCGGGGATGCCTGTCCTGCATTACGCGGGCGGCGCGCATCTGCGCGGGGCCGAGCCGGTGCGCCTGCCGCCCGGCATCCGGTCCTTTGACAATTGGGGCGGATTCTCTCAACTGTTGGCTGATCTTCAGCAAGGAGTCCGCATCCCGTGAACGCCACCCGTTTTTCCCCCGAGGCGGTGCGACTGGACGATGCGGCGCGGGCGGGCTGGCTGTATTACGTGGCGGGCAACACCCAGGACGAGATCGCGCGCAAGCTGGGCGTCAGCCGCCAGTCGGCGCAGCGGCTGGTGGCGATGGCGGTTAGTGAAAAGCTGATCAAGGTCCGGGTGGATCATCCCATCGCGCGCTGCATGGACCTGGCAGGCGCGTTGTCGGATCGATTCGGGCTGATGTCCTGCGAAATCGTGCCCTCGGACCCCGACGCGCCCGGTCTGCTGACCGGCGTGGCGATCGCCGCGGCGGCGGAACTGGAAAGGACCCTCAAGTCGCCGGACCGGCGGATCGTCAGCCTGGGCACGGGCCGGGCGCTGAAGGCAACGGTGGAGCAATTGCCGCGCATGTCCTGCCCGCAGCATGTCGTCGTGTCCCGCCTGGGGAACATGATGCAGGACGGGTCGGCCTCGCCCTATAACGCGACGATCAGCCTGGCCGAACGGATCGGCGCGCCCCATTACCCGTATCCCCTGCCGGTGCTGGCGCGCGACCCTGCCGAGCTGGCCGCCATGCGCGGGCAGGACGCCGTGCGCAACACCATCCGCCTGTGCGAACAGGCGCATCTGTCGCTGGTGGGCATCGGCCAGATGGACCGCAGCGCGCCCTTGTTCGTGGACGGCTTCGTCAGCGCCGCCGAGATGGACGAACTGGCCGCCCTGGGCGCCGTGGGGGAAATCACCAGCTGGGTCTATGACCGCGAGGGCCGGGTGATCGACTGCGCCTTCAACGCCCGCGTGGCGTCCGCCCCGCTGCCGCGCGCCGCCGAACGCCCCGTGATCGCGGTGGCCACGGGCGAGGCGAAGCTGCCCGCGATCCGGGCCGCCCTTGTGGGGCATCTGGTCAACGGCCTGATCACCTCGGAAGCCACGGCCGAGCGTCTGCTGGCCCTCTAGGGCCGCCATCCCCCTTTGCAGACAGGAAATTCGCCGCTTTGGCGGATTGGTGTTCCATGTCAAACTTTGCCGATTGACAGAAGCCGGCAGCTTTGTGAGTATTTGCCCGTCGCCATGGCAAATGCCCAAACGACGAGGGAGGATAGCATGAACACCACTCTTCGCGCCCTGTTGGGTGCGACGGCGCTGTGCGCCACCGCCGGCATCGGTGCCGCGCAGGACAACGTGACCCTGACCATCGCCACCGTGAACAACGGCGACATGATCCGGATGCAGGGCCTGACCGGCGAATTCACCGCCGCGAATCCCGGCATCACGGTCGAATGGGTGACGCTGGAGGAAAACATCCTGCGCCAGAACGTGACCACCGACATCGCCAACCAGGGCGGCCAGTACGACATCATGACCATCGGCACCTACGAGGTTCCGATCTGGGCCAAGCAGAACTGGCTGGTGCCGCTGGAATTCGACGACGCCTACGCCGTCGATGACCTGATCCCCGCCGTGCGCGACGCGCTGTCGGTGGATGGCAAGCTGTATGCCGCGCCCTTCTATGCCGAATCGGCCATGGTGATGTATCGCACCGACCTGGCCCAGGCCGCGGGCGTCACCATTCCCGAAAGCCCGACCTGGACCGACATCATGACCGCCGCCAAGGCCATGACCGACAAGTCAGCCGAACAATACGGCATCTGCCTGCGCGGCAAGCCCGGCTGGGGCGAGAACATGGCCTTCCTGACCGCCATGTCCAACAGCTATGGCGCGCGCTGGTTCGACGCCGACTGGAAGCCGCAGTTCGACAGCGCCGAATGGAAGGCCACGCTGACCGACTATCTGACGATGATGAACGAATACGGTCCCCCCGGCGCCTCGTCCAACGGCTTCAACGAGAACCTGGCCCTGTTCCAGCAGGGCCGCTGCGGCATCTGGATCGACGCGACGGTGGCCGCCAGCTTCGTGACCGACCCCAAGAACTCGACCGTGGCGGACAAGGTGGGCTTCGCGCAGTTCCCCAACAAGGACGGCGTGGACAACCACGGCAACTGGCTGTGGGCCTGGAACCTGGCGATCCCGACATCCTCGGACGCGCAGAACGCGGCCAAGACCTTCATCGCCTGGGCCACGTCCAAGGGATACACGGAACTGGTCGCCAGCAAGGAAGGCTGGCGCGCGGCGCCTCCGGGCACGCGGACCTCGCTGTATGAGAACGCGGACTACCAGAAGGAGGCGCCCTTCGCGGCGATGACCCTGACGGCGATCAATTCCGCGAACACGCAGAAGGCCTCGGTCCAGGACATCCCCTATACGGGCGGGCAGTTCGTGGCGATCCCCGAATTCCAGGGCATCGGCACGGCGGTGGGCCAGCAGTTCTCGGCAGCCTTGGCCGGGCAGATGTCGGCGGATGACGCGCTGGCCGGCGCCCAGAGCACGACCCTGCGCGAAATGACGCGCGCGGGTTACATCAAGTAACGAGTCGAATCGTTACCGTTCGGCACCGCCCGGTTCCCTCCGCCGGGCGGTGTTCCTCGGGGCCTGAACGCGCCCCCGTGTCGCCAAGGGAGATTTCCGCCATGGCCACCCGCCAGACCCAAGGGCTTGCCCGTCTGATGCGCGCGCCCGCCATCATCCTGCTGTTCGTGTGGATGATCGTGCCGCTGTGCATGACGCTGTATTACTCGTTCCTGAACTACAACATGCTGAACCCCGGCATGACCAGTTGGGCGGGGTGGTTCAATTACCAGTATTTCTACACCGATCCCGCGTTCCTGGAATCGATCCGGAACACGCTGGTGCTGGTGCTGGGCGTGCTGTTCATCACCGTGGTCGGCGGCACCTTCATCGCCATGCTGATCGACAAGCCGATCTGGGGGCAGGGGATCGTGCGGATCCTGGTGATCAGCCCCTTTTTCGTGATGCCGCCGGTGGCCGCGCTGATCTGGAAGAACATGATCATGCACCCGAGTTACGGGGTGCTGGCGGATGTCGCGCGGTTTTTCGGCGTGCAGCCGGTGGACTGGTTCGCGCAATATCCGCTGACCTCGATCATCCTGATCGTGGCCTGGCAATGGCTGCCCTTCGCCACGCTGATCCTGCTGACATCGCTGCAATCGCTGGACACCGAACAGATGGAAGCGGCCGAGATGGACGGCGCGCCCGCCTACAGCCGGTTTTTCTATCTGGTGCTGCCGCACATGGCCCGCGCGATCACGGTGGTGATCCTGATCCAGACGATCTTCCTGCTGGGCATCTATGCGGAAATCCTGGTCACGACCAATGGCGGTCCGGGCACGGCCTCGACCAACCTGACCTTCCTGATCTATCGCGCCGCGCGGCTGAACTTCGACATCGGGGGTGCTGCAGCGGGGGGCATCATCGCCGTCATCCTGGCCAACCTGGTCGCCATCTTCCTGATGCGCGCCGTCGGCCGGAACCTGGACTGAGGGGGAACACATGGCACGCGCAGTCACCCGGAACGCCAGGATCGGCTGGACCATCGCGGCCTGGGCCGTGGCCCTGCTGATCTTCTTTCCGATCCTTTACACCATCATCACCAGCCTGAAATCGGAACAGGAGGCCATCGCGGGCTTCGACCTGATCCCGTCCTTCACGCTGGAAAGCTATCAGACGGTGCAAAGCCAGAACAACTATTGGCGGCCCTTCATGAACTCGGTCATCCTGTCGGTCGGATCGACGTTGCTGGCGCTGGTCGTGGCGATCCCGGCGGCCTGGGCGATGGCCTTCTCGCCCACGAAGCGGACCAAGGACATCCTGATGTGGATGCTGTCCACCAAGATGATGCCCGCCGTGGCCGTGCTGGTGCCGATCTACCTGATCTTCCTGCGCACCGGGCTGATGGACACCCGCATCGGGCTGACGATCCTCTTGATGCTCATCAACCTGCCGATCGTGGTCTGGATGCTGTATACCTATTTCCGCGAGATCCCGGGCGAGATCCTGGAGGCCGCGCGGATGGACGGGGCGTCCTTGCGCGACGAGATCCTGTATGTGCTGACGCCCATGGCGATCCCCGGCATCGCCTCGACGCTTCTTCTGAACATCATCCTGGCCTGGAACGAGGCCTTCTGGACGATCCAGCTGACCACCACCAAGGCCGCGCCCTTGTCGGCCTTCATCGCGTCGTTCAGCAGCCCGCAGGGGCTGTTCTGGGCCAAGCTGTCGGCGGCGTCGGTGATGGCCATCGCGCCGATCCTGGTCTTGGGCTGGTTCAGCCAGAAACAACTGGTCCGAGGCCTGACCTTCGGCGCCGTGAAATAAGGGGAAAGACATGGGACAGATAACCCTGCAAGGCGTGGCCAAGCGGTTCGGCGAGGTCGAGGTGATCCCGCCCCTGGACCTGACCATCGAGGACGGAGAGTTCGTGGTCTTCGTCGGCCCCTCGGGCTGCGGCAAGTCCACCCTTCTGCGCCTGATCGCAGGGCTGGAGGACGTGAGCGGCGGGCGCATCCTGATCGACGGGAAGGACGCGACCGATGCCTCGCCTGCGAAACGCGGGCTGGCGATGGTGTTCCAGTCCTATGCGCTCTATCCGCACATGTCGGTCAGGAAGAACATCGCCTTTCCGATGAAGATGGCGGGGATGCCCAAACCGGAACAGGACCGCCGGATCGAGGCCGCGGCCAAGGCGCTGAACCTGACCAGCTACCTCGACCGCCGCCCCGGGCAACTGTCGGGCGGCCAGCGCCAGCGGGTGGCCATCGGCCGGGCCATCGTGCGGGAACCCTCGGCCTTCCTGTTCGACGAGCCGCTGTCCAATCTGGATGCCGCGTTGCGCGTGGGGATGCGGCTGGAGATCAGCGAGTTGCACAACCGTCTCAAGACCACGATGATCTATGTCACCCATGATCAGGTCGAGGCCATGACCATGGCCGACAAGATCGTGGTGTTGCAGGCGGGCCGGATCGAGCAGGTGGGATCGCCGCTGGATCTGTATCACGCGCCGAAGAACGTCTTCGTGGCGGGCTTCATCGGCAGCCCGCGCATGAACCTGTTCACCGGCGCGGTTGCGGCGGACTACGGCGCCCAGACCATCGGCGTGCGGCCCGAACACATCCGCATCTCGGCCACGACCGGCAAGTGGCAGGGCCGCGTGGGGGTCAGCGAACACCTGGGGTCCGACAGCTTCTTCTATGTCGAAGGCACCGGCCTGGCGGAAACCGTCACCGTCCGGTCTGGCGGAGAGGTGGGGCTGCGCCACGGCGACACCGTCTGGCTGACGCCGGACGAGGGGAAGATCCATAAATTCGACACGAACGGAGACCGCATCTGATGCAACGACTGGACGGCAAGCGCGCGCTGATCACCGGCGCCGCGCGCGGCATCGGGCTGGAATTCGCCCGCGCCTATCTGGCCGAGGGTGCCCGGGTTGCCCTTGGCGACATCAACATCGACGCGGCCCGGCAGGCGGCGGATGCCCTGGGCCAAGGCGCCATCGCCGTGCGGCTGGACGTGACCGACCAGGCCTCCATCGACGCCTGCGTGGCCGAGGTCGAAGGGGCCTTCGGCGGCATCGACATCCTGGTGAACAACGCCGCCCTGTTCAGCGCCGCCCCCATCGCGGACATCACCCGCGCCGATTACGACCGGATCTTCGCCGTCAACGTCGCGGGCACGCTGTTCACCATGCAGGCCGTCGCGCGCGGCATGATCGCGCGGGGCCAGGGCGGCAAGATCATCAACATGGCCTCGCAGGCCGGGCGGCGGGGCGAGGCGCTGGTCGCCGTCTATTGCGCCAGCAAGGCCGGCGTCATCAGCCTGACCCAATCGGCGGGCCTGAACCTGATCGCCCACGGCATCAACGTCAACGCCATCGCGCCGGGCGTGGTGGATGGCGAGCATTGGGACGGCGTGGACGCGTTCTTCGCCAAATACGAGGGCAAGGCCCCCGGCCAGAAGAAGCGCGAGGTGGGCGAAGCCGTGCCCTTCGGCCGCATGGGCACCGCCGCCGACCTGACCGGCATGGCGATCTTCCTGGCATCCTCGGAAGCCGATTACATCGTCGCCCAGACCTACAACGTCGATGGCGGCAACTGGATGAGCTGAGGCTCGTCCCCCAGAAGAAAGGTTCGGCCATGGCCGTTTCGTTGAACGCATCCGCGCTGTCCCAACTGCCCGAGACCGTGGGCCGCCCCGGATACGACCGCGCCGCCCTGCGCCCCGGCATCGTCCATATCGGCGTGGGCAACTTCCACCGCGCGCACATGGCCTGGTATCTGGACCAGCTGTTCGAGGCGGGCGAGGGCCACGACTGGGCGCTGATCGGCGCGGGCGTGCGTCCGGGCGATGCCACCATGCGCGACAGGCTGGCCGCGCAGGACTGGCTGACCACGGTGGTCGAACTGGACCCAAACGGGCTGAATGCGCGGGTGATCGGGTCGATGGTCGATTTCGTCCCCGTGGATCCGCAGGCGGTGATCGCGGCCATGGCCGACCCGGCGATCCGCATCGTGTCGCTGACCATCACCGAGGGCGGATACTACGTCGATGCCAAGACCGACGGCTTTGACGCGGCCCACCCGGACATCGCCCATGACGCGGCCAACCCCGATGCGCCGCGCACGGTCTTCGGCATGATCCTGGCCGCGCTGCGGCAGCGCCGGGATGCGGGGGCCGAGCCATTCACGGTGCTGTCCTGCGACAACCTGCCCGAAAACGGCCATGTCTGCGCGCGCACGGTGACGGAGCTGGCGCAACTCTCGGACCCTTCGCTGGCGCAATGGGTCCGCCAGAAGGTCGCCTTCCCCAATTCCATGGTCGATTGCATCACCCCCGCCACGTCCCACCGCGAACGCGCCCTGGTCCGCGACCGCTTCGGCATCGACGACGCCGCCCCCGTGGTCTGCGAGCCGTTCCGCCAGTGGGTGCTGGAGGATCACTTCCCCCAGGGCCGCCCGCCGCTGGAAAAGGTCGGCGCGGAATTCGTGGCCGATGTCAGCCGCCACGAGCTGATGAAGCTGCGCATCCTCAACGGCGGCCACGCGGCCATCGCCTATCCGTCCGCGCTGCTGGGCCATCATTTCGTCCACGACGCCATGGCCGATCCGCAAATCGCCGCCTGGCTGCGCGCCCTGGAAACGCGCGAGATCATCCCGACGCTGAACCCCATTCCCGGCGTCAGCTATGACGATTACCTGGACCTGATCGTCAGCCGCTTCGCCAACCCCGAGGTGGGCGACACCATCCCGCGCCTCTGCCTGGACGGGTCGAACCGGCAGCCGAAATTCATCCTGCCCACGCTGGCCGATGCGCTGAAGAACGACCGCGACATCGACGGGTTGGCGCAAGAGGTGGCCTTCTGGTGCCGCTATTGCGAGCGGACGGACGAGGCGGGCAACGAGATCGCGCCCAATGATGATAACAGCGACGCGCTGCGCGAATACGCCATCGCGTCCCGCGCCGATCCGCTGGCCTTCCTGGCGAATGAAACCGTGTTCGGGCCGCTGGCCGCCAACCCGCGCTTTCAGGAGGCCTTCGCCCGCAGGCTGAAGATCGTGCAAACCCAGGGCGTGCGCGCCGCCATCGACAGCTATCTATCCGGCAAGTGAAAAACCGGCCCGAAAGGGCCGGTCCCGACATCAGGGCCGCAGCGTCTGGATCGTCACATAGCCCAAGGTCGGGCCGATCCACTGGCGCGACACGGCGATCTGGCCGCCCTGCACCATGTAGCTGTTCTGGAAGGTCGCGCCGTGGCCTTCGCAGTTCTCCACCGTCACGCCGGGGTTCGGACCCGCGCCCACGGTGCAGGCGAACTGCAAGGGCCGTTCCACCCCGTCGCCCGCGAAATACCGCATGACGCGCGTGCCGCTGCCCGAGGCACCGGCGCGGATCAGGGGTTCCGTCCCCGGTTCGGCCACCGACAGGTCGTTGCCCAAACCGCGCGTGCCGACCAGCATCCCGCCGCGCAGGATCAGCGCCTCCTCGGCGGGGGTCATGAAGGTGCGCAGGGCGCCGTTCTGGCCCGTCATCGCCATTACCTGCGTGCGGCCCAGGCTTTCGAAGCCCGCCTGGATCAGCGGGCCGGGATTGACGCGCAGCGCCTCGGCCGCCGCGTCCTGGGGCGACTTGGCGGGTGCGGCGGGCTGGCTGGCGGCGCGGCGTTGGGCTGCGACCTGGCCCGCCGTCTGCGCCAGCGCGCCGAACGGACCCGCGCCTTCGCTGTCGTTGCCGCACCCGGCCAGCCCGGCCAGCAGGGACGCCGCCAGCGTGATCTTCAGGACGCCGTTCATCGCCAGAACCTCCCCCAGCCTTCATAGAGTTTGACCGAATGACTGTCCCGAACCTGATCGTACAGGCGGTCGCGGACGTTCAGCTGGGCACCGCCGTCGCGCGACAGCGACCGCAGGTTGGCATCGACACGCTCGCGCGAGGGTTGCCCGGTCGCCCAGCCAAGCGGGATCGACAGCGTGACGCCCTTGTCGAAGCTGCCCTCGCCGAATTCCTCGGCAGACAGGTCGGTCTTGGTCGCATAGGCCCCGACCCGCCAGCCATTCGCGAATTCGCGGGTCAGGCTGATCGTCGCGCCCTTGTCGCCCGCCAGATACTTGCCCACGTCAAGCTGCGCCGTGAACCCCCGGGCGAATTCGTAATAGGCCGAGACATGGCCCATCGTCACCTCGTAGTCGCGGAAGTCGAACAACTGGTCGAAGTCGCGCTTCTTCACGTGGTTCACCTCGGCGCCAAGCGCCAGGGGCGAGTTCACGGGCTTCCACAGCACCTCGGTCGAGACGCCGCCATAGGCGCGTTCCAGCAGGCCGGCGGTCACGCGGGTATAGACCGTGGGCGCGGGCTTGGCATACCAGGCCAGCGTCAGTTCCGGGATCACCGGACTGGAATTGTCGCTGTACATGCGCGTATCCGACCGGACCCGCGGCACGCCCTCGGGGGTGGTTTCCAGGGCGGGGTTGGCCTCGTATTCCTCGGGCGTATAGTATTCGCCCCGCTGGCCGGGGATGCCCGGGCCGCGCCGGTCGATGTTGCCGAAGGCGCGCTGGCGCAGCGCGCCGGTCAGGACCAGCCCGGGCGCGATCTCGTAGCTTGCGCGCGCCTCGGCCCCGACCTCGTGGGTCAGCCCGTCCTCGGCGCTGAAGATGCCCAGGCTGACATAGGGCTTGATCGACCAGCGGAAGCGCGGATAGACGCCCTCGCTGCGCACCAGCCCCGGCGCGCCTGCCGGGGCGTCCGACAGGGCCGAGGCGCTCGCGATCTGGCCGGCCTCGGTGTTTTCCAGCCGCTCCACGTCCGAGCGGCGGAGGGTGACGGATGAGGTGGGCACACCCTCGGCGGTCGAGGTGATGACGAAGGTTTCCACCGACGGCGGCAGGGCGCGGGTCATCAGGCGCGCGGTGCGGCCGATGGCCTCGGCCTGGCTGATGTAGCGGCCATTGTGCAGCCGGACCTCGGCGCGGCCGGGCGACAGCGCCATGCTTTCCAGCGTCTGGCCTTCCTTGGCCATGGCCTGCCCGAGCGCGGTCTGGATCGCGGGCTGCGCGGTCGGATCCTGCGCCCAGGTGCCGGACCAGCCGTCGGGATCGGCCTGCGGGGCGGCGCGCGGGCGGACCGGGGCCGGGGCCTTTTCCAGGCCCGAGGGATAGGGCGCCTCGCGCGGGTTCAGGGCGATGGAAAACTGCGCCCCGAAGGTGTTGCCGCCGATGGTATAGACGCCGACCTCGTAGTTGCCGCCGAAGCGGTAGAAGGCGGCAAGGTTCAGGTTGCTGTCCGGTTCCTCGCCCTGCTGGAAGACCTGGCCGTTGCTGTATCGGGCGACATAATCCATGTTGGAATATTCCGCGACCAGGTTCAGCCGGTCGTTGACCTGCCAGCTGACCGAGGCAAAGGGCCGCGTGCCGCCCCGGAACCATTGGTCCACGTTGGGGGTGCCGCCCTCGTCGTCGATGTCGATGGTGCGCGGCTTGCCGGCCAGCACGCCCCAGCCAAGACCGGCGGACACGCGGACGGTCGGCGTCACCGTCTTGGTCGCGACGATGTATTCGCCCGAATAGACGCCCGTGCCCAGGAAATCCTGCAAGCCAACCGCAAGCGCCGGACGCCAGCCCTGCTCGTCCAGCACCTGATAGCGCAGGTCCAGCGACCGGTCGGTGATATAGCCGTCATCGCGGTAGTCGTTGATGCCGTCCACGCGCGAATAGCGCAGCACGGCCGTCAGCCCCGGCAGCGCCTGAAACACGACGCTGCTGCGGCGGGCATAGTCCGACCAGGAGATGGTGGCCCCCAGGGTGCCGTCCTGCAGGGTTTCCGCCGTGGGGGTGTCGATCCCCCCCGGCAGGCCAAAGGTGGACATGTTCCGCGCGTACATCGGGTCCGCCACGGCGGTCGTGCTGACCGAACCCAGGACCAGGGCCACGGGCAGGGTGGTCGCCATCAGGCGTCCGAGAAGGGGGGATCGGCGCATGGGTCGCGTGTCCTCGTTCTGCTTTTGGCCGGATCATAGGCGCAAACCGCCCCGCTGGAAGCCCGGAAACGCAACATGGCCGACATGGTGCGTCCTTGCTGCCGCAGGGGGCGGGCGATCACTCGGCGGGTTCGGGCGTGGTTGTCGTGCCGGTCGTCCCGGCAGGCGGCAGGGTGCGCAGTTCCGGGACGATGGGCGCGGTGCCGGTTGCCGGTGTTTCGGCCGCCGGGGCCGTCGTGGGGGCAGGAGGCAGGTCCGCCGTGCCTTCCGACGCGGGCGCGGGAGGGGTGGCCGCCGGAGGGGTGGCGGGCGGCGTCTGGTTCTCGGCCTCGGGCGCGGGGGTGCTGGCCGCCGGGGCGGGCGTTTCCTCGGCTGCGGCGGGCGTGGGGACCGGCCGGGCGGCTGCGGGGCGGCGGGTCGTCGTGGCCTGGCGCGGCGCGGCGGGGGCGGGGGCCTTGATGGCGGCGACGGCCTGGGCCACCTCGGGCGTGGCGGCGGAGGCGCAGCCGGTTTCCGTCCTGCCCGACACGGTCAGGCGCGCGGTGAAGGGAAAGTCCTGGTCCGCCATGCTGTCCTGGCAAGGGGCGGCGCGGACGTTCAGCACGAAGGGACGGCCCGCATGGACGCCCACGTATTCCACGCCCTGCGCGAAGGCCAGGCGGTTCACCCGGATCGGCCGGCCCTTCTGGTTGTCCGGCGTCTTGTAGATCGCGGTGCCGCCCGCCACGTCCACGGCCCAGAACGGTTCGTTCCCGCGCGCGCTGAAGGCCGCGGTGTTGTAGGTCGCGGGTTCGGCGGTGGACACGGGGCGGATCTCGGCCCCTGTCTCGATCGGCTGTTCCAGGGGCGAGACGCCCGGCGGTCCCTTGTGGCCCTGGACCTGCGGTTCGGCATTGCCAAGCTGGGGAAGGTTCATGCCCTCGCAGGCAGCCAGGGGCAGGGTCATCAGCGCGATGAGTGCAAGACGCGGTGTCATCGGTCAGCCTTCTATGGGGATCACTGTCGCGCCAGCGTTAGCAACCGCCGCGCGGCGGCACAAGCACGGGACGGCACTGGCGGCAACAGCCCGCCGCATGGCCCATCAACAATTCGGCACGTTGACCGCCAGCCCGCCCAGGGATGTTTCCTTGTACTTGTCCGACATGTCGCGGCCTGTCTGGCGCATCGTCTCGATGGCCGCGTCCAGCGGCACGAAATGGGTGCCGTCGCCGCGCAGCGACAGGCTGGCCGCGCTGACCGCCTTGATCGCGCCCAACCCGTTGCGCTCGATGCAGGGCACCTGCACCAGACCGCGCACCGGATCGCAGGTCATGCCCAGGTGATGTTCCAGGGCGATTTCCGCCGCGTTCTCGACCTGCTCGGGCGTGCCGCCCAGGACCGCCGCCAATCCCGCCGCCGCCATGGCGCTGGCGCTGCCGACCTCGGCCTGGCAGCCCGCCTCGGCGCCCGAGATGGAGGCGTTGTGCTTGACCAGCCCGCCGATGGCCGCAGCCGTCAGCAGGAAATCGGGGATGTCGCGTTCGGACGCGCCGGGCACATGGTCCAGCCAATAGCGGATCACCGCGGGAACCGTGCCCGCCGCGCCGTTCGTGGGGGCGGTCACGACCTGGCCGCCCGCTGCGTTCTCCTCGTTCACGGCCATGGCGTATGTGGACATCCAGTCGTTGATGACATGGGGCGCGGTCAGGTTCATGCCGCGTTCGGCCAGCAGCTTTTCATGGATCGCCTTGGCGCGGCGCTTGACCGACAGCCCGCCGGGGAGGATGCCGTCAGTGGCCAGGCCCCGGTCCATGCAGTCGCGCATCACCTGCCAAATCCGCATCAAGCCGTCGCGGATCTCGGCCTCGCTGCGATAAACGCGTTCGTTGTCATGCTTCATCCGGGCGATGGACTTGCCCGAGGCCTTGGCCATGGCCAGCATCTCGGCCGCGCTGGCAAAGGGAAAGGGGACGGCAGGCGCATCGTCGCTCCGCTTCTCGTCCCCCTTGCGGGCCAGCTCCTCGTCCGTCAGCACGAAGCCGCCGCCGATGGAGTAATAGACGCGGTGAAAGATCACGTCGCCCTGCGCGTCCGTGGCCGAGATCGTCATGCCGTTGGCGTGCCCCGGCAGCGCGTGGTCGTAATCGAAGCGCAGATCGCGGTCGGGGTCGAAGACCAGATCGCCCAAGCCATCAGGCGACAGGACGCGGGTTTCCCGGTTCCTGGCCAGCGCGGCCTCGGCGGCTTCCGCATCCAGCGTGGCGGGGACGAAGCCCGCAAGGCCCAGGATCGTGGCCCGGTCGGTCGCGTGGCCCTTGCCGGTAAAGGCAAGGCTGCCGTGCAGGCTGGCACGCAGCCCGTGCGCCTTGAAGGGCTGCTGGCGCAACTCGTCCAGAAAACGCGCACCCGCGACCATCGGCCCCATCGTGTGCGAGGACGAGGGGCCGACGCCCACCTTGAACAGATCGAAAACCGACAGGAACATGTGTCCCCCTTGTATTTTGGCTTTCATCTAAGCATCTGCCCGGCCAAAGGCCATTCCGATTGCGGCAGGCTTGCGGGATCTTGGCGACACGGGCACCGCAAATTGTCTGCCTTAATGATGGGCAATGTGCCTGTTTTATGTGCAATATTGCAGATGGTCAAACAAGCGGCACGATGGCCCGCCGCGCACGACCTTGCGGCTGGCGGCGGGCAGGATGAAGGAACAGGTTATGCAATTCGGCGACCCGATCATTCTTGGCGACACGCGGCTTGGCCCGCCGGTGTTTCTTGCGCCCATGGCGGGAATCACCGATCTGCCGTTTCGCCGTGCCGTTGCGCGGTACGGCGCGGGGCTGATGGTCAGCGAAATGGTCGCCTCGACCGAGATGGTGACGCCGCGCCCGTCCACCCGCGCCGCCGTCCGGGCCAAGGCCCTGACCGAAGGCGCGCTGCCCGTCAGCGTGCAGATCGCGGGGCGAGAGGCCGGGGCGATGGCCGAAACCGCCCGCATCGTCGAGGACATGGGCGCGCGCATCATCGACATCAACATGGGCTGTCCGGCCAGAAAGGTGACGGGCGGGCTGTCGGGCGCGGCGCTGATGCGGGATCTGGACCACGCGCTGACGCTGATCGACGCGGTGGTGGGCGCGGTATCCGTGCCCGTCACGCTGAAGATGCGGCTTGGCTGGGACGAGGATTGCCTGAACGCCGCCGACCTGGCCCGGCGCGCCGCGGATGCGGGCGTGGGGATGCTGACCGTGCATGGCCGGACGCGGGCACAGTTCTACAAGGGGCAGGCCGATTGGGCGCGCATCCGCGCGGTGGCGAACCTGCCGGGCCGTCCGCCGCTGGTCGCCAATGGCGATGTGGTGGACGCGGCGTCCGCCCGTGCGGCGCTGGCGGCGTCCGGTGCGGAAGCGGTGATGGTCGGGCGCGGCGCGCAGGGTGCCCCCTGGCGGCTGGCGCAGATCGCGCATGACCTGATGGGCGCGCCCGCCCCCGATGTGCCGCAAGGCGATGCCCTGGCCGATGCCGTGGCCGAGCATTACGAGTACATCCTGGATTTCTACGGCCTTGAGCTGGGCCTGCGCGTCGCGCGCAAGCATCTGGGCTGGTATGCCGATGCGAACGGCGCGCCCCTGCGGGACCGGATGCTGCGCGCGGACAGCCCGGCGGCGGCGCTGGCCCTGATCCGCCTGGCTTTTGCCGATGCGCGGGTGGCCGCATGACGCGACGCAGCCCTGCCGGTTTCGAGGAGGTCGATCCCGGTCCCGGCTGGGACGCCCTGCCGCTGCCTGCCCTGGTCCTGGATGAACAGGGCCGCGTCACCGCGATGAACGATGCGGCGGAAGTCTGGCTGAACATGTCCCGCAACTCGACCCTGGGCCGGACGCTTGACGGGGACGAGATGGGCACGCGGCTGCGCATCCACCCGTCCTTGTCGCCGCTGGTCTTCCGCGTCGTCCAGGGTGACGAACCCCTGTATCAACCCAATGTCCGGTTCGAGATCGGCGACCGCGCGGGCGGCCATCAGGAACGCCGCGCCCTGGTCCATGCCGGGCCTGCGGGCGAATTGGGAGGCGGCGTCACGCTGTTGCTGGTTCCCCAGGACGAGGCCGGGCTGCAATCGCAGAACCGCGCCGTGCGTACCGCCGCCCGCAGCGCCATCGGCATGGCCGAGATGCTGGCGCACGAGATCAAGAACCCCCTGGCAGGCATCCGGGGCGCGGCGCAGCTGATCGGCATGAACGCATCCCCCGAGGACCGCGAGATGGCCGAGATGATCGTCAGCGAATCGAAACGCATCGTGTCGCTCTTGGAACAGGTGGAACGCTTCGGCGACACATCGGCCCCGAACCTGCGGGCGATCAACGTCCATGACGTGCTGGAAAAGGTCCGCCGGTCGGCCGCCGTGGGGTTCGCCAAGAAAATCGGCATCGTCGCGGAATACGACCCCTCGCTGCCCGATGCCCTGGCCGATGCCGACCAGCTGACCCAGGTCTGCCTGAACCTGGTCAAGAACGCCGCCGAGGCGCTGAAGGACACCGACCGCCCCGCGATCCGGCTGCGCAGCTTCTATGACCACACCCTGCGCCTGCCGCCGGACGAAACCGACCCGACCGGCCGGCCCTTGCCCCTCCAGATCGAGATCGAGGACAACGGCCCGGGCCTGCCGCCTGCCATCGCCGACCAGATCTTCGAGCCGTTCGTGTCGGGGCGCGAGAACGGCACCGGCCTGGGGCTGGCGCTTGTCAGCAAGATCATCACCGACCATGGCGCGCTGATCCGCGTGGACTCGCGCCCTGGCCGCACCGTTTTCCGCATCTCACTGCCAAAGGCATAAGGGGACCGACGCCATGGACGGAACCGTTCTGATCGCCGACGACGACCGCACCATCCGCACGGTGCTGACACAGGCGCTGACCCGCGCGGGTTGCCGGGTCCATGCCACGGGCAGCCTGGCGCAGCTGTCGAAATGGGTCGAGGAAGGGCGCGGCGACCTGGTCATCACCGACGTGATGATGCCCGACGGCAACGGCATCGACCGCATCCCCGCCATCCGCGAGGCGCGGCCCGACCTGCCCGTCATCGTGATTTCCGCCCAGAACACCATCGTCACGGCCATCCGCGCGACCGAGGCCGAGGCCTTCGAATACCTGCCCAAGCCCTTCGACCTGCCGGATCTGATGACCAAGGCCAACCAGGCCCTGTCGCGCCGCCCGCGCAAGTCCGACCCGGTGCCCGACATCATCCCGGCGGTGCGGCCCGCGGCGGACCCCGCCATGCCGCTGATCGGCCATGCGCCCGCGATGCAGGCGCTGTTCCGCATGGTGGCCCGCGTCCTGAACGCCGACCTGCCGGTGCTGATCGCGGGTGAACCGGGCGTCGGCAAGACCACCATCGCGCGGTCCTTTCACGACCTGTCGGACCGGCGCGACAACGGCATCGCGATCCTGACCTCGGCCGATGCCACCGAGGAGGCGATCACCCGTGCGGCGGACAAGGCGCGCGGCGGCACGATCATCATCGAGAACCCGGCGGGCTTCGATCCCGCTGCCCAGGCCCGGCTGATCGGCCTGATCGAATCGCTGGAAAGCGGTCCCGACCGCGCCATGGCCCCGCGCATCGTGGCGACCACCGGTCCCGATCCCCAGGCCGACGTGGCGGCGGGGCGGCTGCGGTCGGATCTGTATTACCGGCTGGCCGGCGTCACGGTCACGGTGCCACCGCTGCGCGCGCGGGTCGATGACATCCTGCCGCTTGCCAACCACCTGCTGGCCCGCGCGGCCACGCAAGGGCTGCCGGACCGGACGCTCGGCGACGACGCGGCGGGGCTTTTGCGCGCCCATGCCTTTCCCGGCAACGTGCGCGAGCTGGAAAACATGATGCGCCGCCTGGCCCTGACCGCCAGCGGCGCCGCCATCACCGCCCCGGAAATGCGCGAGGCGCTGAGCCAGCAGGGCGGCACCCGCGCGGCGCCCATCGCCGCCATGCCGATGCCGGTGGCAGCGCCCGCCAGCGACAATGCCCTGTCCGCGCCCTATCAGCTTGGCGGCGGTAACGGTCCCCTGTCGGATTCGGTCGAGGCGCATCTGCAACGCTATTTCGACCTGCACGGCGACAGCCTGCCGCCCCCCGGGCTTTACGACCGCATCTTGCGGGAAATCGAACGACCTCTGCTTCAGGTTGCGCTGGACGCCACGGGCGGCAACCAGCTGAGATGCGCCGATCTTCTGGGGATAAACCGCAATACCCTGCGCAAGAAGCTGACCGAGCTGAATATCGAGGTGACACGGCGCCGCAAACTGATGTAAAACCGCCACAGGGGGCAGGGCCACCGTATCGGCGCTGCAACGGAAAGCCGCGAAAGACGGCAAGTGGGGGCTATGGCAGGCGCCGCATCAGGGCTGAGCTGGGACAGGCTCGCAAGGATCAAGCTGCCGCGTCACTGGCGCAGCGCCATGACGGCGGGTGTGCTGATCGTCGGCGTCCTGCTGGCGGGCGCGACGATGACGGTGCTTGGCCCGCTGGCCCAGGGCGCCGAAAGCCGCATGTTGCGGCTGATCCTGCTTCTGGATCTGGCCTATCTGATCGTGCTGATCGGGATCATCGTGCTGCGCATGGCGCGCCTGATCACCGCCCGGCGCAAGACCGCCGCCGGATCGCGCCTGCACGCGCGCCTTGTGCTGATCTTTGCCGGCCTCGCCCTGGTGCCCACGGTGCTGGTCGCGCTGTTCGCGGGGTTCCTGGTCAATATCGGGCTTGAAGGCTGGTTTTCGGGCCGGGTGCAGCAGGTCGTCACCACCTCGCAAGCCGCGGCCGAGGCCTACCAGGAGGAACACCGCCGCGACCTGACCGAGGATGCGACCGCCCTGGCCAGCATCCTGACCCAGGCAGGACGCGCCAACCCGATGATCGCGGACGGGGAAATGCGCCAGCTTCTGGTCCAGGGCCAGGCGCTGATCCAGCGGGGCCTGCGCGAGGCCTATGTCATCAACGGCACCGGGGAAATCCGCGCCCGGGGCGAGCGGTCCTATCTGTTCTGGTACGAGGCCCCGGCCAGCGGCGACCTGGACCGCGCGCAATCCGAAGGCGTCGTGCTGATCGAGGATTGGCAGAACAACGAATTCCGCGCCCTGGTGGCGCTGCCGCCGCTGGCCGACCGTTACCTGTACGTGACGCGCGACGTGGACGGCAACCTGCTGGGCCTGGTGGACGACACCCGCGCGACCGTCGGCAGCTATCGCCAGCTGGAACAGACGCGCAGCCAGGTGCTGTTCGAATTCTCGCTGGTGTATCTGGCTTTCGCGCTGCTGCTGGTGGCCGCCGCCGTGCTGCTGGGCCTGTGGTTCGCCTCGCGCCTGTCGCGGCCGATCGGGCTGCTGGCGCTTGCCAGCGAACAGGTAGGGCACGGGAACCTGGACGTGCAGGTGCCCGAACCCGACACGGGGGACGAAATCCAGACGCTGGGCCAGTCCTTCAACCGCATGACCCGGCAGCTCAAGGCGCAACGGGCCGAACTGATCGACAGCTATCGCGTCAGCGACGAACAGCGCCGGCTGTTCGACAACGTGCTGTCCTCCGTCACCTCGGGCGTGATCGGGCTGGACGCGGCGGGCGAGATCGACTTCGTGAACAGGTCCGCCAGCCGCCTGCTGGGCCTGGACCCCAAGCGCGACATCGACGCCCTGCTGTCCGAGGCGGTGCCGGAATTCGGCCCCCTGTTCGACCGCCTGTCGGCATCCGTTGCCGAAACCGTGCAGGACGAGGTGCGCCTGATGCGCGAAGGGCGCGTCGAAAGCCTGCTGGTGCGCATGGCCGTCCGGCGCGGCACCGATGGCGACCTGGAAGGCTATGTGGTGGCCTTCGATGACGTGACCGAGCTTGTGACCGCGCAGCGCATGGCCGCCTGGGGCGACGTGGCGCGGCGCGTGGCGCACGAGATCAAGAACCCGCTGACCCCCATCCAGCTGTCCGCCGAACGCCTGCGCCGCAAGTTCGGCAAGCTGGCATCGCCCGAGGACAAGGCGTCGCTCGACCAATACACCGACGTGATCATCCGCCAGACCGCCGACCTGCGCCGGATCGTGGACGAATTCAGCCGCTTTGCCCGGATGCCCGAACCCGACCGCGCCGAAACCGACCTGGCCGCCCTGCTGCGTGAGGTCACGCTGCTGCAACAGGACGCGCTGAAGGGGGCATTGACGACGCAAATCCCCGCCGGGCCGGTGATCGTCGATTGCGATGCCGGGATGCTGCGGCAGGCCTTCACGAACCTTCTGAAGAACGCGGGCGAAGCCGTCGAGGAACGGCGGGAAAACCCGCCCGAAGGCTGGGCGCCCCGGATCGCGGTCCTGATGCAGGCCGATCACGACGCGGTGACGATCCGCATCACCGACAACGGTCCCGGCCTGCCCGCCGACCGGTCCCGCCTGTTCGAGCCTTACGTGACCATGAAGACCGGCGGCACCGGCCTGGGCCTGCCCATCGTCAAGAAGATCGTCGAGGAACACGGCGGCAGCCTGTCCCTGTCGGACCGGCCCGACGGGCAGGGGGCCGTGGCCGAAATCCGTCTGCCGCGGGAACGCCATCCCATGCGCGGCGCGCAACGCAAGACAAAAACAAAAGAAGATGAGGCAGCACCGATATGAGCGATATCCTGATCGTTGACGACGAACGCGATATCCGCGAACTGGTCGCGGATATCCTGAAGGACGAGGGGTTCGAGACGCGCCTTGCCGCGAACTCGGACGAGGCGCTGGCGGCGCTGAACGACCGCCCGCCTGCGCTGATGGTCCTGGACATCTGGCTGAAGGACAGCCGGATGGACGGGATCGACATCCTCAAGCAGGTCAAGCGCAACAACCCGGACGTGCCCGTGATCATCATCTCCGGCCACGGCAACATCGAGATCGCGGTGGCGGCGATCAAGCAGGGCGCCTACGACTTCATCGAGAAGCCCTTCAACATCGACCAGCTGATGGTGGTGGTGAACCGCGCGATGGAAGCCAGCCGCCTGCGCCGGGAAAACAGCACCCTACGCCGGGGCGGCGACCGCTCGGCCGAAATGCTGGGCCATTCCGTGGCCTTCAAGCGGCTGCGCGACGCCCTGGACAAGGTGGCGAAATCCAACGGCCGCGTGATGCTGTCGGGCGAGCCGGGCACCGGCAAGGAAATGGCCGCCCGCTATATCCACGCCCACAGCCCGCGCGCCTCTGCCCCGTTCATCACCGTCCCCTGCGCCGCCATCGAGCCGGAACGGATGGAGGAGGTGCTGTTCGGCCGCGAAACCCCGGAACGCGGGATCGAGCCGGGATTGCTGGAACAGGCCCATGGCGGCGTGATCTATTTCGACGAGGTGGGCGACATGCCCATGGGAACGCAGCCGAAAATCCTGCGCGTGCTGACCGAACAGCAGTTCGTGCGGGCCGGGGGGGCGGACCGGGTGCGGGTCGATCTGCGCGTGATCTCGTCCACCAACCGCGACCTGCCCGCGGAAATCGCGGCGGGCCGGTTCCGGCAGGAACTGTATGACCGACTGAACGTGGTCCCCGTGGCGGTGCCCTCGCTGGCGGAACGGCGCGACGACATCGCCCTCCTGGCGCGCCATTTCATCGACGGGTTCCACAAGACCCAGGGGCTGACCCCGCGCGACCTGCCCGAGGAAACCGTGGCCGCGCTGCAATCCATGCGCTGGCCCGGCAACATCCGCCAGTTGCGCAACGTGATCGAGCGCGTGCTGATCCTGGCCGAGGAAAGCGGTCCCATCCAGCCCACCGAGCTGGAACCCCAGGGTGCCACCCCGGACAACAGCGACGCGCTCAGCCTCGGCCCGCAGATCACCGCCATGGCCCTGCGCGAAGCGCGCGAGATGTTCGAGCGCGAATACCTTGTGGCCCAGATCAACCGCTTTGGCGGCAACATCAGCCGCACCGCGCAATTCGTGGGGATGGAGCGCAGCGCCCTGCACCGCAAGCTGAAATCGCTGGGCGTGGTCGGCGGGATGCGGGCCGAGGACGAATTGCTGATGGGCAAGTAGGACGGTTGCACCCCGCGAACCGGCGGCATAGGCAGAGAGTGACGCAAAAGCCTGCGGCAAGGGAACGGCCATGAAGATCATCATCTGCGGCGCGGGCCAGGTCGGCTGGCAGATCGCCCGGCACCTGTCGGGCGAACGCAACGATGTGACGGTGATCGACAACAATGCCGAACTGATCCGCCGCGCGACCGATGCGCTGGACGTGCAGGGCGTGACCGGATTTGCCAGCCATCCCGACGTGCTGGACCAGGCGGGCGCGCGCGACGCCGACCTGATCATCGCCGCCACCCATTCGGACGAGGTGAACATGGTCACCTGCCAGGTCGCCCATTCGATCTTCCAGGTGCCCCGCAAGATCGCCCGCCTGCGCAGCAGCGCCTATCTCGAGGCGATCTATTCCGATCTCTACACCACGTCGAACCTGCCCATCGACGTGGTCATCAGCCCGGAACGAGAGGTCGCGAACGCCGCCCTGCAACGGCTGTCCGCGCCATCGACCTTTGACGTGGAAACCTTCATGGGGGGCCAAGTGCAGCTTCTGGGCATCCTGCTGGAGGATGATTGCCCCGCGTTGAACACCCCCCTGCGGCAGCTGAACGACCTGTTTTCCACCCTGCGCGCCATCGTCGTGGGCGTGCGCCGGCAGGGACGGCTGTTCGCGCCCGAACCGGGCGACCAGTTGTTCGCGCGCGACCAGATCTATGTCTTCAGCCACCGCGAGGACGTGGGCCGCACGCTGGAGATCTTCGGCAAGCCGCCGCTCAAGCAGGAACGCATCGCCATCATCGGGGCGGGCAACGTGGGCCTTGCCGTGGCGCAGGCGCTAGAGACGCGGCCCGACCGCATCCGCGCCAAGCTGATCGAACGCGACCGCGCCCGCGCGGAATACGCCGCCGACCGGCTGGAACGGACCATCGTGCTGAACGGCGACGGCCTGTCCGCCGAACTGCTCGAGGAAGCGGCCGTCCCCACCGCCGACGCCGTGCTGGCCGTGACCGACGACGACAAGACCAACATCCTCGCATCCGTGCGCGCCAAGCAGGCGGGGGCCAAGCTGGCGATCGCGCTGATCAACGACCCCACGCTGGTGTCCCTGATGGATGTGCTGGACATCGACGCCTATATCAACCCGCGTGCCACGACCGTGTCCACCATCCTGCGCCATGTCCGCCATGGCCGGGTGCGCGACATCTATTCCATCGGCGACGCCGAGGCCGAGGTGATCGAGGCGCAGGCCCTGTCCACGTCCCCCATATCCGGCCGCACGATCCGCGACATCGAGTTTCCCGAAGGCGTGCTGATCGGCGCGGTGCAAAAGGGCGACCGCATCGTGAAGCCCGCCCCCGACACAAGGATCGAGGAAGGCGACATCATCCTGATCTTCGCCCTCACCAAGGACGTGCCAGAGGTCGAGCGCCTGTTGCAGGTCTCGATCGACTTCTTCTGAGGCACCATGGCCGTCCTGCTGCGCCTTCCGCTGTTCGTGATCCTGGCCGCCATGACCGGGGCGGCGATGATGCTGCCCGCCGCCTATGCCTCGGTCAGCGATCAGGACCAGCTGGCGCGCAACTTCCTTTATTCCGGGCTTCTGGTGCTGGTGGGGGCGGGGATGGTCGGGCTTGCGACTTCGGCCAACCCCCACCCGCCGCGGCCGCGCGACACGCTGCTGGCGATGCTGGCGGTCTTTGCCGGGATGCCGCTGATCATGGCGCTGCCCTTTGCCGAAAGCGTGCCGGACACGGGCCTGTTCAATGCCTGGTGGGAAATGACCTCGGCGCTGACGACGACGGGGGCATCGCTCTATTCCGCCGACCTGCTGCCCTTGCCGCTGCATCTGTGGCGGGCGATGGCGGGGTGGATGGGCGGCTTCTTCATCCTGGTCGCCGCAACCGCCATCCTGGCCCCCCTGCATGTCGGCGGGTTCGAGATCATGGCCCCCCCCTATGGCCGCCCCGAATACCCCGAGCGTCTTCCCCGCTCCGCCGAGCCGCTGGACCGCAACCCGCATCTGTCCTCGCCGGTCTTCCACACCCCGCTGGCCCATCCCCATTTCCGCCTGATGCGGTCGGCGGTGCAGGTCTTTCCGGTCTATGCCGGGCTGACGCTGGCCTTGTGGCTGGTCCTGCTGCTGCTGGGCGATCCGGCGCTGGTCGCGCTGTGCCGGTCGATGGGAACGCTGTCCACCAGCGGGATTTCCCCGGTTCTCGGATCGCCCGGCGACAGTTCGGGCCTGTTGGGGGAAATGGCGGTGTTCCTGTTCCTGATCCCGGCCCTGTCGCGCCGCTTCTGGCCCGGGGGCGGGGAATTGCGCGCGTCCGACAGGCTGCGGGACGATCCCGAACTGAAGATGGCGGGGGGCCTTGTCGCCCTGGTGGCGTTGTCGCTGTTCGCCCGGCATTTCGGGGGCGCCATCGAAAGCGCCCGCGCCCCCGAGGGGTCGTCCGAGCTGCTGCACGACTTGCGCAACGGGCTTGCCGCCTTTTGGGGCGGGCTGTTCAACGGTCTCAGCTATCTGACCACGACCGGCTGGACCTCGATCGACTGGCAAGGCGCGCGGGCCTGGTCGGGCCTGGCCTCGCCCGGGCTGATCCTGGCGGGGCTGGCGATGATGGGGGGCGGGGTCGCCACCACGGCGGGGGGCGTCAAGCTGCTGCGCGTCTATGCCCTGGCCCGCCACGGCCAGCGGGAAATGGAACGGATCGTGCATCCGAACTCGGTCGCGGGCGGGGGCCAGATCGCGCGCAGGCTGCGGCGCGAGGGGGCCTATCTGGCCTTCATCTTCTTCATGCTGTTCGCCACATCCATCGCCGCCGTGGTGGCCCTGGTGTCCATCCAGCAGATCGAGATCGAGACGGCGACGATCCTGTCCGTCGCCGCGCTGACCAACACCGGCCCTCTGGCCGCCGCCATCCCGCTGACCCCGGCCTTCCAGGCCAGCGCCGGCATCGCCTCGGCCCCGTGGGAGGGATGGTCCGGCTTGCCGGCGTTCACCAAGACGATCCTGGCGGGGGCGATGATCCTGGGCCGGGTCGAGACGCTGGCCGTTCTTGCGCTGTTTTCGCCACAGTTCTGGCGCCGTTGAAGGCCGCTTTCCCCCGGGGCGCGACATGCTTGCAAGGGTTGTCCCGACCGCTTAGATGTAAGTTCCGACCGGGACAGTATAAAACGGAAAAAAATAATGGCTGGCGACAAGCAGAACCTGCAGGACGCGTTCCTCAATCACGTCCGCAAGGCGAAGGTGCCTGTCACGATCTTCCTGATCAACGGCGTCAAGCTGCAGGGCGTCATCACCTGGTTCGACAATTTCTGCGTGCTGTTGCGCCGCGACGGCCAGTCGCAGCTGGTCTACAAGCACGCCATCAGCACCATCATGCCGGGCCAGCCCATTTCGCTTTACGAAGGCGAGGACTGATTGACCGAGACCACCGCGACCGAGGCACGGCCGACCCGCGCCTATGTGATCCACCCGGATCTCGCCAGCCGGACGCAACGGCGCGAACCCGCGCATTCCCTGGCCGAGGCCGTGGCCCTGGCCCATGCCCTGCCGGGGATCGAGATCGTGGGCGACGAGGTCGCGCGCCTGCGCAAGCCCGATCCGGGCCGGCTGTTCGGCAAGGGCAAGCTGGCCGAGATCGGCACACGGCTTGAGGCCGCCGAGGTCGATCTGGTTCTGGTCGATGGTCCGGTGTCGCCGGTCCAGCAGCGCAACCTGGAAAAGGACTGGGGCGTCAAGCTTCTGGACCGGACCGGGCTGATCCTGGAAATCTTCGCCGACCGCGCGCGCACGCGCGAAGGCGTGTTGCAGGTGGAACTGGCCGCGCTGTCCTATCAGCGCACCCGCCTGGTCCGCGCCTGGACCCACCTGGAACGCCAGCGGGGCGGTTTCGGCTTTGTCGGCGGTCCCGGGGAAACCCAGATCGAGGCCGACCGCCGCGCCATCGACGAACAGATGACCCGGTTGCGCCGCCAGCTGGACCGCGTGGTCAAGACCCGCACCCTGCACCGCGCGGCGCGCGCCAAGGTGCCCTATCCCATCGTGGCCCTTGTGGGCTATACCAACGCCGGCAAATCCACGTTGTTCAACCGCATGACCGGGGCCGATGTTCTGGCCAAGGACATGCTGTTCGCGACCCTGGATCCCACCATGCGCGGCGTCCGCCTGCCCGGCGTCGGGGGCGGGCAGGGGCGCAAGATCATCCTGTCCGACACCGTGGGCTTCATCAGCGACCTGCCCACCGAACTGGTCGCCGCCTTCCGCGCCACCTTGGAAGAAGTGCTGGAAGCCGACCTGATCCTGCACGTCCGCGACATCAGCCACCCCGAAACCGAGGAACAGGCCGCCGACGTGGCCGAGATCCTGGAATCGCTGGGCGTCGATGAGGACGTGGCGCTGATCGAGGTCTGGAACAAGATCGACGCCTTGTCGCAAGACACACGCGACGCCCTGCGCCGCACCGATGCGCGGACCCAAGGCATCCAGGCCGTCAGCGCCCTGACGGGCGAGGGTCTGGACGACCTGATCGCCGCCATCGACGCGCATCTGTCCGAGGCCTTGGACGAGCCGAAGACGGAGGGCGTGGTGACGCTGCCCTTCTCGGACGGCCGCCGCCGGGCGTGGCTGCACGAGGCGGGCGTGGTCCAGCGCGAGGAATCGGGCGAGGGCGGGCTGACCCTGCACCTGCTGTGGACCGAACGGCAGAAGGCGGGCTTCGAGGCGATGAGCGCGCCGGAGAACGACGCGTAGGGTGCGTGCTTGCACGCACCATTGCGACGGGGCCGGTGCGTGCAAGCACGCACCCTACGCCATTTTCCCTTGGTTACAACGAATGGTGGGGTGAAACCCCACCCTACGAGTTCTGGACCAAGCGGCAAAAGGTGGGCTTCGAGGCGATGAGCGCGCCGGAAATTGATGGCCTGTAGGGTGGGATTTCACCCCACCATTCTTTTGGGCGGGCCGGTGGTGGGTGTAAATTCCACCCTGTAGGGTGCGTGCTTGCACGCACCATTGCGACGGGGCCGGTGCGTGCAAGCACGCACCCTACGCCTCGTCTCAAGAGCCATGGATCGTAGGGTGGGGTTTCACCCCACCATCACCCCGCCCAATCCACCGGCTTGCGCCCCTGCGACTCCAACCACGCATTGATCCGCGAGAACGGCTTGCTGCCGAAGAACCCCCGCCGCGCCGACAGCGGCGAGGGATGCGCCGTCGCGATCACCAGATCCTGCGGGCGTGGCAATCCCGCCATCGCCTTCTGCGCGTGCGTGCCCCACAGCAGAAAGGCCAGCGGCCCGTGGCGTTGCGCATCAGTCACCGCATCGCGAGCCAGCCGGTCCCATCCCCAGGACGCGTGCCGTCCCGCGTCGCCCGGCGGCACGGACAGGGACGTGTTCAGCAGCAGCACCCCCTGATGCGCCCAGCCGGACAGGTCGCCCGAGGCGGGGGCCGCGCCGATGTCGTCGCGCAGCTCGGTGAAGATGTTCTTCAGCGACCTTGGCAGGGCAACCTCGGGGGCGACCGAGAAGGCCAGACCGTTCGCGTGGCCCGGCGTCGGATAGGGATCCTGGCCCAGGATCACCACGCGGACCTTCTCGGGCGGGGTCGCCTCGAGCGCGGCGAAGACGAGGGCGGGGCCGGGCAGCCAGTCGTCCAGGCCCTTCAGCCGGTCGCGGATCGCGGGCCAGTTCTGCTGGAAGAAGGGCAGGTGGTCCCAGACCCCGGGGGGCTTCATGCCTCGGGCGTCCCGGTGACCTGGGCCAGCCGGTCCAGCCGCGCCTTGGCCGCGCCGCTGTCGATGGATTCGGCGGCCATCGCGGCCCCCTCGCGCAGGTCGCCCGCCTTGCCCGCGATCAGCAGCGCGGCCGCGGCGTTCAGCAGCACCGCGTCGCGATAGGCGCCGCGTTCGCCGCCCAGAAGCGCGCGGAAGGCGGCGGCGTTCTGGTGCGGCTCGCCGCCAATGATCGCCTCGAACGGGTGGCGGGGCAGGTCTGCGTCCTCGGGCGTGACGGTGAATTCTTGGATCTCGCCGTCCTTCAGGGCGGCGACACGGGTTTCCCCGGCGATGCTGATCTCGTCCGTGCCGTCGGCCCCGTGGACCAGCCAGGCGGCATCGCTGCCCAGATCGCGCAGAACCTCGGCCATGGGGCGGATCCAGTCGGCGCTGAAGGTGCCGGTCAGCTGACGCCGCACGGAGGCGGGATTTGTCAGCGGTCCCAGCAGGTTGAACACGGTT
Source organism: Paracoccus lichenicola (assembly GCF_009708075.1). GTDB lineage: Bacteria > Pseudomonadota > Alphaproteobacteria > Rhodobacterales > Rhodobacteraceae > Paracoccus > Paracoccus lichenicola. The sequence continues at coordinate 152,902 of NZ_WMBT01000001.1, read as the reverse complement.
CTTGTGCCCAGTTCCGCGCGCGGCGGGCCGACATGGCGCATGGCGGGGTGGTGCATGGTCGCCATCATGAAGCAGATGCCCGCCTGATCCACCGCCTGCTGCGCGACCGCCGGCCCGCCCATCACGTTGATGCCCATGGCCGTCAGCGCATCCGCCGCGCCCGATTTCGACGACAGGTTGCGGTTGCCGTGCTTGGCGACCGGCACCCCCGCGCCCGCCACCACGAAGGCCGTCGCGGTCGAGATGTTCAGCGTCCCCTTGCCGTCCCCGCCGGTGCCCACGATGTCGATGGCGTCTGCGGGGGCATGGATGCGGTTCATCCGCTTGCGCATGGCGCGGGCGGCGGCGGCGATTTCGTCCACCGTCTCGCCCCGCACGCGCAGGGCCATCAGCAGGCCGCCGATCTGGGCGGGCGTGGCCGCGCCGTCGAACAGGGCGGAAAAGGCGGCCTCGGCCTCAATCGAAGTCAGCGGTCGGGTGGCGGCGATCCCGATCAGCGGGCGGATGTCCGTGGTCATGCGGCGGCCTGCCGGGGGGTGCAGCGGGACAGGAAGGTGCGGATCATCTCGTGCCCGTGTTCCGAGGCGATGGATTCGGGGTGGAACTGCACGCCCTCGATCGGCAGGGCCTCGTGGATCAGGCCCATGATGGTGCCGTCGTCGGATGTGGCGGTGACGCGCAGGCAGTTGGGCAGATCGTCGGGCCGCACCGTCAGCGAATGATAGCGCGTCGCCGTCAGGGGGGACGCCAGCCCGGCGAAGACCCCCGTGCCGTCATGGCTGATGGCATCGGTCTTGCCGTGCATGATGCGGTTGGCGCGCACGACGGTGCCGCCGAAGGCCTCTCCGATGGCCTGGTGGCCCAGGCAGACGCCGAACAGCGGGATCGCCCGGTCGGCGGCGGCGCGGATCAGGTCCAGGCAGATGCCCGCCTGCGCGGGGTCGCAGGGACCGGGCGAGATCACGATCCCGTCAGGCTGCATCGCCAAGGCCTCGTCCACCGTCAGGGCGTCGTTGCGGCGCACGACGACCTCGGCCCCGGCCTCGGCCAGGTAATGCACGAGGTTCCAGGTGAAGCTGTCGTAGTTGTCGATCAGAAGGATCATGGTCGGCGCCCTGATATGGTGGCGGTTTCCCCGCCTGAACGGGTCCGCTATAGATGGGCCGAAGCGCGCCGGGGGGTCAAGACCGGCACGGGCATGAAGGGGCACATGGCACGCGGTTTCTGGACAGGTCTTCTGCATGGCGGCGTGGTCAGCATCGCCGCCGTGGCCGCGTTGTCGTTGGCCGCGCCCGTGCCGCGGCCGGAACCGGCACCCGTGGCGCAGCCCGCGCCCCGCGTCGCGCCCGTCGAACCGAAGCCTGCAGCGCCCGTGCCGCAGGCCGGCGATGCCCCGCAGGCGGGGGCCGTCGATCTGCCGGTCGGGTCCGAGTTCGGGCGCGGCGGCGACATGGCGCCGCACCTGCCCGCGCCCCTGGCCACGGAACGCCCCGACCAGCCCGAGGCGCCCGCGGTGATGGCGCCGACCTCGGAACCCGCGCCTGTCGCGGTTACGGCCGCCGACCCCCGCCCGCAACTGGCGGGGGAACGGGATGGCCCGGTGCAGGGCGCCCCGGATGCGGGCGAGGATGCCCCGCAACTGGACCGTCCCGCTGCCCTGACTTTGCCCACCGCCCTGGCCGCGCCTGGCCGGACCGTCACCGATGCGCCCGACGCGGCGCCCGTCGTGCCGCAGGCCGAACCGGCACAGGCGTCCCCGGCCCCCGGCTTGCCGGCACCGGCACCGGATCTGTCGCTGCCGCCCGATCTGTCCGATCTGCGGGGGCTGGCGCCTGAGTGATTTCCTGCCGCGCCTTGCCTTGCAAAGCGACAGGCAAGGCGGTGCTGGGCCTGCAATCCTGTGAAACAGGCGGATGCTGCCGGTGGCCCGGCACGACATTTCACGCATCGGCGAACGCCGCAGTTATTCAGGGCGGATCCCCGGCATGTCCGCGGGTCTGCCGCCGGCAAGCGCATCCTTTCCGCTTTCGTCCTTCAACGCCACGCCGGTGGTCCCGATGCGCCGGGCTTCGCGGACAAGCCACGCCAGCCGATCCGCTGCCGCCTCGTGGGACAGCCCGCCGCGCAGGTGGATGTTCGACACGCAGTTCCGCGCGCTGTCGCGCAGCCCGGGTCGGGGGTTCAGCGTCAGATAGGCGCCAAGGCTGTCCGCCACCGACAGGCCGGGGCGTTCGCCGATCAGGACCAATACCATCCGCGCGCCCAGGGCCGCGCCGATGGGATCGCCGATGGCGACGCGGCCGCCGCGCACCAGCACCACGGGCTGCGCGGCAAGTTCGGGCAGGCGGTCCGACAGGGCCGCAACCACGCCCGGTGCCTGCGCCATCACCGCCGGGGCCGAAAGCCCGTCGCAGATGACCAGCGCCAGGGGACAGTCCAGACGCGGCAGGGCGGCTTGCGGGGCCAGTTGCCGTCCCAAGTCGGGGCGGCGCAGATAGGTCGTGCGATCGGTTGCAAGGCTTTCCACCCGCAGGCAGGGCCGGGGACCCAGGGCCGCGGCCAGCCCGTCCATGTCCAGGGCCGCGTGGATGGCGTCACGAGCGGCGGCGTGATCTTCCTGAAAGGACAGCAGCGCGGACAAGGGCATCGGCCGCGCCGCCGCGTCCAGGCGCACCCGGGCGGGCGTCAGGCGGCGCAACAGGTCGAAGTCCGGCACGCTCATGGCCGCAGGCCCATGCGACGGGCCAGCGCGGCGGGATCGGGCAAGGCCCGCGTGCCCTGTCCCGCCAGGCCGAACTCGGCCAGCCAGCGGGCGAATTCCGGCGCGGGACGCAGCCCGGTCACCTCGCGCAGATAGCCGATGTCCTCGAAGGCAAGGCTTTGATAGCCCAGCATCACGTCATCGGCGCCCGGCACGGTGATGACGAAGCTGACCCCCGCCTGCGCCAGCAGCGTGGCAAGATTGTCCATGTCGTCCTGGTCGGCCTCGACATGGTTGGTGTAGCAGACATCGACCCCCATCGGCAGGCCCATCAGCTTGCCGCAGAAATGATCCTCCAGCCCTGCGCGGATGATCTGCTTGCCGTCATACAGGTATTCCGGCCCGATGAAGCCCACGACCGTGTTGACCAGCAAGGGCTTGAAGGCGCGGGCCACGGCATAGGCGCGAACCTCCAGCGTCTGCTGATCGACGCCGTGATGCGCATCCGCCGACAGCGCCGCGCCTTGCCCGGTTTCGAAATACATGCAGTTCTGCCCGACCGTGCCCCGGGCGGCGGCAAGGCCCGCCCCATGCGCCTCGGCCAGGATGGCCAGCGAGATCCCGAAGCCCTCGTTCGCGGCCTGTGTTCCGGCGACGGACTGGAAGATCAGATCGACGGGGGCGCCGCGTTCCAGCAGGGCCAGGGAATTCGTCACATGGGTCAGCACGCAGCCTTGCGTCGGAATGGCGAAGGCCTGCCGCATCTCGTCCAGGGCGACCAGCAGCGCATGGCAGTTGGCGATATTGTCGGACGCCGGATTGATCCCGATCACGGCATCGCCAGCGCCCTGCAACAGGCCGTCCAGCACCGACACGGCGATGCCGCGCGGATCGTCGGCGGGGTGGTTGGGTTGCAGGCGCGTGGCCAGCGTGCCGCGCGTGCCGATGGTGTTGCGGAACGCGGTCACGACCTCGGCCTTGCGGGCGACGCGGATCAGGTCCTGGTTGCGCATCAGCTTGCTGACGGCCGCGACCATCTCGGGCACAAGGCCCGGGGCCAGCGCGGCCAGCGCGGCGGCATCGGCTGCGGGCGACAGCAGCCAGTCGCGGAATTCCCCCACCGTCATCGAGGCGACCGGCGCGAAGGCCGCTGCATCGTGGCTGTCGATGATCAGCCGCGTCACCTCGTCGGCTTCATAGGGCACCAGGGTCTCGGACAGGAAGGTCCGCAGCGGCAGGTCCATCAGCACGCGCCGGGCGGCGACCCGCTGCAACGCGCTATCCGCCGCGATCCCCGCAAGCTGGTCCCCCGACCGTTCGGGCGAGGCCGCGGCCATCACCGCGACCAGATCATCGAAGCGGAAGCTTTCGCCGCGGGCGGTCGCACGATAGGTCATCACAACGCTCTCAGCTGCGCAGGCCAGTCCGGGTGGCCGGTGATCTGGCGGAACCGCATCAGCTTCCACATGCCGTACTTGTGGAAATCGAAATCCAGCCGCGACACGCGCAACTGCACCATCGACCACAGCGCCCATTTCACGTCGGCCAGCGCCTTGTGGACGGTGACGCGGGCAACCAGGTCGCGGGAAACCCGTCCGAAATATTCCTCGATCAACTCCATCTCCTGCGCGGGGGCGAAGAACATCTCTCCGAACCAGATGCCCAGATCATAGCACCGATCGTTCATGGAACTGTATTCATAGTCGATCAGCATGATCGAGCCGTCCGGTCCGATCATGAAGTTGCCCGGCATCGGATCGTTGAAGCAAGGCACCAGATCCAGGCCCGAGGCCAGCAGCGCCTCGCGCGCCATGGATTCGTTCAGCATCACCCAGTCATGGTTGCGAAAGCGCGGCGCGTCCAGATCGCGGCACTGGGCGGCATGTTCGTCGATCATGTCGAACACGGTCTTGGTAAGGCCAAGCGCGGGCAGCGCGTGCATCCGGCGATAGGCGGCGATGGCCGCCGCGCGCTTGTCGCGGGCCGCGAAGTCGCTGTGGGTCGAGGCGCGGTGGCCGGGCAGGAAGTCGTTGATCTCGATCCCCCGATGGGCCAGGTCGTCATGGACGCGCGGTCCCAGTCCGGCGGCCGCGGCCTTGCGCGAGGCGTCCATCGCCGCCACCCGGTCGATGAACATCTCGGTCCCGTTGCCCGGCACCTTGACGAACCAGTCGCCCGTCCCGTCCAGCGTCCGCACCCGCCAGTTCTCGTTGGAAATGCCGCCCGGCACGGGACCATAGACGATGCCCTCGCCGCCCCGGAACAGGGGGGCGTCGCGGATCACCTGCTCGATGGTTTCTTCCAGCGCGTGCGCGGCAGAGCCGATGGGCTTCATCATCATGACGCGTCCCTCAGGCCGGGGGCACGGGCCAGGCGGACCAGCTGCTCGAAGTCGGGATGGTTCAGCGCCAGGCGCAGCCGCATCAGCCGCCATTCGCCGTATTTCAGCCATTCGACCCCGCGCCGGGCCGACATCAGCGCCAGCCTGCGCGACCACAGCGCGTGCAGCATGTCGTCCACCACCGACCACAGCCGCGCGCGGGCAAGGGCCGCATCGTCGGGGCGCCCCCAAAAGGCCAGGAACCCCGCCTGCATGTCCTGCGGAAAATCCGTGACCTCGGCCAGCAGGCAGCCGATGTCGTAAAGCGGATCGTTCATGCCCGCCCGGTCGAAATCGACCAGCATGACCTGCCCGTCCGGCCCGACCATCAGGTTGGACGCCGCGCCGTCGTTGCGGCAAGGCGCCAGCGGCGCGTCGTCCAGCATCGGCCGCAACCGGAAGACCAGGCGGCGCAGCCATGCGGCATCGTCGGGCAGGCTGTCCAGCGCGGCCAAGGCCTCGATCTGCGTGTCGATCAGCGCGAAGGGGTCGAAGCGGTGGGCCAGCGGGGCGGTGCCGTGCAGGGTGCGCAACGCGGCCATCGCGGCACCCGTCACGGCAGGATCCTGCAAGGTGAACTGGGTGGCAGTGCGCCAGCCGGTCAGCGCCTGCATGGCGACGGCGCCGGTGCCCGCATCGGACCACAACACGCGCGGCGCGATCCCGGCTTCGCCCGCCTGCGTGGCAAGCTGCATGGCGGCGGGCAGGTCGAAGCCGTCGCGCATCTCGGGGTGCATGACCTTCAGGAAGACCTCGCCCTGCGGCGCGGACACAAGGATCGAGGCGCTTTCCAGAGCCTTGTAGCTGGGCGAGGCCAGGGGTGCGGGGCCGGGCCGCGCGGGCAGGTTCGCGGCCAGCCCCGCCGCCTGCGCGGCCCGGGCTAGCATCGCGTCGGTGACAAGCGCGGTCATGGCCGCGCCGCCTTGTCCAGGTCCCCGCCCGCCGCGTCGATGCGGCGGATCATCTCGACCAGCACGTCGCCGCCTGCGGCCAGATCCTCGGGGCTGGTGTATTCGTCGTTGCGGTGGATGACGCCCCCGGCCGAGGGCACGGCCACCACGATGGCGGGCATCACGGCATTCAGCGCCACGGCGTCATGCCCGCCGATGGTGTCCAGCCGCATCCGGGCATGGCCGAAATCGTCGGCGACGGCCTCGGTCAGCGCGACAAGGCGCGGATCGAACCTGCCCGCGTCGCGGCGGTCCACCGCCACGATTTCGGCCGTCACCCTGGCCTTGGCCGCAAGCCCGGGCAGGGCGTCCCGAAGCCTTGCCTCGGACCATTCCAGCATCGCGGCTTCCGGGGCGCGCAGTTCGCAGAACAGCACCGCGCGGCCCGGCACGATGTTGGGCGAATTGGGCGAGATGTCCACCCGCGCGACCGACGTGAACAGCGTGTCCGCCGCGGTATCGGCCAGTTCCCGGACAAAGGCGATGACATGGGCCGCGCCCAGGACGGCATCGCGGCGATCCTCCATCGGGGTGGGACCGGTGTGGTTCTGTTCGCCGGTCATTTCGATGCGGACCTTCAGCGCCCCCCAATGTCGCACGAAGGGGGCGATGCGGGCGCCCGCGCGTTCCATCCTGGCATCGCCCTCGATATGGATTTCCAGATACAGGTCGGGCCTGGGCGCCGGGTCGCTGCCCCTGTAGCCGGTGCGCCCCAGTTCCTGTTCCACCGTCCTGCCATCGCGATCCGCGCGCGCCAGCGCCCAATCGCGGTCGATGGCCCCCGCGAAGACCGAGGATCCCAGCAGACTGGGCTGGAACCGCGCGCCTTCCTCGTTCATCCAGTCGGCGACGGCATAGTTGCAGCGCGGCGCGGTGCCCCCGTCGGCGGCTTCGCGGCGGAAGGTCTCGATGGCGGCCAGGGCGGCCACCACGCCATAGGCGCCGTCGAAGCGTCCGCCCCTGGGCTGGCTGTCCAGGTGCGATCCGATCATCACCAGGGGCGCACCGGGTCCGGCCAGATCAAGCTGCCCGAACAGGTTGCCGATGTCGTCCACCAGTACCCGATAGCCCCGCGCGCGCATTTCGCCCGCGAACCAGTCGCGCGCGGCCTTGTGGGCGTCGGTCAGCGCCGGGCGGTCGATCCCGCCGTCGCCGGTCGCGCCGAATTCGGACACCTTGTCCATCAGTCGCGCCAGAAGATCGGCGTCGATGCGGGTCAGCGAAAGGGTGTCAGACATGCGTGGCCTCGTGAGGTTCATTCAGGAAACAGGCCGCCAGGGCCTGTCCGCCGCGCGACAGCAGCGCGGGGTTTTCCGCGCGGCAGCGGTCGAAGGCATGGGGGCAGCGGCTGGCAAAGGCGCAGCCGGGCGGCAGGTCGATGGGACTGGGCGGCTCGCCCTCCAGCAGGCAATCCTCGGGGCGATAGCGGCGCGGTTCCAGCGTGGGGGCGGCGGACAGCAGCCCGCGGGTATAGGGATGGCCGGGGTCGAAGAACAGCCGGTCGTTCGGCGCGACCTCGACCGCCTCGCCCAGATACATCACCGCGATCCGCGAACACACCTGCCGCACCATGGTCAGGTCGTGGCTGATGAAGATATAGGTGAAGCCGTGCCGGGCCTGCAAACGCTCGAACAGATCCAGCAGCTTGCCCTGTTCGGTCTGGTCCAGCGCCGACAGCGTTTCGTCCATGATCAGCAGGTCGGGTTCCAGGATCATCGCGCGGGCGACGTTCAGCCGTTGGCGCTGGCCCGCCGACAGCCCGGTGGGCAGGCTTTCGTAAAGGCCGGGATGCAGGCCGACCTCGGACATGACCGCGCGGGCGCGATCCCGCCGCTCGGCCCGGGTGCCGATGCGGTGGATCTTCAACGGTTCCTCCAGGATCGCGCCGATTGCCGATTGCGGCGGCAAGGATCCGTAGGGGTCTTGCAGCACCAGCTGGAACTCTCGCCGCAGTTCGCGCAGGCGTTTCCGGCTGGCCGTGCCCACGTCTTCGCCCTTGAACAGGATCCGGCCGCCATCGGGACGTTCCAGCCCGGTCAGCAGCCGCATGAGCGATGACTTGCCGCAACCGGATTCTCCGACGATGCCGAAGTTGTCGCCCGCGAAAACGTCGAAATCGGCGTTCCGCACTGCCTGGACCAGGGCCTTGCCGGACTTGCCGCGCGTCTCGTAGGCCTTGGACACGCCGCGAACCGACATGATCGGGCGTTCGGTGGCGGGCACGCGGCGGCGGCGGTCGGGACCGCCCTGCCACAGCGTCGGCAGTTCCGCGATCAGCGCGTAGGTATAGCCATGCTGCGGCGATGCGATCAGGGCCGCGGGGGTCTGGCGTTCGACGACCCGGCCCTTGTGCAGCACCATCACCTCGTCCGAGGCGTCGCAGGCCACCGGCAGGGACGAACAGATGAACAGGATCGCGGTCGAGAATTCGGCGTTCAGGTCCCGCATCAGCTTCAGGATCTGCGCGGCGACGGTCACGTCCAGCGGCTGCGTGATGTTGTCCGCGATCAGCAGTGCGGGGTCCGATATCAGCGCATCCACGATCATCGCGCGCTGCATCATGCCGCCCGAATACTGGAACGGGTACTCGTTGAAGCGCCGCTCCGCCGCGGGGATCCTGACCGCCTTCAGCAGTTGGATCGCCTTGTCGCGCGCCTTTGCTGCGGGAATGTCGGGCCGCACCGCGCGCAGCTTTTCGACCAGTTGCGCGCCCACCGTCATGGTCGGATCCAGCGCGCCCGCCGGGTTGCCGCCGACATAGGCGATCTCTCGTCCCGACAGGCTGCGGGCATGGGTGGGATCGGCCAGCAGGTCGCGGCCTTGAAACAGCACGGTGCCACCCGAGACACGCAGGGGCGGGGAAAGCCAGCTTGCCAGCGTGCGGGCCAGCACGGTCTTGCCCGATCCGCTTTCGCCGATCACAGACAGGATCCGGCGCGGCTGCAGATCGAAGCTGATGCCGTCCAGGATGGTCCGGTCGCCGGCCATGACCGACAGGTTGCGGACCGACAGCAACGTCCGGGTTTCAGCACCGTCCAGCATTTCATGCGCCTCCGTAGATGGCGTTGCGGGCGCGTTCCAGGCTGGCCCCCATCAGGTTGATCGAGGTCAGCACCAGCACCAGGAAGATCCCCGGCATGGTGGCGATCCACCAGGCGTTCATCAGGTATTTCCGCCCGTCCGCGATGATGTTGCCGAAGGTCGGCGTCGGCGGCTGCACGCCGAGGCCCAGAAAGCCCAGCACGGATTCGAAGATCATCATGCGCGCGATGTCCAGCACCGCGACAAAGGCCATGGGCGGCAGCACCAGGGGCAGGATCAGCGCGAACATGATCCGCCAGTCCGTCGCGCCCAGCACCATCGCGCCGCGGACGTATTCCTTCTTGCGTTCGGACATGACGGTGGACCGCATGACGCGGGCATAGACGGGCCAGCCCGCCAGCCCCAGAACCAGGATGATCGAGGGGATGGTCGGGCGCGACACGCCCAGGATGGTGATCGCCAGGATGATCATCGGGATCGACAGCTGCGCATCCGTCAGACGCATCAGGATCGTGTCGGTCTTGCCCCCGAAATAGCCTGCGAACAGCCCGATCAGCGCCCCGACCAGCAGCATCAGCACGGTTGTGGACACCCCGATCAGCAGCGAATAGCGCAAGCCCACAAGGGCGCGCACCAGCATGTCGCGGCCCAGCTGGTCGGTTCCCAAGGGGTGGGACCAGCTCCAGCCCTCGCCCATGAACAAGGGCGGCATCAGCTTGGCCTTGATGTTCATCTTGACCGGGTCGATGCCTGACAGCGATGGATACAGCAGCGCCGCGGCAACCAGCAGGACCAGCACGATCAGGCCGATCCTGAATTCGACCGAGGCGAAGGCCTGCCGCCAGATCCGGGTCGAGACCTTGCGTTCGCGCAGGCGCGCCACGGGGACGGTGGTGATGTCGATGCTGCTCATCAGTATTCCAGCCTCGGGTCGATGGTGGTCGCAACCAGGTCAACGATGATGTTGATCAGGACAAAGGCGGCGGCGGTGACGATCGCGATGCCCTGGATCAGCGGAAAGTCCCGCTGCATGACCGCGTTGATGGTCAGAAGGCCAAGGCCCGGATAGTCGAAGATGAATTCGATCACCAGCACGCCGCCCAGCAGCATCGAAAACTGCACGCCGATCAGGTTCAGCAGCGGGATCGACGAATTCTTCAGGGCGTGGCGAAAGACGATCTGGTTGCGCGTCAGGCCGCGCACGCGGGCGATGTCGATGAAGGTCTGGCCCATCACCCCCGCGACCGAGACGGTCAGGGTGCGGATCAGGAACGGCGCGATCTCGATGGCCAGGACCAGGGCGGGCAGGATCGTGTAGGCGAAACCCTTGTAGCCGATGGCAGGCATCAGTTGCAGCTTTACCGACAGGATCAGCGCCAGCACGATCCCCAGCCAGAAGTTCGGCAGGCTGACGAACAGCGACGACAGGTAAAGCGCCATCCGGTCGGGCCAGCCGCCGGGATGCAGCCCGCCCCAGACCCCGACGGGCACCGCGATGACCAGCGCGAAGACCATCGCCAGCAGCGCCAGTTGCAGGGTCATCGGCGCGGTGTCGGCGATCAGGGCCAGCACCTCGGCCCGTTCGCTGCGGGTGGTGTCGTCGAAGCTGGCCCCGCCGACTGCCGCGCCGTTCGCGGGCCGCACGAAGCTTTGGCCCAGGTCGCCCTGCACGACGCCGCCGATATAGCGGCCGAACTGCTGCCAGATCGGGTCGCGCAGGCCCATGTCGGCGGCGATCTGCTCGATCAACGCTTCGGGCGCCATGCCTCCGGCCATCAGGCGCACCGGATCGCCCGGCACGACGCGCAGCAGCGTGAAGATCAGGGCCGAGACCAGAAAGACGATGATCGCGCCTTGGAACAGCCGGCGCGCCAGGAATCGAAGGATGAACATCTGCGGCTCCGCATTGCGTGGCATGTCATCGGAGATCCGGGACCGCCGCGGGGGCGGTCCCGGTGGCTGCGTCAGGCGACCGTCGCGCTGGCCGCGTCGCTTTGCCCGTCGGGATAGATGAACAACCCGTCCACATCCGCGCGCATCCCGTGGATTAGGACCGAGGTGAACAGGCTCAGCGCCGGAACCTTGTCGGCCAGCATCGGCATCAGGTTGGCTTGCAGCGACTGCTTGCGCGCTTCCATCGACGGCGCGTTGCGTTCCTCGTCCAGGGCGGCGTCCAGTTCGGGATCGACGATCCCGCAGATGCGCTTGCTGGTCGAATGGAAATGCGTGCGCAATACCAGGTCGGGTTCGGGCGATCCGGTGGACCAGCCGCAATCGACCATGTGGCCCGGCCCGCCGCCCGGACGGTCGTACAGGCGCTCGTTCCAGGCGGCGACCTCCATCACGTTCAGCGTGACGGGGAAGCCCTGTTCCTGAAGCAATGCGGTGATGAGTTCGCCATATTCCTTGGTCTTGGGATAGAAGCCGGTCGAGGTGATGTATTCCAGTTCCGGAAGCCCCTGTCCGCCCGGGAAGCCCGCCTCGGCCAGCAGGCGCTGGCATTCCTCGGGGTTGTATTCCGGATAGTCGGGAATGTCGAAGTAGCCGAACTTGATGGGCGAGATGAAGTTGCTGGACGCTTCGCCCGCCGTGCCCATGATCTCCATGATCATGCCGCGGTCGATGGCGTGGGCGGCGGCCTTGCGCACAAGCGGGTTGTCGAAGGGCGGTTTCGAGCAGCGGAACCACAGGTACTTGTTTTCCACCGAGACCAGCCGCGACAGCTTGATGCCTTCCTGGGCCTGCAAGGTCTCGACCTGTTCGGGTTCCAGCCGTTCGATCACGTCGGCTTGGCCGTTCATCAGCGACAGCATCCGCGTGGTCGCGTCGCCCACGAAGCTGAAGGTCACGCCCGGAACCTTGGGCGCGCCGCGGAAATAGTCCGGGAACGCCTCCATCACCGTGTCGTTGCCGCGCTGTTCGACGAAGCGGAACGGGCCGGTTCCGTTCAGTCGCTGCGACAGCGGACCGTTGGGGCCGGCGGCCACGTCGGTTGCCGACAGGATCGGCAGATAGGACGCCAGGAAGATGAACAACGACGCGCCATAGCCGCCCTTCGAGGTGTCCACGACCACGGTATGATCGTCGGGGGTCGTCACCTCGAAGGTGTCGGTCGGGCCGGGATAGACCTGCTTGGGGCGGTCCGGCAACGCGCCGTATTCAAAGGTGGCCTTCACGTCCTCGGCCTTGAAGGGCTTGCCGTCATGGAAGGTCACGCCTTCGCGCAGCTTGATCTGCAACCGATGGGCGTCCAGTTCGGTGATCTCGGTCGCCAATTCATAAACGACCTCGTCCGGCGCGCCGGGCCGCATTGGCGCGCGGGTCAGATAGCCCATCACGAAGCCTTCGATGTTGGTCTGCGACAGCGTGGTATGCGCGGTCGGATCCCAGTTGCCGGTGATGTTCTCGGCCGACAGGAACACCAGCGGCCGCGCGCCCTGCGCATGGGCCGAGCTGAAGAAGAAGTCGGGATTGATGCGCGCGGTGCCGAACAGGGCACCGGTCGCCGCGCCGTAACGAAGAAACTTTCTTCTGTCCATCACACTCTCCTGTTGGGAAAAGGTTGCGCGGCTTTTCACGCCGCTTGTCTTTCGCGAAGGTCCGCCAGCTTTCGCAGCATGGCCCCGTGCAGGTCCGGTGTGGCCGAGGCCAGAACGTCCCCTGCCGAGCCGACGCCCAGATCGGCGCCGTGCCAGTCGGTGATGACCCCGCCCGCACCGCGCACGATCTGCACGACCGGCAGGTAGTCATAGGGCTGCAAGCCCGTTTCCAGCACCAGGTCGCAATGGCCCGACGCCAAAAGCCCATAGCTGTAGCAATCGCCCCCGAAGCGGATCAGCCGGACCGCCTGCCGCAGCGCCTGAAAGGCGGCGGCGCGCGGGCCGGTGAACAGCAGCGGGTCGGTCGTATAGGCGAAGGCCTGCGACAGGTCGCGGCAATTGCTGGTCCGGCACAGTGCGCCGTTCAGCAAGGTCGGGCTGCCCTGGACGCCGACCCAGCGTTCGCCCGTCGCCGGCATGTCGATCTGCCCCAGGCAGGGCGTCGCGCCGTCCATCAGCGCCAGCAACTGCCCGAACAGCGGGTGCCCGGTCACGAAGCTTTTGGTGCCGTCGATCGGGTCCACGATCCAGACATGGCGGCTGTCCGTGTTCACCGGCGCTTCTTCCTCGCCGAAGATGCCGTGGCCGGGCCATTCGGCGGCGATCCGGGTGCGGATGAAGGCCTCGATCTCTCGGTCGGCGACGGTGACGGGGCTGTTGTCGTTTTTATGCTCGACCCCGAGCGGCTGGCGGAAATGCCGCATCGCGATCTTGCGCGCCGCGTCCGCCGTCTGGCTGGCAAAGCGCGTCGCTTGTTGCAGATCGACCATGTGACGCCTCGTGGATTTGTGTGGAGCTTGATCCAAGGCTAGGTTCGGACGCTTGGCGCTTGCCACGCAAAGCTTGCGCCACGGCGTGCAAATACTTGCGTTGAGATGTTTTTGTGCGGGAATGCTTCCTATGTGGCATTACCAAGGCCAAATTCGCGGCAACAATACCAACAATATCCACATCCTCGTCGTGGCCTTGTGGATTTGCGGCAATCCCGTGCTAGCAAGCTCCATGCGGATCGGAGAACAAGATGTGGTCGCACGAGCGTCAGGGCAAGATTCTGGAACTGCTGGCCCGTGACGGCAAGGTCATGACGAATCAGTTGGCCGCACTGTTCGGCGTTTCGCGCGAGACGGTGCGGCGCGATCTTCTGGAGATGGAGCAAACCGCAAGCCTGATGCGCGTGCATGGCGGTGCGATCCCGTCGGGGGCCGAGATCGTGCCGGAACCCGCCTTCGACATCCGCCGCACCGCGGATGCCGCAGCCAAGACAGCCATAGCCGAGACCGCCTGCGCCCTGATCCAGCCGGGCATGACCCTGATGATCGACACCGGCACCACGACGCTGGCCTTTGCCCGTGCCCTGGTGCGTCGCGGTGCGATGCGCATCATCACCAATTCCATCGAAATCGCGCAACTGGCGGCCGCCAGCGATTGCGAGACGCTGCTTCTGGGCGGCCGTCCGCATCGCGACGTTCCCGGCACCTTCGGCGAGATGACGATTTCCGAGGTGGACCGCTTCCTGGCGGACATGGCCGTCATCTCGCCCGTGGGGCTGCACCCGCATCGCGGCGCGACGGACTACGAGTTCCACGAGGCGGAACTTGCGCGCGCCATGATCCGGCGGTCGAAGTCGCGCATGATTCTCAGCCATTCGGGCAAGATCGGCGTGGAAAGCCGCGTGGCGATCTGCGGGCTTGATGACATCGACCATGTCGTGACCGATGCCCGCCCGGGCGAAGTCTTCATGCTGCCGCGCGGACAGGTGCATTTCGCCGAACCGCAGGTTTCCGAGTCCCACAGACCGAACCAGCGCCGATGATCGGGTGCAGGGTACCGGATCGATCGGTCCGGAAAGCGGAGGACGTTGGACAGAAGGTCCCCCGCCTCTGCCCTTCCTTGCCTGCCGGTCGGACATCGGGCCTGCGTCTTCGCGATGAAGACCGGTGTGCGGGCGGGGCGGTGGAGAAATCCAGCTCTACTTCCTGTTGAATCGGGACAGCAAACCCTAGAGAGCAAAATCACAGGGTAAAAATTATTTCAATTTGGAATTAACAGATTGTGATCAGAAAGATTTTCCCGATGCGTTTTTTGATCAACTTCAAGATGATCGTTATAATGTCCATTGCCGGTTCCGTGAAGGCCGGACCAGGGAAAGGCGTGGTCGTCCTGCCGGCGACTGAACGCCTGTTTCCGCATTCCCGCCATCCACGTGTTCCTGCCGGGAGGATCGGCGTTCTGACGGTGGCGTGATCGGGGCGGCCGCCTGGACCTCTTGCCGAAGGATGATCGACGGGCGCCACCCGATGGCCCGGATGCGTCTTGCGGACCGGGAACCCGGCTAGGCGCGGGATGGCGGGACGTTCCGATTGCTTGCTTGACTGAACCCGAACACGCAGGCAATCTTGTCCCTGTTGCCGATCCACTGTCTTTTTCACGCTTGCCAGGAACCTGTCCTGGCAGTCGCGGTTACCCGTTGCATCGTTTCGGCGTTGTGGATCTTGTCTTGCGGGTTGTGACCGTTGCATGATCCCGCCGTTCTTCTATTCGGGAATATATGGAAACTTTTCAATTCATATTCAGTATATCGCTGCCGTCCGTGCAGCGAAATCATTGCCAAATTCCTGAACGGGGTTTTTAACTGTTGAATATGTTTCGGTGGGAAAACTCTCATGCCTCATGACCTTGCCTACAGGCAATTGCTGACGTTGATCAATGCCCGCAGCCAGCAATGGCTGCGCCACCAGATCGAGCTTTTGCCGCCCTTGTCCGCGCCGGGCGACCCTCATCTGGCCGCCGTGGCTGAAATCGCGGTGGCCGCGCATATATGCACCGGCCTGCGCGGCAGCCCGGCGCCGCTTCAAACCTTTGTCGGCAGCCGGTTCACGCCCGAATTCACCAGGAATTTCATCGACGGTCTCCAGTGCCGGTCCGGGATGGGCCAAAGGTCCGGGGCCGCCCTTCTGGGGTTCTTGCCGCAGGCCGACGTGGCGCGGATCAGCCTGGCAGACATGTCGCTGACCGAACGCCTGGCCCTGTCCGGCCCCTCCGACCCCGGCCTGCTGGCCGAGGCAGAGGTGGTCCTGCGCAGCCCCATCCCCGAGGAGCGGCTGACCGAGCAGGACATCGACGGCTATGCCCATGTGCTGATGCTGTGTTACCGCTTCGGGGCGGAACGTCCGCGCTTTGCCAACACCTGGACCTATGGCGACGCCTTCGCGAATTGCCTGCGCTTTGCCGCCTGGGCCGAGCGGAAGGGCAAGCTGATGTCCCTGGCGCAGATGTGCTATTGCCTGTGCCTGATCGACCCCGATCACGACGTGGCGCCGCTGCTGGGCGACCTTATCGCAAGCCAGCGCCCGGACGGGTCGTTTCCCGCCCGGATCGGCTTTGGAACCGCCGACCAGGATCAGTCTGCGCTGCGTCCGACGCTGGCCGCGCTTGTGGCGCTGCACATGGCGGTTTACCGACGCTGGCACAACCCGCGGCCCAGCCTGCCGATGGCGGCCTAGAACAGTCCTTCGATCTGGCCCAGGTCGTTCAGGCCGATGGTTTCGGCCGCCGGGTGGCGGGGCAGGCCGGGCATGGTCATGATCTGGCCGCAGATGGCGACGACGAAGCCCGCGCCTGCGTTCAATCGGACCTCCCGCACGGCGATCACATGGCCTTCCGGCGCGCCGCGCAGGTCCGGGTCGGTCGAAAACGAGTATTGCGTCTTCGCGATGCAGACCGGCAGGCGGCCATGGCCCTGTTCCTCCCACAGGTCCAGTTGGGTGCGGACGCCGGGCAGGGCCTCGACATGGGCCGCGCGATGGATGCGGGTGCAGATCGTCTCGATCTTCTGCCACAAGGGCATTGCGTCGGGATAAAGCGTGTGGAAATCGGCCTCGCCGCCGTCCACCAGTTCCACGACCCGCCGGGCCAGATCCTCGGCCCCCGCGCCGCCCTTGGCCCAGTGCCGGGACAGGATCGCCGTGGTGCCGTGGCGGGTGCAATAATCCTGCAGGGCGGCGATCTCGGCCGGGGTGTCGCCTGCGAAGTGGTTGACGGCGACCACCAGCGGCAGGCCGAAGCCGCGCAGGTTTTCGATATGGCGGCCCAGGTTGGCGCAGCCGCGCGTCACGGCGGCGACGTTCTCGGTCCCCAGATCCTCCTTGGCGACGCCGCCGTTCATCTTCAGCGCGCGGATGGTCGCCACCAGCACCACGGCGGCGGGCGACAAGCCGGCCAGGCGGCACTTGATGTCCAGGAACTTCTCGGCCCCCAGGTCGGCGCCGAAGCCCGCCTCGGTCACGACATAATCCGACAGGCGCAGCGCGGTGTCGGTGGCGATCACGCTGTTGCAGCCGTGCGCGATGTTGGCGAAGGGGCCGCCATGGACCAGGGCCGGGTTGTTTTCCAGCGTCTGCACCAGGTTCGGCTGCAAGGCGTCGCGCAGCAGGACCGTCATGGCGCCGTCCGCCCGCAGGTCACGCGCGGTGACGGGGCGGCGGTCGCGGGTGTATCCCACGACGATCCGGCCCAGACGGTCGTGCAGGTCGTCCAGGCCGCGCGCCAGGCACAGGATCGCCATGACCTCGGACGCGACCGTGATGTCGAACCCGGTCTGGCGCGAGAACCCGTTCGAGACCCCGCCAAGCCCCACGACGATGTCGCGCAGCGCGCGGTCGTTCATGTCCATCACGCGGCGCCAGGTGATGCGGCGCGTGTCGATGTCGAGCGCGTTGCCCCAATAGATGTGGTTGTCGATCATGGCGGCCAGCAGGTTGTGCGCCGCCGTGATCGCATGGAAATCGCCGGTGAAATGAAGGTTCATCTCCTCCATCGGCACGATCTGGGCATGGCCCCCGCCCGCAGCACCGCCCTTCATGCCGAAGTTCGGACCAAGGCTGGCTTCCCGGATGCAGACGGTGGCGCGCTTGCCGATGCGGTTCAGCGCATCGCCCAGGCCGACGGTGGTGGTCGTCTTGCCTTCGCCCGCAGGCGTCGGGTTGATGGCCGTCACCAGCACCAGATGGCCGCGCGGGCGGTCAGCCAGGCTGGCCACCGTGTCATGCGCGATCTTGGCCTTGTCGGGACCGTAACGCAGGATGTCGTTCTCGCCCAGGCCCAGCCTTGCGGCGATGTCGGCGATGGGCAGCTTGCGGGCGGCGCGGGCGATCTGGATATCGGTCGTCATGCGGCAGGGCATGGCCCGGCGGGCGCGACCTGTCAACACGGGGCTTGCGCGGCCCGGACCAAAGGGTCAGTCGTTGCGCGTCAGCTCGGCCCGGACGGCGGCGCGCAGGTCGGGCAACAGGTCGGTTTCAAACCACGGGTTGCGCTTCAGCCAGCCGGTGTTGCGCCACGAGGGATGGGGCAGGGGAAAGACCGCCGGCGCATGGTCCCGCCAAGATGCCACCGCCCCCGTCACGTCGCGCAGCCCCAGGTGCCAGCGGATCGCATGGCCGCCGACCAGCAGCGTCAGCCGGGGCTGCAACTGCGCCATGACGCGGCTGCGCCAGGTCTGCGCGCAAAGCGGCGGCGGCGGCAGGTCCGATCCGCGCGCGTCATAGCCGGGAAAGCAGAAGGCCATCGGCACGATGGCGATGCGGTCCCGGTCATAGAAGACGGACGGGTCCACCCCCATCCAGCCGCGCAGCCGGTC
Source organism: Paracoccus lichenicola (assembly GCF_009708075.1). Lineage (GTDB taxonomy): Bacteria > Pseudomonadota > Alphaproteobacteria > Rhodobacterales > Rhodobacteraceae > Paracoccus > Paracoccus lichenicola. Next base: position 134,592 of record NZ_WMBT01000001.1, on the reverse strand, counting down.
GCCGGACCGGTCGGTGAAAGGCTGGCCGCTGAGATGTACCCGCATCCCGGGCGCCTGGCCCACCACGAGGATGCGCGCGGCCGGCCGGAACCAGACGACGGGGCGGGGATGGTGGGCGGTGGCCGTGGCGGCAAAGCGCCCCGCGCAAAGGCGGCAGGCACGAATCGACTGTTCAAGCAGGCTCATGCGGAACAGATAGGGAAAATGCGGCACGTTTGAAGGGTGACAAACGGGCGCGGGGCGGGCATTAGGAAAGGGGAAAACTGGACTCTCCGCTCGCCTGATAATAGTGTCGCCTGCGCCGGGCGATCCTGCCCACGGGCCGTGCGGCAACAGGGATGATCGATGCTGGAATTCGACAATGTCTCGAAGTCCTTCTGGACGGGAACGCGCCGCAAGGTGATTCTCGACCAGGCCTCGTTCCGGGTCGAGCTTGGCAATTCCCTGGGCATCCTTGCGCCCAACGGCACCGGCAAGACGACGCTGATCAACATGATGTGCGGGCTTGAAAAGCCGGACGAAGGCACGATCCGGCGGACATGCCGCATCTCGTTTCCCCTTGGCTTCATGGGCGGGGTCGTCACCAAGCATTCCGCGAACGAGAATGCGCGATACATCGCCCGCATCTATGGCCTCGACCCGGATTACGTTTCGGCCTTCACCCGCTGGCTGACGGACATCGACGAATATTTCGACATGCCCGTGGGCACCTATTCGGCGGGGATGCGGCAGCGGTTCACGTTCTCGCTGCTGCTGGCGCTGGAATTCGACATCTACCTGATCGACGAGGGGATGCCGCAGACGACGGATGTGGAATTCAACCGCAAGGCGGGCGCGGTGCTGTATGACCGGCTGAAGACGGCGACGGTGGTGATCGTGTCCCACCAGCCCGCCACGATCGAGAAGTTCTGCCGATCGGCCGCCATCCTGCGGGACGGGCGGCTGTATTCCTTTGAATCCCTTGCTGAGGCGAAACAGTATTATGACTACACCGCCTAAGGCCCGCCGCTATCACGCCTCGGCTGCCGAATCCGTCCGACCCGACATCGGCCCCGCAGCCGTGCCCCCGGCCGGGCGGCCCTTTTCGGACGCCAATATCCGGATCTCGGTCCGCAAGAAGGACGAGACGCCGGACATGCCGCCCCGGGACGATGATCGCGAACGCTTCATGCGCACCGACCCGGTCGATGACGGCCTGTCCCATGTCAAGCCGGCCGAGGCGCCATCCCCCGCATCCGGGGAAGACCTGGACAGCCAGCTGGAGGCGATCCGTGCGGAAAACCTGTCCGAACGGCAATTGCGCATCGCCCGCCGGATCGCCGCCCTGCACCAGATCGAGGTCGCCTCGGACGAGGAGGCGGTGCTGCGCCTGCGCCAGCGCGGCATCGACCCCTCGCACCGCGCGGCCCTGGGCCAGATCCTGTCCAGCGAAGGCAGCCGTGCGCAGGCAAAGCCGGCTGCGAACACGCCGGCGGTGATGCCGAAGAAAGCGCCTGCGCCTGCTCTCAGGCCGGGAACCGAGGTCGGGCCGGCCAAGCCCGACCTTCCCTCGCGCGAGGTCCTGACCGAGGAAAAGCGCGCGGCCGAGATCTATCGCATCCAGCGCGACATCGCCAAGCGCAGGCGGCGGCGGATGGTCCTGCTGGGGCTGCGGCTGCTGGCCTTCGTGATCCTGCCGACGGCCTTGGCAGGCTGGTATTACTTCCGCGTCGCCACGCCGCTTTATGCAACGGTGTCGCAGTTCCGCATCCAGTCGGCGGAAGGCCAGGGATCGGCGGGCGCCAGCGGATTGGGCGGGATGCTGTCGGGATCGGCGCTTACGACCAACACCGATTCGGTGGCTGTCCAAAGCTATCTGACCTCGCGCGAGGCCATGCTGCGGCTGGATGCCGACAAGGACTTCCGGGCGGCCTATCAGGGTCCCGGCATTGATCCGGTCAAGCGCCTGCCGCCTGACGCCACGAACGAGGAAACCTTCGGGCTTTACAAGAAATCGGTCAAGATCGGCTATGACCCGACCGAGGGCATGATCGACATGGAGGTGATCGCCCCCGACCCGCAGCAAAGCCACGATTTCTCGCTGGCGCTGATCGCCTATGCCGAGGAGCAGGTCGATCAGATGACCTCGCGCCTGCGGGACGATCAGATGCAAGGCGCGATCGAAATCTATGAGGATGCCGAGGCCAAGGTGCTTGCCGCGCAGCGCCGCGTGCAGGAACTGCAGCAGACGCTGGGTGTCCTGGACCCGGCGGCAGAAGGGACGGTGGTGATGACCCAGATCTCCTCGCTGGAATCGCAGCTTGCGACGAAGCGGCTGGAACTGGGACAACTGCTGGCCAATCCTCAGCCCCTGCAAAGCCGCGTCACCGCCCTGCGCGGCGACATCACCCGGCTGGAGGAGATGATCGCCGAAACGCGCACGCAGCTGACCGAAGGCGACGACAGCCGCAATTCGCTGGCGCTGATCTCGGGCGAGCTGCGGATCGCCGAAAGCGACCTCCTGACCCGGCAGGAACTGCTGGCCGGCGCCGCCGCGCAGATGGAGTCCGCACGCATCGAGGCCAACAAGCAGGTCCGCTATCTGTCGCTGTCCGTCGCGCCCGTGCCGCCGGACGAGGCGACCTATCCCAAGGCGTTCCAGAATACACTGGTGGCCTTTCTGATCTTTTCGGGTATCTATCTGATGCTGTCGCTGACAGCCTCGATCCTTCGCGAACAGGTATCCACATGACCCAGGCCAAGCATGTCCGCATCCGCGACCTTTCCTGCGGCAACGACCTGCCCCTGACGGTCATTGCCGGACCCTGCCAGCTTGAAACGCTGGACCATGCCCTGATGATCGGGGAGCGCATGGCCGAGGCCTGCGCCAAGGCCGGGGCGGGCTATGTCTTCAAGGCCAGCTACGACAAGGCCAACCGGACCTCTCTGTCAGGGCGGCGCGGGGTGGGGATCGGCGAGGGGCTGGACATCCTGGCGACCGTCCGCGACCGGCTGGGCTGTCCGGTGCTGACCGACGTGCATGACGCCGAACAGGCCGTGCAGGCGGCGCAGGTCGTGGACGTGATCCAGATCCCGGCCTTCCTGTCGCGCCAGACCGACCTGCTGCTGGCGGCGGGCCGGACGGGGGCGGTGGTCAACATCAAGAAGGGGCAGTTCTTGGCGCCGTGGGACATGGCGAACGTGGCCAACAAGGTCGCCTCGACCGGCAACGACAACATCCTGCTGACCGAACGCGGCGTCAGTTTCGGCTACAACACCCTGGTGGCCGACATGCGGTCGCTGCCGATCATGGCGCGGACCGGCTATCCGGTGATCATGGACGCGACCCATTCGGTGCAGCAGCCGGGCGGGCAGGGCGGTTCCTCGGGCGGGCAGCGCGAATTCGCGCCGGTGATGGCGCGCGCCGCCGTGGCGCTTGGCGTGGCCGGGGTGTTCATCGAGACGCACGAGGATCCGGACTGCGCCCCCTCGGACGGACCGAACATGATCCCGCTGGACCGGATGCCTGCCCTGGTGACTTCGCTGATGGCCTTCGACCGGCTGGCCAAGGCCGATCCCGTGATGGGCTAGGCCGCGCGGCCCGCCGCATCCGCCGAGGCCCAGGCCCACTGGAAATTGTATCCCCCCAGCCAGCCCGTCACATCGACGCATTCGCCGATGAAGAACAACCCCGGCACGGTGCGCGCCTGCATCGTCCGCGCGTCCAAGTCGCGCGTGTCGATGCCGCCCAGCGTCACCTCGGCCGTGCGATAGCCTTCCGAGCCGACCGGGCGCATCTGCCAATGGTTGACCCGCGCGCCGATGGCCTCCAACCGCGCATTCGGCTGATCGGCCAGCCGGGCTTGCGTGAACCCCATCTCGTCGCAGATCGCCGCGGCCAGACGGGCGGGCAGGGCGCGGCCAAGCGCCGAGGCCACGGCCGCGCGCCCCGACTGGCCCCGGGCAGTCTTCAGTTCCGCCGCGATGTCCCGGCCGGGGGCAAGGTCGATCTGCAGCGTCTCTCCGGGCTGCCAATAGCTGGAGATTTGCAGGATCACCGGCCCGCTGAGACCGCGATGCGTGAACAGCAGCGCATCCCGGAACCGTCCGCCGCCATGACGGATCTCGGCCTCGACCGAGACGCCGGCCAGCGGGCGGCACAAGGCCAGTTCCTGTTCGGCAAAGGTCAGGGGCACAAGGGCGGCGCGCGTCTCGACCAAGCGCAGGCCGAACTGGGCCGCGATGTCATAGGCGATGCCCGTCGCGCCGATCTTCGGGATCGACTTGCCGCCCGTCGCCACCACCACCTGCGCTGCGTGGATCGTCCCGCCCGAGGTTTCGACGACAAAGCCTGTCCCGTCATGGCGGACAGCGTGCAGCGCCGTCTGCATCCGCAACCCGGCGCCGTCCATCCGGTCCAGCAGCATCCGGGTGATCTGCGTCGCCTTGCCGTCGCAGAAAAGCTGCCCTTGCGTCTTTTCGTGCCAAACGATCCCGGCGCGATCCACGAGGCGCACGAAATCGGATGCGGTGAATCGCGACAGCGCGCTGGCGGCAAACCGGGGGTTCCGCGACAGGAACCGATCCGGGGCGGTCGCAAGATTGGTGAAATTGCACCGCCCCCCGCCCGAGATGCGGATCTTCTCGCCCGGACCCTGGGCATGATCCAGCACCACCACGCGCCGCCCCTGGCGCAGGGCCGAGCCTGCGCAGAACAATCCCGCCGCTCCGGCACCCAATATCAGCAGATCGACCTGTTCCATCCGGGCCGCATAATGCGCCATCACCCGACAGGCAAGTTTTGTGATTTTTCGTCTTGCACCCCCGCGCGGCCTTGGCTATTCACCCGCTCACAGTTGGGGCGTGGCCAAGTGGTAAGGCATCGGTTTTTGGTACCGTGTACCGTAGGTTCGAATCCTACCGCCCCAGCCATTTCATTTTATTGAATGAAAACAACCGGTTATTCAGGCAGATGCTGACGCAACCGGAACAGTTTGGCGGCCCATCTGACCGGCTCAGATGGGCGAGTCGGCGGATATGAGAAAGCCTCGAAGCGGGATGCGCTCGGGGCGTCATGTCGTTGTTGTTGGGTCGGGTAGTCAGGCAGCTTGCCGATCAAGCGGTAGTCCTTCGATCTTGATCTGGTCCAGGCTCCAAGGGTCGAGAACAATCTCCTTCTCGCGGTCGAAGTATGCGAGTGCATCTGCCTTGCTGATCGTCACAGCCGCGACATAGGGCAGACCATCTTCGGGGAAGCGGCGCGCGAACCATTCCGCTTGTTCCCGGTCTAGGGTCCAGGAAAAGCCATGTTCTCCACCCTCGCCACAGAAGCCGCGATAGACGCGGATGGTAGAAGGCAAGGACGCAAGGAACGCCCGCTCCTCCAGGCTCATTACCCGGTCGCGTGTCTTGCGAAGTTGGCCGTCCTTGCGCCATTTGACGCGCGACCATATCCAGTCCCAGGTCTCGCTCTCATCATACGCGCTTTCCGTATCAGACCAGACATAGCCGACAGCAAGTAGAAGGCGTTGGATGCCGTGCATGTCGATCAGCTTCTCTAGGTATTCGAGCCGATAAGGGCGCATCACCCATAGAAGGGCGCAGGTCCAATTTTTGGCGGCACAACAGGCGTCGAAGCCGGCTTGTGCGTCCCTGATCCAATCCAGGACACTCGGCACCATGTCCGGCTTCATCCCTACACGGATGGCGAACGGATGATGAAACACCATCATGCCATCATGTTCGTCAAGGTAGTTTCGGAATTCTGGCGGCAATGCTGCCCGCGTCTCATTGATCATGTTGATCTCCATCCAGGCCACAGTGTTTCCAGATCGGGCGGGATAGCTACTTCCCGCCCTTCGCGACCTGGATATGTTCGTGGTAGTCCTGCCCGACCGGATCGTCTCATGGGATGCGGGAAAAATTTGGCTCTATGAAAAAGCCCCGATGCCTGCGGCAGCACCGGGGCCTTGTTTCGACATCGCGCCGTGCAAGGAACGCTCGGCCATGTCGTGACGGGGTTTGGCCTGAACGTGCCGCGCACTTACCGTCTGATCGCAGCCCTGTTCGCGGCCTCTTAAAGCGCAGGGTCGAGCCAGACCCTATCTGAATTCGTCAAGCCACGCCGGACACATGGCCAACTGTCAGCACTTCCTCAAACAGCCCGAAAGCATCTTCGAATGCTTTGCGGACCATCGACAGTCGCGCATCCACGCTCATGCCTTCATGGCCGAAGGGAATATCGAAGACTAAGCCTTCGCGGGTCGTAATCGAAACCCTGTCCACGTTCTTGTTCGTCATCTTCACTGTCCAACTCGTTGTATTGCCGCCATTCCATTGGTCGGTATTCAATAGTCTATAAAGAGTTGATTTAGGCCGCAAGAGTCAAAGTGATAGAAAGTGCAAGAAATAAATAGCCGTTCCGGTCGCATTTTTACCTAGATAGGCAGTTAGGCATCAACCTATTTCATTGTCATGATAGTCGCAAAAATAAACCCGCCACCAGTGACGAGTTGGTGGCGGGTTATCATGACCGGGTAATCAATCCGGTAAAAACAACCTATATTGGGAAAATGGTATCTTCAAGAGTCTTTCCCAAATATACTGGTTTCCCATAACTCGGCGCTTCGCGCCTCGCCTGCGCGGCCCTGCGGGCCTTGCCGGTCTTCGCGCCTTCGGCGCTCGCCCGACGTTCTTACACTGCCTGCCGGAACCTGTATTCAATCGTTATCATGTTTCTTTTATATGGGCTTTCCTGAGATGACTATTCCCCCCGATGGATAAACAACCTTAATAAGCCAAAGCTGATGCTCTGGCGATTGTCTATCCATCAGGGGGAATGCTCGGCGGGGATCTTTCCGTCGGAGTGGTGAACCGAACCTGCTTATCAAGGCGACCGGGCGGCATCCGTTGTCCCGGCGATATTCGGCGCATTCGGCCTTTCGGCCATGCGGTTGCAGCCCGAAGGCTGCGCAACACGGGCGGCTTGCCTACAACCCAACCCATGTCTGACGGGTGTCACACGCGGGGACAGAGCCGTCATCTTTTCTGGTGCTATCTGGCTGTGCCGGGAAGCAACCGCCCAAGTGCGTCCAATGTTCTCCATCGGGGTGCGATCTGGGGCGATCTAACCTGCGAGTCCCTAGCTAACCCGTCTCCGCGCACCGTCTCGTATTCGGCTTTCTGCGGGATCATTGCCCAAGGCTAGGTGCGAACAAGGCCGGGTTGATTAGAACCGACCGAGTGTCTTTGCTGCGAGATGGGGCGCTTTGCCGAGCCAGGTCTCATAGGGCAACTTAGACTTAGCTCTAGAATAGTGATCTTTCTGCATTGCCACAAGTGCAAAAATGACACAGCCAATCATTGGCATCCTAAGAAGCCGTGGTGAAGTCTTCCTTGAAGGTGGCCGTGAACCGGCACGGGTAGCCCTCGGTCAGGGACCATTCCGCGCAGGTCCATTTGCGGGGCGTCGCCTCGCCGTTCAGGGTGTAGTAGAAGGGAACGTATCCGCCCTGCGCGATCAGAAAGCCTTCGATGGTTCTGGCCTCGTTTAAGGTCAGGTAGTCCCATCTGAAGGAAATGACGCACCGGATATGGTTCAAGCCCGCCGGTGATGCCTGCACATAGCCGTCGCCGAATGAAGCCTTGCGCAGGTTCACCTCGGGGGCATGGCCGGTGCCGGGGCTTGGGCGCATGGGCGGCTGGAAAACATCAAGGGCCATGTCAACGCCTCCCCAGCATCGCACCGGGTCTCATCTGCTTGACCAGCTCTTGCTGCACCAGCCCGCGCATCGCCCGTTCCGTTTCGGCGCTGACCTGTTTTGCCAGATCGGCATTCTGTTCGGGCGTTCCGCCGCTGGCGTTCACTGTGACCGGGCTGTTGATCGTCACCACCGGCGCGGATGCCCCCGCAGAGGCTCTACTTTGACCGCTGGTGGCCTTTGTGGCCCTTCCGGCTGCACTGACCAGCCCGCCGTCTGCATAGCCCTTGCGGGCGCTCTGGTGCAGTCTCTCAAGGTTGTCTGCGCCAAGGCGCTGAACCGTCTCTTTCGAGAAAACGTATTCGCCTTTATGGACCACGCCCGCCGGTTCATATTTGCCGCCGTCGCCTGTATATCCGCCCTGGGCATATCCTCCAAGCATTCCGCCGACACTGGACGAAAGCCCGCTCATGCCGGGAATCTGAAAGATCAGCTTCATCATTTGCGCCTTGGCAATTTCCATCAGCAGATCGGCAATGGCTTCTTTCGCGGATTTGGAGCCATCCAGGATGCTGCCGAACATTCCTTCAAGGGCATTCTTTCCCCTGTCGGATTGATCCTTGATCCGGTCAAGTTTCGCGGCGGCTTCCTCGGCATTAAGACCGGCAGTCACATAACCTTGCGCCAGTTGGTCGATTTGCGCGATCAGTTCGGGCGTGATCTGTTTTCCGGCCTGTTGGGCAGCATGAAGCAATTCGGCTTTCTGCCGGGCGAATTCCAGAGCATCGCCATATTGGTTATTACTGGCCGCGACGGTGGCAAGGATTTGGGTTTCGATTTGAAGGGCTGCGGTCTTGTCTTTAATGGCCTGGGCCTCGCGGGCGAATTCATCCAGCTTCTCGCGGGTCGATCCACCACCGCCACCGGCGGGCTTGCTGGCACCACCGACGCGGGATGCCCTGTCAGCGGCTGCGCGGGCCTCCTCGGCAGCGATGGCGGCTTGTGCGGTCTCTGTGGCCTGTTGATCGGTCAGGGTCGCTCCAGACTCGCCTGCGCGCCTCCTGACGGCCTCGATCTCGCGTTGCAGGGCCAGTTGTTCGCTAGTGGCGGCATTGCGCGCCTGTTCGGCCTGGGTGAAGCCATCCAGGGCCTCGCGTTGCACCTCCATGGAATCCATGCTGGCGGCCTCGGCTGCATGCCGGTCCCGCATGGCCTGCGTGGCCTTCTGGTCCGGTGCCGTGCCAGCCGCGCGGGCAATGGCCGCGCCCATGCTGTTCGCCAAGCTGGTGACAGAGGCGATCACGCCGCCAAGGCGGGAAAGCTGGCTCATGACGCCAGAGAATTGAACGCGGTCGCCCGCCTCTAGGGTGGCAAAGGCATGGGACGCCGCGGCTTCGATCTCGCCAAGCTGCGTCGTGAAATCCTCGCCGCTGATCTCGCCATCGTGGAAGGCTTGAACCAGGTTCTGCATCTGCTCATAGGCCACGCGCAGGGCATCGGCTGCCGTGTCATAGCCCAAGCTGTCGAGCCTGCTGATGGCATCCAGCATCGCCACGCCCGCGCGGCCTGCTTCCTCGGCAAGGGTGGAATAGCGTTCATTCAATCGGGTCAGGGCTTCGGCCTGATCGTCCACCGCGTCACGGTCACGGGACAGGGTGTCATAGAGTTCATCACCCAGGACGGCGCGCCCTTCGGCCTCGGAGTCAAAGATGCCGTCAAGCCGGGCGCGGAAGTCAGTCAGTTCGGTGCCAGCAGCGGCCAAGTTGACCACCGCTGCCTTGGCAAAGTTGGCCGCGCCGGTGGTCAACTCGCTAAACTTGCGGTTGATCTGGTCCGCTTTCGCGATCAGCTCGGCATCCAGCACCGCGCCAGTTTCGTGCGCCCTGTCGATAGTCGCCCGCAGCGCGCCCTGACCTTGGGCCAGCAATTCCACAAAGCGCTCGCCACCGGTGCCGCCGAAAACCTCATCCGCGATCCTGATCTGCGCGGCCTTGTCCAGACTCTGAAGCCGGCCAAGGATCTCCAACATCAGGGCCGAAGGGTCTTTCAGCTTCTGCTTCAGGTCGTCGGCACGATAGCCAAGCCGGGTGAAAGCTTCGGCGGCAGGGCCAACGCCGGTCACAATGTATTCGTCAGCGCGCAGGTTCAGTTCTTTGAAACCATCAATCAGGGCGTCAACGTCGATCCGGTTCTGTTTCGCCAGGAATGACCATTCTTGAAAAGCCTGCGTTGATAGACCAGCACGGGCAGCCTCATTGCCGATATTGGCCATGCCTTCGGCGACTTGGTTCAGGTTGCCAATCAGGGCAGTTGCACCACCGGCAGCAATGCCACCTGCCAGACCACCAAGGAAAGGCAGGGTCAGCCCTTGCAGCTTTCCGAATTGTGCGGCAATGCCGTTGCCCATCTGGCCGTAGGTGGCATTGATTTTATCGGCGGATTGTTTCGCTCGCCTTTCCATTTGATCGGCGGCACGTCGCTGTTTCTCATTGGCGATTTTCAAGCTTCTTTCGAGTTTGTTGATTCTCGCTTCAACGTCGATAATCAGGCCGGGCGTTACTGCATTCATGGTTGTCTCACTTTTTAAATAACAAACAGGCCCGAAACTTCGGGGCTGTCATATCGGGATTTCTGGTTATGGGCGGTCGTGGCGCGGGACACGGCCATGGCAGATGCCACGGCAGCGTCGATCCGGCTGGCGGTGCGGGCCTTGTGCATCCTGACAAGGCCGCTGGTCGGGTTGCGCGATGTCACCACGTTCTCGAAGTGATGGCGCTGCACGGGGTCGCCATCGTGGCGGATCAGCCGCCCGGTGACGATCCTCTCCATGTCACCGGCGGCAACGCCCATCGTCAGCGGGCGCTGCGGAAAGGCAAAGACCGGCAGCCCATCGTCGTGCAGGTGCTGCATGGTGACGCGGGCTAGATGCGGGTCGAAGGCGATTTCCTGCACGTCGAAGGTTCCGCATAGGTCGCGGATATGATCTTCGACGGTGCCATGGTCAATGATCGGGCCAGGGCAGACCGTGATCAGGTTGTCATCGCGCCATCGCTCATAGGGTGCGCCATCGCGATCACCACGGGCGCGCAGGTCTTCACCAGGAACAAAGACGCGCGACCGAAGGGTGATCTGGCCGTCATCGTGCCGGAAGGCGATGGCAACGGCGGTCAGGTCGCCCGACACGCTCATGTCGCAGCCGATATAGGCGGGCAGCGCTTCCAGGTCGGCGTCGTCGTCGTCCAGGCAGCGGGCGTCATAGGTGCCCAGGTCAAAGAGCGGGTCGCGGCTGTTGGCCTGCCACACGTTCAAGTTGAATTGCTTGAAGCTGGCAAGTTCCGCCGGGTTGCCTTCGGCCTCTTTCGCCAGGGCGCGCAGGCCCGACATGGATGGAAAGCCATAGGCCAAGCCGGGATTGGCCTTGTGCCATGTCGCCACGTCCTGCCAGTCGTCATCCGGTTCGGCCATAAACAGGACCGGCAGGAATTCCGGGTTGACGATCTCACCCATTGCCACGCGCCGGGCATAGTCGAATAGATCGGCCGCCAGCCCTTCGGCACCGCGCCCGGCGGTCGTGCAGATCACCATCAGCGTGTCGTCAGTCTTGGCCTGCCCGCTCTTGATGGCTTCCCATAGGTCGCGGCCTTTCCAGGCGTGAACCTCGTCGATCAGGGTGAAGGCAGGCGTCAAGCCGTGCGCTGCGCCGCCATCGCTGGCAAGGGCGGTTAAGGTCGAACCTTTGGCCGGAAAGGTGATCTGCTTCTTGCTGTTGAAGGCATCGCGGATCGTCACCGCCCGCAACAGCCGGTGATCTTCACGGATGATGTTGGCGGCCTCGCGAAAGCCGATGCTGGCCTGTTCCCGGTCACATGCGGCAAAGATCACCTGACCGGCAGGGCGGGCCTCGGGGCCGAACAGGTGCAAGAGCGACAAGGCAGCGGCCAAGCTGGTCTTGCGGTTGCCCCTGGGCAGCATCAGGAACACGGTCTTGACGGTTCGGCTGCCATCCAGGTTGCGCGGGCCATAGATGCGCCTGACGATCCGCTCTTGCCAGTCGTAAAGCTGGAACGCGCGCGGATGGCTGTTCGTGTTGGCCACCACCGGCGGGGCGTTGGTGTTGGCGGCATTGGGATGGCGCAGACGGCGCAGGAACGTGACGGCACGTTGCCCATGCCCGAGAGGATCAGGGATGGCCGATCCGTCGCTGATCCAGGCCGGGAAGGTCGAAGCCATCAGGCTACCGCCAGGGGGTTGTCGTCGTCATCCTCGGGCGCTGCTGATCCGATGCGCGCCCGGCTGACAGGATCAAGGCCAAGGGTGGCAGCGATCTGGCGGGCAGTCTGCGCCGCCCGGTTCTGGACGCCGAACAGCTTCACGTCGATCAGGCCGCCCGCAAGCTGGCGCTCATGGGCAATTTGCCGGACAAGGCCGGTCATCTCGCAGTAGGTTTCGACCTGGGCCAGATCGGCCTTGCAGATCACGCGCCGGCTGATCAGCGTTGGCATGATCCGCCGCCATTCGTCGCGGGCATAGGTCGAAAAATAGGCAGGCGGCTTCGGGGCACGGATCAGCGGCTGTTGATCGGCGCTGACCTTTGGCTTGATCCCGCGAAGATGCGCAGCGCTCATGCAACCGCCTCTGCCCTGATCTCCAGGCCGCGCTTGCGGCCGATCTCCGACAAGCCGGTGATGTTCCAGACCGCGCCGTTGTGGGTCAGGCGGTCGCCCGTGCTGATCGGCTGCGACGGCCAGCGGATCAGGAAAACCACCTTGTTCTGGTTGCCTTCGATCTGGCCGGTCAAGAATTCGGTCGTGGTCGCTTCCTTGATCTCGGCGCGCGTCGTCAGGACCGGCAGCCAGACTTGGCGCACAAGGCCGTTGTCGCTGACCGCTTCCTGTTCGCGTTCGATCTGGATACGCGCTTGCAGCTTGCCCGCCCTCATTCGTGCCACCGGATGACAGCGCGCAGGCTGATGGCAGCGTGCGCAGCACCATCGAACGCAGGTTGTTCAGACCAGACCAGGGCCGGGCGTTCCCAAGAGTCAAAGTCAAAGCCTTGAGCGTCGGGCGCGTCCATGAGCGTGACCAAGGCGGCAGCCGCGATGCTTTCGGCGGTGCCGGAACCATCCTGCACGGCCCAGACGTGTAAAAGCTGGCTAACCTCGGCCACAATTTGACCACCGCTTGCCCGGCCAAGGATTTCTGTTCGGCTCGGTGACAGGTGGATGGCGGGCAGTTGCTCAGGCCGCACCGCCGCCATGCGGATGCGGGCCGGTTCGATATGCTGGGTGATCACCGGGTCAGCCAGCAGCCGGGCGCGGATGGCCTCTTGAAGCGCCAGGGTCGGAATCATTGGCTGGCCTCACGGATGGCCTTGTTGACTGCGCTATTGATACGCCTTTGAACGCGGGCACGATTGAGCCGCCACGCGGGCAGCAGGAAGGGTGTGGCGGGCATGGTGCCGGTGCTGGCGCCGTCCTGGTGGTGGCGCTCATCAGTGCCAAATTCGACCAAGTGCGCGGTGCGCACATCAGGGTTGCCGACAGTCACCACCGCTTGCAATTCGTGAGTTGTGCGGGTGGCACCGCCCTGGGCATAGGCGGGCGTGGTCGAGTTCGGGCCGGTCGTCTCGATTGAGTCAATCGTCTCGCCCGTCCTGCGCGATGCCTCTGCCAGGGTGCGGGCATCCGCCGCGACTTTCTGCACGCCCTTGATCAGGGCAGGCTGCACTTGGGCGACGATCTCGCGCGGGATGGCGGCCAAGCGCTTTGCCAGAGCGTCGGATGACTGCCGGGTGATGCTCATTCTGCGGCCTCAGGCTCGGGCTGGTGGCCGGTGACGCGGGCTTTCAGCGGCGACAGTAGATCATGGACGCCGAAGGGCAGTTGATAGGCACTGGCGAAGGTGACGGCCTCGCGGCTTTCATATTGGGTTGCCGTCAACAGCAAGCCGGCCTGCACCATCAGGGCGTTATCGGCATCGAATTCTTGGCCTGTGTAGGCCGCTACCCATGCGGCTGCGACATTGCCGTAGTGGTTCAGAAGTTGGTCGTCTTCGCTGTGGTCAACGACAAGATGCGCCTTCACGAGAGGCAACGGCAGGGCAGGCATGGGCATACTCGCAACAGGTGTAATCATTACTGTTGCAAAAATATCACAGATGCGGTCGCAACGCTAGGTGGAAAAGTTATATTCGACCTGTCTTGCGCGCGACTCCACACGCCGGTTCTGTCCACAGGGCACAAATTGGAAGATACCCCCTCCCTTTTATCCTCAACATCGTCTCATTTCAGCCGTTGCTGTTTCTGGTTGGCCGTGCATAGCTCACAGAGTTGTCAACACTCTGTCGGATTGCAGTCATGTCTCAAATGGAAAGCCCACTCGTTAGCTCGGCACTATCCTATCCAATTCGTCAAAGGCTCACGGCGCTTGGCTGGTGGGGTTTAATCTTGATGCTGATAATGCCAATGATATTTGGATATGCCTATATGGAATACGTAAGTGATTCAGCGAAGGCTGCTTACAGTTATGCAAATGGATATACTTATTCAGCGGAAAGCGCCGAAAAGTCGGCATTGACAAAAGGGGTCATTGCTCTGATTTCTGCAATCTTGGCTACTCTGGGTATGATTGGCGTTTTTATCGGACGCGAACATTACCAATATATCCCTAAGACCAATTAAGCAGTCTTTTGACCTTTGCCCACTGGCGTCTCGATAGCCTGGGCAAAGGTCATGCCTTGCACCGTGATGCGTTTGTAGATCGTGTTCTTTCCAATGCCGGTGATCTCGGACCATTCCGCCAGTGAACGGGCTTCACCATCATACTGGTATAAGGTTGGCTCTGTGCCTCTCTTATGCGGTGCGCCGTTCATGGCGGCAGACCGGCGCAGACCTTCCTTGATACGGGCACTGATCTCCGCACTGTTCATGTTGAAGGACCGGCGGGCCGATGCCCTATGCTCTGCCCTTGCGTCTTCGGCTGTCAGTGTGAATGCGCGTTCTGGTGCCCAGGACTGATTGATGCGCCACTGTGCTGTTTGTAGGGCGATGCCCGTGCGGGCACACCAATCTGCCGCCGTTCTGGTGATGCCGTCGAACGTGAATTGCCGATCCGGGAAGGGGATGCGCTTCTGCTTGGGCTTTGCCGCGGCCTTGGTGAAGGTAGCGATGCTTCGGCCGGGATTGTCGGCCAATTCCTTGGGCGTGGGTGCCTGGGCGATCTGGTTGCGCATCTTCTCTATCACCGCGTTCATGTCCATGTCGGCCAAGGCGCAGACTTCACTCAGGTCGCGGCTTGGACTGGTCAGGTAGCGCCGCGCTTCCTCGCAGATGCGAATGCGGGTGTCGCGATTTGACTCTTGAGAAACGCCCAGGACGGCATCTGCCACCGTGCGCAGCAACACCGCCTGCCATAGTTCGCGGCTCATCCTGCGGCCCGTTCCTGCCTTTGCTTCACGCTGTTGTGGCAATGGGCGCAGAGGCTTTGCAGGTTGGTCCAAGACAGCAACAGGGCGCGGTTGCCCCGGTGCCGTTCCTTGTGGTCAACATGCTCTGCCTCGGCACCACAGAAGGCGCAGAACGGGTGCAGGCGGATGAATTCGGCCCGCAGCTTGCGCCATTCGCTGTCATAGCCACGTTGGGCGGCAGACGGGCGCCTGCGGTCATGCCGGGCCTTCCGCTCGCGCTGGCGGTCGAGCTGGCAGGCGCAAAGCTGATCGGCCGGCACGATCTGGCCGCAACCACAAAGACGGGGCGGCTTAGCCATTGCCGCCGTAAATGCGATCATCTTGCAGCGATCCGCCTGCACCGTTGTTCGGGTTGGTCGCAACGGCAGGCGGCAAGTCGCCCGCCGGGCCGTTGATGACCACGCTGCCCGAGATCATGTAGCCGCCAGTGACGACTTCACCGTAGGCGATGGGCACGATGTTGCCTTCCCTGATGACCGATGAAGGACCGGACATGGTGAAGGATTCTTTGCGATCTTCGGCTTTCTGTTCTGGTGCCAGCATGGCCGAAACGCCGCTGACAGCCATTGCAAGGCCCATGCTGCCCACCATTGCGCCGACTGTGCCGCCCGCGAAAGGCGTAGCCATCAGCGCCCCCGCAGCGCCACCTGTCACCATGGAAAGGCCGATCAGGGCAATGCCCGCGATCACCTTGCCCAGGCCGCCGTTCTTGCGGCCCGCCACGGTCGGCACGATATGGATGGCCCGATCGGCCAGGTCCACGCCAAGCTGGTTTTCGCGCAAGGCAAGACCCTGACGCACCGTCTTGCCCAGCACGATCTTGTAGAAGCCGTTGCGGATGGCGTTGGCGAAGCGAGGAAAATTGGCTTGAAGCGCCGCGATGGTTTCGCCCACGCTGTTCACGTCAAAGCAATAGGTCTTTCCGAATTCAGCGCCAAGTGCGCCATGCAGGTGAATGTTTCTCATCATGGCGGATCACCAGAGCAAGGTGACGCGGTGCAGCGTCGTGCCGGTGCGAAGGATCCGGCGCGGGCGTAGCGCCAAGATCAGGGCGGGCGCAGCCATCAGGTTGACGATGCTCGGCACGTCAATGGACAGCCGGTTGCCGTTCTGAGCAATCATTATGATGCGGTTAGGCCGTGCTCCGCCGCCCCAACGCCAAGGAAATTCGTTGCTGATCTCGGTCGGCTCGCCTGCCGCATCGTCAACAATCTCGCCCATGCTGTCAGTCACAACGTCGCCGGGTTGGTCAGGATTGTTTGTGCTGCTTGGCAGATCGGGGTTCCAGACCGCCGGAATGCTGGCGGGGATATAAAGGGCCGAAGGGATGACCGGCAGATCGGTATCGTCGTCCGGCGTGATGGTCAGGGCGTTGCTGTAGGGCGGCAGTTGGGTGCTGGCCGGGATACGCCCGCCGAAGGGGTCAATCGTCATTGGTTTCTCGCTTGCAGTTGCCGCAGCGCCTGACGGTCAAAGGCGGGGTCATAGCCTAGGTTTTCGATCTCGCGCAGGCGTTCGGGCGTGTATTCGTTCGTTGTAGTCGGGCGGGCGCTGCCTGTGTCATGGGCATCGGACAGGCCGGGCGTCAGCTTCACCAGCCGGTCAACATGGGCCTCGAACGCGGCCTCGATCTCGGCAGGGCTGGCGTTCCAGGTCTCAGCAGGCGACCAGCCAAGCCAGCCGGTCGCATACTGAAACAGGGTCTTGTGATACTCGTTCAACGACATGGGCTTGTCGCTGGCTCTGCCTTGGCTCGGCGCATTCGCTGCGCTGTCGTCACCTGCTTTGAGAAGGGCAGCCAGGACCGCCAGACAAGCCGCCTGGGCATCGGCCAGGAAGGACGCCAGGGGCTTGTCGGCGGTGGCGGCAAGGAAGCGTTGCGCGTCCTGCCGATCCGTTGCGGTGGCGAGTAACACCGCCCGGATGGTCGAGAGGGATTGCCGGGCGATCTGTTCCCAGACCTGGGGGAAGCCGCCCGGCAGGTTGTCGATGGCGACGGCAGCCCGCAAGGACGCGCGCAGCATGACGACAGCGCCGTCATGCTCCAGGATCGTCTCGAAGGCGGGCCGCACGGTCATTGGCTTCAGGCGGCCACGCGCAGCTTCACGAAGCGGTCGGCATGGGTCAGATCGGCACCGACGCGCTTGCGGGCGATGAACCGAACCTGCCCCTTGGTGCCCAGCGTGTAGGGGTCGCGCAGGATCGACAGGTCAACCCGGTCGAAGACACGATAGCCCGACAGATCGCCGAACATGATGGGCGCGGTGCCTGCCGCCACGTTGTCCATATCCGGCATTTCCACGATGGGATTGCCCAGAAGGCGCATGACGCCGCCGTCCTTCGGAT
Organism: Paracoccus lichenicola; assembly: GCF_009708075.1. Lineage (GTDB taxonomy): Bacteria > Pseudomonadota > Alphaproteobacteria > Rhodobacterales > Rhodobacteraceae > Paracoccus > Paracoccus lichenicola. The sequence goes on along the minus strand of NZ_WMBT01000001.1, from coordinate 117,104 downwards.
CGGTGACAAGATACTGGCCTTGCGCATCCTTGAAGCGCCGGATGGTCGCGAGCGTCGTGCGGTTCATCAGCCAGACCGCGCTGCGGGCATGGAAGGACGGGATGCTGTGCTGCATGGTGATCAGCACGTCCATCGGGTTCGATGCCGGGAAGGCCGCTGCAACGCCGGTCCTGATCTCGGCAACGCCGGGGGCGGTCATCAGGCCGCGCGGCTGGCCGGTGCCGGTGCCTTTGACGAAAGCCAGACCTTCGACCTTCGCGAAGCCAGAAGCAATCTCGCGGCTCATGACGCCTTCAAGGTCATAAGCGTTGTCTTCCAGCACCTTGTTGCTGGCGACATAGAAGCTGGACAGTTCATGGTTGGCGATCTTGACCTGCCCGAACGTGGGTTCGCTGACGGTCATGTCCGCACCTTCTTCGGTCCAGAACGCGTTGACGCCAGACAGCAAGGTCGGGAAGGTGATTTCCGGGCTGGTGACAGTCTGCACATCGGCATACTGGCGCAGCGGCGACATTTCGGTCAGCAGCTTCAGGATTTCCGCGCTGTATTCGGGCGGCACCAGATAGCCGCCGTTGGCATTGGCCGCGACAGCAAGCGCCTTGGTTTCGGCCGCGTCCATGCGGGCCTCACCAACGCGCAGGTAGTTCGCAAAGGCTTTCCGTTCAGGCTGTTCGCCAAGCACAATGGCCGGTGCACCAGGACGGTTGCCCTTGGCTTCCAGCTTGTCCAGGCGCGACTTGACGGCCTCGAATGCCTTCAGGTCAATGACCGGCGCGTCATTGGCCGGGGTCTTGGGGTCGGCCTTCAGGGCCAGGTCTTCGTTTTCCACGCTTGGATTCTCCTGTGATGCGGGAATGGCAGATTTCAGGGTGCGAACAGCCGCCCCCGGATTGCAGGGCGTCTTGACGACGCTGATCTCGCGCAGCGACAGGGCGGTGATGTTGCGGCCCTTCTGGTGTCGCTGCGCGGATTGGGTGACGAAACCGATGGACAAGCCGCCGATCTCGCCTTGGCGGATCAGGTCGGCAACCTCGCGGGCGCGGGGCACGTCATGGATCAGCAGCTTGCCTTTGACGGTCAGCCCTTCATCGGTTTCGGTGATTTCGGACCAGACGCCAATTGTCTGGCCGCTGTCATGTTCAGCCAGCATGGGCAGGGATGCGGGCCGGTCGAACGCGCCGGGCGTGATACTGTCGCCGACAAGATCAACCGTGCCGAACGGCCAAGCCAAGCCGGTGATCTCGCCTGTCTCGGCAACGGAAAGCGTGGCCTTGGTTTCCAGGTGTTGCAGATCCTCAGTCATTAGCCTGGACCTCTTTCCTCTCGCGCAGGGCGCGCTTCAGCACGGCACCGGCCAGGGTCAGGGCCTCATCTGGCAGCCCTTCGGCATGGCGGGCGATCTGGGCGTGAACGGGATTCATTCTGCGGTCTCCGATCCGCTCCACCGGGCGTCCAGCACGTCCAGGGCCAAGGGCAGGATTTCCCCGATTGGCCGATCCTTGGCGTATGTCGCGACCAGCCGGGCGGCCTCCTCGGGGTTGGTGCCGCCACCGATCAGGCCCAGGCGGATCACCTCGATCAGATCGGACAGCCGGAAGTCGTTGCGGGTCATACGGCTGAACAGGCCACCGATGCCGGTATCGGTCAGGCGTTCCAATTCGATCACCATTGGATCGGTCAAACGAAACAGGCGCGGCCCATCGCCGAAAAAGACGCTATGGTCGATCATTCGTCATCATCCTGGGGATTGGCCGGGGCGGGTTCTGCGCCGGTCGTGGTGTAGGGATTGGACAGGCTGTTGCCTTCGGGCATGGGCGGCAGGTTCAGACCGGCGCGCACCTCATTGGCAGTTAGGACACCAGCGCTGCGATACTGGCTATATGCCGTGGAACGGGCGGCAAAGTCGGTCGTCAGCAGATCGTCGGTGACAGCTTCGACATAGAGGCGGGCGCGTTCTTCGGGCGACAGCAGCACGCGTGCATAGGCGGCCTGCCAGCGCTTCAACCAAGGCCGCAGGGTCATGGTCAGAAACTGCCGGCCCATCTCCTCGGTGTTGCTCCAGGTGCCGCGCGACAGTTCGAACAAAAGGGTTGGCGGGATCCTGAAGGCGCGGGCGATCTCGCGCACCTGCTCCAGGCGGTTCTCCAGGAATTGCGCATCGGTATGGGTGCCGCTGATCGGCACATAGTCCATATTTTCGTCCAAGACGGCGGTGCCGCCTGCCTGCTTGCCGCCATGAGTCTGAAACCAGCTTGCGGCGATCTTTTTCGCGCCTTCTGCGTCCAACTTGTTCGGATGCTTGATGATGCCCGAAGGACGCCCGCCGTTGCTGTAGAAGCCTGCAAGGTGCTGTTCGGCGGCGATGGCAAGGCCGATGGCCTCGCGGGCCAGGGTGATCGGGCTGGCACCGCCGAAAGCTGAAACGTGCAGCACATCCTGATAGGCCAGGATCACGTCACCGCCGCCTTGCAGGCGCACGCGATAGGACGGTTCGCCCAAGGTGTCATATTCAACGCTGACCGCGCCGGGGTCCATCCGGTGCAGTTCCATCGGTTTGCCCTCGCTGGTGCGCACCACCTGGGCAAAGCCATGGCCGCGCAGCAGGGCGTCGAGCGTTAGGGCCTCGCGCAGATCTTCGGCGCTGGTCCAGGGGTTCGCCTCGTCATGGATTAGGCGATAGGCCGGGTGATCCTTGACGGCTGCGCGGGCCTCGCGCTTGTGCAGCTTGAAGGGAAGCGCGCCACAGGTTTCCGAGATCAAACCAACAGCGCAGGCCACGGCAGGGACGCGCATGGCAGTGGCATGGGTCACGTTCACGCCGCTGGCGACGGGCTTGACGCCGAACAGCCCGAAAGCCTCGGGATCGGTCAGGGTGACAGACTTCTGTTCGATGGGCTGGCCTTGGCCGAATGCACGGCCAAGGCGCGACAGGATGGACACCAGAAAACTCGCAACAAACTCAACTGTGCCTTTTATAACACATGTGTTGCTAATTTACAACAGACTAGTTTAATTTGGCATAAGGTGCGACAGGTCCAGTTCTGGATAGGCAATCGCCTTCACCAGTTCCACACGCTGTTCCAGCATCCCTTGCGGCATGATTCCATAACGCCCAGTCATGCTTGCTTCAGTATGTCCCAGGATGAAGCCGAATTGATTGTCGAGATACCCAGCCCGGCGCAGGGCATCAGCAGCACCGTGCCGGAAGGAATAGAGTGACAGACCGCGCCCGTTCTTCAAACCGATCTTGGTCAAGTAGCGTCCAGATTCCCGCGACACATCTGCCAACATTTGCCCGCGCTCATTTCGCACCGCGCCTGGGAACAAGGCATTACCGCCTTCCTCCAACCGTTTCGCGTGGTAGTCGATAAAGCCAAGGCTGATCAGTTCGGGATGGACAGGCACCACGCGCATAGAGCCAGCCGTCTTGACGCTCTTACCTTCTACGGTTTCGTCGCCTTCGGTCGTGATATGCATGATCCAATGCCCATGCTCTTGCCGAACGTCCGACAAGGCAAGTTGGCCGATCTCGCCGGGACGTGCGCCCGAGAAAAGCATGATCAGCGGCACCCAAAAGCGATGATCGCGGATCAGGACGTTGCCGGGCTTTGCCACATTCCGCCACTCATCAGCGCTCTGGCATCCGGCAAACCAGGGCGACTTGAACAGTGTCTGTAGCTGATCGGTTTTGAAAGGAAGGGTAGGGGCTTTGGCTTCCTTCTTGAGCATCAGCCCCTCGATAGGGTTGCGCTCCAAATAGCCGTTGTTCACCGCCCAAGATAGGAACGCCGACAGGCTGGACAGGTAGCGGTTCACGGTGCGGTCAGCGATCACCGGCTTGCCCACTTCCTCGTTCTTCTTGACTATCTGCTGAATGTTCATCCCGGCAAAGGCTTTCGTCTCGGTGGCCTTCACGGGATACTTGACCAGAAGCTGCTTCCAGTCGCGGACCTCGGCCTTGCTGATCTTGGCGATAGGGAAGCTGGCACCGACAAGTTCAATGAATGTGCCGATGTCCCGGCGACACTGATCAACGCGATCCTTTGCCACGCCGCGCGGGTTCTCGCGGGCGAAAATCTCGAAGATCTCCATGATGGACTCGCCCGGTTTCGCTGTCTCGCGCCTGGGGCCGGTGGCGGGCTTCACCAGCGGGTCGGCAGGCTGGCCGGTGTAGTCGCCCTGGTCGCGCTCTAAGGTGCGCTGTAGCGCCTCAATCTCGGCCCGCATCATGTGCCGGGCAAGGCTGATCCAGTCAGGCGTTCCGTGATCCACGAAAAGCCGGTTGCGGCGCAGGTAGTCGTCAACCTCATCGGCGATCAGCGCAGTTTCGCCTTTCGCCAGATGCTTCCGCATTTCGGCCAGCTTCACCTTGCGGGCGTTCGTGTTGAAGCTGGCGGCTTCCTTCACCACCTGCACGTCGAGAATCACGTCCATCATCGCCAGAGGGTCGTGTATGTCGATGCGTTCGGCATGGACGCGCTGCACGGCCTGTTCTGTTGCCGCGTCGATCTCGGCTTCACCGGGAAGCATGGCGCGTTCCTGATCATCACGGGCCAGGGTGTCGCTGTAATGATCCCACACCGCGTTTTCCCGGTCGCCCGGCATCAGCGCCCGCCGGGCGCGCAGGTCGTCGAATTCACGCTGCCAACGCAACACCACGGCGGGCAGCAGGCGCTTCGCCTCAGTCTCATCCTTCGTGCGAAGCGACTCCTTCCAAGTCGTTGTGCCGGTCACAGACACAAGGTCTTTGGGCACGTCAATGCGCGCATAGTAGATCGCACCGCGCCGATAGAGATAGGAAACTCGCGCCATCCCGGATACCTTTCAAGGGGGCTGCCGGATCATCAAACCGGAACACCTGACCGGAACAGTTCTAGGGTGAAAAGGCGTTTATAGTCAATAAACTAGGCGATTTCAGAGCGTTGAAAAATTCTGTAATAATGTCCTACCGCCCCAGCCAAAATCATCTAGATTGCTGTTTTTTATACAACTTTCAGCTCGCGATGATCTCGAACCGCGTCACGTCCACCATGCCGCGGTCGGTGATCTTCAGGGCGGGGATGACGGGCAGGGCCAGGAAGGCCAGTTGCAGGAACGGCTCCTCCAGCACGACGCCCAGGCTTCTGGCGGCCTCGCGCAGCAGGATCAGGCGGTCGCGCACCGTCTCGAACGGGTCCAGGCTCATCAGGCCGGCGACGGGCAGCGGCAGTTCGGCCAGCACGCGGCCCGCATCTACCACGACGAAACCCCCCTCAATCTGCGACAGGCGGTTCGCGGCCAGGGCCATGTCGTCGTAATCGGTGCCGACCACGGCGATGTTGTGATGGTCGTGGCAAACGGTCGAGGCGATGGCGCCGCGCTGCAGCCCGAAGCCCTGCACGAAGCCCGTCGCGATGTTGCCGTTCCGGCCGTGCCGTTCGATCACCGCGATGCGGGCCAGGTCGCGCGAGGGATCGGGGCGCTTGTCGCCATCCTCGGGGGCGATGTCGTGGGTCAGGTGGGCGGTGATGATCTTGCCCTCGATGATGCCGATCACCGGCGTCTCGCGGCGGTTGCCGGGGTGGCGGAAGTGCCGGGCGGTGACCGCAGGCGCCTTGACGGAATGGCGACCGATGAGGGCCAGGTCGCCACGCGCGGCGAAGGCGGCGTCGTCGGCCAGGCGCCCGCCGCACAGGACCAGTTGCGCCCGGCAGTTGTCCAGGCTGTCCAGCGCCACGATGTCGGCGCGCAGGCCCGGCGCGATCAGCCCGCGATCCTTCAGCCCGAAGGCCTCGGCCGCCGACAGGGATGCCGCGCGATAGACCGCCAGAACCGGGCTGCCGCGCCGGATCAGCTCTCGGATCATGTGGTCGATGTGCCCATGTTCCGCGATGTCCAGCGGGTTCCGGTCGTCGGTGCAAAGGCACATGTAGGGCGCGGTCACATCGGTCAGCACCGGCTGCAGGGCTGCCAGATCCTTGCTGACGGATCCCTCTCGGATCAGAACCCGCATCCCCTTGCGCAGCTTTTCCAAGGCCTCGGCGGCGGTGGTCGCCTCGTGTTCCGTGCGGATGCCCGCCGCGACATAGGCCGACAGGTCGCGGCCCGACAGTTGCGGGCAATGGCCGTCGATATGGCCGCCCGCGAACAGCCGCAGCTTGGCCATGGCCGAAGGGTCGCGGTGGATCACGCCGGGATAGTTCATGAACTCGGCCAGCCCGATGGCCGACGGGTGGCCCATCACGGCGCGCAGATCGGCGGCCTCGATCCGGGCGCCCGAGGTTTCCATCTCGGTCGAGGGCACGCAGGAGGACAGTTGCACCCGCAGGTCCATCAGGGTGTGCTCGCTGGCTGCCTGGAACCAGCGGATGCCGTCGGGGCCGATGACGTTGGCGATCTCGTGGGGGTCGCAGATGGCGGTGGTGATGCCGCGCGGGGTGACGCAGCGGTCGAACTCGAAGGGCGTGACCAGGCTGCTTTCGACATGCAGGTGGGTGTCGATGAAGCCCGGCACCAGCGTCAGGCCGGTCACGTCGATCACGCGGCGGGCCTCGTAATCCTCGCCTAGGCCGACGATGCGGTCGCCGCAGATGGCGACATCGCCCGCGATGGTCGTGCCGGTGATCAGGTCGAAGACCTGCCCGCCCCGCAGCACCAGGTCGGCGGGTTCATCGCCGCGCGCCTGCGCAATGCGCCGTTCCAGATCGTCCATGGTGCCTCCGTCCGTTTGCGTCAGAAGACCTGACACAAGGCGCGGCGTCCAGAGGGTCGTGAGGAATGGTGCACCCGAAGGGATTCGAACCCCTGGCCTCTGCCTTCGGAGGGCAGCGCTCTATCCAGCTGAGCTACGGGTGCCTGGGGCCGTGAATAACCGCAGTGATGCGGGCGCGCAACGGCGAAAACGACCGGATGGCCCTCAGCCCGCGCAGATCTGTTGCAGGGCCAGCCATTGTTCGTCGGTCAGCAGCGGGCGGGCGGGGGGATCGGTGCGGAACGGGTCGCCCTCGATCAGGGGCAGGACGGTCTGGCCGGTGGGGTCGATGGAGCGGGCATAGGGTTCGGCCGGGATGCCGCGTTCGCCCAGGGCGGCCAGCAGGTCGGCATCCGCGGGTCGGGGGGCGGGCTGCATCAGCAGCGCATTGCCATAGCCCGCCATCGCCTCGCGCGGCAGGTGGCCCAGGGTCATCAGCCGCAGAGATGCCGCCAAGCCCGCGTGGCGCACGGCATCCGCCTTCAGGTCCGGCTCGGCCGTTGCCAGCCGGGCCGAGACCAGATGCGCGGCGGCGGCCTCGGGACCGGGGGCGGCGCGCAGCAGGTCGCTGCCGATGACATAAAGATCGCCGGGCAGGCGGCGCGCGCCGCCCAGGGGACCGGGAACGACGCGGATGATGGCATCCGGGTCCAGCAGATGCGGCGCCAGGTGATCCAGCACCGCCTGGCCGGATTCGCGGGTGCAGACCTTGCCCGCGCCCCTTTCCAGATCGGCCAGGATCGCCATGCCGATGTCGCGCGCCTGCGCCGGCGGCGCGATGCGCGCCGCATGGGCAATCAGCGCCCCCGGCAGCCAGAAGGCCAGCAAACCCAGGACCGCCAGGATCGCCAGGGCCAGCAGCACGCCGCGCAGCCTGCCGGAATGGGCGCGATGGCTGGCCACCGCCCCCTGGACCCGGGAAATCGCGTCGATCATCAGCGGATCGTCGATGGCGACGGTTTCGTCCGTTCCTTCGGCCCCGGGTGCATACAAGGCAGGCAGGGCGCCGGGGTTCAACTGGACGACCGCGGGCAGGGACCAGTGCGACAGCGGGCGGTCGGTTCCAGGATCGGACAAGACCAGCGTGGCGTCACCCAAGGACACGATGACCTCGCGCAAGGGCGCATCAGGGGCCGCGCGCCACGACCCCTGGGCTTCGAGCCGTTGAAATTTGGTAAGCGCGGTCATCGGGTCCGGTCTGTGAGGTTCCAGCCGACCATAGCGCGCGGCAATGGCAGGTCAATTGCACCCGCCGAAGCCGGTCAAACCGCCCCTTCGGGAACCCGCATCCCCTTGTCGCGCGCCAGCACCCGCATCCGGTCCTGCAGCTTCTCGAAGGCCCGCACCTCGATCTGGCGGATCCGTTCGCGCGACACCTCGTAGCGCGCCGACAGATCCTCCAGCGTCAGGGGGTCGTCGCGCAGGCGGCGTTCGATCAAGATGTCCTTTTCGCGATCGTTCAGCACGTCCATCGCCTGCATCAGCATCTGGCGGCGGGTGTCCAGTTCCTCGGATTCCGCGAAGGCCTCGGCCTGGTTGGCTTCGGTATCCTCCAGCCAGTCCTGCCATTGAGAGGATGATTCGCCATCGCCCGATCCGACGGTGGCGTTCAGGGATGCGTCCCCGCCCGACAGGCGGCGGTTCATCTCGATCACCTCCTGCTGGGTCACGTTCAGGTCGGTGGCGATCTGTGCGACGTTTTCGGGGCGCAGGTCGCCTTCCTCCAGCGCGCCGATCTTGGACTTGGCCTTGCGCAGGTTGAAGAACAGCTTCTTCTGCGCGCTGGTGGTGCCCATCTTCACCAGCGACCAGGACCGCAGGATGTATTCCTGGATCGAGGCGCGGATCCACCACATCGCATAGGTCGCCAGGCGGAAGCCCCGTTCGGGGTCGAACCGCTTGACGGCCTGCATCAGGCCCACGTTCGCCTCGGAAATCACTTCGGCCTGGGGCAGGCCATAGCCGCGATAGCCCATGGCGATCTTGGCGGCCAGCCGCAGGTGCGAGGTGACCAGCCTGTGCGCGGCCTCGCTGTCCTGGTGGTCGGCCCAAGCCTTGGCCAGCATGTATTCCTCCTCCGGCTCCAGCAGAGGGAACTTGCGGATCTCTTGCAGATAGCGGTTCAGGCCCTGTTCGGGACTGGGGGCGGGAAGGTTTCCATAATTCGCCATGCTTCTGGCCTTTCGCATATGCCCGGGGAACGCAACCTGCGCGCGCAAGGTTCCGGCACCCTCGACGGGGGTCATGGTGACATTCTGTTGAGAAATCATGAACGCGACAAACGCGGCACCTTCACGATGCCGTCATGTGGCCGCCCGCAGCGCATCCAGCAGCGCCTGCATGTCGGGGGGCAGGGGGCTGTCGAAGGACAAGGGCTGGCCCGTCACCGGATGGTCGAAGCCCAGATGCGCGGCATGAAGCGCCTGCCGGGGAAAGGCGCCGACCGCCTCGGCCGCCGCGCCAAGTGCCTTGGCGGACGCGCGCCGTGCCCCGCCATAGACCGGATCGCCGATCAGCCCCAAGCCGGCATGGGCCATGTGGACCCGGATCTGGTGCGTGCGCCCGGTTTCCAGGCGGCATTCCACCAGCATGGCGACCGGCGGCGTTCCGAAGCGTTCCAGCATCCGCGCCCGCGTCACCGCATGGCGGCCCTTGTCGAAATACACGGCCTGCCGCTGCCGGTCCGTCGCGTGGCGCGTCAGGCGGGTGGTGATCTTCAGCACCGCGCCGTCCTCGAAACCTATACCGGGCGTGCCTCGCAGCCGCGCATCGGCGCCGTCGATCACGCCATGGGCCAGCGCCAGGTATCGCCGTTGCGCGGTATGCGCCTCGAACTGGGCAGCCAGCCCATGATGGGCGCGGTCGGACTTGGCCACGACCAGCAGGCCCGAGGTGTCCTTGTCGATCCGATGCACGATGCCGGGGCGCTTTTCGCCGCCGATCCCCGACAGCGTGTCGCCGCAATGGGCCAGAAGGGCGTTGACCAGCGTGCCGTTGGGCGATCCGGGGGCCGGGTGGACGACCATGCCCGCCGGCTTGTCGATGACGATCAGGTCGGCGTCCTCGTAAGCGATGACCAGGGGGATAGCCTCGGGACGGGTTTCGACGGGTTCGGGGTCAGGGATATGGATGCGGTAATCCTGTCCCTGAACCACCCGTGTCTTGCCGTCACGCACCACGCCGTCGGGTCCGCTGACCGCACCGTCGGCGATCAGACGCGCCAGGCGCGAGCGCGACAGGGCCGCCGCCTCTGGCACCGCCAGGGCAAGGGCCTTATCAAGCCGGTCGGGCGGATTGGCCGGAATGGTGACGACAAGGTTGGACATGGATCACGATGATAGCGACTGGAAGCGGGCGGCGAAAGCGGTGCCGGAACTGCGGCTGCTGCGCTGGCTGGTGACGGGACTGGCGCTGGTGATGGGCCTGGGCATGATCGCCATCGTCGCGCTGCTGTGGCTGCGCCTGGGCCAGCCGGTGCTGCCGGATCTGCCCGAGGCGATCACGCTGCCCGATGGCGCGCGGCCCGAGGCCGTGACCTTCGCCCGCGACTGGATCGTGGTCGTCACCGACGCGGGCGAGGTTCTGCTGTTCGACCGTTCCGGCGCGCTGCGGGACCGGGTTCAGCCCTGACGGCCCGCTTCCATCGCGTCCAGCCGGGCCTTCAGCTCGGCATTCTCGGTGCGGGCCTTGATGGCCATCTCGCGCACGGCCTCGAACTCCTCGCGGGTCACAAAGTCGCGATCGGCCAGCCAGCGGTCGATCCAGCCCTTCATGGCGGTTTCGGCCTCGGCCTTGGCGCCGTGGGCCACGCCCATGGCGTTGGTCATCAGCTTCGAGATGTCGTCAAAGAACTTGTTTTGCGTGGTCATTTGGCCTTTGCCCCTGATGCGTGCTTGGCGTCCTATATGGGCCGCGCCGCGTCCGGGTTCAATGCGGGCCGTCGCCGATCGCGTCCCCGCGCCGCCCGGACGCCCCCGTTGACACCGCGCCCCCGCCGACTAGCGTGCGCCGCGCAGAAGCAGAGGCCCCATGATCCCCTTTCCCCCCGTCGCCCCCGAGATCTTTACCATCCACCTGGGCGGCCTGACCCTGTCGCTGCGCTGGTATGCGCTGGCCTATCTGGCGGGGCTGCTGATCGGCTGGCGGATCATCATCGCCATGATGCGCCGCGACCGCATCTGGGGCGACCGCGCGCCGATGCCTGCCGACCGGGTGGACGACCTGCTGACCTGGGTGATCCTGGGGGTGATCCTGGGCGGCCGCCTGGGCTTCGTGCTGTTCTACGAACCCGCCTTCTACCTGGCGAACCCCGCCGAGATCATCAAGGTCTGGCAAGGGGGCATGAGCTTTCACGGCGGCTTCGCGGGCGTGATCGTCGCCACCTGGGCCTTTTGCCGCGCGAACGGCATCCCGGCCCTGCGGCTGGCGGACGCCATGGCGGTGGTCGCGCCCATCGGCATCTTCTTCGGCCGCATCGCCAACTTCATCAATGCGGAACTGTGGGGCCGTCCCACCGACCTGCCCTGGGGCGTGATCTTCCCGGTCGAGGCCGCGCAGGCCTGTCCCGGCGTGGTCGGTCCCTGCGCCCGCCATCCCAGCCAGCTTTACGAGGCGGGGTTGGAGGGGCTGCTTCTGGGCCTGATCCTGTTCGCTCTGGTTCGCGCGGGTGGCCTACGCCGTCCTGGCCTGGCCTTCGGGGTCTTCCTCGCCGGATACGGGCTGGCGCGCATGGTCGTGGAACTGTTCCGCGTGGCCGACGCGCAGTTCATCACGCCCGACAATCCGCTGGGCCACGTGATCGGCGGACCGGTCATCGGGCTGACCATGGGGCAGGTGCTGTCGCTGCCCATGGTGCTGATCGGGCTGTTCCTGATCCTGCGCGCCACCCGCCGCCCCGCAACGGCCCCCGCATGACGCCCTTGGCGGAAATCATCGCGACGCGCATCCGGGCCACGGGGCCGATCAGCCTGGCCGATTACATGGAGATCTGCCTGCTGCATCCGCGATACGGATACTACACCACGCGCGATCCCTTCGGGGTCCAGGGCGATTTCACAACCGCGCCGGAAATCCACCAGATGTTCGGGGAACTCTGCGGGTTGGCCCTGGCACAGGCCTGGATGGACCAGGGCCGCCCCACGCCCTTTACCCTGGCCGAGCCGGGACCGGGCCGCGGCACGCTGATGGCCGACATGCTGCGCGCGATCCGCAAGGCGCCGGGCATGGCGGACGCCGCGCAGATCGCGCTGATCGAGGCATCCCCGCATCTGCGCCGGATCCAGCGGGACCGCCTGGGCGCGGTCACGCATCTCGACAGCGTCGAGGAACTGCCGGCCAAACCCTTGTTCCTGATCGCGAACGAGTTCTTCGACGCCCTGCCGATCCGGCAGTATCAGCGCACCGAAGCCGGCTGGGCCGAACGCATGGTGGGCCTGTCGGACGATGGCCTGTGCCTTGGCCTCGGCCCCGTGGTGGATCTGCCGCGCGAGGGCCAGCCGGGCGACGTGGTCGAGGAATGTCCCGCCGCCCCTGCCATGGTCGAGGCCATCGGCCGCCGCATCGCCGCCCATGGCGGGGCGGCGATTTTTGTCGATTACGGCGGCTGGAACGGCTATGGCGACACCTTCCAGGCCCTGCGCAACCACCAACCCGAGGATCCGCTGGCGCGCCCGGGCGAGGCCGACCTGACCGCCCATGTCGATTTCGCCCCCCTTGCCGCCGCCGCCATCCGGGCGGGGGCCGTGGCGTCCCGCCCGATCCGCCAGGGCGACTGGCTGCTGTCGCTGAGCGCAGGGCAGCGGGCCGAACGGCTGGCGGCTGCAAAGGACGCCACCGCGATGGCGGCGCTTCGGCGCTTGACCCACCCGGACGAAATGGGTCACCTGTTCAAGGCCATGGCCATCTGGCCGAAAGGGGCGCCCCCGGTGCCCGGATTTGACGCGCTGAGGCTTCATGCAGACCACGCTTGAGATCCTGACCCATCCCCTGCTGCGCGGCGTCAACCACGGGTTCTTCACCCGCAAGGGCGGCGCGTCGTCCGGGCTGTTCTCGGGGCTGAACTGCGGACGGCGGTCCACCGACCAGGCGGAAATGGTGACGCTGAACCGTGGCCGCGTCGCCACCGCCATGGGCGTCCCCGCCGAGGCGCTGGCGACCGTGAAGCAGGTCCATTCGGCGGATGTGGTCACGTTGACGGACGCCCACGACATCGCAGCGGTCGCGAACACCGAGGCCGACGGCATCGTCACCGCCCGCCGCGGCGTGGCCCTGGCGGTGCTGACCGCCGATTGCCAGCCGATCCTGCTGGCCGATCCCGACGCCGGGGTGATCGGCGCCTGCCACGCGGGCTGGCGCGGGGCGCTGGACGGCATCATCGAAGCCACGGTGGATGCCATGCGTGCCCTGGGCGCGGCCCGGATCCGCGCAGTGATCGGTCCCACGATCAGCCAGCGCGCCTACGAGGTCGGTCCCGATTTCATGGACAGCTTCCTGGCCGAGGATCCCGCCCATGACCGCTTCTTCAGCGGCGGACCGAACGGGCGGCCCATGTTCGACCTGCCGTCCTTTGGCCTGATGCGGCTGCGCGATGCCGGGGTGGATGCCGTATGGTCCGGCCATTGCACCTATTCCGATCCGGCTCGGTTCTTCAGCTATCGCCGCGCCACGCACGAGGGCAAGGCCGATTACGGCAGGCTGATCTCGGCCATCACGCTTTGATCCGGGCGGGGCTTCCGCTGGCGGCGCGGGGGATGCGCATCGGCCTGCTGGGCGGATCCTTCGATCCCGCGCACGAAGGCCATGTGGCGATCACCGAGGCCGCCATGCGCCAGTTCCGGCTGGACCGCGTCTGGTGGCTCGTGTCACCCGGCAACCCGCTGAAGGCACGGGGACCCGCGCCCATGGCACAGCGGCTGGCGCAGGCGCGGCGGCTGTTGACCGACCCGCGCATCGTCGTGACGGATATCGAGCAGCGCCTTGGCACCCGGATGACGGCGGACACCCTTGCCGCGCTGCGCCGCCTGTATCCCGGCGTGCGCTTCGTCTGGCTGATGGGGTCGGACAATCTGGTGCAGTTCCACCGCTGGGACCGCTGGAAACGGATCGCCGCCACCGTCCCCATCGGCGTGCTGGCCCGGCCCGGATCGCGGACCGCGGCGCGCCACACGAAAGCCGCGCAGGTCATGGCCCGCGCGCGCCTGCCGCTGTCGCAGGCGGGGACGTTGGCCGGGCGCAAGCCGCCTGCCTGGGTGCTGGTCAACCTGCCGATGTCGCGCCAATCCTCGACCGCGCTGAGGGCCGGGCGATGATGCACCGGCGCGCCCTTCTGGCGGGCCTTGCCGCGCTGCCGGTGGCGCCCGCCTGGGGCCGCCCGCCGGCCAAGCCCGCCTTCTCGGCCCGTCCGGTGGTCGCTGCGACCAGGCTGCCCGGCATCGTCGCCTATGCGCGCCTGGACCTGCCGGGCGACAGTCTGGCCGATGCCGCGCTGGCCGCCGCGCCGATGATGCCCGCCAGCACGCTGAAGGCGGTGACGGCGCTTTACGCCCTGGCGAAGCTGGGACGCAACCGGACCTTTGCCACCCGCGTCATCCGCGCGGGCGACACCCTGGTTCTGGCGGGCGGGGGCGATCCGGTGCTGTCCACCGACGACCTGGCGCGGCTGGCCGCCGATCTGGCGGCATCCGGCCAGCCTGCGCCCGCGCGCTTCGCCGTCTGGGGCGGGGCCTTGCCGCAGCTTGACGAAATCGCGCCTGCGCAGGCCGATCACCTGGCCTATAACCCTGCGCTGTCGGGGATGATCCTGAACTTCAACCGCGTGCATCTGGGCTGGCGGCAGGGCGGTTCCCGGATGTCGCTGGAGGCGCGGGCGGCAAGCCATTCCCCGCGCGCCTATACGATCACGGCGGCGCCGGGCGATGGGGCGGACCTGTTTTCCTGGCGCCAAGACGGGCTGCACGAAAGCTGGACCATCTCGCGCAGCGCCATCGCGCGCCCCGGCAGCCGCTGGCTTCCCGTCCGCAAGCCCGAGCTTTATGCGGGCGATGTCTTCCAGACGCTGTGCCGCGCGCAGGGCCTGGTCCTGCCCGCGCCCGAGGTCATCCGCGACCTGCCGCCGGGCGAGGTGCTGGTCAGCCATTCCAGCCCGCCGCTGGAGGAGGTCCTGCGCGGGATGCTGCATTTCTCGACCAACCTGACGGCCGAGGTCGTGGGCCTTCACGCCAGCGGCGCGGCGGATCCGGCGGCTTCGGCCCGCGCGATGATTGCGTGGTTGACGGAGCAGGGGCACGGCGCGGACTTCACCCTGGCCGATCATTCCGGCCTGTCGCCCGACAGCCGCGTGACGGCGCAGGGCATGGCGCGGCTGCTGGCGGGACCGGGGCTGACAGTGGGCCTGCCCGACCTGCTGAAACCCGACCCCCTGGACGAGCATCTGGGCCGGGGCGCGACCGCCGCCATGCAGATCCGCGCCAAGACGGGGACGCTGAACTTCGTGTCGAACCTGGCGGGCTATCTGACCCGCCCGGACGGCAACCGGTCGGCCTTCGCGATCCTGTGCGCCGATCCGCCCCGGCAGGCGGCAACGGCGGGGCAGGAACTGCCCGCTGGCGTGCTGTCCTGGACGCGGGACGCCAGGCAGCTTCAGCGCGACATCCTGGCGATCTGGTCCTGACTACAGAACCCGGTGGCGCACCTGGGCCGACAGCTCGATGGCGGCGGCGTGCAGGCGTGAGATGTTCAGCTGGTGCCGGATCTCGGCCAGCATGGCGACCTCGCCTTCATACAGCCGCCCGTCCGCCGCGCCCACGTCGCAGGCCAGCGCATAGGCGGTTTCATACAGTTTCTCGGGCAGTGCGTCGCGGACCAGGCCGAACAGCGCGTCGATGCCGTCCTCATCCTCGAACAGGGTGATCACCGTCTGGCTGATGGCCCGGATGCGGTCGTCGTCGTATTCGGCAAAGACCGGGGCGTGATCGACGTTGCGCTGGATCGCGATCAGTTCCGACGTGCGATAGGTCTGGTCCGAGGCCAGCACCGCGACCATCACCGCCACCAGGGCATCGCAAGGCGAGAACGAGGGCAGGTCGATGGTCATGGCTTGTCCTTCGGCATTCGGTTCGGGCGCAAATTATTGACGATAGAGGCCGCTTTCAATAAGGCGTCAAGGTCTTGGAACAGGAGAAGACGCATGACCACCCTGCGCGACGCCGCGATGCAATCGAAGGCCTGGCCGTTCGAGGAGGCGCGCCGGGTGCTGAAACGCTATGAAAGGAAGGATCCCGACAAGGGCTATGTCCTGTTCGAGACGGGCTATGGCCCCTCGGGCCTGCCCCATATCGGCACGTTCGGAGAGGTGGCGCGCACCACGATGATCCGCCGCGCCTTCGAGATCATCAGCGACATCCCCACCCGCCTGGTCTGCTTTTCCGACGACATGGACGGGATGCGCAAGGTGCCGGAAAATGTTCCCAACCAGGACATGCTGCGCCGGCATCTGCAGGAACCGCTGACCACGGTGCCCGACCCTTTCGGCGAATACGACAGCTTCGGCGCGCACAACAACGCCATGCTGCGCCGCTTCCTGGACACCTTCGGGTTCGAATACGAATTCATCAGCGCGACCGAGTTCTACAAGTCCGGCCAGTTCGACGACACGCTGAGGCTTGCGGCCGAACGCTATGACGCGATCATGGAGGTGATGCTGGCGTCCCTGCGCGAGGAACGCCAGCAGACCTACAGCTGCTTCCTGCCGATCAGCCCCAAGACCGGCAAGGTGCTGTATGTGCCGATCAAGCATGTGGACGCGAAGAACGGCACCATCACCTTTGACGACGAGGACGGGCACGAACTGACCCTGCCGGTCACGGGCGGCCAGGTGAAGCTGCAATGGAAGCCCGATTTCGGCGCTCGCTGGGCCGCGCTGGACGTGGACTTCGAGATGTACGGCAAGGACCATTCCACCAACACGCCGATCTATGACGGCATCTGCGAGATCCTGGGAGGGCGCGCTCCCACGCATTTCACCTATGAGCTGTTCCTGGACCAGAACGGCCAGAAGATCAGCAAGTCCAAGGGCAACGGGCTGTCCATCGACGAATGGCTGACCTATGCGGCGACGGAAAGCCTGTCCTATTTCATGTATCAAAAGCCCAAGACGGCCAAGCGGATGTATTTCGACGTGATCCCCAAGGCCGTTGATGAATATCACCAGCAGTTGCGCGCCTATCCCGATCAGCCGGTCGATCAGCAATTGGCCAATCCGGTCTGGCACATCCACGGCGGCGAGGTGCCCGCGTCCGACATGGTGGTGCCGTTCCAGATGCTGCTGAACCTGGCATCCGTCGCCGGGGCCAAGGACAAGGAGGGCCTCTGGGGCTTCATCCGCCGCTATGCGCCCGAGGCTTCGCCCGAGACGCATCCCGGCCTGGACCAGGCGGCGGGTTTCGCCGTGCGCTACTTCACCGACTTCGTGGCCCCCACCCGCCAGTTCCGCGCGCCCACCGAGGTGGAACGCCGGGCGATGGAGGATCTGGCGGGCCGTCTGGCCGCTTGGGATCAGCCTGCCGACCCCGAGGCGCTGCAATCCATGGTCTTCGCCATCGGCAAGGACCACGGCTTCGAGCCGCTGCGCGACTGGTTCGCGGCCTTGTATCAGGTGCTGCTGGGCGCGGACCAGGGGCCGCGCTTCGGCGGGTTCATCGCGTTGTATGGCATTGATGAGACGCGCGCGCTGATCGAGAAGGCGCTGGCGGGGGAGTTGGTGGAGGCATAGCTGCCGGTGAGCGGGCGGGAAAAGGAAACGCACTGCGTTTCCCCCGCCCTTTGTGCGACAGTGCCGTAAAAGACGGTGCAGCCCATGACCACGGAAGGCAAGCGCCTGACCCGAGGGGGGCGTGAAGCGCCCGCGTGGGGGCGGGGCGGGCGCTGGTCGGGCTTTTGAAGCCCGGCGGTTCCGGTTGGGAGGGCATGCCGTGGCGAAGGCGATGGCCTTCGCCATTTCGGGGCAGCTCTTTAAAGCCGCCGCCGCGCGCGCAGCGCCGCGCTGATCGTGCCGTCGTCGAGATAATCCAGTTCCCCCCCGATCGGCACCCCTTGGGCCAAGACCGTCACGGCCGCACCCGAGTCCGCCAAGGCATCGGCGATGTAATGCGCCGTCGTCTGCCCATCCACGGTGGCGTTCAGGGCCAGGATCACCTCGCGGATTTTCTCGCGCTCCACCCGGTCGATCAGCGCGGGGATGCCCAGGTCGTCCGGGCCGATCTCGTCTAGGGCCGACAGCGTGCCGCCCAGCACGTGATAGCGCCCGCCGAAGGCCCGGCCGCGTTCCATCGCCCACAGGTCGGCCACGTCCTGCACCACGCAAAGTTCCCCCGTGGCGCGGGCGGGGTCCGTGCAGATCGCGCATTCGTCGCGGTCGGTGATGTTGCCGCAGGTCACGCATTCGCGCGAATTGACCGCCACCCGGTCCAGCAGCCCCGCAAGTTGCGACATCTGCCCGGCGCGCTTGCGGATCAGGTGCAGCACGATGCGCCGCGCGGACCGCGGCCCAAGCCCCGGCAACCGCGCCATCAGCCCGACCAGCGCCTGGATGTCGTCGCTGCCGTCAGCCATTCAGAAGGGCAGCTTCATGTCGGTCGGCAGGCCCAGTTCCTGGCTGACGCGGGCCATTTCCGATTGCATCCGGTCCTGCGCCTTGCGCTGCGCGTCCTTGATGGCGGCCAGGATCAGATCCTCGACCACTTCCTTCTCGGACGGGACGAAGATCGACGGATCGATCTCCAGCGCCGTCAACTCGCCCTTGGCGGTGGCGGTCGCGCGGACCAGGCCCGCGCCGGATTCGCCGGTCACGGTGATGCTGTCCAGGCTGGCCTGCATCTGCTGCATCCGGTCCTGCATGTCCTTCGCGGCCTTCATCATCTTGGCCATGTCGCCAAAGCCGCCCAAACCCTTGATCATCGCCTATTCCTCATCCTCGAAGGGATCCCATTCCTCGACCTCGGCCACGGGGCCTTGGGTCAGTTCGTGCGGGTTCACCGCGCCGTCCGCCGCATCCTCGGCGGGCGCCTCGGGCGCGGCGCGGGTCACGCGCTTCAGCGTGGCGCCGGGAAACGCCGCCAGCACCTGCTGCACGATGGGCAGTTGCAAGGCGCGGTCCTCTCGTTCGCGCTGGTCGGCGGCCTGCCGTTCGGCGATCGTGGGCGCGCCGCCCTCGTTCGTGACGGTGACGGCCCAGCGTTGTCCGCCGGTCCAGCCGCGCAGGCGTTCGGCCAGCCTTTGCGCCAGGTCGCGGGGGGCGTCGCCCTTCGGCTGAAACTCGATCCGGCCGGGGCTGTAGCGGACAAGGCCCACATGCCGCTCCACCTGCACCAACAGCAGCATGTCCCCCATCCGCCGGATTAGCTCCAGGACCGAGGCGAAGTCGGGCCAGGCCGCGAAAGCGTCCGGGCTGAGCGCCAGGGCCGTCGCGGCACCCGACCGCTGGGCGATCACCGGCGCGGGCCGGGCGGCGCGGGGCGCCTGCGCGGGCGCGGCAGGCGCGGCGGATCGCGCGAAATCGCCCGCCGCCTGGGCCTGCTGGACGCGGCGGATCAATTGTTCGGGGTCGGGCAGGTCGGCCACATGGGTCAGGCGGATCACCGCCATTTCCGCGGCCATCATCGCATTCGGCGCGGCGGACACCTCCTCCAGCGCCTTGAGCAGCATCTGCCACAGCCGCGTCAGCACGCGCATCGCCAGCTTGCCTGCCAGTTCCCTGCCCCGCACCCGTTCGTCGGGCGCGATCGTCGGATCGTCGCCCGCATCCGGCGTGATCTTCACCACGGAAATCCAATGCGTGATCTCGGCCAGATCGCGCAGCACGGCGACCGGGTCCGCGCCATCGGCATATTGCGATTGCAGCTCGGTCAGGGCGGATGCGGCATCGCCCCTCAGGATCATCTCGAACAGGTCGATAACGCGGCCACGATCGGCCAGGCCCAGCATGGCGCGGACCTGTTCGGCACTGGTTTCCCCCGCCCCGTGGCTGATCGCCTGATCCAGAAGGCTGGTCGCGTCGCGGGCCGATCCTTCCGCCGCGCGGGTGATCAGGGCCAGCGCGTCGTCGGTGATCCGCGCGCCCTCGGCCGCGGCGATGCGGCGCAGCAGGGCGATCATCACCTCGGGTTCGATGCGGCGCAGGTCGAAGCGCTGGCAGCGCGACAGGACGGTGACGGGAACCTTGCGGATCTCGGTGGTGGCAAAGATGAACTTCACATGGAGAGGCGGTTCTTCCAGCGTCTTCAAAAGCGCGTTGAAGGCGCTGGTGGACAGCATGTGGACTTCGTCGATGATGTAGATCTTGTAGCGCGCGCTTGCCGCCCGGTAATGCACCGATTCGATGATCTCGCGGATGTCGCCCACGCCGGTGCGGGATGCCGCGTCCATTTCCAGCACATCGACATGGCGGCCTTCGGTGATCGCCACGCAATGTTCGCAGATCCCGCAGGGTTCGGTCGTGGGACCGCCCCCGCCGTCGGGACCGATGCAGTTCATGCCCTTGGCGATGATCCGCGCCGTGGTGGTCTTTCCGGTGCCGCGGATGCCGGTCATGATGAAGGCCTGCGCGATGCGGTCCGCGGCGAAGGCGTTCTTCAGCGTGCGCACCATGGCGTCCTGGCCGACCAGGTCGGCGAAGGTTTCCGGCCGGTATTTCCGGGCCAGGACCTGATAGGCAGGTGCTGCGTCTTGGGGCATCGAAGGGTCCGTCACAGGGTCATGGCGAACCTAGTCGCTGCCGCCCCGCGCGGCAAGGGCCGGCCCTATTCGGCGGGTTCGGGGACCGTGGTGCCGCGGCGCATCTGGCGGAACTTTTCCCAGGCCTCGTTCAGGCGGCGGGTGCGGGCCTCGGCCAGGCGCACGGCCTCGGGCGGCAGGCCGCGGGCGATGGCGCGGTCGGGATGGGCTTCCAGGATCAGCGAGCGGAACCGCTTGCGCGCCTCGGGCAGGGGGGTGTCCAGCGGGATGCCCAGCACGTCGCAGGGCGGGCAGTCGGACTTGCGGTCGTGGCGCAGGCGGATGGCGGCCACGCGTTCGGCAGGCAGGCCGAAGATGCGGCCCACCTCGTCGATGAAGATGATCTCGTTTTCATGCATTCCGCCATCGGCCACGGCGATGATGCACAATCCTTCGATCACGTCGGCAAGCACCGGATCGCCCGGCGGGAACATGGCGGCGATGCGGCGTGCCCAGGCATCAAACCCCGCCACGTCCTGGCGCGCCAGGTCGAAGACGCGGGCGGCGTTCTTTTCCTCGGCGCGCGGGATGATGAAGACGCGGCGGAAGGCCGCGACCTCGGCCCGGCCCACGGCGCCGTCGGATTTCGCAAGCTTGGCGCCCAGGGCGATCACGGCGATGGTGAAGGCCACGGACCGTTCGGGCGGGATGGTCGCGCGATGGCTGCCCAGAAGTGCCGCGAAGCGGTCGCCGATGCGCTGCCAGAAGCTGCGGGGCTTCGGCAGGTTGGGGCAGGGGGTATCGGTCGCGCGCATGTCCATGGGGGCAGGTTAGCCGCTAACGCGCGGCAAGGGTAGGGGCAGGGTGTCGCGTCCTAGGGCGGAGACATCAAATCCTTGCCCATCAGCACAAGGTCGTGAAAGCTGCCGAATTTCCAGCCAGCACAGGGGATCCGGCCCCATTCGGCATAGCCCGCCCGCGCGTGAAACCGCAGCGATCCTTCGTTCGAGGCCGTGATGCCGCCGATCAAAAGCCGGTGTCCTTTCGTGCGGGCATGGTCTTCCAGGGCTGCCAGCAGCAAGTGGCCCGTGCCGCTGCCCCGCGCGTCGGGGGCCAAGTAGATGGTGTGTTCCATGCTGCGCGCATAGCCGCCGCCGTGGCGGAACTGGGCATAGGTCGCAAAGCCCAGGATACGGCCTTCATCCTGGGCCACCAGGAAGGGATGGCCCATGGCCTGCCGGTCGCGGATCAGGGTGGCGATTTCGGCGTCCGAACGCTCGGTCGGCCAGAAGGTGATCACCATGTCGCGGACGATGGGGTTCCAGATCGACGCGATGGCGGGCACGTCCTCCGGTGTGGCCTCGCGCAGGATCATCAGCCGCGATGCGCCCCGGCGGCCAGATCGCGCACGAAGTCCAGCACCTCGGGGACGGGGCGGCCTTCGCCGATCTTCTTGACGATGGCGCTGCCCACCACGCAACCGTCCGCGACACCCGCGATCTGCTGGGCGGCATCGGGGGTCGAGATGCCGAAGCCCACCACCACGGGCAGGTTGGCCGAGGCGCGGATGCGCGCGACCTCGGGCGCGACCTCGGCGGCGTTGGCGGCGGGGCCGCCGGTGATGCCGGTGACGCTGACGTAATAGACGAAGCCCGAGGTGTTCTTGACCACGGCGGGCAAGCGGCGGTCGTCGGTCGTGGGGGTGGCAAGGCGGATGAAGTTCAGGCCCGCGCGTTGGGCGGGGATGCACAGTTCGTCGTCTTCCTCGGGCGGTAGGTCCACGACGATCAGCCCGTCCACGCCTGCCGCCTTGGCTTCTGCCAGGAAGGCATCGACCCCGCCCGGGCGGGCATAGATCGGGTTGTAATAGCCCATCAGCACGACCGGCGTGGTGTCGTCGGACTGGCGGAACTGGCGCAGGATCTCCAGCGTGCGGGTGACGCTGCCGCCTGCGGCCAGCGCGCGCTGGCCCGCCGCCTGGATCGTAGGGCCGTCGGCCATGGGATCGGTGAAGGGCATTCCCAGTTCGATGATGTCCACGCCCGCGCCAGGCAGGCCGCGCATGATCTCCAGCGTCGTCGCCTCGTCAGGATCCGAGGCCATGATATAGGTCACGAAGGCCTTGCGCCCCTGGGCCTGAAGCCGCTGAAAGGTATCGTCGATCCGGGTCATCTGCCACTCCGCTCTGCCGCTGCCTAAGTGCAGCGCCGGGGGCGGGCTGTCAATCTGCCGTCATGCGGCCATCGCCGCGACCTCGCTCACGGCCCGTCGAAGATAGCCCGCGAACTCGGCCGCTTCGCGCCGGGCCGGGCCGTCGGCCACATAGACGTTCAGCCAGGTGGGCGGCAAGGGCGGCAGGGCGCCGCCGTGGTCCACCGGCTCCAGTCCCGCCTGGGCGATGCCGCGCGGCAGGATCGTGATGCCCAGATCGGCGGCGGCGGTGACGCGCCAGGTGTCGCTGCCGCCGTCGGCCACGCCCTGGACCCATTCGATCCCGGCCCGTTCCAGCGCCGCCAGCCCCACCGGGTAATAGGCGCAATGCGGCGAGTTCGCCAAGGGCAGCGGGCGCTGTTCCCAGGCGGTGCCGCCGATGGCGCCAAACCAGGCCAGATCGACCTTGGACAGGTGGATCGCCCCCGGCGGGGTCTCGAATTCCGTGGTCAGGATCACGTCATGGTCGCCGCGCTTCATCTGGTGGCGCAAGTCCTTGCTGCGGCCGTCGTTTATGACCAGTTCGACCCGCGGATTGGCCTGGCGGAAGGCGCGCACCGCCTGGGCCACCTTGGTGAACAGCCAGTCGCTGGTCAGGCCCACGCGCAGCCGCGCCTCGGGGCGCTGGCCGGTGAAGCGCGACACGATGGCATCGTTCAGGGCGACCAGCTTGCGCGCCTCGATCAGCAATTCCTCGGCAAAGTCGGTCAGCACCACGCCGCGCCCCTGCTTTTGCAGCATCGGTTCGGCGAACAGATCCTCCAGCCGCTTCATCTGCATGGACAGCGCGCTTTGGGTCATGTTCAGCGCCTCGGCCGCGCGGGTGACGGCGCCGTATTCGGCCACGGCCTGAAGCGACCGCAGGGTGCTGATGTCGAGATTGCGCATGGTTCAACAATCCTGATGGGATGGATCAAAAACATTCGTTTCAAAAATACATCGGACGCTTCTATCTATCAAGAACGGAAATCAGACAACCATCACGCATCACTGTTGATGATGCGTTCAATCACCGGAGATGAACGATGGCCATCAAGACCACATCGCTTCATGTCCTTGCCGGGCACGGCTTTTCTTCGCGCCCGTCATTGGGCAAGCGCATCATGACCATGCTGAGCGTCCGCCGATCCCGCCAGGATCTGTCGCATCTGGGCGACGAGCAACTGCGCGACATCGGCCTGACCCGCGAGGATGTCGCGGACGAGATCGCGCGTCCCATCTGGGACGTGCCCAATAACTGGCGTCGCTGATCCTACCCCATCACGATTGCCATACTGCCGCGCCGCCCGCACCGGGCCGGCGCGGTTTTTTCCTCGGCCTTAATCCTCGGCCATGGGCGGGCCGAAGCGTTCGATCATGCGCGTCCGGATCTGGTCACGGGTCTGGCGATAGGCGGCAAGTTTCGCCTCGCGTCCCTCGGCCAGGCCCGTGGGGTCCATGATCGGCCAGTATTCCACGTCCAGGTGATAGACCCGCGTCAGTTCCAGGGCCTGCCGCTGGCTGGCGGGCGACAAGGCCACGATCAGGTCGAAGCCGCCCAGGTCGTCGCCCCAGTCCTTCATCTCGTCGAAACTGCGGCTGCGGTGGTTTTCGATCCTGACGCCGATTTCGTCGCAGACGGCGATGGCGAAGCCGTCCACCTCCATGTCGTTCTTGACGCCCGCCGACTGGACATAGGCGGCGCGGCCATAGAACTTCTTCATCATGCCTTCGGCAATGGGGGACCGAATGGAATTGTGATCGCAGCAGAACAGGACCGAGGCGGGGATCGTGTTCTGCACCATCGTCAGCCCTGGGGCACCAGGGCGCAGATCAGGGTGAACAGGCGCCGGGCGGTGTCGATGTCCAGTTCGGCCTTGCCTTCCAGCCGTTCCTGAAGCGTGCGCGCGCCTTCGTTGTGGATGCCGCGCCGGGCCATGTCGATCGCCTCGATCTGGGCGGGGGGCAGGCGCTTGACCGCGTCGAAATAGCTTTGACAGATCTGGAAATAATCCTTGGTCACCTGCCGGAACGGACCCATCGACAGGTGGAATTCGGCGACCTTGTCGCCCCCTTCGGCGGCCACGTCGAAGACCAGGCGGCGTTCGCGGATGCACAGGTCCAGCTTGAACGGCCCTTGCGGCGCAGGCTGGCCGTCGCGGCCGGGGACGGAAAAGCTGTTGTCCTCGATCAGGTCGAAGATCGCCACGCGGCGTTCCTGCTCCATCTCGGGTGTGGCGGGCGAGGCTTGGGAATCGTCGATCTCGATCTGGATGATCCGGCTCATTCCGGGGGCCTTTCGTTCAGCAGGTCCAGGCGCGCGCGGATCGATTCGCCATGCGCCTGCAACCCCTCGGCGGCGGCCAGGCGCATGGCGGCGTGGCCCACGGCATTCAGCGCGCCGGGCGTCAGCCGCGCCATCGTGGTGCGCTTGAGGAAATCCAGCACCGACAGCCCCGACGAAAACCGCGCCGACCGCGCCGTGGGCAGGACGTGGTTCGGGCCGCTGATGTAATCGCCCACGGCCTCGGGCGTGTGCGGTCCCAGGAAGATCGCGCCGGCATGGACGCATTTCGCGGCCAGCGCCTCGGGGTCGTCCACGCAGAGTTCCAGATGCTCGGGGGCGATCCGGTTCGACAGGGCGGCGGCTTCCTCCAAGTCGCGGACGATGATGATGGTGCCATAATCGCGCCAGCTGGCGCCCGCGATCCGGGCGCGGGGCAGACTGGGCAGGATGCGGTCCACCGCGCCCGCGACGGCATGGCCAAGCGCGGGATCGGTGGTGATCAGGATCGACTGCGCGTCGGCATCGTGTTCGGCCTGCGCCAGCAGGTCCAGGGCCAGCCAGTCGGGGTGCTGGTCCCCTTCGGCGATCACCAGGACTTCGGAGGGACCAGCGATCATGTCGATGCCGACGCGGCCAAAGACCTGCCGCTTGGCCGCCGCGACATAGGCATTGCCCGGCCCGGTGATCTTGTCCACCGGCGCGATGGTGTCGGTGCCAAAGGCCATGGCGGCGATCGCCTGCGCGCCGCCGATGCGATAAATCTCGGTGACGCCCGACAGTTGGGCTGCCAGCAGGACCAGCGGGTTGAGGTGGCCCCCCGGCGTCGGCACGCAGATCACCAGCCGATCCACCCCCGCCACCCGCGCCGGGATCGCGTTCATCAGGACGGACGACGGATAGGCCGCCTGGCCGCCCGGCACATACAGTCCCGCCGCCGACACGGGTGTCCAGCGCCAGCCCAGGGTCGCGCCCTGCGGGTCGGTCCAGATCGCATCCTCGGGCATCTGGCGTTCGTGATAGGCGCGGATGCGTTCGGCAGCCAGCGTCAGGGCGGCGCGGTCCGGGGCCGAGACATGGGCGACCTGCGCCGCGATCTCCTCGGGCGAAAAGCGCAGCCGGTCGGGGGTCAGGTCCAGCCGGTCGAAGCGGCTGGTCAGGTCGCACAGCGCAGCGTCGCCGCGCTTGCGCACATCGGCGATGATCGCCGCCACGGCGTCGTTCACATCGGTGGAATCCTCGCGCTTGGCCGCAAGCATGTCGGCAAAGCGCGCCTCGAAGTCGGGTTCCGATGTGTTCAGCGTGACGGGCATGATCTGTCCTCTGGTATCGCGCCTTGTTAGCCGCAACCCCCGCCCGCCTCAAGCACCGCAAAGGGCGGCTTCTTCTTTGTCCAGATACCCTCTTATTCGGGATGAACGGGCGCCTTGCCCGACACCGCGCGATAGGGGCGCGTCACGTCGCGCAGGTCGATGTTGATGCATTCCAGCTCGACCGCCAACGTCCCGTCGCCCGCGAATTCCAGAAGCAGCCGCCCGGTGCCGTCGGGACCGGGCTGCCAGACCATCGCCAGCAGTTCCAGCACGGTGTCCGCGTCCCGGCTGATGCCGTCGGACAGCACCCGCTGCACGTCGCGGATCAGCAGGACCGACCGGACGCGTTCGTAATCGCGCCCCTCGGCCGCGGCCTGTTCGGCGTCCTCCCACCGGAAGCGGTTCACCAGCAGCGCCAGTGTCCGGCCCCGATGGTCATAGGACATCTCGGACGCGGGCAGGATCGCGTCCTGCAACAGCGCGGACAGGATGCGCAGATCCTGTTCATCCTCGGCCATCAGGGCCAGGGGGGCGGGGTCGGCATCGGCGAAACGGGCGTCCTGTGGCATCGCTTACTCCTCTTTCACGCGTTCGATATGGGCGCCCACGCCGCGCAGCTTGCGGACGACATGCTCGTAGCCGCGGTCCAGGTGATAGACCCGGCTGACGGTGGTCTGGCCCTGGGCGGCAAGCCCCGCCAGGATCAGGCTGACGGATGCGCGCAGGTCGGTGGCCATCACCGGCGCGCCGCGCAAGCCGTCGACGCCGGTCACGGTGGCGTGGCCGCCGTGAACCTCGATCCGGGCGCCCATGCGGGTCAGTTCGGGGGCGTGCATGAAGCGGTTCTCGAAGATCGTTTCCTCCAGCACGCTGGTGCCCTCAGCCACGCACATCAGCGCCATGAACTGCGCCTGGAGGTCGGTGGGGAAGCCCGGGAAAGGCTCGGTCGTGACATTCACTGCGCGGACGGCGCCGTTCCTGCGGCTGACCTTGATCCCGCGCGCGGTTTCCGTGACGCTGACGCCCGCCTCGTCCAGCTTGTCGCAGAATGCCGACAAAAGCTCGATCCGGCCACCCAGGCATTCGACCTCCCCCCCGCAGATCGCGGGCGCGAGCATGTAGGTGCCAAGCTCGATCCGGTCGGTGACGACGGGGTGGGTCGCGCCGTGCAGGGCATCGACCCCCTGGATGGTGATGGTCGATGTGCCCTCGCCCTCGATCTGCGCGCCCATCGCGCGCAGGCAGCGGGCCAGATCGACGATTTCCGGCTCGCGCGCGGCGTTCTTCAGCACCGTGGTGCCGCGCGCCAGGGTGGCGGCCATCAGCGCGTTTTCCGTGGCGCCGACCGAGACGACGGGGAAATCCACCATCGCGCCGCGCAAGCCCCCCGCAGGCGCCTTGGCATGGACATAGCCGTCGCGCAGGTCCAGTTCCGCGCCCATCGCCTCGAACGCCTTGAGATGCAGGTCCACCGGCCGCGCGCCGATGGCGCAGCCGCCGGGCAGCGAGACCTCGGCCCGGCCATCGCGCGCCAGCATCGGTCCCAGCACCAGGATCGAGGCGCGCATCTTGCGCACGATGTCGTAATCCGCGCGGTGGCTGGTCAGCGCATGGCTGGACAGTGCCAGAACCTGGCCGTCCTGCAGGCTGGCGACCTCGGCCCCCAGGGATTGCAGCAGCGCGGTCATGGTGCGGATGTCCGACAGGCGCGGCGCGTTGGTCAGCGTCAGCGGCTGGTCGGTCAGCAGCGTCGCGGGCATCAGCGTCAGGCAGGCGTTCTTGGCCCCCGCGATGGGGATTTCCCCCGAAAGCGGGCCGTTCCCGCGAACGATGATCTGGTCCATCTAAGCGTCGTCCTTGCCTGTGTCACTGTCCTGCGGCGTGTCGCCGTCCTGCGCCGCCCGCGCGCGCGCCTGCGCCTTGCGCCGTTGCAGATTGGCGCGCAGGGCGGCCCGCAGCCGTTCCTCGCGCGTGTCCTGCTTTTTGTTGTCGTCCGGGCGGTCGTTCATCCGCACCTGTTATCGCCGGTTGCGGCCGCAGTCCAGCAAAGCCCGCCCGGGCAGGGGTTCGGGGCGGGCAGATTTTTCTGCCGATCCCCCTTGCGCGGGGCGGCGGCTTTGTCTAAACGCCGCCACACGATGCTGTGGTAGCTCAGTGGTAGAGCACACCCTTGGTAAGGGTGAGGTCGAGAGTTCAATCCTCTCTCACAGCACCATCCTCACACCATGCCGAACCACACCGGGCGATTGCGCATCCGCCCGCCGCGCGCTACATGCCGCCCCATGACAAACCGCCCCTCGCTTCCGCCCGAAATCGCCCGCCGCCGGACCTTCGCGATCATCTCGCATCCCGACGCGGGCAAGACCACGCTGACCGAAAAGTTCCTGCTGTATGGCGGCGCGATCCAGATGGCGGGGCAGGTGCGCGCCAAGGGCGAGGCGCGCCGGACGCGGTCGGACTTCATGAAGATGGAGCAGGAGCGGGGGATTTCCGTCAGCGCATCGGCGATGTCCTTCGACTTCGACGGCTATCGCTTCAACCTGGTGGACACGCCGGGCCACAGCGACTTTTCCGAGGACACCTATCGCACCCTGACCGCCGTGGACGCGGCGATCATGGTGATCGACGGGGCCAAGGGCGTGGAAAGCCAGACCCGCAAGCTGTTCGAGGTGTGCCGGCTGCGCGACCTGCCGATCCTGACCTTTTGCAACAAGATGGACCGCGAATCCCGCGACACGTTCGAGATCATCGACGAAATCCAGGAAAACCTGGCCATCGACGTGGCCCCGGCGTCCTGGCCCATCGGCGTGGGGCGAGAGTTCATCGGCTGCTACGACATGCTGCACGACCGGTTGGAGCTGATGGACCGCGCCGACCGCAACAAGGTTGCCGAGTCGGTGGCGATGGAGGGGTTGGACGACCCCCGCCTGGCCGACCATGTCCCTGCCGACCTGCTGGAAAAACTGCGCGACGAGGTCGAGATGGCGCGCGAACTGCTGCCCGCCTTCGACCGCAAGTCCTTCCTGGAAGGGCACATGACGCCGATCTGGTTCGGCAGCGCGATCAACAGCTTTGGCGTGCGCGAACTGATGAAGGGCATCAGCCAATACGGCCCGCCCCCGCAGCCGCAGAACGCCGCCGACCGAGAGATCGCGCCCGAGGAAAAGACCGTCACGGGCTTTGTCTTCAAGGTCCAGGCCAACATGGACCCCAAGCACCGCGACCGGGTGGCCTTCGTGCGGCTCGCCTCGGGCCATTTCGAGCGCGGCATGAAGATGGTCCATGTGCGCACGAAGAAACCCATGGCGGTGACGAACCCCGTGATGTTCCTGGCCGCCGACCGCGAACTGGCCGAGGAAGCCTGGGCCGGCGACATCATCGGCATCCCGAACCACGGCCAGTTGCGCATCGGCGATGCGTTGACCGAGGGCGAGGCGCTGCGCTTCACCGGCATCCCGTCCTTCGCGCCGGAACTGCTGCAAACGGTGCGCGCGACCGACCCGATGAAGGCCAAGCACCTGGAAAAGGCGCTGATGCAATTCGCCGAGGAGGGTGCGGCCAAGGTCTTCAAGCCGATGATCGGGTCGGGCTTCATCGTGGGGGTCGTGGGCGCGCTGCAATTCGAGGTTCTGGCCAGCCGGATCGAGATCGAATACGGCATCCCCGTCCGCTTCGAGGGATCGCAATTCACCTCGGCCCGCTGGGTCGCGGGGCCGCGCGACAAGGTCGAGGCCTTCGTGAACGCCAACAAGGGCCACATCGCCCAGGACCACGACGGCGACATGGTTTATCTGACGCGGCTGCAATGGGACATCGACCGCGTGAGCCGCGATCACCCGGAGCTGCGGCTGACGGCGACAAAGGAAATGATGGTCTGACGCTTGACCTGGAGCGCGCTCCAACCCCTAGGTGAAAGGGCGTTCCTTGGGGAAAGCCTCGAATCGGGCGGACAGGTGGCGATGCAGATTTCCGATTTCGCGCGGCAGACCGGCCTGAGTGCCGACACGTTGCGCTATTACGAAAGGATCGGGCTGATGCAGCCGCCGCTGCGTGACGGCGGCGGGCGCCGGGTGTATCGGGCGCGCGACCTGGATTGGGCGCGCTTTCTGATCCGGTTGCGCCAGACCGGTATGCCCATCGCCGAGATGCAGGCCTATGCACGGCTGCGGGCGCAGGGCGATGCGACGGCTGCTGCCCGGCGCGACCTGCTGATGCGCCACCGCGACGGGCTGCGGCAACGGCTGGCCGACCTGGCCGAGTGTCTTTCCCTGATGGATCAAAAGATCGCCCTGTATGGGGCGATGATTTCCAGCGGAAAGGACGCACCCGATGCCACAGGACACCATTCATGAAACCCGCAACGAACGCGGCCGCCGCCTGCTGGCGCTGATCGACGGCGAAGCGGGGCAGGCGGTCATCGACAGCCTGGCGGACATCGCCCCGGATTTCGCCGAACTGCTGTTCGAGTTTCCCTTTGGCGACATCTATGCCCGGCCTGGCCTGGGCCTGCGCGACCGAGAGATCGCCACCATCGCGGCGCTTGCCGCCATGGGCAATGCGCGCCCGCAACTGGAGGTGCATATCCGCGCCGGGCTGAATGTCGGGCTGACCCGGCAGGAGATCGTCGAGGTGCTGATGCAGATGGCCGTCTATGCGGGATTTCCGGCGGCGTTGAACAGCCTTGCGGCGGCGCGGGCCGTCTTTCGGGACAGCTAGGGCGCTATTTCCGCCACCTGTCCAGCTGCACGACCTCGCCCCCGCCGTTCGGCCCGCCATCGGGGCTGTCGTCGCCGTCCTCATTGCCGTCTTCGTCGTCCTCATCTTCGGATTCCTGCGTTTCGAAGCGCAGGCCGAATTCGACCGAAGGGTCCACAAAGGTCCGCAGCGCGTCGAAGGGGATGCGCAGCGGTTCGGGGGAATTGCCGAAGTTCAGGGTGACGGTGAAACCCTCGTCGTCCACGGTCAGGTTGTCGAACCAGTGCTGGATAACGATGGTCATTTCCTCGGGATAGCGTTCGCGCAGCCAGTCGGCCATTTCCACGCCTTCGTCGCGGGTGTCGAAGGTGATGAAAAAGTGGTGGTCGCCCGGCAGGCCGTGTTCCGCCACGCCTTCCAGCACGTCGGCGATCAGCCCCTGCAACGCGCGGTGCATCATTCCGCCGTAGTCGATTCCCGATCGCGCCATGCCCGTCCCCTTAGAATTCCGGGCCAGCATAGGCATATGACGGGTATTGAAAAGGGGGGCGGCTGACGCCCGGGCAAGAAACCTGCAATGCCCGCCGTTACGCATGGCGGCGGCGTGGCAGGCAGGTCCGGAAAAGGGTTGAAGGTGCAGGATTCTGTTGCCAGGCTCCTGCAGGCCCCGCCTTACGCTGCTAGGCGCAAGGGCTTAGGTTTCGATCACTCGAACTGCTTACGCAGCCAGGGCGATCGGAGCACGGTTGTCGTTGGCAACTGTACATTTTGCACCGATAACGGTGGTAGCTCACCGAGACAAAGCAAACATCTTTAGACGTTCGTCGATCCTGTTTCGACCCCATTGTCCCCCAACGAGGGTGATCTGGTGGAGTCGCCGGGTACCGCCCCCGGGTCCGATCCGCTTATTCCATGCGCGTTTATGTCCATAGTCCGGGTTGCCCCGGACAGGGTGAATATAGGCGCAGGGTTCGCGGCCTGCAAGGCCGGCGTCACACCGTTCCGGCCCAGGGACCATGCGGGTCGTCCAGGCCGTCGATCCGCTGGAAACCGTGCGCGCCGAAAAAGTCGCGCTGCGCCTGGATCAGGTTCGCGGTGCCACGCCCGGTGCGCATCCCGTCGAACCACATCAGGCCAGAGGCCAGCGCAGGCAGGGCATGGCCTGCCGCCGCACCCTGCGACACCACCTGGCGCAGCGCGGGCATGGCGGTTTCGATCAGGTCCGCGAAGAAGGGCGCCATGATCAGGTTGCGCGAGGGATCGGCGGCCAGGGCGGCGGCCATGTCGTTCAGCATGGCCGAGCGGATGATGCAGCCTGCGCGCCAGACCCGCGCGATTTCCGGCAGGTCCAGCGTCCAGCCGAATCGCTCGGACGCGGCCCGGATCATCGCGAAGCCCTGCGCATAGCAGAGGATCTTGCCCGCGATCAGCGCCAGTTCCAGGGTGTCGGGCGCCAGGGCGCAGGGCTGCGGCGCCGGTCCGAACAGCGCCTGACCGGCCAGCCGTTCGTCCAGACGGGCGGATACGTTGCGCGCCATCACCGCGGCCTCGATCACCGGAATGGGGGCGGACAGGTGCTGCGCCTCGATTGCGGTCCAGCGGCCGGTGCCCTTTTGCCCCGCGCGGTCCAGGATCATGTCCACCATCGGGCGGCCGGTATGGGGATCGGCGGCGGCGGTCACGATGGCCGAAATCTCGATCAGATAGGATTTCAGCGCGCCTTCGTTCCAGGCGGCAAAGGTCCGGCTGATCGCGGCGGCGTCCAGCCCCATGCCGTCGCGCAGCAGGCCATAGACCTCGGCGATCATCTGCATGTCGGCATATTCAATGCCGTTATGAACCATCTTCACGAAATGGCCCGCGCCCGCATCGCCCATCCGGGCGGCGCAGGGGGTGCCGTCCTCGGCCCGGGCGGCGATGGCGGTCATCACGTCGGCCACGCGCGCCCAGTCGGCCACGTCGCCCCCGCCCATGATGGCGGGACCATGGCGCGCGCCTTCCTCGCCGCCCGAGACGCCCATGCCCAGAAAGCGGAAGGGCAGGCCGGCGGCGTTGCGGCGGCTGGTGTCGTGGAAATCGGCGTTGCCCGCGTCGATCACCAGATCATCGGCGTCCAGCAGGGGCGCAAGCGCCGCAAGTTGGTCGTCCACCGCCTGGCCCGCGGGCACCATCAGGATGATCGCGCGGGGCGGTGCGATGGCCGCGACCAGATCGGCCAATGTCTCGGTCGGGACGATCCGTTCGGCCAAGGCACCTGCGCCTGCGGCGAAGGCCCGCGTCACGGCGGTCGTGCGGTTCCAGACCGCTATCGGGAAGCCTTTCTCGGCGATGTTCAGCGCCAGCGCCGCGCCCATCGTCCCCAATCCGATCAGCCCGATCCGAGCCTGTGCCATGATGCAATCCTTCCGCAGTCTGTGATGGCAGGCCGTTTACGCTAACGGATCGGGGTTGTCACGGCACCGTCAGGCGGGCTTGCCTTGCACGCGGATCAGCGTCTGCAAGCCCGTCGCGACATGGGTGCGCCTGGCGGGCGTCACGCCCCAGACATCAAGCTGGCAGATGGTCAGGGTGCGGCCCGGCTTGACGACGCGGCCCGTGGCCTCCAGCCAGTCACCCTGCGCCGGATTGATCAGGTTCAGCTTGAATTCGACCGTCAGGACCTCGCTGTCCTGGGGAAACAGCGTGAAGCCCGCATAGCCGCCCGCCGAATCCGCGATCGAGGCCGTGCCGCCCGCGTGGAAATAGCCGTGCTGCTGCGTCAGGTCCGGCTTGAAGGGCAGGCGGATCGTGACCAGCCCGGCCTTGACCTCGGCCAGTTCGGCGCCCAGCAGGCGCATCAGGCCCTGACGGGCGAAGCTGTCGCGGATGCGGGTCACGGTCGCGTCGGGCAGGTCGCTGCCAATCTCCATCTTGTCCTCCGGGCTACAGGGTCAGCAGGGCGGCGCGGAAGCCGGGGTCGGACAGCACCACCTCGTTCGCGCCGATGCGGTCGGCATGAGCCAGCGCCAGCGATGTCAGATCCTGCGCGGTCTCGACCGCTTGGGGCAGGCCGTGGCCCCGGCCAAGGGACGCCACGACCAGCCCCGCGAACAGGTCGCCGGTGCCGGGCAGGGCCACGGGCAGGCGGCGGGTCGGGTGGCGCGTCGTGCCCTCTGGTCCCAGGATCACGCTTTCCAGGCAATCGGCGGGGCTGTCGTCCAGCACGCAACCGGTGGCGATCAGCGTGCCGCCCGGCGCCAGGCGCAGGTCGGCGGCGGCGGCTTGCAGGTCCGCCAGTCCGGTGATGGCGCGGCCTGTCAGGTGGCCCAGTTCAAAGGAATTGGGCGTCGCCAGATCGGCCAGCGGCAGCAGCCGGTCGCGCATGATCCCGGCCAGTTCGGCGGGCACGTAAAGTCCCGGCCCATGGTCGCCCATGACCGGATCGCACAGATAACGCAGGCCGGGATTCGCAGCCTTGGCTCGGGCGACGAAGTCGGCCACCAGCAGCCCCACCCCGACCGAGCCGATATAGCCGGTCATCAGCCATGCCGCGCGCTGCGGCAACCCGCGTTCCCACGCCCCCAGCAGCAGGTCGGCGAACAGGTCCGGCGGCAAGGGCGCACCGCGCAATGTCGGATAATCGGGCGTGTTGGAAAAGATCACCGTGGGGATGGCCGCGACCTCCAATCCCGCGGCCTGCATGGGAAAGACGGCGGCGGAGTTGCCGACATGGCCGTGGACGACCTGGCTCTGGATGGAAATCACCAGCGCCGGCTTCATGTCCCGGCAATGGCGCTTTTCGCGCCGGTCCCTGCAAGGGGGGCAACATGTCCTGTCAACAGGGCGGTCGGCATGGTCATTCCGCAACTAAACTTGGCACCGTTATCAACCGACTGGCAAAGGTTCGGCAATCGCCCATTTGCCGCCCCTTGAATGGTCGGGGGGCGCAGGTTACGTTTTGTTCAACTTGATATCGGAGGGCGTATCGTGATGACGCCCAAGCGTCCTGCGGGTGCGGACGCGTTCCCGAAAACCGCGGTAGAGCCGTCCGGCACCCGAAACCCCGAGGAGGGGGCGCTTTATGCTGCCCTCGACCTCGGCACAAACTCGTGCCGGATGCTGATTGCCCGACCGAAGGGCAGTCAGTTCCAGGTCATCGACAGCTTCTCCAAGCCGGTTCAGCTTGGCCAGGGGCTGGAAGCGTCTGGCCGCCTGTCGCGCAGTTCGATGGCGCGCACAGTCCATGCCTTGCAGGTCTGCCGGCGCAAGCTGGAACAGCACCGCGTGCGCAACATGCGCCTGGTCGCGACCGAGGCCTGCCGGCGCGCCCGCAACAGCCGCGACCTTTTGCGCACCATCCGGCGCGAGACCGGCCTGCAGATCGAGACCATCACCGCCGAGGAAGAAGCCCGGCTGGCCGTGATCTCCTGCGCGCCGCTGGTCAGCCACAAGACGGAAACGCTGATGGTCGTGGACATCGGCGGCGGATCGACCGAGCTTGTCTGGATCGACCTGGAAGATGTGGAACCCAAGGAACGCCCGCGCGCGATCATGCGGCTGTCGGACGGCTTCGGCAATCCGCAGCCCGGCGGGGCGCGCGTGGTGGACTGGATCAGCGTGCCGCTGGGGGTTGCCACGCTGCGCGACCAGTTCGCCGATGTCGAGGACGACGGGGGCCGCTTTGCCCTGATGTCCTGGTATTTCGAGGAGATGCTGGCGGGCTTCACCCCCTATGCCGAAGGTTCGCCCGACGAGGGTTTCCAGATCATCGGCACCTCGGGGACGGTCACGACGGTCGCGGCCAGCTTCTTGGGCCTGCGCCGCTATGACCGGACCAAGGTGGACGGGCTGGAGATGACCAGCACCCAGATCGACCGGGTGATCCATTCCTATCTGCAGCTTGGTCCCGATGGCCGCCGCGCCGACCCGCGCATCGGGCGCGAACGCCATGCGCTGATCATGTCCGGCGCGGCGATCCTGCAGACCCTGATGCGGATCTGGCCCACCAGCAAGCTGTCGGTCGCCGACCGCGGCCTGCGAGAGGGGTTGCTTTATGCCCAGATGGTGCGCGATGGGGTGCTGGCATCGGAAGGACTGAACGGGGTGGCATGAGATGACAAAGGCGCCGGGCAGCCGTGAAGGCAAATCCAGCGGGCGGGGCGCGCGCGACCTGCGCGTGCGGGTCAAGACCGCCAAGGGCCGCAAGCTGTCCTCCAAGCTGTGGCTGGAACGGCAGCTGAACGACCCTTACGTCGTCCGCGCCAGGCGCGAGGGCTATCGCGGCCGCGCGGCCTACAAGATCCTGGAACTGGACGACAAGTATCGCTTCCTGGTCCCCGGCGCGCGGGTGGTCGATCTGGGCTGCGCGCCCGGCGGCTGGTGCCAGGTCGCCGTGAGCCGCGTCAATGCGCTTGGCGAAAAGGGCGGCAAGGCGGTGGGCAAGGTCCTGGGCGTCGATCTGCAAGAGGTCGATCCGATCGCGGGGGCCGAGATCCACCAGCTTGATTTCCTGTCCGAAGGCGCGGACGAAAAGGTTAAGGAATGGCTGGGCGGCCCCGCCGACGTGGTGATGTCGGACATGGCGGCGGCATCGTCCGGCCACAAGGGCACCGACCATATCCGCATCGTGGCCCTGGTCGAGGCCGCGGCGGCGCTGGCCTTCGACATCCTTGAACCCGGTGGAACGTTCATCGCCAAGGTCCTGGCAGGCGGGGCGGAAACCGAGATGCAGGCCATGCTGAAGCGCAACTTCGACAAGGTCGCCAACGTCAAGCCGCCCGCCAGCCGCAGCGATTCGTCCGAGAAGTTCGTGGTCGCCACCGGCTTTCGCGGCAGGCAGGCGCAGGACGATCAGCAGGACTGAGCGCGGAACGCGTCGGGCGTCCTCCCGGTCGCGGCGACAAAGGCGCGGATGAAATGGGCATGGCTGGAATAGCCAAGGTCCGCCGCGATGCGCTGCGTCGGGCGCGCCGTCTCGCGCAGCATCCGGGCCGCGCAGTCCAGCCGCAGCTGGTGCATCAGCGCCACCGCGCGCTTGCCATGGGCCGCAAGGCAGGCCTGGTCCAGTTGCAGCGTGCTGCTGCCCAGTTCGGCGGCCAGTTCCGCCACGGACCGGGATTCGCCCAGCTGTTCACGGGCAAGCGCCAGGAAGCGGTCGATCAGCGGGCGGTCGGGAAAGCCGGTGTCCCGCATGTCGGGCGCGCGGCCCGGCGCAAGCTGGCGCAGGCGCAGCGACAAAAGGTTGACCAGGCAGGACAGGGTTCCGGGGTCGCCCCCCGGCGTCTCGACCCCGATCTCGCGCAGCGTGGCCTCCAGTTGCGCGGCATGGTTGCCGACCTGCGCGGCCAGGACATGATCGGGCAGGGGCGGCACCGCCTGCGCCCCCAGCCGGGCCGAGATCAGCGCGACATGGCCGGTGGTCCCATGGGCGGGCGAGGCCGCAAAGGCCGTGCCCGCCGGGATATAGCGCAGATCGCCCGACCGCAGGCAAAAGCGGTCGCGGGGAAAATCAAGCTGCACGCGCCCTTGTGTCACCCAGATCAGCACGTGATCGGGGCGGGTGCGGGGCTGCGGCGGATTGGCCCGGCTGCCCCACAGGAATGCCGCCAGCGGCAGCAGGCGGATGCCGCTCTGCCGCCCGACGGGATGCGCCTCGCGCCAGGCGGGTTGCAGGGCGGCGGGCGCGGGGCGGTCCTGGGGTTGCGGGATCGCCGGGGGACCGGCCACCGGCTGGGGCGCGTCGGCGATGAAGGGCGCGTTGACCCCGTCCACCCCCAAGCGCCGGCCCGCCCGGATCTGACTGGGCGAGAACGGAAATCCGTCTTTCCACTGCGAATGCTCGAACGCGGTCATGAGATTCGCCTGACATAAAGGACAATGAGCGAATTATTGCCTATGGACGTTTCAAACTCAACGCCCTCGACGCGCGATCAGTTTCGGTCTGTGCTTTTCGCGTCAGCCTGGACGGGCTGCCAGTCCTTCATCCGCCCCCGGAACCAGATGCGCTGCGCCTTGGCGTATTGCCGGGTGGCGATGATCGCGCGTTCGGTGGCGGTCGGCAGGTCGATCTCGCTCCGCAGATGGGCGACCAGGTCGGGCGCGCCGATGGCGCGCGCCCATTGCCGGGCGGGATCCCAGGACGGCAGCATGGCGCGCGCTTCCTCCAGCGCGCCCTGCCGCATCATCGCATGAAAACGCCCCGCGATCCGGTCGGCCAGCCAGTCGCGATCCGCCGTGACCAGGATGCGCTGCGCGTCATGCGCGGCGATCAGGGGCGGCGGCGTGTCGGCCTGCCAGTCGGCCAACCCGCGTCCCGTGGCGGTCAGCACCTCCCACGCGCGCTGGACGCGGGCGGGGTTGCGCGTGTCGATGCGGGCGCGGGTGGCCGGGTCCAGATCGGCCGCCATGCGCGCCAGCCCGCCCTCGGTTGCCAGCCGGGCATCCCCCTCGGCCCGCACAGTAGGGGGCACGGGCGGCACATGGGCCAGCCCTTGGGTCAGCGCGGTCAGGTAAAGCCCGGTCCCGCCCACGACGATCAGCCGCCGGTGCAGCAACCCCGCCACGTCGCGCAGCCAGTCGCCCACGGAATAGGCCACATCAGGCGCGACATGGCCGTAAAGCGCGTGGGGGGCCGCGGCCTCGTCATCAGACGTGGGGCGCGCGGTCAGGACACGCCAGCAGGACCAGATCTGCAAGGCATCGGCATTGACGATCAGCCCGCCCTGGGCGCGCGCCACGGTCAAGGCCAGCGCCGACTTGCCGCTGGCTGTCGGCCCCGCGATCAGCAGGTGGCGCCCGGGGTCGATCTGGTGCAGAGGGGTCACGGCAGGGCGGCTTTCGGGCAGTTGAACACCGCCGCCTTTTGCGACATTTTGCGCCGCGATGAAAGCGACCGGCGCTGACACGAGGGAATGGACATGACCGATCATCAGGGCGGCGCGCCCGCGCATTATGGCAGGGTGATGCTGAAAATATCGGGCGAGGCGCTGATGGGCGATCAGGGCTACGGGCTGCACCCCCCCACCGTCAGCCGGATCGCCGACGAGGTCGAATCGGTCCAGAAGATGGGCGTCGAGGTCTGCATGGTCATCGGCGGCGGCAACATCTTCCGGGGCCTGCAAGGCAGCGCCCAGGGGATGGAACGGACGACCGCCGACTACATGGGGATGCTGGCGACCGTCATGAACGCGCTGGCCATGCAATCCGCGCTGGAAGCCAAGGGCCTGCATTGCCGCGTCATCAGCGCCATCCGCATGGACGAGGTCTGCGAACCCTACATTCGCCGCCGCGCCATCCGGCACCTGGAAAAGAAGCGCATCGTGATCTTCGCCGCCGGAACCGGGAACCCGTATTTCACCACCGACACCGCCGCCACCCTGCGCGCGAACGAGATGAACTGCGAGGCCATCTTCAAGGGCACCAAGGTCGATGGCGTCTATGACAAGGATCCGAAAAAGCATTCGGACGCAAAGCGCTACGAGAACGTCAGCTATGACGAGGTGTTGCAGAAGCACTTGGGCGTGATGGACGCCTCCGCCATCGCGCTGGCCCGCGACAACCGCCTGCCGATCATCGTCTTCTCGCTGGACGAACCGGGCGGCTTCCGCACCATCCTGGAAGGCAAGGGCACCTATACGCGGGTGCATAACTAGCCCCTGGGGGCCGTCGCCGGGACGGCAAAGCCTTGCGCATTTTAGGGGCAAAGTCTTTGCCATCATTAACGGATCCCGCTACAAGCGGGGAAAATTCAATGCAGAGGCAGTCCCACATGGCAGAGGACATCGAAATCGACATCGACGATCTGGAACGGCGGATGAAGGGCGCGATGGAAAGCCTGCGCCACGAATTTTCCAGCCTGCGCACGGGCCGCGCCTCGGCCTCGATGGTCGAACCCGTCCAGGTCGAGGCTTATGGCCAGATGACCCCGGTCAACCAGCTGGGCACCGTCAACGTGCCGGAACCGCGCATGGTCACGATCAACGTCTGGGACAAGGGCATGGTCAACAAGGTCGAAAAGGCCATCCGCGAATCCGGCCTGGGCATCAACCCGCAGACGAACGGCACCATCATCATGCTGCCGATCCCCGAACTGAACGAGGAACGGCGCCGCGAACTGACCAAGGTCGCGGCCCAATATGCCGAAAGCGCGCGCGTCGCCATCCGCAACGTGCGCCGCGACGGCATGGACCAGATCAAGAAGGGCAAGGCCAACGGGATGCCCGAGGATGACCAGAAGTTCTGGGAAACCGCCGTGCAAGAGCTGACCGACAAGATGATCGCCCTTGTCGATCAGACGCTTGAAGGCAAGCAAGCCGAAATCATGC
The DNA here is from genome assembly GCF_009708075.1 of Paracoccus lichenicola. GTDB lineage: Bacteria > Pseudomonadota > Alphaproteobacteria > Rhodobacterales > Rhodobacteraceae > Paracoccus > Paracoccus lichenicola. Next base: position 76,883 of record NZ_WMBT01000001.1, on the reverse strand, counting down.
AGGTCTGAGGGACAATGATGGCCGCTGAAACCGCACCGCTGCTGTTATCGGGCGGGGTCGATCAGCGGCCTCGCCATGTCGCGATCATCATGGACGGCAACGGCCGCTGGGCGACCGAACGCGGCTGGCCGCGCCTTGTCGGCCACCGCCGGGGGGCGGAACGTGTCAAGCAGATCGTCCGCGCCTGCCCCGACCTGGGGGTGAACTGGCTGACCGTTTACGCCTTCTCGACCGAGAACTGGAAGCGATCGACCGAGGAAGTCTTGGGCCTCATGAAGATCTTTCGCCGCTATATCCAGTACGAGGCCGAGGGCATGGCCGCCGAGGGCGTGCGCCTGCGCTTCATCGGCGGGCGCGACCGGCTGGACGGCAAGCTGCGCGCCCTGATGTCCTCGATCGAGGCGCGCACGGCGGGCAATACCCGGCTGAACCTGACCGTCGCGATCAACTATGGCGGGCGGGACGAGCTGACGCGGGCGTCGGCGCGGCTGGCCCAGAAGATCGCGCGGGGCGAGATCGAGACGCCGACCGACGCCGATCTGGCCGCCTGCCTGGACACGGCCGGCCATCCCGACCCGGACCTGGTGATCCGCACCTCGGGCGAGACGCGGACCTCGAACTTCCTGCCCTGGCAGGCGGCTTACGCGGAATACGAATTCACGCCGACCCTGTGGCCGGATTTCACCCCTGACCACCTTGCGCAGATCCTGGACCGCTTCGGGATGCGCGACCGCCGCTTCGGGGGCGTATGAGCGCCGGGCGCGTCCAGGCGCTGAAGCCCCCGCCGGGCAAATGGGCCGACCTGTCGCGCCGTGTCGCCTCGACGCTGGTGCTGCTGGGCATCGGCATCATGCTGGCGGTGGCGACGGGGATCTGGCTGCGGCTGGCGATGGCCGCGATCTCGGCCATCACCTTCTGGGAACTGGCGGCAATGACGGGGTGGAAGAACCCGCGCCTGCATCCCGGCATCTTCGGCGCATGGCGGCCCTTTGCGCTGGCGGTCATCGCCTTCATGTCGCAGGTCGTGGCGACGATGTTCGGCCATCCCCTGGCGGTCCTGGCGCTGCTGTTCCCGCTGGTCGCGGGCATCCCCGGCGCCGCCACGCGCGACCGCTGGACCTATGCGGTGTTCGGTCTTGCGATCATGCTGGTGGCCTATGGCCTGGTCGGCTTCCGGGAAGCTTACGGCCTGAACTTCGTGCTGTGGCTGATGGGCATCGTGATCGTGTCCGACACGGCGGGTTATTTCTTCGGGCGGATGATCGGGGGGCCAAAGTTCTGGCCCTCGCTCAGCCCGAAGAAGACCTGGTCGGGGACAATCGCCGGATGGATCGGCGCGCTGTTGCTGGGGGTGCTGTTGTGGCGGCTTGGACGGGGCGACGCCATGCTGGTCTGGTGTTCGCCGATCGTCTGCTTCGCCGGGCAGATGGGCGACATCGCCGAAAGCTGGCTGAAGCGCCGGGCAGGGGTCAAGGACAGTTCCAACCTGATCCCCGGCCATGGCGGCTTCATGGATCGTTTCGATGCGGTGACGGGTGCGGTGCTGGCCACCATGCTGATCGGGCTGCTGACGGCATTGCCGGCGGTGAACTGACGGATGCGGCGCATTTCGATCTTTGGGGCCACCGGGTCCGTGGGCGCGAATGGCGTTGACCTGATCCGGCGGGCGGGCGGGCCTGCGGCTTACCAGACGGTCGCCCTGACCGGCGGGCGCAACATCGCACGGCTGGCGCAGATGGCGCGCGAGTTGCAGGCCGAGGTCGCCGTGACCGCGCATCCCGAACTGTTGGACGATCTGCGCGACGCCTTGGCGGGCAGCGGGGTCGAGGCTGCGGCGGGTCCGCAGGCTCTGGTCGAGGCGGCGCAGCGGCCTGCCGACTGGGTGCTGTCCGCCATCGTCGGGGCGGCGGGATTGGTGCCGGGGCTGACGGCCCTTGCACAGGGCGGCATCCTGGCGCTTGCCAACAAGGAGTCCCTTGTCTGCGCCGGGCCGCTGCTGCGCCGTGCGGCCAAGGCCAGCGGCGCAAGGATCCTGCCGGTCGATTCCGAACATTCCGCGATCTTTCAAGCCCTTGGACAGGAAAACCTGGAATCTGTCCAGGACGTGACCATTACCGCCTCGGGCGGGGCCTTCCGCGACTGGCCGCTGGAACGTCTGGCGGCGGCGACGGTGGCCGAGGCGTCCACCCATCCCAACTGGGCCATGGGCCAGCGGATCACCATCGACAGCGCGTCCATGTTCAACAAGGCGATGGAGGTCATTGAGGCAAGGGAATTCTTCAGCCTCAGGCCGGACCGGATCAGGGTCCTGGTTCACCCGGAATCCATCATCCACGCCATGGTCAGCCATGTTGATGGCGGCACCATTGCCCATCTGGGCGCGCCCGACATGCGCCACGCCATAGGCTATGCACTGAACTGGCCCCGCCGCGCGCCCCTGCCGGTGGCGCCGCTGGATCTGGCCGCACTCGGCAGCCTGACCTTTCGCGCGCCCGACGAGAACCGCTGGCCCGCCCTGCGCCTGGCCCGAGAGGTGATGGCGGCAGGCGGCATGGCGGGCGCGGTCTTCAACGCGGCCAAGGAACAGGCGCTGGACGATTTCATCGGGGGGCGGATCGGGTTCACGGCCATGGCGCCTCGCGTGGAAATGACCTTGCAGGCCCTGTCGGGGCGCGCCGGTTTCGGCGATGATCCGGCCGACCTGGACACGGTCCTGCACTGGGACCGCGCAGCACGCAAGGAAGCCGCCGCATGAGTGACCTGATCCCGCAATTCGGCGGCACGCTGTGGACGCTGGCGGCGTTCTTCGTGGCGCTTGCCGTGATCGTCACGGTGCACGAATTCGGCCACTATTACATCGGCCGCCTGTCGGGCATCCGGGCCGAGGTGTTTTCGGTCGGCTTCGGCCCGCGCCTCGTCTCGCGCCGCGACCGGCGGGGCACGCTGTGGCAGGTGGCGGCGATTCCGCTGGGGGGCTATGTCCGCTTTCTGGGCGACGACAACGCGGCAAGCGCGGGGCCGAGCCGTCCCGTCGATCCGGCGCTGCGGCGGCAAACGCTGTCTGGGGCGCCGTTATGGGCGCGGTTCGCCACGCTGCTGGCAGGGCCGGTGTTCAACTTCGTGCTGTCGATCCTGATCTTCGGCGGCTTTGCGCTGTTCCAGGGCCTGCCTGTCGAGGAACCGCAGGTCGGCACCATTGCCGACGCGCCGCCGGGCATCGTCAACGAGTTGCAGCCCGGCGACCGGATCCTGGCCGTGGGCGGCCAGCCGGTGGAAAGCTGGCGCGACATCGGCCGGATCGCGGAAACCTTGCCCGTGGCGGACCATCAGGACTGGCGCGTCGGGCGCGACGGGGCCGAGATCACCGTGCGCGGTCCCGATCCCATGCCCGCCCGCATCAGCGGCGTCGCCCCGCGCAGCGCGGCGGCCGAGGCTGGCTTGCGCGCAGGCGACGTGGTGGTGGCCATCGAAGGCCAGCCCGTCAGCCGCTTCACCCAGATGCGCCAGGCCGTCGAGGCCGCCGAGGGCCAGCCGCTGGCGCTTCAGGTCTGGCGCCCCGGGACAGGGATCGCGGATTACACGTTGGTCCCCAAGATGCAGGACTTGCCGGCCGAGGGCGGCGGTTACGAACGCCGCTGGCTGATCGGCGTCACCGGCGGCGAAAGCTTCTTCGCGCCCGCAACCCGGAAAGCCGGGCCGCTGGAGTCCTTGTGGTTGGGCGTCCGGCAGACCTGGGGGATCGTCACGTCGTCGCTGTCGGGGATGTGGGCGATGATCTCGGGCCAGATCGGGACGTGCAACCTGGGCGGCGCGATCAGCATCGCGGAAAGCACGGGCCAGGCGGCCAGCGCGGGGGGCGGCAGCTTCCTGTGGTGGATCGCGGTCCTGTCGGCGGCCATCGGGTTCCTGAACCTGCTGCCGATCCCGGTGCTGGATGGCGGCCACCTGATGTTCTACACGTGGGAGGCCGTGACCGGCCGTCCGCCCCCGGACAAGGCGCTGAATCTGCTGACGGCGATCGGCATGGCGGCTGTGCTGTCGCTGATGATTTTCGGCCTGAGCAACGATCTTTTCTGTCCCTGACCGCGATGTGCTTTTGACAGGGCAAACGGTTTGAGGCACAAGCTGAATGCAAAAGAAGGTGCCGCAAGCAGCGCCAACGCAGGCTGACGACAAGAGGGGCAGCAATGACACGGAAACTGGGCAAGGGCGCGGTCGCGCTGATGACCGCCTTGACGATCGCGGCCCCGGCGGCGCTGATCCCGGGTGCTGCGGCAGCCTATGTCTTCAACGACGTGCGCATCGAGGGTTCGGCGCGGGTCGAGCCGGCAACGGTCCTGTCCTATGCCGACATCGCGCGCGGCCAGGACGTGTCGGCGGGCGAGTTGAACGACGCCCTGCAACGGTTGCAGAATTCCGGCCTGTTCGAGACGGTCGAGATCGTGCCGCAGGGCAACGTCCTGGTGATCCGCGTCAGCGAATATCCCACGATCAACCAGATCAGCTTCGAGGGAAACCGCCGCATCAATGACGAACAGCTGGCCGAGGTCGTGCAAAGCGAATCGCGCCGGGTCTATCAGCCCAGCCAGGCCTTGCAGGACGCCAACAACATCGCCCAGGCCTATGCCGCGCAGGGCCGCCTGGCCGCGCGCGTGGACCCTCGCATCATCCGCCGCAGCGACAACCGCGTCGATCTGGTCTTCGAGGTCCGCGAAGGCAACGTCACGGAAATCGAGCGCATCGGCTTTACCGGCAACCGCGCCTTCAGCGACCGCCGCCTGCGCAACGTGCTGGACACCAAGCAGGCGGGCATCCTGCGCACCTTCATCCGCCGCGACACCTTCGCGCCCGAACGGCTGCAACTGGACGAACAGCTGCTGACCGATTTTTACCGTTCGCGCGGATACGCCGATTTCCGGGTTCAGGCGGTGGCCCCCGAACTGGCCCGCGAACGCGACGCCTTCTACATCACCTTCAACATCCAGGAAGGCCCGCGCTACCGTTTCGCGCAGGTCAACACGGTGTCCGAGATCCCGGGCGTCGATGCGGCGGCCTTTGCCGCGCAGAACCGCGTCGGGCGGGGCGATGTCTATAACCCCGCCGCCATCGACAACACCATCCGCCGGATGGAAACGGTAGCCATCCAGCAGGGGCTGAACTTCGTCAACATCGAACCCCGCGTGACGCGCAACCCGCAGTCGCAGACGCTGGACCTGACCTTTGCCGTCACCCGTGGCCCGCGCGTCTTCGTCGAACGCATCGACATCGAGGGGAACACCACCACGCTGGACCAGGTGATCCGCCGCCAGTTCAACACGGTCGAGGGCGATCCCTTCAGCCCGCGCGAAATCCGCAACGCCGCCGAACGCATCCGCGCGCTTGGCTATTTCAGCGATGCCCAGGTCGAAAGCCGCCCCGGCAGCAGCAACGAACAGGTCATCGTCGATGTCAACGTCGAGGAACAGCCGACCGGCTCGCTGTCCTTCGGGGCGTCCTATGGCGTGTCCTCGGGCGTGGGGCTGAACGCGTCCTTGCAGGAAAACAACTTCCTGGGCCGGGGCCAGACGGTCGGGCTGTCGGTTTCGACCGCGGATGGCGACCAGTCCTCGTCGCTGACCTTCATCGAGCCGTATTTCCTGGGCCGCGACCTGCGCTTCGGCTTCAACACCTATTACAACGTCACGGAAGCCCTGAACTCGGACTACAACACCCGGTCCGTGGGGATCCGTCCGTCCATCGAATTCCCGATTTCGCAAAACGGGCGGCTGGAACTGCGCTATCGCATTTCCAAGGAAACCCTGGGCGGGGTCGAGGAGGACAGCTCGACCCTGCTGCAGGCCGAGGAAGGGCAGCGCGTCACCTCGGCGCTTGGCTACAGCTATCTGTGGGACACGCGCGTCACCGGGCTGGATCCGCTGACCAGCTACAAGCTGCGCTTCTCGCAGGATTTCGCGGGGCTTGGGGGCGACACGAAAAGCGTGACGACCAGCGGGCTGGCCGGGGTGGAAAGCACCGCCTGGCGCGAGGAAGTCACCCTGCGCGCCGAATTCGAGGCAGGCGCGATCCATTCCTATGACGACTATTCGACCTGGATCCTGGACCGCTATCGCGGCGGCACGCGCATCCGCGGCTTTGAACCCAACGGCATCGGCCCGCGCGACCTGGCGGCCGAGAACGAGGACGGGTTGGGCGGCAACTATTTCTGGGTGGTCCGCACCGAGGCGCAGTTCCCCGTCGGCCTGCCCGAGGAATACGGGATTTCGGGCGGGTTGTTCGCCGATGTCGGGTCCATCTGGGGGCTGGACGAGACGGTCGGGACCGGGGGCGCCATCGTGGACGATTCGATGAACATCCGCGCCTCGGTCGGGGCCTCGCTGTTCTGGACGACGCCCATCGGTCCGCTGCGGTTCAACTTCTCGAAGGCCCTCAAGAAGGAAGACTACGACGAGGAGCAGAACTTCGACCTGACCATCTCGACCCGGTTCTGATGGGGACCATGCGGCGGCTTGCCACCTGTGCGCTGCTTGTCCTGGCAGGCGGCGCGCTGGCGCAAGAGGCGCCCGAAGGCGCCCCCGCCGCGCCGGAACTGCCCTCGCGCACGATCCAGACGCCCGCCGGTGCCAAGCCCCTGGCCGCGCCGATCCTGACCGTGGACCAGGACGTGCTGTTCACGGCATCCGACTGGGGCAGGCGCACGCAGCGCGTGCTGGAGGAGGAAGGCGGCAAGATCGAGGCCGAGAACGACCGCCTTGCCGCCCAGTTGTCAGCCGAGGAAGCCGAGCTGACCGAACAGCGCGCCACGCTGGACCCGGCCGAGTTTCGCAAGCAGGCCGAAGCCTTCGACACCCGCGCGACCGAGATCAGACGCCAGCGCGCGCAGGTCGTGCAGGATCTGAACGCCTGGGCCGCGGCCGACCGCGCGGCCTTTTATCGCGCGGCGCTGCCCTTGATGGGCGAGATGATGCAGGAACGCGGGGCCGTCGCGGTCCTGGACCGGCGCACGGTCTTCGTGTCGCTGGACGCCATCGACCTGACGCAGGATCTGGTCGCGCGGTTGAACAGGGACCTGGGCGACGGCGCCGGGACCGTGCCCTTGAAGGGTCAGGCGGACTAGGGCAGCCGCGCCAGCCGTTCGCTCAGCAGGTCGAAGACGCCGCCGCGGTCCAGATCGCGGATGAACAGCGCGTTGGCGGGCCGCCCCGTGACGCGCCACCAGTCGGCGACCGTCATGCCGGTGGTGAAGCGGCCTTCCGTCTCGATCTCGACATTGATCTCGCGGCCCCGGAACAGGTCGGGGCGCAAGAGCCAGGCGATGGTGCAGGGGTCGTGCAGGGGCGCGCCGTGGCTGCCGTATTTCTCCTTGTCGAAGCGTTCGAAGAAATCGATCCAGCTGGCGATGGCCGGGCCGCAGCGGCCGGGCAGGGCGCGCATCCCCTCGATCCAGTCGCGAGAGGTCAGCGCCTGATGGGTGGCGTCCAGCGGCATCACCACCAGCGGCACGCCTGCGGCAAAGACGGCGGCGGCGGCTTCGGGATCGACGAAGATGTTGAATTCGGCGGCGGGGGTGACGTTGCCCACCTCGAAATAGGCGCCGCCCATCAGGACGATTTCCTGGACGCGAGCGATGATGTCGGGTGCCTGGCGGAAGGCCTGGGCGATGTTGGTCAGGGGACCGATGGGCACCAGCGTCACCGTGCCCGCCGGTTCGCGCCGCAGCGTGTCGATGATGAAATCGACGCCGTGCCGCGCTTGCAGGGGAACGGTCGGTTCAGGCAGCTCGATGCCGTCCAGTCCCGTCTGGCCGTGGACGTTCTCGGCCGTCACCAGCTTGCGCGACAAGGGCCGGTCGCAGCCCGCGAAGACCGGGATGTCGGGCCGCCCCGCCAGTTCGACGATCTTGCGCGCGTTCAACGCGGTCAGCGGCAGCGGCACGTTTCCGGCCACGGCGGTCAGGCCCAGCACCTGCAGTTCCGGGCTGGCCAGCGCCAGCAGGATCGCCACCGCGTCGTCCTGGCCGGGATCCGTGTCGATGATGATCTTGCGCGCCATGCCGACTCCTGACTTGCGCCGCTGTTGTGGGATCGAAACGCGCGGGACGCAAGCCCCGCGTGGCCGGTGATCCATTGACCACCCGCCCGCCCCGCGCTAGGGCGCAGCCATGGCACGCGCACCCCTTCTTCAACTGACCGACATTTCCCTGACCTTTGGCGGCGATCCCGTGTTCGACGGGCTGTCCCTGACGGTCCAGCCGGGCGACCGCGTGGCCCTGGTGGGCCGCAACGGATCGGGCAAATCGACGCTGATGAAGGTCATGGCGGGCCTGGTCGAGGTGGACCGGGGCGAGGTCGTGGTCAGCGCGGGCGTGTCCACCGGCTACATGGAGCAGGATCCCGACCTGTCGGGCTTCGCCACCCTGGGCGATTTCGCCGCATCGGGCCTGCCGGAATCCGAATCCTACCGCGTCGCCATGGCGGCCGAGGGGTTGAAGTTCGATCCTGCCCGCCCCGTGGAAACCGCATCCGGCGGCGAACGCCGCCGCGCGGCACTCGCCCGGCTGCTGGCGCGGGCGCCCGAACTGATGCTGCTGGACGAACCCACCAACCACCTGGACATCGAGGCGATCGGCTGGCTGGAAGATCACTTGTCGCAGACCCGCGCGGCTTACGTCATCATCAGCCACGACCGCGCCTTCTTGCGCCGTCTGACCCGCGCGACCCTGTGGATCGACCGGGGCGAGGTGCGCCGCCAGGAACGCGGCTTCGAGGGGTTCGAGGACTGGCGAGAGGCCGTGTGGTCGGCGGAAGATGACGCCCGCCACAAGCTGGACCGCAAGATCAAGGCCGAGGCCCGCTGGGCGGTCGAAGGCATCAGCGCGCGGCGCAAGCGCAACCAGGGCCGGGTCCGCGCGCTGGCGGCCCTGCGCGCCGAACGCGGCGCCCAGATCCGGCGCCAGGGCACGGCGGCCATGGCGTTCGATTCCGGCACGCAATCGGGCAAGAAGGTGATCGAGGCCAAGGGCATCGCCAAGGCCTTTGGCGACCGCACCATCCTGCAACCCTTTGACCTGCGGGTGAACCGGGGCGACCGGGTGGCGTTCGTCGGTCCGAACGGCGCGGGCAAGACCACGCTGATCAAGATGCTGACCGGAGAGATCGCACCCGACCAGGGCACCGTCACGCTGGGCACCAACCTGGAGCTGGCGGTCTTTGACCAGACCCGGTCGGCGCTGAACCCCGACCAGACGCTGTGGGAATCGCTGACGGGCGATCCCGACATGCGCGTCTCGGGCCGGGCCGATCAGGTGATGGTGCGGGGGCAGCCCCGGCATGTCGTGGCCTATCTCAAGGATTTCCTGTTCGACGACGCGCAGGCCCGCGCGCCCGTGCGCAGCCTGTCGGGCGGCGAAAAGGCGCGGCTGCTGCTGGCGCGGCTGATGGCGCGCCCGTCGAACCTGCTGGTGCTGGACGAGCCGACCAACGACCTGGACGTGGAAACGCTTGATCTGTTGCAGGATCTGCTGGGCGAATACGACGGCACCGTGCTGCTGGTCAGCCACGACCGCGACTTCATCGACCGCGTGGCCGACACGACCGTGGCGATGGAAGGCGACGGGCAGGCCATCGTCTATGCGGGCGGCTGGTCCGATTACCAGGCGCAGCGGGGCGAGGATGCGCCCGTCACCCTCGACAGCGCGCCGAAGAAGCCCGAGGCCGCGTCTGAGAAGCCCAAGGCCACCAAGGCCGGCCTGTCCTTTACGGAACGCCACCGCCTCGACGCGCTGCCTGCCGTGATCGCGCGGCTGGAGGCCGAGATCGCCAAGCTGACCGAGTTCCTGGCGCAGCCCGACCTGTTCACGACCGCGCCTGCCAAGTTCCGAAAGGCGACCGAGGCGCTTGCCGAACGGCAGCAGGCGCTGTCGGCCGCCGAGGAAGAATGGCTGACGCTGGAGGAAAAGGCCGCCTCCTAGGCCCCGCGTTCCGCATGGCTGCTGATCCAGCCATGCGCGAACTTGATCTTTTCCCGGATTTTCGGCGTCAGGATGAAGGGATACAGGTCCGAATTGTCCAGCGCGCGGTTGATGTCGTTGATGGCGATGGCCACGGCGGCCGCGATGTTCAGCAGCCGGTCGGCATCCGTGTCGGCATAGGGCTGATAATCCTCGGGGATGTCCTTCATGGACAGGCCCGCGCTGACGAAGCTGTCGGTGAAATCGACCATGTGCAGCAGATGGGCTACCGTCTCGGCCCAGTCCTCGTGCGGGTGAGAGGTCGCATAGGCGGTGATGAAATCCTCTCCCGAATCCTTGGGATTGTCGTAATGCTCTTGCAGCGCGGCGGCGTAATCGGCGGTCTCGTCCCCGAACAGGGGGCGGAATTCGTCGGTGAAGCCCGGCGCGGCAGCCAGCCGGTCGAACAGGAAATGCGCCAGTTCGTGCCGGAAATGGCCGACCATCGACCGATACTGCTCGCCCAGCTGGTGCTGGCGTTGCACGCGGATCAACTCGTCCGCCTCGGTCACGTTGATGACGATCTCGCCGTTGTCGTGGCCCATCATGATCTGCACGGCCCGCCCGCCGCCGGTGTTTTCGGACAGCATCTGGAAGCGGGGCCGCATCCCCCCGTCCGCGTCGGTGAACCATTGCCAGTTCGACAGGTTGGCCAGCACCCAGCGTTTCGCCCGTTCGGCGCGCGCCAGCAATTGCTGGTTGTCGCCCACGTTCAGCGCGGGCACCGTGTCGGACATGGCGCAGGACCGGCACAGCGTTTCGCCCGGAACGGCGGCCCAGTTGCACTGGATGGTGTCGCGGTTGGCGCAAGGCTCGGCCTCGTTCCACATGGCGCGGGCCTCGGGTTCGTAGAACAGCGGCTCGCCGCAGGCGCAGAACAGGTTGTCGAAATAGACGCGGGTGTCGCAGGCGGGGCAGGTGAAGCTTTGCATGATGATGTCCTTGAAGGGCTGACAGGAAAACCGCGTCCCGCGCCGCGGTTCCAGCCGCCCGCCGAAATATCGCCGCTGTTGCCTGCTTGACTTGCAGGGCCTGATCCGCCATATGCACGCGGACCGGCCGGGCGAACGCCCTGGGCCGGTGCGTTATTTTCAATGACATCCCCATGCGCGGGATGCGCTGTCCGAAGGCGGGAAACCCCAACGCCGGAGCGATCCGGGGCCAAAGGGCGCGGAAACAAGGGAAACGAAGCGATGTTCGCGGTTCTGAAGACGGGCGGCAAGCAATACAAGGTGCAGGCGGGCGACGTTCTGCGCGTCGAAAAGCTGAATGCCGCGGCTGGCGACAAGGTCCAGTTCAATGAAATCCTGATGGTCGGATCGACCCTGGGCGCGCCGATGGTCGATGGCGCCTGCGTCCAGGCCGAGGTGATCGACCAGATCAAGGCCGACAAGGTCATCACCTTCGTCAAGCGCCGCCGCAAGCACAGCTCGCAGCGCACGCGCGGGCATCGCCAGCAGCTGACCCTGCTGCGGGTGACCGATGTTCTGGCCGAAGGCGCGGCTTCGACCGGCGTGAAGACCGCCGTCGGCGCCCGCACCAAAGAAAACGCGTAAGGAGATCGAACCATGGCACACAAGAAAGCAGGCGGTTCGTCCCGCAACGGTCGTGATTCCGCCGGTCGCCGTCTGGGCGTCAAGCTGTATGGCGGCCAGGCCGCCATTGCCGGCAACATCATCGTGCGCCAGCGCGGCACCAAGTGGTGGGCGGGCGACAATGTCGGCATGGGCAAGGACCATACCCTGTTCGCCCTGTCCGACGGGCACGTGACCTTCAAGAAGGGCCTGAAGGGCCGCACCTTCATTTCGGTGGTCCCCGCGACCCTCGAAGCCGCCGAGTAACCCGAGCTTAACATTTCACTGTTACAGGGGGATCGGCGAAAGCCGGTCCCCCGCCTGTTTTCCGGGGAGGGAAGATGGTCATGTCTGCACCGATGCGGGAGGGAACGCGCTTGGACGATCTGAAGATTTCGGACTCTGCGCTGAACCAGCCCGTCATCGCCACCGAACGGTTCATCCTGCGCCCGCTGCGTCCTTCGGATGCCGGGATGATCGCGCATTACACCTCGGACAAGCGCGTGGCCGAAGGGACGCGGGCCATTCCGCATCCCTTGCCGCCCGGGGCTTCCGAAGCCTTTGTCGCGCGCGCCTTGTCGCCCGACCGGACCGAGGATGTCTGGGCCATCGACGGTTCCGCCAACAAGCTGGCCGAACTGCTGGGCGTCGTGTCCCTGACCCGGATGGAGGGGGACCAGTCCGAACTGGGCTTCTGGATCGGCGCGGGATTCTGGAACACCGGCTTCGCGACCGAGGCGGTGGATGCGCTGGTGCGCGCCAACCCGCACAAGGCCCGCACCCTGTTCGCCGAGGCGTTCCAGGACAATCCCGGTTCGGCCCGGGTGCTGACCAATTGCGGCTTCGTCTATCTGGGCGATGCCGAAAGCTGGTCGGTGGCCCGCGATGCCCGGGTGCCGACCTGGACCTATCTGCGCAAGATGTAAGGGCAGGGGGCGCTCGCGCCCCCTCTGGCGCGCAAACGCGCCATTCACCCCCTGAGGATATTTTCGTGAAGAAGAAGCCGGTTGCAGAATCTGCATCCGGCCGCTTGCATTCCGGGGCCAAGCGCATAACTCGGCCTCATGAACATTCCGTATTCCCTTCTCGACCTGTCGCCGGTGCCCGAGGGTTCCGAGGCCGCGGACGCGATCCGCAACACCCTGGACCTTGCGCGTCAGGCGGAAGGCTGGGGCTATCGCCGCTTCTGGCTGGCGGAACACCACAACATGCCCGGCATCGCCAGCGCCGCGACTGCCGTGCTGATCGGGCTGGTGGCCCAGGTGACCTCGCGGATCCGGGTGGGCGCGGGGGGCATCATGCTGCCGAACCACGCGCCGCTGACCGTGGCCGAGGCGTTTGGCACTCTGGCCACTGCATTCCCGGATCGCATCGACCTGGGCCTTGGCCGGGCGCCGGGCGGGGACGGTGCCGTCATCCGCGCGCTGCGGCGCGACCCGATGGCCGACAGCTTTCCGCAGGACGTGGTCGAGTTGCTGGACTATCTTGGTCCCGAGCGTCCCGGCGCCGCGGTGCGCGCGCTGCCGGGCGAGGGGACGAATGTCCCGGTCTGGATCCTGGGCAGCAGCCTGTTCGGCGCGCAACTGGCCGCGCATCTGGGGCTGCCCTATGCCTTTGCCAGCCATTTCGCGCCGGGGGATATGGAGCAGGCCATCGCCATCTATCGCGACCGTTTCCGCCCCGGCCCGTGGAACGACCAGCCTCGGGTCATGATCGCGGTCAATGTCTTTGCCGCCGATGAGGCCGAGGAGGCGCGGTATCTGCGGACCTCGATGCAACTGGCATTTGCGCGGCTTCGGACCGGGATGCCCGGCAAGCTGCCGCGCCCGGTGCGCGACCTGGACGGCGAGATCGGCCCGCAGATGCGGCACATGGTCGATGGGGCGCTGAAGATCAGTGCGGTCGGCGATGCGGTGCAGGTGAAGGACCAGATTCAGGCGCTGATCGCGCAATACCGGCCGGACGAGGTGATCCTGACCGGACAGATCCACGACCATGCGGCGCGGCTGCGCAGCTTCGAGATCGCGGCAGAGGTGATGAACTCCCTGTAGGACGCGGCTGGCAGGATGGCGCTGTGCTGTCTTGCTGGCGGTCTTGTCTGAACACGGGCGGGCGGAAGGCTGGCTGGTGTTCACAAGCTGGCTTGCGGAAAGGCTGGCTGGCTGTTGCCTTTCTTCTAGCCCGCGTTCAGGCGTCATGCAAGAGAAAACAAGCAAAATCAGATAGTTGATTGTTTCGGTCGGGTGATGCCGCACCCTTGGTCAACCACGGCATGAAAAAGCCGCCGACACGTCCGCATCGGCGGTTTCTTCAGCTTCCCGAAAATCAGGGCCGGGTGCGCAGCAGGCCCATGATTTCCTTGGTGCGCTCCAGGATCGGGGTCGCGATCTCGTCCGCGCGCACTGCGCCCTGGCCCAGGATCCGGTCGATTTCCGCCGGATCGGCCATGTAGTCGTTCATCCGCCGGGTGATCGGCTCCATCGAGGCGACGGCCAGGTCCGCCAGCGCGGGCTTGAAGGCGCCGAAGCCCTGGCCCTCGAAGCGCGCCAGCACCTGGTCGGGCGTTTCGTCCGCCAGGGCGGCATAGATGTTGACCAGGTTCCGTGCCTCGGGGCGGTCCTTCAGCCCGTCGGTGCTGCCGGGCAGGGGGTCGGCGTCGGTGCGGGCCTTGCGGATCTTCTGGGCAATGGCGTCGGCGCTGTCGGTCAGGTTGATGCGGCTTGCGTCCGAGGGGTCCGATTTCGACATCTTTTTCGATCCGTCCCGAAGCGACATGACCTTGGTCGCCACCCCCTCGATCAGCGGTTCGGTGATCGGGAACTGCTCGACGCCATAGTCGTGGTTGAACTTGGCGGCAATGTCGCGGGTCAGTTCCAGATGCTGCTTCTGATCCTCGCCCACCGGCACGGCGGTGGCCTGATAGGTCAGGATGTCCGCGGCCATCAGTGCGGGATAGGCCAGCAGGCCCAGGCTGACGTTTTCGGTGTTCTTGCCCGCCTTGTCCTTGAACTGCGTCATCCGGTACATCCAGCCGACGCGGGCGACCGTGTTGAAAAGCCAGGCCATTTCGGCATGGGCGCTGACTTGGCTCTGGTTGAACAGGACCGACTGCGCGGGATCCACGCCTGCCGCCATGAAGGCCGCCGCGGCCTCGCGGATGTTGCGGCGCAGGGTTTCGGGATCCTGCCAGACGGTGATCGCGTGCAGGTCCACCAGGCAATAGATCGTCTGGGCCTCGCCCCCTTGCAGCGCCGCGAAACGCTTGAGCGCGCCCAGGTAATTGCCCAGCGTCAACCCGCCCGAGGGCTGGATCCCCGAGAAGATGCGCGGGGTGAAACGGGTCTTTGTCGTCTCGGTCATGGCGGGCCTGCTTGGATTTTCCGTGCGGTTGGCTTAGCCCTTGGCCGCAAGGACCGCAACCGCGAAGGAAACCCGATGCGCCAGGCCATGCCCGTCTCTCCGCTCAACCCGCTGCCGGCGGTTCTCTGGGCGCTGGCCCTGCCCGCCATCGCGGGCGAGATCGTGTTCCTGCTGGGCCAGACCGGCCTGATCGGCGGCGCGCAGGGCGTGGGCCTGCGGCTGAGCGCGATGCAGATGACCGCCTTCGCGCCCGAGATGGTGCAGCGCATGTGGCAGGTCGGCGCGGTCGATTGGGACCAGGCTTACCGCATCCTGTCCTACAGCTTCGTCAACACCTCGTTCACCCATGCGCTGTTCGTGGTCGTCTTCACCCTGGCGCTTGGCAACATGATCGCGCGCGAGTTCCGGCCCTGGGCGGTCGTGGCGCTGTTCTTGGGGTCGGCCATCGGCGGGGCGCTGGTCTATACGGCGGTGATCTCGGCCCTGCCGGGGCGGCCGGGGCCGCTGATCGGCGGCTATCCGGCGGTCTATGGGCTGGTGGGCGCCTTCACCTTTCTGCTGTGGTCGCGGTTGGGGGCGGTTCATGCCAACCGGATGCGCGCCTTTACCCTGATCGGGATGCTGCTGGCGTTTCAGTTGGTCTTCGGCATCGTCTTCGGCGGCGCGGGCTATGGCTGGATCGCCGAGATCGCGGGGTTCGGCGCGGGCTTCCTGCTCAGCTTCGTGCTGGTGGATGGCGGGGTGCAGCGGGTGTTGCGCCAGATCAGGGCGCGTTGACGATTTCCGTGGCACCATCAGCCATCTTCCAGCAAGGAAAGGACATCCGATGAAGATCGAATTCGCAGGCAGGACGGGCATCGTGACAGGGGCCGCCTCCGGCATCGGCAAGGCGATCGCCGAAGGCTATGCGGCATCCGGCGGCACGGTCATCGTGTCAGACATGAAGCTGGAAGCCGCGCAGAAGGTCGCGGATGCGATCACCGCCGCGGGCGGCAGCGCCCATGCCTGCGCCGCCGATGTCGCCAGCGAGCAGGATGTCGAGGCGCTGGTGCGCTTTGCCGAGGACAGGACGGGATCTTTGTCGCACATGGTCAACAATGCCGGGATCGGCGGGGCGCAGGGGAAGGCGGGCGAGTATCCCGTGGACGCCTGGAAGAAGGTCATCGACGTGAACCTGACCGGGGTCTTCCTGGGGATGCGCTTTGCCATTCCCGCGATGAAACGGGCCGGGGGCGGGGCCATCGTCAACGTCTCGTCCATCCTGGGTTCGGTGGGCCTTGCCGGGTCGCCGGCCTATGTCGCGGCCAAGCATGGCGTGAACGGCCTGACCAAGACGGGGGCGCTGGATCATGCAGCCGACGGGATTCGGGTGAACGGGGTCGGGCCGGGCTTCATCAGCACGCCGATGCTGGACGAGAACCTGGACAAGGCGACGCTGGATTACCTGGCCACGCAACATGCCCTTGGACGCCTGGGCACGGCGGACGAGGTGGCCTCGCTGGTGCTGTATCTGCTGTCGGACCTGGCCAGCTTCATCACCGGATCCTATCACCTGGTCGATGGCGGCTATACGGCCCGATAGGCGCGCGGCGGTCCGCAGGCATCAACGCCCCCGCCGGACCGCCGCCCTCAGGTCCGACAGCCGATAGGCGCGCGTCGCGAAGCTGAGCGTGAAATAGATCGCGGCCCCGCCGAAGACCAGGATCGCCAGGCCAGCAACGCGCCCGGCATCCGCCCGGTCCAGCCAGCCCATGATCGCCCACAAGGCCCCCGCCATCAGCGCCGATGACAGCACGATCAGCGGCGTCTTGCGGCGCAGGCGGTCGTCGGCGCGGGCGGCATCGCCCATGGCGCGGGTGCCCCACCACAGCTGCGCGACCATGATCCAGGCGGCGACCGTGGTGCCAAGGGCGGCGGCCAGGAAACCCAGCGAGGGCATCAGGCCAAAGGCGACGATGGCGTTGACGATCATCGACCACACGGCATAGCGGAACGGGGTCTTCGTATCCTCGCGCGCGAAATACAGCGGTTGCAGGATCTTCTGCAGCACGAAGGCGGGCAGGCCGCAGGCATAGACGACCAGGGCGCGGGCGGTCTGGGTGGTATCATAGGCCGTGAACTCGCCGCGCTGGAACAAGGTGCGGACCATCGGTTCGGCGATCACGGCGATGGCGAAGGCGGCGGGCAGGGTCAGGAACAGCCCGAATTCCGTCGCGCGGGAATAGGCGGACTGGCCGCCCGCGTGATCGCCCGCCCGCAACCGGCGCGACAGTTCGGGCAGCAGCACCACGGCCACGGCCGCGCCCACGACGCCCAGGGGAAGCTGATACAGGCGGTCGGAATAGGACAGCCAGGAAATCGCGCCTTCGAAATGGCTGGCGACCTGGCGGCCGACCAGCAGGTTGATCTGCACCACGCCCCCCGCGAAGGCGGCAGGCAGGGCGACGGCCAGCAGGCGGCGCATGTCGGGCGTCAGGCGCGGGCGCTGCAGGCGGAAGGACCAGCCCGTGCGGCGCGCGTCCCACCAGACCAGCGCAAGCTGCGCGATCCCGGTCAGCGGGGTGGCCCAGGCCAGCGTCAGGCCCACGTCCCAGCCTTGCCACCACGCCACCGCCATGGCGGCGATGAACAGCAGGTTCAGCAGCACCGGCGCGGCGGCGGCGGCGGTGAAGCGGCCGTTCGCGTTCAGCACGCCCGAGATCATCGAGGCCAGCGAGATCAGCAGGATATAGGGAAACATGATCCGGCCATACTGGACCGCCAGCGGAAACCGTTCGTCCCCCGCAAAGCCCGAGGCCATCAGCCAGACCAGCCCCGGCATGAAGATCATCGCCACCGCCGACAGGATCAGCACGGACATCAAGAGGCCCGAGAACGCCTCGGACGCGAAACGTTGCGCGTCCGCGCGGTCGTCCAGCTTCTTGGCGAACATGGGCACGAAGGCGGTGTTGAAGGCGCCTTCCGCGAAGAAGCGGCGGAACATGTTGGGCAGCGACAGGCCGACGAAGAAGGCGTCGGCCACGGCCCCGCTGCCCAGCCAGGCGGCCATCAGGATGTCGCGGACAAAGCCCGACAAGCGCGACACGAAGGTCCAGATCCCTACCGAAAGGAATCCCCGCACCAGTCCCGATTTCATGTGTTCAAGCCTCTGCCCGTTTTGCCCCGTCGGCGATGGCCGCGCGCAGTTTCTTTTCCAGCGCGTCGCGTTTGGCGTCGCTGTGCAGTTTCAGGCCGAACATATCCTTGACGTAGAAACTGTCCACCACCTGCGCGCCGAATGTCGCGATCACGGCGCTGACGATCTGGATATGGTTCGCCGCCAGCGTCCGCGTCAGGTCGTAAAGCAGGCCCGGGCGGTCGCGGGTATCGACCTCGATGATGGTATAGATGTCGCTGCCTTCGTTGTCGAAGGTGACATGGGTGGGGAACTTGAATTCCCGCGTGCGCTTCTTGGGCTTGTCGCGGGTGGCAAAGGCCTCGCGCGCGACGATCTCGCCCTTCAGGATGCTGAGAATCTTCTGGCGCAGCCGGGGCATCCGGTCTTCGTCGAAGGGGCTGCCGTCGGGATCCTGGACCCAGAAGACGGCGGTCGCAAAGCCGTCGCGCGTCGTGTAGGTCCGCGCATCGACCACGTTCGCGCCCATCAGCGTCAGCGCCCCGCACAGGCGGGAAAAGATGCCCGGATGGTCGGACAGCACGAAGGCCGCGCGCGTCGCGTCGCGGTGGGTGTCGGCGCGCAGGTCGGTGCGGATTTCGTCTGGGCCGATGCCGTTCAGCAGTTCGGCGAATGTGGCCTGCGTTTCGGTCGGAAGGCCCGACCAATAGCTGTCGTAATGCCGCCCCAACTCGGCCCGGATCGCCCGCGCGTCCCACCCCTTGGCGATCAGCATGTGGCGCAGGCTGCGCTTGGCCTCGTTCTGGCGGCGGTCGCGGTTCAGGTCCTCCATGCCGTTTTCCAGGACAAGGGCGGTCTCCTGGTGCAGCTTGCGCAGCAGCGCGGCCTTCCAGTTGTTCCAGGTGCCGGGACCGACGCCGCGGATGTCGCACACCGTCAGCACCAGAAGCATGTCCAGCCGCCTGCGCGTCTTCACCGCCTTGGCGAAGTCGCGCAGGGTGCGGGGGTCGGCGATGTCGCGTTTCTGCGCCACGTCCGACATCAGCAGGTGGTTGCGGACCAGCCATTCCACCGTGTCGATGTCGTCTTGGGGAAAGCCGAAGCGCGCCGCGATCCGCCGCGCCAGCCGCGCCCCCAGGATCGAGTGATCCTCTCGCCGGCCCTTGCCGATGTCGTGCAGCAGGGTCGCCAGATACAGGACGCGGCGGTTGATGCCGGATTCCATGATCGCGCTGGACAGGGGCAGATCCTCGGGATGCTCGCCCCGCTCGATCTCGGCCAGCGCCGCGACGCATTGGATCGAATGTTCGTCCACTGTGTAGTGGTGATACATGTTGAACTGCATCATCGCCACCACCGGCTCGAATTCCGGGATGAAGGCCGCCAGCACGCCCAGCTCGTTCATGCGGCGCAGGCCCCGTTCCGGGTTGCCGTGCTTGAGCAGCAGATCCATGAAGATGCGGGTGGCCTCGGGGTCCGACCGCACCTTGTCGTCGATCAGATCCAGGTTGGCCGCGACCAGGCGCATCGCGTCGGGGTGGATCAGGATGCCGGTGCGCAGCGCCTCCTCGAACAGGCGCAGGATGTTCAGGGGATCCTTCAGGAACTCGGCATCGTTGGTGATGCTCAGCCGGCCGTGGTTGTCGGTGAAGCCGTCCCGCAGCTTGCGGCGGCGGCGGAACAGGCGGCCCAGAAAGGGGGCGCTGCGGACGTGGCGGGCCTCGAGTTCCGTCAGGAAGACGCGGGTCAACTCGCCTACATGGGTGGCGTGGCGGAAGTAGTCCTGCATGAAATACTCGACCCCGCGCCGGGCCGATGTGTCGCGATAGCCCATGCGCCGCGCCACCTCGACCTGCATGTCGAAGGACAGGACATCCACGGGGCGTCCCGCGATCAGGTGCAGGTGGCAGCGCACGGCCCACAGGAAATCCTCGGCCTGCCAGAAGGCCCCGTGTTCCTCGCGCGTGAAGACGCCCAGATCGACCAGCTCGACCGCGCGGTCCACGCGGTGGATGTATTTCGCGATCCAGTAGAGGGTCTGGAGGTCGCGCAGGCCCCCCTTGCCCTCCTTGACGTTGGGTTCCAGGACATACCGCTGCCCGCCCTGGCGCTGGTGACGGGCGGCGCGTTCATCCAGCTTGGCCTCGATGAATTCGGGAACGGTCTTCGAGAACAGCTCGACCCACAGGCGTTCGCGCAATTCCCCGGCCAGGGGGGCGTGGCCCGTGACCAGGCGGTGTTCCACAAGCGAGGTGCGGATGGTCATGTCGCCCGCGCCCAGGCGGATGCAGTCATCCACGCTGCGGATCGAATGGCCGATCTTCAGCTTCAGATCCCACAGGATGTACAGCATGGATTCGACCACGCTTTCGGCCCAGGCGGTGATCTTCCACGGCGTCAGGAACAGCAGGTCCACGTCGGACGCCGGCGCCATTTCCGCCCGGCCATAGCCGCCCACGGCCAGCACCGCCAGCCTTTCGGCGTCCGAGGGGGATTGCTGCGGATGCAGGCGGGTGGTTGCAACGTGGTGGGATGCGATGACGATGCCGTCCGTCAGGCTGGCGATGGCGCGGACGGTTTCGCGCGCGGCGCGGGGATGGCTGGCAAGGCCCGCCTCGATCGCCGCCATGGCCCCGGCCCGCGCCTCGGACAACAGCGCCACGGTGCGGGCGCGGATGTCCTTGCGCTCGGTCAGGCCGGCAAGGGCCTGGTCCAGGATCGGCAGAAATCGGGCGGGGTCAAAGATCGGATGCGCCCCGGGCAGGGCCGGGGCGCTTTGCAGGATGGTCGCGTCGGGCAGGTCGGCCAAGATCAGAACCCGAAGCCGCCGCCGAAGCCGCGCGGCGCGGGTTCCAGGATGACCAGCCGGTTGCCGCGCAGGGTGGCCACCGCCAGCGCCCGTTCCGAGGTTCCGTCCGGACGCAGCCGGAAGACCCCGCCCACGCCCGCAAAGCCCGCGTTCTGCGTCAGCCCCGTGGTCGTCAGCGCATTGCGCTTGCCGCTGCGCGCCAGCGAGGCGATGGCGGCGACCCCGTCATAGGCCAGGCTCGCCAGTTCATGCGGCTGCTCGCCATGGGCGCTGCGATAGCGGGCGTCGAACTGCGCTTTCAGGCCCTGGTCCGGGATCGCGAACCAGCCTTCCTGCAACTGCGGCATCGAGATCCGGTTGGCGGGCTGGTCCCAGCGGGTCAGCCCCATCATCTGCGTCACGGGCGACCGGACACCGGCGGCGGCCAGCTTTTCGGTCAGGTAGGGCAGCACGGCCTGGTTGTTGGCGGTCATGAACACCGCATCGACCTGGCCCGACTGCGCGGCGGCCACGATCTGCGGCGTCACGGCGTCGATGCCCGTGACCGACACGGAATGGTTCGATCGTCCCGCCAGGCGGGCGCCGTTGCGGGCGATGGCGGTCTCGATCGCGCGGCCGCCCAGCTGGCCCGCGATGTCGTCCTCGGCCACGACATAGATGTTGCGCTTGCCCTGGCGGGTGCCATAGGCGACCAGGCGGTCCGCGACATTGGCGAAGCTGTTGCCCAGGATGAAGACGTTGCCGCCCGCGATCTCGGCATTGTTCGAGAAGGTCAGCACGTTGATGTTGCGCGGCCGCATGGCATTGCCCACGGCATTCGCGCCTTCGGCGAACAGCGGGCCGACGATGATCTGCGCGCCCGCGTCGGCCGCCGCATTGGCCTGGGCCACGGCCTGTTCGGTGCTGGTGCCGGTGTCATAGACGCGCAGGTCGATGCTGGCGCCCTGCGCATCCGCCGCCGCCATCCGCGCGGCGTTCTTCAGGCTGCGCGACAGCCATTCCAGATCGGCCGAGCCGCTGCCGCCGGGGGCCAGCAGGGCCACGCGCACGGGTTCGCCGGGATTGATCAGGGGACCGATGGCAGGGCCGCTGGCCCGCTGCGATCCGCCCGCCGGCTCGCAGGCAGCAAGGACGAAGGCGGACAGGATGGCAACGGCACCGGCAACGACGCGGCGCCATCCGGCGGCGGGCCGGGTTGTGGCGGAAACGACCATATGAAACTTTCCTGCTGTGAGGTATCGCCGAGGTGCGGGCAGCCTAGGACCAACGGGCTGGCTTGGCAATCAGTCGGAAGGAAAACGCAGATGGACATCCAGCCCCCGCAGCGCCTGGCCGCCCATGTCGAGGCAAGGCCGCTCGACACCGGCCTTTACCTGGTGGCGACGCCCATCGGCACGGCCCGCGACATCACCCTGCGCGCGCTGGACGTGCTGAATGCCGCCGACGTGCTGGCGGCCGAGGATACGCGCGTGCTGCGCCATCTGCTGGACATCCACGGCGTCCCGCTGCGGGGGCGGCGGATCCTGCCCTATCACGACCACAACGGGGAACGTGCCCGTCCCGCGCTGCTGGCCGCCCTGGCCGGGGGCGCAAGCGTCGCCTATGCCTCGGACGCGGGCACGCCGCTGGTGGCCGATCCGGGCTTCCGCCTGGCACGGGAAGCCGCGGCGTCCGGCCACCGCGTCCACGCCCTTCCCGGCCCCTCGGCCCCCCTGGTGGCGCTGAGCCTGTCGGGCCTGCCAAGCGACCGCTTCCTGTTCGCGGGCTTTCCTCCGTCAACAAGGGGCGCGCGCATGACCTGGCTGCGGCAATGGATGGCGGTGGATGCGACGTTGATCCTGTTTGAAAGCCCCCGGCGCGTTAATCAAACATTGGAAGAGATGTGCGAGGTTGATGCGAATCGGATTACGGTGGTGGCGCGGGAACTGACCAAGAAGTTCGAGGAGGTGATCCGCGGCACGGCCGCCGAACTGGCGCAGGATCCGCGCATGGCCGTCCTGAAGGGCGAGGTCGTGATGCTGGTCGATCGGCCGGGCGCCGTGGTGGCCGACGAAGGGATGATACGGCAGGCCCTGGGGGCCAGGCTGGGGCGGATGACGGTGAAGGATGCCGCGAAAGAGGTTGCGGCGGAATTGGGATTGGCACGGCGCGAGGTTTACCAGATCGCGCTGTCCCTGGATGAAGGCGAGGAGTGATCATGAGCTATGCCAAGGCGGGGGATTTCGACCGGGCACTGCCTGTTGCATCGGGACCGGTGTCGGCTGCACGGCGCACGCGTGGGCGACTTGCCCACCTGGCGGGAACCCTTGCCGAGGACAGCGTTGCCCGCAGCCTGGAAGGCAAGGGCATGACGATCCTGGCGCGGCGCTGGCGCGGCAAGGCAGGGGAAATCGACCTGATCTGCCGGGATGGGCAGTGCCTGATCTTTGTCGAGGTCAAGCAGTCCGCCACCCATCACGAAGCCGCGCAGCGGTTGGGTGCGGCCCAGCAGGGCCGCATCATGCGTGCGGCGCTGGAATACTGCGACAAGGAAGGCCATGCGCCGCTGCCGGAGATGCGCTTCGATGCCGCGCTGGTGGATGGGCAGGGCCGGATCGAAATCCTCGAACGGGCGTTCGAGGAGGCCTTTGCCTGAACCGTGCCATGCCGCCGGTCGCCGCATGAGCAGCCTCACGGCAGGGGCGGACCGTCAAACTCTCCACAAAGCTGGGCTAAAGGTCGCTGATGCAGAAATTCGGTCATCACGCAGTCGGGGTTTGCCAGGGATCCCGGCTGCTGTTTTCGGCATTCGAGGATCAGGGCGTCATGTGGACAAGCGAGGGACCGCGCACTGTTCGCCAGTCCGTGACCTTTGCGCAAGCCTTTACTGCCCCGCCTGTGGTCCATGTGGCAATCGGCATGTGGGATATCGCCGGGGATGCGAACCAGCGGGCCGACATCTGCGCCGAACAGGTGACCGCACGGGGCTTCGACATCGTCTTCCGCACCTGGGGCGATACAAGGGTTGCACGGATCCGCGCCGACTGGCTGGCCATCGGTACGGTCCGTCATGAAGACGACTTCGCTGTCTAGGCGCGGTCGAGGTTGACGGCGATCAGCCCGGCGGTTTCGTCCGGATGGGTCAGCGGCAGCATGTGGCCCGCCCCCGGCACGCTGGCGCGGCCGACATCGGCGAGGCGCGCGGCCAAGGCCTCGGCGATGGCGTGGATGACCGCCGGGGACCGCTCTCCCGCGATGATCAGCACGGGGGCGTCGATGGCCTCCAGCCCCCCATCCCGCAGGATGTTGGCACGGTCATGGGTCAGGGTGTCGTCGGTCGCGGCCACCAGGCGGATCTGGTCGGTCATCATCCGACAGGCGGGTGGGGGCAGGTCGTCGAAGGGCTGCGCGCCCCACAGGTCGATGAAGGCGCGGGCGGCATCCTCGATGTGGCCCTGGGCCAGATGGCCCGTGATGATCCGGCCGCGCGCGTCCTGCTCGGCGTTGGGCGCGGCCGCAAACAGCACCGGCTCGATCAGGGTCAGGCTGCGCACCGCCTCGGGCGCGGCGATGGCGATGCGGAGGGCAACGGTCGCGCCAAGGCTGTGGCCGATCAGATCCAGCGGCCGGTCGATGAAGCTGGCCGCGATCCGCGTGACGGCGGTGTGGAAATCCGGCCCCTCGGTTCCCTCCATCCAGGGGCCGCTGCGCCCATGACCCGGCATGTCGAAGCCGGTCAGATCGACGCGCCCCTCCAGCCGCCGGGCGATCGGTCCCCAGTAACCCGCGCTGCCCATCATGCAATGCAGGGCCAAGGCCGGGCGGTCCTTGTCGCCCGGCCAGTGGCGCTTGTGGATGCCGGTCATGGGGCCGACAGGTGCCGGTCGAGGAAATCCAGCCGGTCCTGGCCCCAGAACTTCTGCCCGCTTTCCCGCACCACATAGAAGGGCGATCCGAACACCCCCGCCTCGACCGCCTGTTCCAGGTTGCGGCCATAGGTTTCGGCGCCGATGAACAGGCCCTTGTCGGCCAGCGCGGGATCGAAGCCATGCGCCCCCAGGATGTCGCGAATGACGGCGTCGTCGCTGATGTCGCGATCCTCGGCCCAAATGGCGCGCAGGAAACCCTGCACCAACCCGCCCAGGTCACCGCCGCCCGCCTGTTGCGCGGCGATGATGGCATAGGAGGACGGCGCCATGTTCACCGGCCAATGGGCGGGCTTCACGTTCAGGGCCACCCCCAGGTGATCGGCCCAGCGAGGCAATTCCTGCGCGCGATAGTCCATCCGGCTGGGATGGCGGTTGGCCGGGCGCACCCCGCCGGTGCGGTCGAAAAGCTGCAATATATCCAGCGGCTTGTAGGTGATCGCAGCACCGTGGCGTTCCGCGATCCGTTCCAGCCGGTCGCCCGCCAGATAGGCCCAGGGGCTGATCGTTCCGAAATAGTAGTCGATATTGGCCATAAGGACGGTCCTTCGCGGTTTGCCCGCAGGCTAACCGGGTGATAAGGCGGGCGCAATCTGGCGAATCCCCGTGCAAAGGCCCCCTCCATGCCCGTCATGACCGAACCCAAGCTGATTTCCGGCAATGCGAACCGGACCCTTGCCGCGGCGATTGCCCGGCGGATGTCGATGCACCGGGGGATGAACGTCAGCCTTTGCGATGCCCGGATCGAGCGGTTCAACGACCAGGAAATCTTCGTCGAGGTGTTCGAGAATGTCCGGGGCGAGGACATGTACATCATCCAGCCGACCTCGAACCCGGCGAATGACAACCTGATGGAACTGATGGTGATGACCGATGCGCTGAGGCGGTCCTCGGCGGCGCGGATCACGGCGGTCATTCCCTATTTCGGCTATGCCCGCCAGGACCGCCGCGCCAAGGCCCGCACGCCCATCAGCGCCAAGCTGGTGGCGAACCTTCTGACCGAGGCGGGCATCGACCGGGTGCTGACGCTGGATCTGCACGCCGCCCAGATCCAGGGCTTTTTCGACATTCCGGTGGACAACCTGTATGCCGCGCCGGTCTTTGCGCTCGACGTGCAGCATCACTTCCGGGGCCGGATGAACGACCTGATGGTCGTGTCCCCCGACGTGGGCGGCGTGGCTCGCGCGCGCGAACTGGCGACGCGGATCGGCGCGCCGCTGTCCATCGTGGACAAGCGCCGCGAAAAGGCGGGCGAAGTGGCCGAGATGACCGTGATCGGCGATGTCGCGGGCAAGGTCTGCATCATCGTCGACGACATCTGCGACACGGCGGGCACGCTGGTGAAGGCCGCCCAGGTGCTGACCGACAACGGCGCGACCGAAGTTCACGCCTATATCACCCATGGCGTGCTGTCCGGCCCGGCGGTCGAGCGGGTGAGCAAGTCGGTGATGAAATCTCTGGTCATCACCGATTCGATCCAGCCGACCGATGCAGTGAAATCCGCGCCCAACATCCGCATCGTGCCGACCGCGCCGATGTTCACGCAAGCCATCCTGAACATCTGGAACGGCACATCGGTCAGCAGCCTGTTCGAGACGGACACCCTGCTGCCGATCTACGAGGGGCTGTATTCCAGCCTTTGACCTTGGTGCTTGCGGCCCCGTCGGATGCCTCCGGCGCGGATATTTGAGTGAAGAAGAAGCCTAGAGCGCGCGCCAGCCGATGTCGCGGCGGCAGAAGCCCTCGGGCCAGTCGAGGGCGTCCACCTGGGCATAGGCGCGTTCATGCGCCTCGGCCAAGGTCGCGCCGCGGCCGGTGCAGGCCAGGACGCGGCCGCCGGTGGCGATGACCTGGCCGTCCTTGCTGGCGGTGCCCGCGTGAAAGGTCATGGCGAAACTGGTTTCGGACAGGCCGTCCAGGCCGTTGATGACGCTTCCCTTTTCATGG
This sequence comes from Paracoccus lichenicola, assembly GCF_009708075.1. Taxonomy (GTDB): domain Bacteria; phylum Pseudomonadota; class Alphaproteobacteria; order Rhodobacterales; family Rhodobacteraceae; genus Paracoccus; species Paracoccus lichenicola. The sequence continues at coordinate 50,167 of NZ_WMBT01000001.1, read as the reverse complement.
GCACCCGGATAGCCCTGCGCGGCCATCACCACCGTCAGCGCGTGATCGTCGGCCCAGTTGACCGCGGCCCCGGCCAGCCGCCCCTCGGCGCAGGCCAGCAGCAGGTCCAGCGTCTGCGCGCCCAGGCGCATCATCAGCGCCTGGCATTCGGGATCGCCGAAGCGGACGTTGTATTCGACCAGCCGGGCCTGGCCCTTGTCGATCATCAGCCCCGCGTAAAGCACGCCCTGGAACGGCATCCCGCGCGCGGCCATCTCGGCCACGGTGGGGCGCACGATCCGGGCCATGACCTGTTCCTGCAAGGCCTCGGTCAGGATCGGCGCGGGGCTGTAGGCGCCCATGCCGCCGGTGTTCGGGCCGGTGTCGCCGTCGCCCACGCGCTTGTGGTCCTGCGCGGTGCCGATGGGAAGGCAGTCCGCGCCGTCGCACAGGACGAAGAAGCTGGCTTCCTCGCCCGCCATGAATTCCTCGATCACTACCGACATCTCGCCGAATTCGCCGTCGAAGATGGCGTCGATGGCGTCGTGCGCCTGGTCCACGGTTTCGGCCACGGTGACGCCCTTGCCTGCGGCCAACCCGTCGGCCTTGACCACGATGGGTGCGCCCTGGGCCGCGACGTGATCGCGTGCGCTGGCGGCATCGGTGAAGCGCGCCCAGGCGGCGGTGGGCGCCCCGCAGGCATCGCAGATTTCCTTGGTGAAGGCCTTCGACGCCTCGAGCTGGGCTGCGGCTTGCGAGGGGCCGAAGACCAGGAAGCCCGCGTCGCGCAGGGCGTCGGACACGCCGGCGGCCAGCGGCGCTTCGGGGCCGATCACCACGAAGTCGATGGCGTTTCCTTCGGCGAATTCCAGAACCTCGGCGCGCGACAGGATGTTCAGGTCGGCGCATTCCGCGACATTGGCGACGCCCGCATTGCCCGGGGCCACGATCAGGCGGTCGCATTTCGGGTTCTGCCGGATCGCCCAGGCCAGCGCATGTTCGCGCCCGCCGCCGCCAAGGATCAGGATGTTCATGGGCCGCCCTTTCGCTTCTGGTCGCGGCGTTCTAGTGTGGCGCGGCGAAGGGAACAAGACGCATGGATTTGCTGGAAGACGCGCCGGGCAGCAACGCGCATGAATTCACGGTTTCCGAACTGTCGGGCGCGGTCAAGCGCAGCCTGGAGGATCAGTTCGGCCGCGTTCGCGTGAGGGGCGAGATCGGGCGCGTGTCGCGGCCATCGTCGGGGCACATCTATTTCGACCTGAAGGACGACCGGTCCGTCCTGGCCGCCGTCACCTGGAAGGGGCAGGCCGCCAAGCTGGCGCAGCGCCCCGAGGAGGGGATGGAGGTCATCGCCACCGGCCGCATCACCACCTTTCCCGGCCAGTCGAAATACCAGCTGATCGTCGATCAGATCGAGCCTGCGGGCCTGGGCGCGCTGATGGCGATGCTGGAAAAGCGCCGCCAGGCCCTTGCGGCCGAGGGGCTGTTCGACGAGGCGCGCAAGCGCCCGCTGCCGTCGCTGCCCCGGGTGATCGGGGTCGTGACCTCGCTCTCGGGGGCGGTGATCCGCGACATCCTGCACCGGCTGCGCGACCGCTTTCCGACGCGCGTGTTGATCTGGCCGGTGGCCGTCCAGGGCGAGGGTTGCGCCCCCCAAGTGGCCGCCGCGATCCGGGGCTTCAACGATCTGCCGCAGGGCGGGCCGATCCCGCGCCCCGATCTGCTGATCGTCGCGCGGGGCGGCGGCAGCCTGGAGGATCTGTGGGGCTTCAACGAGGAAGCCGTGGTCCGCGCCGCCGCCGAAAGCCGCATCCCGCTGATTTCCGCCGTGGGGCATGAAACGGACACGACGCTGATCGACTTCGCCTCGGACCGCCGCGCGCCGACGCCGACGGCTGCGGCGGAAATGGCGGTGCCGGTGCTGGCGGAACTGGCGGCGAGGCTGGCCGAATCGCAGGCGCGGCTGACGCGGTGCAGCCAGCATCACATCGACCGCCCCCGGCAACGGCTGCGCGACCTGTCCCGCGCGCTTGGCCGCCCCGGCGCGCTGACCGAAGGCGCGCGGCAGCGGCTGGATCTGTGGGCCGGGCGGCTGGATCCGGCGCTGCACGGGTTGGTGCGCACCCGCAGGCACCAGCTTGCGGCGCGGCCCATGCCGGTGGCGCTGCTGCGGCGCTTCACCGACCGCAAGGCCCATGCGCTGCACGGGTTGGAACACCGGCTGGATTCGGCCGCGACCCGCAGGCTGGAACGGCGGCGCGACCGCACCGTGGCGATGGGGGAACGGCTGGAGGCCTCGCTGGCGCGGGTGATGGCCGGCACGCGGCGGGCGATCGCGCAGCAGGATCAGCGGCTGGCCGATCTGGCGCGGCGGCTGGATGGGGCCGTGCAGCGGGCGATCCGCAACCGCGACCAGGCGATGCAGCGGGTGGATCGGCTGCGCCTGTCGCTGGGCTACAAGGAAACGCTGAAGCGCGGCTTCGTGGTGGTCCATGGTCCCGATGGCGTGGTGACAACGGCACAGGCTGCGCGCCAACTGCCGCAGATGGACCTGGAGTTCGCCGATGGCCGCGTGACCGTCCGTCCCGAAAGCGCGCCAAAGCCTGCCCGCAAGCCCAAGCCGCCCGAACAGAAATCCCTGTTCTGATTTCACCTTTGCCCAAATATCCTCGGGGGGTGCGGGGGGCGAAGCGCCCCCGCCGCTACGCATCCGCCGGGCGCAGCATCAGCCAGATCAGCGCCCCGCCCGCCAGCACCAGGAAGGGCAGCATCGCCAGATTGACCGCGTTCCAGCCCGCCACTACGGAACCCCCGCTGCAATTCATCAGCCCGCCCGAGGACAGCGAGGCAAGAAACACGCCCCCGAACACCACCGCGTCGTTCAGGCCCTGGACGCGGCCCCGCTCCTCGGGGGCGTGGGCGCGGGACAGCATGGTGGTGGCGCCGATATAGCCGAAGTTCCAACCCATCCCCAACAGGATCAGGGTGGCGAAGAAATGCGACAGTTCCACCCCCGACAGGGCGGCGGCCCCCGCCAGGGCCAGCAGGAACAGGCCCACCGCGACGATCCGCTCCGCGCCGAAGCGGGCGATCAGGTGGCCGGTGAAGAAGCTGGGCGCGAACATTGCCAGCACATGCACGCTGACGATATTGGCCGCATCCGTCGGCGCAAAGCCGCAGCCCACCACCGCCAGCGGGGTCGAGGTCATCACCAGGTTCATCAGGGCATAGGCCACCATGCCGCAGATCATCGCCACGGCAATCTGCGGCTGGCGCAGCAGTTCGGCCAGCGGGCGGCCCGCATCCGCGTCGGCCTCGGCAGGCGCAGGCCTGGGACTGTCGAGGAACGCGAACAGGAACGGCCCAAGCGCGTTCAGCCCGATCACCGCCAGATAGGTGGCCAGGAACGGCACCGCCGTCAGTCCGTCCGTGACCCGCACTACGGCCGGGCCGATGATCGCGGCGGCCAGCCCGCCCGCCATCACCCAGCTGATCGCGCGGGGGGCGTAATCCTCGGACGCGAGGTCGGTGGCGGCGAAGCGATAGAAACCCTGCGCCGACATGTAGATGCCGGTCAGCAGGGATCCGGCCATGAACAGCCAGAACGACCCCGCCGACAGCCCCCATGCCGCCAGTGCCGCGCCCAAGCCGCCCGCAAGAACCGCCAGCATGAAACCCGCCTGCCTGCCGCGATCCTGCATGAAGCGCGCCAGCGGACGCGCGGTCAGCGCCGATCCCAGGACGATCATCGACAAGGGCAGGGTGGAGATGCAAGGGTTCGGCGCCAGGATCTGGCCCGCCAAACCGCCGACGATGAAGATCACCGACATCTGGGCGCCCAGGATCGCCTGCGCCGCGACCAGTACGATCACGTTGCGGCGGGCGCGCCTGTCGTCGGGGACCAAGGTCAGCCCCGGCTCAACCGGGATGCGGCGTGCGCCCGTTCCTGGATCGCGCCCCAGTTCTCGGCGCTGACATCGGCATCGGTGGCGATCCAGCTGCCGCCCACGCAGACCACGTTCGGCAGCGACAGATAGTCACCGGCATTGGCAACCGAAATGCCGCCGGTCGGACAGAAGCTGACCTTCGGCAGCGGTCCCGCCAGCGATTTCAGCGCGGGCGCGCCGCCGATCGCCTCGGCCGGAAAGAACTTCAGCATGTCATAGCCTGCATCCGCCGCGCGCATCACCTCGGACGCGGTGGCGGTGCCGGGCAGCAGGGGCAGCTCCAACTCCTCGCAGGCGGCGATCAGGCGGTCGGTCAGGCCGGGCGAGACGGCGAAACTCGCGCCCGCATCCTTGGCGCGCTTGGCGTCGTCCGGCGTCAGCACCGTGCCCGCGCCGACATGGCCGCCCGACACGCCCGACATCGCCCGGATGGCGTCCAGCGCGGCGTCGGACCGCAACGTGATCTCCAGCACCGGCAGCCCGCCCGACACCAGGGCACGGGCCAGGCCCGCCGCGCGTTCCGCGTTCTTGATGACGATCACCGGAATGACCGGGGCAAGCCTGCACAATGCGCGCGTCTTTTGCGACTGGAGTTCAGGGTTCATGGCGCCACCTTCCGTTCCGCGATCCGGGGGCAAACTGCCCGCGGACGGGGGGCGATGCAAGCGGTTTGCCGCCCCCGGGCGCAAATCCCGATACCGCTAACCTAGATCGCGGACAGCACCGCGACATAATGGATGGCCGCGGCCGTCACGACAAAGCCGTGCCAGATCGCGTTCTGAAAGCGCAGCCGTTCCCAGACGTGGAAGATCACGCCCACGGTATAGACGATCCCCCCGATCACGATCAGCAGCATGGACAAGGGCGGCAGGTTGTCGGCGATGGGACGGAAAGCGACAAGCCCGCTCCACCCCATCAGAATGTACAGCAGTATCGCCAGCCGGTCGTATCGCCCGGGCAGCAGGCATTTCAGCGCGATGCCAAGCGCGGCCATGGTCCAGATGCAGATCAGCAAGGCGAAAACCACCGGATCGGCCGATGCCTTGTGCAGGAAGGGCGTATAGGTGGCCGCGATCAGGATGAAGATCGCCGAATGATCGGCCCGCCGCAGTTTCCATTTCAGCGCCGAATGCGGCAGCGCGTTGTAGAGGAACGATACCGCCAGGGCCAGGATCAGCCCGGTGCCATAGATCGAGACGGCCAGAACCTCGGCCCGGGTGGCCGAGGTCGCGGCCTGGAACACCAGCACCGCCACGCCCACCACCGCCAGGGCGACGCCGATGGCATGGACGATGCCGTCCGCCAGCCTTTCGTGGAAATCATAATGCCGCCCGAAGCGGAACTGGCTGTCAGTCATGATGTACCCCTTCCGCCAATCTTGCCTGACCCATACAACGCGGGCAATTGACAGTTCGTTCAAATGCCGCGCGATCCGCGTGACCCCTTGCAAATGGCGCGCGCAGGGGCTATTTGCCCCACACTTCACAGGCAGGGGCGGGCCTTTGCGGGAGAAATCCGCAAAAGGTCCACCGGTTGGGGCATATGCCCTGAATCCTTTGCCAAGGCGCAAACCGGAAAGGACATGGAATGGCGCTTCCCGAATTCAATCTGCGTCAGCTCTTGGAAGCTGGCGTTCACTACGGTCACCAGACGCAACGCTGGAATCCGCGCATGGCGGAATTCATCTATGGCGACCGCAACGGCATCCACATCCTGGACCTGACGCAGACCGTCCCGATGCTGGACGCGGCCCTGCAGGTCGTGCGCGACACCGTCGCCAAGGGCGGCCGCATCCTGTTCGTCGGCACCAAGCGCCAGGCGCAGAAGCCGATCGCGGACGCGGCGGAACGCTCGGCCCAGTTCTACATGAACCACCGCTGGCTGGGCGGCACGCTGACCAACTGGAAGACCGTGTCCCAGTCGATCAACCGCCTGAAGGCCCTGGACGAGACCATGGCCGGCGGCGCCGAAGGCATGACCAAGAAAGAGCGTCTGCAGCTCGAGCGTGAGCAGAGCAAGCTGCAAGCCTCGCTGGGCGGCATCCGCGACATGGGCGGCTTGCCGGATCTGCTGTTCGTCATCGACGTGAACAAGGAAGACCTGGCGATCCTGGAAGCCAGGAAGCTGGGCATCCCGGTCGTGGCCGTGGTCGATACCAACTGCTCGCCCGAAGGCGTGGACTACATCATCCCCGGCAACGACGACGCCGCCCGGGCCATCGCGCTGTATTGCGACCTGGCCAGCCGCGCCGCGCTTGACGGCATGTCGGCCCAGATGGGCGCCGCCGGCGTGGATGTCGGCGCGCTGTCCGACGCCCCCGAGGAGCTGCTGGACGAGCCTGTTGCCGAACAGGCGACCGCCGACGCCTGATCGGCGCTTGCGTCCCGATACATTCACGGAACTGTCGTCAGGCGGGGACATGCCCCGCCTGACGCGTTGATCAAAGGAGACGGATCATGGCTATCACCGCCGCGATGGTGAAAGAGCTGCGCGAAACGACCGGCGCAGGGATGATGGACGCCAAGAAGGCGCTGACCGAGACCGACGGCAACATGGAAGCCGCCATCGACTGGCTGCGCACCAAGGGTCTGGCCAAGGCCGCCAAGAAGGCCGACCGCGTCGCCGCCGAAGGTCTGGTGGGCGTGCAGGTCACCGATGGCCGCGGCGTCGCCGTCGAGATCAACTCGGAAACCGACTTCGTCGCCAAGAACGCCGACTTCCAGCAGCTGGTCCGCGACATCACCGACATCGCCCTGACCACCGCCACGGATGTCGAGGTGCTGAAGGCCACGCACCTGAACGGCAAGCCCGTGTCCGAGGTGCTGACCGACGCCATCGCCCGCATCGGCGAGAACATGACCCTGCGCCGGATGCATCTGCTGGAAGGCGACACGGTGGTGTCCTATGTCCACAACGCCGCAGGCGACGGCCTGGGCCGGATCGGGGTTCTGGTCGCGCTGAAGGGCGACAAGGACAAGGCGCAGGCCATCGGCAAGCAGTTCGCGATGCACATCGCCGCGACCAGCCCGGTCTCGCTGTCGGAAGCGACCATGGACCAGGCGCTGCTGGCGCGCGAACTGGAAGTCCAGACCGCCAAGGCGCTGGAAGAAAACGCCGCCTCGTCCAAGCCGAAGCCCGAGGCCGTGATCCAGAACAACATCATCCCGGGCCGGATGAAGAAGTTCGTGGCCGAAAACACGTTGCTGGGCCAGGCTTTCGTGATCAACCCCGACCTGACGGTCGAGCAGGCCGCGAAGGAAGCCGGGGTCGAGATCACCGGCTATGCCCGCGTGGCGGTCGGCGAAGGCATCGAGAAGAAGGAAGAGGATTTCGCGGCCGAGGTCGCCAAGACCCTCAGCGGCGCCTGATCCCGTTCTCCTGGACAACGGAACGCCGGTCCCCTGGGGGCCGGCGTTTTTCGTTTTGACGCCCGCACGGCGGCATGTCATGCACGGGCGCGAAACTGCCTTGCGAAGCCATGCCATTCATCATCGCCATCGACGGACCCGCCGCCTCGGGCAAGGGCACCATCGCCCGCGCGCTTGCGGCGCATTTCGGCTTTCACCACCTGGATACGGGGCTGCTGTATCGGGCGACCGGGGCCAAGGGCGGCGATCCCGTGCTGGCCGCGCAGACGCTGGACGCGGGCGACCTGGCCCGGTCCGACCTGCGCAGCGCCCAGGCCGGGCAGGCCGCCAGCCGCGTGGCGACCATCCCCGAGGTGCGCGCCGCCCTGGTGGATTTCCAGCGCCGCTTTGCCACCCGGGAACCCGGCGCGGTGCTGGACGGACGCGATATCGGCACGGTCATCTGCCCGGACGCGGCCATCAAGCTGTATGTCACGGCCTCGGACCAGGTGCGCGCCGCCCGCCGCGCGGCCGAGCTTGGCGCCGACCCCGCCCAGATGCTGGCCGAGTTGCAGGAACGCGACCGCCGCGACAGCGAACGCGCGACGGCGCCCCTGAAGCCCGCCGACGATGCGGTCGTTCTGGACACCAGCGACCTGACCATCGCCGAGGCGATTGCCCGCGCCATCGCCCAGGTGGACCGGGCGCGGGCGTGACCCCCTCTCAGCCGCAGGTGACCCGGGCGATCCAGCCCTTGGGATCGAGGAAGATGTTCAGCCGCCCCGGCTGGTATTCCTGCGTCACGATCTGCCCGGGACTGATTTCCCGGTAATCCAGTTGCGGCGGCAGATAAACATCTCCGATGTTCATGCCGACAAGGGTCTGATGCCGGGCCGGATCGCAGCGGGTCGCGGCGACTGTGGGGGCATAGGCCGTCGCACAGGCGGCCAGCGGAACCAGGAAAAAGGCGGGCAGGATCATGCGCGCAGAGATTGGCATCGGATCACCTTTGTGTTTGGGTGAGAACGACGCGCGGACCAAAGCGTTCCCCGCCCCTTGGAGGAAAGATGATGAAACAAGGACTTGCCGCCACCGCCTTGGCCGTCCTGCCTGCATTCGCCACGGCATCCAGCGACGACGCCTGGGACGCCTTTCGCGCCACGGTTGACACGGCCTGCCGGACCGCCCTCGCCGCGCTTGCCGACAGCACCGTCACGGTCGAGGTGAACCCGTTCGGGTCCGAAAGCTATGGTGCGGCCCTGGTCAGCGTGGCCCGGGCCACGGGCACGGACCGCATGATCTGCATCCTCGACAAGCAGACGGGCAGGGCAGAGATCACGGCGCCCTTCACGGACGCCGCGCCGGTCCGATAGGGCTAGTTCGTCAGGGCAAAGGTGCCGCAGCCGATTCGTCCGCCCGCATGGCCGGATGGCTGGCCCCTGTAATCGTCGGGTTGTTCATGGATGATGATGGCGGATCCGTCCTCGTCCGCGACCATCTCGGGGGTCAGGCCGGCCACGAAGTATTCCACCGTCAGCGCCCCGCCGTCCGGAACGTGGATGTTGGGCAAATCCCCCGGGTGGGGACCGTTTTCCGCCATAATGCCGTGTTCCTTGTCACCGGCCAGATGACCGCCCGCCGATTCGAAATCGGGCGCCGTGCATTCCCCGGTTTGGTGCAGATGGGCGCCGTGGATGCCCGGGGGAACGCCCTGCAATTCCAGCGTGACCAGCATGATCCCTGACGGCATTGCCATCGCAGTGGCGCGGCCCAGGGTCTCTCCTTCGGCGGACAGGATGTCGGCGGTCATCGGCGGTTGGTCGTCAACCGGCGGCATGTCCTGCGCGGCGGCGGGCAGGGCCAGCAGCAGCCCGAGGGCGGCAGCGGTTCGGAATGGCATGGGAACCTCCTGTGGTTTCGGTCGCAGCCTCAACGCCGCGGCATGGCAGGCGTTCCGGCCCTTGATCCGGGCCGCGCGATTGGCGATAAGTCGCCCCGAGATCCGCCCGAAAGGTAGCCCCATGCGCGTCCGCATCTATCAACCCGCCCGCAATGCCATGCAGTCCGGCAATGCGCGGACAAAAGGCTGGGTCCTGGAGTTTCCGCCCGTCGGGCGCGAGATCGACCCGCTGATGGGCTGGATCAGCAGCGACGACACCCAAAGCCAGGTCCGCCTGCACTTCGACACCCAAAAGCAGGCCGAGGACTATGCGCGAGAGCATGGCTTCGACTATGTCGTCCAGCCTCCGCACAAGCGCGCCGCCAATGTCCGCCCGCGCGGATACGGCGAAAACTTCGCCACCGATCGCCGCGGACCCTGGACGCACTGACCGCCCGGGCGCCTAGCCGAAATCGTGAAAGATGAACCAGGCGCCCAGGCAGATCAGCCCGAATCCCACGCCGTGCTGCCAGCCGATGCGTTCCCCCAGATAAACCCACGAGAACAGCGCGAAGACCGACAGGCTGATCACCTCCTGGATGGTCTTCAGCTGGGCTGCGCTGAAATGCCCGTGGCCGATGCGGTTGGCGGGTACCTGCAGGATGTATTCAAACAGCGCGATGAACCAGCTGACCGCGATCACCGTGACCAGCGGCGCGGTCTTGAACTTCAGGTGGCCGTACCACGCCACCGTCATGAAGACGTTCGAGGCGATCAGAAGACCGATGGTGACGACGGGAACCGGCAAGCCTAGTCCCATTGCGATTGCCGGTCCTTCGCCAGGTTGCCGAACCGGGTGAACTGGCCTTCGAACGAAAGCTCGACCGTGCCGATGGGACCGTGGCGCTGCTTGCCCAGGATCACCTCGGCCTTGCCGTGGCATTGCTCCATCACCTGCTGCCACTTGGCCATGGCGTCCAGGTCGCTGTCCGACGGCTTTTCGCGTTCCTTGTAGTATTCCTCGCGGAACACGAACATCACGATGTCGGCGTCCTGCTCGATGGACCCGGATTCGCGAAGGTCCGACAGCTGCGGGCGCTTGTCGTCGCGGTTTTCCACCTGCCGCGACAGCTGCGACAGGGCGATCACGGGGATGTTCAGCTCCTTGGCGACGGCTTTCAGCCCCTGGGTGATCTCGGACACCTCGTTCACGCGGCTGTCCTTGGCGGACGCGGCCTTCAGCAGTTGCAGATAGTCCACCATCAGCACGTCCAGCCCATGCGTCCGCTTCAGCTTGCGCGCGCGGGCGGCAAGCTGGTTGATCGGCAGGGCGGGCGTGTCGTCGATATACAGGGGGCAGTTCTGCAACGCGTGCGCGGCCTCGACGAAGCGGCGGAATTCGCCCTCGTCCATGTTGCCGCTGCGGATGCGTTCGCTGGGCACCTCGGCCGCCTCGGACAGGATCCGCGCGGCAAGCTGTTCGGCCGACATTTCCAGGCTGAAAAAGCCCACCACGCCACCTTCGACCGTGCCGATTGTGCCGTCGGGGCGTTCGCCCGTCTTGTGGGCCTTGGCGATGTTGAAGGCGATGTTGGTCGCCAGCGAGGTCTTGCCCATCGAGGGACGGCCCGCCAGGATCACCAGGTCGGAATTGTTCAGGCCCCCCATCTTGGCGTCCAGGTCGATCAGCCCGGTCGAGATCCCCGACAGCTTGCCGTCGCGCTGATAGGCGGCGTTGGCGGCCTGCACCGCGCCCGTCACGGCCTTGAGGAAGGACTGGAAGCCGCGCTCCGCCGTGCCCGCCTCGCCCAGCTTGTACAGCGTCTGTTCGGCGGCCTTGATCTGCTCCTCGGCCTCGTCGCCCACCTCGACCGTGGCGGCGCGGGCGGAAATGTCCTGGCCCAACTGGATCAGTTCGCGGCGCAGGGCGAATTCGCGGATCATCTGGGCATAGTCGCGCGCGGCATAGGCGCTGATCGCGGCCCCCGCCATGCGCGCCAGATAGGCCGGCCCGCCCAGTTCCCTCAGCCCCTCGTCATGTTCCAGGAACGCCTTGATCGTGACGGGGCTGGCCAGGGCGTTCTTGCGGATGCGTTCGGAACAGATGTCGAAGATGCGGGCGTGGACCGGGTGATAGAAGTGGTCCGGCTTGATGATCTGGCTGACCCGGTCGAACACGTCGTTGTTGGTCAGCAGCGCGCCCAGAAGCTGCTGTTCGGCTTCCAGCGAGAAGGGGATCGAGGGCGTGTCCTCGGCGCTGACGGGCTGACCCGGAATGATGGCGCGCAGATTGGTCATGGGCTGCCCCCTTTTCTTCTTGCCCCGTTCTACACCCGATGCGCCACGCGGGGAACGCCGCGCAGTGCGATTTCAGGGGGTGGTTCTGTGGATGGCCTGTGGATAAGTCAGGCGTTCGCGGCCTGCCAGGCGCGGGGATCGGTCAGGAAGATCTCGACCTCGGCCAGCGTTTGCGGGTCGAAAGCGGCTTGGGCCTTGGCCTCGGCCAGGACATCCCACCAGGTGCAGAGGTGATGCAGCGAAACACCATGATCGGCCAGGCGCTGCGTCGTTTCCGGGAAGATGCCGTAATAGAAGACAACCGCCGTATGCGCGCAACTCGCGCCGGTGTCGCGAATCGCGTCCACGAAGGACAGCTTGCTGCCGCCGTCGGTGGTCAGGTCCTCGACCAGCAGCACGCGCTGTCCCTCGGACATCGCCCCCTCGATACGGGCATTGCGGCCATAGCCCTTGGGCTTTTTCCGCACATAGGTCATGGGCAGGCCCAGCCGTTCGGCGACCATGGCGGCAAAGGGAATGCCCGCGGTTTCACCGCCTGCCACGTTGTCGAAGGCCTCGAAGCCCGCGTCGCGCATCACCGTCGCCGCCATGAAATCCATCAAGGTCTGGCGCACGCGGGGAAAGCTGATGATGCGGCGGCAGTCCACATAGGTCGGCCCCTTCAGGCCCGAGGCATAGGTGAAGGGCGTCGTCGCGTTGAAATCGACGGCCTTGATTTCCAGCAGCATCCGGGCGGACAGGCGGGCGATCTCGTCGCGCGCGGGAAAGGTCAGGCTCATCAGTCCTCCAGATGCCAGTAAAGCGGAAAGCCGGGGTCGAAGACGGTGACGGTCTCGCCGCCCGCGTCGATCTGCGCCGGATAGGCGGCGGGGGTGGCGCGCTTGACCAGCGTGACACGGTCGTCGTTCGGCGGCAGGCGATAGAAGGCGGCGCCGTGCAGGCTGGTGAAGCCTTCCAGCCGGTCCAGCGCGCCCTCATCCTCAAACACCTGGGCCAGGATCGACAGGGTGTTGGGCGCCGTGAAGCAGCCCGCGCAGCCGCAGGGTTGCAGCTTGGCGGCATCAGTGTGGGGCGCGCTGTCGGTGCCCAGGAAGAACCGCGACTCGCCACTGGTCGCGGCCTCGCGCAGGGCCAGGCGGTGCGATTCGCGCTTGGCGACGGGCAGGCAGTAGTAATGCGGCCTGATGCCGCCGGCCAGGATCGCGTTGCGGTTGATGACCAGGTGATGCGTGGTGATCGTCGCGGCCAGATCGTCGCCACCCGCGCGGGCATAGGCCACGCCCTCGCCCGTGGTGATATGCTCCATCACCACGCGCAGGCCGGGGGTGCGGCGGCGCAGCGGGTCCAGGACGCGGTCGATGAAGACAGCCTCGCGGTCGAAGATGTCCACGGCCGGATCGGTGACTTCGCCATGCACGCACAGGGTCACGCCCGCCTCGGCCATCGCCTCCAGCACCGGCTGGACGCGGTCGAAATCGGTCACGCCGCTGGCGGAATTGGTCGTGGCGCCCGCGGGATAGAGCTTGACCGCGCGGATGATGCCGTCACGGAACGCGGCCACGACATCGGCGGCGTCGGTCGCGTCGGTCAGGTACAGCGTCATCTGCGGCTGCAACGCGGCACCCTGCGGCAGGGCGGCCAGGATCCGGTCGCGATAGGCGGCGGCCTGGGCGCCGGTCACGACCGGGGGCACCAGGTTCGGCATGATGATCGCGCGGCCGAAGCGGGCGGAATGGGGCGCGACGGCGGCCAGCATCGCGCCGTCGCGCAGGTGCAGGTGCCAGTCGTCGGGGCGGCGAAGGGTGATGCGGTCGGTCATGGCCTGCCTCTATACAGCGCAAACGGGCCTTGCCAAGCGCGTCATGCATAAAATGGCAGGCACCCGTGCAACAGCCGACCTTGTCCTGACGTTCGTGTCACATCAGATAAAGAAGATGATCCAAAGGATGACGCCATGTTCCCGATGATGCCCAAGAACCCTGTCCGCCTTTGGACGCAATTCGCCCGAATCGCCATCGAATCGCAGATGGTGATCGGCCTGCGCACGGCGGGGATGATGGGCATCATGGCGCAGGCGCCGGGCGAGCCTTTCGTCATGGTCGCCGAGAAACAGGCGGCCGCGACCGAGTCGCTGTTCGCCATGGCCCGGGCCGCAAGCCGAGGCCACAGCGCCGAGCGCGTGATGGCCGCCGCCCTGCGCCCCTATGGCAAGCGGACCCGCGCCAACTCGCGTCGCCTGGGCCGCGTCGGGTAAAGGAAAACGGCGGGGTTTCCCCCGCCGTCCTCTGGTCAGATCAGCTTGCCCATCGCGACTGCCGTGTCGGACATGCGGTTGGAAAAGCCCCATTCGTTGTCGTACCAGGTCAGGATGCGGCACAGCCGGCCTTCCATCACCTTGGTCTGGTCCATGTGGAAGACCGAGGAATGCGGGTCGTGGTTGAAGTCCGACGAGACCAGCTTTTCCTCGGTATAGCCGAGGATGCCCTTCATTGGGCCATCGGCCGCCGCCTTGATCGCGGCGTTGATTTCCTCGACCGAGGTGTCGCGCCCGGCCTCGAACACCAGGTCCACGACCGACACGTTGGGCGTGGGCACGCGGATCGCCACGCCGTCCAGCTTGCCCCTCAGTTCCGGCAGCACCAGACCCACGGCCTTGGCGGCGCCGGTCGAGGTCGGGATCATCGACAGGGCGGCGGCACGGGCGCGATACAGATCCTTGTGCATCGTGTCCAGCGTCGGCTGGTCGCCGGTATAGCTGTGGATCGTCGTCATGAAGCCGCGGTCGATGCCGATGGCGTCGTTCAGCACCTTGGCGACGGGCGACAGGCAGTTCGTGGTGCAGCTGGCGTTCGACACGACCAGATCGTCGGCGGTCAGCGTGTCGTCGTTCACGCCGAAGACGATGGTCTTGTCGGCATTCTCGCCGGGGGCCGAGATCAGCACGCGCTTGGCGCCGGTGGACAGGTGCGGCTGGACCTTGTCCCGGGACGTGAAGATGCCGGTGCATTCCATGATCACGTCGATGTCGCCCCAGGGCAGGTCGGCCGGGTTGCGGACCGCCGTGACCTTGATCGGGCCGCGGCCCACGTCGATGGTATCGCCGTTGACCGTGACCGTCGCCGGGAAGCGGCCATGGACGCTGTCATAGCGCAGCAGATGGGCGTTGGTTTCGACGGGGCCGAGATCGTTGATCGCGACGACCTCGATATCGGTGCGCCCGGATTCGATGATGGCGCGCAGGACGTTCCGGCCGATCCGCCCGAAACCGTTGATCGCAACTTTGACAGCCATGGTTCTCTACTCCCGACCAAGTGACGTTGCGCCCCTCGTATCGCGCTGTATCGGGTGATGCAAATGCCGCGTGGCCGCGCCCGACCTGCGGATGGCCGGCCAGGGCGGCGTTAGCGCCAGAAGATGAGATATTCGACCAGGCCGTCCACCGCCCGCGCCGCCATCAGCGGCAACTGCCACTGAAGCCACAGCTGGTCGGCGACGAACAGTCCCAGGATCAGGACCAGAAGCGCGATGGCGATGGTGTTGGTCATGGCCGTCTTATCCGCCCGTCGCGCAAGCGGCGCAAGCACCCTTACTCATCGTCCTGCGGCAGGATCAGGGTGATCTCTCCCGCTTCCTCCAGCCGGCGGATGGCCGAGACGACCTCGGTCATCGCCTCCTCGATGTCCGAGGGGCGCAGCTTGCCCAGGTCGTTGCGTTCTTCCCGCAGCCCGTCGGACATGCGCTGCGACAGGCTCGCCAGGATGAACTCGGCCGCCGCGGCCTCGGCCTCGCCGGGGGCGGCAAGGGCGCGGACCAGGACGGCCTGGTCCACCTCGCGGATGATGCGCGGGATGTCGCGCGGCAGGACGCGGGCGGGGATATGGGCGAAGATGAAGATCGCCTTGCGCACGCTGCCCGCGAATTCGGCGTCGTGGCGGTCGAGGCTGTCCAGCACGTCGTCGCGCAGGTCGGCCGTGGCGAAGTTCAGGATCGCGCCCATCCGGTCCGTCGCGGGGGTGGACAGCGCGGGGCGGGGCAAGGCCTCGGCCGCCTGCAGCAGGATCAGGCCGACCCGTTGCAGCGATTCGGGCGTGACGCCCGCCGTCATGGACATGGCCTGCGCCACCGACCGCGCCCGTTCGCGGGGCAGGCTCACGAAAACCTCGGACGCGCGTTCCACCGGCAGCTTGGACAGCATCAGGGCCACCATCTCGACCGCCTCGGAATTGGCCAGCGCCAGGATGGCGGGGGCGGGCAGGGCGCCGATGCGGGACCATGGGTCGCCCCGGCCCTGGATCGCGGCGCGGCGGCGCAGCCGGTCGGTGCTGTCCTCGGACAGTTGCGCGCCCAGCATGGCCAGCGTGCCGTCCAGGTCGCCCGGAAAGGTCACGCCCACCGATTCCAGCCGGTCGCAGAATTCGGTGATGATCGCGTCGCGGGTCTGGCGGTCGATCAGTTCCATCCCCGCCATCTCCTCGGCCAGCAGGGTCTGGCTTTCGCTGTCCAGCCGCGACAGGCCCGATGCCTGGTCGTCATCCAGAAGCAGGCGCACGATCACCGCCGCCTTTTGCCGCTGGTTCAATCCCGTTTGTATCGTCATCGTTCCACCAGATCGACCCTATCCTGCGGCCAATCTGGCAGAGCTTTCCTAACACCGGGTTTATGCGCGCCTATTTCTGGCCTTGCTCGAACACCCGGCGGAAGATCGTGTCCACGTGCTTGGTGTGATAGCCAAGGTCGAACTTCTCCTTGATCTCGGCAGGCGACAGGGCCGCCGTCACCTCGGGGTCGGCCAGTAATTCTTCCCGGAAATCAGCGCCTTGTTCCCAGACCTTCATGGCGTTTCTTTGCACCAGGCGATAGGCGTCCTCGCGCGAGACGCCGGCCTGCGTCAGCGCCAGCAGGACGCGCTGCGACATGACCAGGCCCTTGAACTTGTTCATGTTGGCCAGCATGTTTTCGGGATAGACGACCAGCTTGTCGATCACGCCCGCCAGACGGTTCAGCGCGAAATCCAGCGTGATGGTCGCGTCGGGCGCAATGCCGCGTTCCACCGAACTGTGCGAAATGTCGCGTTCGTGCCACAGGGCCACGTTTTCCATCGCCGGGATCACGGCCATGCGGACCAGGCGGGCGAGGCCGGTCAGGTTCTCGGTCAGGACCGGGTTGCGCTTGTGGGGCATGGCGGAACTGCCCTTTTGGCCGGGGGAAAAGAACTCCTCGGCCTCCAGCACCTCGGTCCGCTGCATGTGGCGGATCTCGATGGCGACGTTCTCGATGCTGGAGGCGATCACGCCCAGGGTCGCGAAGAACATTGCGTGGCGGTCGCGGGGGATCACCTGGGTCGAGATCGGTTCGGGGCGCAGGCCCAGTTTGGCGCAGACATGCTCCTCGACCGCGGGGTCGATATTGGCGAAGGTGCCGACGGCGCCGGAAATCGCACCCGTGGCGACCTCCCACCGGGCCTGTTCCAGGCGGGCGCGGTTGCGGTTCATTTCCGCGTAGAAGCGCGCGAAGGTCAGGCCCATCGTGGTCGGCTCGGCATGGATGCCGTGGCTGCGGCCGATGCGGACGGTGTCCTTGTGTTCATAGGCGCGGCGCTTCAGTGCCTCGAGCACGCGGTCCAGGTCGTCCAGCAGGATGTCGGCGGCGCGGACAAGCTGGACGTTCAGGGTGGTGTCCAGCACGTCCGAACTGGTCATGCCTTGGTGGACGAAGCGGGCCTGGTCCGCGCCGACATGCTCGGCCAGATGGGTCAGGAAGGCGATCACGTCGTGCTTGGTCACGGCCTCGATCTCGTCGATGCGGGCCACGTCGAATTCCACGTCCTTGGCGCGCCACACGGCCTCGGCATTCTCGCGCGGGATCACGCCCAGGTCGGCCTGGGCATCGCAGGCATGGGCCTCGATCTCGAACCAGATGCGGAAACGGGTCTCGGGCGACCAGATGGCGGTCATGGCGGGGCGGGCATAGCGGGGGATCATGGCGGGCCTCTTTTTCCGGTTGGGGCGGGCATAGCGGCGCAATGACCCGGCGGCAAGTTTTCGATTTCCGCCCGGCCGGGCACGGGAACATTCCGGCGGCGCAAGCTGTTGAGGATTCGACCAATCCGACAAGACCGGAGAAAAGCCATGCATCCGACCCATGACGACGACCGCCCCATGACCGAGGCCGACCGCACGAGCGAGACCCGTTTCGGCCCCCGTCCCGTGCCCCCGGGGCACCATGGACCCAAGCCGTCCTTCCAGGCGCGGCGGGTGATCGCCTCGGGGAACGTCTCGCCCGATGGCCGTTCGTCCTATCCCACCCCCTCGCTGGGCGCCAAGATTGCCGTCTGGGGCGGCGTCGCGGTGGGCGTGGCGGGCGGGACGGCGGCGGCCGTTCTGGCCGTGCGCAAGATCGCCGATGCCGTTTCCGGCAGTTCCCATGCCAAGCATCCCCACCGCAAGTTCAACGCACCCCGCTTTGTCGAGATGGACGAGGACGAGCGCGATGCCATGCGCCGCCGCGTGCGCGCCCAGGATCACGCCGACCGCCAGGAGTTCAGCCGCCTGCGGGCCGAGGCCTCGCAACACCGTCACGACCGCAAGCCCAAGGCCCCCAAGCGCAAGGGCAACTTTGTCGAGGATCTGATCCACACATCGACCAGGCTGTCGGAAAGCCTGGAAGGGGTGGCCAAGTCGCTGTCGGTGGCGATGGACAGCTTCCGCAGCGTGGCGGGCCAGGCGACCGGCGTGGTGTCGGAATTCGCCTCCACCGCCGACCAGCTGCGGTCCGCCTTGCGGGGCGATCAGCCCAAGGCCGCGCAAAGGGAGGCAGGCGATTCGGACCGCGCGCATCGGCTTTGATCGGGTAACAGGAACAAGGCCATGAGAAGCAGCACGCCCGGAGTCCTCGACGCGCTATTCGGCGATTTGGACGATCCGACCCGCCAGCGTTTCGGGATGAAGACCGACGAAACGCCGCAGGCGCGGACACCGGCGCGGCCGCATCCGGCGGGCAAGGATGTCGGGCTGCGCGACCTGGGCAAGGACGACTGGATGGACATCACGAAGGCGACCTTCACCCAGGTCGGCACCGACCGGGTGACGGCCGTCGCGGGCGGGATCACCTTCTTCGGCCTGCTGTCCCTGTTCCCGGCGATCACGGCGCTGGTGTCGATCTATGGGCTGGTCGCCGATCCCGCGACGATTTCGGGCCATCTGGACATGCTGGAAAGCTTTCTGCCGCAGGGGGCGCTGGACATCATCCGTGGTCAGGTCGAATCGATCACCTCGTCGCCGGGAACGGCGCTGTCGCTGGCGGGGATAGGCGGGCTGCTGGTGGCCTTCTATTCCGCCAATGGCGGGGTCAAGGCCCTGCTGTCGGCGCTGAACGTCGCCTTTTTCCAGACCGAGACGCGCGGCATCATCCGCCTGAACCTGGTGTCCATGGCCTTTACCCTGGGCGGGCTGGTGCTGATCGTCCTGATGCTGGGCGTGATCGCCGTCATTCCGATCCTGCTGCAGATGCTGCCCCTGGCCGAAACGACCAGCACCTGGGTCGCGGTGATCCGCTGGCCGATCATGTTCGGCGTCCTGATCGTGGCGCTGGCCGCGCTCTATCGCTGGGGACCCGACGCGCCGGATTCGCGCTGGCGCTGGATTTCGCCCGGTGCGGTGATCGCCGCCGTGGGGCTGGTGATCACCTCGATCCTGTTCAGCTGGTATGCCGCGAACTTTGCCGACTACAACGAAACCTATGGTTCCTTGGGCGCGGTGATCGCTCTGATGATGTGGCTGTGGTTCGCATCCACCGTGGTCCTGGTGGGCGCCGAGGTCAATTCCGAGATCGAACGCCACTTGAAGCAAATGGCGGGCGTGCCGATTGACCCGGCACAGGAAAAGCCCGCCAAGTAGCCCTCAGCGTTCGGTCAGCTTCAGCTCGATGCGCCGGTTCGCCGACAGCGCCTCGGGCGTCGTGCCGGGGGTCACGGGCCGCGTATCGGCAAAGCCTGTGGCAGCCAGCCGGTTCGCCGGAAAGCCCAGTTCGTCGGTCATGTAGCGCACGACGGCCAGGGCGCGGGCCTGGCTCAGTTCCCAGTTGTCGCGATAACGCCCGGTGCCCGACAGTTGCGTGCTGTCGGTGTGGCCGTCCACCCGGATGATCCAGTCGATTTCCGGGGGGATGTCGTCCGCGATCTCGGACAGCATCCGGGCCACGCGGGCGACCTGGTCGCGCCCTTCGGGCGACAGGGTCGTGGCGCCCGGCGGGAACAGCACCTCGGACTGGAAGACGAAACGGTCGCCCACCACCTGCACGCCCTCGCGCCCCGACAGGATCTCGGACAGGCGGCCAAAGAATTCCGACCGATAACGGGCCAGATCCTTGGCTTCCTCCTCGGCGCGCTGGCGGGCCTGTTCTTCCAGCGTCAGGCGGCGGTCGGTTTCCTCGGCGGCGCGTAGCAGGGCGGCGTTCAACTGTTGCCCCAGGCTTTCGACGCGCAATTCAGCCTGCCGTTGTTCGTCGCCTGCGGCATCCAGAAGCGCCTGCAGCGATCCCAACTGCGCGGTCAGAGAGGCCACCTGTTCATTCAGCAACGCGACCCGCCGCTGCCCCTCGTCCGACAGCGCCGTCTGGTCGGACAGCGCCTTTTCCGCCGTGGCCAGAAGCGCGGCCTGACGCTCGGCCTCGGTCAGGCTGCGGGCGGCTTGGGCGGTCGCCTCGTCGCGCGCGGCCTCGGCTGCGGCCAGCAGGGTCAGGGTTTCCTCGGCGCGCTTGCGGCTTTCCTCCAGCGACAGGGTCATGGCGGTCAGTTCGGTGTCCGCGCGTTCCAGCCGTTCGCGCAGGGCGCGCGCGGCCTCGGCATCGGTCAGGCGGGCGGCCTCGGCCTCGGTCAGCTGGGCCTGCAACGCGCCCGCCTTCGCCTCGGCCGCCTGGGTCTGCTGGCGCAGGTCGGCCGTCACGGCCTCCAGCGCGTCGCGGCGGGCGGCGGCAAGGCGCGCCTGTTCGGCCTGCGCGTCGATTTCCCGGCGCGCGGCCGCCACGGCCAGTTCGGCGGCGCTGGCGCGGCTTTGCTGCTGGGCCAGTTGCGCCTGCGCCTGCTGCTGGTCGGCGGCGCGCGCGGCCATCAGCGCCGCGACCTCGGCCTCGAAATCGGTCAGGCGGGACCGGGCCTGCGCCAACTCGCCCTGGCTGCTTTCCAGTTGCGAGGACAGGCGCGCGATGCGGGCGGCGCGGTCGCGCGCCTCGGCCTCGGCATCGGCAAGCTGGCCTTGCAGATCCGCGCCGCGATCCTCGGACGCGGTCAGCGCCTGCCCCAGGGCCGAGACCTGCTGCCCAAGCTGTTCCAGCCGCTGTTCCTGGGCCGAGATCGTCTGCGTCTGTCCCGCGATCGTCTGGCCCTGTTCGGCGATGGTGTCGTCCTGGTCGGTGATCTGTTCGCGCAGCACAGACTGCATCACGGTAAAGATCGTCAGCACGAAGACCAGCACCATCAGCAGCGTGGCCAGGGCATCCACGAAGCCCGGCCAGATATTGGCCGAAAAGCGGTGCCCGGATGCGGCGCGGCGCAGGGCCATGGCTCAGGCCCCGTCCCGCGACACCAGCGGGTCGCGCAGAAGATCGTCGCGGAACGGATCGTTGAAGCGCGCCGCGCGCACCGCACGCGTCAGGACCAGGATGTCGGACCGCAGTTCCGCCACCATCTCGTCCCGGCCCTCGGTCAGGTCCTTGGTCAGCCTGTTCAGCGCGGCCTCGATCCCGCCCAGATCGGGGGGCGGGGCGGCGGGGCGTTCCGCTTCGCTGCGCACCAGATCGACCAGCCGGTCCTGCCCGCCGATCAGCCTTTCCTGTCCATCGGCCAGCCGGGACAGGGCTTCGGTCAGCCCGGCGATGCGGGACAGGGATGCCTCCTGCTCGGCCTCGCTGCGCTGGACCAGCGCCTCGATGGCCTGGGCCATCACCACGACGCGTTCGTCCGCCATGGCGGCGGCTTCGTCGCGCTGAATGTCGCGTTCGGCCTGCATCTGCTGAAGGCGGTCCATCTGGCCCGCCATCTGTTCCAGGAACCCCGCCAGCGCGGCCTGATCGACGCCCTCGCCCTCGGAACCCGCCAGGCTGACGCGGGTAAAGCCCGACATCCATTCCTCAAGCTCGCGATGGAAGCGGTTCTGGCCGTGGGTGACGAACAGTTCCAGAAGCCCCACGACCAGCGATCCGGCAAGCCCCAGCAGGGACGAGGAAAACGCCGTCGCCATGCCGCCCAACTGGGATTCCAGCCCGCTCATCAGCTTGTCGAAGACCTGGATGCCGGCTTCGCCTTGCTGCGGGGCCAGGGTGCGGATCGTCTCGACCACCGCCGGGATGGTCGTCGCAAGGCCATAGAAGGTGCCAAGAAGTCCCAGGAAGATCAGCAGGTTCGACAGGTATCTTGTGATGTCGCGCAACTCGTCGATGCGGGTTGCCACGGAATCGAGGATCGAGGCCGCCGCACTGGTCGAGATGACCCCGCCCACAGGCCCGCGCGCGCCAAGAAGCGCGGCCAAGGGCGCCAGAAGACGCGGGGGCTGGTCGCCGGTGTCCAGCCCGCCCCGCGCCGCGATGCCCTTTTCCACGGCATTGCTGCGCCGGGCGGCGAACCGCTCGATCCAGCTGACCGAGCGGATCAGCTGGCCCACCTGCCAGAAACAGGCCAGCACGCCCAGGGCGAAGACGGCCAGGATCAGCCCGTTCAGCCACAGGTTCGCGCGGAAGATCGGCAGGATGCGGCCATAGGCGATCCATCCCCCCGCCAGCACCAGGACCAGCACCGTGACCATCATCACGATCTGCCGCACGGGTTGCGAGAAATGCGGGCTGGCAGGGCCGGGGCCGGGGGGGCGGGTCGCGGTGATCCGCCGGTCCGCCGCGCCGGTGCGGCGTGGAAGGGCGGACTGGTCAGGCCGCTGGCTGCTGGTGGGGTCGGTCAACTGGTCGCATTCCCATGGCCAAACACTGTCAGCCGGGAGTGTAGGGCGCGCCCCCGCGCTTGCCAAGCGATCCGACGGTCAGGCCGGCGGGTTTCTGTCGCTTTCCAGCAACTTGCGCACTTCGTCCGTCAGATGGTCCATTGTCGCGTCGCCCAGGCCGATCTGCGCCAGATGGGCGGCGGTGTTGAACAGGTAATCGGCGTTCGGTCCCCGCCCGCCCTGCGCCCGCGCGATGATCCGCGCCTGTTCGGCCAGATCCAGCCCGCCCGCATACTGGACGTGGTCGCGCCGCATGACATAGGCCAGCGCCTCGACACGGCGGCCATCCTCCAGCCGCAGGGGCAGGATCGCCTCCTTATAGGCGTCCGTCACCAGTTCGCGCGCGCGCAGATAGGCCAGCACCTCGTCATGGTCGCCGTCCGCGATGCGCAGGGCCAGGCCGCCGCATTCGCCGCCCGGCTGCGCGTCGAGGCCCAGCACCAGCCCCGGCCGCGCCGCCGTGCCGCGATGCTGGATCGACCGCAGGCAGAAGCTGCGGGCATAGCCCGTCACCCATGCCCGCGCGGTCTCGACCGGCGCAAAGCCCGGATCCCAGATCAGCGATCCATAGCCGAAGACCCATTCGATCTTTCGCATCGTCCCCATTCCGTCCATTCACCGAAAGTTAGGACAACGCGTGCCATGACGGAAGGGGACGGGTGAGGGGATGATGATTCCAAGGCTGCTTCTGATGATCGCGCTGGCACTTGCGGGCCTGTGGTTCGCAGCCGAACCCCTGCTGGTCGCGCAGGCGCGGCGGCATGTGCAGGCGGACGGGATCGCCCCGCAACCGGGGTGGGGGCGGCTTGGGCTGGCGTTGACGGGCGTGACGTTGCCGACGCAGGCCGGGCGGCTGGAACTGCCGAGGCTGGATCTGTGGGTGACGCCCCTGTCGCCGACGACCCTGCGGGCCGGCCTGCCCGAGACGGCCTTTTGGGATGCCCCGGCCGGGCGGCGGCAGGTCGGGATGGAGGATGCCGCTGCAGCCGTGACGCTGTCGCCCCTTGGTTCGGTTGTGCGGGCCAATGCGTCCTTTGCGGCCCTGGCGCTGGACGGCGCGCCGCTGTCGGGGCGGGGCGACGTGACCGCGCGCGCCGTGGCGGACGACCGCATCCCGGGCCATGCCTTCCAGATGCGGATCCACCTGCCCGACCTGCGCCTGCCGCAGGCCCGGTCCGCCACCGGCGGGCTGCGCCTGTGGCTGGATCGTGCGCCCGGTATCGGGACCGAGACGCCTGCCGTGCTGGGCGTCATGACCGAGGGGTTCGAGATCGACACCGGCCGTTTCACGGTGCGGCTGGTCGGGCAGTTGAGCAAGGGCGCGGACGGTCTGGCCCAGGGCCGTGTCGCGCTCTACGGCAGCGATGCCGCCGCCATGCTGGATCGGGCCATCGAGGAGGGGCTGGTCCCGCCAAAGGTCCGCCTGCTGGCGCGGGGCATGCTGAACCGGGTCGGACAGATGGATTTCGCGGGCGGCGGCGCGGACTGGCCGTCCATGCCGCCCGCAGCGCAAGGTCAGGTCCGCATCCCGCTGGAGATGCGCGAGGGCCGGATGTTCCTCGGCACGGTCGAGATCGGGTCGGCCCCGCCCTGGCCCGCGTTCTAGCTGCCCGTCGCGACGCGCCCGAAGTCGGGGGCGGCGGTGTCCTGCCCGGCCTCGATGATGCCGCGGCGGATGGCGCGGGTGCGGGTGAAGTAATCGAACAGCTGCTGGCCGTCGCCCATGCGGATGGCGCGCTGCAGGACGAACAGTTCCTCGGTGAAGCGGCCCAGGATGTCCAGCGTCGCCTCCTTGTTGTGCAGGAACACGTCGCGCCACATGGTGGGATCGCTGGCGGCGATGCGGGTGAAGTCGCGGAAACCGGCGGCGGAATACTGGATCACTTCCTCGTCCGTGACGCGGCGCAGGTGGTCGGCCACGCCCACCATGGTATAGGCGATCAGGTGGGGCGCGTGGCTGGTCACGGCCAGGACCAGGTCGTGGTGTGCGGGTTCCATGGTGTCGGTCTTGGCGCCCATGGCGCGGACCAGATCGGACAGGCGGGCGACGGCATCGGGGTCGCTGTCCGGCAGGGGGGTTAGCAGCCACCAGCGGTTGCGGAACAGGCTGGCAAAGCCCGCGCGGGGACCGGAATGTTCGGTGCCTGCCAAGGGATGGCCGGGCACGAAATGCACGCCCGGCGGGATGTGAGGGGCAACGGCGTCGATGACCGACTGCTTGACCGATCCGACATCCGTGACGGTGGCGCCCGGTTTCAGATGTGGCGCGATGTCCGCCGCAACCGCGCCCATGGCACCCACCGGAACGGCCAGGACGATCAGGTCGGCGCCTTCCACCGCCTCTGCCGCGCTGTCGGCGATGCGGTCGCAAAGGCCGATCTCTCGGGCGGTGTCGCGGGTCTCGGCGCTGCGGGCATAGCCCACGATTTCACGCGCCAGACCCCCTTCGCGGATGGCATGGGCCATGGATCCGGCGATCAGGCCAAGCCCGATCAATGCGACACGGTCATAGATCACGGTCATGCGCGGCCCCGTTCGGACATGAAGCGGCCCAGGCAATCCAGGACGCGGGTCACGCCATCCTCGTCCCCCACGGTGATGCGCAGGGCGGCGGGCAAGCCGTAGCCCGCGACGCGGCGCACCAGGATGCCATCGCCGCGAAGCGCGGCATCGGCGGCCTCGGCCTCGGCCGGGTCGGTGAATCGGGCCAGCACGAAATTGGCGAAACTCTCGTCGCAGCCGATGCCCATCTGGATCAGCGAGTTGCGCATCCGCTCGCGCATCCGGGCGTTCAGGCCGGCGCAACGGTCGCGGAAGGCGGTGTCGCGGACCGCCGCCTCGGCCGTGGCCATCTGGGCGTTCGACAGGTTGAAGGGCTGGCGGATGCGGTTCAGCACGTCGATGATCTCGCGCCCGGCATAGCCCCAGCCGATCCGCAAGCCCCCAAGCCCATGGATCTTGGAGAATGTCCGCGTCATGATGACGTTGGGGTGGCGGTCCACCAGCGACACGCCGCCGTCCGCGCCCGCCGCGAATTCGGTGTAAGCGCCGTCATGGACCAGCAAAACGGCGGGGGGCAGGCCATCCACCAGACGCTGCACTTCCTCCGCGGTCAGCATGGTGCCGGTCGGGTTGGCCGGGTTGGCGACAAAGACGATCCGCGTCCGGTCCGTGACGGCGGCCAGGATCGCGTCCACGTCGATGCGGCGCTCGGCCTCGGGGACCGTGACGGGAACCGCGCCGACCATCCGGGCCAGGATCGGATACATGGAAAAGCCATGTTCCGTCGTGATCACCTCGTCGCCCGTCCCGGCAAAGGCCTGGACCACGAATTGCAGCACCTCGTCGGACCCCACCCCGCAGATGATCCGGTCGGGGTCAAGGCCGTGGACCTCGCCGATGGCGCGGCGCAGGGGACCGTGATCGGTGTTCGGATAGCGGTGCAGATCCCCTGCCGCCGCGGCATAGGCCGCCTTCGCCTTGTCGCTGCACCCCAGCGGGTTTTCGTTCGACGACAGCTTCAGCACGTCGCGGTGCCCCGGCAGCCTGCTTTCGCCGCTGACGTAAAGCGCGATGTCCATGATGCCGGGTTGGGGTGTGATCTGCGTCATGTCCGTATCCTCTGTCGCGCCCCGTCTAGTGCATCGCGGCGCGGCGAGGAAGTGTCATGCGGGCAGAAATCCCCCGGCAGGCGGCGCGGCAAGGCGTTGACCGCATCCCCCTTCCGTCGCAGGCTGGCGCTTGACCGCCGCCGGAAAGGTGGCCTATACGAAATGAACGATCGTTCAATAAACCGGGAGGGGGTTTGCGGATGTTCACGCGGGGGATGGAGTTCGACGGGGGCGAGGACGTGAACGCCCTGCGCGACATGGTGCATCGCTGGGCGCAGGACCGCGTCAAGCCCATCGCCGCCGCCGTGGACCGCACCAACGCCTTTCCGAACGAGCTGTGGACGGAAATGGGCGATCTGGGCCTTTTGGGCATCACCGTCCCCGAGGAATTCGGCGGCGCGGGCATGGGCTATCTGGCCCATGTCGTGGCTGTCGAGGAAATCGCACGGGCCAGCGCCAGCGTCAGCCTGTCCTATGGCGCGCATTCCAACCTGTGCGTGAACCAGATCAAGCTGAACGGCACCGACGAACAGCGCCGCAGGTATCTGCCCGACCTGTGCAGCGGCAAGGCCGTGGGCGCGCTTGCCATGTCCGAGGAAGGCGCGGGCAGCGACGTGGTGTCGATGAAGCTGCGCGCGGAAAAGAAGAACGACCGCTATGTCCTGAACGGCAGCAAATACTGGATCACCAATGCGCCCGATGCCCACACGCTGGTCGTCTATGCCAAGACCGACCCTGACGCGGGGTCCAGGGGCATCACCGCCTTCATCGTCGAACGCGGCATGGCGGGGTTTTCCACCAGTCCG
The DNA here is from genome assembly GCF_009708075.1 of Paracoccus lichenicola. Lineage (GTDB taxonomy): Bacteria > Pseudomonadota > Alphaproteobacteria > Rhodobacterales > Rhodobacteraceae > Paracoccus > Paracoccus lichenicola. Next base: position 23,312 of record NZ_WMBT01000001.1, on the reverse strand, counting down.
CATTTCGACAAGCTGGGGATGCGCGGGTCGAACACGGGCGAGCTGATCTTCGAGAATTGCGAGATCCCGTTCGAGAATGTTCTGGGCGAGGAAGGCCGGGGCGTCCGCGTGCTGATGTCGGGGCTAGATTACGAACGGCTGGTCCTGTCGGGCATTGGCACCGGCATCATGGCCGCCTGCCTGGACGAAGTGATGCCCTATGTCCGCGACCGCAAGCAGTTCGGCCAGCCGATCGGGTCGTTCCAGCTGATGCAGGCCAAGATCGCCGACATGTATGTCGCGCTGAACACCGCACGTGCCTATGTCTATGAGGTGGCCAAGGCCTGCGACGCGGGCAAGGTCACGCGCCAGGACGCGGCGGGCGCGGTGCTCTATGCCAGCGAACAGGCCATGGTGCAGGCCCACCAGGCGGTGCAGGCGCTTGGCGGGGCAGGGTTTCTCAACGACAGCACGGTCAGCCGCCTGTTTCGCGACGCCAAGCTGATGGAGATCGGCGCGGGCACCAGCGAAATCCGCCGGATGCTGATCGGGCGCGAACTGATGGAGGTGGTGTGATGCGCGTCTTGCTAATCCTGGCCGTGATGGCAACCCCGGCTTTCGGCCAGGAACCCGAACGGCCGCCCTTCGATGGGGGGCTGATCGACGCCTGCCTGGAAAACGCCAGCGGGCAGGCCAAGCCGGACGAAACGCCGGATTACCTTGCCTGCGTCGGCGCGGCCTCCGGTCCCTGTCTTGCCTCGCCCGAGGGCCAGAGCACCGCGGCGATGTCCTGGTGCCTGGGAAATGAACTGGATGTCTGGGACAAGAAGCTGAACGACAGCTATGCCAGGGTGCTGAAGGCCGCGAGTGCCGCCGATGCCGAGATGGCGGACCTGGGATCCGCCGCCGCAAGACAGGAACCGCTGCTGCGCCAGATGCAGCGCGACTGGATCGCCTTTCGCGACTCGGCCTGTTCCTATGAAGGCAGCCGCTGGGGCGGCGGCACCGGCGCGGGTCCGGCTGGCGTCGAATGCAGCCTGCACCTGACGGCGGAGCAATACTTGCGCCTGCGCGCGTGGGAGCCGCAGGATGACTAGGCCGTCTGCGGCACGGCTTCGGCGCATCCCGTCAAGGATGCGCCGGGCGTATGGCTCAGAACTTCATCACGTAGCTGACGCCCGTGACCAGCGGGTCGATCGCGACCTCGCCAATGTCGGCGCCGTTCAGGGTCACGTCCGCGTCGATGTCGATGTAACGCAGGTCGGCGCGGATGGCCGAACGGTCGTTGATCCAGTAATCGGCGCCCAGATGCGCGGCCAGGCCCCAGCTGTTCTTCACGCGCAGGTCCGTGCCCGACAGCGGGCCTTTCGATTCCGCATCATAGATGCCGGTGAAGTTCACGCCGACGCCCACGAAAGGCTTGAACTGCGGGGTGGCGTCGAAATGGTATTGCAGCGACACGACCGGGGGCAGGTGCTTGACGGTGCCGATCTCGGTTCCGTCCGACTTGATCGAATGCTTGAAGGGCAGGGCGCCCAGCAATTCGACCCCGATGTTGTCGCGGATGAAATATTCGACGGTGATCTGGGGGCGGGTGTTGTCGTCGATCTCGACCGGGACGGTGCCACCTGCCAGGTCGCCGTTGTCCGACTTGGGGTTCACGTTCGCGATGCCCAGACCGACGGTCAGGTCGCCCGCCTGCTGCGCAGCCACCGGGGAAACGACGGCCAGCACGGCCGCGGCGGCAAGGCACAGAGTTTTCATCACAAGACTCCTTCAAAGGTTACAGGGCGCGGCATGGACCGGTGCCCGGGCCGAAAACATGATCTGGATCAAACCGCTGTGAACCAAAGCTCGGCTGCGACAATGCGCCGCGCCCCGTTCGGGAAAGCCTGCCCATGAAGCTGACATCATCCGCCCTGACGACATCGGATGGCTTCCGCGCCAACCGTCAGGCGCATCTGGCGCTGCTGGAGGTCGCCCGCGAAGCCGCCCTGGCCGCCGCCGCCGGGGGCGGGGCCAAGGCGATGGAGCGCCACACCGGCCGGGGCAAGATGCCCCCGCGCGAAAGGGTGGCGAACCTGCTGGATTCGGGTTCGCCCTTCCTGGAAATCGGCGCCACGGCGGCGCATGGCCTTTATGACGATGCGGCCCCCGGCGCGGGCGTGATCGCGGGCGTGGGCCGGGTGCATGGCCGGGACGTGATGGTCGTGGCCAACGACGCCACCGTGAAGGGCGGCACCTATTATCCGATGTCGGTCAAGAAGCACCTGCGTGCCCAGGAAATCGCCGAACAGTGCCACCTGCCCTGCGTCTATCTGGTCGATTCGGGCGGCGCGAACCTGCCCAACCAGGACGAGGTCTTCCCCGACCGCGACCATTTCGGCCGCATCTTCTACAACCAGGCGCAGATGAGCGCCAAGGGCATCCCGCAGATCGCCGTGGTGATGGGAAGCTGCACGGCAGGTGGCGCCTATGTCCCCGCCATGTCCGACGTGACGATCATCGTGCGGGGCCAGGGCACGATCTTCCTGGCCGGTCCCCCCCTCGTCCGCGCCGCCACGGGCGAGGTCGTCACCGCCGAGGATCTGGGCGGCGGCGATGTTCACACCCGCCTGTCCGGCGTGGCCGACTATCTGGCCGAGGATGACGCCCATGCGCTCGCCATGGCGCGGCGCGCCCTAGGCCACCTGAACCGCCGGATGCCCGACACGGTGGCCTGGCAAACCCCCGAACCCCCGGCCTTCGACCCCGAGGAGATCCTGGGCGTCGTCCCCGCCGACCTGCGCACCCCCTACGACATCCGCGAGGTGATCGCCCGCGTCGTGGACGCCAGCCGCTTCGACGAATTCAAGGCCCGCTTCGGCGAGACGCTGGTCACGGGCTTCGCCCATGTCGAGGGCTGCCCGGTCGGCATCGTCGCCAACAACGGCGTGCTGTTCTCCGAAGCCGCGCAGAAAGGCGCGCATTTCATCGAACTGTGCAGCCAGCGGTCCATTCCGCTGGTCTTCCTGCAAAACATCACCGGCTTCATGGTCGGCCGCAAATACGAGAACGAGGGCATCGCCCGCCACGGCGCCAAGATGGTGACGGCGGTCGCCACCACGAACGTCCCCAAGATCACGGTGCTGGTGGGCGGCAGCTTCGGCGCGGGCAACTACGGCATGGCGGGCCGCGCCTACTCGCCCCGCTTCCTGTGGACCTGGCCCAACTCGCGCATCAGCGTCATGGGCGGCGAACAGGCGGCAGGGGTGCTGGCCACCGTCCGCCGCGAAGGCATCGAACGCACAGGCGGCACCTGGTCGGCGGAAGACGAGGCCGAATTCAAGCGCCCCACCATCGAGATGTTCGACTGCCAGTCCCACCCCCTCTACGCCTCGGCGCGGCTGTGGGACGACGGCATCATCGACCCGCGCAAGACCCGCGACGTGCTGTCGCTGTCCCTGCGCGCCTGCCTCAACGCGCCCATCGAACCCACACGCTTCGGCGTGTTCAGGATGTAGAACGGATGTCTCTTTCACCTTTGCATAAATATCCCGCGGGGGGTGAGGCGCGCCCGGAAAAAGGTCCAGTGGACCTTTTTCAGCGACGAACGCCTGCCGCCATGCGGCAGGCTGGGGCGCGTGAAACCCTTTCTCTTTCCCGCCACAGGCAGGTGCCGCCATGTTCCAGAAAATCCTGATCGCCAACCGGGGCGAGATCGCCTGCCGCGTCATCGACACCGCCCGCAGGCTGGGCGTGCGCACGGTGGCGGTCTTTTCCGACGCCGACCGCGCTGCCCGCCATGTCGCGCTGGCGGACGAGGCGGTCCACATCGGCGGCCCCGCGCCCAAGGACAGCTACCTGCGCGGCGACGCGATCATCCGGGCCGCGCTGGACACCGGCGCGCAGGCGATCCATCCGGGCTATGGCTTCCTGTCCGAAAACCCCGATTTCGTGGAAGCCGTGACGGCGGCTGGCCTGGTCTTCATCGGACCGTCCGCCAGCGCGATCCGCGCCATGGGGCTGAAGGACGCCGCCAAGGCGCTGATGTCGCAGGCGGGCGTGCCCGTGGTCCCCGGCTATCACGGCGAAAACCAGGATCCCGCGCATCTGGAGGAACAGGCGGGCCGGATCGGCTATCCGGTCCTCATCAAGGCCGTTGCGGGCGGCGGTGGCAAGGGGATGCGCCTTGTCGAACGCCCGCAGGACTTCGCGAGCGCCCTGCAATCGGCGCAAGGCGAGGCCGCGACCGCCTTCGGCAACCCCGCCGTGCTGATCGAGAAATACATCCAGCGGCCCCGCCATATCGAGGTCCAGGTCTTCGGCGACGGCACCCGCGCGGTCCACCTGTTCGAACGTGATTGTTCCCTGCAACGCCGCCATCAGAAGGTGATCGAGGAAGCCCCGGCCCCCGGCATGACGCCCGAGATGCGCCAGGCCATGGGCAATGCGGCGGTCCGCGCCGCCGAGGCCATTGGCTATGCGGGCGCGGGCACCATCGAATTCATCGTGGACGCCAGCGGGGGCCTGCGCCCCGACGGCTTCTGGTTCATGGAGATGAACACCCGCTTGCAGGTCGAACACCCCGTGACCGAGGCGATCACCGGCGTCGATCTGGTCGAATGGCAGTTGCGCGTCGCCAGTGGCGAACCCTTGCCCGCGCGGCAGGAGGATCTGACGATCCACGGCCACGCCTTCGAGGCCCGCCTTTACGCCGAGGACGTGCCCGCAGGCTTCCTGCCCGCCACGGGCCGCCTGGCGCATCTGCGATTTGCCGACACGGCCCGCAACGAGACCGGCGTGCGGCAGGGCGATACGATCAGCCCCTGGTATGATCCGATGATCGCCAAGGTCATCACCTGGGGCAAGACCCGCGCCATGGCGCTTGGCAAGCTGGAAGCCGCCCTGGTCGATACCGAGGTCGCAGGCACCGTCACCAACATCGACTTCCTGATCGCCTTGACCCGGCATGGGGGCTTTCGCGCGGGCCAGGTCGATACCGGCCTGATCGCGCGCGACCTGGACGCCCTTGTCGCGGCATCCGAACCCCAACCCGCCGCCCGCGCGCTGGCGGTGATCGGCCTGGCGGGTCTGGCCGATCCCAGCGTCAAGGGCGGCATGACCCTGTGGCAGCCGCTGCGCCGCACCATCGCCTGGCAGGGGGGCCAGGCCGTGCTGGAGGTTCTCGGCCCCGGCGCGGCCTGCGTGACGCTGGACGGCCAGCCACTTGATGTCCGCTGGCAGGGCGACCGCTGGTGGGTGGACGGCGCGCTGAGCCGCCACCGCATCACCGCGCATGACGGCGGCGTCAGCGTCTTCGGCGCGGGCAGCCTGCATCTGGCGCCGCTCGATCCGCTGGACCGGCAGGCCGATGCCGGGGCAGGGGCGGCGCTGACGCTGTCGCCCATGCCGGGACTGGTGAAATCGGTCCATGTCGCCGCCGGGCAGGCCGTGAAGGCGGGCGACCGCCTGGCCGTGCTGGAGGCGATGAAGATGGAACACGGCCTGACCGCCGCCCGCGACGGCGTGGTGGCCGAGGTTCTGGCAGCGGCGGGCCAACAGGTCGAGGCCGGCGCCCCCCTGATCCGGCTGGAGGAGGAGGATGCCTGAACCCACCCCCACCGACGCAGCCCCGCCCGCCCAGGGCGGCCCCGTCAAGGACGACACGGGCGAGATCATCCTGTGGCACGTCCCCCTGTCGCGCTCCATGCGCATCCTGTGGCTGCTCAATGAACTGGACCTGCCCTTCAGCCTGCGCGTGATGGACCTGCGCGGCAAGGACATGCGCGCCGCCGAATACGCGGCCATCCACCCGGTCGGCCGCGCGCCCGCCTTGCAGATCAACGGCAACGTCATCCACGAATCCGGCGCGATGGTCGAATACCTGTGCGAAACGCGCGGTCCCCACCTGTGGCGCGCGCCGGGCGAGGAGGGGCGGCTCGGCTGGCTCGACTGGCTGCATTTCGCCGAAACCATCGGCCAGCACATTGCCAACCTGACGCAAAGCCACCTGATGTTGCGCGACCCGGCCACGCGCTCGGCCACGGTGATGAAGCTGGAAACCGCGCGGCTGGCCCGCACCCTGCGGCTGGTCGAACAGACGGTCGAGCGGCAGGACTGGCTGATGGCCAGCGGCTTTTCCGGCGTGGACTGCTCGGTCGGCTGGTCGGTCTGGATCGCGGGCCGCTTCGTCCGCCTGCCGCCCGCGCTGCAAGCCTATGCCGACCGCTGCACCGCGCGCCCTGCCTTCCGCCGCGCCTTGCCGCAGGAAGGCGAGCCGCAGCTTTACGACCGCGACTTCTACGAGCTTCCCGATACGTGAGATCGAAGTCAGCAGCTTCGTTTCCTCGAACTGGGTGCCGCAGATGGGAAACGCCGCGCAGGTTCGCGATCTTCGCCAACGCGTCCAAGGGCTTCAGCCGCGCCACCCTGAACGCCACGATTGCCGAAAGCCTGGAACGGCTGGCCGCCATGGGCGGACGGCATTCCAATGCGCGGCCATGTCAGCATGGACCAGGCCGTGATCGCCGACAGCATCGACCGCCGGGTCGCCGCCTGGGAAGGGACCGAGGCCCCCGAGGGCATCGCCGCCTTCTTCGACAAGCGCAAGCCGTGCTGGCAGGTCTGATCCGCCTGCGCTAAGCCTTGAGCAAGAACAGCAAGGGCGGCAGGCATGGAAGTCAGGATACTGGACCCGCGGATCCGCGACTGGGGGATCCCCGATTACCAGACGGCGGGGTCGGCGGCGGTCGATCTGTTCGCCTGCATCGACGCGCCCCTGGACATCGCCCCGCAAGCCCCGGCAGTGCTGATCAGCGCCGGGATCGCGCTGTCCTTCGACGATTTCTCCTGCGCGGGCCTGATCCTGCCCCGGTCGGGTCAGGGGCACAAGCGCGGCCTGGTGCTGGGCAATTCGACCGGGTTGATTGACCCCGATTACACGGGCGAGATCCTCATCAGCACCTGGAACCGCAACCCCGCCGGATCGCCGCCGGTCACCGTCCAGCCGGGCGAACGGATCGCGCAGATGATCTTCGTCCCCGTCCTGCGGCCCACCTTTACCGTGGTTGACGGCTTCAGCCGGGCCACCGCGCGGGCGGCAGGCGGCTTCGGCTCGACCGGGGCCTGAGCGGTGCTGGGGTTCTGGCTGCTGGTCGGGGTCGCGGCGGCGGGATGGGTCTTTGGCCTGCCGCGCCGGTGGCTGGTGGCCGCGCTTGTCGCGGTCTGGGCGGTGATCGAACTGGCCCATCTGGCGGGGGTGGGGACGGCGTTCGGCGGATCGGCGCGCGGCTGGCTGGTCGCGGGCGGGTTGGCGGGCGTGGTCATGGGCTATCGCGCGGGCCTTGGGCGGCTGCGCGCGCGGGCGGCGCCTGCGCCGGTGCCCCCTGCCGCCGATCCCGGCATGTCGGACGCGGAACTGGACCGCTATGCCCGCCACCTGGTGCTGCGCGAAATCGGCGGTCCCGGCCAGATGCGCCTGCGTGAGGCGCGGGTGCTGGTGGTGGGTGCGGGCGGCCTGGGCGCGCCGGTCTGCCTGTATCTGGCGGCGGCAGGGGTAGGGCGGATCACGCTGGCCGACGCCGATACGGTCGGCTTGTCAAACCTGCAACGCCAGGTGATCTTTCGCAGCGACCAGCGGGGCGAGGGCAAGGCCCAGGCCGCGGCGGGCGCGATGCGCGCGCTGAACCCGCAGGTCGCGGTGACGCCCCTGCCGCGCCGCATCACCGGGGCCGATGCCGACCTGATCGCCCAGCACGACTTGGTCCTGGACGGCACCGACAGCTTTGCCGCGCGGGACGCGATCAACCGCGCCTGCGTCGCCGCTCGCGTGCCGCTGATCGCGGGGGCCATCGCGCAATGGGAAGGGCAGGTCACGCTGTATGACCCCGCGCACGGCGGGCCGTGCCTGGCCTGCCTGTTCCCCACGGCCCCCGCGCCGGGCCTCGCCCCCCCTTGCGCCGAGGCGGGCGTGATCGGCCCCTTGCCCGGCGTCGTCGGCAGCCTGATGGCGCTGGAGGCGATCAAGCAACTGACCGGCGCGGGGCAGGGCCTTCGCGGGCGGATGCTGATCTTCGACGGGCTTCACGGCGAAAGCCGCATGATCGGCACGGCGCGGCGCCCGGATTGCCCGGTGTGTGGATCGGGCAGTCGAGTTTCCAATTGACGCAGGACTGTTAGCTGCGAGGGAAATCAGGTTGCATCCTGCGGGAAACGCTGTTCCCTTGTCAGAAACGAAGTTTTTCGATCGTTTCAAAAATGTTCATGATATTGACAAAGCGTGTATTTGCCTCCGAGCTTGTCATGCTGGTGCATCGATCTGGATGATAGGATTTCTGAACCGCCTTCTTCAGGGCCTTTATTGCCGTAAGCATCTGTGGGATCCTGCCTTCTTGCGCCGGGCTTGGACCAGCTTCGCGGGCCTTTGCTGCGGAAAGTGCGGCAGCAAGCGCTCTATTTTCGCTGCGCAGCCGGTCTATTTCCTGGAGGGACTTCGCAAGCTCACCCCGGAGTCTTCCGGTATCATCTTTCTGCGCCCCAGGCCCCTTTAGAGCCGCAAGTCGCGTCGTCACCCGCCCCCCGAGCCTCTGTGCCCGTGCCGTTCCACGGTGCTGAAGTTCAGCCGCGAGTTCTTCCAACTTGGACATATTGTCCATATACCGGCTGAACATCTTCTCCAGTTCTTCGATGGAACTTGATATATGCGGTCGTGACACGTTTAACCCCTGGCGTCTTTCGCATAAGATACGCATGAGGCATGTCGCGGGCCATCACATGTCTAAGGTTTTCAGTTTTTCGAGTGCTGGCGCTTGGGATTAAGCTGAAATAGGTTCCATTCCAGACTGGAGGCCCGCCATGAACCCTGACCTGACCCGATGGACCGGACCCGAGGGGCTGCCCCGCTTCGACCGGATCGCGGACGCGGACTTCACCCCCGCCTTCGACCGCGAACTGGCCGCAGCCGAGGCCGCGATGGAGGCCATCGCTGCCAATCCCGACGCGCCCACCTTCGCCAACACCGTCGCCGCGATGGAACTGGCCGAGGACGGGCTGAACCGCCTGCTGTCGATCTTCTACACCTTGGCCAACGCCGATTCGAACCCGGCGCGAGAGGCGCTTCAACGCGACTTCGCCCCCCGGCTGGCGGCTTACAACAGCAAGACCGGAATGGACCCGCGCCTGTTCGCCCGCGTCAAGGCGGTCGCCGCCACGGCGGACAGCCTGCCGCCCGAGGATCGCCGCATCACCGAACTGGCCCTGCGCGGGCTGACGCGGTCCGGCGCGGGACTGGACGGCGCGGCGCGCGAGCGCATGGCCGAGATCCGCGCCCGCATGGCGGTGCTGACCACGCGGTTTTCCCAGAACGTGCTGGCCGACGAACGCGATTACGTCCTGCCCGTCCCCGACGACCGGCTGGCGGGGCTGCCCGACTGGCTGGTCCGGTCCATGCGCGCGGCTGCGGCGGCGCGGGGGATGGACGGGCAGGTCGTCACCCTGTCCCGGTCGCTGATCGTGCCCTTTCTGGAACATGCCGGCGACCGCGCGCTGCGAGAGGTCGCGTTCCGCGCCTGGACCGCGCGGGGAACGGGGCAGGGCGCGGGGGGCGAGGCCACCGACAACCTGCCCCTGGTGGCCGAGATCCTGGCGCTGCGCCATGAACGCGCTCGGCTGCTGGGATACGCCGATTTCGCCGCCTTCAAGCTGGAACCCGAGATGGCGGGCACGGCCGACCGCGTGGCGGACCTGCTGGGTCAGGTCTGGGAACCGGCCCGCAAGCGTGCGGCCAGCGACGAGGCCAGGCTGACCGCCCTCGCGCGAGAGGATGGCGTGAACGGCGCGCTGGAACCTTGGGACTGGCGGCTTTACGCGGCGCGGCTGCGGCGGCGGGACCATGACTTCGATGCCGACCAGGTGAAGCCCTATCTGACGCTGGACGCGATGCTGGCGGCCATGATGGACGTGGCCCACCGCCTGTTCCGGCTGGAGTTCCAGCCCTTCGACGCCCCCCTGTGGTCGCCCGATGCGCGGGCCTGGCGGATCACGCGGGACGGGCGGCTGATGGCGGTCTTCGTGGGCGATTACTTCGCGCGGCCCTCGAAACGGTCGGGGGCCTGGTGTTCGTCGCTTCAGGTCCAGCACAAGATCGGCGCGGGGCAGCGGCCCATCGTGGTGAACGTCTGCAACTTCACCCCGCCCGAAGGCCCGAACGCGCCCGCCTTCCTGTCCTGGGACGATGCGCGCACGCTGTTCCACGAATTCGGCCATGCCACGCATCACATCCTGTCGGACGTGACCTGGCCATCGATCTCCGGAACGGCAGTGGCGCAGGATTTCGTGGAGCTGCCCTCCCAGCTTTACGAACACTGGCTGGAACAGCCCGCCGTGCTGGACGCCCATGCGCGGCACCACCGGACGGGCGAGCCGTTGCCCGCCGATCTGCGCGACCGGCTGCTGGCAGCGGGCAAGGCCGATGCGGGGTTTTCCACGACCGAATATCTGGAAAGCGCGCTGGTCGATCTGGCATTTCACCAAGGCGATCCGCCCGCCGATCCCATGGCCCGGCAGGCGCGGGTGTTGGCGGGGCTGGACGCGCCTGCCGCAATCCCCATGCGCCACGCGACGCCGCATTTCAGCCATGTGTTCAGCGGCGACAGCTATGCCAGCGGCTATTACAGCTACATGTGGTCCGAGGTGATGGACGCCGACGCCTTCGCCGCCTTCCAGGAGACCGGCGACATCTTCGACCCGGCCACCGCGCGGAGGCTGGAGGAAACGATCCTGTCCAAGGGCGGCTCGGCCCCGGCGGACCAGCTGTGGCTGGCGTTTCGCGACCGGATGCCGGGGGTCGATGCGCTGCTGCGGGGGCGGGGGTTGGCCTAGTCCCGCACCTCGTCCGCGTCCACGCCCCAGATGGCGGTCTTGGGCACCCATCCCCGCTGCCCTCCGCCGGAAATGCGGCACCAGTCCGGCTCGCATTCGCCAAGCCGCACGATGGCCCCCATCTCGGCCCGCGCCACGATGTCGGCGTCCGGGTGCGGGCGGCTGCGCAGTTCCACCATGTCCTGCGTCACAAGCGCGGTACGCACGCCTGACAGCAGCGCGTAATGGATCCAGCCGCCCGCGCCGTCCTTGTCCTCGACCCGGCGCCAGTGGCCGAATTCGGCCACCACGCGCAGGGGCATCCCGGCGTGGCGGAACACCCAGTCGATGCGGTGCGACAGGCTGGGACCACGCCGCGCGTTGCCCTCGGACCCCTTCAGGCTGACATAGCGGGGGACGGGCAGGTTGGTGACGGGACCGCGCGTCGCGCCGCCTTCGTCCTGGACGCGCACGATCCGCGCATCGGCCGATTGCGGCACGGCGTCCGCCTGGGCCAGCGCCGGACCCACCGATGCAGCCACGGCCAATGCCCCGGCCCCCAAAAGCGTCCTTATTCTCATAAACCCGTCCGTTCCTGCCGACCGCCGTTCCGGCGGCCCCTTCTGCCCTTTGCCGGGACCGCGCAAGCCGCCCCGATGAGGTCTTGTGCGCGCCCCATATCGCGGGCAGTTTGCCAAAACCGGCGGCACTTTGAAAGGCCGCCCCGACATGACATCGAGAAAGTGAGGCCCTCATGCACAGCCCGCAGCCCTCGCGCCAGAAACTGCGCGTCGTCGTGACGCGCCGCCTGCCCGAGGCGGTCGAGACGCGCATGAAGGAACTGTTCGACGTGGTCCTGCGCGAGGAAGACGCCAAGATGTCGCGCGACGATCTGGCGGCGGCGATGCGCGGGGCGGATGTGCTGGTGCCCACCGTGACCGACCATATCGACGCCGCCATGCTGGCCCAAGCGGGCGAGCGGTTGAAGCTGATCGCCAATTACGGCGCGGGCGTGGATCACATCGACGTCCAGTCCGCCCGCCAGCGCGGCGTGCTGGTCACGAACACCCCCGGCGTCGTGACCGAGGACACGGCCGACATGGTCATGGCGCTGATCCTGGGCGTGGTGCGCCGCATCCCCGAGGGCATGGCCGAGATGCAGGCCGGCCGCTGGGCCGGATGGGCGCCGACTGCGCATCTGGGCGGGCGCGTCGGCGGGCGCCGGCTGGGGATCCTGGGGATGGGCCGCATCGGGCAGGCGGTGGCGCGGCGGGCCAATGCCTTCGGGATGCAGGTCCATTACCACAACCGCCGCCGCCTGCGCCCCGAGATCGAGCAGGAACTGCAGGCGACCTATTGGGAAAGCCTGGACCAGATGCTGGCGCGGATGGACATCATCAGCGTGAACGCGCCGCATACGCCCTCGACCTTCCACCTGCTGAACGCGCGGCGGCTGAAGCTGCTGAAGCCCACGGCAGTGGTCGTCAACACCTCGCGCGGCGAGGTGATTGACGAGAACGCCCTGACCCGGATGCTGCGCGCAAGGGAAATCGCGGGCGCGGGCCTGGACGTGTTCGAGCATGGGCACGAGATCAACCCCCGCCTGCGCGAACTGCCGAACGTGGTCCTGCTGCCCCACATGGGCAGCGCCACGATCGAGGGCCGTGCCGAGATGGGCGAGAAGGTCATCATCAACATCAAGACCTTTGCCGACGGCCACCGCCCGCCCGATCTGGTCGTGCCCAGCATGTTGTAACGGGGGCGAAGCCCCAGGACCTTCTGCAAGGGTGGATCATGGCCAGGACGGGTCTCGTCGGGATCAAGGCGCGGTGGGCGGTGTCGGCGCTGTTCTTCTGCAACGGGCTGCTGGTGGGAAGCTGGGCGCCCAAGCTGCCCGCCCTGATGGCGCGGCTCGGCATCACCGAGCAGGTCGCGGGCCTGATCGTGCTGGCGCTCGGGGTCGGGTCGATCTGCATGATGCCAGTCTTTGGCGCCCTGGTCGCGCGGCGCGGGTCGGCCCATGCGGTCCGGCTGGCGGCGATGCTGGCCACGCCCAGCCTGATCTGGATTTCGCTCGCCCCCGGTCCCTGGTGGGCGGCCGCCGCCGTGCTGGCCTTTGGCGGGCTGATCGGGGCCATGGACGTGGCCATGAACGCCAATGCCGTGGCGGTCGAGCGCGCCCGGCGCCGCGCGATCATGTCGTCCTGCCACGGGTTCTGGTCCCTGGGCGGCCTGGCGGGCGCGGGGGCAGGGGGCGTGGCGATCCAGGCCCTGGGCGAACTGACCCATGCCGTCATCGTGACGCTGATCGTCGCGGGGATCCTGGTGCTGGCCTTTCCCCTGCTGCTGCGGGACAAGCCGTCCGCCGACCACCGGCATGAACCCCTGCGCCTGCCGCGCACGCCGCTGCCTTATCTGATCGGCGTCATGGCGCTGGCCTCGATGATCCCCGAGGGCGCGATCCTCGACTGGGCAGCGGTCTATCTGCAGCGGGAGATGGGCGCGTCCCTGGCGCTGGCGGGGTGGGGCTTTGCCGCCTGCGCGGGAACGATGGCGGTCATGCGCTTCCTGGGGGACGGGATCCGGGGCCGGTTCGGCGCGGTCAGGACGCTGCGGGCCAGCACGGGGATCGCCATGGCGGGCCTGGCGCTGGCGGCGCTGGCGCCCTCGCCCCTGACCGCAATCGCGGGCTTTGCCCTGGCGGGCATCGGCATCGCGAACATGGTGCCCATCGCCTTTTCGGCGGCGGGCAACGTGCCGGGCCTGGCGCATGGCGTGGGGCTGTCGGTCGTCACCACCATGGGCTATTCCGGGATCCTGCTGGCCCCGGGCACCATCGGCTTCCTGGCCGAACGGACCAGCTTTTCCGTCATCTACGCGGGCCTGTCGCTGCTGCTGCTGGTGCCGCTGCTGCTGTCCCGCCTGGCGCGGACGGCGGACTTTCATCAGGGGGGCTGAGCGGTCAGCGATACACGTTGTCCTCGCCGGGAAAGCGCCGTTCGCGCACGGCGGCGGCGTAATCGGCAATCGCCCTATCAGCCTGCGCCCCCAGATCCGCGAAGCGGCGCACGAAGCGCGGCACGCGGCCGGTCAGGCCCAGCATGTCGTCCAAGACCAGGATCTGCCCGTCGCAGCGGGCGGAGGCGCCGATGCCGATGGTGGGAACCGCCACGGTTTCGGTGATGCGGTCGGCCAGGGGTTCGACCACGCCCTCGACCACGATGGCAAAGGCGCCCGCCCCCGCGACATCCACGGCATCCTGCACATGGCGGGGCCAGCTTTCGGCATCGCGCCCTTGGGTCTTGAACCCGCCCATGGTGTGCGTGGTCTGCGGCGTCAGGCCGACATGGCCCATGACCGGGATGCCGCGTTCGGTCAGGAAGCGGATCGTGGGGGCCATGCGGCTGCCGCCCTCCAGCTTGACGGCCCCGCAACCGGTTTCCCCCATGACCCGGGCGGCGTTGCGGAAGGCTTGTTCCGGGCTTTCCTCGTAGCTGCCGAAGGGCATGTCCACGACCACCATGGCCCGCCCGCTGCCCCGCACCACCGCCTGGCCGTGCAGGATCATCATCTCCACCGTCACGCCGATGGTCGAGGGCAGGCCGTGGATCACCATGCCCAGGCTGTCGCCGACCAGGATCAGGTCGGCATGGGCATCCACCAGGGCCGCCAGCGGCGCGGTATAGGCGGTCAGCGCGACGATGGGCGTGCCGCCCTTGCGTTCCGCGATCTGCAGGGCGGTCACGCGCTTGACGCGGGTTTCAACGGACATCGGGGGCGCCTTTCGGATGGGCGACCCGCTGGTCGATCAGCAGCACGTCGCCGAAGCGGACGGCCAGCAGGATCACCACGGGGGCTTGGATCATGGCGATGCGCGACAGGGTGGCGGCATCGCGGATGTCGATGGATCGGATGTCGGCCAAGGGTTCCGCCCCGATGATCCGGCGCAGCGCGGCGCGGGTGGCGGAGAGGCCCGCGCCCTCGGCCACCATCCGCTGGGCCTGATCCAGGGCGCGGTTCAGGACGGGGGCTGCGGCGCGTTCGCCGGGCGACAGGCGGCGGTTGCGTGACGACATGGCAAGGCCGTCGGCTTCGCGCACGGTGGGCACGGGCAGGATTTCGACCGGCATGTCCAGGTCCGCGACCATCTGCCGGATCACGGCAAGCTGCTGGTAATCCTTTTCGCCGAATGCCGCGGCGTCGGGGCGGACGATGTTGAACAGCTTCGTCACCACCGTCGCCACGCCCCGGAAATGGCCGGGGCGCAGCCGGCCCATCAGCATCCGGGATAGATCCGTGACCTCGACCACCGTCTGCGCGCCGGGGCGGTAGATGTCGGCGACCGTGGGCAGGAACACCGCGTCGCAGCCCGCCTGTTCCAGCAGGGCGATGTCGTTTTCCTCGTCCCGGGGATAGGTCGCCAGATCCTCGTTCGGGCCGAACTGCGTGGGGTTCACGAAGATCGACGTGACCACCCGGCCGCCACCCTGCGTGTCCAGCCAGCGGCGCGCATGGGCCACCAGCGACAGGTGCCCGTCATGCAGCGCGCCCATGGTCGGCACCAGGGCCACACGTCCCCCTGGGCTGCGCCAATCGCGCATCGCCCCCTTGTCGCGGCAAATCTGCATTCCGTCCCCCCTTGGTGGCGCAGACCCTAGCGGACCGTCACGGATTCGCACAAGTGCTGCGTTGCAGCATGTCGTTTTTGGCCATTATAGGTCGGGCCTAACGAACCGGCTGGCACAGGCCGTGGCAGTAACGGGCAACAACATACCCAAGGAGTCGCGCGGATGAAGTCGCATGTGAAGGTTCTTGTCGTCGGGGGCGGCGCGGTCGGCTGCGGCATCGCGCTCCACCTGGCGCGTGCGGGGTGGGACACCATGCTGGTCGAGCGTGACGAGCTGACGGCGGGATCCACCTGGCACGCGGCGGGCCTGCTGCCGCTGTTCAACATGAACTACGCGACGACCCATATCCACGACTATTCGGTCAAGCTGTATGCGGACCTGGAGGCGCAGACCGGGCTGAACGCGGGCTTCACCCGCTGCGGCAACCTGCGGATGGCGCAGACGCAGGACCGGATGGACGAATACATGCTGTATTCCGCCACTGCCGAGACCGTGGGGATCGAGCATCAGTTCCTTACCCCGCAGCAGATCAGGGACCGCTGGCCCCTGGTCCGCACCGAGGATCTGAAGGGCGCGCTGTTCCACCCGACCGACGGCTACATCAACCCCGCCGACGTGACGCAGGCCATGGCCAAGGGCGCGCGGATGGCGGGCGCCACCATCGAGCGCAAGATCCAGGTGAACGGCTATGCCTGGACCGGGTCCGAATGGATCGTGACCTGCGAGAAGCTGGTGGAAAAGGGCGGCAACCTGGTCGGATCGGGCGAGGTCTTCGAGATCCGGGCCGAGCATGTCGTGACCGCCACCGGCAACCACGCGCAGCGCACCGCGCGCCTGCTGGGCATCAGGATCCCCGCGATCCCGGTGGAACACCAGTACATCGTCACCGAACCCGACCCCGCCCTGGTGCAATGGCGCGCGGCGGGCAACCCCGAACACCCGGTCCTGCGCGATGCCGACGCGAAATGGTATGTGCGAGAGGAGCGCGGCGGCTGGATCCTGGGGCCATACGAACGCAACGCCCCGGCGCGGTTCCTCTATGACGTGCCCGAATCCTTCCGCGCCGACCTGTTCCCGCTGGATCTGGAACGGATCGAGGAGGAATACATGTCCATGATCCACCGGATCCCGACATCCGAAACGGTGGGGCTGAAGGACGACTACAACGGCCCGATCTGCTATACCCCCGACGGCAACCCGCTGGTCGGCCCTGCGCCGGGCCTGCGCAACATGTGGCTGGCCGAGGGCTTTTCGTTCGGCATCACCGCGGCGGGCGGCGTGGGCCATTACCTGACGCAGATGATGGTCAATGGCGAGGCCGAGATCGACATGGCGTCCCTGGACCCGCGCCGTTTCGGCGGCTGGATGACCACGGAATATGCCGCCCGCAAGAACGAAGAGGCGTATGAGCACGTCTTCATCCTGCACCACCCCGATGAGGAACGCGAAGCCTGCCGCCCGCTGCGCACCTCGCCCGCCTATGACCGGCAAAAGGCGCGGGGCGCGCAGTTCGGGCAGGTGAACGGCTGGGAACGGCCGAACTACTACGGTCCCGAGGGCTTCGACGACCACGCGTCCCGCAGCTTCCGCCGGGGCGGCTGGTGGCAATACGCCAAGGCCGAGGCCGAGGCTGTCCGCAATGCGGCGGGCCTGATCGACGCGACGGCGTTCGCCAAGCACAGCGTCAAGGGGCCGGGCGCGACGGCCTTCCTGGATTGGCTGACCACCAACAAGCTGCCCAAGGTGGGCCGCATCAACCTGACCTATGCGCTGACCGATGCGGGCACCACGCGGACCGAATACACCATCGTCCGGCTGGCCGAGAACGACTATTACCTGGTCTCCGCCGGAGCATGGGCGGCCTATGACGGCGACCACCTGGTGAAGTCGGCCGAGGATTTCATGGCGGCGGGCGGGGATTACGTCAGCATCCAGGACGTGACCACGCAATGGGGTGTCTTCGCCCTGGCGGGTCCGGCCTCGCGCGACATCCTGGCCAAACTCATCCGCGACGCGCAGCCCGAAACCGCGCTGTCCAACAAGCGGTTCCCCTGGCTGTCGGCCAAGCGGATCGAACTAGGCATGGTGCCGGTCAACGCCATCCGCGTGGCCTATACGGGCGAGCTAGGCTGGGAACTGCACCATCCGATCGAGATGCAGAACCACCTGTTCGACCGCCTGATCGAGGCGGGCGAGCCGTTGGGGCTAAAGCTGGTGGGCGCGCGGGCGCAAAACTGGCTGCGGCAGGAAAAATCCTATCGCGCCTTCGGCACGGAACTGGGCCGCGACGCGACCCCGCTGGAGGCGGGACTGGACCGCTTCGTCGATCTGTCCAAGGACTTCCGCGGCAAGGCCGCGATGCAGGCCAAGGGCATCCGGTCGCTGTGCATCACGCTGCTGATCGACGGCCCGGGGGACGCCGATCCCTGGGGCCGCGAGGGGATCTTCCTGGACGGGGAAAAGGTCGGGCGCCTGACCTCGGGCGGGTATTCGGCAGCGTTCGGCAAGCAGATCGGCATGGGCTATGTCCGCCCCGATCTGGCGGCGCCGGGGACCAAGGTCAAGGTCCGCATGTTCCGCGAATTCTGGGACGCCGAAGTGACCGAGGACAGCCCCTATGATCCGCAGAACGCGCGGATCCGCGTGGACGGCTAAGCCCGCGCCCTGCGCCGCCGGTCAGCCGACCAGCAGGCGCAAGGCATCCTCGTAGGAGGACAGGTTGACGGGCGTGTCGGGGGGATAGGGCCGGTCCATGTTCAGCGCGGCGAAACCATGGGTCAGCGCCCAGATCGCCGTTTCAAAGGCCGCGGGCGGGCGGTTCCCCACGAAGGGCGTCCAGTGGTCCTGAAGGATGGCATAAACGGCGCGTGCCGCCAGGCGCAGGTCGTCGTTCTCGGTCGGCAGCTGGTCGAACATCAGCCGGAACAAGGCCGGCCTGCGCCAGGAAAAGCGGATATAGGCCTGGTTCACCGCCAGCAGGCCCTGGAACGGATCGGCATCCGGCGGCAGGGCATCACGGGCGCTGACCAGTTCATGCAGAAAGCTGCAGAACCCCTCGGTGGCGATGGCCGTGCGCAGGCCGGGCAGTCCGTTGAAGTGATGGGCAGGCGCGGCATGGGATACGCCTGCGCGGGCGGCGACCCGGCGCAGCGTCAGCCCCTCGGCGCCTTCCTCGTCCAGAAGGGCCAGTCCGGCTTCGATCAACAGTCTGGGCAGATCTCCGCGCATCGGCATCGTGATCATCGCTCAACTTGACAGTGTAAAGCCAATCGGGGATGCTGGCTTATCCCGGTTGGTTAACGGCACGCTGGAAAGCGGGACAGCCGTGCCGTCTTGTGCCTTGGGTAATGGGTTTCCGGGACGCCCGCTTAAGCTCTGGCCTGATAGTGTTCGTGTTTTCGTTTCAACGGTGATCAGGCCAGAGCCTTTGCGGGCGACCATAAACGCCCTTGCAGATTCTGCAACCTCTGGTCGAACCTTTTTGTATGGACAAAACAAAAAAGCCGAACCCGAAGGTCCGGCCTTTTCGTTTTGGAGCGGGCGATGAGATTCGAACTCACGACCCTAACCTTGGCAAGGTTATGCTCTACCCCTGAGCTACGCCCGCATCCGTTCCGTCGGCGCTTCGTCTCGCCTTCGGTGAGCGGTGATTTATGGGACTGCGCCGGGGGGTGCAAGAGGAAAAATCATCTGGCAGGCGGAAATTTTCCGGCCCGTTGACAGGCCTTGCCGAACCGCGCGAACCTGGCCGCCAGCAGTGGGGGGAAGGCCGTGGCCGCTGGCGAGCCGCTTTCACAATTCGTGCGTGACGCCCTGGCCGGCGGGCACGACGGGCCGCGCATCCGCGAGGCCCTGCAAGGGGCCGGCTGGACCGCGCCAGAAATTGACGGCGCGATGGCCGCCTGGCAGGGCGGGGGCGATCTGCCGCCGGTGCCGCGTCCCCGGCCCTATGTCTCGGCGCGCGAGGCGATGCTGTATGCGCTGCTGATGATCGCCCTGGTGCTGCTGTGCTTCCATGTCCTGCGGCTTGGTTTCCAGCTGATCGACGGGGCCATCCCCGATGGCGCGGACAGCGCCCTGCCGGACCGGTGGTCCATGCGGTTTTCCATCGCCGCCATCCTGGCCGTCCTGCCGCTGTTCGTGGTGCTGGACCACCGCATGGCCCGCCGCCTGGGGCGGGGCGAACAACGCCGCCGGTCGCAGGCGCGCCGGGTCTTCGCCTCGGTCACGATCCTTGCCGCCGCGCTGGTGCTGCTGGGCGATGCCGTGTCGGTCGTTCATGCCTTCCTGTCGGGCGACCTGACGCCGCGCCTGGCCGCGAAATGCGCCTTGGTGGCCGTCATGGGCCTGCTGGTCGCGGCCTGTTACCGCGAGGATCTGGATGGCTAGGCGCTGGTTCGTCCGGGCGCTGGCCGCGCTGTCGCTGGCGGTGCTGGCCGCGGGGATCATCGCGACCGGCGGACCTGCGCAGGGCCGGGCGGAACGGCGCGACCAGGCGCGCCAGCGCGACCTGTCCGAGATCCAGTCGCTGCTGGCCTGCAAGGCGCAGCAGGCGGGCCGGGTGGGCACCGATCCTACCCCGACCGAGGCCTGTCCGATGACGCCCCGGCTGGCCGATCCCTTCACGGGCGCCCCGTATCGCATCGAGCAGGTCGCGCCCGACACGCTGCGCCTTTGCGCCGGGTTCGAGCTGCCGCCCGAGGCGCAGGATCATGGCCCCGACGCCTCGGGCTGCATGGTGCAGCGGGTCGTGCCGGACTGACCTATTCCGCCGCGCGGACCCGCGCGGGCCGCAGCATTGGCGCCAGATAGCGCCCGGTGTGGCTGTCGGGGATCTTCGCCACGTCCTCGGGCGTGCCAACGGCCACGATGCGCCCGCCGCCGTCGCCGCCCTCGGGACCGATGTCGATGATCCAGTCGGCGGTCTTGATGACATCCAGGTTGTGTTCGATCACCACCACCGTGTTGCCCTGATCGACCAGCCGGTGCAGCACCTCCAGCAGCTTGCGCACGTCCTCGAAATGCAGGCCTGTGGTAGGTTCGTCCAGGATGTACAGCGTCTTGCCGGTGGACTGGCGGGACAGTTCCTTGGCAAGCTTGACCCGCTGCGCCTCGCCGCCCGAGAGGGTGGTGGCCTGCTGGCCGACCTTGACGTAGCCAAGGCCCACCTCCATCAGCGCGTCCATCTTGTTGCGGATGGCGGGCACGGCGGAAAAGAAGCCCTGCGCGTCCTCGACCGTCATGTCCAGCACGTCGGCGATGGACTTGCCCTTGAACTGCACCTCCAGCGTCTCGCGGTTGTATCGCTTGCCCTTGCAGGTCTCGCAGGTGACGTAGACATCGGGCAGGAAGTGCATCTCGATCTTGATGACGCCGTCGCCCTGGCAGGCCTCGCAGCGTCCGCCCTTGACGTTGAAGCTGAACCGGCCGGGCTTGTAGCCGCGCGCCTTGGATTCGGGCAGGCCCGCATACCAGTCGCGGATGGGGGTATAGGCGCCGGTATAGGTCGCGGGGTTCGACCGGGGCGTGCGGCCGATGGGCCGCTGGTCGATGTCGATCACCTTGTCCAGATGCTCCAGCCCCTTGATCGTCTCGCACGGCGCGGGGGTCTGGCGCGCGCCGTTCAGGCGCAGGCTGGCGGTCTTGAACAGGGTTTCAATCGTCAGCGTGGACTTGCCGCCGCCCGAGACCCCGGTGACGCAGACGAACTTGCCCAGCGGGAATTCCGCCGTCACGTCCTTGAGGTTGTTGCCGGTGGCCTTGACCACCGTCACGACCTTGCCGTTGCCGGTGCGGCGTTCGTCGCTGAACGCGATCTCTCGCGCGCCCGACAGGTACTGGCCCGTCAGGCTGGCCGGATCGGCGGCGATCTCGTCGGGCGTGCCCTGGCTGACCACGGTGCCGCCATGCACGCCCGCGCCCGGACCCATGTCGAAGACGTAATCGGCATGGCGGATCGCGTCCTCGTCATGTTCCACCACGATGACCGAGTTGCCCTGATCGCGCAGGCCCTTCAATGTGTCCAGCAGGCGGTCGTTGTCGCGCTGATGCAGGCCGATCGAGGGTTCGTCCAGCACGTACAGAACGCCGGTCAGGCCTGACCCGATCTGGCTTGCAAGGCGAATCCGCTGGCTTTCGCCGCCCGACAGCGTGCCCGCCGCGCGGCTCAGCGTCAGGTAGTCCAGGCCCACGTTCACCAGAAAGCCCAGCCGTTCGCGGATTTCCTTGAGGATGGCGTGGGCGATCTCGTTCTTCTGCTTGCTCAGGTGCTGCGGCGCGGCCTGGATCCAGGCCAGCGCCTCCTTGATCGACAGTTCCACGACCTGGCCGATGTGGTTGCCGGCGATCTTGACCGCCAGGGCCTCGTCCTTGAGGCGATAGCCGTGGCAGGCGCCGCAGGGGCGGTTGTTCTGATACCGCTCGAACTCCTCGCGCACCCACGCGCTGTCGGATTCGCGCATCCGGCGTTCCATGTTGGGGATCACGCCCTCGAACACGCGGCTGACGTTGTAAACACGGCCCGCGTCGTCGAAACGGAACACGATCTCCTCGGCTCCCGAACCGTGCAGGAACATGCGCTGCACGTCCTCGGGCAGGTTCTTCCAAGGGGTCTTCTTGTCGAATCCGTAATGCTTGGCCAGCGCGTTGACCGTCTGCGTCAGATAGGCGGATTTCGACTTGGCCCAGGGGGCGATGGCACCCTTTTCCACCGACAGCGCGGCATCGGGCACGACAAGCCGTTCGTCAAAGAACAGTTCCGCACCCAGGCCATCGCAAACCGGGCAGGCGCCATAGGGGGCGTTGAAGGAAAACAGCCGCGGCTCGATTTCCGGGATGGTGAAGCCGCTGACCGGGCAGGCGAAGTTCTCGCTGAAGGTGGTGCGTTCCGGTTCATCGGCGGCGGTTTCCACGATGGCGATGCCGTCGGCCAGATCCAGCGCCGTGCGCAGCGAATCGGCCAGGCGCGTTTCCAGCCCTTCGCGCACGACGATGCGGTCCACCACCACGTCGATGTCGTGGCGGAACTTCTTGTCCAGGGTCGGCGGCTCGTCCAGTTCGTGGAACTGGCCGTTCACCTTGACACGCTGGAAACCCTGCTTGCGAAGCTCCAGGAATTCCTTGCGGTATTCCCCCTTGCGGTCGCGGACGATGGGGGCCAGCAGATAGGCGCGCGTGCCCTCGGGCATCTCCATGATCCGGTCCACCATGTCCTGGACCTGCTGCGCCTCGATCGGCAGGCCGGTGGCGGGGCTGTATGGCGTGCCCGCGCGGGCGAACAGCAGCCGCAGGTAGTCGTAGATTTCCGTGACCGTGCCGACGGTTGACCGGGGGTTCTTGCTGGTCGTCTTTTGCTCGATGCTGATGGCGGGGGACAGGCCGGTGATGTGGTCCACGTCGGGCTTGCCCATCATGTCCAGGAACTGGCGCGCATAGGCCGACAGGCTTTCGACGTAACGCCGCTGCCCTTCGGCATAGATCGTGTCGAAGGCCAGCGAGGATTTGCCCGAACCCGACAGACCGGTGATGACCACCAGCTTGTCGCGCGGGATGTCCATGTCCACGCCCTTCAGGTTATGCTCGCGCGCGCCGCGCACCTCGATGAACTTCTGTTCCATGACATGTCCCTGGCCGACCAAGGGCATCACATAGGGAGAACGGGCCAAAAAGCAACCGCAGAATGGGAACATCAGGCGAACACGACCCTGCGTAAACCTTTTGTGGCAACGGGTGCATGGTGGCGCTTGCGCTGCGCTGCGGCATTGCTAGTCTGCCGCGCAAAGTCGAAAGGGGACCGCGCGATGTTTCAGAAGATCCTGATTGCGAACCGTGGCGAGATTGCGATCCGCGTGATGCGGGCGGCCAACG
>NZ_WMBT01000019.1 GCF_009708075.1 Paracoccus lichenicola | reverse complement strand
CGGCTGCTGGTGCGGGCGGGCGGGGTGGACCGGGGGGCGCATGGTGGCTGAGGATCTGCGGGCGGCGGTCATCGCCGCGCTGCGCGGGGTGGTGGACCCGGAAACCGGGCGCGACCTGGTGGTCATGGGGCTGGTCTATGACGTGGCGGTCCAGGACGGCTCCGCCGCCGTCACCCTGACCACCACCACCCGCGGCTGCCCCCTGTCCGAGATGCTGCGTGCCGGCGCCGAGGCCGCCGTGGCGGCGGTGCCGGGCGTGACCCGGGCCAGCGTGGCGCTGACCTGGGACCCGCCCTGGACCCCCGACCGGATCGAGGCAGGGGCGTTCTGATCAGGCCGGTGCGGGGCGCGACTGGCGCCGCACCCGCCAGGACATTGCCGAGATGACGGGCACCACGCTGCACACCGTGTCGCGCCTTTTGTCGTCCTGGGAAGGGCAGGGCCTGGTCGAGGGCGGGCGCCAGAAGCTGACGGTTGTGGATGCCGCGGGCCTGGCCCGGATCGCCGATCCCGAGGACTGAAACCCGTTGCCCTGTTTGCGTTCGATCAAAGTGGCGGCCTCTGAACAGGCCTAAACCCCTGGGCAACGGGCCGCGACCGGTCCGCCCATCCAGGAGACCACAGATGACACGCCTTCCCTTCCTCGCCGCCCCCGCCTTCCTTCTCGCCCTGGCCGTTCCCGGCCTTGCCGCCGAGCACGAGGTCCACATGCTCAACAAGGGCGAGGCCGGGATGATGGTGTTCGAGCCGGCCTTCGTGAAGGCCGCGCCCGGCGACACGGTCCACTTCATCCCCACCGACAAGAGCCACAACGTCGAGGCCATCAAGGACATCCTGCCCGCGGGCGTCGAGCCGTTCAAAAGCAAGATGAACGAGGAATACACCCTGACCGTGACCGAACCCGGCCTTTACGGCGTCAAGTGCACGCCGCATTTCGCCATGGGCATGGTCGGCCTGATCCAAGTGGGCGACGCACCCGCCAACGTCGATGCCGCCAAGACCGCCAAGATGGCGAAAAAGGCCCGCGAGCGCATGGACGCGGAACTCGCCCAGGTCCAGTGATCCCGGAACATCCGCGGGGGACGGGGGTTTGGTCCCTGTCCCCCGCAAGGGCCGGTTCCCCGGCCGCCCCCACCGAAAGGCCCGACCCGATGAGCAGGAAACTCTCGACCGCGCATCGCCGGATCGCCTGCCAGTCGCGGCTTTTCGCCTCGCTTCCCCCCGACCTGTCCGGCCTGCTGCTGGACGCGGCCCATGTCCTGCGCCTTGATCGCGGGCAGGTGCTGTTCCAGCATGGCGACGACGCCACCGCGATCCACATCGTCGCGGAAGGCTGGATCAAGCTTTACCGCATCGCGCCCAACGGGGCCGAGGCCGTGGTGGGCGTGATGACGCGCGGCCAGAGCTTCGGCGAGCCGATGGCGCTGCGCCAGGCGGCCTATCCCGTGTCCGCCGAGGCGGTAACGGGTTGCGAGCTGATCGCGGTGCCCGCCCATGCGGTCCTGGACCTGCTGAAGACCCACCCCGAGGCGGCGATCTCGATCCTGTCGGCGGTCTTCATGCACCTGCAGGGCCTGGTCGAGCAGATCGAGCAGCTGAAGGCCCGCTCCGGCGCGCAGCGGGTGGCCGAGTTCCTGCTGGAACTGTGCCCGCCGGGCGCCGACAGCGCGACCGTGGTGCTGCCCTATGACAAGGCGCTGATCGCGGGCCGTCTGGGCATGAAGCCCGAAAGCCTGTCGCGCGCCTTCGCCCGCCTGCGGGACCTCGGCGTGCGGGTGAACCAGTCGAGCGCCGCCATCGCCTCGGTGTCGCGGCTGGAGGAGCTGGCCCAGGCCGAGGCCTTCGGCGCGATGAACCGCGTCATCTGAAGGACAAGGCCGACAACCCCCAGATCGCCGCCAGCCACAAGGCCAGCGGCACCGTCAGCGCCGCCAGCCAGCCCGGCGCCGCGCGCAGGTGCAAAAAGCCCCCCAGGATCACCCGCGCCTTCAGCCAGGCCAGCACCAGCAACCCCGCCATCGCCGCCCGCCCCGGCATCGGGACCAGCAGCACCGTGGCGGCGCTCAGCGCAAGCAGCAGGGTCCAGGTGCGGGTCAGGGGGGTCATGCGATGCTTCATGCAGTCAGGCGACCAATGCCTCGATCCGTGTGCCGGGGAATGCGGACAGAGCCTTGTCGATTGCCGGACGGGTCATCAGGACCGCCGCGGTTGACAGCGCGTCGGCCAGCATCGCGCTGTCCGCGCTGATCGAAACCACGCTCCAGCGGGGTTCCTGGCCTGCCGGTCCGACGATATGCGCGCGGTCTTCCCCCGGTCCGATCCGGGTGCCAAAGGCGGCCGAGGTCGCCAGCGCCCGGTCGCGCAGCGCCAAGTCGCGCAGGACATGGCCGCCGGGCGCCTCGATCCGTGCGTTCCAGGGGGTGGTACCCAGGGCGTGCAACTCGCCCGCGTCGATCAGCACCTCGGTCAGGCCATGGCGCGCGGCGACCTCGGCCAGGCGGTCGGCGGCAAAGCCCTGCGCGATGCCGTTCAGCGTCAGCGCCATGCTGGGACGGGTCAAGCGGATCTGATCGGGGTGAAGGTGGACATCCGCCCAGCCTATCAGGGCGCGGGCGGCCCCTTCGTCCTGCCCAAGCCTGCGCGCCTGCCACAAGGGCTGCACGGTGGGATCGAAGGCACCGCCGGTCGCCTCGTGCACCTGCCCGGCAAGATGCAGCACCGTCAGCATGTCGGGCGAGGGGTGGGGCAACTGCCCAAGGGCATTGAGGCGCCGCAGTTCGGACCCGGTGAACAGGGAAAACTGCTGCTCAATGCTGCGCAGGCTGCGGACGGCCTCGGCGAAGAAGGCGCGGGCTGCAGAAGGGGTGCCGCCCTGGACCGTCAGCGCCACGTCCGCGCCCAGGGCCACGCCCTGCCAGCGGTGGCAGTCCCCGGCAAGGGCGGGAACGGCCAGGGCGCAGGTGGACAGGGCCAGGAAGCGGCGGCGGTTGAAGGCAGCGGTTGTCATGGCGTCACCTGCGGGGACCGGAAGGACGGCGGCTGGCGGTCCGCCGCGCCGTCATGGGCGCCTGCGGGCACTTGCGTCGGTTGCAGCGGCGGCGGCACGGGCGGGGATGCGGGGGCCGTGGGAACGGGCGTGCCGCCGCCACGCGCGCGGCGTTTCAGGACGGGACAGGTCGCGTCGTCGTTCATGATGACCTGGCAGCGCAGGCACAGCACGCATTCGTTGGCATTGATGCGCCCCAGCGGGTCGATGGCCCCCACGGTGCATTTCGTCTCGCACAGCCGGCATTCGCGCCCGCATTGCGGGCGGCGTTTCAGCCAGTCGAAGATCTTCAGCTTGGCGGGCAGCGCAAGGCCCGCGCCCAGGGCGCACAGGTATCGGCAATAGAACCGCTCGATGAAGAGGCCCGCGCCGATCAGCACGACCACATACAGCACGAAGGGCCAGGGGCGCAGGAAGCGCAGGCTGATGGCGGTCTTGAAGGGCTCGGCCTCGGCCATGATCAGGGCGCGTTCCATGGAGTAAAACGACAGCGCGACAAGGGCCACGAACAAGGTGTACTTGATGACCCACAGGCGCTCGTGCAGGGCTTGGGGGACGGCGATCTGCCGGATGCCCAGCCTTTGGGCGGCGGCGTTGGTCAGTTCCTGCAACGCGCCGAAGGGGCACAGCCAGCCGCAGAAGACGCCTCGTCCCCAGAACAGCATCCCCAGGGCCACCGCCGACCACAGGACGAAGACCAGGGGGGCGATCAGGAAGGTTTCCCAGCGGAAGCCGAACAGCAGGGCGTGCAGGAAGGCGATCACCTGCACGACCGACAACTGCGCGCCAAGGCCCCAGCCAAGCACCACGAGCGTCGTTGCCAGATAGACCAGCCGCAACCGCCGCCACAACAGCGGGCGGCGCACCAGCCATTCCTGCGCGAACAGGATCAGGCCCAGCACCGCCAGCATGGCCCCCACGAAGGCGATCTGCGGGCGCTTTTCCACCCAGAACCGCTGCCACAGGGGGGACTCGGGTTCGGGCGCGGCGATGCGGAAGGCGGGGGGCAGCGAAACCTCGGCGATGACGGGCAGGGTCAGGACGCTCCCCTGGCCCTGGCGGGTGGTGGTGACGGTGACGCGGAAGGGCCGGGTCAGGTCGATGCCGCCCGCGTCCGGGTCGGCGTTGAAGCGGAAGACGCTGCGTTCCTTCAACGCGGGCGCGCCCGCGATGGCCAGCCGGGGGACCGACGTGAAGGCATCCGCCGCAGGCACCAGCCGGATGCCGTCCTGCGCGATGGCGATGCGGTCGAACCGCCCCGTGCGCCGGTATTCGGTGCCGCGATGCGATTGCAGCCCGCGCGAGAAAAGGCCCAGCAGCGCCTCGCCCGGTTCCAGGCTGCCTGCGATCTCGGTCAGCCGCCCCTGGCCCAGCAGGTTGCGCCCGGCGGTCGGGGTGTCGATCACGCCCGCCCACATCTCGAACCAGGGCGCGTCCGAGGGCGCGATGGGCGGGCGGGCGTCGGGCATGGCGGCTGCCGCCTGGGCCATCGTCACGCGGGCGTGGGACAGCGCGCCCATCCCTTCCAGCGCGGCCCAGTCGGCGGGGGCATGGGCCACGCGGTCGATCACCCCCCCTTCGGCCTGCGCCCCGGCTAGGATGCGGGCGCTGCGCAGGATGCCGTCGCGGATCACCCCGGTCGAGACGGTCGCGCGGGAGATCACGTCGGGCACCCCGGCGTCGGAAGCAGGGCGCGTCGTGTCATAGCCGCGAAAGCCGTCCACATAGGCGGCGATATCGCTGTCCGAGATGCCCAGCGTCAGCACGGGTTCGGCGTGGCGCATCAGCCGGGCACCGGCCACCCGCCCGTCCGGGGCGACCGCGACCAGCACGTCCAGGGGCCGGCCCGAATAGCCGGTCGAGCCCGCAAGCTCCCACGTCGAGCCGATCAGGCCCAAGGTGCGGCCATCCGCCGCGACCGTCCAGCCCGGCACCGGGGTTTCCTGCCGGGTCAGCCCCGGCGCGCTGCCGGGCGGCATCCCGAACAGGGCCGCCGCCAGGGACGCGTCGGGCGTGGCGGGGGCGATCGCGTCCTGGGCCACGGCAGTGGCGGGGGTCTGCAGCGCCAGGACCGCAAGCGCCAGACACGCGGCGCGGGCAATGCGGCAGGAAAGGGCTGGCAGGTTCATGAATGGTCCCGGAGGCGTCCTGCGGGGTTTCAGGCGCGGCAAGGCGCCGCAGCAGGCGTTCGTCCGACAGGTTTGCGCAGTTTCCCGCAAGGAGCCTTAACCAAAGTCAAGGACAGGCCTCACGCAGCCGTTAACGTTCCCCCTGCCTCACCCGCAGGATGGAGAGAATGATGAAGTTCCCAGCGAAACCAGCCAGGATGTCGCTTCTGGCGTCTGCGGCTTTGGCCCTGGTGTTCAGCGCCGGCCTTGCAGCGGCCCAGACCGCTGACGCCCCGGCTGCCGACCCTGCCCAGGACGCCACCGTCGAAAACAATGCCGACCTGAACCAAGTCACCGGTCCCAAGGCCGGACCCGAGACCGAGGTGCAGGAACTGCCCCGGTCCGAGGGCGCCCGGCTGCCGACCGAGGAGCAAGCCACGACGAAATCCGAGGTCCAGGATCACACCTCGAAGCCCCAGGACCAGTACGAACCGTCCCTGACAACGCTGGGCCAGGAACAGATCGCGGTGCCCGGTGCCCCCGAAGGCGTGCCCGCCATGAACCAGGAAGAGTTCAGCGAAGCCAACACCATCTATTTCGAACGCTGCGCGGGCTGCCATGGCGTGCTGCGCAAGGGCGCGACCGGCAAGCCGCTGACGCCCGACCTGACGCGCGAGCTGGGCTATGACTATCTCAAGACCTTCATCGAATACGGATCGCCCGCCGGGATGCCGAACTGGGGCACCTCGGGGCAACTGGACGAACGCCAGGTCGATCTGATGACCCGCTACGTCATGCAGGATCCAGCCAGCCCGCCCGAATGGGGCATGCCCGAGATGAAGGCGTCCTGGCAGGTCGTGACCCCGCCCGAGGATCGCCCGACCGAGAAGATGAACGACTGGGATCTGGACAACCTGTTCTCGGTCACGCTGCGCGACGCGGGCCAGATCGCGCTGATCGACGGCAGCACCTATGAAATCAAGAAGGTGCTGGACACCGGCTATGCCGTCCATATCAGCCGCATGTCGGCCTCGGGCCGCTATCTGCTGGTGATCGGGCGCGACGGCAAGGTGGACATGATCGACCTGTGGATGGAAGACCCGTCCATCGTGGCCACCATCAAGATCGGCGCCGAGGCCCGTTCGGTCGAGACATCCAAGATGGAGGGATGGGAGGACAAATACGTCATCGCCGGGGCCTACTGGCCGCCGCAATACGTCATCATGGACGGCGCCACGCTGGAGCCGCTGAAGATCGTGTCCACGCGCGGCAACATCTATGACGAACAAACCTATCACCCCGAACCCCGCGTGGCGGCGATCCTGTCGTCGCATTTCCGGCCCGAGTTCCTGGTCAACATCAAGGAAACCGGCAAGATCCAGCTGGTCGATTACACCGACCTGAAGAACCTCAAGATCACCGAGATCGAGGCCGAACGCTTCCTGCACGACGGCGGCCTGGATTCGACCAAGCGGTATTTCATCACGGCGGCCAACGCGCGCGGCAAGCTGGTGGTGATCGACACCAAGGACGGCGAGCTGGAAGCCATCACCGAAACCGGCGGCGAGACCCCGCATCCGGGCCGAGGCGCGAACTTCGTCCACCCGACCTTCGGGCCGGTCTGGGCGACCTCGCACCTGGGCGACGATTCGGTGGCGCTGATCGGCACCGATCCCGAAGGCCATGCCGACAACGCCTGGAAGATCGTGGACAGCTTCCCCGCGCTTGGCGGCGGATCGCTGTTCGTGAAGACCTATCCGGGGTCGAACCACCTGTATGTGGACGCGACGCTGAACCCCGAGCCGTCCATTTCCGGTTCGGTCGCGGTGTTCAAGATCGACGAGATGAAGGGCGACGGGTCCGACCCCGATATCGTCACGCTGCCCATCACCGAATGGGCCGGGATCGCCGAAGGCCAACCGCGCGTCGTCCAGGGCGAATTCAACGCCGCCGGTACCGAGGTCTGGTTCTCGGTCTGGAACGGCAAGGACCAGGAATCGGCCATCGTCGTGGTGGACGACAAGACGCTGGAACTGAAGCACGTCATCAAGGATCCGCGCCTTGTGACGCCCACAGGCAAGTTCAACGTCAAGAACACCCAGGGCGACATCTACTGACCGCCAGGCGGGCGCGCGGCCATCACGCTGCGCGCCCGGACCCTCACCCCAGCCTTTTGATGCAAGGGACCACGGACATGGCGGGCAAGGTTTACCTGATCGGCGCGGGACCGGGCGATCCCGACCTTCTGACGGTCCGCGCGCTGCGCCTGCTGCAGGCGGCCGCCGTGGTGGTCCATGACCGGCTGGTCAGCCCCGAGATCATGGCGCTGACGCCCCCCGCCGCCCGCCGCATCCCGGTCGGCAAGGCGGCGGGCCTTCATTCCGTTCCCCAGGACCGGATCAACCGGATGCTGGCCGACCTGGCCCGCGAAGGCCACGACGTCATCCGCCTGAAGGGGGGCGATCCGCTGATCTTCGGGCGCGGATCCGAGGAGGCCGAACACCTGGCCGCCGCCGGAATTCCCTATGCCTATGTGCCCGGGATCACGGCGGCGCAGGGGGCCGCGTGTTCGACCGGGGTGCCGCTGACCCATCGCGGGCTTGCGACGGGGGTGCGCTATGTCACGGGCCACCGCGCGCGCGATGCCGCGCTGGATCTGGACTGGCAGGGGCTGGCCGATCCCGACACCACCCTGGTCGTCTATATGGGCGCGGCCAACATGGCCGAGATCGCGGCCTGGCTGATCGCTGCCGGGATGCCGGTGGACCTGCCGGTGCTGGCTGTTGCCCATGCCACCACCCCGCGAGAGATGCGGATGCCCTCGACCCTGGCGCAGATCGGCGCCGACCTGGCCCGCACGCCCCTGGAGGCGCCCGTGCTGTTCATCGTTGGCCATGTCGCCGGGCTTTACGCAAGCGCCGCCCTGCCGCTGCCGCGCGAACTGCGGGCCGCGCATCTGCGCCTGGTGGGCCATGGCTGAGCCTTGGCTGATCGCCGTCCTTGCCGTGGCCGGTGCCGTGGGGATCGCCCCCGAACGGCAGGCGCAGTTGGAACACATGGTGGTCCAGGACTGCGGATCTTGCCACGGGCTGACGATGAAGGGCGGCCTTGGCCGTCCGATCACGCCCGAGGCCCTGGCCGGGCGCGATCCCCAGACCCTCGCCGCGATCATCCTAGACGGCGTGCCGGGCACCGCGATGCCGCCCTGGCGACCCTTGCTGACCGAGGCCGAGGCCTTGTGGATCGCCGAATACCTGCTGAAGGAGAAGACCGAATGATCCGCGCCTGCCTGACCGCCCTTGCGCTGGTCCTGCCGCTTGCGGCGCCCGCCGGGGAACCGCGCGGCACCGGCGACCTGGGCGTCGTGATCGAGCGGGCCTCCGGGTCGGTCCTGGTCGTCGATCAGTCCGACCACGCGGCGCTCTGCCGGGTTGAGGGCCTGGGCGACCTGTCCCATGCCTCGCTGACATTCTCTCCGGACGAACGCTTCGCCTATGTCTTCGGCCGCGACGGCGGGCTGTCCAAGGTGGATATCCTGGCCTGCCGGTTGGACAGGCGCGTGGTGCAGGCGGGCAATGCCATCGGGGGGGCCATTTCGGACGATGGGCGGCTAGTCGCCGTGTCAAATTACGAACCCGGCGGGGTCAAGGTCTTTGACGCGGAAACGCTGGACCCCGTGGCCGACGTGCCGATGGGATCGAAGACCGTGGGCCTGGCCGATGCGCCGGGATCGCGCTTCGCCGTGGCGACCTGGGACACGGGCGAGGTCTGGGTGCTAGATCATTCCGCTGACCCGGCCAACCCTCGGGTCACGCGCATCGAAGGGGTGGGCGCCAATCCCTATGACGCGCTGATGACGGCGGACGGACGGACCTTCATCGTCGGGCTGTTCGGCGAAAAGGGGCTGACCACCATCGACCTGTGGCAGGATCCCCCGCAGCCGCGCCGCATCCTGCCCGACTATGGCAGGAACCAGCCCGACCTGCCGGTCTACAAGATGCCGCATCTGCAGGGCTGGACGCTGGCGGGTGCAACCTATGCCTTGCCTGCCGTGGGGCTGCACCAGGTGCTGTGGGCCGATGCCGCCAGCGGCCGGGAAACCGGACGCACCCCCGTCGCGGGCCAGCCCGTCTTCGTCACCGCCCGCCCCGACGGGCGCGAACTGTGGGTGAACTTCGCCACCCCCGACAACGGCACTGTGGAGGTCATCGACAGCGTGACACGGCAAGTCAAGCGGACGCTGCACCCCGGCGCAGGCATCCTGCACATGGAATTCACCCCGCGCGGGCGGGAGGTCTGGCTGTCCGCGCGCGACGACGACAAGGTGGTGATCTACGACACCCGCACCTATCAAAAGCTGGGCGAGATCGGGGCGCAGGCGCCCTCCGGCATCTTCTTCACCGCCCGCGCCCACAGGACCGGGCTATGATGGAACTGGCGCCCGACTGCCTGGACACCCGGCTGCTGGACGACTTCCAGCGCGACCTGCCGCTGGTTTCGCGCCCCTTCGCCGCGATGGCCGATATCTTGCGCACGACAGAGGCCGACGTTCTGGACCGCCTGACCCGCCTGCAGGATTGGGGCCGGATCAGCCGCGTCGGGGCCACCTGCCGCCCGAACACGGCGGGCGTCTCGACCCTGGCCGCGCTGGCGATCCCCGAGGCCCGGATCGAGGATGTCGCCGCCATCGTGGGGGCCGAGCCAGGCGTGAACCACTCCTACCTGCGCGAGGATCGCTGGAACCTGTGGTTCGTCGCCACCGCGCCCTCGGAGGCAAACCTTGCGGCCTCATTGGCACGGATCGAGGGCGCGGCGGGCCTGCCGGTCCTGTCCCTGCCGCTGGTGCGGCCCTTCAACATCGACCTTGGTTTCCGCCTGCGCGGGCCCCGGCAGCCCCTGGCGCCCGACCGCGCCCCGGACATGGGCGCGCTGCGCGAGGACGACCGGCCGCTGATGCAGGCCCTGTCCGAGGGGCTGGCGCTTGTGCCCGCGCCCTTCGCCGCTCTGGCGCGGCGGCTTGGCCGCCCAGAGGCCGCGATCATCGCCCGCGTCAGGGCGATGGCCGATGCCCGCATCCTGACCCGCGTGGGCGTGATCGTGCGCCACCGTGCGCTTGGCTGGGCGGCGAACGCGATGGTGGTCTGGCGGCTGCCCCAAGACATCGAATCTGCTGGCCTTGCGCTGTCGCAGGTGCCGGGCGTGACGCTGTGCTATCAGCGCCGCACGGTGCAGGGCCTGTGGGACTGGCCGTTGTTCTGCATGATCCACGCCCGCTCGCGCCCTGAGGCCTTGGCGGTGCTGGACCGCGCCCGCGCCCTGCCGGACTTGGCGGGGACGCCGCATAAGATCCTGTTCTCCACCCGATGTTTCAAGCAGCGCGGTGCGCTGATCGAGGCCGCATGACCCGCCCTGCCCGCACCGTCCTGCCGCCCGACACCCTGGACGCGACCGACCGCGCGATCCTGAATGCGTTGCAGGACGCCTTTTCCCTGACCCCCCGGCCCTTTGACGACGCGGGCGCGGCCTTGGGCATCACCGGGGCGGACCTGATCGCCCGGCTGGCCCGGCTGCGCGACATCGGCGCGATCACCCGCTTTGGTCCCTTCTTCGACGCCGCCGCCATGGGCGGGGCCTTCTGCCTTTGCGCCATGGCCGTGCCGCCCGACCGTTTCGACGCCGTGATGACCCAGGTCAATGCGCATCCCGAGGTCGCGCATAATTATGAACGCACGCACGCGCTGAACATGTGGTTCGTCCTTGCCACCGCCACCCCGGACGGCATCGACCGCACCGCCCGCGCCATCGAACACGAGACGGGACTGAGGGTCATGCTGTTTCCGAAACTTGAGGAATACTTCATCGGCTTCCGGGTGCAGGCATGACGCTGGATGCCGCCCCCCTTGATCCCACCGACCGCCGCATCGTGCAGGCCACGCAAGCGGGGCTGCCGCTGGTGCCCGAACCCTATGCCAAAATCGCCGCGACCCTGGGCCTGTCCGAAGCGCAGGTCATCGCCCGCCTGGCCGCCATGCAGCAACGCGGCGTCATCCGCCGCATCGCCGTGGCGCCCAACCATTATGCCTTGGGCATGACCGCGAACGGGATGAGCGTGTGGGACGTGGCGGACGACCGCATCTCGGACCTGGGCGCGCGCATCGGCGCGTTGCCCTTCGTCACCCATTGCTACTGGCGCCCGCGCGCGCTGCCCCAATGGTCCTATAACCTGTTCGCCATGCTGCACGGCGAAAGCCGGGCCGAGGTCGAGGCCAAGCGCGCCGAAGTCTCGGCGATCCTGGGCGACGCCTGCCGGGACCACGACATCCTGTATTCCACGCGCATCCTGAAGAAGACCGGGCTGCGCCTGCGCGACGATTGAAAGGGGACGCGATGTTCCGCCTGACCCAATACATGCACCAGTTGCTGCAACCCACCCCGGTCGTCCGTCGCGGCACACCGGGCAGCGTCAAGCCGGTGGTGATCTGGAACCTGACGCGCACCTGCAACCTCAAGTGCCGCCATTGCTATACCGTGTCGTCGGACCATGTGTTCCCCGGCGAACTGACGCATGACCAGGCCATGGGCGTTCTAGACGACCTGTCCGCGTTCCGCATCCCCGCGCTGATCCTGTCGGGGGGCGAGCCGCTGTCGCGCTTCGATTTCTGGGAACTGGCCGAACGCGCCCGGCAGCTTGATTTCCGCCACCTGTCGCTGTCCACCAACGGCACGAAGCTGGGCGATCCGGGCGTGGCCGACCGGGTGGCCGCGCTTGGCTTCGACTATGTGGGCATCAGCCTGGACGGCATTGGCGCCACGAACGACTGGTTCCGGGGGATCGAGGGCGCCTTCGACAATGCCCTGGCGGGCGTCCGGGCCTGCAAGGCGCGCGGCGTCAAGGTGGGCCTGCGTTATACCATCACCCGCGACAATGCCCATCACCTGCCGGCCATGCTGGATCTGTGCGAAGCCGAGGGCGTGGACAAGTTCTATCTGTCGCACCTCGTCTATGCGGGCCGGGGTGACAAGCACCGGGCCGAGGATCAGGAGCATGCCCATACCCGCCAGGCCATGGACCTGCTGATCGAACGCGGCTGGAACACCCTGTCGAAGGGCCGCCCGCTGGAGATCGTGACCGGCAACAACGACGCCGACGCGGTGTGGTTCATCCGCTGGGCGGAACGCAATTTCGATGCGCAGGCCGTGGCGCAACTGCGCGACCATCTGGTGGCTTGGGGCGGCAATTCCAGCGGCCTTGGCGTCGCCAACATCGACCCGCAGGGCAGGGTGCATCCCGACACCTACTGGTCGGACTACACGGTGGGTTCGGTCAAGGAAAAGCCGTTCAGTCAGTGGTGGACGGGCGACGATCCGATGCTGGCCACGCTGCGCACGCGCCCGCGCCCGCTGAAGGGCCGCTGCGGCGCCTGCGCGTTCAAGGACGTGTGCGGCGGCAACACCCGCATCCGCGCGCTGCAACTGACCGGCGATCCCTGGTCCGAGGATCCCGCCTGTTACCTGTCCAACGCCGCCATCGGGGTCGATGACGGCTCCGATCGCCTTGCCGTCACGCCGTTCCGGGGGAAAAGCCATGATCCAGCGCATCGTTTCTTCTAGAGAGGGCCTTCTGCTGGCCGCCCTGCTGCTGGTCCCCGCCTGCGCCTTGGCCGACCCAGTGCAGGACTACGCCACGCATTGCGCCGCCTGCCATGGCGGGGACCGGCTAGGCGGCACCGGGCCCGCGCTGATCCCCGACACGTTGGGCCGGGTCAGAGGCATCGACCAAGTCATCGCCCATGGCCGGTCGCTGACGCAGATGCCGGGGTTCCAGGACCAGTTGTCGGCGCAGCAGATCGGCGACCTGGTGGCCTTCCTCAAGGCACCCCTGGCGGAAACCCCGACCTGGACCACCGCCGACATCAAGGCCAGCCGAGAGATGGCCAGGGACTACACCCCCGCCGCAGCCCCGGTCTTCGAGGCCGATCCCATGAACATCACGCTGGTCGTGGAAACCGGTGATCACCATGTCAGTGTCCTGGACGGCGACCGGCTGGAGGTTCTGGACCGCTTCCCAACGCCCTATGCGGTCCATGGCGGCCCGAAGTTCTCGCCCGACGGACGCTTCGTCTTCATCATGTCGCGCGACGGCTGGGTGCAGAAATACGACATCTGGTCCCTGGCCGAGGTGGGCCGCGTCCGCGCGGGCCTCAACAGCCGCAACATCGCGATGAGCCATGACGGCAAGTGGCTGGCCGTCGCCAACTACCTGCCGCAGACGCTGACGATCCTGTCCACCGACACGCTGGAGCCGGTCAAGGTCATCGACGTGACGGCCCGCGACGGCACCCCCAGTCGTGTCAGCGCCGTCTATCAGGCGCCCGACCGCCGCAGCTTCATCCTGGCCCTGAAGGACGCCCCCGAGATCTGGGAAATCGCGACCGACCCCGATGCCGGTCCCTTCCACGACGGCTATGTCCACAGCTATGAAAAGGGCGCGACCGAGGCCTTCGGCGCGCAACAGGGCCTGTTCGCCCGCCGCCGCATCCCGACCGGGGAACCGCTGGACGATTTCTTCTTCGATCCCGGCTACAGGAACCTGATCGGCACCAACCGCGAGGGGACAAAGGGCGTCGTCATCAACCTGACCAGCGGCGGCAAGGTGGCCGAACTGCCGCTGCCCGGGATGCCGCATCTGGGATCGGGCATCACCTGGGACCGCAACGGTCACAAGGTCATGGCCACGCCCCACCTGAACGAGGGCGTGCTGTCGGTGATCGACATGACCGACTGGACGCTGGTCAGGCAGATCCCCACCCACGGCCCCGGCTTCTTCCTGCGCAGCCACGAGACATCCCCCTATGTCTGGGCCGATGTCTTCATGAGCGAGCGCAAGGACGAGATCCACATCATCGACAAGCAGACGCTGGAAATCGTCCGAACATTGATCCCCGCCCCTGGCCAGACCGCCGCCCACACCGAGTTCACGCGCGACGGAAAATACGCCCTTGTGTCCATCTGGGAGGACGACGGGGCCCTGATCATCTACGACGCTAGGACGCTGGAGGAGGTCAAGCGCCTGCCGATGCGCAAGCCTTCGGGGAAATACAACGTCTGGAACAAGATCACCTTTTCCGACGGCACCAGCCATTGAAGGGGCATGGGGCTGCCGAAGGGCCGAGCAAAGCGGCGTATCGGCCATCGAGGCACCCACCAGCGTTTTCCGGCGGCCGTCATCACTCCTTCGCGGAATGACCTTTCACCGGTATGCCCGGCATCGAGAAGAGCCTCGCACGCTATGCCCAGCTTTACAGCCGCGTCGGCTTGCCCACGAGTACAGTCCTTTACGAGGAGAGGAGCTGACCTTCGTGCTCCGGCGGCATTGGAAGAAACTTGGCCTCGCGCTCGACGCCGACGATTTCACCGATAATCGCGCTATTGCCTCCGTCGTGCGCATCACCGGCGGTAATTTTCGCCTGCTGCAGCGTCTTTTCAACCAGATCGAGCGCATTCTCGCCATCAACGAGAGGACCACCATCAGCGAAGACGTCATCGAGGCTGCCATGTCCACACTCTTCATCGGGCCAACTAAAAGCACCAAAACAGCGCCACAAAACGGTGCCGGTCACACGCCGGTATCGAGGCAGCGAAGAGCAAGGGCGTCTACAAGGGACGCGAAAAGCAGGTGAACGATGCAAGGATCCGCAAGCTGGCCTCGGATGGCGTATCCAAGGCACGGATCGCGCGCGATTTCGGCGTGTCCCGCATGACAGTTTATAGGGCGCTGGAGGCTGGACGTGCCGAAGCGGACACGGAAATCCAATAAAGCGGGCCGACTGCGACCCGGGACCTAGCTGCCATGCGCGGCATCGCTGCATTGACGCCCTTTTCTGAAGCCCCTTGAGGTTTCACGACGATCGAGTCAATATATCATCATTGGTTGAGGAGTTGATTCGATGGATGAACCTCAAGCTCTGGCTGCGTTTGCAGCCCTGTCTCAGGAGACGCGGCTGCGCGTGGTGTGCCTGCTGGTGCAGGCTGGTCCTGAAGGGATGGCCGCTGGCGCGATCGGCGAAGCTCTCGGCGGCGCGACGACTTCTCGGCTGTCCTTTCACCTGACCCATCTCGAACATGCCGGACTGGTCCGGTCCCGTCGCAACGGCCGCTTCATCATCTACAGTGCCGTCTATTCCGCTTTGGCCGGGCTTGTGGGCTTCCTCTTGAAGGATTGCTGCCAGGGCCACCCCGAGATCTGCGCACCCGCTGTTGCGGCGTTGAGCTGTGCCTGCGACTGCAACGTGACCGAAAGCGCCTGACCATGGATGTCGTCCTCTACCACAACCCGGACTGCGGCACCTCGCGCAACACGCTGGCGATGATCCGCAATGCCGAGATCGAGCCGCATGTGATCGAGTATCTGAAGACGCCTCCCTCACGCGCCATGCTGGAACAGCTGATCGCCCGAATGGGGATCACGCCCCGCGACCTGCTGCGCGAGAAGGGCACGCCCTACGGCGAGCTTGGCCTGGGCGACCCGTCCCTGCCCGATGAAGCGCTGCTCGATGCGATGATGGCCCATCCGGTCCTGATCAACCGGCCCATCGTGGTCAGCCCGAAAGGCGTGCGGCTCTGCCGTCCTTCGGAACAGGTTCTGGATCTGCTTCCGCCCCAGAAATCCGCCTTCAGCAAGGAAGACGGCGAACAGGTCGTGGATGCCCAGGGCAACCGCACCCGTTCCGCCTGACCAAGGGACATTGCCATGACCGCCCATCGCCCGGCCACCCGGCTTTCCTTTCTCGACCGATACCTGACGCTCTGGATCTTTGCGGCCATGGCGCTTGGCATCGCGCTCGGGACGATGTTCACGGGCCTGCCGGACGCCCTTCATGGGATGTCGGTCGGCTCGACCAACATCCCGATTGCCATCGGGCTGATCCTGATGATGTATCCGCCCTTGGCCAAGGTGCGCTACGAGGAGTTGCACCAGGTCTTCGCCGACAAGCGCGTCCTGGTTCTGTCGCTGGTGCAGAACTGGTTTATCGGCCCGGTCCTGATGTTCGCCCTCGCCGTGACCTTCCTGCGCGACAGCCCTGAATACATGACCGGTCTGATCCTGATCGGCCTCGCACGCTGCATCGCCATGGTGCTGGTCTGGAACCAGCTGGCGCGCGGCGACAACCAGTATGTCGCGGGGCTGGTGGCCTTCAACTCGATCTTCCAGATCCTGTTCTTCTCGACCTATGCCTGGCTGTTCCTGACCGTGCTGCCGCCGCTCTTCGGCCTGGAAGGCAGCGTGATCGACGTGAGCTTCTGGACCGTCACCGAGGCCGTGCTGATCTACCTGGGCCTGCCCTTCGTTGCAGGCTTCCTGACCCGGCGCGTCCTGATCGCGCGCAAGGGGGCCACCTGGTATCAGGACGTGTTCCTGCCCAGGATCAGCCCGATCACGCTGGGGGCGCTGCTGTTCACCATTGTCGCGATGTTCAGCCTGAAGGGCGGCGACGTGGTGCGCCTGCCGCTGGATGCGCTTCGGATCGCTGTTCCGCTGGTGCTGTATTTCGCCATCCAGTTCCTGGTGAGCTTCGCCATGGGCCGGCTGATCGCCAGGGACTACCCGCGCACCACGGCTATCGCATTCACCGCCGCCGGCAACAATTTCGAACTGGCGATTGCCGTCGCCATCGCGGCCTACGGCCTGGCTTCCCCGGTCGCGTTCGCGGCCGTGATCGGTCCGCTGGTCGAGGTGCCGGTGCTGATCCTGCTGGTCAACGTCGCCCTGCGGCTTGGCGGCCGCTGGTTTCCCAACGATGCCATGCTGAAGGAGGCCCGCGCATGATCCCCGACCTGCCGAACCTGTCGCCCGAGGCCATCCGCCAGCCGGACCTTCCCCCGGTTCCGCGCGCAACCCATCCGCCGCGCATCCTGCTGCTCTATGGCTCGCTGCGGGAACGCTCCTACAGCCGCTTTGCCACGCTGGAGGCCGAACGGCTGCTGCGTCACTTCGGCTGCGAGACGCGCGTCTTCCATGCGGGCGGCCTGCCGCTGCCCGACGATGCCGAGGCCTCGCACCCGAAGGTGCAGGAACTGCGCGAGTTGTGCCTGTGGTCCGAAGGCCAGGTCTGGACCAGCCCCGAGCGGCACGGCGCCATGACCGGCGTGATGAAGTCCCAGATCGACCGGATCCCGCTCTCGATGGGGGCGATCCGGCCGACCCAAGGCCGCACCTTGGCCCTGATGCAGGTTTCGGGCGGCTCCCAGAGCTTCAACGCCGTGAACCAGATGCGCGTTCTCGGCCGCTGGATGCGGATGGTGACGATCCCGAACCAGTCCTCGGTCGCCAAGGCCTATGACGAGTTCGACGAGGCTGGCCGGATGCGCCCGTCGCCCTACTACGACCGCATCGTCGATGTGATGGAAGAGCTGGTGAAGTTCACGTTGCTGACCCGCGACCTCTCAGACTTTCTTACCGACCGATACAGCGAACGGAAGGAAACGGCGGCAAAGCTTGAAGCACGGGTGAAGCTGAAGGCTGCAACCTAATGGTCGCGTGTCTGCTGCTGCGGCTGAAAAGTTGGAGCTACGCTGCGGAGTGGACGAACGGCAACTGAGGGCTCTTCGCGTCGATCTCTTGGCTTTGCTGAACGTCGACAGAAGAGGTGCAGGTCCTAACAGGAAAGGCCCCGCATCGCGCGGGGCCTTCCATCAAGGGGTACCCGACATGCCAAGGGTAGGGGCACTGGCATGACCGGGTCATCTGAGCCCCGGAACCGGCGAGGGTCGGACGGGCTTTCCTGGGAGAGAAATGAAAGACGACCAGACATGCTGGATCGCTTTGCCCGCTACGCGCTCGTCGTGGATGACAGTCCCCTGATCCGGATGGATGCACAGGCCATCCTGAAAGGGGCGGGGTTTCGCGTGCTCACGGCCGCAGGCTTCGAGGACGCCATGGAAATACTCGCTTCCCGCGGCCATTTCCTGAAGCTCCTCTTTACGGATGAGCAGATGCCGCCCGGCAGGATGACGGGCTGCGACCTGGCGTTTCGATGCGCAAGGGGCTGGCCGATATCGGGATCATCGTCACTTCTGGCGCAACACCGCTGGGACCGAAATTCCGTAGATTGATACGGCAAACGCCGTCAGAAAATTTCGTGGCTCTTGCAGAATTTTCTTGACAAGCCTGAGGGACTTGCTGCGCATCGGGCACTTGCCTTGCACAACCGAGCTGATGAAACGCTTCACTCACCTGTATTTTGAAGTATTGGGCAGCGCCCGCCGGTATGAGTTTCGGCTATATGCTTTTTTGACCGCTCGACGGCTTGGAGGAGGCCGCCAGTTGACCCTCCCGAAGACCTTGATGCTGTCGCTGCTCTTGTCGTGTCCAAGTGTTGAGATTTTTGCACAGCCCACGCGTGGCGGCCCAGTCGTCAACCGCACCGTCTTCCAGACCAAGACCATCGCCAGCGTGACCGCCGTCACCGAAGTCTTCGGTCGTGGCCAGAAGGTTTCGGGGGCCGTCGTGGAATACGCCGAATCCTTGGCGGTGTCGCCGGTCGCGGCCAGTGCCTTCGAGGTGAACGACCGAACCATCCTTTCCGCCAGGGTTGCGGCCGGACCGGATACCGGCGCGCCCGAGGAGGAAGGACGGTTCGTTCATCTTGCCCTGGATCCTGCGGACGAGGCCGCCACCGTCTTCGGCCCCGATACGGACAAGGCGGCCGAGATCGCCGTCGAACAGGTCGCGCCGCTGGCATTGGCGCGGGGCGGCACGGTGGCTCCGACGGAAAGGGCTGTCCTCAATACCCGCGTCCGCAACCTTGTCGTGGACGACTTCCAGCCCTTTCGCTTCACCGATCCCGAAACTGGGCTGATCCTCGATTACAATCTCTACATCCCCGAAGGCCCCGGCCCGCTGCCCCTGGTGACGTTTCTGCACGATGCGGGCGTCACGGGCCCGAACCCGCGCCGTGTGCTGCAACAAGGACTGGGCGCGGTGGCATTCGCCAGCCCCGCCGACCAGGCGCGCCATCCGGCCTTCGTGCTGGCGCCGCAATTCCCGGTCGCACTGGCCAATGACGCGGGCCAGACCTCGGTCTATGTCGAGATGCTGCCCCGGCTGCTGGAGCAGCTGGCCGCCGACCATCCGATCGACCGGGACCGGCTTTACGTCACCGGCCAGTCGGGCGGCTGCATGAGCAGCATCGCATTGAATCTGGCCCATCCCGACCTGTTTGCCGCGACGTTCTGCGTGGCGGGGCAATGGGACGCCGGAACGGCCGCGCGGTTGGCGGGAACGAACTTCTGGGCCGTCGTGTCCGAGGATGACGCCAAGGCCTTTCCAGGCATGGGCGCGATCATGGATGCCATCGCGGCGGAAGGCGGGACCGTCGCCCGCGGGATCCTTGATGCGAAAGCCGCCCCCGAGGCCATGGAACAGGCGGTGGCCGCGATCCGCGCGCGCAGCCCCGAAGCCCATGTCTTCTTCACCCCCTTCGTCGCAGGCAGCGTCCTGCCCGAGGGTGGCGCCGGAAACGACGGCGCGGGACATGTCAACACCTGGGTTCATGCCTATGCCATCCCCGCGATCCGCGACTGGCTGTTCGAGCAGCGGCGGTAAGGGAATGCCTGATGCCGACGTTCCGCGCCGGGTTCACCGCCGTCGGCACGATCAGGGATCCTGCGCGGCGGAAAGGCCGGTGCGTGGCGCGTGCATGGGAAACCACGGGGCACGGGCGGCCTGCCAAGCGGGATGGACCGTTTGCGGAAAAGGGGCGCCGCAGGGCGGCGCCCCGATTTCAGGCTTGGGTCAATACGGGCTGTCCGGGAAATAGAACTCGGCCGCGTTCTCTTTCTTGATCAGCGGGCTGTCCAGAACATAGCGGCCCCGGATCGGCGACTGCGTGGCGTATCGCATCGCCGTCACCTCGATGGCGGGCTGGATCAGCGTCGGCGGATAGAAGATGTCGGCGTCGATCAGCGTGTCGCCGTCCATGATCATCTTGATGACCCGGTTCATGCCCGATCCGCCCAGAAGCACCATGCCCTCCTGCCGCTCGGCCTGTTCGATGGCGGCACGGGCGCCCAGGGCCGCGTCGTCGTCGCCCGCCCAGACCCCGTCGATCTGCGGGAAGCGGGTCAGATAGTCCTGCATCACCTCGAACGCCTTATCGGGGTTCCAGTTGGCATATTGCATGTCCAGGATCTCGACGCCCGACCCGTCCAGCACCTTCTGGAACGCCTCGATGCGGATGTTGTCGATGGCGGTCGGGATGCCGCGCATGACGACGATCTTGCCGCCATTGGGCAGCTTGGAGCGGAAGTATTCCCCCGCGACGACGCCGTATTGCGGGTTGTTGCCGCCGACATACAGATCCTCGATCCCTTCCTGGGCAAGGCCCCGGTCAACGGCGGTGATGAAGATGCCGCGGTCCTTGGCGGCCTTGACCGGTTCGGTCAGCGGGTCGCTTTCCATCGGCAGGATAATCAGCGCGTCGATCTGCTGGGCGACCAGATCCTCGACGTTGTTGACTTGGCCCTGCACGTCGCCCGAGGTGGTCAGGATGAATTCGAGCTGTGGAAAGGCGGCCTGCATCGACTGGATCGTGCGCTCGGTGTGGAAGTTCAGGCCGCCGGTCCAGCCGTGGGTGGCGGCGGGAATCGCGACGCCGATCCGGGCGGTCTTTTCCTGGGCGGCGGCGGGCAGCACGGCGGCGGCGGGCAGCGCCAGCCCGGCGGCGCCCGTGGCAAGCAGATTGCGGCGTGACAGTTTCATGGTCTTCTCCTCCGTTGGGTTAATCAATGGACCTGCGGCGTTGCAGCAGGACGGCGATGACGATGATCACCCCCTGGAAGGCGCCGTTCAGATGCGGGCTGACCAGGCTGGTCAGGTTCAGGATGTTGGCGACAAGGCCGAGGATCAGCACGCCCACCACGGTGCCCCAGACCCGGCCATAGCCGCCCGACAGCGCGGTGCCGCCGATGATGACGGCGGCAATGGCTTCAAGCTCCCACAGCAATCCGGTCGAGGGGGTCACGGCGCCCAGGCGGGGGATATAGATCAGCGTGGCCAGCCCGACGCAAAGGCCTTGCAGCACATAGGTCGCCAGCCGCACCCGGTCGACGCGGATGGCGGAATGCCGCGCCACCTGCGCATTCGAGCCGATGGCGGTGACATGGCGGCCAAAGCGCAGGCGCGTCATGACGATCTCGCCCCCGATTGCAAGGACCGCGAAGATCAGGACCGGCACGGGAACGCCCAGCACGGTGCCGTAGTAAAGCGGCCGCCCCACGTCGCGCAGCGCGAAATCCAGCGAGATCGAGCCGCCGTCCGACATCCAGGTGATCAGCGACCGCATGATCCCCATCGTGCCCAGCGTGACGATGAAGGCGTCGATCTTGCCCCAGACCAC
This sequence comes from Paracoccus lichenicola, assembly GCF_009708075.1. Classification (GTDB taxonomy): domain Bacteria; phylum Pseudomonadota; class Alphaproteobacteria; order Rhodobacterales; family Rhodobacteraceae; genus Paracoccus; species Paracoccus lichenicola. The sequence goes on along the minus strand of NZ_WMBT01000019.1, from coordinate 8,435 downwards.
CAGGCCGCCGTTCACGAATCCCGCCGCGCCCCCGAACAGCAGGGCCAGAAGCAGTCCCGCAACCAGCGAGAGGAAGGGACCCAGCGTCGGCAGCATGGCGTTCATGGCCAGGACTGACAGGCCCGCGACCAGGGCAGCCATCGCGCCGACGGACAGGTCCAGTCCCTTGCCGGTGATGACGAAGGTCGCCCCGATGGCGATGATGCCGATGACCGCTGACCGGGTCAGCACATTGAGCAGGTTTTCCGAGGACAGAAAGGTCGGGCTCAGAAGGCTGCCTGCCAGGAACAGCAGGACAAGGCCCAGAAGCGGCCCGGCCCGGCCAAGCGTGGTCTTGATCATAGGGGGGTTCCTTGTGTCCCGAGGCCAAGGGCCAGATCTAGGATATCGCGTTCGGTGGGCCGCTCGCCTTCGGGCGGGGCGATGATCCCGGCCACCCGGCCCCGGTCCAAGACCAGGATCCGGTGCGCCAGGCCGATCAACTCGGACATCTCGGACGAAATGACGATCACCGCCTTGCCCTGCGCGGCAAGGTCCGCGATGACCTGGTAGATCTGGCCCTTGGCGCCGATATCGACGCCGCGCGTCGGCTCGTCGAGGATGACGATCTCCGGCTCTGACGCCAGGGTCTTGGCGATCAGCACCTTTTGCTGGTTGCCGCCCGAAAGTCTGCCGACGGCGATCCTGGGCGATGCGGCGCGGATCGAATAGCGCCCCTGCGCCTGTTCATAGAGCCTCGCTTCGGCACCGGGATCGAGCACCGTGCCTCCCGTGAGGGCGCCGACGGTCAGGGCGGTGTTCACCTGAAGGTTTTCCCCAAGCAGCAGGCCCCGTGCCTTGCGGTCCTCGGTTAGATAGGCAAGGCCCAGCTGCCAGGCCTCGACGGCATCCGGCAAGGGGCGTTCGACGCCCTTCAGCGCGAAGCGCCGGGCCGTGGCGGGCCGCAGGCCGACAAGCCCTTCCACCAGTTCGGTGCGCCCGGCGCCAACAAGCCCGGCGATCCCCAGGATTTCACCCGGTGCCAGGTCGAAGCCGACGTCCTGGACCGGCGAGCCGAAGTTGCGCGCCACCGACAGGCCTTCGACCGACAGGATCGGGGCGGCCGTGGGCAAGGGCGAAAGGGGCGGAAACAAGTCCGACATCTCGCGCCCGATCATGGCCGAGGCGATGTCATGTTCGTTCAACGCGTCAGTCGGACGATCCAGCGTGATCTCTCCGTCGCGCAGCACGGCAACGCGATCGGAAATGGCAAGCACCTCGTCCAGGCGGTGCGAGGTGAAGATGACCGAGCCTCCACCGGCAACGAAGTCGCGGATGCAGGCAAACAGCGCGTCGGCTTCCTTGGCCCCCAGCACCGCAGTCGGCTCGTCCATCAGCAAAAGCCGGGGCCGTGCCGCAAAGGCCTTGGCCAGTTCGACGACCTGCCAACTGGAAACCGGCAGGCCCGCCAGGCCGGCCCGCGGGTCGATGTCGGATTTGAGGAGCCGCAAGGCGTTTCGGGCGGTTTCCCGCATGGCGGCATAGTCGATCAGTCCCAGGCGGCCGGTCGGCTCGTGCCCCAGCAGGATGTTCTCGGCGACGCTCAAATCCGGGATCAGGGCGAATTCCTGATGCACGAGCACGATCCCCGCCGCCTCGGCGCCCTGAGGGTCGGACGGGATCGGCCGGCCTTCCCATGTCGCGGCGCCCTGACCGGGGGCAAGGTAGCCCGCGACGATCTTCATCAGCGTCGATTTTCCGGCGCCGTTTTCCCCCACCAGGGCCAGAACCTCGCCTGTCCCGACCGACAGGTCGATGCCGTTCAGGACTCGGTTCGGGCCATAGGCATGCGCCACACCATCCAGTCGAAGCACCCCCGGCTGCTGATTCTGCTGCATGGTAAAATCCTCCGCTGCAACAAAAACAGCATTCTTGTATTAACTGCAATAGTTATTGCATTGCTGAAGGAACGAGGCTTCCATCACCCGGACGACCGGGATTCGGCAAGAGGAGAGTTCGACATGACCGAGACATTCAAACGCGGGGCGGCCTTTCCCGCCGCAGGCAGGAAGCTGCGCCTTGGCGTGGTGGGCGGCGGTGCAGGTTCCTTCATCGGACAGGTCCATGCGCGAGGAGCGCGGTTGTCGGACCGCTGGCAGATCGTAGCCGGCGCGTTGTCTTCACGTCCGGACGTGGCACGCGCATCCGGGCAGGCCTGGGGGCTTGATCCCGCGCGCAGCTATATCGACTGGCACGAGATGGCCCGAGCGGAAGCGGCCCGGCCCGACGGGATCGACGCGGTGGCGATCACCGTGCCGAACCATCTGCATTTCCCGGTCGCCATGGCCTTCATGGATGCCGGCATCGACGTGATCTGCGACAAGCCTTTGGTCAACGCGCTGGATGAAGCACGGGCGCTGATCGAAAAGCAGCGCCAGACCGGATTGATCTTCGGCGTGACCTATTCCTTTGCCGCCCATGCCATGGTCCGGCAGGCGCGCCAGATGGTGCGGGAAGGCGTCCTGGGCAGGATCACCCAGATCCATGTGGAGTATTTTCAGGAAATGGCGTTGCTGCCCGCCGATGCGGCCTGGTCGGGCACGCCCTGGCGGCAGGATCCCGCAAAGGTCGGCGGTGCGGCAACAACGGCGGACATCGGCACTCATGCCCATCACTTGGCCGAATTCGTGTCGGGCCTGCGGATGACCGAACTCCGCGCCGACTTCCATCGGCTGGGCGCGGATCAGCCGCTGGAGGATACCGCCTTCATGACGTGCCGCTTTGACGGCGGCGTGCCGGGCACGCTTCTGATCTCGCAAGCGATGGCAGGGGCAAGTTGCGGCCTGCGCCTGCGCGTCTCGGGAACCGAGGGCACGCTGGACTGGGATCAGGAGAATCCCGAATACCTGCACCATCGGCCCTTCAACGCTCCGCATATCCGCATTTCACGCGGGCACGGTGCCGGCATGCTGTCCGATGCCACGCGCTTCGTTCACATGCCGCGCGGTCATCCCGAGGCGCTTTCGGACGCCTGGGCCAATCTTTACGAGGAGTTTGCCATCGCCATCGAGGCGCGCCGCGACGGTCGTGATCTGCCCGAAGGGCTGCTGGCCTTTCCAAGCCTCGAGGAAGGCGCGGCGGGCGTGGCCTTCATCCAGGCGGCAATCCGCTCGGACGCCGAAGGGGGCACCTGGGTCCGCTGCATCTTCGATGCGTGACGGCAAATCACCGTTCCTTGCTGTCCGGATGATGTCGGACCTGAACAGGCTACCCTGCGCCAGGCATGGGCAGGGGAACAGCCACATGCAACGGAAGCAATAATTGCTGATTGTTGCAGCCGCAATTTTTATTGCAAATATGTTGCCGAGCGGCTAAGGCTCGGAGTGAAGCAAGGGAATCCCTCTGCTTTGAGGCGACGCGCGGATAAGACAGGGCACCTTTGTCAAGATCGCCTGCACGCATGACGGGAGGTCGTCATCAGGTCGGAAATCGTCAGCGGAACAGCCGTTCCGCCGGGAGCTTGGTGTTGCCTTGCGGCATCGTGAATTGGGTTGCCGGCCGACGTGAGATCGGGCGGTCGTAACAGGAGGAGGAAAGACCGAATGATGAAGAAAATGATGGCGGCCACGGCATTCTGCGCGCTGATGGCGGGAACCGCACAAGCCGAGACCATTGGCGTTGCAATGTCGCTGTTTGACGACAACTACCTGACCGTGCTGCGCCAGAACATCGATCGGCATGCCGGCGAACTGGGGGTCGAGGTCCAGATGGAAGACGCGCAGGGCGATATCGCGCGTCAGCAGTCCCAGATCGAAAACTTCGTGGCCTCGGGCGTGGACGGCATCATCGTCATGCTGGTCGATGCGGACTCGGGCCAGGCCATGTCGCGCATCGCCGAGCAGGCGGATGTTCCGCTGGTCTTCGTCAACATGCTGCCCGCCAACATGGAAGAGTTTCCTGCCAAGCAGGCGTGGGTCGGTTCCGACGAGGAACAGGCAGGCGAACTGCAAGCAACCGAGATGTGCAAGCGGATGGGCGGCAAGGGCGACGCGGTCATCCTGATGGGCCAGCTTGGCACCACGGGTCAGCGCGGGCGCACCGCGGCGGTCGAGCGCGTGCTGAAGTCCGACGCCTGTTCGGGCATCAACGTCCTGGATTCGCAGTCGGCGAACTGGATGCGGACTCCGGCACTGGATCTGATGACCAACTGGCTGACCTCGGGAATGCAGCCGGCTGCCGTCTTCGCGAACAACGACGAGATGGCCCTGGGCGCGGTCCAGGCGTTGAAAGCCTCGGGGATCGCGATGGACGACGTCATCGTGGGCGGCGTCGATGCGACCCAGGATGCGCTTGCCGCGCTGGAGGCCGGGGATCTGGACGTCACCGTTTATCAGTCCGCCAAAGGCCAGGGCGAAGGCGCGCTGGACACGGTTCTGAAGATCGCGCGCGACGAGGCGTTCGAGCAGCGCGTGCCCGTTCCCTTCGAACTCGTCACGTCCGAGAACGTGGCCGAATACAAGCAGCAGAATTGATCCGGACAGGCGCCCGGCTTCGGTCGGGCGCCTGAACGTCCATTCGGGGGCTGCGACCCCTGGCACTCTTTCGGGGGGAAAGATGGTTTCGACGAACACGCTGGAGGCAGTCCAACGCTACAAGCAGAAAAGCCTGCCTTACATTCTTGAAATCGAGGGTATCCGGAAGGAATTTCCCGGCGTCGTGGCGCTCGACAACGTGCAGTTCCGGCTGCGCCCCGGCTCCGTCCACGCGCTGATGGGTGAAAATGGCGCGGGGAAGTCCACGCTCATGAAGATCATCGCCGGCATCTACAAGCCGGACCGCGGCACCATCCGGTTTCAGGGCGAGGAGGTCACCCTGACCAGCCCGCTGGACGCGCTGGAGCGCGGCATCGCCATGATCCACCAGGAACTGGCGCTGATGGACTGGATGACCGTCGCCGAGAACATCTGGATCCGCCGCGAGCCGACGAATGCGCTTGGGCTGATCGACCACCGCAAGATGACCGCCATGACGCAGGCGCTTTTCGACCAGCTCAGCATCCGGATCGACCCCACGGCCGAGGTCAGTTCGCTGACCGTGGCGCAGCGGCAGATGGTCGAGATCGCCAAGGCGGTCAGTCATGAATCCGATGTGCTGATCATGGACGAACCGACCAGCGCGATCACCGAAACGGAAGTCGAGCATCTGTTCGCCATCATCCGCGACCTGAAGGCCCGAGGGGTGGCGATCGTCTATATCACCCACAAGATGAACGAGCTATTCGAGATCGCGGACGAGTTCTCGGTGTTTCGCGACGGCAAGTATGTCGGCACCCATGCCAGCGCCGACGTGACCCGCGACGACATCATCCGCATGATGGTCGGGCGCGAGATCACCGACATGTTCCCCAAGGAAGAAGCCGAGATCGGCGACGTGATCCTGTCGGTCGAGAACCTGTCCCTGCCGGGAACCTTCCACGGCATCACCTTCGATCTGCGCAAGGGCGAGATCCTGGGCCTGGCGGGCCTGGTCGGGTCGGGTCGCTCGAACGTGGCCGAGGCGCTTTTCGGGGTCACGCCCGCCACCGAAGGCACGATCCGGATCGCGGGCCGGGACGTCTCGATCGGTTCCCCCAAGGATGCAATGCGCGAGGGCATGGCGCTCTTGACCGAGGACCGGAAGGATACCGGCTGCTTTCTGCCGCTGACCGTTCTCGAGAACATGCAGATCGCCGCCCTGCAGGACGGTCACGTGAAGATGGGCTGCGTCGATGAGCGTGGTCTCACCGTCCTGTGCAAAGAAATGCAGGACGCCCTGCGCATCAAGACCCCCAACCTTGACGAGCGGATCGAAAACCTGTCCGGCGGCAACCAGCAAAAGGTTCTGATCGCCCGCTGGCTTCTGACCAAGCCGCGCATCCTGATCCTGGACGAGCCGACACGCGGCATCGACGTGGGTGCCAAGGCGGAAATCCATCGCCTGATCTCGCGCCTTGCGCAGCAGGGCGTCGCCGTCATCATGATCTCCTCCGAGTTGCCCGAGGTTCTGGGCATGTCCGACCGGATCATGGTCATGCACGAGGGGCACATGACCGGCATCCTGGACCGGTCCGAAGCCAATCAGGTGAAAATCATGGAACTGGCGGCCCGCTGAGGCCCGCGCGGCGTCACTTTCGCCGAGGAGGAGAAATATGATGGAAAATGTGCAGATCGAACCCGTCAAGCGATCGCGGCGCAGCCTGCCGCAGGAACTGAACATCCTGTTGGTCCTGGTAGCCGTGGCCCTCGTCTTCGAGATCCTGGGTTGGCTGTTCCAGGGGCAAAGCTTCCTGATGAACAGTCGCCGCCTGACGATCATGATCCTTCAGGTATCGGTCGTGGGGATCATCGCCGTTGGCGTGACGCAGGTCATCATTACCGGGGGCATCGACCTGTCGTCCGGTTCGGTTGTCGCCATGACGGCGATGATCACCATGAGCGTGGCCCAGTCGAGCGAGTTCGCCCGCGCCATGTATCCGGCATTGACCGATCTTCCGGTGATCGTTCCCCTAGCCGTAGGTCTGGGGATCGGGCTGCTTGCCGGAATGATCAACGGGGCATTGATCGCCTGGACAGGCATTCCACCGTTCATCGCGACGCTGGGCATGATGGTGACGGCACGCGGCATCGCCAAATGGTATACCAAGGGACAGCCGATCAGCTTTCCGACAGACAGCTTTGCCGCCATCGGCTCGGGCGCCGCGCCGGTCTTCATCTTCCTGGCGGTTGCGGTGATCTTCCACTTTGCCCTGCGCTATACCCGCTATGGCAAGTTCACCTATGCCATCGGCGCCAACCCGCAGGCGGCCCGTGTCTCGGGCATCAACGTGCAGCGCCATCTGGTCAAGGTCTACGCCATCGCCGGCCTGCTGGCAGGCCTGGCTGGCATCGTCACCGCCTCCCGCGCGGCAACGGCGCAGGCCGGCATGGGGATGATGTATGAACTGGACGCGATCGCTGCCGCGGTGATCGGCGGCACCTCTCTGTCGGGCGGCCGCGGCCGGATTTTCGGCACGGTGATCGGAACGCTGATCCTGGGCTTGATGATGTCCGGCTTTACCTTCCTGCGGGTGGACGCCTTCTATCAAGAAATCGTCAAGGGCATCATCATCGTCGCTGCCGTGGTGGCGGATACCTTCCGCCAGAAGGCCCGAAGCAAGAAGGCCTGATATCTTTCCCGACTGGCCCGGAGTTGCTCCGGGCTTTTTCATGGGCCGCGCCATGTTCCCGGCGGTTTGCGCATCGCCTGCTGAACGCGCGGTGACAGCTTTGGCCGTTTTTCTGGTGGAACCGTGAAAGGGCGGACTTGGCGTGCCATTGATGGCACGCGTCATGCTGAACAAGCTACCCGGGAATAAGCTAGGTTCCCGTTACCGTCGGAATGCGGGGATCCTCGGCATTCTGCTGAACGCGTGCGGCTACAGCGACAACAAGAGCCTGTGCCAAGCACATCGGTGCCGCCAAGGAACGCGAAAACGTGTAATCATGTTCGGGCACCGGGAACAGCACGCGCGCCCAGCGTGCCAAGGGCGACAGGGTGCTGTCGGAGATGGCGATGATATCGACGCCCTTCTGTCCAACCTCTTCAACGACGCTGACAACCTCATTCGCGTAGAACCGGAACGAGACCGCAAGCAACACGTCCTTCTTGCGGATCGTGCGGCTCATGTGTGTTGCCAGGCCACCACCCGGATCCAGCAGCACGCAACGCTTGCCCACCATGGTCAGCACATAACGCAGAAGTTCGACGACGGGCGACGAGCGCAGTTGCCCGATGAGATAGATGATCTCGGCGCGATCCAGAAGATCCGCGGCCAAGGCCAGATCGGCGGGATCCACCTCATTCAGGAGCTGCTGGAGAGAAGCGATATCCCGCACCACTAAGTCTCGCAGAAAGCCGATCTCAGTAGGATCGCCGGCTCCTTTCAACTCCGTTTCCAAGGCTTTTACCCGAGCTTCGAAGCCAGGAGCGGCGGTTGCGAGGCGCTTCTGGAAAAGCGTTTGCAACTCCTTGAACCCCTTGTAGCCCAAGGATTGCGCAAATCGAACGAAGCTAGAGGCATGGATGCCACAGCGTTCTGCAATGGCATTCACAGAATGAACCGCGACCTCGTTGGGGTTCTGTGTCAAGTAGACCGCAATACGCTGATAAGTCTTGCTCATCTGGTCATGACGGTCGTGAATGACCCGGATCAACTCCTCATAGTCCTTGGGGGATGCATTCATCGCGTCAGTTCCTTTGCCCTGGATGCTGCAACAAATATTGCAATGAGCCAAGTGCTTTCGTTTCACTCCATCTCGACCAGCAGATCCTTGGCGTCGATCTGCTCGCCGGGGCGGACGTGGACGGCTTTCACCACCCCGTCGCGGTCGGCGTGCAGGCCGGTTTCCATCTTCATTGCCTCGATGGTCAGCAGCAGG
>NZ_WMBT01000018.1 GCF_009708075.1 Paracoccus lichenicola | reverse complement strand
CGGCTGCTGGTGCGGGCGGGCGGGGTGGACCGGGGGGCGCATGGTGGCTGAGGATCTGCGGGCGGCGGTTCTCGCCGCGCTGCGCGGGGTGGTGGACCCGGAAACCGGGCGCGACCTGGTGGCCATGGGGCTGGTCTATGACGTGGCGGTCCAGGACGGCTCCGCCGCCGTCACCCTGACCACCACCACCCGCGGCTGCCCCCTATCCGAGATGCTGCGTGCCGGGGCCGAGGCCGCCGTGGCGGCGGTGTCCGGCGTCACCCGCGCCAGCGTGGCGCTGACCTGGGACCCGCCCTGGACCCCCGACCGGATCGAGGCAGGGGCGTTCTGATCAGGCCGGGGCGCGGCGCGGCTGGCGCCGCACCCGCAGCAGCATCGGGCCATGTTCGATGATGAACAGCCCGAACCCCGCGATCCACAGGGCGCCCGAGGCCTCCATCAGCCCCATGGTCCCCGTCAGGTCCGCCAGCGGCCGCGCCAGCGCCGCCGCGAACAGGCACAGATAGGCCGCCATTGTCCAGCGCGATGCCGTCAGCGCCTGCCCCGTATGGCCGCGCGTGGCCCTTGTCATCACCGCCAGCATGGTCGTGGCGATCACCCCCACCGTCAGCACGTGCAGCGCTGACACCGGCAGCAGCCACCCCGCCCCCGCCGCAGCGATCGCCGCAAAGCCCAGAGGCACGAAACCGTAAGCCCCGTGCAGCACCAGCAGCAGCGGTTCCGCCCGGACCGCCAGCCCCCGCCAGCGCGCCAGCCGCGCGGCGTTCAGCGCCGCCGCGACCAGCGCCAAGGCCAGCGTCACCCGCCCCTCGGGCGCAACGGTCCAGGCGGCCAGCGCCCCCGCCGAACAGGCGATCACGCCCATGTCGAAGCGGTTGAAGGGCACCGGCATCCGGGCCGCGCCGCGTTGGCTCAGCCAGTTGCGGGTAAAGCTGGGGATGATGCGCCCGCCGATGATCAGCACCAGGACCACGTATCCCGACACGGCGGCGCGCAGCCAGGCCTGCGGGTTGCCCCCCGTCAGGACGGCGGCGTGGAACCCCAGATTGCCCGCCATGATGGCGGCGCATCCGGCCAGCACCTTCAGGTCGTTCCACTTGCGGCCCGCGACGATCTCTCGGCTGGCAATCGCCAGCAGCGCGGGCAGGAAGGCCGCGTCGATCCCGGCGGCAAGCGGCAGGCCGATGATCCCGGCGCCCGCCATGGCGGCCCGCCCGGCGGCCCAGATCGCCACCAGACCGATCAAGGGCTGCCCCGACACCGGCAGGCTGCCCGTCCAGTTCGGGATCGCGGTCAGCAGGAACCCCGCCAGCACCGCCGAGGCGAAGCCGAAGACCATCTCGTGCGCGTGCCACAGGGGCGCGCCCAGGTCGCCCCCCAGGGGCAGGCCATGGGCCAGCGCCGCGATCCAGAGCGCCATGGCGGCCACCGCCCAGATTGCGCCGCCCAGAAAGAAGGGCCGGAAGCCATAGGACCACAGGGCCGCGCCGTCCCCCCTTGATCCGCGCGGGATCCGGGGGCGTTTGTCGTGGGACATGGGTGTTCTCCTTCAAGGTTGCCCCCAGCGATAGGCCGGAAAAACGCGAACTCTTTGCGCTGCCGCAAGCAAGGGGGCGTTTTGGCCGCGCCTGGTTGTTCCCGCACAACGAAGGGGCGGGCGGAATGGGGCAAGCTGCCCTCAACCGGAACGATCCGGCGCGTCACAACCATCGAACGGAGCCAGCCATGACCTCCCTTTCCGTCAGCCGCCGCACCATCCTTGCCGGTGCCGCCATTGCCGGGGCCTTGACCCAGGTGCGGACCGCCGCAGCCGGGGCCACCGCCGGGGCGCAGGCGGTGCTGACCCCCGCCGCCGCCCCCGACGTGGCCAGCCTGCCGCGCGTCAAGGTGAAGCTGGTCGATCCGCCCTTCGTCCACGACCACGAGCCTGTCGCCACCGGCGGCCCGAAGGTGGTCGAATTCGAGATGACCATCATCGAGAAGAAGATCGCCCTGGACGACAGCGGCGCGGAATACTGGGCGTCCACCTTCAACGGCACGGTGCCCGGCCCGCTGATGGTGGTCCACGAGGGCGATTACGTCGAACTGACGCTGATCAACGACGCCGCGAACGAGCTGATGCACAACATCGACTTCCACAGCGCGACCGGCGCGCTTGGCGGCGGCGCGCTGACCCAGGTGAACCCCGGCGAACGCTGCGTGCTGCGCTTCAAGGCGACGAAGCCCGGCGTCTTCGTCTATCACTGCGCCCCTCCGGGCATGGTGGCCTGGCACGTGGTGTCGGGGATGAACGGCGCGATCATGGTGCTGCCGCGCGACGGGCTGAAGGACCGGGCCGGCAAGCCCGTCACCTATGACAAGGTGTATTACATCGGCGAGCAGGACTTCTATGTCCCCCGCGACGAGGCGGGCAACTGGAAGACCTATGGCAGCCCCGGCGAAAGCTACGAGGATGTGGTGGCCGTGATGAAGACGCTGACGCCCACGCATGTGGTCTTCAACGGCGCGGTCGGCGCGCTGACCGGCGACAACGCGATGACCGCGAAGGTCGGCGAGACGGTGGCCTTTGTCCACAGCCAGGCCAACCGCGACACCCGGCCCCACCTGATCGGCGGGCACGGCAACCATGTCTGGGCGACGGGCAAGTTCAACAACCCGCCGGAAGAAGGCCTGGAAACCTGGTTCATCCCGGGCGGCACGGCGGGGCTGATGGTCTATACCTTCGAGCAGCCGGGCATCTACGCCTATGTGAACCACAACCTGATCGAGGCCTTTGAACTCGGCGCCGCCGCCCATGTGGTGGTCGAGGGCGAATGGAACGACGACCTGATGATGCAGGTCGTGGCCCCGGGCGCCCTGTCCTGACCCCTCGGGCCGCCCCCGCACCACGCGGGGGCACCCTTTCCGCCTTATCGACCGGAGCCGACCATGCACGGAACCGTTCTTCTGCTGGCGGGCGCCGCCGCCGGGGCGCTTGGCCTGTCCTTCTGGCCCCCTGCGCGGCCCCTGCCCGACCTGCCGCAGGTGGTGCGGCTGGAACCGCAGCCCTTCCTCCACCGCCTGGACGGCGACTGGCGGCGCGACGGCCGGTCGGTCGATGCGCCGCTGCAAACCGTCGCCATCCCCGCCCCGGTCGAGGTCATGGCCACCCCCGTCAGCACGGCGCAATGGCTGGACTGCGTGGCCGACAAGGCCTGCGCCCTGCCCGGCGGCCCGGTGGACGATCCCGGCCTGCCCGTGACGGGCGTCAGCTGGATCGACGCCCAGGCCTATGCCGCCTGGCTGTCCGACCGCACGGGCGACACCTGGCGCCTGCCCACCGATGTCGAATGGGCGCAGGCCGCAGCCGAGATGTTTCGCGACGACGCGCTTGGCGTGGACAGCGACCCCGCCAACCCCGCGACCCGCTGGCTGGCCGAATATGCCGCCGAATCCGCCCGCAGCCGGGACAGGGACCGCGAGGTCCGCCCCGTGGGAATGCTGAACGTCAACAGCCTGGGCGTGCGCGACATCGGGGGGGCCGTCTGGGAATGGACCGCCACCTGCCTGCGCCGGGGCGAGGTCGATGCGGCGGGCCGCATCACCGCCCAGGCCGACAGCTGCGGCATCTATGTCGCCGAAGGGCTGCACCGCGCCGCCGTGGCCGACTTCGTGCGCGACCCGAAATCGGGCGGCTGTTCGGTCGGCCAGCCGCCCGCCAACCTGGGCCTGCGCCTGGTCCGAGAGGTCGGCGGCGGCAGGGCATGACGGACAGGGACCAGGGAACGCTTTGCTTCGGCATGATTCTGCGTCACCTAAGGGGAAACCCATGGTGAAGGCGCAAAACGTGGCGATCGACATTTCCCTGGTGCGCAACCTGCCCCTGTTCCGGCAGATGGACCCGGCGGCCCTTGCCCGGCTGATGACGCGCGCGACCACGCGCCGCGTGGTCCCGGGCGACATCGTCTTTGAACAGGGCGCGCAGGCGGTGGCCTTCTACCTGCTGCTGCACGGGCGGCTGAAGGTCAGCCAGGTCACCTCCGACGGACAGCAGGTGATGGTCCGCGTGGTCCATCCGGGCGACCTGTTCGGCTTTGCCCGGGCGCTCGCCCGCCCCGACTATCCCGGCACGGCCAGGGCGGCGGTCGAATCCATCGTGGTCAGCTGGCCCATGGCCGATTGGGACGCGGTGGTGGAAAACAACCCCCGCCTGGCGATCAACGCCATGCAGACCATCGGCCAGCGCCTGGACGAGGCCCATACCCGCCTGCGCGAAATGTCCACCCAGGAGGTCGAGCGCCGCGTGGCCCATGCCGTGCTGCGCCTGGCCGAAAAGGCGGGCCGGGTGGAAAGCGGCGGCACCCGCATCGACTTTCCCATCACCCGCCAGGACATCGCCGAGATGACGGGCACCACGCTGCACACCGTGTCGCGCCTGTTGTCGTCCTGGGAAGGGCAGGGCCTGGTCGAGGGCGGGCGGCAGAAGCTGACGGTGGTGGATGCCGCGGGCCTGGCCCGGATCGCCGATCCCGAGGACTGAAACCCGTTGCCCTGTTTGCGTTCGATCAAAGTGGCGGCCCCCGAACAGGCCTAAACCCCTGGGCAACGGGCCGCGACCGGTCCGCCCATCCAGGAGACCACAGATGACACGCCTTCCCTTCCTCGCCGCCCCCGCCCTTCTTCTCGCGCTGGCCGCCCCCACCCTTGCCGCCGAGCACGAGGTCCACATGCTCAACAAGGGCGAGGCCGGGATGATGGTGTTCGAGCCGGCCTTCGTGAAGGCCGCGCCGGGCGACACGGTCCACTTCGTGCCCACCGACAAGAGCCACAATGTCGAGGCGATCAAGGACATCCTGCCCGCGGGCGTCGAGCCGTTCAAGAGCAAGATGAACGAGGAATACACCCTGACCGTGACCGAACCCGGCCTTTACGGCGTCAAGTGCACGCCGCATTTCGCCATGGGCATGGTCGGCCTGATCCAAGTGGGCGACGCGCCCGCCAACGTCGATGCCGCCAAGACCGCCAAGATGGCGAAAAAGGCGCGCGAGCGCATGGACGCGGAACTCGCCCAGGTCCAGTGATCCCGGAACATCCGCGGGGGACGGGGGTTTGGTCCCTGTCCCCCGCAAGGGCCGGTTCCCCGGCCGCCCCCACCGAAAGGCCCGACCCGATGAGCAGGAAACTCTCGACCGCGCATCGCCGGATCGCCTGCCAGTCGCGGCTTTTCGCCTCGCTTCCCCCCGATCTGTCCGGCCTGCTGCTGGACGCGGCCCATGTCCTGCGCCTTGATCGCGGGCAGGTGCTGTTCCAGCATGGCGACGACGCCACCGCGATCCACATCGTCGCCCAAGGCTGGATCAAGCTTTACCGCATCGCCCCCAACGGGGCCGAGGCCGTGGTGGGCGTGATGACGCGCGGCCAGAGCTTCGGCGAGCCGATGGCGCTGCGCCAGGCGGCCTATCCCGTGTCCGCCGAGGCGGTGACGGGTTGCGAGCTGATCGCGGTGCCCGCCCATGCGGTCCTGGACCTGCTGAAGACCCACCCCGAGGCGGCGATCTCGATCCTGTCGGCGGTCTTCATGCACCTGCAGGGCCTGGTGGAACAGATCGAGCAGCTGAAGGCGCGCTCCGGCGCGCAGCGGGTGGCCGAGTTCCTGCTGGAACTGTGCCCGCCGGGGGCCGACAGCGCGACCGTGGTGCTGCCCTACGACAAGGCGCTGATCGCGGGCCGTCTGGGCATGAAGCCCGAAAGCCTGAGCCGCGCCTTCGCCCGCCTGCGGGACCTCGGCGTGCGGGTGAACCAGTCGAGCGCCGCCATCGCCTCGGTGTCGCGGCTGGAGGAGCTGGCCCAGGCCGAGGCCTTCGGCGCGATGAACCGCGTCATCTGAAGGACAAGGCCGCCAGCCCCCAGATCGCCGCCAGCCACAAGGCCAGCGGCACCGTCAGCGCCGCCAGCCAGCCCGGCGCCGTGCGCAGGTGCAAAAAGCCCCCCAGAATCGCCCGCGCCTTCAGCCAGGCCAGCACCAGCAACCCCGCCATCGCCGCCCGCCCCGGCATCGGGACCAGCAGCACCGTGGCGGCGCTCAGCGCGATCAGGGTGGCCCAGGTGCGGGTCAGGGGGGTCATGCGATGCTTCCTTGGGTTAACCGGGCGGGATCAGGAAACGCATCGCGTTTCCCCCGCCCGCCAAACGACATCGCCACCAAAGACGGTGCAGCCCCGCGACCACGGAAGGCCAGCGCCCGACCCGAGGGGGGCGAGAAGCGCCCGCCGGTGGCGGGGCGGGCGCTGGCCGGGCCTTCGAGGCCCGGCGGTTCCGGTGGATATGTTCCGCCGTGGCGAAGGCGATGGCCTTCGCCAGGCAGCGGGATCGGCAAGGCGGAAAGCCGTTCCATCCCTTACCCCAGCAGATAGATCGGCGGCAGGATCAGCACCCAGACCAGATCCACCATGTGCCAGAACATCGCGCCCGCCTGCACCGCGTCGGGCCGCGCGCGGATCGCGACAAGGGCCAGCACCGCCACGCCCGCGATCACGTGGGCCGCGTGAAAGCCCGTCAGCAGGAAATAGAAGGTGAAGAACGGGTGGCTGTCCATGCCCGCCCCCGCCGCCAGGTCGCGGGCATATTCCGCGGCCTTGATGCTCAGGAATGCCAGCCCGCCAAGCGCCGCCCCCATCAGCGCCACGCGCGCCCCGCGCCGGTCGCCCGCCCCTGCCGCGCGTTCGGCGCGGGCGGCCAGCAGGCCGGACGTGACCAGCACCACCGTGTTCAGCGCCGCCATCCGTCCGTCCAGCATGGCGCGGGCGGCGGAAAACCCCTGCGGATCGGTCAGCTGCGTCGCCATCATGGCGGTGATGCCCGCGGCAAAGACCAGCAGTTCCGACACGATCAGGATCCACAGGATCAGCTCGCCCGGAAGGTCGTCGAGGCTCATCCCATGACCAGCTGGCGATAGATCTCGGGCAGGGCCTTGGTCAGCCGGTCGGGGTCGCGGATCACCGAAAAGCCGCCCTGGCCGAAGATGCGCGGGAACCAGCCCTGCGCGTCTCGGTCGATGGTGATGCCGAAGACCGCATGGCCCGCCCGCCGCGCCTCTCGGACGGCCATGGCGCTGTCCTCGATGCCATGGCGGCCTTCGTAATGGTCGAGATCGTTGGGCTTGCCGTCGGTGATCACGATCAGCAGGCGGCGCGACCGCCCCTCGGCCGCAAGCCCCGCCGAGGCATGGCGGATCGCCGCGCCAAGGCGGGTGTAGAAGCCGGGGCGCAGGGCGTGGATGCGCGCCTCGACCGTGCGGGACATGGCTTCGTCGAAGGACTTGCACTCGTGGATCCAGACCCGGTCGCGCTTGAGCGACGAAAATCCCTGCACCGCGAAACGGTCCCCGCAGGCGTCCAGCCCCCAGGCCAGCGCGGTCAGCGCCTCGCGCGCGATGTCGATGACGGGGCGGCCGGTGACGGCGCTTTCGGTGGACCGCGACACGTCGAGCAGGATCGACACGGCGAGATCCCGGTTCTCGGGTCGGGCCTGGCGCCAGATGCGGTCGCTGCCCCGCCCGGTGGCGCGCAGATCCGTGACCGACCGCAGGGCGGCGTCCAGATCCAGATCCTCGCCGTCGGGCTGCGCATGGCGGATCAGCTTGGCCGGGCGCAGGGCCTGGAACTGGCGGCGCACGGCCTCGATCCGGCGGCGGGCGGCGGGGTCGGTGACGCCCGCGTAATCGGGCGCGGGTTCGACCGGGGCGGCCAGCACGCGGCAATGATCGGCCATCCAGACGCCGCCGCGCGCGTCCCATTCGGGATAGGTGAACTTGCCCGCCACGCGTTCGCGGTCCACGTCTTCGGGCGCGAGATCCAGGTGCAGCTTGAGCTTGGTCGCGGGCGCCTTGGAGATCTGGCCCAGCACGATTTCCTCGTGGTCCTCGGCCGCCTTCTTGGCGTTGTCCAGGTCGTCGTCCTCGACCCGGCGGTTGATGTTCAGCATCTCGGCCCAGGTCAGCATGGCCTCGAACTTGAACAGGATGATGCTGTCCTTGCGCTCGGCCTGGTCCGACTTCATCCGCCGCGTCTTGCGGGCGGTGCCGTCGCCCGATTCCTCGGGCGTGCCAGAGGTCGGCAGGCTGGCCACGTCGGATGCCGCGCCCGCGCCAAGCCCGCGCAGGTCGGGCCACATCGGCACCGGCAGGACGGGGCGGTATCCGCGCGGCGCGCGCCAATGGGCGGGGGGATCGGCATAGCCCGCCAGCAGCGCGGGTTCGGGCATCGCGGGATCGCCCAGAAGATGGCGCAGCAGGGCTTCCACCCGCGCCTCGGTGCCGCGCAGGGCGGGGCGGGTGCGGCTGTCCAGATGCGCCCGGCACAGGCGGGACCACAGCGGGCGCAGGCCCGGCGCGGCCTCCAGCGTGGCATGGGTCATGGCGACGCCCGCGGACAGCGCCGCAAGGTCGGCGTGCAGGGGATCGGGCCGGGGCACGAAATCGGGGGCATGGGCGGATGCGGCGGCCAGCCACAGATACAGCCCCTCGTTATCCTCGGGGCGCGGAAAGACGGCCAGTTCCACGGGCAGGCGCAGCGCCTCGCGGTCGAAGCTGGCGCGGGCCAGGTGGTCGCCGTCGCTGGCCAACCTCCGGCGCCAGGACAGGCGGTGGCGGCTGGCCTGGTCCGCCACGGGCTTGAGTTCCACATCGGCCCCGCCCCCGAGGCCCCGGAACAGCACGGCGATGCGCCCGCGCATGTCGTCGAACCGGACGGCAGCATCGGGGAACCGCTGCGGCGGGTCCATGCGCGAGGCGAGCCGGTGCCACAGCTTGCCGACGGTTTCCTCGGGTTCCCAGGGGGCGATCTCGATGTGGTCCATGGTTCAGCCCATCACCGCCACGACCAGATCCATCAGCCCCGCGCGGATGTCGGCATCGTCGGTCAGGGGTTCGATCATGGCGGCGCGCACGGCGCGGTCCATCGCCATGCCGCCCGCGATCAGCGTCGCGGCATAGACCACGAGGCGGGTGGACACGCCTTCCTCCAGATCCTGGCCCTTCAGCCCCCGCAGCTTGCCCGCCAGCCGCACCAGCAGGCCCACACGGTCCGCATCCAACCCGCTTTCGCGGACCACCACGGGGATTTCATGTTCCGGTCGGGGAAAGGTGAACTCCAGCGACAGGAACCGCTGCCGGGTGGACGGCTTCAGCGTCTTCATGATGTTCTGGTAGCCGGGGTTGTAGGAGGCCACCAGCATGAAGCCCGGGGCCGCGTGCAGCTCCTCTCCGGTGCGGTCGATGGGCAGGATGCGGCGGTCGTCGGTCAGCGGGTGCAGGACCACGGCCACGTCCTTCCTGGCCTCGACCACCTCGTCCAGATAGCAGATCGCGCCTTCGCGGACGGCGCGGGTCAGGGGGCCATCGACCCAGACGGTTTCCCCGCCCTTCAGCAGGTATCGCCCGATCAGGTCGGCCGCCGACAGGTCGTCATGGCAGGCGACCGTGTAAAGGGGCCGCCCCAGTTTCGCCGCCATGTGGGCCACGAAGCGCGTCTTGCCGCAGCCCGTGGGGCCTTTCAGCAGCAGGGGCAGGTTCTTGGCGTGGGCCGCGGCGAAGATGTCGCATTCATCGCCCTGGGGCAGGTAGAAGGGGGCGTCCGCCCCCCTCAGGTTGAAACTTCCATCCATCGTCATCACTCCGCGGCGATCTGGTCGGGGTTGCGGGCCAGGCGGTCGCGTTCCAGCGGGCCGGGGCGGACCACCTCGCGGCGCGGGAAGGCCACCGCATAGATGAACAGGAAGGCCCCAATCACCACCGCCACGCCCGATCCGAAGCGCATCCAGTAGAACAGCGCAAGCTGGTCCTGCACCTCCATGTAGCCCATGCCCATGACGCGCTGCAGGTGCGTCTGCACGGTGCCCGCGAAGGTCAGGGTGAAGGTCATGAACAGCATCCCCCCCGACATCAGCCAGAAGGACGACATGTTCAGCACCTGGTTATAGGGATCGCGCTTGCGCAGGATCGGCATGGCATAGGAAAACAGCGCCAGGTTGAGGCAGACATAGGCGCCGTAGAAGGCCAGGTGCGCGTGCGCCGCCGTGACCTGGGTGCCGTGGGTGTAATAGTTCACCCCGTGCAGCGTGTGCAGGAACCCCCACACGCCCGCGCCGAAGAAGGCCAGCGTGGCGCAGCCCAGCGACCACAGCAGCGCGGCCTTGTTGGGATGGTCGCGGCGCCCTTTCCAGACCATCACGAAGGCAAAGGACATCATGGCGAAGAACGGCACCACCTCGAAGGACGAGAAGATCGAGCCGATCCACTGCCAGTATCCGGGCGTCCCGATCCAGAAGTAATGGTGGCCGGTCCCCAGGATCCCTGAGAACATCGCGGTGGCGACGATGACGTACAGCCACTTTTCCACCACCTCGCGATCGACGCCCGTCAGCTTGAGCATCAAAAAGCCCAGGATCGCGGCCATGATCAGTTCCCACACGCCTTCGACCCACAGGTGGATCACGTACCACCAGTATTGCTTGTCGAGGCCCAGGTTCGACGGGTTGTAGAAGGCGAACAGGAACAACAGCGCCAGCCCCCACAGCCCGATCAGCAGGATGGAACTGATGACGGTCTTGCGGCCCTTCAGCACCGTCATGGTGACGTTGAACAAGAAGATCAGCGCGGCCACGACGATGCCCACCTTGACCCAGGTCGGCTGTTCCAGGAATTCGCGCCCCTGGGTGCCCACGAACCAGTTGCCCTGCCACGGGTTGATCAGATAGGTGGCGACCGCCCCGAAGGTGCCCACCACCAGGATGAACAGTTGCAGATAGGCCAGGAAGGGCGAATGGATCTCGCGCTCGGCCTCCTCGGGGATCAGGAAATAGGCGGCGCCGAAGAAGCCGGTCAGCAGCCAGACGACCAGGGCGTTGGTGTGGACCATCCGGCCCACGTTGAAGGGCAGGATTTCGGACAGGAAGTTCGGCTGGACATAGATATAGCCGATCACCAGCCCCATCGTCACCTGCGCGGCGAACAGGGTCAGGGCCACGGTGATATAGGCCAGGGCGATCTTTTGCGTTTGGTATTTCATGGTGCTTTCCAATCAACCGGCATCGTTGGGGGGCCAGTCCTGGGTGCGGATCTTGTCGGTCCACAACAGGAAGTCGGTGACTTCGCGGATTTCCTCGTCCGTCAGGTCGAACTGCGGCATCTGGCGGCGCCCCTCGATGCCCGACGGCTGCGCCTCCATCCAGGCCTTCATCACCTCGAAGGCGGACTCGGGGTCGTCCTGGACGCCCCAGCGGGTCATCACGTTGCCCAGTTCGGGGGCGAAATAGGCGCCCTCGCCCAAGATCGAATGGCAGTTGACGCAGGCGTGGCGTTCCCAGAGGTGCTTGCCGCTGGCGACGCTGGCGGTCAGCGGCGCGTCGTTGGTGGACACGTTCACGATGTACCAATGGCTGTGGATGGACAGCCCGATGAAGATGAGAATGAAGAACAGCGACCCGCCGTAGAAGATGTTCCGGGCCATGCTCTTCGTCAGGACTTCGCGCATGGCGAGGGTTCTCCCGAAGCTGTTTCGATGGATCCCATCAGTGCCGTGCCGGGGCAGGGGGATCCTTGTCGAAAGTCAAGGAAGCGGCCACAAAGATGGCCCATCAGGGGGCCATCAGATCGGGGGGACCGCGATGGACGACCGCTGGCCGGTGTGGAAGCTGGCGCTTTTGCTGTATGTCTTCGCCACGGGCGCGGTGGCGATCAACCTGTTCATGCTGGGGCTGATCGGCCAGGCCCTGGGCCTGGACGCGCTGTCGCCGGTCATGGCGCTGGCCCTGTCGGTGCCGCTTGGCATCCCCGCCGCCTGGCTGGCCGGACGGTGGGTGCGAAGCCTGCTGGACCAGGCGGCGGACCCCTAGGCGCCCCGTGACGTGAACATTCCGGTCCGGTGTCGCAACGATACCGCCCGCCCGCGCGGCAAGGGTGTAGAACCGTCCCAAGCCCTTCAACCCCCCCAAGGGAGATGACCGATGCTCGACACCAAGACGCCCGGATTGACGGATGATGCCGTGGCCCACGCCATCGCCCGCGAACTGGCCCGCCAGCAGGACCAGATCGAACTGATCGCGTCCGAGAACATCGTCAGCCGCGACGTGCTGATCGCGCAAGGATCCGTCCTGACGAACAAGTATGCCGAGGGCTATCCCGGCAAGCGGTATTACGGCGGCTGCGAATTCGTGGACGAGGTCGAGGACATCGCCCGCGACCGCCTCAAGCAGCTGTTCGGCGCGGCGCATGTGAACGTCCAGCCCCATTCGGGCGCGCAGGCCAACCAGGCGGTGTTCCTGGCGCTGTTGCAACCCGGCGACACCATCATGGGCCTGTCGCTCGCCCATGGCGGGCACCTGACGCATGGATCGCCCGTCACCATGTCGGGCAAGTGGTTCAAGGTCGTGTCCTACGAGGTCGAACCCGACACCCACCTGATCGACATGGCCAAGGTCCGCGCGAAGGCCCTGGCCGAGAAACCCAAGCTGATCGTGGCGGGCGCATCCGCCTATCCGCGCGTCATCGACTTTGCCGCCTTCCGCGCCATCGCGGACGAGGTGGGCGCCTGGCTGATGGTGGACATGGCCCATTACGCGGGGCTGATCGCGGCGGGCGAATATCCGAACCCAGTGCCGCACGCCCATGTCGTGACCTCGACCACGCACAAAACCCTGCGCGGCCCGCGCGGCGGCGTGATCCTGACCGATGACGAGGGGCTGGCGAAAAAGCTGAACTCGGCGGTGTTTCCCGGCAACCAGGGCGGTCCCTTGATGCACGTGATCGCCGCCAAGGCCGTGGCCTTCGGCGAGGCGCTGGACCCGTCCTTCAAGGACTATGCCCGCGCTGTCGTCGCCAACGCCCGCGCGCTGGCCGACACGCTGGCGGGGGGCGGCGTCGGCATCGTTTCGGGCGGCACCGACTGCCACATGGTGCTGTGCGACCTGCGCCCCCTGGGCGTGACCGGCAAGGCGGCCGAGATCGCGCTGGAACGGGCGGCCCTGACCTGCAACAAGAACGCGATCCCCTTCGACCCGGAAAAGCCCTTCGTCACCTCGGGCATCCGCCTGGGCAGCTCGGCAGGCACCACCCGCGGCTTCGGCGAGGCCGAGTTCCGCCAGATCGGCCAGATGATCCTGCGCGTGCTGCGCGCCCTTGGCGCGAACCCGGACGGCGACGGGGCGGTCGAGGCCGAGGTCCGCGCCCAGGTCAAGGCGATGTGCGACCGCTTCCCGATCTATCGGGACTGACGCCCGCGCGGGCAGGCCCACCCCTTGGGGGACGGACCTGCCCGAAGGCTTGCCTTAAAGGGCGCCCACCAGGGGCTTCTGGTGCTGCAGGTGGCGCGAGACCAGCTTGCGACCCATGCGGCCCGAGACCAGCATCCGCGCGCCCTGCGGTTCAAGGTCGGCGTCGCGCAGTTCGGGGAAGATCGCGAAGATCTCCTCCAGCGCGGCGGCACCCACCGACTTGATCGCCTCGGGACCGGTGAACAGGGACTCGGCCTCGGCGCCGTTGGCGAAGACGACCTCGTGGCGGTCGAACAGCATGTGGAAGTATTCGACGCCCCTGGCCTCGTCGCGGATGTCCACGCCGTCAAGCTGCAACAGCTGCTTGGCCGCGACCAGGACCTCGTTCGTGCCGAACATCGTCCGCGCCACCTTCGAGCGCACGAGGATGCGGTGCTGCGGCGACACCACCAGATCCGCGGCGGGGGTGTCCTGGCCCAGGGCGCCGGCCTTGATGCGGATCGGGCGCATGTGGGCGTTGCGCCGCAGCGCCGCCGCGGACAGCACGCGGCTGCCCATCCAGCGGATCGGCCGCGCGCCGTTGTCCCGGGTCAGGACAAGATCGCCGACCCGCAGATCCTCGATCGCGCGGGGACCTTCGGGCGTTTCCAGCAGGGTGCCGCGGGTGAAGCACAGGGGGGCGTTCACGTTGAAGTCCCAGCCAGCGGCTTGCGTTGACAGGTTCACCGCCAGAATGCTTCCGACACCCCCCAGCAATCCGCTGGGCGCGTCGCTATAGGGAAAGATGACGATGGACTCGGTCGTTCCAAGCGCCGTGACGCGGTCCGCGACGATCACGTCATGCGACCCGCCCAAGGCGGCCGTATAGGTGCCCGTGCCCCGCATCGTGTAGGTGTAGGTCTCGTTGGGACCGCTGAGCACCGATTTCGCCGTCCGCGAGATCGTGAAGGTTTCGCCGACGTTCAGAACGTTGTCGCTGCCGGCCGGGGTCGTGATCTGGCTGGTGAACGGGGGCGCGAAAGGCCCGGTTCCCGGTCCCGCGTTGGTCGTGCCGAGGATGTTGAGGTTGACCAGTCCGGTTTCGCCGATCCTGATGAGGCCAGTGCCGCGGATATAGTCCGCGTTGGCATAGTTGATGGGCATGTTCCAAAAGTCTCCATGAGGTGAGCATGAACAGATCACCAGGCACCGGCAGGGGCCGGGACACGGTAGCTTTCCGATATGCGGGAGGAGCGGAGGCGCGATCCTATCCCAGCAGACGCACCCGGAAGGGCGCAAGATCGAGGGCAACAAGATACGCGGTCACGGAACAAGGGCCGGCACGGCATGGCGCCGGCCCTGGTCCAGTCTAGAAGGAGGATTGACCCCGTTGCAACTTTCAATCGCAACGGGGTCCCGCTTTTTTCGCCACGCCGCGGCCTTGGCCGGCGTCACCCCTCGGGGTTTCCCTGGCTCGAGAACGCCACGTCCAGCGTCGAGGACACGGGCACGACGATGGTGCAGCGCACGCCCTCGGGGGCCATCTCGTAAAGGGTCTCGGCGCCAAGCTGGTAGGGCAGCGCGCGTTCGATGAGTTCGCGTCCATAGCCGCGCCGCCTTGCCCCGGGCTGACCGTTCCCGGCGCGATCGGGGGATGCGCCCGGATCGGCCGCGCGCGGCCGCGTTTCCCGCCAGTCCACCCGCAACCGCCCCTCGGTCCCCTTGCCGGGGACAAGGCGCCACCGGACCTCGAGCTGGCCGCCGGGCCGGGACAGGGCGCCGTATTTCAGCGCGTTGGTCGTCAGTTCGTGCAGCGCCAGGGCAAAGGTCTGCACCGTCGCCGACCGCAGCCGGATGCCCCCCGGTCCTTCAAGGCTGATGGCCGTGCCGTGGCTTTCCCCGTCAAGCACGCCATGGGCGGCAAGTTCCGTCTGCAACAGCTGGTCGAAGGTGATGCGGGCGCCGTCTTCAAGGCGGGACAGAAGCCCGTTGACCCGGCCCAGGGCGTCCAGCCGCGGGCGGAAGCGGTCGCCGAAGTCTTTCAGCGTGTCCGAGGTCGCCAGCGTCCGTTCGGTGATCGCCTTGACCACGCCCACCAGGTTGCGCGAGCGGTGCTGCAGTTCGGCCACCAGCACCTGCAGGCGTTCCTGCAACTCCACCTCCTCGGTGGCGTCATGGGCGATGCCGCCGATGCGCTGCACGCGGCCCTCGGCATCGACAAGGGGAAAGTCGGTGTTGCGGATGCGGCGGATCTGCCCGTCGCCCCGCAGGACGCGGAAGCTGTGCAGCACGGGTTCGCCGTCCCGGACCCTGCGCACCGTTTCCAGGACCTTCTCGCGATCCTCGGGGACGATCATCTCGATCCAGCGGCGGATGTGGTTGCCGCCCAGAACGTCGCCGATCCTCGTTCCATAGACCGCCTCGAAGGCGGGGCTGACATATTCGAAGGCCAGGCTGTCGCGGTCCCGGATCCACAGCACGTCCGCCGAAGCCTCGCCGAACTGGCGGAAACGCGCCTCGCTTTCGCGCAACGCGGCCTCGACCGCCCGCCGCGCGGTTACGTCCTGGCCCACCTTGAGAAAGCCCGTGACGGTGCCGTCGGATGCCGTCAGCGGCCGGTCCACCCCTTCGATGAAGACCCGCGTGCCGTCCTTGCGCAGATGCCAGCGCACGTTGGGGGCGTGGCCCTTTTCGCGGGCTTCCTGCCGCTCTTTCTCGGGGACGCCGTTCGCGCGGTCCTCGGGCGTGAAGGTCATGTCCATCAGCTGCCCCACGGCCTCGTGCGCGGACCAGCCGAAGACCGCCTCGGCCCCGGCGGGCCATGTCTCGATCCGCCCCTCCAGGTCGGTGGTGAAGATGGCATGGTCGCGCGCCGTCTCGACGATGGTGCGGAACCGCTCCTCGCTTTGGCGCAGGCGGTCCTCGGCCTCGCGCCGCTCGGTGATGTCCAGCACGAACTCGACCACCTCCTCGCCGATCCGGCGCGCCGCGAACAGCCCCCACCAGCGAGAGCCGTCCTTGCGGACATAGGGCTTTTCATAGGGGGTGCTCTCGCCCCGGGTCAGCACCTCCTCGACCGCCCGGCGCGACGCCTCGTGGAACTCGGGCGGGGTGAACTCGGCCCAGGTCTTGCCGAATGCCTCGTCACGGGTAAAGCCGGTCATGCGCAAAAGGGCGTCGTTCATGTCGATCAGCAGATAATCCTTGCTCCAGAACATCACGCCGACGGTCTGGATCCTGAAGGCCTCGGACAGGCGCGCCTCGCTGACGCGCAGCGCCGTTTCCGCGCGGGCGCGCACCAGATCGGCCCACAGCCGCTCCGCGACCTCCTGCACCAGGGCTGCGTCGTCATCGCTCCAGCGGCGCGGGGCGTCCTGGTGGACGGACAGGGTCCCCACCAGGGCGCCGCCGACGACCAGGGGAACGCCAAGCAGCGCCCCGACGCCCCGTTCGGCAAGGGCGGCCAGATCCGGGCGCGCCCCCGCGGGGGCGCGCGTATCCTCGACCTGCACGGTCCGGCCCGCGCGAAGATCGTCCAGGATCGGGCCTTCGCGGTCCTTTGGCCCCATCCCCGCCGGAAAGGGCCTCGTGCCGTCGGCACGCCATTCGTGGACGATGTCCGCCGCGCCCCCCGCCTTGTAGAATTCCGAGAACAGGATCCGGGACGCGCCCAGATGCCTGCCCAGCAGGCCGGCTGCGGCCCGGATCATGCCGTCCTCGTCATCCTGGACACGCAGGGCGTCACCCAGGGCCAGCAGGAACGCCTGCCGCGCCTCGCGTTCGCGCAGGGCCGCCTCGGCCCGGGTTGCGGCGTCGATGTCCATGATGATCGACACCGCGCCCGTGACCCGGCCCTGCGCATCCACAAGCGGCACCGCGGCGACGTTGGTCCAGATCTCGTCGCCGGAGTCGTCGGTATAAAGGAACCTGATCCCCGGCAGGCAGCGCTCTGCACGCAGCGCGCGCGCCACGGGATAGTCGTGGGGGGCGATCGGCCTGCCCTTGTCGTCGGAGGCCCGCCAGCGCCAGCCCCGGTCCAGGTCGCGCGACGGGATCCGCCGGCTGGGGATGAAGCGGTCCCAGGCAAGGTTCGACAGCAGGACCTGCCCGTCGGTGCCCAGAAGCGCCAGCCCCATGGGCAGCACTTCCAGCATGGCCGTGCGCAGCCGCTGGCTTTCCTCCAGTTGCTCGAACAGCGTCCGATAGCGCGCCTCGCTTTCGCGAAGCCGGGCCTCGGTCGCCTTGCGGGCGTGCTCTGCCTGCACCCGGGCCGTGGTCTCGCGGACGATGAACAGCACCCCCTCGACCCGGCCCGCCGTCCGCACCGGCGTGCAGGTCAAGTCGAACCAGCCCTCGGGCCGCGCGCCGCCGGGCGACCGAAGGTGCCGGTCGCGCATCTCCGCCTCCTCGCCGGACCAGGCCCGCTCGAACAGCGGCTCCCACGTTGGCCGCAGGTCCGCCCAGGTTTCGCGGGCCGGACGGCCCAGGGCCGCCGGATGGCGCTGCCCGATGCTTCGGGCGCAGGCGTCGTTATAGATCGCGACCCCGCCGCGGCCCCACATCAGGCACATCACCATGCCCGAGCCGAGCATCAGGTCCACCATCGTCCTGAGACTGGCCGGCCAGCCCCCCAGCGGTCCCAGGGCAGTGGCCGCCCAGTCATGCTCGCGGATCAGGCGGGCCATCCCGCCGGGACCGGGGGGCCAGGGCGGGGCGGCATCGGTCGGCACCATGGACCCCTCCTTGCTGACGCTGGACTCCAGGGAAAGGAACAAGGACACAAGGCGCAATGTTCCCGGGACCTCCCGGAATTCACCCGGTCGGCCCTGAGGCGCCATCGGCGCGGCACGGGCAAGGCGGCCGCCCGAAAGCGGCCTTCCGGCTTGGGCCGGATCGCCGGTCCGTCAGTGCCAGGTCACGACATAGGGACCAAGGCAATAGCGGCGCGCGGTGACGTTGCCGCGTTCGTCCACGACGGAAAAGACACCGACGGTCCAGGCAAGGGGGTTGGAAGCAAAGCTGATCACGGGCATGGGGCAATCCCTGGTTCCGGTTCCGGCAACCCAACAACCGTTCCCCATGATCGGGTTCCGTCCCCGCCGGATCGGCAGGTCAGACCTCTGCCTTGGCCTGGAAGCCGTGCATCCCCTTGAACCATTGCAGCGCGACGAACATGCCCTTGACCGGCGGCAGCATCGCCAGCGACAGCGCGATGCAAAGTGTCCCCAGCAGCGCCGCGACCAGCGCGGGCCTGTCGCCCAGCAGCGTGAACATCACCGGCAGCGAGAAGCCGACAAGGTGGGCGACGACCAGGACCACGACATAGGCCGGTCCGTCGTCGGCCCGCTGCGGCGTCAGGTCAAGCCCGCAACAATCGCATCGCGGCGCCACCTTCAGATAGCCGGAAAACACCCGGCCCTCGCCGCAGCGCGGGCATCGGAGGCGCGCGCCGCGCACCAGCGCGGGCTTCATGCTGGCGCCATGCTGCGGAAGGATTTCCGGTTTCTTCGACATCCTGACGGGGTCCTGTTCGTGATGGGCGGATTTCGCGTGTCCGGGCACTATAGCGGGTCATCCGGGAAATTGAATGCAGAAATGTCCCGTCTTGTATGCATCCGTCCGGGACGGATCGTCACATGCGGAGGGGATGTCCCCTTGGCCGTTCACCCCATCCAGCCGCCGCCCGACAGGGTGTTGGCCATGAACAGCAGGCTGGCCTGCAGGTCGCTGCGGGTGATCGCGCCGCCCAGGCAGACCCGGACATGCTCGTCCGCCTCGCCCGTTACGGTGAAGGCGTCCGAGGGCATCAGCCCGACATGCCGCCCGGCCATGCGTCCCATCAATTCCGCCCGGCCCGCGCCTTCGGGCAGGCTCAGCCAGATGTTGAAGGCGTTCGGATCCGCGCGGAACTCGAAACCCGCGAAGATGCCGGCGGCGATCTTCTGGCGCGCGGCGCTTTCGGTGCGGACGAAATGCCGGATGCGGTCGGCCGTCCCGTCCTCGATCCAGCGGGTCGTCAGCGCGGCGCAGATCGGCGACGGCATGACCGAGATCGCCCGCAGCGCCTGGCCCAGGGCAAAGGCGGACCGGGCGTCCGGGGCCACCACATAGGCCAGACGCAGCCCGGCCCCGATGCATTTGGCAAGCCCGCCGATATGCCATGTCAGCCCCGGCGCCAGCGTGGCGAAGGGCGGCGGCGGCGAGGCGGGGATGAAGCCGTAGGCATCGTCCTCGATCAGGGGCAGGCGGTGGCGGATCAGCACCTCGGCGATCTGCATCCGCCGTGCCTGCGGGATCGTCAGGGTGGTGGGATTGTGCAGCGTCGGGTTCAGGTACAGCGCCTTGGGCGCGCGCTGCCGGATCAGTTCGTCCAGGTCGGCGGGAACGATGCCGTCCCCGTCCATCGGGACGCCCACCAGCCGCAGGTTCAGCCGGGCGGCGATGGCGCGCAGGCCGGGATAGGTGATCGCCTCGCACAGCACGATGTCGCCGGGGCGGGCCAGCATGGACAGGATGGCCGTCATCGTCGCATGGGCGCCCGGCGTGATCGCCATCCGCTCCAGGCTGGGCACCATGCCGCGCTTGGACAGCCAGGACGAGGCCGCGGACTTGTCGCGCTCGCTGCCGGTGGTGGACTGATAGCGCAGCAGCGATGTCAGGTTGGCCGACACCGCGCGCAGGCCGTCGCTCATCCGCTCCAGAAGCTCCTTGTCCTCGGGTTCGGGGGGCATGTTCATGGACAGGTCCTCGTCCCGCCCCCGCTGCGGATCGGGCGCCTCGGAGGCGGGCGCGCTGGCGCGCACGAAGGTGCCCCGGCCGACATGGCTTTCGACCAGGCGGCGGGCCGCCGCCTCGGCATAGGCGCGGCTGACGGTGGTAAAGTCGATCCGCAGCCGCTCGGCCAGCTTGCGCTGCGGCGGCAGCCGGTCGCCGGCGGCCAGGTCGCCCGACCTGACGGCGGCGCCGATCGCATCCGCGATCTGCAGATAGCGCGGCTTGCCGCTGTCGTTCAGCGACGGGGTCCAGTCCTTCACGTGATTCTCTTTCCTGCGGTGAACGAAGGCGCGATTGTTTCCTGTTGTATGGACGCCGGACGCAGGCGCAAGCATCCGGCAACGCCCGCCGCCGGACCACCGTGCGCGTTCCGCCCGCTTTCTGATCGCCCCGGCAAGGCAGATGATCGCGCGGCAGGCATCAATCCGATGGTCACACCGAATATTGTATGCATATTGCACTGATCATTGTTCGCATGTCCCCGCCATGCATCCTGATTCGTATCCCACCCACAGGAGCGAACAGGATGCCCCAAGTCACGCAAGCGGCACACAAGGACGGCGATTATTTCGTCGATTACGACAGCAAGGTCTTCGAGGACGTGAAGGCCGATCCGGGCGAAAAGGCCCTGCTGACCTTCCACACGGTCGCCTTTGAAGGTTCGATCGGGCTGGTCAACATCCTCAACGCCATCCGCCTGCAGCGCAAGGGGTACGAGACCTCGATCCTGCTCTACGGTCCCGGCGTCACCCTGGGCATCCAGCGCGGCTTTCCCAAGCTGGGCGACGAGGCCTTTCCCGGCCACCTGAACTTCAACAAGAACCTGGACCGCTTCATGAAGGAAGGCGGCAACGTCTATGCCTGCCGCTTCGCGCTGCAGGCGCTTTACGGCCATGGCGAGCCGTCCCTGATCCCCGGCATCATCCCGATCCAGCCGCAGGACGTGCTGGACTGCATCCTTCTGCACAAGAAGGCCAATGCCCTGATCATCGATACCTGGACCGTCTGACCGCCCCTTCGGCGCGCCCGACCGGCGCGCCGCGACCGCTGCCGCCACCCGGAAGGCCAAGCCCATGCCCCCCACCACCGTCCGCGCCGCCGCCGTCCAGATCGCCCCCGACCTCGCGTCGCGCGCGGGGACGGTCGAACGGGTGCTGAACGCCATCGCCGAGGCCGCCGGCAAGGGGGCCGAGCTGATCGTGTTTCCCGAAACCTTCGTGCCCTGGTATCCCTATTTCAGCTTCGTGCTGCCGCCGATGCTGCAAGGGCCGGAACACCTGCGCCTTTACGAGGAAGCCGTGACGGTCCCCTCGGCCGAGACGCGGGCCGTGGCCGAGGCCGCGCGCAAGCGGGGCGCGGTGATCGTGCTGGGCGTGAACGAACGCGACCACGGCTCGCTCTACAACACGCAACTGATCTTCGACGCCGACGGGTCGCTGAAGCTGAAGCGGCGCAAGATCACGCCCACCTATCATGAACGCATGATCTGGGGCCAGGGCGACGGTGCGGGCCTGACGGTGGTCGAAACCGCCGTGGGCCGGATGGGCGCCCTGGCCTGCTGGGAGCATTACAACCCCCTGGCCCGCTATGCGCTGATGGCCCAGCACGAGGAAATCCATGCCTCGCACTTTCCCGGCAGCCTGGTCGGGCCGATCTTCGGCGAACAGATCGAGGTGACGATGCGCCATCACGCGCTGGAATCGGGCTGCTTCGTCGTCAATGCGACGGGCTGGCTGTCCGAGGAGCAGATCGCCTCGATCCATCCCGATCCGGCGCTGCAAAGGGGCCTGCGCGACGGCTGCATGACCTGCATCATCACCCCCGAGGGCCGCCATGTCGTCCCGCCGCTGACCGGCGGCGAGGGCATCCTGATCGGCGACCTGGACATGCGGCTGATCGCCAAGCGCAAGCGGATGATGGACGCGGTGGGCCATTACGCGCGCCCCGAACTGCTGCACCTGGTCCAGGACGCGCGCCCCGCGCAGCCCCTGCGCCGGATCCTGCCCGAGCCTGCCCCCGACCTGCCCATGTTCAGCGAAAGCGAGGCCAGCGATGCGTGACCTGACAATGCCCAGCGATGCCGATCCGGCGCTGGTGAACGAGTTGCAGACGCGGGGAATGCGGCTGGTCGATCCCCGGGCGGGCCATGAAAGCCGGCGCGGCGGGGCCGGGCCGTCGGACCACAAGGCGGTCAGCTTCGGCGACCGGACGGTGATGATCCCGGTCCATACCGCGCCCGCCTTCGACAGCCCCTATCTGGTCGATGCGCCCGACGGCGCGGGCCAGTCCCGCATCACCCGCAACGGGGTCGAGGTCGCCCGCGTCCGGTTTCCGGACCGGCCCAGGTTCTATGACCTGAAGACGGCGGACGGCATCCCCTACAACCAGATCGCGGTGCTGCACGGGCGCGACGTGCTGGCGACCACCGTGCTGCAGACCTGCATCCGCTATGAATCCCGCAGGAAGACCTGCCGGTTCTGCTCGATCGGGCAAAGCCTTGCCGCCGGGCGCACCATCGCGCGCAAGACCCCCGAACAGCTGGCCGAGGTCGCCAGGGCGGCGGTCGAACTGGACGGCGTCACCCACATGGTGCTGACCACCGGCACCCCGCCCGGTCCCGACCGGGGCGCGGCGGTCCTGGCCGACAGCGCCCGCGCCATCAAGGCGGCCGTGGACCTGCCCATCCAGGCGCAATGCGAGCCGCCCGAGGACGATGCCTGGCACGGGCGCATGAAGGATGCGGGCGTCGATACGCTGGGGATGCACCTCGAGGCGGTGACGCCCGCCGTCCGCGCCCGGATCATGCCCGGCAAGGCCTCGGTGCCGCTGGAGAAGTATTTTTCCAGCTTCCGCGCGGCTGTCGGGGTGTTCGGCCGCGGCCAGGTCTCGACCTATATCCTGGCGGGGATGGGCGACACGGCCGAGGCGATCCTGCAGATGTCGCAAAGGCTGGTCGACATCGGCGTTTATCCCTTTGTCGTGCCCTTCGTGCCGATCTCGGGCACGCCCATGGAAAGCCATCCGGCGCCCGATGCGGGCTTCATGGCGTCCGTGCTGGAACCGTTGTCGCGAATCGTCGTCGCGGGCGGAATGCGGGCCGGCGACATCAAGGCGGGCTGCGGCAAGTGCGGCGCCTGTTCGGCGCTGTCCACCTATGAAAAGCTGCGGGCGCGGGCATGAGCGATCTGAACCATTCCGCCTTCGTCAGCCCCGAATTCCTGATCCGCGCCGCGACCGAGACCTGGCAGATGACCGGCGCCGCCCGCCTGCGCCACCGCGTCTTTGTCGAGGAACAGGCGATCTTCACCGGCCACGACCGCGACGCCATCGACCGAAAGGCGCTGACGCTGGTTGCCATCTCGACCCTGGCGGGCGAACCGGCCGAGGTGGTGGGCACGGTCCGCATCCACCGATCCGCGCCGGGGGTCTGGTGGGGATCGCGGCTGGCGGTCGCCCCCGATTACCGCCGCGTCGGGCGGCTTGGGGCCGAGCTGATCCGGCTGGCCGTCTCGACCGCGAACGGCCAGGGCTGCGTGCAGTTCAACGCCCATGTGCAGGCCCGGAACGAGGGGCTGTTCCGCCGCCTGCACTGGCAACCCCTCGCCACGGTCGATCTGCACGGCGTCCCGCATGTCCACATGCAGGCCTCATTGCCCCATTACCCCGCCATCCCGGACCCCGCGATCGGCTGGTCCGCCCGCAGCCGGAGGTGAGCATGGACGTGGCCGCCATCGCGCAGGCGCTTGCCGCCCATCCCTCGATCCGGGGCAAGGGGGACATCGCGGCAGCCGCCCGGATGCTGGACCTGTGGGCCGCGGCAACGGGGCAGCCGGGCGACGATGCCGCGGCCCTGCCCGACGGCGCGGGCGGATGGGACCTGCTGGCGGGCGAGGGTTTCGTGCCCGCCTTCGTCGCCGACGATCCCTGGTTCGCGGGCTGGTGCGGGGTCATGGTGAACCTGTCCGACATCGCGGCCATGGGCGGCCGGGCCACCGCGCTGCTGGATGCCGTCTGGGCGCCTGACGCCGACGCGGCGGCCCCGCTGCTGCGGGGGCTGCGCGATGCCGCGGCGGCTTACGGCGTGCCCATCGTCGGCGGCCATACCAACCTGCGCAGCCCGGCGCTGAACCTGTCGGTCAGCGTGACGGGCAAGGCGCGGGCGCTGATTTCCAGCTTCGCGGCCCGGCCCGGCGACCTGCTGGTCGCGGCCATCGACCATCGCGGCGCGTATCGCAACTTCGACAATTTCTGCGCCGCGCTGGACGCGCCGCACCACCGCCTGCGCGGCGACCTGGCGCTGTTGCCCGACCTGGCCGAGGCCGGGCTGGCCGATGCCGGCAAGGACATCAGCCAGGGCGGCATCGCGGGCACGGCCCTGATGCTGGCGGAATGTTCGGGCTGCGGCTTCGCCATCGACCTGGATGCCGTTCCCGTGCCGCCCGGAATCCCCATCGAACGCTGGCTGCGCAGCTTTCCTAGCTTCGGCTTCCTGCTGTCGGTCCGGCCCCATCATGCCGCCGCCGTCTGCGACCGCTTCGCCGCGCGCGGCATCATCGCCGCCGCCATCGGCACGGCCATCGCCGCCCCGCGCATCGACCTGCGCAGCGGGGACGCGGCCGCCCCCTTCTGGGACCATGGCGAACGGCCCTATCTCGACCTCATGCCGGAACGCGCCAATGCCTGAAGTCCGCTTCACCATCCGCTGGCCCGACGGGGCCGAGGAATGCTGCTATTCTCCCTCGACCGCGATCACCCGTCACCTTCGGCCGGGCGTGGCCTATCCCCTGGAAGCGTTCCTGTCGCGCGCCCGCGCCGGCCTGTCCGAGGCATCGGACCGGGTGGCCGCCCGATACGGCTTTGCCTGTTCGGCGGCCATGGACCAGCTTGCCCGGATCGAGGCGCGCGCGGCCACCCAGCAACCGGGCGGGCAGGTCACCTGCCTGTCCATGTCCTGACCCCCTTTCCGAAAGGATCAGCCATGACGGCCAATCCCGTCCCGCATCTTCCCGTGATCATCGTCGGCGGCGGCCAGGCCGGCCTGTCGGTCAGCTGGCACCTGTGCGCCGAAGGCATCGAGCATCTGGTGCTGGAACGCGCGGCCCGCTTTGAAAGCTGGCGCCGCAACCGCTGGGACAGCTTTTGCCTGGTGACGCCCAACTGGCAATGCCGCCTGCCCGGCTGGCCGTATCGCGGTCCCGATCCCGACGGCTTCATGGCCCGGGACGAGATCGTCGCATACCTGGACGGCTTTGCCGACAGCTTCCATCCCCCCCTGCGCGAGGGGGTGGAGGTGACCCGGATCACCCGGCAGGGCGCGGGCTGGCTGGTCCAGACCGGCACCGGCGATTTCACCGCCGACCAGGTGGTCATCGCGACCGGCGGGTATGACAGCCCCGTCGTGCCGCCCTATGCCGCCGACCTGGACCCTTCCATCGTCCAGATGCATTCGCGCGACTATCGCAATCCGGGCCAGTTGCCCGACGGCGGCACGCTGATCGTGGGCACCGGCCAGTCGGGCGTGCAACTGATGGACGATCTTCATCTGCAAGGCCGCCCGGTCCACCTGGCCGTCGGTCCCGCCCCGCGCAGTCCACGCAAGTACCGGGGCCGCGACGCGACCGACTGGCTGTACGACGCGGGCCATTACGCAGTCACCATCGACCGCCACCCCGATCCGGTCAAGGCGCTGACGCAGACCAACCACTACATGTCGGGGCGCGACGGCGGCAAGGAAATCGACCTGCGCCGCTATGCCCTGGACGGCGTGCGGCTTTACGGATCGGTGGCGGGCGGGGCGGGAACGCGGCTGGACTTCCTGCCGGATCTGGAACGGAACCTGGACGACGCGGACCGCAGCTACCAGGGCATCCGCAACCAGATCGACGCCTGGATCGCAGCCCAGGGCATCGACGCCCCCATCGAGCCGCCCTTCGAGAAGGTCTGGCGTCCCGAACGCGAGACCACGCGGATCGACCTTGCGGCCGAGGGGATCACGGCGATCATCTGGGCCATCGGGTTCCGCCCCGATTACTCCTGGCTGGAGGCCGACTGCTTCGACAGCCGCGGCCATCCGCAGTTCAGGCGCGGGGTGACGGCGGTGCCGGGGCTTTACTTCATCGGCCTGGGCTGGCTGAACACCTGGGGTTCGGGCCGCTTCCTGGGCATCGACGAGGACAGCCGGTATCTGGCCGAACGGATCGCCGCCCGCCAGCGCGCCGGGCTGGCCGCATGACCCCCGCGCGCGCCCTGCCCGACGATCTGCCGGACCTGGGGGAAAGCCATGTCCTCGGCATGGCCGAGATGGGCTATCGCGGCCTGTCCGAGCAGTGGCTGATGCGGCGGGCGGGCGATCTGCACTGGCGGCTGATCGCCCAGGCCATTGGCCAGCGCGAGGCCGTCTTTGCCTGCGCCGACGGCCAGCCGCTGTATGCCGCCTTTTGCGTCACCAGCCTGCGGATCGAAAGCCCCGCCCTGCCGCGGTTGGGACAAAGGCTTCAGCTGTCCGCCCGGTTGTGGCGGATCGGGCGCAGCCGGTTGGGATCCGTGCAGACGATCCATGTCCAGGGCCGGACCGTCGGCTGCATCCGGCTTGTGTCCAGCTTTGTGGGGCGCGGCAGGCCTGGATGCAACCGTTCGATCGTGCGGCGGGCGCCCCGCGCCATGGCGCTGCCGCCCGAGGCGCCGGCCGACCTGGCCGCGCTGGCGCAGCGTGGAGCGCGGCTGGCGGCCGCGCCGGACAAGCCCGGGATGACGGACCGCCAGGAAACGGTCCTGCCCTGCCCCGCCACCGACTTCAATGCCGCGGGGCTGCTCTATTTCCCAAGCTTTGCCGCCCTGACGGACCGGGTCGATTTCGCGTCGGGGGGCGGCCCGGATCGCATGATCCTGGCGCGCGACGTGGTTTATTTCGGCAATGCCCAACCGGGCGAAGCCCTGACGATAGGCTTTCGCGACCGGCCATGCGGTCATCTGGCCCTGGTCGCAGGACCGGGGGATCGCCCGCTGGCCTGCCTGCGCAGCCGCTTTGCGGTTCCTGACCGGGGCGACGATCCCGTCACAGGATGAAATCGCCGGCCGTCAGGGCGTGAAGCCCCGTCAGCTCGATCTCGAACTCGGCGGCGGCATCGGTGTCGGTGCTGCCCTGGATGATGGTGTTGCCGTCCTGCCGGACAAAGCGCAGCCCGCCGTTGGCGGTGGCCTGGTCGAAGGCCGCGGTGCCGATGAAGGTGAAGGCGTCGTTGCCGCCCGTCAGGGTTCTCGCGTCCATGGCCGAAAGGTCGATCCGCTCGGCCGCGACGTTCGGCTGGAAATCGGTGATCACGTCCCGCCGCCCTGCCCCCGGTCCCGTTCCGGCGGCAAAGGCGAACACGAAGCGGTCGGCGCCCGCGTCCCCCGCCAGCCTGTCATGGCCGCTGCCGCCGGACAGGGTGTCGCGGCCCCGGCCTCCGGACAGGGTGTCATGGCCGCCGTCCCCGGCAAGCCAGTCATGGCCGCTGCCGCCCTGCAGCACGTCGTTGCCTCCTCCGCCGCCGATCCGGTCGGCGCCGCCGCGTCCGTCGATCCGGTCATCGCCCCCAAGCCCGTCGATCCGGTCCTGCAGCGGCGATCCCCGCAGGATGTCGGCGCGGTCCGTGGGCCGCCGATAGGCGGGGGTGCCGTCGGGGGTGCCGGCCAGCCGGTCCAGGTCGCGGTCGGGCGCGGCATAAGGGATGAAGCCGTCCCGCGCGGCCTGCTTGTAGAAGCCCGCGACCAGCCTGGGATCGTCAAGATAGTCAACGGCAAGGACCGGCTTGCCTTCCGCAAGGAAATCCCTTTGCAGGACACGGATCTGGTCCCGGTCGGGCTTCAGGGGGTTGTTCTCGTCGGCGTTGCCGGGGCTGTAGAGGTCTTCCACCGCGATGCCGCCGATCGCATCCAGGAAGGCCGCGCGGCGCACGCTGTCGGAACCCAGGTCGTCCAGGATGAAGGCCCCGTTCTGCGGGATGACGAAGAAATCCGGGTTGGTTTCTCGCGCGTGGCCGGTCAGCGCGACGATGAAATCGACCATGCGCCGCGCCGCCTGCTGGTCGTTCGCCGGATCGCCCGCCTGCCTGTCACGGGCCGCGGCCTCGGTGCCCCAGAAGTAATAGGCGTCCACGATATCCAGATAGGCCGCGTCGAAGCCCGCCCTGACGATCGCGTCCAGATCCCCGGTGCCCGCATCGTTGAACAGAAGCGTCTGCCAATCCGGGTCCCAGTACCGCACCTTGCGCGATTCCGGCCAGTCGGGGTTCACCGGTCCCAGCCAGTCCGGCGCCCGGTCCGTCAGCCTGCCAAGGGCCGTGCCGTCCTTCGTCCAGCCCGCATTCCAGTAGTCGCGGAAATCCGACGCCTCGCCGATGGAAAGATACGAGGCGACAACGGACGGCCCGCCCATGCCGTCCTTCATCCGCGTGATCTCGGCTGCGGAAAAGCGCCCCGCATCCGTGCCGTCGCGCGAGGCATCGATGACCAGAAGATCATGCATGGCCGAGGACAGCAGGTCCGCGTCCAGCGGCTGTCCCCCCGGACCCTGAAGGACATAGCCCCAGGTCCGGACCGTGATGGAACCCGTGGACGTGTGAAACCTGGCCATGGCCGCGCCATCCGATCAGACCGACAGCACGAACCTAGCAAAGGACGGCAGCGGCAGAAAGCCGGATCGTCCGGCCCTTCCGAATATCCGGGGCCGAAAGCGGCCCAGCGATTCTCTCGGAAAAGGATCACGCGAAGGTCCGGTCCCCGTGCCCTTGTCCCCGATGCCTTGGACGGGCGCATCTGGCCAGGCAGCAGCCGGCCATGCATCTTCCCCGTGAATCAGGCGGCCGGGCTGATCGCGGCCCTTCACCGGATTTCCCGAACGGCGGTGCTTCTTGGCCGGCTTCAAGGTAAATACTTTCTGCCCCTTGATAATCTTCGATGCCTCCATCGTTTCAGGATCCTTTTCCGGCCCGGAAAAGCCGGCCGAAAATCCGTTTCCGGATGGTCCGGCTCTTGGGAACAGGGCAAGGGAGAACGGGCGCATCCGCAAGGTTGTATTGACATGCCCGGGAATGATCGCGACAAAGGCAGGGTTCAAGAAGAATTGACTTGCAACCTTACCCTGCTTCACGGAGCGTCATGCTCCGCTCTGTAAAAATCAAGGACAGAGCCGTCATGTCTGTATTCACCCCCCGGAAAGCCTGGAGCAAAGTTCGCAGGCATGCAGGACGGTTTTTCTGGAAGAAAGCCCGTGAAGTGCGTTCCGATTATGTTGCCGCCGTTCTTTTCCACATCATCCATCATAAGAGATTTTCCCTGCTGGTCGGACAAAACACCTTCAGTGAAAGGATAATGCTGCGCAACGCCAAGCCCGACCCGAGGTTTTCGATCCTGTCGGACAAGTACGAGGTCAGGGAATTCGTCCAAGGCATGATCGGTCCCGATCACCTTATTCCGGTGTACAAGGTCGTCGATGATCTGAAGGACCTCGATTTCACGTCCCTTCCCGACGCTTTCGTCATGAAGGCGACACACGGATCCAGATGGGTCAAGCTGGTGGAGGACAAGCACAAGGAAAATCCTGAAGACCTGAAGGCCCTGGCAGCATCCTGGCTTTCCCAAAGCTATTATCCGGCTTTCCGGGAAAGCCATTACAAGTCGATCAAGCCCAGAATAATCTTTGAAAGGCTTTTATTGCAGGATGGTCTGCCCGCGAATGACTATAAAATACATTGCTTCAGGAAAAACGGCAAGCTGACCCAGATCGTTCAGGTTCATTCGGACCGGTTCGGGCATCACAAGCTGAACCTGTTCACATCGGACTGGATGCCTCTCGACATCCGCCTGGTGCACGAGCGCGCCCCTGCCGAAACCGTCAAGAAACCTGCCCAGCTCGACGAGATGCTGGACATCGCAGATCGCCTGTCCACCGGCATCAACTATGTCAGGGTTGACCTCTACGAATCATCAGGCCAGGTGTTCTTCGGGGAACTTACCTTTACCCCCGGGGCCGGGCTGATGCGCTTGCAACCCCCGGACGCCGACCGTCAATGGGCGGCGCTTTTCGACAAGGACAATCACTCGGGATCGGCATTGGTGATGTGACCGCCCCGGCTCGGTCACAAGACCGCCGGGGGTTTGTCGGCGGCTTGACCTGTTCGGTTCAAGGGCCGCAATTGGAGATCAGACGAAGGCTCGCGGCCTTGACCTTGGGCGCAGCAATCGGCGGCCAGTTCCAGGGGAGCAATTCACCAGGACGGTTGTTCATGTGATGGATGCGATTCAGGACATCGGCAAGGCAAGCCGAGTAATGAGCGAAAGTTGGTGATGCCCTGAGGGGCGGCATATCATGGCGGTGTTCACGCGCCGTCAAT
>NZ_WMBT01000017.1 GCF_009708075.1 Paracoccus lichenicola | reverse complement strand
ATCGAGCAAGGGCCTGTGGTCAACCGGGCGGGCAGTTGCAGACTGCCGGTGAAGCCCGGAGATAGCTGCTTTCCGTTCTGACCTCCCATGCCGTTGCGGCGCGGGCCAAGAAGAAGACACGGGAGAGGCCCGCGCGCGGCGCGGGCCAAGATGATCCTTTCGTCGTTCCGGAGGATCGACGGGCTTTCGCCCGCTCACCCCCGTCCGCAGCCTTTTTGTTTTCCTGTCCGCCACGCATCCCCACCCGAGCCGGTCAAGGGGCAAGCGCCGCCCTTTGGGCGTCGTCGTCCAGGCGGGCCGTGTCCTCGCCCGTTGCCGGGCTGCGGGCCGCACCACCCCGCCTTCCCGACCCCGTGACAGTCTCGGCCGGGGCCACGGGCAGGGCTGCGCCCTCCCCGCTCTGCTTTCCGAAAGGCATGGGCCTTTCAGAAAACAGATCAGGAAGGCTCGCCCATCGGCGGAACGGGCAGAAGACCCGGCCGCCCCGTCGCTAAAGGAGAGCAACAAATGGCTGACAAGTTTGACCTCTACGCCCACGTCACCGACAGCATCATTGCCAGCATCGAGGCAGGCACCCCGGCATGGCGCAAGCCGTGGACCGGAGACAAGGGCGGCGCACCCTTCCCGCTCAGGAGCAACGGCGAACCCTATTCCGGCATCAACGTCCTGATGTTGTGGCTGGCCGCTGATGCCAAAGGCTATCGCGCGCCCCGCTGGTTCACCTACAAGCAGGCTCAAGAGGCAGGCGGACAGGTCCGCAAGGGCGAGACATCGTCAACCGTTGTCAAATACGGCACCTTTGAGCGCGAGGACGCGGAAACGGGGGAGGAACGCCGCCTGCCCTACCTGAAAGCCTACCGCGTGTTTAACGCCGAGCAGATCGACGGCCTGCCCACTGAGCACTACGGCACCCCTGCCGAGGCCCCGCGCGACCTTGGCACCGAGGCCGACCCGGTCCTTGACGCCTTTTTCGCGGCAACCGGGATTGAACTCCGCACCAGCGACGACCCCCGCGCCTTCTATGACATCGGCTCCGACTTCATCCATATGCCACCGATTGCGACCTTTCACAGCGCCGCTGGATTTTACGGCACCCTTGCCCATGAGCAAATTCATGCAACCGGCCACAAGAGCCGCCTTGACCGCTTTTCCCGCTTCAACGACCGCAAGGCCGTGGCGTTTGAGGAGTTGATCGCGGAGATCGGCAACTGCATGACCTGCGCGCGGCTTGGCCTGACTCCCGATTTCGCGCAGTCCGGCGCCTACGTTCAAAGCTGGTTGCGGGCTATGAAAAATGACAAGCGCCTGATCTTCAAAGCCGCCAGCGAGGCGCAGAAGGCCGCCGAATGGCTGATGAAGGGGAAGCCCGACGAGGCTGAAGAAAAGAGGGCCGCATGAGCGGCCCCCACCCCCTGCTCGACCTGTCCTGCCGCAAATGCGGCAGGAGCAATCCTTGGGTCTATTTCGCGCCGGTCATGGTCGAGGGAACCGGCACCTGCATCTGCATGGACTGCGCCACGGCGCGCGGCTGGCTGAATAGGGCCGGAAATTTCAAGCCGGGAGTTTCCTTGTGACGACCTACGAGATCTGCGACGACCCCGACGACCTGCCCATCATCTGTGCCACCTTGGCAGAAGCAGAGCGGCGGGGCCAACGCCGCGCCGCCCGCCTCGGCATCGAGGTTCTCTTTTACGAAATGCACCCCACGCGCGGAGAGCGGTTTATCGGGGCGATCTGACACCCGGCCCCCGCAGCAGCAGGAGCTTTCTCTGCCGATCTGGTTGACCAGGCGGGGCGGAGCCGTCGAGCCGGCCCCGCCCCGCCTGGCCTTGCGCTGTCCGCACGGGAGCCGCGAACGCGGCAACCGGAGACGGCTGCGCCGTCATCCCATAAAGAAACCCCGCCAAAAGGGGGCGGGGCCAGAGTTTCAACAGGGAGGTTGTGTCTCTCAACGCAAGGTTGCCAAGAGGGTTCCCCTGCTTTGCACCGCAGTCAAGATCAGCCTTCGCGTCTCATTCCCCAGTCCGCCAGGCCACCCAATCCTGTTCCGTGATCCTGTCGATGGTCGGGTTGCTGTGCAGGACCGGGAGGCGCAACGACTCCGCGGCCGCAAGCGCCAGACAGGTCTGCACCGTCAGTTTCGCCGGGTGATCTGCCTGCTGGCCGAACCGGGCCGCAAGCCTGCACCCTTCAGCCGCAATGCGCGGGCTGATCGCGACTTCATAGACCTTCAGGATTTGCAGCAGGTTGTCGAAAATCTCCGTGGCCTGTTCAACCGCCTCGGCCGAGACGCCGCGCGTGTCCGCGCGGCTCTCAGTCAGAGCCATGACCACATCAAGGCGCACGCTGGCCGAGGTCTTGCAGGGCTTGCGGCTGTTCTTGATCTTTTCCACCAGCAAGGCCGCGTCAGACCTGTTGCCAAGGATGGCAAGGAAAGCAGAGCTATCAATGAACATCAGCGTTTGCCCTTCGGCGGAACAATGCGCGTGGACTTGAAGCCGTAGTCCTTCACCTTCTCCTGCAAGGCGGCAATCTGGTCCTCGATGGTCGGTATGGACCGCAACCGCTCGATCTCGTTCTGGATCGCCTGCCGCACCGCTTCTGTCTTGGTGACGCCCAGCATCTCCGCCAGCGTTTCCGCCAGATCATTCACGCCCTCATCGCGGATGGATAACTTGGCCATGTGCGTCCTAATCTGTATGTACAGCATTTGCAAAATAGTCTATACACGCGCATAATCGTCAGCAAGCCGGA
This sequence comes from Paracoccus lichenicola, assembly GCF_009708075.1. Lineage (GTDB taxonomy): Bacteria > Pseudomonadota > Alphaproteobacteria > Rhodobacterales > Rhodobacteraceae > Paracoccus > Paracoccus lichenicola. The sequence goes on along the minus strand of NZ_WMBT01000017.1, from coordinate 31,403 downwards.
ATGAGGTTCAGGCCATGTACCCTGACACAGTGACAGGCCGTATCCGCTTCCTGCTGCTTCAGCCGGTCGATGCCCTACGCTACGCGCACGGCACGCCCGCCACTGAGCTCGGCGGGCTGAAGGCGGCGGCCGTCCTGCTGTTTCTGTTCAACTTCGCCTTCGCCATGTCGCTCTATTATCATGGCGAGGCGCTGACGGTGGTGCCCCTCATCGGCACGAGCCTGCACCTCGTGCTGGTCTATATCCAGCGGGTGTTCGACCTCTTTGCCTGGGGCATGTTCATCTATCTGGTGATCCTGCGCCGCCGCTCCTCATCCCTGTCGGAAACATCGCACAGGCTACCGCGTTGATCCTTCACAGGTATGGAGGCAACGATGACCAAGGAACAGACAAAGCGGGGCCGCGCCCAGGATCGCCGTCAGGTCGCAGCCGGACAGGATCATGAAGTCCGCTACGAGGCCGAGAAGATGGATGTGTCCAAGGACCAGGTGCGCGAGGCCGTGAAGTCCGAAGGCAACAGCCGCAAAAAGGTCGAGCGCAAGCTGTCCGAGGATTGAGACCATGGCGGGCCAAGCAAGCGGGCTGCGCACGATCCGGCCGGTGTCCTATCAAGAGACAGACAGTCGGTTTCGCACTGTCAACGATGCCAACGGCATGGGCCGGGCGCTGATGGAGCAATGCGATCCGGCCGATCCTGCCTACCGGCAGGCGGCCGGCTCCTGCATCGCCTTTGCTGAAGGCACCGTGACGCCGGAACAGGTCAGGGCCGACTTCATCCAGGCGCTGACGTCAGCCGGGGTGTTCGTCCGCGAAAACTAGCAGCTCACGCCTTGGCGTCGGAGGTCGTGTCGCTGCTAGACGGAGCATTGCACAGGCGAAGGGCCAGACGCGCTTCGAGCAGAACCCCGTCAAGATCGCCTTTCTCGGCCAGCTTCTCGATCTGGCGGAGATAGCCGACTACCTTGCGAACAACATCATCTGCCATCTTCCATTCCTTCCGTTTCCGCTGTCTGGTCGGCCGCCATAAACCTCACCCAACACGAGCAGGCAATGACCGGAAATCTGCCAACCATCGTTGCGGCAATCATCACGGCTGCCCGTGATGCCGCCGCCGACATTGAATACGCGTCGACCGAAGAAAATCTTACAGCCGAACGGGCGCGTGCCCTCAAGGCTCTGGCCGACAATCTCTATGCTACCGCCTTTCAGGCCGAAGAGAACGACCCCGAGGCGGTCAGGTTCTTGTGTGACATGCTGGGCCTAGAAAAACTGCTGGCAGCCTTTGATGCGCAATGCGGCCCAGAGCAGAGTCAAACCAGTTCGAGGTGAGGTTGTGACCCTGCCCCTGCCCCTCTTGCGTCAGAGCAAGAAGCCGGAGACCTGAACATTTTTCTGTTGAACACCTGCACAGCGGTTCGTGCCGCGTCCTGGTCGGTTGAGCCGGGCGTCCAGCGGTTGAGATCGCCAAGCAGCATCTTGGTGATGACGCCATACATGTAGGTATGGCTCATGGCCCGCAGCATCACCAGGTCTTCGTCCGGATCAAGATAGCCTTCCTCTTGGGCGCGCTGCAGGATCTTCATGACAAGGGCATGGACCGATTGCTCGTATTGCAGAAGACGAGGATGGTTTTCAAAAACATGAGCAGGCATTTCCCCGACAAGCCGGAACTCCTGCGGATAGAGACGCGCCCAATCAACATAGGCGACAGCGATTGCCTCAAGCTGATCGACGGGGGATGAACGCCGGGCCATCTCTTGGGTAATCGTGTGCAGCAGCCGCTGCAGAGCCACATCAGCCATCGCCGCAACCAGATGCTCACGGTCGAAAATAACCTGCTTGAGCAGATCCTCCTCGACCCCCAGCTCTTTCGCCAGTGTTTTCAGATCCGGCAGCTCACCCGTCTTGGCAGCCAGACGGCTGGCTGTGCTGATGGCGTCCGAGAGCAGATGTTGGCCGGGGTGAAAGGGGGCGTTCATGACACTTTGACTTGCAATGGAATGGTTTCCCAATTTTGCTTACGGCAGCGCAGGAACAAGCGAAAGAGAAGGAAATTTCTTTTCGGTCCCTTTGGCTAATATGCCGCATCCCGGCCTTGTCCGGGACCGCGCTCCAGGCTTCGGCCGGCTGGCACCGGCCTGCGCCCCGAGCCTGGACCCCTGCCCCTCCTTTCCGGCTTTTCCCGCACCGCCCGTCTCGTCCCGAGCCAGCCTGTGCGGGGCCGCAATAGTCGGTCCAGCTGCCCAGTCTCGGCTCTTCGGGTGGCGATCGCTTGCGGGGAAGCCCGGTTGTCCAGCCTCGCACTGGCCCGACCTTGGGAGGGACAGGGGGAGGCCGTAGCAGGCTGTAAGCGAGACCACAGGGATCGAGCAAACAGCCTGTGGTCAACCGGGCGGGCGGTTTCGTGGTCCGGTCGAACCTTCCCACAGGGCGTCTCGCTTCCCTTCGCTCCATGGTGGGCGCGGCCAGCTCGCCGCCCTGCAAGGCCCGCCGCCAGCACAAAGGCGGCAGGCTGGATAGCTTCGACCGGGAAAGATGATGCAGAGATCCCCGCGAAGGGCGGGGATCGAAGCAAAGGCGCGTGGCCGCGCCTGGCCGGGGGATTCGGTCAAGCCGAACGCCCCGGCCTTGTGGGGCCACGCGCGATGGGCGCGTGTCCGTTCATGGGAACAGCCGGTTCCCCCACGCAAGGCCGTCCGCTTCACGGGGCGAAGGGGTTTCCCCAGCCTTCCTCCGCCTTTGGCTGCGTGCAGGCCAGGTGATCCCCCTCCCCTTCGCCCCTACGGACAGCCTTGCCCGGGTCCCCCTCCTGCCCTCGCCGGGAGGCAGGGTTTCAGGAGAGGCGCGCGCTTCGCGCTTCCTCGCCAGAAACCCCGCCCGATGATCCGGCACCAGACCGGCAAAGGGCAGCACCACAAGGAGGCCGGAATGGCTTTGTTCGAGATTGTCACCATGACCGATGACAGCGGCATGACCCGCATCATGACCGATAACCTTGCCGCATGGGTCGAGGACATGGGAACCGAAATCACCGGGCTTGAAACCCGCACCCGCCTGCGCCCCGAATTGCAGGGCCAGCCGAAGATTGCGGGATTTGTCGGCCCCTGCTGGGGTGGCCTGTCGCAGACCGGCGAACCCATCATTCGCTACGAAGATCGCGGCACCTATGCCGCCCTGAGCCAATAAGGAGGCGGCGATGACCTATTTTTCCGTGGTCCAGATCGACATGCACCCGGCCCTCTATGTTGCCGCGACTGGCAGTGCCCGCAGCGCACAGATCCTGGCCCGCCTTGTTGCCGAGCGTTGCCCCGGCAACGTGTTCGGCATCCGCGACAGCGCCGACTTTAAGGGGCCAAAGAGCAACGGCTTCATCCGCGATTGCGCCCGGTCCTTCGAGGTTCAGACCTTGGCCGCACAGGAGTTGATGGCCGAAGCCGACGACAACCCCGACCAGCTTCTCAAGTGGCACGTCTATTTCTATGACAGCGGCGCAGGCGAAAGCCGCTTCACCGTCAACGCCTATCTCGATCATGACAGGCGCGTCCGCGCCAAGTGCGAGGCTGACCCGACCCTGGCTGGCCGAGACGTCATCTATGGCGACGCGCCCACCATGGAGACGCTTTATCTCATGCTCGATGCCTTCGCCGCCCGGCAGGAGGCGATCGCATGACATGGCGGATCATCGAAACAAGGGCGCATCCGGGCGCCCTTCCCCGCGCCCATGACACCGAGGCCTTGGCATGGCGCTTTGCGCGCCGCCACGGCCATGAGGTTTGGGAAGTAACCGACAACGGCCGGACCGCCTTCGAGCGTTTCCTGGGCCAAGGCTGACGGTTGACGACATGACCTATCACGACACCGAGTTTCCGAAGATCGGAGAGACGCAGGAACATGCAGCGCCGGCCCTGCGCCGCAGCCTGTCCGAGATCGTGGCCGAGTATGACGAGAAGGCCGCGGCCATTCCCGAGGTGATTGCCGACTTCAGCCGGGCCGAGGCAGCGGTCAATGTTGCCGCCAGCATCGGCGGAGCTTATGGCGGTCAGGTCTTTTCCCGCAGCCCGAGCCTCTATGAACGCGATGTGCGGCTTGCCCTGCTGCGGTCAGCCTGGAAGCATGTCTATGAGGGCTTGCAGATCGAGCGCATTGCCAGTGCCAAGGACCGCAAGCAGCTTGACCTCAAGCTGACCAACCCCCTGCCCTTCACCCTGCCCAATCTTGCGGACGTGTTCGGGGATTACCTGCTGGACCCCCGGTTTCACGTCCTCAAGGGCCTGGCCGAGTGCTTTTGCGATCTGGACCCGGCCTACAAGAGCCATTCCAAGGTGAAGATCGGCGTCGAGGGTCTGCCCAAGCGCATCATCATCGGCAGCGCGACCGGGTGGAACGGTTGGGGCCAGGAGCGGCTGAAGGACACCTTGAACGCCCTGCGCGTTTATCGCGGCCAGCCGCGCTATGAATACCGCGAGTTTGCCGACATGATGAAGGAGGCCGAGCGGCCCGGCGAGGCCGATTGCTGCGCGGGCTTCATCCGCGCCTTCAAGAACGGCAACGTGCATCTGATCTTCAACGAGGATGGACGGCGCGACATCAACCGCGCCCTGGCCGAGTTCTATGGCGAAGTTCTTCCCGACGCACCGACCGAGGCCGAGGCCAAGCGGCCAAGCACGGAGGTTGCCCGCGATCTGCAATTCTATCCCACGCCCCGCCGCGTGGCGCAGGAGGTTGTCAGCGCCCTGCACCTGTCAGGTGGCGAACAGATCCTTGAACCGTCCTGCGGTGACGGCCGGATCATGGACGAGTTGGCCGCGTGGAACGACAACCCCGAGGACAGGCGCGGCCGCGCCCCTGTCATCGTGACCGGCATCGAGTATGACGCAGGCCGCGCCGAGCAGGCCCGCGCCAAGGGCCATTCGGTCATGACCGCCAATTTTCTGCAGGTCGCGCCCGATCCGCGCTTTGATGCAGTCGTGATGAACCCGCCCTTCTATGGCCGACACTACAAGCTGCACCTCGATCATGCGGTGAAGTTCCTGAAGCCGGGCGGCGTCCTGGTCTGCATCCTGCCCGCGACGGCCCATTATGACCACGGCACCACCATAGGCCGCTGGAACGATCTTCCCGTTGGCAGCTTCGCCAGCTCCGGCACCAATGTTCCGACCGGCTATTGCGTCTATCACAAGCCCAAGGCGTAACTGAAAACGACAGGGGCAGGCTATGTGCCTGCCCCTGTCCCTTTCACGGATCACCCCATGAACCTTCATCTGCGCATCTATCTGGCGGGACATTCCGGCCGCGTCATGCCGCGTTGGCTGCGCCGCCTTGCCGCGCGCAGCGAATTGCACCGCGCCTGGCTGTGCGGCTTCAATGGCTGCTTCGAGCAGGACGGCGTGCGCTACGGACCCGCGAACCCCTACCCCGGCCCTGTCCTGCCCGATGCCTGACAGCATCGGGGCAGGCAAGTGCCCGCCCCTTGTCCTTATCGCTGGCGCCGCCATTCCTCTGGCGGGATGAACGATCCGGCGAAGATGCCGTTTCCCTCGGCACGGGCTTTGGCTTCGGCCTGTTCATAGGCCCGGCTATAACGGGTGTAGGCCACGGCCCATCCGTTGCGGACGACCCAATAATTAATGTCCTTGCCGCCAGCTTCGCAGACGGAAACCGCCCGGCCATAGCGATCCGTGTCTTGCACGATGCACCGCACGTTCTGTCCATCGAGAGCGGCAGCCAGTTTCTCGGTCGCCTGACGACCGCAGGGCCAATCTTCCCCTGCCCTGTCTTGGCATATCTGGTTCTTTTCCACGGCGTCGATGCCGAACAGGCGAACCCGCGTGCCGTCCACGTCCAGCGTGTCAGCGTCGATCATGCGCACCGGCCCTGACAGGATCTCGCCTTGCGGCCGGAACAGATCGCCAAAGACGTTCTCGGCTTCCTTTGACAGTTCATCAGCCATGCCGGCGAGGATCGCCCCAAGCAGGACAACCCCAATGGCCGCGCCAGGACCGACGCGGAGCTTTCGGCCGATCATATGGTGCAGTCCGCCTTCAGTTCATTCTCGATGGTGAAGGACACGTCCTGCCCGCCCGCGCTGAAAGTGATCGGCCCCGGCTTGGCAAGGGTGGCGACAACCTTGTTCCAGACTTCGGGTTCACGGCTGACGATGGACCCGCCCGACAAGGGGAAGGTCTGCGTTTCCGTTTCCGTGCGGACCTCGATCGTGGTGCCCTCAAGAAACTGTCCTGGTGCCGGGGTCACGACAACATGATACTCTGGCGGCAGCCAAGCGCCCTCGGGATCGCACACCAGTTCAAGACGGGCCGTGCCCTCTTGGATCGTGTACAGGAAGATGCCCTTATCTTCGGCCGATTGCCATTCTGCCGCGCCCACCGGCAGGGCCATGACGGCAAGAGAGAATGCTGAAACTACAAAGCTTTTCATTTCAATTCCTTCCATCCGGCATCAGTTGCGGGAAGCGATCACGCTGGATCAGCCAGCGTTACGCTTTATTGCTTCAAGCTGCGGAAGCAGCTTTTCGGCGGTCCGGTCCAGGGCATTGTATGCGACCTGACGCAGCACATCGCCCTGCCGGGAAATGACGCCGAGAGGATCATGTGCCGCGATCCATGCTGTGGCCTGCTTCTTCGGGAATTTGAGTTCGCGACGGACGATCGGCCCCGAGCGGGGCTTCTCACCCGCTTCCGTGAAATCCGCATCTTCCAGAACGACCGACTGGACTACCTTCAAGAGAATGACCTCTGGGGTGACGCCCAGGTTCTTCGCAATCGTTTCCGCCCGCTTGTAGTCGGCTTCGGTAAATCTGTAGGTGTTCTTGATGGTCATGACGCCGTCCTTGGCTTGCGGCGTTCGCCGTTTAGCCTTTGCCTCCCGATCAGGGGCTTGATCTTCAGGCGCAGTCCTCGTGTCGGCCTTGACCGAGGCTGTCTCCGTAGAGGCGGCATCCTGGGTCGGGTCCTTCACTGGCTTGTCCTCTGCAACTGTCTGCGTCTGCGGTTCCGCCTGCAAACGCTCTGTAGCTGGTGACATGGGCGCAGGATCAGCAGCGACAGTGCCCTTCCGGGACGTTGCCGCTTGCCCATAGCCGATCATGGGATCAGGCATGGGCAAGGATTGAGCGGCCTTCAATGCTTCCCTTTTTTTGAAGCGATCTTGGTTCTTAGACAGGTGCTTGCCAAGGTCGGCCATCACGACATTCCCTCAATCGCTTTAAGGATATTTTCAGCTTCGGTCAGGTCCGATTCAGTCTGTTTGCGCTTAAACCCCTGCATTTTGTTCGTTAATGCCTCTAGCTCTTTGACAAGGATGCGACCCTCGCCAAGCGTTTCAAAGTTGCTTCGGTTCGGCATGAAGAACGGCAAGATCATTGGATGCTGGCTGATTTCACCCAAGGCTTGAGCCTGCTCAACCGTCAGCTTCTGTGATGGTTTGATGTTATTCAGCAGCATACCGCAGGGTGGCGGTGTCTCGCCCTGGGACACGAATGAATCGCGGACAGTCTCATAGACTGCGGCAGTCGCCAGTTGGCTGCGATATTCATGGGTCACGGGCTTTACGGGTATGATGATCTTGTCAGATATGACCATGACGCCTCGGGCCAGATCGGAGTGGCGGCCCTCGGTGTCCACAATGACGTAATCTATGCCGTTTTCCTCGGCCTGTTCGATCAACTCATAAACTTCGTCGGCAGTCGTCGCGCGCTCACAGAACAAGCGTTCAGCCATGTCAGGGTAATTTGTTAGAGCGGCCGACACGTATCCTATGGTCGAGCCTTGGGAGTCGGTTTCGATCAGCAGAACCTTGAGGTTGCCGGGCCGGGCCAGCACCGCCTGCGCAAGTATCCAGCAGCAAGTGCTTTTCCCGCCCCCACCCTTCTGACCCACAAGAGAGATCGTCAGCATTGTCCACCTGTATGTACATTTTTGTTAATACCGCGCATACGTTGAAGAACATGCAGCGGTCAAGATACGCCGACAAGCGGCAACCGGACTAAGGGCAACTAGACAATAGACTAGCGGACAAGCGGCAACCGGACAAGGAGCAATACGACAAAGGGCAAGTAGACGAGTAGCGATCTAACAAGTGGCAATGTGCCAATCGGCAATTAGACTTGCGGCAATTAGACAAAAGGCAACTGTTCAATCAGCAACTAGATAACCGGCAAGTGGATAAGTGGCAACAGGACGAGTGGCAACAAGACGAGTGGCGAAACGATAAGCAGCAAGAAGATAAGCAGCAAAAAGACAAGCAGCAATTGGATAAGAGGCAAGTGGACAAGAGGCAAGCGGATAGGAAGCAACATGACAAGGGGCAACAGGACAAGTCGCAATAGGACAAGTGGCAAGTGGACAAGCGGCATCTGGACTAACAGCAGGAGAGCATGGTCGCCGGCATTGTCTGGGGCTAGAGCGAGCAAGTTCCAGCAAGGCAGGCAAGGTGAATTCTGCACTTCCGCAAAATGGCTCTCAGCGGCGCTGTGGAGGGGTTTGGGTCGTTTGGCTACCCGTGTAGCTTGATGATGTCTTGCACCCTGTAGGCGGCCCTCTCCGAGCCTCTGCGCAAAAGAAAATTGCACACTGCACCCCCTGATCTATTCCGAGGCGGTGGCGAGGTCGATTTGAGGGGCCAAATCGACCAACGGCTCACGCCCAGGACGGGTGTTCGGTTTGTCGTCGCCAAGGCGCCGCCAACCTTCGCTTCGCTCACCGTAGCGGACACCCAAGGCAGACCTTTTTAGCACGCCGCTTTGCTTGTCAGCAGCGCTCTAAAGTTCTACCTTGGTTGGAACTGTAGCAGGAAATGTAGCTTGGCAGCGTTACACTCACCAAAACCAACTGGGCGACGGCTTTCTATGGCCGAAAGTCGCGAGATTTTTGTCGCCTTTCAGGGCGGCGAGAGTGTTACGTCGATTGCACGCCGGTTGAGGGTTTCAAGGCCTACCGTTTACCGTGCCATTGAGAAGCACGGTCGACCCGGCAACCCTGCCTTGGACTCTGCACGCGTCACGATCCGCCTGTCCCCCGAGGAGCTGGCAGCTCTCGATGTCCTTTCAGGTCGCATGGGCTTGTCTCGTTCGGCCCTTGGGCGTCGCGTTCTTCGGCTTGCAGCAGGTTTCCTTGAGCCTGATCCAGAGATGGTAGAGGCCATGACGGACCTGTCGCGGCAGGTCAAAGCCGTGGGCGGGAACCTCAACCAGATCGCCGCGCACCTGAACCGCGAGGCGTTGCTGCAAGGTCGGGCTTCACCGAACAAGGACCAGCAGGCGCAGATCGAGGCTTCCGAGCGGGCCTTGAAGGCACTGGCGAAGGACATTGACCGCCTGTTTGTCCATGCGGCGAAGCGCCGGAAGGCGCGGGTTGATGCCATCCTGCGCAAAGGCGACGGCGCATGAGCCAGTCCAGTTTCGTCATTGGAAGGTTTGATTGGGCCAAGAACCGCGGTGGCGGTGGCGTAAATCAAGCCTTTCGGTTGCGGACGGGACGAACCGGGCGGGCGATAGGCAACGTCCGGGGCTTGCCCCAAGTCGTTTTCAAGGTTGTCCCGAACGGGGGGTGCAAAGGGCCGTTGGGTCTGGCTGCGCAGCTTGGCTACGTCTTGGGCAAGGCTGAACACATCATCGACCCCGGCAAGGACTATGACCGGCTGGACCACCTGCCGGAGCATTTCAGCGAGGCGATAGCCAAGGACTGGGCTGACGGTTGGGATGATCGCGTTAAGTCTGGCTATTCAATGCACATGGTTGCTAGCTTTCCGCGCGGGACCGACCCCGAGAAGGTGGCCGCCATCATGCGCGGCACTTGCCATGACATTTTCGACCAAGACCGCAGCCGGTTCAACTACATCGCCGCCCTGCATACCGATAACGGCTTCCCGCATGTCCACATCGTCGTGGACCGCAAAAACGCCGAAGGAGAGTGGTTCTTCTTCGCCCGTGACGGCGAATTCACCTATGACCGGATGAAGGATACCATCGTTGAACATGCCGCCGCCCACGGCATCGAAATGGTCAACAGCAGCAAGCTTTCACGGGGTGTCGTCAGCGAAAATGAGAACGAACGCACCCGCGCGCCTGCCGTTCGCGGGCTTGCTGGAACGCTGATCGACCACGGCGCAGCCCCGTTCCAGAACAACCCCAAGGAGCGGATTAACTACTTTGTCACTGTGGAGACGCCCCAGGGCGAAAAGACGCTGTGGGGCAAGGAGCTTAGCCTGGTCATGGAAGCCAGCGGGGCCGAGAAGGGGGATGCCATCCGCATCACCCATGAAGGGAAAAAGGCCGTCCTGATCCAGACGCGCGACGGTCGCACCATCGAGACGCATCGGAACCAATGGGCCGTCGAACTGCCCGAGAGAGACATTGCCCATGCTGCCGAGCATGAACCTGCACCGACCGCCCGCGAGCAGAACGTCGCGGAATGGAAGCGTGAGCAGGTCCTGGCTCATGCCGCCGAATACCGTTCCCTGTCTGCCGCCTTTGCAGACGGCTTTTCCGCGCTGTCGCGCGGCTTTTCCGCCGCCGCCGACCTACTGGAACGCGGCCTTTCATTGACCCCAGAGATATTCGAGAAAGTCAGGAGCCATACTATGCAGCAAGCTCGCCAAGCCGATGCCCTGGACTCACCCGGCCCGATCCCCATGGCCGATGCCGAGCGGGAGGCTGTGATGCCCCGCGAGGACGAGCTTGCCGCGGACGCCGCCAAGGCGCTTGTCGTCATCGAGGAAGCCCGCGAGAAGCTGGCCGAGGTGCGCGAGACGATTTCGCAGCTTGACCCGAGCAGTAGACCGGGGGTCGAGGCGCAGTATTTTGCCGCTGTGCGCGACGTGGAACGCCTGACCATCGGGCTTGATCGCGCCGAGTATCGCGAACCGGCCAAAGGGACGATCTATGCAGACGGGCACCGCGAAGCAGTTGCCGGAATGGACCGCAGCCAGCTTGCCACCGTTCTGGAAGGCACCGGCATTGATCCAGACGAGGTTGCGGCCCGCGTGGCTATCGAGGCCCGGTCTGCCGCCCTTGAGGCACATTGGGTTGCGGCGGATGCCGAGAGAATTGCCAAAGCACGCGGCTATGACATCGAATCCGAGGATGGTTCACGGCAGGCGTATCGCGATCTTGCCGAGATCTACCGGGCCGTGTCGGACCGCAGCATCGTGGCAGAGCATGTCGCTGCCGTGGACGACCGCGATCTTGTCGAGGAGATCGAGAACCGGCAGGCCATGATCGAGGAAGCCCGCGATCTATCCAGCCGGGATAGTCTGACCCACGAGCAGCAAATGCGCCTGACCCAAATCGTGGACCGTGTTGCAGGCAAGGAAGCTGTCTTTGAACTGCGCGGAGGCAACAGCGAACCCTTGGCGGAAATGATGCCGAACAAGGCCGATCGGTTGAACCTGGCTGAGCGGTATCTTGAGGCGGAGCAGAGCAGGGGTCTGGATCGTTCGGACGCCATTTCTGCTATCCAGGCCGACCGTGAAATCATGCAGATCGACAAGGAGATTGAGCAGCAGGCCACCCTTGAGCGGGAATACGAGCGTGAAGCAGAGCGGCGGCGCGAACGCGACCGCGATGAAGGCCACGAACTCTAAGGGGAGGGCAGGGGATGCAAAGTGACAGGCTTGCTATACAGATGCGAATGGCGGGCGGCGTTCTTCTGATCGCCTCTTTTGCCGCAGCGATTGGTTATGTCGTGGCAACAGGTGTTGTCCAATTTTGGTTCGGCCATGCCGAGCCAGATTTTCTTTGGCTTGCCCGCAACTACTTCGCGCTCAAGGGCTATCAGCCCGACCGATGGGTGATCGTCAACATCATCATCGTAGGCTTTTTCTGTGGGGGCTTGCTGGTCGCAAGCCGCGTGGTCCAGGAGCAGTTGACCCGCTTCGGCACGACCCACTGGATGACAAAGCGCGAGTTGAAGCGCAAAAATTTCTTCGGTGACGCCCGCACCGGCTTCGTGCTGGCAAAGACTGCCCTTCCCCATAAGAAGGGCGATTTCATCATATCGGGCAGGTTTCCTCATTGCCTTCTGATCGCGCCGACCGGAGCGGGCAAGGGCGTGGGTTTCGTCATTCCGAACCTGCTGTCCTATAAGGGCAGCGCCGTGGTTCTCGATGTGAAGGGCGAAAACTACGAGAAAACGGCGCGGTTCCGCGAGAAGATGGGCCAGAAGATTTATCGGTTCAGCCCGCGCGATTTTGACAAACCATCATTCCGCTACAATCCGCTGGACCGGATCAAACGCTTTACCAACCCGGCACAGCGCATGTCCGAATTGGAGAAGATCGCCACCCTGTTTCTACAAACTGAAGACAGCATGGCGGCCAGCTTCCTGCCCAACAGCCGGTCCATCTTCGTGGCTTGCGGCATGTTGGCTTATGAGCAAGGAGACCTGACCCTTGGCCGGATTCACAAGCTGGCCTTCGGCGGCGATGACAACAACGCCAAGTTCAAAGGCTATGCGAAGATCGTCAAGGATCGAAGCGCGAAGCTCATCTTCCAGACCCTTGGCGCTACCACAGAAAAAACCCTGTCATCTTATCTCTCGATCCTGAACTCATCGGGCATGGAGGCATGGCAGAACCCGCATACTTGTGCGGTGACAGATGTTAGTGATTTTGATTTTTCCACCTTCCGCAAGCGGCCGCAGACCGTTTACCTGACGACCCCATTCACCGAACTAAAAGCGATTTCGCCGCTGATCCGTCTTTTCTTCTCGGACCTGCTTTCCACCCTGATGGATCATGAACCCGGAGACGACGAACCATTCCCGGTCCTGATCCTGATGGACGAGTTTCAGCGCATCGGCCGGATGCCCATTGTTGCGGAAAGCATTTCGCTGCTGCGCAGCTTCGGTGGCAACCTTGCGATCGTCACGCAGACCATCCCCGACCTCGATGCGGTCTATGGCGAACAGGTGCGAAAGACCTTGCAGGGTGGCGCGGGGATCAAGCTGTATCTGACTCCGAGCGAGCCTGACACCATTGCGGAGCTGTCGGAAGCCGTGGGCATGACGACCAAGCGGGTTGTGAGCAAGTCGAAGAACATCAAGGACGGCCTGTTTTCCAACAACCTGTCCGAGCGGACCGAGGAACACCCCTTGCTGACGCGCGATCAGGCCCGTCGCCTTCCGAGGGAGGATGTGGTCATTGTCGTGGACGGCGACATGCCGATCCGGGCCAAGCGGTTGGTCTATCACGATGACACCACCTACAAGCCCCTCTACGAAAGCCAGGACTTCAAATCACCGCTTCCGCAGCCGCCCCATGCGATCACTGAAGCCGACTACAGGTATATAGAGATCCCCGAGGACAAGGCGGAGAAGGACGAGAAGAAGTCAAAGTCCAAGAAGAAAAAGAAAGATGCGGAGGCCGCAGCGGCAGCGAAGCGGGACGCGGAAATCCAAGCGCAAGAGCAAGAGGCTGCGGTGACGAGTGAACAGCCCGCCCCGGCTGCGGCCCCGCCTCTGTCCGACGAAAACGACCTCATCAGGAAGGCCGCGATGCGGCGCAAGCAGAAACAGGAACAGCAATCGTCCCTGCCTCTGCCGGAAGTCAGTCAGGAAGCCGGGACGATTTCACTGGAAAATGCGGGCCTCGCACATCTGCAAATATTCACGCTGGCTGACAAAGCTGCCAAGACACTTGCAGCGGCTCAACAAGCCGCCGAAACACCTGACCAAGCTGGCGAAACACCTGAAGCGGAAAGCTGATTTGTCGCCCCTTGGAAACGAGAAAGGCCGGCGCTTGCGCCGGCCCTTTTCTTTTCAGTATCTCGCACTTCGTTCGGCTATTCGGTGCGCCAGATTGCGCGATCCTGCCAAGGCAAGTTCACCATAGCTTTGCCCCTTCTGCATGGCCTTCTGCCCGACGAAAGCGGCGGCGCGCGCCGGAGGGCTGCCTGCCGCAGCTTTTCCGGCAAGAGATCCAGCCGCCTTCGCGCCGACCCCCGCAATAGCGGCTTGCGTGGGCGTGACGGACATAATCATGCCGCTCAATGAGCTGACGATCATGGGGATGCAAAGCGTGCAGACCGTCATGATAATCAAGCAGGCAATGAAGGGAATGAAGTCGGCCACACTCTCGGTCAGGGACGAGTCGAGAGTATTCATGTAGCCCATGACGATGCGGATCAGCCCGCCGAGCATGACGGCCGTGACGAGCGGATAGAGCATGTAGCTGACCGCGCCTTGAAGCCAGCGATTGAAGTAGTCCTTCGTCACCTCGAACATGCTCAAGGCAATGAAGATGGGGGCAATGCCAATATAGATCGTCACCATCACCTGACCGAAGATCAGCAGAAGTGCAGCCAATGCGGCAATGCTGCCAAGGCTGAATGCGATCAGCACGCTCATGATGGCCCCCCCCATCCAGCCCATCGGTTCCATGACCACGTTGGCCTTGTCCGAAAAATCAGAGAGGAACTGATCCATCGCTGCGGGAAGGTTGTTGGACGGAACTTTACCACCGCCGAACTTTCCGAGCAGGTTGGCGGCAATGCTGTCCACGCCGCCTTCAACGGCACTGGCGATCAGGTTGAACTGGCCCCACACTAACCCGATACTGCCTATGGCAATCAGCTTGATAAAGGTGACGACGATCTGACCGGCCGACATGGGCCGGTATTGAAGGACCATGTTCACCCCGAGCATGATGACAGCCAAGGTTGCCATTGTTGCCGCAAGGGCTCCCATTCCATCCAGCACAGCCCCGAAGCTGGATTGCGCTACATTGTCCAACTCACCTTGGGCACGGCTGACAAAGCCTTCGATCATGCCCATCAGTAAACACCTTGCGCCTTGCAGAGTTTACCAACCTCGCGTGTCAGGCGACTCCGTTCCGTGCCAGCATAATCCCTGACCCACGCGCTACTTTCGTCGTCAGGTAGCTTTGCGAAGCGATTATTCAATTCGTTCATAGCACCATCCCATGACGGAAAGCGCAATTCGCAGGTGCATTTTCCATCCGCAGCCTCAATGCTAGCTGCGACCTGGTGAATGTAGGCGCTTTCTAGGAAACGTAGAGAAGCCGCGCCTGCTATATCGTAATGCTCAATCTCGGGCCGACGCGGGGCATTGCAGCCGCCGTGCGTAATATAGAACCCGCCATCAGGCTTGTTGCCGTCATTCGAGAAGGTCATGTAGCCCGGCTGCCCCGCAGGATCATTCGCCTGGGCCATATCCACCGGCATGTCGCTTTGTGCCTTGGACGGGTCCAATGCGACCGGAGAGCCGCCAGTGCTGAAGGAGAAGGTCAGGTAGCCAGCTTCTTCCATTGCCTCACTTGGCATGGTCATCGCGGCAGGCGCCTCGCCGTTGTCATTCGAGATTGTCATGGTGCCACCGGCCAAAGCCGCAGCACCCGAAACAGCCAGAATACCCGTAATCACCCATTTCATGCCGCGTCTCCTATGGCTGGAATGTAAACCTGCGCTATGCCGCGCGTTTCTCCAATTCGTCCCGTCTGAACAATCACGTCGATGGTGCGAAGGATATAGTTTCGCAGATCGTTGTAGCTCATGCGAACATCCGAACGGCCAGCGGCAATCGCCAGCCGGTCAAGCGCCAGTTCCGGCGTTTCCGCGTGGATCGTCGTCATCGACCCGCCATGCCCGGTGTTGACGGCTTCGAGGAAGGTCATGGCTTCCTTGCCCCGAACCTCGCCCACGATCAGGCGATCCGGCCGCATCCGAAGCGTGGCTTCCAGAAGCATGTCGGGCGTCCTGGTGGAGCCGCCACGATCCGCAATGAGGGACACCGCGTTCGGCTGGTCGGGGAAGAGTTCACGGGCGTCCTCGATGGTGATGATCCGGTCCTGTTGCGGGATCATGGAGATGATCTTGCGCAGCGCCACCGACTTGCCGGTGTCTGTCCCGCCCGAGATCAGGATGTTCAGCTTGTGGGTCACACAGAAGCGCAGCGCCGCCATGAGGTCGCCAGCCTCGATCAGTTCATTGAGGCTGGCATTGCGCTTTTTCCGTTCCGCATCGAGAGCCACTTGCTTGCCATGCAAGAACCGAAGCTCGATGTCCTCTATGGGCAGGGCGGCAAAGAGGCGGAAGGAGAGGGCCGCTTCCTGCGGCGTGGCAGGCGCAAGGACCGCCTGCGCCCGAATGGGCCTGTCGTGATAGGCCACGGTTGCGGAGACCAGCAGCTTGTCGCGGCCGGTCTGCGCCTGGTTCTCGCCCGCGATCTGGTTGGCAAGGGAATGGCCGAAGCCCGGATCAACCCTTTCCCCGGTCGGCTTCATATGCACGTCGCCGCGCTTCAAGATCCAGATGCTGCGATCCGGGTTGACCGAGACTTCAATCGTGGCCGGATCATCCAGCCACGACTTGAAGCGGTCCAGCTTGTGGGCCAGCCAACCCATCAGAGGATTTCCAGGTCGCGATCAACCATGATCGTCACAAGCGAGCCCTGCTTGATGGCAATGGTCGGCTGGCGGTTCAGGTAGCCATCGAGGGCGCTAGAGGTGGCCTCCATCATGTTCTGCGACATGGCTTCCGCCACGTCCGATGTGCTGTCGTCGTCGTCATCAGCCACGGCAATGGCAGGGGCGAGGCCGATCAGGCTGATAAGCGCGGCCGAGCCAAAGCGCGCGCCGAAGTGAGTGTTCACCACCCCGCCCACGCCTGAACGGCCAATGGCGTCACCTCCATAAGCCCCGATTTCCACGGTCTGGTT
The DNA here is from genome assembly GCF_009708075.1 of Paracoccus lichenicola. Lineage (GTDB taxonomy): Bacteria > Pseudomonadota > Alphaproteobacteria > Rhodobacterales > Rhodobacteraceae > Paracoccus > Paracoccus lichenicola. The sequence continues at coordinate 14,715 of NZ_WMBT01000017.1, read as the reverse complement.
GTCAGGCAGGATCAGCCTGTTCCAGACGATCATGGCCCGCCGCTGTCCGAGGTCAGTGTTGTCGTTATAGGCCCCGATCACCCGCGAACCGCGTGGGATCAGGATGCGCGATCCGTCATAGGAATGAACGTCCTCCGAGACCAAGGCGCGAATGGCCCCCGGCAGGTCGGTGTTGATGGCTGTTTCCAGAACCGCCTGAATCATCGTGCCCTGCAGGACGGTGTTGGCCGGGTTGGCGATGACCTTGGCCCGTTCCATCGGCGCGCGTGCGGCCTGCTGGCGGGCAAAGCGTTCGTTCTGGCTTTGATTGCGCCCGTTCGGATCGCGTTCCTCCATGCCGGGATAGGCCGCGGCCGTATCCATCGCACCTGCTGCACCCGGAGCGCCTGCCACGCCGCCGCCCGAGGCTCCGCCACCAAAGGCGATCATGGGCGATGCGGCGCGCGCGCGGTAGAGTTCTTCGGCCTCGCGGCGGCGATCAACTTCCCCGTTCATCATGCCGAGGTCCGGGTTTCCGCCAGTGATCCGCGCCGCGTCAAGCTGTGCCTGAAGCTGCGCAAGCTGCCGGTCACGCTCGGCAATCATTTTGGCGTTTTCAGTCTGCATGGAGTTCATCGTGTCATGCAACTGATTAAGCTGCGTCAGAAGGCTGTCGATCTGCGGGTCCGTGCCCACAGGCGGCGCATCTTCTTCCACGATGATTTCTTCTTCCTGCGGCTGCTGGCGCAGCCGCTCGACCTCTGCTTTCAGTTCCTCGATCTGCGCGAGCATGGCGGGGTCTGGTTGCGGCGGTTCAGGTTCACGACGCTGGGGCAGGGGCATCCGGGGAAAGGGTTCCTCGTTCGCCTGGAAGGCGGCAGGCTGACCTGTCGGCAAGGTCGCTTGGGCCAGCGAGTCAGGCTGCGGCCAGAACATCACCGCGATAAAGACGGCACATGCCCCGCCCAGGGCGGTGCCTGCCAGAAGCCTGCCTTTTCCACCGCCAACCGTGCCGCGCCGGTTGTTGGCCCGCGCCTCCTGCACCTCTGCTGCAAGACGCGCGGTATCGTCCTCAAGATCAGGCGTGCCCTTGGGGGCGGTGTCCTGATCGGCCTGCTGTTCGGCTTGCTGTTCGGCTTGCTGATTGTTCTGCTGTTCAGTCTGGTTCTGTTCGCTCATGGCCGGGGGTCCAGTCGCTTGATGACGGTTTCAGTCGCAGCGATCCGCAGCACCCAATAGGGGCTGATGCCGCTCACGCGGATAGTGCCGTCCGACAGGGTTGTGCTGTTGACGGTGCGTTCCGGCCCCGATGAGGTCTTGAAGATCGCCGGGAGTTGCGCGCCGCGCGGGAAGCGGAAATAGGTGAAGTCGCCATCATCCCAAACCTGCAAGGGCAGGGCGGCATTGCGCTTGCTGGCCGCATAGCCGCCCCAGGGCGTTGTCGGGTTCAGCCGCTTGTTCTGCGGCTCTGCCGCCGTCGTCCGGGGCGCCTGCGCGCTCACGCCACCACCGAAGCGGACCACATAATCGGCCCGCGCGCCCACTTCATTCAGATGCAGGTAGTAGGCGCGGCGATTGGTATAGACGGTCATGTTGGTGGACCCGCCTGCGACGGTCGGCTTGACCACCAAGGCCCGTCCGCCCGGAACACCGTCGAAGTTGAAGCCCTCGGTATCGCCCGCGACGATGCTGACGATTTCCTCACCGGGGCCGAACTCCACGGAGGTCACGCGCATCATGCCCACATTCACGCGGTAAACCTGCCCATCCTGATAAACGGCATTGCGCACCCGTGCATCATGCCGCCCGGCCGAGGGCGTGACTTCGGCCAAGGCCGGTACCGCCCCCATTGCCGCGCCAAGCGCGGCTGCGATCAACCATCCTTTCATTGGGTGTCTCCCTCATCCCGGAACCGTTCGGCGGCCACGCTGTAGTTGCTGACTGTGAAGCCGAAGGGGTTGGACCAGACCCCATCGAGGCTGCGCAGCGTCGAAGGGTCGTAATCATAGGCCAGCGTGACGACGAATGTGCCCTCCGTTACGCCGTCAAGCGTGGTCAGGCGCTTGGTGATACGGGCCTGCGCGCGGTTGTTGCCAATGTCGGAGATCGAGGACACGGCCACGTCTATGCGGGCGTTTTCCCCGTAGATTTTGGGTGGAAACTCCGAGCTTTGCTCGTTCCACAGATCCTGGAGCGACGTCGCGGCCTGACCCGTGGAACGGGCAAAGACGCCTTCGATGCGCAGGTCATTGTCGAGCTGGTTGTAGGTTTCCCGGTCGCGCACATAGGCATAGACCAGCGACTGCATCACCGCCTCGCGTTCGGCCAGGCTGATCGTGCCGACATTCGCCATCGGCAGCGCAGCCCCCGTGGTCGGATCGAAGGGCACCAGGGCAGGGGGCGGCTTGTCGATGAACAGGGCTACCATGGCCGCAGCCAGACAGCCGGCGACACCGAAGCCCGAGGTGATGAAGGCGATGCGTTTCCACATCGCGGCTTCCTCGCGTGCGCCGTAGATCAGTTCTTCCTCGAACACATCCTTGATGTTGCTCATGGCTGGATCACTCGTTTGAGAAGGTCATGTAGGCGCGTTCCTCGGCAATGGTCGCGGCCGAGAGGACACCCGCCTGACCGTTGTAGACGGCCTCGATGGATTGCAGTTCGAGCGACTTGGCGAGCTGCACCGAGAGTTCGGCCAGCATCCGCGTGTTGAGGTCGATCGACTCCTTAATGTCCGTGCTGTCCTGGGTCATGGCGACAAGCGTGTTGACCCGCTCCAGCGAGGACGAGGTTTCGGCATAGGTCTGCTCGGCGGTCGCTGCGAGAACCGCGCCGCCCGAGGCTTGCGCCGCCACCCGCTGCGCGCCGGGCACGCCCGAGGACGCCATGCCCGTGACCTTTTCCTGGCTCAGCCCGCCCGTGGTCAGCGCGGTTTCCACCCCCTTGGTCAGCCTGTCGCTCTTGCCCGGCGTGAAGCCACCCCAGTTGCCGGTCATGCCGCCTTGGATCGTGCCAAGCACATCGGTCATGTTTCCGTCGAGCAAGCCGTCCAGGTTGCCGCCCATTGCCAGATCCACAATGTCGCGCGTGCCGCTGAATTGCCCGTAGATGTCCTGCAACTGCAAAAGCTGCGCCTGCAATTGTTCGACCTGCTTCACGGCATTGGACAGAAGGTCGGACTGCACCCCGGCATCGCGCAGCATGGCTTCAAGCTGCTTGATGGTCTGCAAGGTGTTCTGCCCGTCGATGGTCGGGACGCCCTGTGCCAAGGCGGCAGAGGGGAGGGCAGTTGCGGTCAGGCTGCTGATCGCAAGAGCAGCCGCAAAAAGGCCAGCTTTCGGAAAGTCACTGATACGGTGGAAAAGCATCGTGAACCTCAATCGTTCGAGAATGTCATGTAATTGCGTTCCTCAGTGTGGGCTGCGGCTTGCTGCAAAGCCTCGGCGCTGACCGTCTTGGTGTTGGCCGCAAGCACGCGGACCCGCAGCGCCATGATCCGGGCCATTTCCGCGCGCGCGTAGCTGTTCAGCGCCCAGGCTTGCGTGGGGTTCTGGTTCTGCTCCATCTGGTTCAGGATCGCCTTGAGGCGATGCGCGATGGCGGCAATCTCCTGCGCCATGTTGCCGCCATAGGCAGAGGCCCCGGCGCCCATCATGGCGAGGTTGGCCCCTGCCGCATCGACCGGCGCAATGGTGCCAAGCGCGTCCACACCGCCGATGGCTGCCAGATACTCGTTATACTTGGTGGGGATCACCTGGACGTAGTGCTGCGTTTCCTTGAAGGGAGGCACGCCGCCGTATTTCTGCACGTTGCCCGGCCCCGCGTTGTAGGCGGCAAGCGCGATCACGATGTTGCCGTCAAACATCGACAGCATCCGCGCCAGATAGGTCGCCCCGCCATAAACCTGCGAATAAGGGTTGGTCCGGTAGTCGGGGTCCACCCCGAGGTCCTTGGCCGTCCCCGGCATGAGCTGCGTCAGGCCGTAGGCTCCTTTCGGAGATCCGGCATGAGGGTTGAAGCGACTTTCCTGCCAGATCATCGCCTGGATCAAGGCCCGCCATTGGGCCTGCGACAGCCCCGCCTTGGACACACCGGCATGGCCGTAAGTGGCCTTGGACCCGGCGATGATGACTTCCTCCACCGTCAGCGCCGCATCCCCGAAGGTCTTGCCCGCAGCCGGATTGGTGTCGTCGGGATTGTAGAGACTGTCAGCCGATGCCGCCGGATCGCCTGCACCATCCTCAAGGGTCTGGATCATATCGCCAGCAGCAGTCACCGGCAGTTCGCCAGCCTCGATCAGCTTGTCCAGTTCCGCAATAATATCTGCGTCGATCTTCAGGAGCGCGTCAGACCGCGCCAGTCTGCCTTGCTGGCGGACGAGGTCGCGTTCCTGTTCAGCCAGGATGGCAAGGTTCTGCCGCAGTAGGTTCGTGTCGATGATGGGAACGCCCTGCGCCGAGGCGAGGGCTGTGCTGGCCCCGAGGGCCACCACAGCAGCAAGCCCCCTTGCCTGTGTGACCCTCCCGATCATTCTTCGGCCCACAGTTCCTGAATGGGCGTGAAGGTGCAGACCGGCTTGCCACCCACGAAGCAGGACGAGCGGGCAGGCTGGGTGCTGGCGCAGGCCGAAACGATGAAGGCCAGCACGCAGATCATCAGAACGGACTTCATGCGATTTCTTCCTTTTTCTGGTGGCGGGCGCGATAAGCCTCAAAGGCCGCACGGCCGGTCTTGCTGCCGCCGAGGATTTTGAGTTGATCGCCCAAAGGCGCGAGGTTCACGTCCACGACCACCGAGGCCGAGGCGTTGCGGATCAGCGCGAGGCGCGACCCGGTCGGTGCGCCAAGGACTATACCCATTTCCCGGTCATTCAGGTTCAGCGCCGCGTAGTTCTCGGCCGAGGCTGCGCGGTTCGGGATCAGGATCTGCGTCTGGACGCCCTGCAGGATGGCTGCGCCCGCGCGGCTCTTGTCGAGCTGCGAGGGAAACTGCGTGACCATGACAACCACGGCATTGAGCTTGCGCGCCGTGACCAGCCACTTTTCCAGCTTGTCGGCAAAGTATTCCGTGCCAAGCGCGTTCCAGGCTTCATCGATGACGATGATCGTGGGGTGGCGGTCTTGCAGCTTTCGCTCAAGTCGCTGGAAGATGTAGCCCAGGATCGCGGTGCGCTCCTTTTCGTTGTCGGAGTCGAGAACCGCCGTCATGTCAAAGCCCATGACATTCTGGTCGAGGGCGAAGTTGTCGGCCACATTGCCGCCGAACACCCACCCGTAGCGGCCCCCCGGCGCCCATTCCCGCACCCGCTGTTCCAGATCGCCGTTGTCATCGAGGTGACGGAACAGCGACGGAAAGCCGTCGAAGTTGCGCAGATGATCCGGGGCCGTCGCGGTTTGCACGACCGCATCATGAAGCTGCTGTGTCTGGACCGGCGACAGCGGGCGCTCAGAGCGGTTGAGAAGCGCGGTCAGCCATTCGCTAAGCCACGCCTGCCCGGCCATGTCGGTTTCCGCAAAGAGTGGGTTTAGCCCCGTGGGTCGGTGCGGCGAGATCGTGGTGTAGCTGCCGCCCAGGGCCTCGATCTGGACTTCCAGGCCGCGCAGGTAGTCGAAGGCGAAGACCCTTGCACCCACCCGCTGCGCCTGCGTCATCAAAAACGAGATCAGGACCGACTTGCCGCCGCTGGACGGCCCGAAGATCACGGTATGACCAGCGGGCGGTTCCTTGTCGGCTTCGCCTGCGGGATGGAAGGAGAACAGATAGCCGCTCTTTTCCGGGGTCGGGAATACAGAGAGGGGCGTGCCCCAGGGAAGAAGGTCGCCCGTCAGGCCGGTCGGCGTGCGGTGCAGCGCCGCCATGCCCGCAAAGACATGGTTGCTGATAAGGCCGGTGCGTGCTCGATAGGTCGCGTTGCCCGGCCATTGCGCGAAGTAGTGGCCCTGGCCCGCAAAGGCTTCGGTGATTATCCTGGTGCCGGTTTCCTGCGCGATCTGGCGCACATCGGCCGCTGCCCGCGCGAGGGTCTTTTCATCTTCGGCATAGATGGCAACCGTCATGTGATGGGAGCCAAGCGTTTCCAGACCCGAGGCCACCTTGTTGCGGCCTTCGCGCAGCATCTGCTGGTCGGTTTCCGCCGCATCGCCGGAGCCGCGCCGTTGTTCGAGGTTGCGGCGGATCAACTCGCTGGCCCGGTCATCGCTGATCGGCACGAAGGAATTGGTTATCACCATGTCGATCGGCAGGTTCAGTTCATCGAACATGCCGGGGAAGGTGCCGGTCGGGTAATTCTTGATCGTGAACACATGGCCCACGCGGTTGGGGACCACACCGCCCGTCACATGCACCCGCGTTCCCCGGAAGGTGGCGCGGTAATTGCAGACGCTGCGGGCGAGAACGCCCAGGTCATTGCTTGGGAAGGCCGGAAGCTCGATGCCGGTGCCGATGCCTTCGAGAAAGCCGATGAGTTCGCCCGAGGCCCCGGTCAGGACGCGCGCCTTGAGTTGCGCGAGGGTGGCGACGACCACGCCCACCGTTTCATCAAGGTCCGTCAGTCGTTCGGTCTTGTTGGCGATAAAGGCTTGCAGCGCGTCGGTCTTGCGCTTGCGCGAGAAGATTTCCTTGAGCTTGTCGCCCGCCGAAAGACTGCCAAAGAGGCCAGCGGGGCGGTTAATGATGCTGATGGTCAGGGTCTTGTCGCGGAGCGTCCGGCCCGCCACAACCCGCGTCCAGGCCGCATCGACTTCCTTGGCAAAATCGCCCGCCTCAACAGGGGCGAGGGTCGCCTTGAACGGGCGGCTGATCTTGTGGACATAGACCGAATAGCGTTCGCCCTGCTGCGCCAGAAGTTCGGCCACGGTTTCCTTCAGGAGCGCAATGTCGCGGTCACTGGCCGTCATCGAATTGAGGCCATCAACGCGGATGCACTGGATCAGCTCGCCCCCGCGCGTCAGGATCGTCTTGTCATCAGCCTGCAAGGACACGAAGGGCAGGAACGCCTCGAATTGCAGTTCGTCCTTCATGGCGCGCGGGAACACCGCCTTGCCATGCCGGGAATTGAAAAGCCGCCTGAAGCCTGCCGCCATCGGCTTTTTGTCGTTACGGCTCATAGGAGTCTCCGCCCCAAACTTTGCGATTTTTGGAAGGCCCGAAGTTCCTGAGCGTCCTGGTGATGACGTCAAAGAAGTTCGGGTCCCATTTAGCCAGCCCGTAAAGGGCTGGATAAAAGACGATGATGGTTGCCAAGGCCCAAAAGCTTTCCGCCCACATGAACCCGAGCAGCACCGTCACAAGAAGGATGACGGCGGAAGTCAGAGGCAGGCCGAACAGCTTGGCCGGGCGAAGAAGGCCGCGATAGACCGTATCTTTTTCCACCGTCATGCCCCCGTCATGCGCCCCAGAGGGAGTTCACGATGGTGGCGGCGGAGCCCACGAACACGATGGCGACAAGCACATAGATCGCCGTGCGCATTTCGATGTAGCCCATGAACCAGCCGATAAAGACGCAAACCAAGGCCAGCGTGGCGATGGTCTTGCCCAGGGTGCCCGTCAGCGCCGTGACAATGCTGTTCAGGAAGGTCTGGATCGGGTTGAGGTTGATCGCCTGCGCTAGCGCCGGTTCGCTCCACAGCAGCATGAAAGCGGCTGCCAACAGCATCACCAGCGACACTTTCGCCCAGGTGTCCAGCACGCGCGGAGCAGCATGAACCCCTTGGGCGCAGGCAATGGAAGATCGTGCCGGCCAAACGGCCTGCATTGCAGAGGTCATGATGGAAGACTCCTATTCTGCGGTTGCTAAAGTCAGCTTTTGAAACACGGACATGACCTTGCGGACGTGACCTTGTGTTTCAGGGTACGGGGGGATGCCCCCGTACTTCTCGACCGCGCCGGGACCGGCATTGTAGCCCGCAAGCGCAAGTTCCTTGGACCCGAACCGGCCGAGCAGCATCAGCATGTAGCGTGCCGAGCCATCGAGGTTCTGGTGCATGTCGTTGGGATTGACGCCTAGCTTGGCGGCGGTGGCGGGCATGAGCTGGCCCAGGCCAATCGCCCCCACCGAACTGACGGCAGTTTGGCGATAGCCGCTTTCAATCTCGATATTCGCCCGGAAGAAGGACATCCATTCGGTGACGGTCAGGCCTGACGCGCGAAGGGAGGGATGACCGGCATAGCGCATCCCGACTTCATCAATCGCGGCCAGAACCTCCGGTCTTGGGATGACGCGCGGCGTCCGCACAGGAGCCAGGTGCATCACCTGTTCGGCCGGAAGGTCTGCTTCAGGCACTTCGGACAGGAGCGGAACACCCCCCGGCCCGAAGTGACGGGCAAAGGAGGACGTTGATCTTTGCCTCTCAAAGCTGCCGGATGCGTGGTTCAGAACGAGAACCATTCCGTTTCCGGCCGATTGCGCCGCTGCTTCAGTCGAAGGCCACGCTGCCAATGAAGCGCATATCGCCAGACTTGCTTGTTTCAACACCGGACCCAACTCCAAATGGAATTATCCCGGCTGGAAACCCTACGTCCTTCATGAAACTGCACGCACCGTTGACAGTCTTGACCACGCGCGGGGGCGTCACCCCACGTCGAGGTCGGAACAGATTAAGGACGGCCCATTTTCCCGTGTGTGGGTTGAGGGCGTAGAATTGCCAGCCTCCTTGGAAATTGCCGCGAGTAGGGACCGCATCTTCGGTGCACAGGATCAGGAGCTTTCCGCTTCCGATCAGATACTCTCTAAAGCCTGCTTCGCTCGCGCCACTTTCCAAACGATACATTCTGGCCGCTCTGAATTGTCTGAGTCCTGCAAAACTCATGACACAGGCGGCTTACGGTTGCACGTTACTCTGCATCGGTGGCCAATACTCTTCTTTGACCATAGGATGCGCCTCTCGATACTGCTCCATATATTGATCGACCTCGCTGTTAAGCTGCTGCTTGGTTGCATCAAGGCATTGGCTGTAAGCCTGGGCCTCGTTCATAAAACGAGCCAGTTCTTCGCCCATCGTGAGATCCAGGGCGAGCAAGCTTGCTTCATCAAGAAGCGGCTGAGAGGGGTAGACGCAGTGTCCCGGCACCTGTTGAACAGGCGCAGACTGAGCGTTCGCAGGAAACGGCGAAATCCCCAGTAGCAGGATGAAAGCGAGCCGTATCTTGACTGACAGACCCGATAGCCAAATCGCTGTAAAAGTGAGAGAGCGATTACCGCGCCAAAATGACGCTTGAGCCTTCTTCGGTTGGGACGCCAACGTTTCTAAAACCGAACTCAGTGAGGAGACTGATAAGTCCGCTCGCTGTCTTGATCTCACGAAACTCAATGTCTTTCGTGCTGCGGGATTGTGAGCGCACCTCGTTCTTGGCGCGCTGACGTTCTCGTGCTGTGACCAGCACAACCCACTCGTCAGATTCAGGGTTTGCTGCCACCAAATACCAGCTTCCGTGCCACTGATAGCCACGCAGTTCCGGAGCTTTCCGGCAGACAACATGGAGGTGCCATCCAGAATCCAAGACGTCTTGCAAGCCTGCGACTGAAACCACATCGGGGGGTCTTTTTTGCTCGTTGTTCACAGTCAGGTCTTCCCATGATGCAAAGCCTGACACCTTTGATAGCGTCAGGTTTACATATCTATAGCCCGTGCGCAAGCTATAAATATGTTATGAGTTCAGTTGCATCTCTGTGATAAACAACAGAAGCCTTTTTTCCAAGGCTCGACAGCCATGCGAAGCGATGGCGCAGATCATCGTCTAGATGTTGGTATTGAGCGTGTGCCCCCGCCGAGGTTTACTTGATGTAGTCGAGAGCAGCGGGCAAGGTTGCCAGTCCGACGAACTCTAATGGGCCGGATCCGTTGGCAACATACAAAGCATTGTCCCGAAACTGGACGGTGACAGTGCCGTTTGGCGCTGCAAGACTGTCAAAGCTTTTCAGGATTGCTTCGATCATGTTCTTTGTAAGTTCTGCTGTTACAGTTTCATCTGGGCGACGAGCTGCGAACATAACATCCTCCTAGATACTCTTTACTGAGGGCGGCGAACCGGACATTCGATGACTTGGAAACGTCCATCAGCGTTGCCCGTTACCGGGCCAAGCTGCTGTGCAGGCCAGTTCCAACTTCTTGCCATGCGCAAAAAGGCTGGCGAACCAAGGAACAGGACCGATGCGGCATCTTTCTTACAAAGAAAGTCATTGGTGGCCTGAAGGATCATTCGCGTTACATCACGGGGTCCGTTCACGACCATCCGGGTTAATTCCCAGATTGATCGGTCCATGGGCGGAATGGCATCGCAAAGGTTCTTGGGTAGACCAGGGAGCAGACCCAGGCAGGCGTCCCGGATCATGTAGCTATAGCGCAGATGACCGCCACCGCTGAGCTGATCAGTCCGCCTCAGCCGGGCGCCCCCAACAACCTTGCTGCCCTGACTGGCAACAACATAAGTGGTGTCGAATGAGTCGTACTGCTCGAACTCCAAATCCTCGGCATGGAATAGAGGCCAATCCAGCCGGTCGATAAAGACTTCCTTGCGGAGCTTTAGATAGCTGTTCACCTGGTCCCAGTGTGACATGCCATCAGGGTACTGAATGATCCTGACAGTAAAGTCTGACCCCGATGCTGCCAGAATGCCTGAGTTTTCACTGGAGTTCGCTTGGCCGGTCTGCATTACCACGAAATTCCCTTGTTGATCCAATGAACATCCTGATGCCGTGAGACGTGACCGCCCACACACCCCAGTTACAAATCTGAAGAACGACCCCTTCGCCTTCTCGCGCTTGGGCGCACATCTGCAGCAGGTTTTCCGCCATGTCCGGCGTGAATTCCGCAGACGCGAGGACGGTCAGGTTCTTGGGCGTGACCCGATCGGCAATTGACTTCATAACCCTGCTGCTGACCTCTCGCTCTTCTTGACTACAGACTTAACAAACCAATCAGCGATTGACAGACGGTCGGCTAAAAGGTCTGGCTTTTTAGCCAGACGTCATGGAGGTGCTATCATGCTGGAGTCGATCATTCCCAACCACGAGGACGAGCTACGTTCCCTTTCGTCCTACGGCCACACAGGCTTCGTCATCGGGTTCGGACTACGCTTCGGGCAGCCCGACTTCTTCCTGAACCGCTACCCGGAAGCATGGACCTCTCTCTACGAAAGCGAGAACTACTTCTTCGGAGATCCCGTTGCGGCATGGACGATTGCGCGAACAGGGGCGATCCGATGGTCCGAAGTTAAATTTCCAGATCCTCGGGGCATCATGGCCAAGGCCAAGAAGCACGGGCTGAAGTATGGGGGCACATTTGTTGTGAAGATCGACCGGAAGAGGTCGTTCTTGTCGGTAGCCCGCCAGGATCGTGAACTCAACGATGGTGAGATGCTCGTATTACACAACAAGATCGAAACCTGGGCTAAGCTCTTTGCAAAGGCCAAGGTCACGCTCACAGAAGTCGAACTTCAAGCTCTGGCAGCTATGCGGGATGGTCTGCGTCAATCAGAAGCTGCTGAAAAGCTTCAGGTTAGTGTATCTACACTGAAAGCTCGCCTTGACAGCGCCCAGAAAAAGCTTGGTGCTCCGAACACGCTCAACGCAGTCGTGCTTGCCGTCAGGCAGAACCTGATCTGATGTCAACCCTGGATTTAGTTTTGGCTAAAAAGCCAGACCTTTAAGCCGAAATTGACCCTAGGGCTTTATTAACCATTTTCTTCAGAGCAGAAGGTGAGCGTCCCGTGGTCCTCAGAGCCAGATCCATGCCAAACTCGATCAAGTCTAAGCCTTCGCAATCTCCTGACAATTCCATTCGCAGGCGTGCCAAGGCCTTTCAGCGGATCGAACGCAACGGTCGGGTCGGCTGGCTCTATGAGTGGAACACAGGCGCCATCGACGTCATTTTTGCGCCTGATGATTTCACATTCGACCGGAGCAAGGCGCGGCACCTGCAAGTGCAGTCTACTATCAGCGATTGAACTGATCCAACACTCGCGCTATGTTTCTGTAGTTGAGGCATGAACTATAGAAATGTGATTATGGCACGGTCTAAAGCTACCTTGGTCACAGGTGCAGTCGCAGCAAGCCTTCTCGCAGGCCCTGTTGCTGCTTACCCCATCGATTGCGCCATCCTGCTCTGTCTGGCTGGCGGCTTCCCGGCCTCGGCTGAGTGTAGTGCAGCGAAGGCCGAGTTTATACGCCGCATCACGCCTTGGCCGGTTGAACCGCCCCTGCAGCTGTGGAGATGCCCGATGGGCGGTCACAATGTGAGCCTTCCTGGTGGAGGTGGGTCTGACAGCGTGCCACCCGAAGTCGCTCAATACCGTGATGCCATCGAACTCTGGCAGCTTTCCAAGCATGTGACGAACGGCAGCGGAGGACGAGATATTTACACCAGTACGGTCCGCTACGGGTATGCCCCTTCATCTGGTGATTGGGTCCGATTTCCGGCCCGCGACAACGACTTGCCCGAATGGCTCGATGACACGATCAGGCAGAGGACCGGCAGAGGGTTTCTAGACGAGTATGGCCGAAGCTTCAGGAGCATCGTGGTTCGGATGCAGGACCACACAGGCGCATACATGACGGAATGGGTGAGCTACTGATGAATCACCGCCGAGGTCAACACAAAGAATTGCCGCTAAGCCCTTGCTGGCGTAGGCTGTTCGGCAAAATACCCAAAACGGGAGGGACGAGCGGAATCAGATAAACCACCAGCCCAAAAGGAAACCCCCCGCGCGGGGGTCCGCACGAGGGGGCTTGGTAGCAACACAGGTTTGGCGACCTGAATTAGCAATGGATTACACCTGCTATAGTTAGCTGCCTACTCCCGGAAATCAAGAGCAAAAAGCGCATCTGTGCGAACGGATGAGGCTTGCCTGCGGACACCGCGCTTCTTGTGACATAGGAGCAGCATTTGACGACTGTAGCAGCCGCGGCAAGCGGCGATTTTTTCAAGCGCCTTGGCGTTCTAGCCCAGGCTTGCACTGGCGCGCATGCCCAAGGCCGGACGCGCTTACACCGCAACTCTCACCGGGCGGGAGCCTGCGAAGCCACGTTCTGGCGCAGCACCACGCGGCAGGAGGTGCAGAAGATCATCAAGGCCGCGCAGCGATACGAGCTACACGGCCGCAAGCCCGGCAAACGCAACGGACCCTTGGGCAGCATCGCCCTGGAGATCCTGGCGCTGTTCGGCAATCTGGTCAGCTTCAAGACGGGACGGCTGGACCCGTCCCTTGACTGGATCATGAGCAAGTTGAAGCGGTCGAGAGACGCCGTTGTGCGCGCCTTGAAGGCGCTGCGCGACCACGGCTTTCTGGACTGGCTGCGCCGGTTCGAGCCAACGCCCAACGAAGGCCGCGGCCCTCAGGTCCGGCAGGTCAGCAACGCTTATTGTCTTTTCGCACCCAAGCGTGCCCTGGCGCTTCTTGGCCGCTGGTCCGGCCGTCCTTCTCTGCCAGATGACGATGCCGCTGCACGGGCTGACAGGAAGACCATCGAGGTCGAGCATGTGGCATCGCTCGATCTGGGGGCGTTCGCCAGTTTCCAGTGTGGTGATACACCACTCGGGAGGGCACTGGCGCAGATGGGCCAAGCCCTGGACTTACGCGAGTCTGCCAAGCGGACTGAATCCCAGTCTACCTCTTATTCTTATACTCTCATGTAAGACGAGGGCATGGCGCAGACGCACTCAAACTGATCCGTCAGCTTTGACGGCACCCGTGCATGGCTATGAACATAGCCTGTGGAAACAGCACGGCACATCAGCACTGTCGCACGAGCTGTCAAAAAGAAGACAGTGCATAGATAACGTCTTCAAGATATTGATAAATAATGGCAATGTTCCATAAATCCGATTATTAATCCCGGAGGCTACCTACGGTGGATTCACAAACGAAGTGCAAATGCCAAGATAATACAGGTATTTGCATGAGGTTTACGAATGGCTTCCCACTACCAGCACCTGAGCTTTGAAGAACGCCGGAAGATTGCCCAATGGCGTGAAGGCAAGATGCCGGTGCCGGAAATCGCAGATCGGCTCTCGCGCCCAGCCTCGACAATCTATCGGGAGCTGAAGCGCAATACGTTTCTGGACACCGAGCTTCCGCAGTATAGCGGCTACTATGCGGTGACGGCCCAGGACAAGTACGAGCGCCGCCGCGCGGTTCATCGAAAGCTGGTCGCCTACCCGGAGGTGAAGGCAGCGGTCGAGGATGCGCTCAAGGCGGGCTGGTCTCCGGAACAGATCGCCGGCCGGATGCGGCTTGAGCAGCACCGCATCTGCGTCAGCCATGAAACGATCTACCGCTTCGCCTATTCAAAGCTTGGCCTCGCGGAAGCCTTCTATCGTCATCTGCCCGAGCATCGCAGACGTCGCAGGCCGCGAAACCACCGACGACATCAGCGTAGTCACATCCAGGACAGCCAGAGCTTGTGTCACCGGCCCTCGGCCGTTGCCGAGCGTCAGGAGTTCGGCCACTGGGAGTGCGATCTGATGATGTTCCGCAAGGAAAACGGCAAGGTGAATGTCACCTCCCTGGTCGAGCGGGTCAGCCGGTTTACGGTTGTCATGCGCAATGAGGATCGCCACTCCGAGCCGATCATGGAAGCACTGATCGCGGGGCTTGCCCCCTTGCCCGCCGAAGCACGCCAGTCAATCACCTTTGATCGTGGCACCGAGTTCTCGGCATGGCGACGGCTGAAGGGAGATATGGGCAAAAGTTGGTGACGCTTGATCAGGCGGCGGCTTGAAGTTGGCGGAGGCCGTCGCG
>NZ_WMBT01000016.1 GCF_009708075.1 Paracoccus lichenicola | reverse complement strand
CTATCACTACGAGGACAACCTGGTGATGGTGGGCTTCGTGGTGCACCTGAACTACGAGAACCCGTATCTGTATCCCTACATGGAGTTCCAGCGCTTCAAGCACCACCCGATGGTGGCGGAACTCCTGGACGGCGGCAAGCGCATCTCCTATGGCGCCCGCGCGATCAGCGAGGGCGGCTGGCAGTCGCTGCCGGAACTCAGCTTCGACGGCGGCGTGCTGCTGGGCTGTTCGGCGGGCATGGTCAACGTGCCGCGCATCAAGGGCAACCACAACGCGATGCTCTCGGGCATCGAGGCGGCGGAGGCCGCCGCCCGCGCCATTGCCGCAGGGCGCGAGGGGGACCGGCTGACCGACTACGACGCGGCAGTGCGCACCGGGGCGATCGGCCAGGACCTGCGGAAGGTGCGCAACGTGAAGCCCGCCTGGTCGCGCTATGGGTTGTGGCCCTCGCTGGTCCTCGGCGGCATGGACATGTGGGGGGCGGGTCTGACCGGCCGCAACATCCTGCGCACCTGGAAGCACGGCAAGACGGACGCGGAGGCCACCGGCAAGGCGGTCGACTTCAAGCCCATCGACTATCCCCGGCCCGACGGCAGGCTCAGCTTCGACCGGCTGACCAACGTGGCCTTTTCCTTCACCAACCACGAGGAAAGCCAGCCCTGCCACCTGCGGCTGAAGGACCCGACGATCCCGATCCGGGTGAACCTGCCGGAATACGCGGAACCCGCGCAAAGATACTGCCCGGCGGGCGTCTACGAGGTGGTGGAGGACGCATCGGGGCCGCGCTTCGTGATCAACTTCCAGAACTGCGTCCATTGCAAGACCTGCGACATCAAGGACCCCAGCCAGAACATCGTCTGGACCACGCCGCAGGGCGGCGACGGCCCAAACTACCCGAACATGTGATGAAAAGGGAAGGGGGCGGCGTTGCCCCCCGTCCGGGACCGCGCTAGGGTCGTGGCAACGATTTTGTGATCTCCGGGATGGACCCCTTGACCCTGACCCGCCCGAATCTGCCCCTGATCGCCGCCCTTCTGGCGGCGCTGTCGTTGCCCGCCCAAGCCCAGGACCGGCCCGAACCGCGCCCCGAAGGCGGCACCCCCGCCGCGCCCCAGGCCGAGGAGCCGAAATCCGATCCCGCGCCGCTGACCTTCGGCCTGGCCGGGCCGTTCCTGGCCGCGCGCATGGCCACGGTGGAAAACGACTTCGGGGCCGCCGCGCGCTTTTTCGTGCAGGCCGTGGCCCATGACCCGCAGGACCGCTTCCTGCAGGACAGTGCCCTGGTCGCCCTTGTGTCCGCCGGGGAAATCGACCGCGCCGTCCAGCTTGCCAACCGCATCGGCAGCGACGGACCCCCGACCGAGCTGTCGCGCCTGATCCACCGCGCCGACCTGGTCCATGCGGGCGATTGGGACGGGCTGCTGGCCGATGTCGGCACGCCCACGGACGTGGAGTCGGAAGCCGACCTGCTGGCCGGGATGCTGCGGGGGTGGGGCCTTTTGGGCGCGGGCAAGGCGGAAGATGCCCTGGCCGAGTTCGACCGCCTGGCCAAGCTGGAGGGCGTGGCGCCCATGGTGAACTATCACCTCGCGCTGGCCCGCGCCCTTGTCGGCGATTATGAAAGCGCCGAGGCGCTGCTGGCCGACGAAACCACCGGCGCGCATATCCTGGGCTTTGCCGCCCGTGCGCAGATTCTGGCGCAACTGGAACGCCGCGACGAGGCGGTGGCCATGATCGAGGCCATCCCCGGCATCGAGGCCGAGCCGCAGCTTCTGGCGCTGCGCGACCGGCTGAATTCGGGGCAGTCTGTCCCCTTCGACGTGGTCAAGACCCCCGCCGACGGCATCGCGCAGGTGTTCCTGACCTTCGCCTCGGCCCTGGCGTCCAGCCCCGATCCCGAACCCTTGTCGCTGATCCACGCCCGGCTGGCCGCCTGGCTGTCGCCCGACACCGCCGAGGCGCGGCTGATGGCGGCGCAAATCCTGCAGGAACGCCAGCAGTTCGACCTGGCGGAGCCCGAATTCGACGCGCTGCGCCGCATGGGCCAGATGCGCCCGACGGCGGAACTGGTGCGCATCGACAGCCTGTCGCGCGCGGGCCGCACCGACGAGGCGGGCAAGGCCGCCCTGTCGCTGACCGCCGCATACCCTGATCTGCCGCAGGCCTGGATCGCGCTTGGCGACCTGTTGCGCCAGCAGGAGAAGTTCGCCCAGGCCGTGCCCGCCTATGACAAGGCCTTGGCCCTGCTGGAGGATGCCCCCGCTGATGCCCGCTGGTTCCCGCTTTATGCCCGCGGCATCGCGCTGGAACGGTCGCGGCAGTTCGACCGGGCCGAGGCCGATTTCCTGGCCGCCATCGAGATCCGCCCGAACCAGGCCAGCCTGCTGAACTATCTGGGCTACAGCTGGATCGACCGGAACGAGAACCTGGACCGTGCGCTTGGGCTGATCCAGAAGGCGGTCGAGCTGTCGCCCGAGGACGGCTATATCCTCGATTCCCTGGCCTGGGCCTATTACCGCCTCGGCCGCTATCAGGACGCGGTCGCGCCGATGGAGGCCGCCATCCTGACCATGTCCCAGGATCCGCTGGTCAACGACCACCTGGGTGACATCTACTGGAAGGTCGGCCGCCACCGCGAGGCCGAGATCCAGTGGCAGCGCGCCTTGTCGCTGGACCCGACAAAGACCGACGATGTCGATCCCGACCGCATCCGCGCCAAGCTGGACCGGGGCCTGGACGCCGTCTTGGCCGAGGAAGCCGCAAAGGGCACCGGGGAAACGCCGGTCTCGCAGCCGCAGGCCGCGAACGACTGACCGATGCCCCCTGTCGTCGAGGCAGCACCTGCCAAGCTGAACCTTGCGCTGCATGTCACGGGCCGACGCGCGGACGGCTATCACCTGCTGGATTCGCTGGTGGCCTTTGCCGGGGTGGGCGATGTGGTGACGCTGGAACCGGGGCCTTTGTCGCTGCGGATCGACGGCCCGTTCGCGGCCGGGCTGTCCACCGACGACAACCTGTGCCTGCGCGCTGCCCGGCTGGCGGGGGCGGATGCCGCGATCACGCTGACGAAGACCCTGCCCGTGGCCTCCGGCATCGGCGGCGGGTCGGCGGATGCCGCGGCGGTGCTGCGCGGGCTGGTCCAGATGGGCCATGCGCTGCCCTTGCAGGCCGAAAGGCTGGGCGCCGATGTGCCGGTTTGCCTGGCATCAGGCCCCGCCCGGATGCAGGGGGTGGGAGAGGTCGTAACCCCGCTGCCGCCGCTGCCGCCGATCCCGCTGGTGCTGGTCAATCCGGGCATTGCGCTGTCCACGCCGCAGGTCTTTGCCGCGATGGACCGGCGCGACAATCCGGGGCTGCCCGCCATCCCGCGCTTTGCCGGTCTGGCTGATCTGACCGCATGGCTGGCGGGCACGCGCAACGACCTGGAACCCGCCGCCCTGTCCATCGCCCCGGCGGTCGGACAGGTGCTGGACGCCCTGCGCACGACCGGGGCGGCTTTCGCGCGCATGTCGGGGTCGGGGGCCACCTGCTTCGGGTTCTACGACAGCCCGGACCGCGCCCGCATTGCCGCCACGGCGTTGAAACGGCATGGCTGGTGGGCGGTCGCGACGGAACTGGCACCGCCCCTCGCGGCCCGCTAAAGTGGCGCAAAATCCTGGGGGAACCATGCTGCGTCTTGGCGTCAACATCGATCACGTCGCAACCATCCGCAACGCGCGCGGCACACCCTGGCCCGACCCCCTGCGCGCCGCGCGCCTGGCCGAGGAAGCGGGCGCCGACGGCATCACCGCCCATCTGCGCGAAGACCGCCGCCACATCAGCGACGCGGACATCGACGCGCTGATGGCGAACCTGACGCTGCCTCTGAACCTGGAAATGGCGGCGACCGCCGAGATGCAGGCCATCGCCCTGCGCCACCGCCCCCATGCCGTCTGCATCGTCCCCGAGAAACGAGAAGAACGCACCACCGAAGGCGGCCTCGACGTGGCGGGAAACGAGGCGATGCTGGCCGACTACATCGCCCCCCTGCGCGAGGCGGGCTGCCGCGTGTCGCTGTTCATCGGCCACGATCCCGCCCAGATCGAAGCCGCCGCCCGCATCGGCGCGGCGGTGGTGGAACTGCACACCGGCGCCTATTGCGACCTGGACACCGAGGGACGCCTGGCCCAACGCGACGCCGAACTGGCGGGCCTGACCCGAGGCGCGGCCCTGGCCGACAGCCTGGGACTGGAGGTCCACGCGGGCCACGGCCTGACCTTCGACACCGTCGGTCCCATTGCCGCCATCCCGCAGGTCAGGGAACTGAACATCGGCCATTTCCTGATCGCCGAATCGGTCTTCACCGGATTGGGCGAGGCGATCCGCGAAATGCGCCGCTGCATGGATGGGGCGCGCTAGGAATGACCTTCCAACCCATTCAATTCAAAACCCTGAATGCCAAGCAGATCGAAGTCTACAACTTCCACAAAATTGCCGCGCGATTGGCCGATTACGGCTATCATTCCATTTGGCTCAGCGACGACTGGCAGGGCGCAGATTTCTTGGCTGTCCATGTCGATGGCAAGACGGTTCTGCGCGTGCAACTCAAGTCCAGGCTGGCAATCGACAAGAAATACCTGGGCAAGAACCTGCATATTGCCTTCCGCCATGGCGAGAGGGTGTTCGTCTATCCCCACGATGATTTCGTGACCTGGATCATTGATCGAAAGCATGTCGGTGAAATGAGCGAAGCCTGGGGCAAGAAAGGGCATTGGCATTGGTCCAGCCTGCCGGCTTGGGCATCAGCCTTTCTTGAACCCTTCTACGAATTGAGGGCTGCTTCCACATGAACCTCCGCCAGACCGGCCACATTGCCATGCAATCCCAATGACCCGCCGTTTCTTCTTCATCCAAATATCCATGATCCTGACGGGGCTACCCCGCGCATGATCCTGGGCATCGGCACCGACCTCGCCAACATCGACCGCATCGCGGGGACGCTGGACCGTTTCGGCGACCGCTTCCGCCATCGCGTCTTCACCCCCACGGAACTGGCCCGGGCTGCGCGGCGCAAGGACGAGGCGGGGACGCTCGCGAAACGCTGGGCCGCGAAAGAGGCCTGCTCCAAGGCGCTCGGCACCGGGCTGGCGATGGGCATCAGCTGGCGTGACATGGCGGTCGGCAACCTCCCCTCCGGGCAGCCGGTCATGGCGCTGACCGGATGGGCGGCCGAGCGGCTGGCGCGGATGACCCCGCCCGGGCACCACGCCATCGTTCACGTCACCTTGACCGACGATCACCCCTGGGCGCAGGCTTTCGTGGTGATCGAGGCCCGGCCCGGCACCACGCCAGCTTGACTTTGCTGCCCTCCGGTGGCCTAGAACGCGGCAATGCGGCCATTCGCCCGCACCTGATCACGAGGGACGACACCATGGCCGACAGCATGGCGGGCAAGAAGAAGGAAGGCGTGTGGGAGACGGTGAAGACCATCTTCTGGGCGCTGGTCATCGCGGGCATCTTCCGCACGCTGTTCTTCCAGCCCTTCTGGATCCCGTCCGGGTCGATGAAGGACACGCTGCTGATCGGCGACTTCCTGTTCGTCAACAAGATGGCCTATGGCTATTCGCAGTATTCCTGTCCCTTCGCGATGTGCCCGATCTCGGGCCGGATCCTCGGGTCGGACCCCGAGCGCGGCGACGTGGTCGTGTTCCGCCACCCCACGCGCGGCGTCGATTTCATCAAGCGCCTGATCGGCCTGCCCGGCGACACCATCCAGATGCGCGACGGACGGCTGTGGATCAACGGCCAGGAAGTGCCGATCACCCCCGCGGGCGAGTTCGTCGAGGTCAAGGAACAGCAGGGACCCCAAGGCCTGATCCCGCGTTGCGTGAACGACCCGGTGCCCGAGGGCGGCGATTGCATCAGCCAGCGTTTCACCGAAACCCTGCCCGAGGGGCGCAGCCACGACATCCTGAACATCCAGGACGGCGCCTTCGCCGACGACACGCCCACCTTCACCGTGCCCGAGGGGCAGTATTTCTTCATGGGCGACAACCGCGACAATTCCGAGGATTCGCGCTTTCCCCAGGAAATCGGCGGGCTTGGCTTCGTGCCGGCGCAATACCTGATCGGGCGCGCGGACCGGATCATGTTCTCGTCCGCGGGGCGGTCGTTGCTGTATTTCTGGACCTGGCGGGCTGACCGCTTCTTCAAGGCGGTCGATTGAAACCCGGCGCCGACATCCGCGCCTTCATGGCCCGGCTGGGGCACGACTTCGCGCGCCCCGAGCTGCTGGTGCGCGCGCTGACGCATGGCTCCATCGCGTCAACCACGCGCCCCGACAACCAGCGGCTGGAATTCCTGGGCGACCGCGTGCTGGGCCTGGTCATGGCCGAGGCGCTGTTCGACGCCGACCAGTCCGCCAGCGAAGGCCAGCTTGCCCCCCGCTACAACGCGCTGGTCCGGGGCGAGACCTGCGCCGCCATCGCGCGCGACATCGGCTTGGGCGATGTCCTGAAGCTGGGCCGGTCCGAGATGCTGTCGGGCGGCCGCCGGAAAGAGGCGCTGCTGGCCGACGCGATGGAGGCCGTGCTGGCCGCTGTCTATCTGGACGCGGGCTTTGACGCCGCGCGCCGGATCGTGCTGCGCCTGTGGGCGGATCGTCTGGACAGCCTGGAGGACGACCCCCGCGACGCCAAGACCGCGTTGCAGGAATGGGCGCAGGCCAACGGGATGCCGCCGCCCGTCTATGAACAGACCGAGCGCAGCGGGCCGGACCACGCGCCGGTCTTCCTGATCACCGCCCGTCTGGCCGACGGGCGCGAGGCCCAGGCCAAGGGCGCGGGCACCAAACGCAGCATCGAACAGGCCGCCGCGCAGGCGTTGCTGGACCGGCTGGAGGGCCGCGCATGACCGACACCACACCCACCCGCGCGGGCTTCGTCGCCCTGATCGGCGAACCCAATGCCGGGAAATCCACGCTGCTGAACCAGATGGTCGGCGCCAAGGTCAGCATCGTCACCCACAAGGTGCAGACCACGCGCGCCCGCATCCGCGGCATCGCCATCCACGGCGCGGCGCAGATCGTCTTTGTCGATACGCCCGGCATCTTCCGCCCGCGCCGCCGCCTGGACCGGTCGATGGTCGCTGCCGCCTGGGGCGGGGCGTCGGATGCCGACATCATCCTGCTGCTGGTCGAAGCGCATCGCGGCATGACCGAAGGCGTCAAGGCGATCATCGCCTCGCTCAAGGGTTTGGACAGCAGGACGCCGGTGGGCCTGATCATCAACAAGATCGACCGGGTCAGGGCCGAGACCCTGCTGGCCCTGTCGGCGGAACTGAACGAGGCCTATCCCTTTATCAGCACCTTCATGATCAGCGCCGAAAAGGGCTATGGCTGCGACGGCTTGCGCGACTGGCTGGCCGCGACCCTGCCCGAAAGCCCCTGGCTGTATCCCGAGGATCAGATCGCCGACCTGCCCATGCGCATGATCGCGGCGGAAATCACCCGCGAAAAGCTGACCCTGCGCCTGCACGAGGAAATCCCCTATCAGCTGACGGTCGAAACCGAGGCCTGGGAGGAACGCAAGGACGGATCGGCCAAGGTGGACCAGATCGTCTATGTCTCGCGCCCCGGCCACAAGGGGATCGTGCTGGGCAAGGGGGGCGAGACGATCAAGGCCGTGGGCCAGGCCGCCCGCGCCGAGATGGAGGAGTTCATGGGCCGCCGCGTCCATCTGTTCCTGCAAGTGAAGGTGCGCGAGAACTGGCTGGACGAGGCGGAACGGTATAACGAGATGGGCCTCGATTTCCGCGACGGCGATGCCTGAACCCCGGCTCGCGACCGGGATCTGGGTCGCGGCCTATCTGGCCCGCCTGGGGCTGGCGAACATCCCCGCCTATGTGACCGCGCGCGGCGACGAGACGGCGGGCGCGGTGCTGGTGAAATGCGCGCATCTCGACGGGACCGCCGCGCTTTACGGGCGCGAATGGGATTGGGACAGCGACAGCCGCCCCTGGCGGGTGCTGGCCCAGGGACCGGAGCGCGAGGTGGACGGGACCATCGCCCGGCAGCGCGGCTTCGATCCCGACCTGTGGGTGATCGAGATCGAGAGCCGCGACGGCCGCACGCTGCTGGATCAGCCGGGGCTGGCGTGATCCCGTTTTGCAGCCTATGCAAGCGCCATGAACGACACGCCCCCATCCGGTGATTCCCTGCGCGGCCTGGTCCTGGCCACCGCGACCTATGTCCTGTGGGGGTTCCTGCCGCTGTTCATGAAGCAGCTGGCCCATGTCCCTCCGACCGAGGTGATCGCCCACCGCGTGCTGTGGTCGCTGCCCATCGCGCTGGCCGTGCTGCTGTTGCAGCGCCGCTGGGCCGAGGTCGCGGGCGCCCTGCGCCAGCCGCGCCTGCTGGCGATGGCGGTGGTGACTGCGGCGCTGATTTCCGTGAACTGGATGATCTATGTCTGGGCGGTGGGCAACGACCACGCGCTGGACGCGGCGCTTGGATATTACATCAATCCGCTGTTCAGCGTGCTGATGGGGGCGACGCTGCTGCGCGAACGCCTCAGCCGGGCGCAGGTCGCGGCGATTGCCCTGGCCGCGCTGGCGGTGGTGGTGCTGACCGTGCAGATCGGCCGGTTGCCGCTGGTGGCGATCGGGTTGACGCTGACCTGGGGGCTTTACGCCTATTGCAAGAAAAGCCTGCCGCTGGGACCGACCCAGGGCTTCACACTGGAGGTGCTGCTGCTGACGCCCCCGGCGCTTGTCTATGTCGTCTGGCTGACGGCCAGTGGGCAGTCGCATTTCGCGGCGGGCAGCGGGTGGGACACGATCCTGCTGATCGGCTGCGGCCCCGTCACCGCCGTGCCGCTGATCTGCTATGCCACGGCGGCCAAGGAACTGCGCCTGTCCACCATCGGCATCCTGCAATACATCGCGCCCACGATGATCTTCCTGACCGCCGTGCTGGTCTTCGGCGAGCCGTTCGGGACCGCGCAGATGATCGCCTTCCCGATGATCTGGGCCGCGCTTGTCCTTTATTCCCTGTCCCTGCTGCAAGGTCCCCGCCGCGTCACCGAATAGCTTGGCACCGCCACGGCCGCGTGCCAAGTTGACGGCAGGAGGTTGCCATGGCCCTGCCGATCCAACGCATCACGCTTGTGACCCTGGGCGTCGCCGACATGGACCGCGCGCGGGTGTTCTATGAAGGCTGGGGCTGGATGCCGCATGGCGCATCCCAACCTGGCGTGACCTTCTATCAGATGAACGGCGCTGTGCTGGCCTTGTTCGGACGCGACGATCTGGCCGCCGATCAGGGCCGGCCCGGCGCGGTTCTGGGGACCGGCGCGGTCACGCTGGCGCAGAACTGCGTGGATGACGCCGAAACCGATGCGGTGTTCCAGGCGGCGATTGGCGCGGGTGCCACGGTGCTGAAGCGGCCCGAAAAGGTCTTCTGGGGCGGGTATTCGGGATATTTCGCCGATCCCGACGGGCATGTCTGGGAAATCGCCACCAACCCCTTCTGGCCCTTGTCCCCCGACGGGTCGCTGACCCTGCCCCCCGCCTGAATGGAGTGGCAGGCCGAAGGCACCGTCCTTGCCCGCCGCCCGCATGGGGAAACGGCGGTGATCCTGGACGTTCTGACCGACCTGCACGGCCGCCATTCGGGCCTGGTGCCCGGCGGCGTGTCGCAAAAGCGCGCGGCGATGCTGCAACCGGGATCGCGGCTGGATCTGCGCTGGCGGGCGCGCCGCGACGACCAGCTTGGCACCTTCGCCGTGGAACCGCTGCGCCTGCGGTCCGGCCTGATGGCCGATCCGCTGGCCTTGGCCGGGCTGAACGCGGTCTGTTCGCTGCTGGTCTTCGCGCTGCCCGAACGCGATCCCCATCCGGTCCTGGCGCGCGACACCGAACGCCTGCTGGATCTGATGGAAACCGGCGCCGACTGGGGCGCCGATTACCTGCATTGGGAAATGCGGCTGCTGGACGAGATGGGCTTCGGCCTGGACCTGTCATCCTGCGTCGTGACGGGCGCGTCCGAGGGGTTGGCCTATGTCAGCCCGAAATCGGGCCGCGCCGTCAGCCGCGAGGGGGCAGGCGAATGGGCCGACCGGCTGCTGCCCTTGCCGGGCATCCTGGGCGGGGCAGGGGACAATCGCGGGCAGGACCTGGCCGAGGGGCTGGCGATCACCGGGCATTTCCTGACCGCGCGCATCGCCGGGGAACTGGTGGGCCGCCCGGTCCCGGCCGCCCGCCAGCGTCTTGTGGACCGGCTGGCGCGCGGCCAGCCGGGAAACGCTTACTGACCCGCCCGCGCCTGATCGACCGCCGTGACCTGGGCCTGCGCCCCGGTGACGCCGCGCTCGAAGATCAGCCAGGTCAGGGGCGATTTCACCTTCAGCACGCCGCCGTAGTATTCCATCTCGGTCGCGGATTGCAGGACCGAGAAGAAGCGGTTCTCGATGGTGGTGTTCTTGCCGCAGGGCACGTTGGTCTTTTGCAGGGGCGACAGCGCGACCAGCGGCAGTTCCGCGTTGTTCTTGGCGCCATAGCCGTTGCAGGGGCCGCGGCCCGACACGCTGCTTTCCGCGATGGTCAGCGTCATGTTGCGCAGGGGCACGGTCGCGCCGTCCATGCCGACCAGGGCGTAATCGCCGCCCGGGATGAAGCCGCGATCGTCCGGCGACACGGGGGGCGTCGGTTCGCAGGCGGCAAGGGCGAATGCTGCGGCGGTCAGTGCGCCGAATGTGCCAAGTCGGGCAAGGCGGGGCATGTGGGATAACTCCTGTGGGCGATCGTCGAACGGGAATGCGGCAAAACCGCTTTGGTTGCAGCACCCTAGACGAAACGCGATCAGCCTAACAGCCGCCGGGCGATCACTTGGGCCTGAATTTCCGCTGCCCCTTCAAAAATATTCAGGATGCGTGCATCGCACAACACCCGGCTGACGGGATATTCCAGCGCAAAGCCGTTGCCGCCATGGATTTGCAGCGCGTTGTCGGCGCTGGCCCAGGCCACCCGCGCGCCCAGCAGTTTCGCCATCCCGGCCTCCAGGTCGCAGCGGTGGCCGTGGTCCTTTTCCCAAGCGCTGAAATAGGTCAGCTGGCGGGCGATCATGATCTCGACCGCCATCATGGCCAGCTTGTCGGCGACGCGGGGGAATGCGATCAGCGGCTTGCCGAACTGCTTGCGGTCCAGGGCATATTGCAGGCCCAGGTCCAGCGCGTTCTGCGCGACCCCGATGGCGCGGGCGGCGGTCTGGATGCGCGCGGATTCGAACGTCTGCATCAGCTGCTTGAAGCCCTGGCCTGTGACGCCGCCCAGCAGGTTTTCGGCGCTGACCTGAAACCCGTCGAAGCCAAGCTCGTATTCCTTCATGCCGCGATAGCCCAGCACCTCGATTTCCCCGCCGGTCATGCCGGGGGTGGGGAAGGGATTTTCGTCCGTGCCCGGCGTCTTTTCGGCGAGGAACATCGACAGGCCCCGGTAATCGGTGGTGTCGGGATCGGTGCGGGCCAGCAGCGTCATCACATGGGTGCGCGCGGCATGGGTGATCCAGGTCTTGTTGCCGGTGACGGTCCAGGTGTCGCCGTCAAGGGTCGCGCGGGTGCGCAGGCTGCCCAGATCGCTGCCGGTGTTGGGTTCGGTAAAGACCGCCGTGGGCAGGATTTCCCCCGACGCCAGGCGCGGCAGCCAATGCGCCTTCTGTGCCTCGGTCCCGCCGCCCAGGATCAGTTCGGCGGCGATCTCGCTGCGCGTTCCCAGGGAACCCACGCCGATATAGCCGCGCGACAGTTCCTCGCTGACCACGACCATCGCGGCCTTGGACAGGCCGAGGCCCCCGAACTCCTCGGGGATGGTCAGGCCGAAGACGCCCAATTCGGCCAACTCCTGGATAATCTCCATTGGGATCAGCTCGTCCCGCAGGTGCCAGCCATGGGCATGGGGGACGACCTTGTCGTCGGACCAGCGGCGGAACTGGTCGCGGATCATCTCCAGATCCTCGTCGAGGCCGGTCGCGCCAAAGGTCGCGCTGCCCTTGGCGTCGGCCATCAGCGCGGCCAGCCGGGCGCGGGCGTCAGGCGTGTTGCCCGCCATCAGCGCGCGGGCCGCGTCAGACGGTTGCCAGTCCAGGCCAAGGTCGGACAGGCGGGCGAATTCCGTCTGGCTCATCGGGATGCCGCCCGCGATCTGGGTCAGGTATTCGCCAAAGCCGATCCGGGTGATCAGGCCTTCGATGTCCCCGCCCACGCGGCCCGACCAGGCGGCAAGCTGGCGCAACGCCTCGACATAGGTCGCCAGCCAGGACAGCGCATGGGCCGCGTGCTGGTAACGCTCCAGCGCCTCGGGGTCCAGCTTGCCCTGGGGCGAGACCATGGCGCGCAGGGATTCGGTCGCGCGGGCCTGCAGGTCGGCCAGTTCGGACAGGACGGCGTCGGTGTGGTGCGGCATGTCTTTCATGGATTCGACCCTTTTGCGGCATTGCGGCATGGGTAGCGCCTTCGCAAACGCAGCGCAACAATTATGCGCATGTCACCCTTTGCGAGAACGAAAATGTCGGGCACGATGCCGGGCCAAGCGGCATTTCCATTTCCCGCCCGCGCGTTTAGCGTGGTGCGCATGTTTGGACTGGATCCCTGGCAATTCTGGACGATCTTCGCCGTCACGGCCTTTGCGGGCTTCGTGAAGGGCGCCATCGGATTCGCCATGCCGCTGATCATGGCCTCGGCCTTCGCCTCGATCCTGCCGCCGCAGACGGCGCTGGCGGCGCTGATCCTGCCGGTGCTGACCACGAACATCCACCAGGCGCTGCGCCAAGGCCCCGCCGCCGCGATGCAGTCGATCCGCGATTTCCGCTGGCACATCGCCATGGTGCTGGTCTTCCTGATGATCTCGGCGGGCCTGGCGCGGTCGATCCCGCAGGGGCTGATGTATGCGCTGCTGGGCGTGCCGATCCTGGGTTTCGCCTTGTGGCAACTGGCGGGCCGCCCGCTGGCGCTGCCCATCCGCCACCGCCGCCGGGCCGAGATCGGAACGGGCATCATCGGCGGCCTTTACGGCGGCATTTCCGGCATCTGGGGACCGCCGCTGGTCGTGCTGCTGTTGTCGCTGGGGGTGCCCAAGCAGGAACAGGTCCGCGTGCAGGGCGTGGTGTTCTTCCTGGGCGCGGCGGGGCTGACGGCGGCGCATCTGGCGTCCGGCATCCTGAACGCGCAGACCATCCCCCTGTCGGCGGCGCTGTGCGTCCCGGCCTTCGGCGGGATGCTGGCGGGATTCGCCTTGCAGGACCGCATGGATGCCGCGGTCTTCCGCCACTGGACGCTGATCCTGCTGGTCATCACCGGCCTGAACCTTGCCCGCCGCGCTTTCTTCGACTGGATCTGACATGTGTGACGCCGCCGACCTGACCGCCCGCCTGATCCGCTGCCCCTCGGTCACGCCAAGCGAAGCCGGCGCCCTGGTCCTGCTGGGCGACCTGTTGGCGGATGCGGGTTTTCAGGTCCACCGCGTGGATCGCAACGGCACGCCCAACCTGTTCGCCCGCTGGGGCGCAAAAGGCGCGCGCAGCTTCGGCTTCAACGGCCATACCGATGTCGTGCCGCCCGGCGACCTGGGGTCCTGGACCTATCCCCCCTTCAGCGGCCACACCGAAGACGGCATCATCTGGGGCCGGGGCGCGACCGACATGAAATCCGGCGTCGCGGCCTTTGTCACTGCGGCCATCGACTTCGTGCGCGAGACGCCCCCCGACGGCGCGGTGATCCTGACCGTCACGGGGGACGAGGAAGGCCCGTCCCGCGACGGCACCACCGCGATCCTCGACTGGATGGAGCAGAACGGCGAACACATGGACGCCTGCATCGTGGGCGAGCCGTCGAACCCCGAGGTGATGGGCGAGATGATGAAGATCGGCCGGCGCGGGTCCGTGACCTTCACCGTCACCGCGCGGGGCGTGCAGGGCCACGCGGCCTATCCGCACAAGGCCAGGAACCCGCTGCACGCGTTGACGGCCTATCTGAGCGACCTGATCGCCGCGCCGCTGGACCACGGGACAGACCATTTCGACCCGACCGGCTTGCAGATCACCAGCATCGACTGCGGCAACCCGGCGTCCAACGTGATCCCGGAATCGGCGCAGGCGGTGGTCAACATCCGCTTCAACGACCTGCACACGGCGGCCAGCCTGGAAGCCGACCTGACCGCCCGCGCGGCCCGCATCGCGCAGGCCACGGGCGTGACGTTGACCTTGCAGGCCCAAGTCAGCGGAGAGGCCTTCCTGACCCGACCCGGTCCCTTCGTCGATCTGGTCCGGGGCGTGGTCGCGCAGGAAACGGGCCGCCAGCCGGTCCTGTCCACCACCGGCGGCACATCCGACGCGCGCTTCATCAAGAACCACTGCCCGGTGGTCGAATTCGGCCTGGTCGGCGCCTATATGCATCAGGTGAACGAACGCGTGCCCGTGGCGCAGGTCCGGCAGCTCAAGACCATCTACCAGCGGATTCTGGAAAACTATTTCGCATGAAGATCGAACCGACCACCGACCTCGCCGCCTGCCTGGCCCTGCGCCGCACTGTCTTCATCCACGAACAGGGCGTCCCCGAGGACCGCGAGATCGACGGCCTAGACAACGAGGCCATCCACCTGCTGGCCACGCGGGACGGCCAGCCGATCGGCAGCGCACGCATCCTGCTGTCGGGCAATACGGGCAAGATCGGCCGCGTCTGCGTGCTGCCCGCCGCGCGCGGCGCGGGCCTGGGCGCGGCGCTGATCCGGGCGGCGCTTGACGTGCTGCGGGTCCAGCCGGGGATCACGCGGGCCAAGCTGGGCGCGCAGACCCATGCCTTGGGCTTTTACGAAAAGCTGGGCTTTGTCGCATACGGCCCGGTTTACGACGACGCGGGGATCCCGCATCGTGACATGACCCGCGAGCTTTGAAGGACCGACGCATGGCCCAGATCCCCAGCAAGGAACAGATCATGGAATGGGTCGCGGAACATCCCGACGCCAATTCCAAGCGCGACATCGCCAAGGCCTTCGGCATCAAGGGCGCCGAACGGATCGAGCTGAAGCGCCTGCTGAAGGAGCTTGAGGGCGAGGGCCAGCTGGAGCGCCGCCGCCGTCACTACCTGGACGCCGAACGCCTGCCCCCGGTCGCGGTGCTGGAACTGCTGCCGCCCGACGGCTCGGGCGACCTGTTCGCGCGCCCGCTGGAATGGCACGGCGACGGCCCGATGCCGCGCATCCACTACGCCCCCCGCGACAGCGACCCCGCGCTTGGCCGCGGCGACCGCTTCCTGGGCCGCCTGGTCGAGGTTCTGGGCGAGGATTACCAATACCAGGCCCGCCTGATCCGCCGCATCACCGCAGCCCCCCACCGCATCACCGGCATCTTCCGCAAGGAAGCCGAAGGCGGCCGCATCGTCCCCATCGACAAGGGCCAGGACAAGGAATGGCGCGTCCGCCCCGACGCGACCCTTGGCGCGCAGAATGGCGAACTGGTGCAGGCCGAACAGATCGGTCCCAAGGGCCGCCTGGGCCTGCCGATGGCGCGGATCATCGATCGGCTGGGCGACCCGTCCGCCCCGCGCGCCGTCAGCCTGATCGCCATCCACCAGCACGGAATCCCCGACGATTTCCCCGACGCCGTGATCGCCGAGGCCGAAGGGGCCAAGCCCGCTACCATGAAGGGCCGCGAGGATCTGCGCGACCTGCCCCTTGTGACCATCGACCCTTCGGACGCGCGCGACCATGACGACGCGGTGGCTGCCCATGTCGAGGACGACGGCGGCGCCACCATCTGGGTCGCCATCGCCGACGTGGCCCACTACGTCACCCCCGGCTCCGCCCTGGACCGCGAGGCCTGGCTGCGCGGCAACTCCACCTATTTCCCCGACCGGGTGGTGCCGATGCTGCCCGAGGCGCTGTCGGCGGATCTGTGTTCGCTGCACGAAGGCGTGGACCGCCCGGTGATCGCCGTGCGGATGCGGCTGGACGCGCAAGGCAACAAGATCAGCCACAATTTCCACCGCGGCACCATGCACAGCCGCGCCTCGCTGTCCTATGAGCAGGCCCAGGCGGCGGCGGACGGCAATCCCGATGCGCAAACGGAACCGCTGATGGACAGCGTGATCCGGCCCCTGTGGCACGCCTATGGCCTGCTCAAGGAAGCCCGCGCCCGCCGCCAGCCGCTGGATCTGGACCTGCCCGAACGCCGGATCGAACTGACCCCGGACGGCCGCGTGAAATCGGTCAACTTCCGCGAACGCTTCGACGCCCACCGCCTGATCGAGGAGTTCATGGTGCTGGCGAACGTCGCCGCCGCCGAGGAACTGACCCGCCGCCAGCGCCCCCTGCTGTTCCGCGTCCATGAGGAACCGAGCCTCGCCAAGATCGACGCGCTGCGCGAGGTGGCCCAGGCCTCGGGCTTTACCCTCGCCAAGGGGCAGGTGCTGCACACCAGCCACCTGAACCGCCTGCTGGCCCAGTCCGAGGGCACCGATTTCGACGAACTCATCAACATCAGTACGCTGCGGTCGATGACGCAGGCCTATTACCACCCGGAAAACTTCGGCCATTTCGGTCTGGCGCTGAAAAGCTATGCGCACTTCACCTCGCCCATCCGCCGCTATTCCGACCTGGTCGTGCATCGTGCGCTGATTACCGGGCATGGCTGGGGCAAGGACGGGCTGTCGCCCCAGGACATGGAGCGGTTGTCGGAAACCGCGACCCATATCAGCGAAACCGAACGCCGCAGCATGGCGGCCGAGCGCGACACGACCGACCGCTATCTGGCAGCCTTCCTGTCCGAACGCGTGGGGACCGAGATGACCGGCCGGATCAGCGGCGTCCAGAAATTCGGTCTTTTCGTCAAGCTGGACGAAACCGGCGCCGACGGGCTGCTGCCGATCCGTGCGATCGGGCAGGAATATTTCCATTTCGACCCGGACGCCCATATGCTGATCGGCAGCGACACGGGGCTGGAGATCGGCTTGGGCCAGCGCGTCACCGTCAGGCTGGCCGAGGCGATCCCGATGACCGGCGGCCTGACGCTGGACCTTCTGGAACTGGACGGCCAGCCACTGCCGCGCGGCCCGCAAAAGGGCCGCCGCGGCCGCAGCCCCCGGCCCATGCCCACCAAGTCCCGCCTGGCCGAGATCAAGCGCGCGACCAAGCGCCGCCGCAAGAAATAGCCCTGCGGCTTTTGCCTTGGCCCAAATATCCCAGGGGGCGCGGGGGACTGGTCCCCCGCTTCCTTAACTCTCCCGGAAAGCCCGGTTGAAGTAATCCGCCAGCGGCTTCATCAGATAGGCCATCGGGCTGCGCTCGCCGGTCTGGATATAAACCTCGACCGGCATACCGGGCACCAAGACCAGATCGCCCAGCTTGGCCAGCTGGTCGGCGGGGATCGTCACCTCGGCCCGGTAATAGGGCATCCGCGTCGCCTCATCGACCATCGCGTCCGCCGACACCCGGCCCAGAACCCCGTCGATCTCCGGCGTGGTGCGGGACGAAAAGGCCGAGAAGCGCAGCACCACCGGCTGGCCCACCTGCACCTCATCGACGTTGATCGTGGCCAGGCGCGCGCTGACGACCAGCGGGCGGTCCTGCGGGATCACATAGAGGACCGGATCGGCGGGCCGGACGACCGACCGGGGCGTCGTCACCTGCATGTTGTAGATGATGCCGGCGGCAGGCGCGCGGATGTCCAGGCGGTTGATCTGCTCGATCAGGCTGCGGCGGCGCTCGGCCAGTTCCAGTTCCCGATAGCCTTGGTCGCGCAGTTCGGTTTCCGCTTCCTCGCGGCGTTCGGCGCCAAGGCGCAGGCGCTGGATGTCCAGTTCCGTTTGCCGCGTCTCGGCCGCGGCGCGGCTGGCCTTCAGCTCGCCCACCTGGCCGTCCAGGCTTGCCGCCTCGCGCTGCAAGGCCAGCACGCGGGACGCCTGCGCCAGGCCGCGATCCAGCAGGGATTGCTGGTCCACCAGTTCCTCGCCGATCAGGTCGCGCTGGCGGTTCAGGGCGACGATCTGCGCGTCGATGCCCTCGACCTGCTGGCGGACCTGTTCGGATTGCTTTTCCAGCTGCTCGATCGACTGGCGCAGCGTGTCGCGGCGGGTTTCGAACAGGCTGCGCTGGCCGTCGATCAGGGCTTGCAGATCGGCATTCCCTTCGGCAGTGGCCAACAGTTCGTCCGGAAACTGCATCGTTCCGGCATCCGCACGCTCGGCCTCCAGCCTGCCGCGGCGGGCGAGGATCTCGAAATACTGCCCCTCGACGATGGCGTGTTCGGTGCGCAACAGGTTGCCGTCCAGACGGATCAGGGGCTGGCCCGCCTCGACCGTCTGGCCGTCCTTGACCAGGATCTCCTCGACCACGCCGCCGTCAGGGTGCTGGACGACCTGGCGCTGTTGTTCGACCTCGACCTGGCCCGAGGCGACCACCGCGCCCGCGATCCGGCTTTGCATCGCCCAGAAGGTAAAGCCCCCCAGCAGCACCCCGATGGCGACCAGACCCGTCAGCAGGGTGCCGCGCACGGACCAGCGGCCCGCATCGGGCGGGGCGATCGGCCTGGGCGGCGCAGGCGGCTGGACCGGAGGCGCCGGCTGGGCGGGGGCCGCGGCGGCTGCGGGACGCGGGGCCGGGCCGGGGATCGGTCCCTCGACCGGGGCGCCGATGCGGCTGGACAGGATGCCGGTCTGGATGCCCGAGGGTCGCGGCGGGGGGGTCTGGCCCTCGTCGGGCTTTTTCGTCTCGTCGCTCATGACACGCCCCCCGTGCGGCCGGTTTCCTGCGATTTCAGGATCTGCTGCGAATTCTGCACCATTTCCTGCAGCACCTTGTCGCGCGGCCCGAAGGCCCGGCGGATGCCCTGTTCCATGACCAGCAGCAGTTCGCATTCGTTGATGGCGGCGGGCCGGTGCGCCATGATGATGACGCAGCCGTTCTGCGCCTTGACCCGGCGTATCGCCGCGTTCAGCGCCATCGAGCCTTCGTTGTCCAGGTTCGAGTTCGGCTCGTCCAGGACCAGCAGCACCGGGTCGGGATAAAGCGCGCGGGCCAGCCCGATCCGCTGGATCTGCCCCCCCGACAGGCGCCCCGCCGCCTGGCTGATCCGCGTGTCATAGCCCTGCGGCAGATCCAGGATCATCTGATGCGCCGCCGCCGCCTGCGCCGCGCGCACCACGCGGGCCGGGTCGGGTTCGGGCGCAAGCCGGGCGATGTTCTCGGCGATGGTGCCGTCGAACAGCGTCACCTGCTGGGGCAGATAGCCGATCAGGTTGCCCAGCACGTCCGGGTCGTACTGGTCCAGCGTCGCGCCCCCCAGGCGGATCGACCCCGCGCCGACCGGCCAGGCCCCGATCAGCGCGCGGGCCAGCGTGGACTTGCCCGCCCCCGAAGGCCCGATCACGCCAAGCGCCTGGCCCGGTGCCAGACTGAACGACAGGCCGCGCACCGTCGCCACGTTCTGCCCCGGAGGCGCGACGGACAGCTGGCGCACCTCGATCGTGGCCTCGGGGCGGGGCAGGGGGGTGTGCGTGACCTGCGCGGGCTGGCGCGACAGCAGCCGGGCCAGCCGGTCCCAGGCATCCTGCGCGGTCTGCACGGCGGGCCAGCCGCCGACAAGCTGTTCGACCGGGGCAAGCGCCCGGCCCATCATGATGGAACTGGCGATCATCGCGCCGGGCGTCACCGCCTGTCGCAGCACCAGCCAGGCACCCGCGGCCAGCATCGCGCTTTGCAGGAACAACCGGAAGCTCTTGGAAAAGACCGTGAAGCCCGACGACAGGTCGGCGCCGCGCACCGCCTGGTCCTGCGCCTCGGACCTCGCCTTGCGCCAGCGGGCATAGGTGGCGCTGCGCATCCCCAGGGCGCCGATCACCTCGCCCTCGTCGCGATACAGATCCGCCATGCGCTGCGCCTGCGCCGACGCGACGTTCGACTGTTGCAGGGGCACCTTGGTCAGCGACCGGTTGGCCATCGTCGTGAGAACAAGGATCGCCCCGCCCACCGTCGCCACCACGCCCAGCAGCGGATGAAAGATATAGACGGCAGCCAGGAACAGCGGCGCCCAGGGCAGGTCGAAGGCCGCCAGCAGCACGGGCGAGGCGATCAGCCGCTGGACTGCGTCCAGGTCGCGCATCCCGCTGGCCGCGGCCGCCGATTCGTCGCCCGAAATCGCCCCCTCGCGCAGGGCGGCGGTGAAGACGCGCCCTTCCATCCGGTCCTGGAAGCGGGCGGCGATCCGCTGCATCACGCGGGTGCGGATGAAGTCGATGAAGCCCATCAACAGGAACAGGAACACCACCAGCACGAACAGCGCCGTCAGCGTCTCGACCGAGCGCGAGGCCAGCACGCGGTCATAGACCTGC
The DNA here is from genome assembly GCF_009708075.1 of Paracoccus lichenicola. Lineage (GTDB taxonomy): Bacteria > Pseudomonadota > Alphaproteobacteria > Rhodobacterales > Rhodobacteraceae > Paracoccus > Paracoccus lichenicola. The sequence continues at coordinate 14,063 of NZ_WMBT01000016.1, read as the reverse complement.
AGCATGAACAGCGGCCCGGTCAGCATCAGCATGTTCACCACGGCGGAAAACAGCGCGACCGCCCCGAACAGCGGCAGCCCCGCGGCGCGCGCGCTGCGCAATTCCTTTGCTCCATCCTGGAAAACAGGCGGTCTGCTCATCTGTCACATTCCTTGTCGTCTGCCCGGCGGCCTTGCTGCCGGACCTGCGCACCAGTATTCCGAAGCCACGTGCCGCGACCCGAATCCTGAGAGATTCCTATACCCGTCCTACGTCCAAAAGGTTAGGAGATCCTTTGCGCCCCTTGTCCCTTGCCGCCCCGCTGGCCCTTTTCCTGGCCTTGGCGGGTTGCGCGTCGAAGCCTGTGATGCAGGACGGCATCCAAGTCAACGACCCCTTCGAGGCGCAAAATCGCCGCGTCCATGTCTTCAACAAGGCCGTGGACGCCCGCGTGATCGGGCCGGTCGCCCGGCTGGCATCGGGCGGGGACGATGCGGCGGGCGGGCCGGGCGCGATGGATCCGGTGATCAACGCAGGCGCCAACCTGTCGCTGCCCGGCAAGGTCGCGAACAGCCTGCTGCAAGGCCGTCCAGAACCCGCGATCAAGAATTTTTTCCGCTTTGCCGTCAACACGACGCTGGGAATGGGTGGCCTGTTCGACCCGGCCGGCCGCGACTTCGGCCTGCCCGAGCATGACACCGATTTCGGCGAGACGCTGGCCGTCTGGGGCGTGCCCGAGGGCGCCTATCTGGAACTGCCGGTCCTGGGGCCATCGACCCAGCGGGATGCGGCGGGCAAGGTCGTGGATCTGGTCATCGACCCCCTGTATCATGTCCTGAACCGCGATGCGGCATGGGCGGCTTTTGGCCTACGCGCGGCCTCAAAAGCCGGTGATCGGGCGCGTTTCGACGACACGGTGGATAGCGTCCTGCAGGACAGTGCGGATAGCTATGCGCAACTGCGGCTGATCTATCTGATGCACCGCCGCCACGAACTGAACGAAGGGGGAACCGAGATTGACCCATATGCCGAGGCTGCAGCAGGCGGTGCCATCGACCCTTATGCCGAATGACCGGCGCGGCTTCCTGACGCTGCTGGGCGCCGCGGCGCTGACGCTGGCGCCGGTGCGCGGCTGGTCCCTGGATGCCGGTCAGGCCCGCGCGCTGATCGACACCGCCCTGGGCGAGGTTTACCGGGTCATCAACTCGGGCCAGCCCCCGGCGCAGATGTATCGCGATTTCGAATCGATCTTCGTGCGCTATGCCGATGTGGACGTGATCGCCCGATCCGCCCTTGGTCCCGCCGCGCGGCAGGCCGATCCGGCGGCGCTGGCGGGCTATACCCGGGCCTTCCAGGGCTATATCGGCCGCAAATACGGCAAGCGGTTCCGCGAGTTCGTCGGCTCCAGGATCGAGGTGACGGGCGCGCGCCCGCTGAAAAGCTTCTACGCCGTCACCTCGGTCGCCTATCTGAACGGCCGCGCCCCGATGGAGGTCGAATGGCACGTGTCGAACAAGTCGGGCCAGGACAGGTTCTTCAACATCATCATCGAGGGCGTGAACATGCTGGCCAGCGAACGTGCCGAGATCAGCGCGATGCTGACCGCGCGGCGGGGGGATCTGGCGGCACTGACGGCGGATTTGCAAGCGGCGGGGTAGGCCGCCTGCGAGGGGATCACAGCAGGAAGTCGCTCGCGCCAAGGCCAGCCTGGCCCATGACGGCGACCTCGAAATCCGCCACACGGTCGCCGTTGACATCGGCGCGGACGATCAGGTTCGCGCCCGCCTTGACATACCAGACCGCATTGGCGTCGGCCGCCGCACCCGAGAAGTCGAAGGCCTGATTGCCGGCGATCCGCGTATTCGCGTCCAGGGCGCGCAGGTCGATGTCGTCCACGCCGCTGCGCAGGTCCAGGATGCGGTCGCGGCCCGCGCCCCCGGTGCTGTCCGACAGGGCGTTGAAGACGAACACGTCGCGCGCGGCGTCCAAGCCGCCCGACAGCACGTCCGTTCCGGTCCCGCCAGTCAGCATGTCCTGGCCAGCGGCTCCGTTCAGGATGTCGTTTCCACCGCCCGCGACAAGCTGGTTGGCCGCCGCATTGCCGGTCAGGCTGTTGTTCAGCGCATTGCCCGTCCCGTTGATGGCGGCATTCCCTGTCAGGATCAGGTTTTCGACATTGGCCGACAGCTGGACGGTTACGCTTGACCGCACGGTGTCGGTGCCCTGGCCCGCCGCCTCGGCCACCAGGTCGCCGGGGTTGTCGAGGACATAGGTGTCGTTGCCTGCCCCGCCGCGCAGCAGGTCGATGCCCGCGCCGCCGTTCAGCCAGTCGCCGCCCTCGCCGCCCGCCAGCGTATCGTTGCCCGCCCCGCCATCCAGGCTGTTCGCGCCCGCATTGCCGGTCAGGACGTTGTGCAGGGTGTTGCCCGTCCCCCAAAGATTGGCCGTGCCCAGCAGGACCAGGTTTTCCACCTGAACGCCCAGGGTTGCGCCCATCGAGGCGCGGACCGTATCGGTGCCCTGGTTCCAGTATTCGGAAATCACGTCCGCCGTGCTGTCCAGGACATAGACATCATCGCCGGTCCCGCCGCGCAGGGTATCGGCGCCCGCGCCGCCATCCAGCCAGTCGTTCCCGATCCCGCCGTCGAGCAGGTCGCCATCGGTGCCGCCCGACAGGGTGTCGTTGCCGCCGTTCCCGAACAGGCTGTCCATCCCCAAGCCGCCCACCAACTGGTTCGCCGCCTCGTTCCCGGTCAGGCGGTTGGCCAGCAGGTTGCCGATCCCGTTGATCGCGGCGTTGCCGGTCAGGATCAGGTTCTCGACATTTCCGGCCAAGATGTGGGTGAAGCTGGCGTTGACGGTATCGGTGCCGCCACTCGCCAGTTCGACCACCTGGTCGCCGGGGGTCAGATGGTAGATGTCGTTACCCGCGCCGCCCGTCAGAACCTCGGCCGCGCTTGTGCCGCGAAGGATGTCGTTCCCGGTGCCGCCGGTGGTCAGGTTATCGTCAAGGATGCGGATTTCGATGACCTTCAGGCTGCCGCCGTCTTGGAAGCTGACAGAGCTATACCCCAGGTCCACGACCAGATAGGCGGTTTCTGTGCCTTCCTTCATGCCATCTCGGGCAGCCGATACGGTGAAGAAATCCTGTTCGGTCGTTGGGAAAGTGCTGCTGACGTAGAAAGAACCGCTGCCGGATAGTGCGCCTATGTCGGCGGCTCCAGCGGTTCCGCCCTGAGTGGTCGTATAGTAGGTCCAGCTTGCACTATGGCTGGTCAGCCCCAGGAAGCTGAGAGTAACGGCAAGACCCTCACCTTCGCGAAGGTTAATTACGTCGGGAACAGAAAGCATTGCATAGGTTGTCGGAACAAAATTCAAACCGCCTACTATTTCAAATGACGTATCGAATCCCAACTCGCGAAGTTCGTCCGTTGTGTAAGTGCGCTCGTAACCAGCTTTATCTTTGACCACAACCTCAACGATATCTACATCACCGTTGGTATTTGTAGAATGATGGAACCGGCTCGTGGTAACACTTGCGTCTTCTGCATTGTCATGATAGCTATCGGATACAATTAAAAGATTATAATTATAGTAGGGGCTTGAACTATCAGAAAAAGAAAAATTATACCTCAGATCCCTATCGAACCATATAATAACCGACTCAATTCCCCAAATTGCTTCCACTTCGGCGGAATAAGAAACTAAAGTATTTCCTGCAGAAAGGTCAATTTTCGTCGGGAGGCGCAAATTGGTAAGATCGATCTGTGGAGTACTAGACATCTACTGACACCTTCAAGTTCCGCAAATAGGATGACGCGGATAAGCTAAAACTTAGCTTACCAAGACAGAAGTAAGGTTAGTCGCTGCAACCCTATCAACTTCATAGCATAGAGTCTCTATTCTATTAAAATGTGGTTCGTGGCAACGATAAAGTACTAAAGTCATGCTTTAGCAGGATTGGTAAGGCTTTGCAGTCTCCCAAAGGTTGCAGTGCATAGTAACTAATTCTCCCCCAGGATCCCGTTCAACGCCCGGCTCAGCGCATCGTCCGAACTCGCCGTGCTGCTGTCGCCCGGGATCTGCGGCGCCGTCACCTGGGTCGGCGCGCCCCCGCCCGGATTGGCCGAATTGACCGCCCCCGCAAGCGCCGCCGCCAGGGGATCGTCCGCCGACCCCGAGGTCACGACCCTCGGCGCGCCCTCGTTCGACAGCAGGATGCCGCTGCCGTCGGGGGACACCGTGGACAGGGGCAGCTCCGGCAACCCTTCGTGGATGTCGGACATGACCGCCTGCCAGATCTCGGCGGGCAGGCCGCCGCCGGTGACGCCCTTCAGCGGCGTGTTGTCGTCATAGCCCATCCAGACGCCCACGACATACTGTTCGGAAAAGCCCACGAACCAGGCGTCGCGATAGCTGCTGGTGGTGCCGGTCTTGCCCGCGACGGGACGGCTGCCCAGCTTGGCGCGGGTGCCGGTGCCGCTGTCGATCACCTGTTGCATCATGTAGATCAGCTGGCCCGCCGCGCGCTGGCTGATGACCCGCGCGCCCATCCCGCCCGCCTGGCCCATCAGCGGCTGGTCGTCACCCGCGATGCGCAGTTCCACCAGCCCATAGGGCGCGACCGAGGTGCCGCCGTTGCGGATGCCCGCATAGGCGCCGGTCAGTTCCATCAGCGTTGCCTCGGACGCGCCAAGGCCCAGCGAGGGGCTGGTGGTCAGGTTGCTGACGATGCCGAAGTCGTGGGCGATGCGGCGCACCGCGTCGCGGCCCACGGTTTCCTGCAGGCGGATGGTGGCGGTGTTCAGCGACTGCTTCAGCGCGGTGGTCAGCGTGACGTTGCCGTAATAGCGGCGGGTATAGTTCTGGGGCGACCAGGGCTTGCCGCCGGGGATGCGGATGGTCAGCGGGCCGTCCTCGACCCGGTCGCCGGGACCGTAGCCTGCCTCAAGGGCGGCGGCATAGACGAAGGGCTTGAAGGAGGACCCGGTCTGGCGCTTGGCCTGAACGGCGCGGTTGAAGGCGCCGTTCACGGTGGTGTCGCGTCCGCCGATGATCGCGCGCACGGCGCCGTCGGCGGACATCACGACCACCGCGGCCTCGGCCTTGGAGTTGTCGCTGACCTTTTCGTCGAAGATGCGCTTCAGCGCCCGTTCCGCCGCCGTCTGGATGCGCGGGTCGAAGGTGGTGCGGATCGTCACGTCCTCGGTCGTTTCGCTGGTCAGGAAGCCGGGACCGGATTCCATCACCCAGTCGGCGAAGTAACCGCCCGCCCGCGCCGCGGCCGCCTGGGACAGCCGCGCGGGGTTGGCGCGGGCTTGGGCGACCTCCTCCTCGGACAGGTAGCCTTCCTCGCCCATCAGGCCCAGGACGACATTGGCGCGTTCCTGGCTGCGCTTCAGGTTCGCGGTCGGCGCGAAATAGCTGGGGGCCTGCAACAGGCCCGCCAGCATCGCGGCCTCGGACGCGGTCACGTCGGAGGCGGGCTTGTTGAAATACCGCTGGCTTGCCGCTTCGAACCCGCGCGCGCCGCCGCCCATGTAGGAGCGGTTCATGTAGATGCTGAGGATGTCGTCCTTGGAATACTTGGCTTCCAGCGCGAAGGAATAGGGGACTTCCTTGATCTTGCGCCACAGGCTGGTGACGCGGCAGTCCTGCTCGAACTCGGCCTCGTTCTTCCAGCGGATCGGGTCGAAGGTGTCGCCCAGGCACAGAAGCTTCGCGACCTGCTGGGTGATGGTGGACCCGCCATTGCCCTCCAGCGGGCCGCGGCCTTCGGCCATGTTGATCTTGATGGCGCTGGCGATGCCGACCGGATCGACGCCCAAGTGCCAGTTGAAGCGCCGATCCTCGGTCGCCATCACGGCCTGCTTCAGGACCGGGGCGATCTTGTCGCCGGTGACGGCGCCATAGGTCTCGCCGCGCCAGGCGAAGACCTTGCCGTCCTGGTCCAGCATGGTGACGGAGCCGCGGGCGCGGGCGTCGAACAGCGCCTCGGGTTCGGGCAGGCTGGCATAGAAATAGGCGGTGGCGCCGCCCACGATCAGGACCATGACCATGGCAAGGCGCCAGGCCGACCCCCAGAGGATGCGCCAGACCAGGCCCACGGTGCCCGCGACGGTGCGGACCACGACATTGCCGCGCCGGGGCGCCTTGTAGCGGCGGACCTGCGGTTTCGCCTCGGCCGGGGGCGTGCGCTTGTCGGCAACGGGGCTGCGGCCCGTGCGCTTCGGGGTGCCGGTCGGTCGTTTCATGCGTCGGATGCCTGCGTGACTGCCCAAGGCCGTTATCCGGCCGAATTGCGCGCCACCCTACAGCAAGAATCGCCCGGGGGGAATTACCCTGACCAACCCGTGATTTGCGCATGGAAAAGGCCCGGCAGCGATGCCGGGCCTTTGCGGGGTTGCAGGGCGCCTCAGTTGTAGGCGTTTTCGCCGTGGGTGGTGATGTCCAGGCCCTGGCGTTCTTCGGTGTCGGCCACGCGCAGCCCGATCAGCGCCTTGACGATGTGGACGGCCACAAAGGACACCACGCCCGACCAGAGGATCGCGATCACCACGCCGAGTGCCTGATTGTAAACCTGCCCGCCCATCGAGAATTCAGCCACCGCATTCGCGCCGTAATCGAACACGCCCGTTCCGCCCAGGGACGGCGCGGCAAAGACGCCCGTCAGGATCGCGCCGACGATGCCGCCGATGCCGTGGATGCCGAACACGTCCAGGCTGTCGTCGATGCCCATGCGCGGCTTGATGCTGATCACGAACCACATGCACAGCAGGCCCGCGACCAGGCCGATGGCGATGGCGCCCATGGGACCCACGAAGCCCGCCGCCGGGGTGATGCCCACCAGGCCCGCGATGGCGCCCGAGATGCCGCCCAGCAGGCTGGGATGGCCGCGGAAGGCCCATTCGCCGAAGGACCAGGCCAGCACGCCCGCGGCGGTGGCGACGGCGGTGTTGATCATGGCCAGGGCGGTCAACCCGTTGGCTTCCAGGTTCGACCCGGCGTTGAAGCCGAACCAGCCGATCCACAGCAGGCAGCCGCCCACCAGGGTGAAGGACAGGTTGTGCGGGGCCAGCAGTTCCTTCTTGTAGCCCAGGCGGGGACCCGCGACCATCGCGGCGACCAGGCCGGCCACGCCCGCGTTGATGTGGATCACGGTGCCGCCCGCGAAGTCCAGCGCGCCATGGCTGAACAGCAGCCCCGAAGGCGCGTCATAGGCGGACGGCCCGCCCCACCACCAGACCATGTGGGCCATCGGGATATAGGAAAAGAAGAACCAGATCACCACGAACAGCAGGATCGCGCTGAACTTCAGCCGTTCCGCCGTGGCGCCCACGATCAGGGCCGAGGCGATGCAGGCGAAGGCCATCTGGAAGATCACGAAGGACAGTTCGGGGATCACCACGCCCGCGCTGAAGCCCTCGATGTTGGACGCGGTGGTGACGCCCCCCAGGAACATCTTGGACAACCCGCCGACATAGGGGGTGAAGAAGGTCACGTCCTCGGCCGTGCCCGCGCCGGTGAAGGCCAGCGAATATCCGAAGGCCACCCACAGGATCACCATCAGGCTGAACACGGACAGCACCTGCATCAGCACCGACAGCATGTTCTTGGCCCGCACGAGGCCCCCATAGAACAGCGCCAGGCCCGGCAGGGTCATCATCATCACCAGGATGGCCGAGATCAGCATCCAGGTCGTGTCGCCCTTGTCCGGGACCGGAGCGGCAGCCTCGACCGCGACAACGGCGTCCTGCGCGAAACTGGGCACCGCGAGCAGCATCGCGGCCATTGCAACAAAGGGAGCAGCCCTTTTCATCATCGATTCCCCTTCAACGCGGCACCGGTCGCGCCGCCGATGCCTTCTGATGGGGGGCTTTGGCGGTCTTGCACAGGCTTCAGGCAGGCTGAGGAAAGGGCCAGACGCGGATTGCCCGATTTCCAGGCTTCATGAACGGCTGCCGCATGAAATACAGGCAACCCATGTCTGAGGGGCACCCGCCTGCCGTGCATCGCTTTCAGCGAAAGCCCTGAATTGGCGAGCAAAGGCCAGGGCCAAGCCCGGGGCGGCCTGTTGCGGCAGGTCTGCATGGTTCACGGTCTTTGCCGGGGCCTGCCCCAGCGGGACAGCGCCTCAGGCGACCCGGCGGACCACGAAATCGGCCATGTCCGCCAGCATGTCCCGGATCGGATGGGGGGGCAGCCTGGTCAGCGCCGCCTTGGCCGTGGCGGACCAGCGCAGGGCGTCGGCGCGCGCGGCCTCCATCGCGCCGTGGCGGGCCAGCAGGGACAGGGCGTGGTCCAGGTCGCCGTCGCGCTGGTCGCCCGATTCAATGACGCGCGACCAGAAGGCGCGTTCCTCGGGGCTGGCTTTCGCGACCGCCTTGATGACCGGCAGGGTCAGCTTGCGTTCGCGGAAATCGTCGCCCACGTTCTTGCCGATGGTTTCCGTGGCCCCGCCGTAATCCAGCAGGTCATCGACGATCTGGAAGCTGATCCCCAGGGCGTCGCCGTAATCGAACAGCGCCCGAACCTGATCGGGGCTTGCCCCCGCGATGACGCCGCCCACCTCGGTCGCGGCGGAAAACAGCGCGGCGGTCTTGCCGCGCACGACCTTGAGATAGACCCCTTCGTCCGTGCGCAAATCCTGGGCAGCGGTCAGTTGCAGCACCTCGCCCTCGGCGATGGTGGCGGCGGCGTTCGACAGGATCTCCAGCGTGCGCAGGTTGCCGGGTTCCACCATCAGCTGGAAGCTGCGCGCGAACAGGTAGTCGCCCACCAGCACGCTGGACTTGTTGTCCCACAGCAGGTTCGCCGTGGGCCGCCCGCGCCGCTGGCGGCTTTCATCGACCACGTCGTCATGCAGCAGGGTCGCGGTGTGGATGAATTCGACCGTGGCGGCCAGGTGGATGTGATAGGGGCCGCCGTATCCTATGATCCGCGCGGCGGCCAGCGTCAGCATGGGCCGCAGCCGCTTGCCGCCCGCCTCGATCAGATGGGCCGTCACCTCGGGGATGCGGGGGGCGTGTTCGCTGGACATCCGGTCGCGGATCAGGGCGTTCACCGCCTCCATCTCGGCGCTCAGCGCCTCTGCCAGCCGGTCCAGCGGTTTGTGGACGTTTTCCTGCACACCCATGGCCTTGCCCCCTTGACGCGCCCGTCCCTTGCCACGCCCTCGACTTTTGCGCAACCGCCGCCTAGCGTTTCGCCCATGAAAGAGCTTTTCCGCAGCAACGATCCCGTCCGCATGTCCCGCGCCCTGACCCTGCTAGAGGACGAGGGCATCCCCGCATTCCCCATGGACCAGCACATGAGCGTGCTGGAAGGATCGCTGGGCATCCTGCCGCAGCGGCTGATGGTGGCGGACCGCGACGAATTCATGGCCCGCGCCATCCTGCGCGATGCCGGCCTGGATGAGTGACCTTTCCTGCGACGGCTTCCTGAACGGGCGGCTGCGGGTGGCGCAGCCCCGACGCGGTTTCCGGTCAGGGGCCGACGCGGTGATGCTGGCGGCGGCCTGTCCGACGGTCGCGGGCCAGGCGGTGCTGGAACTGGGATGCGGGGCCGGGGTCGCCAGCCTGTGCCTGGGCTGGCGGGTGCCGGGGCTGCGGCTGGCGGGGTTGGAGTGGCAGGCGGATTATGCCGACCTGGCGCGGCGGAATGCCGCGGCGAACGGCATCGCCATGGAGGTGCTGACCGGCGACGTGGCCCGCCCGCCGGCCGAGTTGCGGGCGCAGGTCTTCGACCATGTCATCGCCAATCCCCCGTATTTCCTGGGCGGGACGGCGGCGCCGGACGGGGGCCGGGCCATGGCGCGCCGCGAGGACACGCCGCTGGCCGCCTGGATCGACGCGGGCCTGCGCCGGTTGCGGCCCGGAGGGGTGGTGACGCTGATCCAGCGGGCCGACCGGCTGGACGTTATCCTGGCCGCCTTGGGCGCGCGCGCCGGATCGGTTGCGATCCTGCCCGTCGCGGGGCGCGCGGGGCGCGACGCCGGGCGGGTGATCGTGCAGGCGACCAAGGGCGCGCGAGGGCCGCTGCGGCTGCTGGCGACCTTTGTCATGCATCGCGAACCGGCCCATGCGGGCGACCGGGAAGACCTGACCGAGGCCGCGGCGGCGGTTCTGCGCAACGGTTCGCCACTGGTGCCCTTGTTTGCAAAAGTCTCGTGACAGAATCGAAAGCCTGTGCTGCAATCCTTCTGTTCGATTCAACCTATACAGGAGAACGCGATGTCGGTTGCTTCCCATGTCGAGGAACTGCGCAAGAAACACCAGGTGCTTTCCGATGCCGTTGAAAAAGAACAAAGAAGCCCTGGATCCAGCGACATGCAGATCAAGGCCATGAAGCGCGAAAAACTTCGGATCAAGGAAGAGATTTCCCGACTGTCACACTGACCTGTTGAACGGTGACCCTTTCAAGGCGGCCCGCGCGATCTGCGCGGGCCGTGGTCTTTTGCCGCATCGCCTCAGGCGAAATACTGCCCGCCGTTCGCGGTGATGGTCGATCCGGTGATGAAGCCCGCCTGGTCCGAGGCCAGGAACACCACCGTGCGCGCGATCTCCTCAGGCTCGCCCAGGCGGCCCACCGGGATCTGCGGGATGATCCTTTCGGCCAGCACCTTTTCGTCGATGGCCTTGACCATCTCGGTCGCGATATAGCCGGGGCAGATCGCGTTGACGGTGATGCCCGCCCGCGCGCCTTCCTGCGCCAGCGCCTTGGTGAAGCCCAGGTCGCCCGCCTTGGCCGCCGAGTAATTCGCTTGCCCCGCCTGACCCTTTTGCCCGTTGATCGAGCTGATGTTGATGATCCGCCCGAACTTGCGGTCGCGCATCCCCGACCAGACCGGATGGGTCATGTTGAAGACGCCGGTCAGGTTGGTGTCGATCACCTCTTTCCACTGCTGCGGCGTCATCTTGTGGAACATCGCGTCGCGCGTGATGCCCGCGTTGTTGACCAGCACGGCGATCGGGCCAAGCTCCTCCTCGATCTGCCGGATACCGGCCGCGCAGGCGTCGTAATCGGCGACCGACCATTTATAGGTCTTGATCCCGGTTTCCCCGGTAAAGGCCTGCGCGGCCTCGTCGTTGCCCGCATAGGTGGCGGCGACGGTATAGCCCGCATCCTGAAGCGCCTTTGAAATCGCCGCGCCGATGCCGCGCGACCCCCCGGTGACAAGTGCAACCCTGGACATTGATCCTCCCCCTTAAAAATCGGTCCTGAAATATTGCTACAAGACAAGCAGATGGCGCGCAATATCATTGCGCGCCAAATCGCCTATCGTTCGATGCACATGGCCACGCCCATGCCGCCGCCGATGCACAGCGTGGCCAGGCCCTTGCGGGCGTCGCGGCGCTTCATCTCGAACAGAAGGGTGTTCAGGACGCGCGCGCCGGATGCGCCGATGGGATGGCCGATGGCGATGGCGCCGCCGTTCACGTTCACGATGGCGGGATCCCAACCCATGTCCTTGTTGACCGCGCAGGCCTGGGCGGCAAAGGCCTCGTTCGCCTCGACCAGATCCAGATCCCCCACGGACCAGCCGGCCTTTTCCAGCGCCTTGCGGCTGGCCGGGATCGGGCCGGTGCCCATGATCGCCGGGTCCAGCCCCGCCGTCGCATAGGATGCGATGCGCGCCAAGGGCGTCAGGCCTCGGCGGTTCGCCTCGTCCTCGGTCATCACCATGACCGCCGCCGCGCCGTCGTTCAGGCCCGACGCGTTGCCCGCAGTGACCGAGCCGTCCTTGGAAAAGGCGGGGCGCAGCTTCTGCATGGCCTCGATGGTCGCGCCCGTGCGGATGTATTCATCCTTGTCCACCACCGTGTCGCCCTTGCGGGTCTTGACGGTAAAGGCGACGATTTCATCGTCGAAGCGGCCCGCCTTCTGCGCGGCCTCGGCCTTGTTCTGCGAGCCGAGGGCGAATTCGTCCTGCTGGTCGCGGCTGATCTGCCATTTGTGCGCGACGTTTTCGGCCGTAGTGCCCATGTGGTAATTGTTGAACGCGTCCCACAGCCCGTCGCGGATCATCGTGTCGATGAACTGCATGTCGCCCATCTTCTGCCCCGCGCGCAGATAGGTCGCGTGCATCGACATCGACATGCTTTCCTGGCCGCCTGCCAGGACGACCTTGGCATCGCCTTGGGTCACCTGCTGCGCGGCCAGCGCCACGGCGCGCAGCCCCGACCCGCAGACCTGGTTGATCAGCCAGGCCGCCGACTCCTGCGGCAGGCCCGCCCTGATATGCGCCTGGCGGCCGGGGTTCTGGCCCTGTCCCGCGGTCAGCACCTGGCCCAGGATGGTCTCATCGACCTCGGCGGGGTCGATCCCGGCGCGGGCCACGACTTCTTTCAGCACGGCAGCCCCCAGGTCATGCGCCGGGATATTGGCGAACGATCCCATGAAGCTGCCGACCGCGGTGCGGGCGGCGGAAACGATAACGGCTTTGGTCATGACAGGCTCCCTTTCCCTCAAGGCCAGATCACTGGCGAGTCGGGGCTAGGATGCGGGTTCGTGCCGCAACGTCAAGGACATCCCCCGAAAGGGGCAGCCGTTCCTTATCGCAGCGCGACCGAAGGCGGGGATTTCCAGGGCGGCGCGATGGTCGGCGCCCCGAAGTAATAGCCCTGCAGGCAGTCGATGCCGCTGTCGATCAGGAAGCTGGCGTCGTCGGCGGTTTCCACCATCTCCGCCACGGTGAACATGTCGAAGTGATGGGCGATGGACATCAGCGCCTGACACAGCACCTGGTTGTCGGGATGGGTCGAGATTTCCCGGATGAACTGCCCGTCGATCTTGATCATGTCGAAGCAGAAATCGCGCAGATACCGGAACGAGGTATAGCCCGCCCCGAAATCGTCCAGCGCCAGGCTGATCCCATGGCGCTGCACCTCTCGCATGAAGGATTTCACCTCGTCCGGCAGGCCCATGGCCGAGCTTTCGGTGATTTCCAGGATCAGCCGTTCGGCGGCCTGCGGATCGGCGGCGACACCTTCGCGCAGGATATGCATCCATTCGGGATAGCCGATGGAGCGCGCCGACATGTTGATGGACAGCCGCAGCGACGGATCCTCGGACAAGGCCTTCAGGCCCAGCGACAGGGCCAGGCAGTCGATCTGCCGTCCCAGTTCGGTGGTTTCCGCCACCGGCATGAAGTCGCGCAAGGGCACCATGCGCCCCGAATCGTCGATGATGCGGATCAGCCCTTCGTAAAAGGCCGGGCGGTTGGTCCGTTGCGCCTGCACGACGGGCTGGAAGGCCAGCACGCCGTTTCCCTTTTCCACCGCAAGCCGGACCGATGGCAGGGTCAGCCGGCTTTGCTGGTCCATCGCAAATTCCAGCGGAGAGCCTTTTCCAGGCGGGTTCGTGTTGGTCACGTCTGGCCCCTTGTCACGCAATCATTCCGTGTTTCGTGATAGCCATGATCGCCTAATTTGCCGTAAACGCGCAGGGGTTTCTGGATTAAGGGTTAACACATGATGACCGACCGCTGTCCCTGGTGCGGGACCGACCCGCTGTATGTCGCCTATCACGACACCGAATGGGGCGTGCCCGAACGCGACGGGCGCGCGTTGTGGGAAAAGCTGGTGCTGGACGGGTTCCAGGCCGGGCTGTCCTGGATCACCATCCTGCGCAAGCGCGAAGCGTTCCGCGAAGAATTCGACGGCTTCGATCCCGAACGGGTGGCCCACTGGGACGGCGCGCGCATCGACCGCGCCCTGCAAAACCCCGGCATCATCCGCCATCGCGGCAAGATCGAATCGGCCGTGAAGGGCGCGCGGCTGTTCCTGGAGATCGAATCGCAGGGGGGATTCGCGCCCTGGCTGTGGTCCTTCGTGGGCGGCCAGCCGATCCAGAACCGCTTTGCAGGCATGACGCAGGTTCCGACCGCCACGCCCGAATCGACGGCCATGTCCAAGGCGTTGAAAGCGTGCGGCTTCGCCTTTTGCGGGCCGGTGATCACCTATGCCTTCATGCAGGCGACGGGGATGGTGAACGACCACCTCACGACCTGCCACCGCCACGCGCCACTTAGAGCGCCTGACAAAACCGCTGCTCATACGTTGGTGGGCCATGAGCAAGCCCCT
>NZ_WMBT01000015.1 GCF_009708075.1 Paracoccus lichenicola | reverse complement strand
CGGCGCCAAGACCACCGGCGGCGGCGTCACCGTCAGCGCGGCGGACGCGGCGCAGATGCTGCGCGAGGCGGTCGATCTGGCCCAGGACAACGCCTGGGCGGGACCGATCATGTGGTTCTCGTACCAGGACTCCAGCTACGAGCCGGGCTTCGGCCTGCGCGATGCCAGCGGAAACCTGCGTCCGGCCTATTCCGTGTTCAAGGAGCTGGCGAACCTGGACAACGCGGGCACCGGGGCCGGAACCGGCACCGGCTCCAGCAACGGCACCGATACGTCGGGGATAACCGTGACCGGGAAGACCGTCTACGACACCAACGGCAACGACGTGCTGCAGGGCACCTCCAGCAACGACGTGCTGAACAGCAGCGGCGGGCAGGACACCCTGCGCGGCGGCGGGGGCGCGGATACCTTTGTCTTCAAGCAAGCGGGCCTTTGGGACAACATCACCGACTGGGCAAGCGACGACAAGATCGACCTGAGCGGCATCGACGCCAATACGGGCCTGTCCGGCACCCAGGGCTTCACCTTTGTCGGCTCGAAATGGCTGAGCGCCGTGGGCGACCTGGGCGTCTATACCGATGCGGCGAACAACAGGACCTATGTCCAGGCCAACCTGGACAACGACAAGGACCTCGAGATCAACATCGTGCTGAACGGCGTCCACAAGCTGGATGCGTCCAACTTCCTGCTGGGCACCGGCACGCCGGGAACACCCGTGACCGGCAAGACCATCCAGGGCACCAACGGCAACGACGTGCTGCAGGGCACCGCGGGCCATGACGTGCTGAACGCGGGCGGCGGCCAGGACACTCTGAGCGGCGGTGCCGGCAACGATACCTTCGTCTTCGCGCAGGCGGGTCTTTGGGACGGCATCACCGACTGGAACGAGGGCGACAGGATCGACCTGAGCGGCATGGATGCCAACACGGGCCTGTCGGGCTTGCAGGACTTCAAGCTTGTCGGCTCGAAATGGCTGAGCGCCGCGGGCGACCTGGGCGTTTATGCCGATGCGGCCAACAACAAGACCCATGTCCAGGCCAATCTGGACGGCGACAAGGACATCGAGGTCAGCATCGTGCTGAACGGCGTCCATCAGCTGGATGCGTCGGACTTCCTGTTCTGATCGGCGGTCCCATCACGTTGCCAAAAGACGCCGGGTGCTTCAGCGCCCGGCGTCTTTCGTCCGCCATCCCGCATCTGCAAAGGCCGTTCGGGGCTTCGTCCCAAGGTCAGACGAACAGGACATCCGAGGCGGTCAGATCCGTAACATCGGCCACGACCACCACGTCCTTGCCCGGGTCGTCCGTCCGGGATGCCGCGCCATGGTCGATGCGCGTGTCGCCATCGACCAGCGAGATGAAGCGGTCGCCGTCGTCCAGTCTTCCGTTGCGGTTGGTGTCGAGGTCGGACCAGGTCAGCCCCGGGACCGCAAGGCGGATGGCGTCGCCGTCGCCGCTGCGGAAGTCCATGATCCGGTCGCGCCCACTGCCTTTCCCGAAGACGAAGCTGTCCGCGCCTCCGGTGATGATCGCCACCGTGTCGGCAATGCCTGCGCCGTCGCCCCACAGAACGTCATCGCCCCGGCCACCGGTGATCCTGTCATCCCCGCCGGTCAAATCGTTCCGGGTCCCGGCCCAATAGCCGCTCTCGACCGTCCCGTCGCCGTAGATCATGTCGTTGCCGCCGCCCCCCAGGATCGTGTCATCTCCTCCGGCAAGCGAATTCACACTCAACGCGACGGTACTTCCGTCGCCATGAAGGGTGTCGTTCCCGCTGCCCCCGTCGATGTGATCCGATCCGCCGACAAGGGTGGAATAGCCATTGGTGGCGCTGATCCCGTCGCCCATCACGGAATCCGCACCGGTCCCCGCGATGATGGTGTCCTGGCCGCCCGTCAGGCTAGCACTGCCCTGGCTGGAGCCGGGCGCAGCGCCGGCGTTTCCGTCCCCCAGGATCGTGTCGTTGCCGGTTCCGGCATCGAGATGATCATCGCCTCCGGTGATATCGACGAATGCGCCATAGCCCCAGCCGTCGCCACTCAAGAGGTCGTGGCCGTCCCCTCCCCACATCCTGTCGTTCCCGCCGGTAAGCCTGGCGGAGGCCCTGAAGGTCGAGATCCCCCCGTCGCCATGAAGCTCGTCATCGCCTGCGCCACCCTGCATGGTGTCGCTGCCGCCCGCCATTTCTCCGCTGGTATAGATGCTTGGATTGACGATGCCGTCCCCGTACAGGCTGTCCCGGCCCTTGCCGCCGTCCAGGAGGTCTGCGCCCCCGATGAGGGTGCATCTGCCTGCCGCGACAAGGCCGTCCCCGTAAAGGATGTCATTGCCCTCCCCGGCAAGCAGCGTATCGGCCCCGCCCTCGATCCAGGCATCCCGAATGAGGGCACCCCCCGTCACAAAGCCGTCGCCGAACAGCGCATCGTCGCCCAGGCCTGCATGAAGCAGGTCACGCCCGCCGCGGATGCCGGTGGTGCCCGCATAGGCCCCGGTCTCGGCCGTGCCGTCGCCATACAGGGTGTCGTTCCCGGCTTCGCCCTGCAAAAGGTCATGGCCGCCGTTGATGATGGACATGGCGTTGTATTCGCCCGCGACAACACGGCCGTCGCCCCAGATCCAGTCGTCGCCCTGCCCCCCGAACAGCGCGTCCGCGGCGCCCTGCAGATCGGCCTTATCGCCGTCTCCGCGCTGCACGTCCCCGTCGCCCAGCAGGCTGTCGTTGCCGCCAAGACCCAGGATGAGGTCGCGGTCGCGCGAGCCTGTCAGGAAGTCGGCAAGATTCGTGCCTTTTCTGTAATCGATGGCCATGCCCGTCACCCCTCCCCCGAGGATACGCTGAGAATCAGCAGCCACGGGAATGATGACACGATGCCCCTGCTGCACAAGGCCCGCAGGACCCTCGGGGGGGCCAAACCGGGAAGGGGTGGGAAGGCCTTTCGCGTCGTCTAGGACGGCCGCGCGACCGCCGGTGCGCCAGTTCGATAAGGACGACTTCGGCCGCCCTTCGCCCCAACGCCTGACCTCGTTCACCGGGGTCGCGCCCGGGCCGGAAACCAGGATCGCAATCCCGGTTCCCGGCGACAGGCCGTGATCGTCCAGGACGATCTGCCGGTTTTCAGGGTGTCGGCCCGCGTGCCGGGTTCGATCTGGACGTTGGGGTGCCCCACGGCGGGCAGCGTGCAGGGACCGCGCCCCATGCCCCGCGGCGGCAGGCGTCGATTGCCCCGCCAGGACCCGCCCAACCCGGCCGTGGCGCCGTCGATCTTTCCCCTTGAAGATCTCGCCCGCCACACCCCGGCGGCGGTCGCGTTCCGAGAGCGACCCACCCGTCGGCGACCCTGCCTGGATCTGAAACCTGATGAGCCGGGAACCTGGCTGCTGCCCGGGAACTGATACCCAGATCCAGGTGCCGGCCAGCGATGGGTCTTCTTGATCGTGCGACAATTCCCGGCGCGGCTGCTGCAGGTCCATCCGCCCCAGGCCGCTTGCAGGCCAGGCCAGGCCATGCGGCAGTGGCATCCTGGAAGGCTGCAGTCTTCTTCTTGCGTTCCTGCCGAAATGCAGAGGTGCACTTGTGCACAGATGCAAGGCCGTACCCTTGCGTCAATCCCCGAATGCCCTGCCCGCCTCATGACGTTTCCACAGCTCGTCAAGCGCGTGCTCGATCAACTCGGAATTCGTCATGTCCAGGCGCGCGCGCAGGATCGCCACCCGTTCGAGAAGCGGGTCGCCCTTGTCGAAATAGGCGCCCAGGTGCTTTTGCGCCGATCGCTTGCCCGCGACCCTTTCCGGCACAACCGGGTCAGGCTTTCCGGCCTCGGCCTGCCTGGGTTCCGCGCCTTTTCCCATCGCCGCCAGAAGCGGGTTCGGCTTCTTCATTCCTGCACCTCTGTTCTTTTGAAGGGTTGCACATGTGCACGCCTGCAGTCCATCACGTCCGCTCAATGGCGGATTTGCATCTCGGCGCGGATCCAGGCCCACAGATCCGTGACCTCATCGGCAGCCTTGCTGGCGCCGTCCATCTCTTGCACCGACAATCCCGACGCGCTGGCGTCCCGATGTGCCTTGCGCCGGTGCAGGACAACCGGAGCGGCTTGCGCGCCCATGGCCCTGATCACCTCGCGAGTCTGCGCCACCTCGGCCGGGCCGGTCGGGTTGGCCATGTTGATCACGGCCCAGACGGGGCGCCCGAAGCCGCGGCACAGGCGCAGGGTGCGCGGCATCTGCTCCAGGGACTCGACATCCGGCGTCGTCGGGATCAGCACCAGGTCGGCAACCTCGACGGCGGCCGGGGCCTCGGTCGATCGGGCGGGGGGCGTGTCGATGATGACCAGGCCGGCCGCACCCCTGGCCTGCTCCAGCCGCTTCGGCAGATCGTTCTCCGTCGAGAACACCACAACCGGCATGTCGGCCTCGCGGCGCTCGCCCCACTGGCTTGCGCTCTGCTGCGCGTCCATGTCCAGGATCAGGACCGCCAGCCCGTCACGGGCCGCGGCAACGGCCAGGGAACGGGCAAGGGTGGACTTGCCGAC
This sequence comes from Paracoccus lichenicola, assembly GCF_009708075.1. GTDB lineage: Bacteria > Pseudomonadota > Alphaproteobacteria > Rhodobacterales > Rhodobacteraceae > Paracoccus > Paracoccus lichenicola. Next base: position 34,857 of record NZ_WMBT01000015.1, on the reverse strand, counting down.
CCCGCCCTTCTGCATTGCAATCGTGATGATGTGCATCAATGCCCTTTTGCATTTGTGCACAGTATCACCTGTGCAGCCGTGATTTCAAACCTGTTCGTCGATGTCTTCCATGAAGGCCGCGGGCAGGGCAGGGGGAAACAGGTCGCCCTGCTGGCCCTTCTGCTCCTGCCATTGGGCTTTCTGTTCCTCGACCGTCTTGAGCCACCACGCCACCCTGAGCATGGTGACCTTCCGGCCCTGCTTCTCGATCACATCGACCCGGCAGGAAAAGGGGGCCAGGGCATTGACCTCTGCAACGGCAGGCTCGATCGCCTTGCGGCGCAGGGCCGCGAAGGGAACCAGCTTGCCCTGCGGAACGCCCAGGTAATCGCGCAGTTCCTCTGTCTCGAAGTCGTTGTAGAAGACGTGTTTCAGGCCGATCCGCTTGGCGATCATCTCGTAAAGGGCCATGCCGTACTTGGTCGCGAACCCGTGAAGGATCTGCATCTCGAGGCGGGCGAAGATCTGGCTGTCGCGCAGGATCGGCAGCAGCTTGGGATGCAGCTCGTAGGTCAGCATGGTGGCAATCCCCGGGCCGAACTTCGCGATGTCCGTCGGCCCGAGAAGATGGACGTTGCGGGTCGAGCCGTCGGACATGCGCACGCGCACCACCGTCTGCATGAGGCTGAGGATGGCTTCGGTGACGCGGTCGTTCGACGTGTGATTGCCGCGAAGCTCGGAAAAGGGGATCCTGTATTCCTGCCCTTCCGCGGCCATTTCGGGACCGAAGGCATTGGACAGCAGCTGATTGTAGATCCTGCGCGCCGCAAGCGTGATCTTCTCGCCGCCGCGCACCTCGATCAGTTCCGCAGGCTTGATGACCTCGCCGCGCCGCTGGAAGGCGTTCAGCGTGCCGCCGTTGCTATCATGACTTTTGGGGCGAGGTTCGTCCCGCATCCAGTGTGACCCGTGCTGCCTGCGCGGTCACAATAGGGCCAAGTCGCGCGGATTTGGAAGAAGAATGCGCGCCATCGGACCAAGATCGCCTGACCTCGCCCCAAAAGTCACCCAAGGCACGGGGCGGGACCGGCAACCTCGCCCCAAAAGTCACCGAACCTCGCCCCAAAAGTCACCGAACCTCGCCCCAAAAGTCACGAAACCTCGCCCCAAAAGTCACTTTCGCGCGGTATTTCCCATCATATTCAATGGCTTATTTTCCCTAAAAAGGAAGAAATAAAAAATAAAGAAACTTGTTATCCACAGCTGGTTTCTCATCGAGCCTGGGCAAAGAACCGACCTTTCCGCACGGCATCCCGCATGTCAGGATCCGTGGCTCTCGCCGGGGTCACCGCGAAGAATGGCGCGGCTGATGAGCCAGGGCTTTAGAGATAGATCAGGGCGTCTGAATGGCCGGTTGCGCCCTGGAAGGGGCCAAGCCCGACAGCCCGGCCTTGTCGGCTTGCGCGATCCGGACTCGGCCAGCGCCTTCACTCCGGCGCGCGCATCCTGGCCACGATGTCCTCGGCATCCCCCAGGCTGACGAAGTCCATGACCTCGTCAGCCGAGAAGCTGATGCCGAAGGCTGTCTCGATCTCGGTCATCAGCGTCAGGTGCATGAGCGAGTCCCAGCCTGGCGTGTTGAAGGGCGACGAGTCCCGGGACAGCGTTTCCGGCTTCAGCCGCAGGCAGCGGGCCGCGACCTCATAGACGCTGGCCGGCGGGACCTGCACCGCAGCCGGGGCGGCGGCGGCACCGATCAGCTCGGACCGGATCACCTTGCCCGAGGCGGTCCGGGGCAGCCTGTCGAGGATGCGGATCTCGGCGGGCACGCGCTCGGGCGACAGATGCGCGCGGCAGAAGGCCCAGACCTGCTCCACTGTGAGGTCCCCGCCCGGCGCGGGCGCGACCGCGGCGACCAGCCGCTCGCCGCGGTCGGGGTCGGGCTGGCCGAAGGCATAGGCCTCGGCCAGTCCCGGCATGGTGGACAGCACCGCCGTGACGCCCTCGGGATGGATGGTCACCCCGGCCGAGACGATCGCCGTCTTGCGCCGCCCGACGAACTCGTGGATGCCGTCGGGGCGCGCGCGCACCAGGTCGCCCGTGCGGAAGGCGCCGTCCCTGAGCACCTCGGCCGTCAGCCCGGGCGCGCCGAAATAGCCCCGCATCACCGTGGGACCCTTCAGCACCAGCTCCCCGGTCTCGCCCGGGGCAACGGGGGCGCCGTGCTCGTCGACGATCTCGGCCGTCACGCCGACCGGGCGGCCGATGCTGCCGATGATCCGCGTGTCGTCCCCCGGCCCGGCGAACAGCGCGTCGCAGACGACCTCGCTCAGCCCGTAGGCATTGGCCACCGGCACGCCGAACCCTTCCTCGAAGCGGCTCCACAGGCCCGCGTCGAGGTAATCCGCGCTGCACAGCACGAACCGGAAGTCCGGGCCGCGAAAGGCGTCCTTGCGGTCGCGCCCGACGCGCTCGATGATCCGCAGCATCGCGGGAACGGCGATCAGGTGGGTCACCGCGTCCGCGGCCACCCGGTCGAGCAGCCGTGGCACGGCCTGCACCGAGAACGGGAAGGGCCGGACCAGCGTGCCGCCGAACCACAGCGCCGAGATCGGTCCCCGGGTCAGCCCGTCGGTATGATGAAGGGGGAGAAGGTTGAGAAGCCTGATCCCCGGGCCGAAGCCATAGGCTTTCGCGAAGATGTCGAGCTGCGCCAGCAGATTGTCATAGCCGATCTCGACCGCCTTGGCCGAGGAGGTGGTGCCCGAGGTGAAGATCAGCATGGCGGTCTCGGGATGGCCGGACCCGCCGCCGGCCCGGGGCGCCGCGTCTTCCACAGCCTGCCCGTCCCAGGCGTCCGCGCGCAGCACGCGCAGGCCCGGCTGCGACTGCTCGAATCCCATCCCGGCCAGTTCCGCGACATCGGTAAGGACCGCCGCGGGACGGCACACCGCCACAAGGCTTTCGGCCTCGCCCCGGCTGCTCTGGGGGTCGCCCACCACGAAGGCGATCCCCGCCCGCAGCGCCGCCGCCACCAGCAGGATCAGCCGCCGCTCATCGCCGCAGAACAGCGCCACCCGGTCGCCCGGCCCGATCCCTTCGGCCCGGAACCGCGCCAGAAGGCGGTCGGTTTCCCGCCGGGCCTCGTCCCGGCCAAGGACGCCGCCCGGCAGGACCGCCAGGGGCGCGCCGCCCCCGGCGGACAGGTGATCCTCGATCTGCCGGCGCAGGCGGTCGTGGCCGCCGGTTCCGATCGGGTGAAGCGTGGTCATGCGCTGGTCCTCCCCATGGTGTTCCCGATCCCCGCGGCCAGCCCCTCCCGCATCGCCGCCGCCACCTGCGACACGGCGCCCGGGTCGGTCATCATGCCCAGGTGCTTGCCGCCGACATCCACCACATCGCAGCGCGGGATCAGCTGCCGCCAGCCGAGGTCGTCGGGAAAGCCGCGATGGCGCCTTTCCAGCACGCCCCGAAGCACGACGGTCCGGCCCAGAAGCCGGGGATCGGGCCAGGGTTCGGGGCGGTATTCGGTCGAGGCGCGGTAAAGCCCGCGGATGATCTCGCGGCACCCTTCGGGATGCTCCCAAAGATACATCGGCACTTCCTCGTAGGCGTGCAGGACCTCGGGGTGGGGCCGTCCGCCCAGCATGACCCGCCAGTTGCGGCGGGTGAAGCCCAGGGCGCGGCGCGTCTCGGCCAGGGGCGCGTGCCAGCGCCTGAAGCCGGGCACCTTGCGCAGCACCTCCGAATCGAACAGCCACAAGGTCTCGACCTGCAGGCCAAGGGCATCCAGGTGGCGCGCGGCCTCGAAGGCCACATAACCCGCGAAGGAAAATCCGCCAAGGTGAAGCGGCTGCGGCAGGCCGGCCCGGGCGATGTCCTGGGCCAGGCGGCGCCCCAGTTCTGGAACGGTCAGGCGGCCCAGGTCGGCGGACAGGGCCGGGTCGAGGCGGGTCCCCAGGCAGCCCGCCAGGCCGCCGATCTCCTGCACGAGGGCACGGGCATAGAACACGCTGCCGCCCATGTCGGGCATGAACACGAGCGAGCCTGCCTGCCCGGGACCCGTCAGCCGCACCAGCGTGGCCGGCAGGCGCCTTGCCGGACCGCCATTCATGCGGCCATCCCCGGATGGGCCGGCACGGTCCCGTGGCCGCGGGATGCGAAACCCTCACCCTTGAACGCGTCGATCATGATGATCGCCCCTGACGAACCGAATTCAACACCCTTGCCGCCCGCCAGATCAATGCAGGAAGCAGATGGAAAGGCATCCGAAGAAGAACCTTGGCCAACCCACCCCCAGGCACCGGCAAGCATATCACACCCTCACGAACACGCCACGATCGGGATTGGATCCGTCGGGGTCCACATGGCCGCCCGGGGCTTGCGGAGGACAAGGCGCCCTTGCCGGGCCACGGGACCCTTGGCGATCCCACGGCTTTCCCCGCCGGTCCTGAACCGATAAATGCCTGAAATTCAGGAAGATACGAACGGCATGGTCGAACCGGGTGCCGTTCCTGCGGCGGCGGGCGCCCGCCTTGGACGGATTCCCGAAAATCCGTTTTTCATGACGAAAAAGACAATCTTTCAACTTGATGGCCCGGCTTCCTTGCCGCCCTTCCTGACCCGGAGGATCCGATGGACACGCGCCTGCTGCTGCCGGGCGGCAGAGCATCAGGCGGCTGACCTGGCCGTCGTGCCGGGCGGTCTCGTGCAGCTGCCGGGTCCGCTGGTCCAGGTGCGGGCGGGAAAGCTTCCGGTCGCGTTGCCAGCCAAGGGGCCGTCGGACGGCATGTCGGGTCGAACCATCGCACCCGGGGGTTGAAAATTTAGATTGCGGCTTCGCTCAAAGAGGGTTTGATGGTCATGGACAAGTCTCAGTCACGAGGTGCCCCGGGTATGGCCGCTCCCGCGCAAGGACCACGCTTTCAGCCGGAGGACCGTTCCCTGCCTCCGGCAGGACCCGGTCCTGCCATGGTCATCGTGGCGCTGGCCCTGATCCTGGCCGGATCCTTCACGGCAACGATCATCCTGTGGTTGCGGGATGCGCCCTTCTGGCAGATCGTCCTGGGCTATGCGGGTGGCGGCTGGACGGGGTTGCTGGGGGGAATGGCGGTTCGCGGCCTGATGGGGCTTTTGCCGGCGCGCCGCCGCAAGCCTGGCCAGCCCACGGGCATGAAGCGCCGGCACCTCGCGGATGACGACCGCGGCATGATGCCGCCGAAGAATGCCATGCCGCCTTTCGGACCACGCTGAAACAGGCAAGGGCGGCAGGCCGCTGCCCAAGGCCCGTTTCCGACGATCGTCCGGGGATGCATCCGCATCGGGTCGCGCTGGACGCCAGCAAGGGCGCGGCTGTTTTCGGACAGGGCCTGGACAGGCCGCCAGGGCGTCGTCCGGGGGCGGAACGCCATGCCGTTCATGACCGACCTTGCGTCCCGCCCCCGATTGGGGCAACCCGGCCAGGGGCGGATGGGCCGCAAGGACGAAACGGATGACCGGCAATCCCGCCGCGGATGCGGCGAAAGCTAATGTCCCCGCGGATGCGGCGAAAGACAAGGCCGCCGCAGGGGCGGCCATCGGCTTCGCGGGGGTCGGCAAGGCCTTCGACGGGCCGGGCGGCACGCGCGTTCATGCGCTTGCCGACGTAACGCTGGCCGTGGAACCCGGCGCGATCTGCGGCATCATCGGCCGGTCGGGCGCGGGCAAATCGACGTTGCTGCGGATGGTGAACGGGCTGGAACGCCCGACAAGCGGCACCGTCACCGTGGCGGGCCGGGACGTGGGGCGCGCGCAAGGCGCGGCGCTGCGGGCCATCCGGCGCGAGGTGGGCATGATCTTCCAGCATTTCAACTTGCTGTCCTCGCGCACGGTCGCCGGCAACATCGCCCTGCCGCTGGAAATCGCGGGAGAGCCTGCGGGGGCCATCCGCGCCCGCACGGCCGACCTGATCGCCCGCGTGGGCCTCGACGGCCTGGCCGGGCGCTATCCGGCAGAGCTGTCGGGCGGGCAGAAGCAGCGCGTGGGCATCGCGCGCGCCCTGGCCACAAGCCCCAGGGTGCTGCTGTCGGACGAGGCGACCTCGGCGCTGGACCCGGAAACCACGCAAACGGTGCTGCGGCTGCTGGCCGACATCAACCGCGACCTGGGCCTGACGATCCTGCTCATCACCCACGAGATGGCCGTGGTCCGCGACATCGCCAGCCACATGGCGGTGATCGAAGCGGGCCGGATCGTGGAAAGCGGCCCGACCTACGACATCTTCACGCGGCCCCGGCATCCGACCACGCGGTCCTTTCTGGGCGGCGTGACCGGGCTGACGCTGCCCGCCTTCATCGCCGGGCGGCTGTTGCCCGCCCGCCCCGACGGCCCGTCCGAGGAGGTGATCCGCGTGACCTTCGCCGGAACCCACGCCACCGACCCGATGCTGTCCAGGCTGGCGGTCGAGAAGGGCATCGCCTCGAACATCCTGGCCGGCGCCATCGAGGAGGTGGGACCCCATCCCTTCGGCAACCTGCTGATCTCGGTCGATGCGGACCGGGGACCCGAGGCGCGGGCCTATCTGGAACGACACGGGCTTCTGACCGAGGTGCTGGGCCATGTCCGCTGACCTGATCCCGCTTCTGTGGGAAGCCACGCTGCAGACGCTCTACATGGTCGCGGCCTCCACCATCCTGGGCACCGCCTTCGGCCTGCCGCTGGGGGTGTTCCTGGCGACATCGCAACGGGGCGAGCTGCTGTCGGCGCCTTGGGCGAACAAGGTGCTGGGGCTGGTGGTGAACGCCACGCGCTCGGTGCCCTTCATCATCCTGGTGGTGGCGATCATCCCGCTGACCCGCGCCATCGTCGGCACGTCCATCGGCACCAATGCCGCCATCGTGCCGCTGACGCTGGCCGCGATCCCCTTCATCGCCCGCCTGGTCGAAAACGCCATCCGCGAGGTCGATGCGGGCCTGATCGAGGCCGCCCGCGCCATGGGCGCCACGCCCTTCCAGATCATCGCCAAGGTGCTGCTGGCCGAGGCGCGGCCCGGCATCGCCCTGGGCCTGACGCTGGCCGTGGTCAGCCTGATCGGCTATTCCGCCATGGTCGGCGCGGTCGGCGGCGAAGGCCTGGGCGACCTCGGGATCCGCTATGGCTATCAACGTTTCATGCCCGAGGTGATGGCCGCCGTGGTCGTGGTCCTGATCGTGCTGGTGCAGCTGGTGCAGTCCCTGGGCGAACGCATCGCCGCCCGCTTCGACAAGCGCGCGCCCCGCAACCGGGGCCGCTGAGTTTCCCCCCGGATTTCATCGCAGAAGAAAGGATATATCCGATGCCGCGTCTTGCCGCTTTCGCTTCCGCCCTGGCCCTGTCCGCCGCCATGGCCCCCGCCGCCTGGGCCGAGGACATCACCGTCGGCGTGTCCCCCGGCGAACATGCCGAGATCATGGAGGAGGTCGCCCGCGTCGCCGAACCCATGGGCCTGAACATCGAGGTGGTCGAGTTTTCCGACTACGTGATCCCCAACACCGCGCTGGCCGACGGCGACATCCAGGCCAACAGCTTCCAGCACCGCCCTTATCTGGAAAACCAGATCAAGGATCGGGGCTTCGACCTGGTGGAAATCGGCACCACCATCACCACGCCGATGGGCATCTATTCCGACACGCTGGAAAGCCTCGACGCCCTGCCGGACGGGGCCAGGATCGGCATCCCCAACGACCCCACCAACGGCGGCCGCGCGCTGCTGATCCTGCAGGATCTGGGGCTGCTGACGCTGGAGGAAGGCACGGGCCTGGTGCCCACGCCGCTCGACATCACGGAAAACCCGAAAGGTCTGGAATTCCTGGAACTGGACGCCGCCCAACTGCCCCGGTCGCTGGCCGACACGGATGCGTCGATCATCAACACCAACTACGCCCTGGCGGCGGGGCTGAACCCCAATGAGGACACCATCGCCACCGAAAAGGCCGACAGCCCTTACGTGAACATCATCGTGGTGCGGAAAGGGGATGAAAACCAGGACTGGGCCAGGAAGCTGGTCGAGGCCTATCACAGCCCCGCCGTGAAGGCCTTCATCGACGAGAAATACGAAGGCTCGGTGCTGACCAGCTGGTAGGGCGGCAACAGACTGCTGCCCGGACTGGCGAAGGCCATCGCCTTCGCCACGTCGCGCCCCATCCTTCCCGAACCGCCGGGCCTCAAAGGCCCGGCCGGCGCCCGCCCCGCCCTCCAGGCGGGCGCTGGCCTCTCGTGGTCATGGGATGACATCGTCTCTGGTGGCGATGTCGCGTCGCGTGCGGGGAAACGCTGATCGCGTTTCCTGATCCCGCCCGGCTGACCATTCAGCGTGGTTCGGGCCAACGGTTCCACCAGCAGGTCCGGGTCGCTGTTCTCGCGGTCCTGGCCGGTCAGGACGGACCCGAACAGGCGGGGATTGGCCGTGTGGTGACGTGCCGCAAGGTCGCGGATCAGGTCGCGCCCTTGTTCCAGGGCTTGGGAAGGGGTCCGCAAGGGCATGGCAATCGTCTCTTGCGGTCAATGCAGGCGATCCACGGGGCAAAGAACCGATGCCGCAGACCGGGGAAAAGATGGCACGCCCCGTTTTTCCCCTGCCGCTTGGGGCATCGCCGGGTTTTCCGATGAGCCTGTATGCAGCCTGCCCGCATCACGGGCGGCAGGGGGCATGTCCGGGCATGGGATGATCCGGCACGGACCGCGGTCCCGCAGCTTTGCCGGCCCCTTGACCGAGAGGCCTTTCAGGAACCTGGACAGCTTCCGTCAGGCGAAACGCGGCTGCGGAGTTCTATCCGTGGCATGGTGTCATCCAGAAGGCAGGGAAATTCCCGCTGCATCCGCGTCATGAAAAGCCCGGCCGGATCATAGGTGTCGAGGCCCCGGGTCACGATCCAGACCCGCGCGTCACCGGCAAGGTTGGCCATGGTCCCGGACAGGATCCCGGGGGTCATGCCCGGCGAACCGCCGCCGCCCGCCGGATAGCTGTACTCCGCGCCCCGCACCGGGTAATGGCCGGGCACCGCCGCGATGTCCAGCGGAAGGCCCAGGCGATCCCCGTAGTAGAGAAGCGGCATCTCGGCCTCGGCCGGATACACCACCAGCTTCGCGGGCACCGGGGCTTCTGCCATCCTCCGCGTGAAGTCGCGCCAGTTCTCGTCGCTCCAGCGCGGCTTTCCGGGCGGGGCAGACCAGAGTGCCGTGGCTGCCAGCAGCAGGGGCACGGCAGGCGCGGTCCAGCGCCACCGGGCCGGCAGCAGGGGCCTGAGGGCCAGCGGAGCGAAGGCCAGGCTGATCAGCACCGGCAACTGCGAGGCCTGGAAGGTCCGGAACAGGAAGATCGGTTGCCCCATGTGGCTTCCCGCGAAGGACAGGATGGCCGGCACGGTCGCCAGGACCACCAGCGTGACCGGCACGGCCAGCGGCGGGCGCTCTTTCTGCGACATCATGCCTGCCAGCCCGGACAGCGCCACCAGGGACGACAGCGCCGCAAACAGCAGGATGACCGCCCCCTCGGAGCGGGAATGACCAAGCGGCAGTTCCAGGATGGCCGAGGCCACGGCCCTCGGTCCGGGAGGCTCCAGCCAGAAGCCTTCCGCGCCCAGGGACCGGGTCTGCATCAGCAGGATCGGAATGTTCGGCGCGTAAAGCAGCGCCGCAAGCCCCGCCGAAAGCAGCAGGTTGACCAGCAGCCCGCGCGGCGCGCCCTCGGACAGCCACCAGGCGAAAAGGCAGGCGCCCAGGATCAGTCCGAAGACAGGCCCGAAATTGTGGCTCCAGGCCAGAAGCGCGATGCCGATGCCGATCCCCGCGAAGGCCAGCGCCATCTTCCGGTCGCGCGCCAGAAGCCGGTGCATCGGCGCGCCGGCCCGCGCCCGCGCCGTCATCACGGCAAGGGCCGAGGTCAAGGCCACCGCCATGGCAAGGGTCATCAACGCATAGGGCCGGGCCTCCTGCGCGGCATAGACCTGGGTTGCCGAGCCGGCGAACAGGATTGCCGCCAGGATCGCGGCGGACCGTCCCGTCCGACGGTCGCTGCACAGCCGCGCCGACAAGGCCACCAGCGGGATCGTCGCGACATTGAACAGGACCGAGGGTATCCGCAGGGTGAATTCGTCGGTGCCGAACACGCGCCACAGTTTCAGCAGCGAATAGTAAAAGGAGGGATGGGTCTCGAACTGCGGAACCTCGGTCCACAGATAGGTCCAGTCGCGCGCCGAAAACCAGGCGCTGTATGCCTCGTCCAGCCAGAAGGACGGGGCGCCAAGACCATGAAACCGGATCAGCAAGGCAGCGGCCATGACCAGCGCCACGGGCCACAGCAGGCCTTGCGCGTTTGCGTATGCTTGCCGTTCCTGCAGGTTGGTCATCTCAGACATTCCTGAACACCCAGAACCGATTGATCACGAAGCTTAGCGCCGGCACCACGACCAGGCCCAGCACGAAGCCCGCCCGATAGCCAAGACCCAGGACATGCACGCACGCCGCCATTGCCGCCATGTTGGCCAGCAACCCGATGGCCAGGGACACGGCAAAGCGCATCATCTGGGCGGGACCGTGCCGGCTGCGTTCGTGAAACACCCACAGCGACTGGCCCAGATAGGTGATCGACAGCGCGCAAAGAAAGGCCAGGCCATTGGCGGGGGTGGCGGGAATCGACAGATGTTCGACGCCCAGGGTCAGGATCGCGAAATGCACCGCCGTCGCAACAAGCCCGACAATGCCGAAGCGCATTATCTCGGTCATGGAACGCGGTTTCCTGTCATTCGCCCGCCTTGACGGCCGCGGAGATTGCCGGAAGGGAATGGGGCGCCTGCACCTGGCCGTGAATGCCGACCTGCTCGCGCACCAGATAGATGGGGCGCTGCTTGGATTCGATGTAAAGCCGGCCAAGATATTCGCCGATGATCCCCAGCGAAATCAGCTGCACCGCCCCCAGCATCAGCACCACCGCCATCAGCGACGCGTAACCGGGCACGTCGCGGCCGAACAGAAGCGTCTGCAGGACGATCATCACGGTATACAGAAGCGATATCACCGCGACCACGCTTCCGACATAGGTCCAGACCCGAAGGGGAACCGTGGAAAAGCTGGTCAGCCCGTCCAGCGCGAAATTCCACAGCTTCCAGTAGTTGAACTTGGTGGTGCCCGCGGCCCGTGCCGGACGAGAATAGGGAACACCGATGCTTCGGAAGCCGACCCAGGCGAATATTCCCTTCATGAAGCGGTTGCGCTCGCGCAACTGCAGGGTCGCCTCGAGGGCGGGCCGGCTCATCAGCCGGAAATCCCCGACATTGGGTTCGATCCTCAACGAGGACAGGCGATTGAACAGGGAATAGAACAGCCCCGCCGAGCCGCTTTTCGCCCCCGTATCCGAGGCGCGGTCGATGCGCTGGCCATAAACCACGTCATAGCCGTCGCGCCACAGGCGAACGAACTCCGCGACAAGCTCGGGCGGGTCCTGCAGATCGACATCCATCGGGACCACGGCATCGCCGCTGGCAGCCTCCAGCCCGGCGGTCAGGGCGGCTTCCTTGCCGAAGTTCCGGCTGAGACGCACAAGGCATATCGCGGGGTTTTCGGCGTGGGCCTTGTGCACGATGCGGCTCGTGTCGTCGGACGAGCCGTCATCGACGAAGATGATCTCGTAGTCCAGATCCTCGATCTTGCGAATGACCTGCACGATCCTCTGCAGGAAAATCCCGATCGCCTCTTCTTCGTTCAGAACAGGGACCACGATGGACAGTCGCTGCATCGACTGGGAAAAACCTGACACATCACCCTCTCTGGACCTGAAGACAGGGGCAATCATGACTGCGCCGACCAGGCCTGAAGCTGTTCGGGCGCGTTCGGTCAGGATTTCTTAACCCGGACTGCCCGTGATGCATAGCGTTTCATGGGTTCAGGACCCGCCAAGCAGGGCGCGCTGCCTCCTGATTGCCTATTGCCGGCCAACGACGGCGCAAAACTGCCGAGAGGCTTTCAAAAAGCAGACACGGCCGTGCAAGCGGCCATGACCAAGGACCGCATCGCGGAGATCCTCGACGCGGCGAAGGCCCGGGGTTATTCCCCGGCCCCCCGGGGAAATCCGCGCCTCAGGCCAGGCCCAGGGTGCGGCGCCCGCGCGCCACAAGGGCCGCCAGGTCGGCGCGGCCTTGTTCGCCGAAGACCGCCTCGTCGCCCGCGATGAAGGTGGGGGTGCCCATCAGGCCCATATGCTCGGCCAGCTGGAAGGACAGCCGGATGTGGCGCTCCACGCGTTCCGCTGCCATGACCCGGCGCAGGGCGGCCTCGTCCAGGCCCAGCCGGCGGGCCACGCGCATCACGCTGGTCTCCGCCGCGCGGTCCTGCATGGCCATCAGGGCCGTGTGGAATTGCCAGTATCTGCCGGTGTCCAGCGAGGCCAGGGACGCGCGCGCGGCGAAATCCGATCCTTCGCCGAAGACCGGCCATTCGCGATAAACGACCCGCAGCCTGGGGTCGGACGCGATCAGCGCCCCGATCGGCCCCACCATCTTGCGGCAATGGGGGCAGTTGTAGTCGAAGAACACCGACAGCGTGATGTCGCCCCCGGGATTGCCCAGGACCGGCGCGGTCGGGTCGCGTTCCAGGGCGGCGCGCAGGTCCTCGGGCATGGGGTTGGGGCGGCCGGCGCCCCCGGCGGGCAGGGCGGCACTGATCCCGCAGGTGGCGGCGGCGGACAGGACAAGGCGGCGGGGGATCATGGGCAGGGACCTTTCGGATGGGGACGGGACCAGCTAAGCCGCAGACACGGCCCGACGGAACGCGTCCCCTGGTCACGATCCCGTAGGGTGGGGGTGGAACCTTACCCCTACGTTGCAGATCCGCGCGAGTTGGACTAAGTTCAATGAACCAACCGGAGCCTGCCCATGAAGACCGTCAACATCCACGAGGCCAAGACCCACCTGTCCCGGCTGGTCGAGGACGCTGCACGGGGCGAACCCTTCGTGATCGCGCGGGCAGGAAAGCCCCTGGTCAAGGTCACGATGATCGAAGGGGAAACCCCGCGCCGCCTGGGCTTCCTCGCAGGGCAGGCGGATATCCCCGATTATTTCGACGACATGGGGACCGAGGAAATCCGCGCCCTGTTCGAGGGCGGCAACGACCCCGCCGCATGAACCTGCTTCTGGACACGCATCTGCTGCTATGGTCGGCATTCCGGCCCGACCGGTTGTCCCGGGATGCCGCGACGATGATCGCGGATCCGGGCAACAGCCTGTGGTTCTCGGCAGCTTCCATCTGGGAGGTGGCGATCAAGCGCGCGCTGGACCGTCCGGATTTCCGCGTCGATCCGGGCGTGCTGCGCGCGGGGCTTCTGGCCAACGGCTACGCGGAACTGCCGATCGCCGGGCGCCATTGCCTGGGTCTTTCGGGAATGCCTGGCATCCATGCCGATCCCTTCGACCGCATCCTGATCGCGCAGGCCCTGGCCGAGGGGATGATGCTTCTGACCTCTGACGCCCGCATCAAAGCCTATCCCGGCCCGATCCGGGCCGTGTGACGCCGCGACGGTTTCTTGCAAACTTCACATGTCCGGGACCATGTCGATATCGGTTGTCCCTTTCGGCGTGATCGGTTGTTCTGAAATCAGCCCATCTTGGAAGGAGCAGTCATGCGCGCGGTGAGGGCCGTCCTGGGACTGGTCGTGATCGGGGCCGCGGGCATGGGCGGGCTGTGGCTGACCGAACGGCTGCTGGCCGCATCCGAACCGGTCCCCGTGGCCCAGGGTGCCGCCGCCCCCCTGCGGGTCGAGACCATCGTGCCCCCGCTTGTCACCTTTGCCGATGCCGTCACCGCCGTGGGCACCGCCCGCGCGCGGCAGGCCGTGGACCTGCTGGCGGAATCGGGCGGCCGCGTCACCCGCATCGCCTTTGAACCCGGCGACCGGGTCGAGGCGGGCGCGGTGCTGCTGGAACTGGACGACCGCGCCGAGCAGGCCGACCTGAAGGCGGCCGATGCCACCCTGGCCGAGGCGCAGGCGGCCTTTGACCGCCAGCAAAGCCTGAACCGGTCCGGCAGCGCCTCGGACGCGGCCTACCAGACCGCCCGCGCCGCGCTGCTACGCGCCGAGGCCGAGCGCGACCGCGCCGGGGTGGTCCTGGAGGACCGCAGCCTGCGCGCCCCCTTCGCGGGCATCATCGGCCTGACCGACCTGGTCGAGGGCCAGGTGATCGACACCGCGACCCCCATCGCCACCCTGGACGACCTGTCGGTGATCGCCGTCGATTTCAGCGTGCCGGAAACCCTGCTGCCGCGGCTGGAACGCGGCCAGCGGGTCGACCTGGCATCCGCCGCCTGGCCGGGTCGGACCTTCCGGGGCGCCATCAGCCGCATCGACAGCCGCGTCGATGCCGCGACCCGCAGCCTGGCGCTCCGCGCCGAAATCCCCAACAACGACCGCGCGCTGGCCGGCGGCATGTTCCTGCAGGTGCGGCTGGTGCTGGACGAACGCCAGCGTCCGGCGGTTCCGGAAAACGCGCTGACGGTCGAAGGCGACCGGACCCTGGTCATGGTCGCGGACGGCGGCACAGCGCGCCCCGTGGAGATCGTCACCGGCCAGCAGCAGGACGGGCTGGTCGAGGTCGTCTCGGGCCTCGCCCCCTCCGCCCGGGTGATCGTGACGAACCTGCACCGCCTGTCCGACGGCACGCCCATCGAAGCCGTGGCCCCCGAACGGCGCGTCGAGGCAGCCGCCCCGTCGGGGGGCGGGGGATGAGCCTGCCCGACCTGTCCCTGCGCCGCCCGGTGATGGCCACGGTCCTGAACCTGCTGATCGTGCTGATCGGCGCGGTGGCCATGTCGCGCCTGCCCGTGCGCGAACTGCCCCAGGTCGAGGCCGCCGAGGTCACCGTCCGCGTGGATTACACGGGCGCGGCCCCCGACGTGGTGGACAGCCAGGTCGCCTCGGTGATCGAGGGCGCGCTGGCGGGCGTCAGCGGCGTCACCGCGATGGAAACGGAATCCGAACGCGGGCGGATGCGCACGGTCCTGACCTTCGATTCCGGGCGCGACATCGACGACGCCGCCAATGATGTCAGGAACGCCGTGGACCGGGTGGTGAACCAACTGCCCGAGGAGGCCGACCAGCCCCGCGTGGACAAGAACGACAGCGAAGGCGACCCGGTGCTGCGCTTGTCGCTGTCCAGCCCCGCCATGACGCCCTTGCAGCTGTCCGATTACGCCGACCGCTTCCTGGTGGACCGGCTGGCCCGCCTGCCCGGCGTCGCCAACACCGCGACCTTTGGCGCGCGGTCGCCCGCCATGCGCATCTGGCTGGACCAGTCGCGCATGGCCGCCCAGGCCGTCACCACAAGCGACATCATCGCGGCCCTGGAAGCCAACAACATCGAACTGCCCGCCGGAGAGATCGAGACCGGCGCCCGGCAGTTGCAGGTGCTGGCCCGGACGCGCTTTTCCAGCGCCGACACCTTCCGCCAGGTGGTGATCCGGGATGGCGGCGAAGATGGCACCGGCCGCCCCCTGCGCCTTGGCGACGTGGCGCGCATCGAGGAAGGTCCCGAACAGCGCGAGTCGATCTTTCGGGCCAACGGGGTGATCTCGCTGGGTCTGGGCGTCCAGCCGCAGGCCCAGGCCAACACGGTGGCCATCTCGGACGCGGTCCGGGCGGAACTGGACCGGATCCGCCCGACCCTGCCCCCCGGAATGCGCCTGGACATCACCGCCGACGAGGCCGTGTTCATCGAAAGCTCGATCGCGCAGGTGATGAAGGTCTTTGCCGAGGCCGTGGGCCTGGTGATCGCGGTGATCTTTCTGTTCCTGGGATCCCTGCGGCTGTCGATGATCCCGGTCGTGACCATCCCGGTATCCGCCCTGGGCGCGGGCCTGGCGATGCTGGCCTTGGGATTTTCCATCAACATCCTGACGCTGTTCGCGCTGATCCTGGCCATTGGCCTGGTGGTGGACGACGCCATCGTGGTCCTGGAAAACATCCAGCGCCACCGCGCCATGGGCAAGTCGCGCCTGCAGGCCGCCCGCGACGGGTCCGCCCAGGTCAGCTTCGCCGTGATCGCCACCACCGCCGTGCTGATCGCGGTCTTTGTCCCCGTCAGCTTCATGGAAGGCGAGATCGGCAAGCTGTTCGCCGAATTCGGCATCGTGCTGGCCGTGGCGGTGGCGGTGTCGGCCGTGGTTGCCCTGACCCTGTCGCCGGTCCTGGCCGCCCGCATCATGCCGCGCGAGGAACGGCCGAACTGGCTGACCCGCAGCGTGAACCGGGTGATCGGCGCGCTGGAACGGGCCTATGGCGCGGTGCTGGACCGGCTGATCGCCCGGCCGGTGCCGATCCTGGCCGTGACCGCCTTTCTGATGGCAGGCGCCTTCGCCGTCTACGGCCACCTGCCCCGGGAACTGACCCCGGACGAGGATCGCGGCCAGATCCGCATCACCGTGAGCGCGCCGCAAGGGTCGAACCTGGCCTATACGGATGCGGCCACCCGTCAGGTCGAGGCGCTGCTGGAGCCGCGGCGCGCGAACGGCAGCGTCACCAACGTGACCACCATCGTCGGCACCTGGGGCGAGTTGCGCCGGTCGCTGCTGTTCGTGAACCTGGCCCCCTGGAAGGACCGCGACACCAGCGTGGACCAGGTCATCGCCACCCTGCGCCCGCAGCTGTCCCGCATCACCGGGGCCGAGACCTTTATCCGCGCCGCGGGCGGCCTTGGCCTGTCCAGCGGCCAGGGCAACATCGCCTGGATGCTGGGCGGGCCGGACATGGCGCGCACCGCCGAATGGGCGAACGACCTGGCCGCCCGGCTGGAAACCGACCCGCGCCTCGCCTCGGTCGAGGTGGGCTATTCGGCGAACCAGCCCGGCGCCAGCCTGTCGATCGACCGCACCCGCGCCCAGGATCTGGGCCTGTCGGCCGAGACCATCGCCCAGACCCTGCAGGTGCTGTTCGCATCGCGCGAGGTCGGCGAATACACCAGCGACGGGCGGCAATATCCGGTGATCCTGCAAGCCTCGCCCGCCGACCGCGATTCCGTGGGCGACATGCTGGGGGTGTTCCTGCGCAACGACCGGGGCGACCTGATCCCCTTGTCGGCCTTCGCCAGCATCCAGACGGGGGCCACCGCGCCCGCCGTCAACCGGTACGACCGGCTGATCTCGGTTGGGATGGAGGCCGACATCGCCCCCGGCACGGATCTGGCCGGTGCGATGGCCGCGGTCGAGGCGGCCGCGGCGGATCTGCCCGCGGGCGCGGTGCTGGCCTGGGACGGGCAGGCCAAGGATTACCTGGAAAGCGCGGGCGGCATCGCCACGGTCTTCGCCATGTCGCTGGTGATCGTCTTTCTGGTGCTGGCCGCGCAATTCGAAAGCTTCCGCACGCCCTTGACGATCATGCTGACGGTGCCCCTGGGCTTGGCGGGGGCGGCGCTGACGCTGCTGATCACCGGGGGGACGGTCAACATCTTTTCCCAGGTGGGGATGATCCTGCTGATCGGCATCATGGCCAAGAACGGCATCCTGATCGTGGAATTCGCCAACCAGCTGCGCGAGGAAGGCAAGCCCCTGGCCCTGGCCGCGCGCGAGGGCGCCGTGACGCGCCTGCGTCCGGTGATGATGACCACCATCGCCACGATCCTGGGCGCGGTGCCCCTGGCCGTCGCCACCGGGGCGGGGGCCGAAAGCCGCCGGGCCATCGGCGCGGTGATCGTGGGCGGGCTGTCGCTGGCCTTCATCCTGACGCTGCTGATCACCCCGGTGATCTATGTGCTGATCGAGGGGCTGCGGCGCAAGCCCGAGGCGGAGGCTGTGCCGGTGGCGGCGGAATGATTGCGTCCCGCGCTGGCCGGGGGCCAGCCCCCGGACCCCCGGGATATTTGAAGTCCAATGCAGGAGCTTGGTTGTTCGGCAGATCTACATTAGACTGCGGATATGCGTAAATCCGGGCTTTCCTGGCAAGATTTTGACGAGGGCGAAACCGCCCTGCCCCGGCCTGCCGACTGGCTGGCGGCGCAGTCGGCGCTGGCCGTTGACCTGGCCGAAGCCGCGCTGGCCGTGGGCCGGCTGGAAGCGCGGCTGGTCCTGACGGACGACAAGGCCCGCGCGGGCGCCACCCGCCGCCTGGCCCTGATCGAGATCGAGGACATGCTGCGCGCCCAGGGCACCCCCCTGTCGCGCGAGGAGATCGGCCTGGACGCCATGGCCGCCCGCGCCGGGACCGACCTGGGGGCCATGGCGCAGGCCCGCTGGGCGCTGCGGCGGCTGGAAGGGCAATCGGACCCCCTCCGGCTGCGCGATTTCCTGGCGCTGCACCGCAATACCGAAGGGGACGACGCCCCCTGGTCCGAACGCCCCGTGGGCGCGGCCTTCGATGCGGCGGCCGGGGATTTCGGGGAGGCGATGGAAGGGCTGGCGGCCTTGCATCCCCTGGCCCGCGCACCCGCCGCGCGGATGCTGTGGCGGCTGGCGGACCTTTCGCCCGACGGGGCCGCGATCGAGGGTGCCGTCTGGGCCGCCCGCGACATGGCCCGCGCCACCCCGGGCCTGGCCTTCGTGCCGCTCGGCCGCCATGGCCGGGCGATCTGGGCCGATGGCGGGCCGCCCGAACGGCGCCTGTCGCGCCACCTGGCCGCCGTGGCGCAGGGCGCAGGCGATGCCGGCCGGATGCTGGACCGGGTCGCGGACTGGGCCGAGGCCGCGCGCCAGGCCACTGCCGGCATCAAGGGCCAGAACCCCGCCCGCATCATCGCGGCCCTGGCGGCCCACCCGGTCCTGCACACGGCAGGGGTCGAGGACCTGGCCCGCATCAGCCGCGACACCGCCGAACGCCTGCTGTCGCGCATGTGCCGCATGGGGCTGGTGCGCGAAATCACGGGGGCACGGCGGTTCAGGCTGTGGGCGGCGGCACTCTAGCACGCGTCCGCTGCCCGCGGCCGGGCAGAGTTGTGCAGGAACGCTTGCGCATGATAGGAGGCTGCCGACGCCGCAAGACAATCGAAAGCCCTGATGTCCAAGCTGATCCTGCACGTCGGTACCCACAAGACCGGCACAACGACGATCCAAGATACCTTTGCCCTGAACAGACGGTTTCTTGCCGAAAAGGGGGTGATTTTCCCGCAGATCGGAAAAGCAAACGGGCAGCACGGCCTTGTCATGGACTGGATCAGCCTGCCGGAATTCTATCATCTGGACACCAGTGCCGAAGAGGCCTGGACCAGGCTGGCAAGGGATCATGGAAAGTCGGACCGCACGGTTCTGATCAGCACCGAGGAACTGTCGCGCGGAAATCCGAAGATGAGGGTGGATTTGCGCAGACTGCGCGATCTTGTATCCGGTTTCGACGACATCAAGGTCGTCTGCTGCCTGAGAAATCAAGTCTCGTTTCTGCAATCCATCTATCTTCAGGTCATCAAAAGCGGCGCTCATGTGTCTTGGCCGGGATTTTTTGAGGGTGCCGTCGGGTCAAGGACAGCAACGGGGTTGTTTTTGGACTACAATGACCTTCGGAACTACCTTGAAACCGGCTTCTCGCCCGAGGAAATAAGGTTCTTCTCCTATGAACGAGAAATCAGGTCGGTCCACGGAATCATTGGCCGCCTGATGATCGAATGCGGCCTGGAAGGGGTCATCGGTTCGCTGGAGGATCTGCCGGCCGGGCACAGCAACGTCTCGCCCGATCCCTTGGCGACCTGGGTGGCTGCGCATGTCCTGGGCAACAAGCCCTTCAAGCCTTGGCTTCTTGAAACGACGCGAGAGGCTTTGGACGACACCGGCAAGGGCGGTGGAAAGACCACGATCTTCACGAAGGACGAATTTCGCAAGATCAAGGACACGTTCGATCCACCGAACGGGAAGTTCAACGATCACGAAGCCATGCTGGGCACCGGAATGGAACTGGCGGACTTCCCCGACGAAGCAAATCTGACCTTCAGGGATGCCCTGATCCCGGCCTATTGGGTGAACCTGTCTCGGCGCCTTGTTGACAAACTTTAATATCGAAAATGGCTGGACGTTCCATGCAACAGATTTCCACTGCCGCACGACGGGCTTCCAGGTTCCTGCGGGTCTTCAGTCTTCGCAAGCCGGAACGGAACCTGATCCGCGCCGCCAAGGCTGCGAACCTGTTCGACAAGACGTATTACCTTGGCGCCTATCCGCATATCCATCCGCTTTTCAAGAGATTTCCCCTGCGGCATTACGCCGTCTATGGCGAAGGAAGCGGGTTCAGGCCGAACCCGGACTTTTCGCCCTATGCCTATCTGAAATACAATCCCGACGTGCGCGAATCCGGCATTTCCCCCCTGCTGCATTATGCGCAGGCGGGCCGCTTTGAAAACCGGATCTACAAGGATCTTCCCGAGGTCGAAAGACTGCCGCTGGACAAGGCACCGAACATCGGCGCCCTGAAAGGGAAATCCAGCCCTTATGCCGTCGTGGTGCATGTCTATTACTTCGAACTCTGGCCCGAGTTCGAGAAGATCCTGAAAGGCCTGCCCCTCGACTTCGACCTGTATGTCACCCTGGCCTATCGGGGCGAGGCGACGGACGAATGCGAACGGCAGGTCAAGGCAGCCTTTCCCGACGCCGCCGTGGTCCAGATGGAAAACCGGGGCCGCGACATCCTGCCCTTCGTGTCCCTGGTCAATGCCGGGCTGTTGTCGGATTACAAGGCGGTCTGCAAGATCCACACCAAGAAGTCCCCGCACCGCCTGGACGGCGACCTGTGGAGGCAGCACCTGATCGAGGGGTTGCTGTCGCCCCAATCCGTCGGGAACAGGCTGAACCGCTTCCTGTCCGACGATACCCTGTCCGTCTGGGTGGCGGACGGCCAGCATTACGACGACGAGAAATGGTGGGGTTCGAATTACGAGATCACCCGGCAGATCCTTCGCCGCGTCGAAATTGAACTGGATCGTTCCAATTGCGGCTTTCCCGCAGGTTCGATGTATTGGCTGAAGCCGGACATGATCGCCATGATCAAGGCGATGCAGTTGGGCACCGACAGCTTCGACATCGAACACGGTCAGGTCGATGGAACGGTGGCCCATGGCTTCGAGCGCGCCTTGGGACCGTTGTGCAAGGCCTTCGGCAACAGGATCGTGCAGACGACGGAACTGGACACGGCGCGCCCGAAAACCCCGGCCCGGACGGTGCCGCGTCATGTCAGCGCCTTTTATCTGCCGCAGTTCCACCCCACCCCGGAAAACGACAGCTGGTGGGGCAAGGGCTTCACCGAGTGGAGAAACGTGGTCACCGCCCGTCCGTCCTTCGAGGGTCACACGCAGCCGATGCTTCCCCGGGATCTGGGGTTCTACGACCTGCGCCTGACCGAGGTGATGGGCAGCCAGGCCGAACTGGCACGGCAGGCCGGCATCGACGCGTTCTGCGTTTATCATTACTGGTTCAATGGCCGCAGGATCCTGGAACAGCCGCTGGACAACCTGTTGAAGCGCCCGGACATCGACTTTCCGTTCTACCTGTGCTGGGCGAATGAAAGCTGGCGGCGCAATTGGGACGGCATGTCGGGGACGGTTCTTCTGGAACAAGGCTATCCCGAAGGCTTCGAGACCGCCTTTGCCAACGATTGCGTGCCCTACATGCGTGACAAGCGGTATCAGCGTCCCGACGGGTCGCGGCCGCGCTTCGTCATCTATCGCCCCAGCGACCTGCCCGACGCCGCGGCCTCGGTCGCCAGGCTGCGCGAGGCATGGCGGCAGAACGGCGTGGGCGAGGTCGAGATCGGCGCCGTCCTGTTCCACCTGGACCGCGGCACCGGCCGCCACGAGGACTGCTTCGACTTCTGGATCGAGATGCCGCCGCATGGCCTGGTGCAGGGAGAGGACTACCTGTTCGGCGGGCCGGGGGGCAACCTTCTCGGCCGTGAAACGAAGGGCGCCTTTTCTGGCCTGGTCTATGACTATACCCGGATCGTGCGGACCTCGGTCTCGGACAGGTATGCGCAATCCCTTCCGGCCAACACCATCCGGGGCGTGATGCCGTCCTGGGACAACACGGCCCGGCGGGGGGACAAGGCCCATGTCGCCCATGGCGCCAATCCCGCGTCCTTCAACCTATGGCTCAGGTCGTTGGCGGAAAACGGGCTGCACCGGTCCTATCGCGGGGAACTGTTCATCAACGCATGGAACGAATGGGCGGAAAAGGCGGTGCTGGAACCCAGCATGACCTATGAGAACCTGTACCTGACGGTGCTGTCACGGCATTGCCGCAAGCACGACCAGCAATCCCTTCCGTGATTGGCCACATGCGGATCTGGACCACGTTTCTTGCTCTTGCCGCGTTTCTGGCCGCCATGGCAGGGGGACCGCTGCGGGCGGAACCCAGCATTGTCTTTGGTCCCAGTCCGCGCGCGCTTGACAACCAGACCCTGTTCGCACCCGACACGGTGCCGGTCTGGCAGGATCTGCACGAGGCCGGCGTCCGGGAAATCCTGCTCAACGGCACCTTTCTTATGCCGGTGGAGTTTCGCCAGAATCCGGGGGGAACGGGTTCGTATCCCGCCCGGCCCGAAGGCAGCTATCTGCGGGCCTCCGATCTTCGCGACCTGGCCAGATTGCAGCACGACCTGGACCTGCGCATCAGCTATGAGGCGGGGGCAGGGCTTTCGGGGAAGATCTGCAAAGGGAACCTGACGCCCGCAGCGCGCGGCCGACAGGCGGCGCTGCAGGAATTCGACCAGACGGTGCTGCGGCTCGAGGAAGCGGGCATCCAGGTTGCGGTCCTGAACGTCGATGGCCCGTTCCTGCGGCTGATCGAGGGGTCCCGCAAACGCTCGAGCTGCGAGGATTCCGGGCAAGGCTTCGGCATCGACACCACGGTGCGCACGGTGCAAGCCTACCTGAAAACGATGCGCGATCTGGTGGCAAGGGCCAATCCCGACCAGCAGCCGCCGCAGTTGCGCCTGGTTGTCAACCTTCCGAACTGGCAACTGCGCGGTTTGCCGAGAAGGGGCGGCGGGAATGGCGTCGATCTGGCTGATGTGCTGACGGCCTTTGCCGATCTTCAGGCGCAAGACCCCGAACCGATCATCATATCCGAAATCGTGGTCGATTACCCCTACGCGCTTGTTCTGGCGGATCCTGACCTGTTCCGTGACCGGAACCGGCATCTGTGGAACGCGTCCCGCGGGATCAACGGGGCGCAAGAAGGGCCGGATTTCGGCTATATCACCAACAGCCTGTCCTATGCCAATCCCTGCCTGGACCGCGAGGCAAGGCCCGATATGGCCTTTCTGCCCTATCTGCGCGGAGGCCGGCCGATCAGCGCGGCCTGCCAGCGGGCGCAGACCGGCGAAGACGCGCCACCGGACGGACGAAAGGACAGCGATGCCGATTACCTGCGCGACAGCCTGGCCTATGCGGACGCGTTGCGCCCGGGCGGCGTCCTGGCCGACCAGCTTGTGGTCAGGGACGGCACCGCCATCCCGGATCATGTCGCGCATTTCTACATGCAGTCCTGGGGCATGAACCCGATGCGCAACCTTTGGTTCGCGGACCGGCTGGCGGATCACCTGCAGGAAGGACGATAGGATTCCCTGTCAGAACCGCCCCAAGGCCACCAGCAGCCAGAAGGCCAGGCGGTCCCGGCGGCTCTGGTGATAGATGCCCGACCGCCGCAATCCGGCGATCTTCTGCGGCAAGGGGGCCGAAAGCGCCCGGGTGAAGGCCTCGAGGCAGCGTCGGTTTTCCGGTGTCAGAAGGGCGGCGCAGGTCCCAAGGGCCGCGCTGTTCTGCCGCGCCCAGGTTCCGGACCGTCCCCCCAGATGCCCCCGGACCCGGGCGGACAGCGCCCGCAGGCCCCGGTCGAGACCGATGACATTGCTGTCATGCTGCCGGTAAAGGACGCCGGGCGCGGGATCCAGGACGGCCGCGCCCCCGGCCCCGGTGATCATCTGATAGGCCCACCAGTCATGGACCGGCACCGGCCCCGTCCGCCGCTCGGCCCCTTGCAGGAGATGCGCGGCGGCAGAGGTCATGACCATGGTGTTGCCGCTGAGCATGTTCTGCACCAGCGCATTGCGGAACCCCAGGGGCGCGGCCGCCGGGGCCGACAGGCCGATCGGCTTCAGGCTTTCGTCGCAGATCCGCATCCGGCAGCCATAGACGGCCAGGGGAACGGAAAGCCGCGACAGGCTTTCGACGGCGCGCGACAGGTGATCGCGTTCCCAGACATCGTCCTGGTCGCTGAAGGCCAGATGGCTGCCGCCCAGATCCGCCTGGCGCAGCAGGCTGCGGAAATTCTCGGTCGCGCCCCGGCCCGGTCCCGGCACCAGGGCGACCTGCCCTTCGGGACGCGTGCGGATGAAGTCGCCGATGATCTGCCGGCTGCGGTCGGTCGAGGCGTCGTCCGAAATCAGCAGCCGCCAGCCGCGGTGGCTTTGGGCAGCGATGCTGGCAAGCTGGTCGGGCAGGAAACGCTCGCCATTGCGGGTGGCCATCAGGATCAGGATGTCCGGCAAGGTTCAGCTTTTCCCGGCCCGGCCCACAGCCCAGGCATCACGGTAGCCCAGGCGGCCGGCCAGGGCGCCAAGCCCGTCGTCAAGCAGCGCACGATCCGCAGGGGCCAGGCGATCCTGCCCTTGCGTCAGCTGCCTGCCGTCCGCATCGGCAAACACATCCTGCGGTGCCAGTCCCAGGTTCGACAGCAGGCGGGCGCCATGCTCGCCCGGGGCGCGGACGACCTCTTCGATGCGCACCTCGTCCAGGACGATCCCTTGTTGCGCATAAAGATCGCGGACCGCGAACCAGCGGTCGTAATAGCTTTGCACCCAGGCGATCGCCCGGGGCAGGCTGTCGGGTCCCCAGCTTTGCGACACGAGCGAGACGGCCGTTCCCCGCGGATCGCGGATCACGTGCAGGCAATGGGGATCGCCCGTAAAATCCGCCAGCGCCCCGGGCGCCAGAAGGTTGTGCGGCGTCTTTTCCAGGAAATGCGTCGCGCCGGGCTTGCAGGCGATCCCCAAGGCCACGATGTCGCCGAAGAACCGGCGGGCAGCCGAACAATAGGCCTGATGCTCCATCGGCCGGCCGATGCCATTCGGCGCGATGGCGTCATGGAACCGTTCCAGCGCCAGGTTGACCCCGCGATAAACCCCCGGGCCTTCCAGCAGGGGCTGGTCGAACCCCCCGTTGCGCAACTGGTTCATGAGGGTGCGGAACCGTGCCAGCGCCACCCAGGCCCGGTTGGGCGAGAAGCTTTCGCACAGCGTCCAGCCAAGATCGACCAGCCCGTCCCGCTCGAACAGGAACTTGAGTTCGACCCCCGGGAACGAGGCAACCGCCGGATGCGCCCCAAGCGCCGCGGCAAGATAGGTGGTCCCCGACCGGCCGGGTCCGCCCATGATGATGATCCTGGCGGCGTCGGCCATGATCGGCTCAGCCATTCCTGCGGGCAGCCATCACCCGGTCGAACTCCAGCAGTTCTTCCTCGCATTCCAGCCTGGCCGCGTCCCTTTCCGAAGGGCCGGATCTTGCAGAGGGCAAGGCGATGGTTCGATGATCGGCAGCGGCCGAAGACCCGGCAGAACCTTCCACCACATGGGCAAAGAAGGTCCGCATGACATGGCTTACGCCCTCGGGCCGAACCTCGCGCAGATCCTCGGCGTAATAGGCCCCGCGGTTGAAGTTTCCGGCAATGATCTCGTAGGAGGGAAAATACCCCACGTTTTCATGCGTCGCGGCCATGTCATGGGCCGCCACCCGCAGGACCGACTTGGAATAGGTCGTGGCCGCCAGCACGTGATCGCCTGACGCCGTCGCCTTGAGCGGGACGGGAGACACCGTCAGGATGATCCTGAGATCGGGCCGGATCGCGCGCAACAGCCGGAACGTCCGGTCCAGGTCGTCGCGGACATCGTCGATGGACAGGTTCAGGAAGTCGTGGATCGCGGGATCGAACCGGCCGCCGCTGACCCCCGGGCACAACGGAAAGACCGCCCCGTCGCGCCGATCAACCCAGGCTTCCGTCAGGCCCAGCGTGAAGACGAAGACATCCATCTCGCGCAGCATCCGGCGCACCGCGGCAAGGTGGCGGTTGCGGTCGGCGCGCACCTCCTCGGCCGAGGCATAGCCGCCGGGCTGGATGGCGGGACGGAACGGATCGACAAGGCTGCGGCCGTCCGGCGCGTCCCAGACATCCGTCACGGGAACGAACATGCCCTCGGCGCGCTGGACCAGCTGCAGCAGCTGGCGGCTGGTATAGATGTTGGCATAGCGCGCCGAGAAGGTCCCATAGCCGAAGTCGCGGGCGACGGCCTGGCCCAGTGCCGGGTGAGGCTGTTCGGCGATGTAGTAGTTGTAGCCGCCCTGGGCCAGATGGCGGGCGATGTGCTGGGCAAAGCAGCTGCCGGCGGTGGCGACCTTGTCGTTTGCGCCGATGCGGAAGGGAAATTCATTGAGCGGGGCGACCTGGTCGGCCGGCACGCGGGCGACGGACCGGGTCCAGAATGCGGTTTCCGGCAGGTCGCGGTAAGGCGTGTCGCCCGGCTGGCGGGGTGCGTCCCGGTCGGCCACCATCAACTCGTCCAGCTGCGCCAGCTGCAACCGGCCATAGGACGGCGCGGCATGGGTCGCGTTCGCCGGGACATGCTGGGGCAACAGGAAACCCTGCTCATCCACCGCCTCGGCGGGATGGGGAACGAAGCGGATCCCCAGCTCGCCGCACAGCCGGCGGACCGCGGCGCTGTGCAGGCGCCACAGCTTGTAGCGGAAGGAGGGCGCGGAAACCCGGGGTGCCTTGCCCTCCTGCCGGAAGCGGTCTTCCATGTATTGGGCGATATGGTCGTTGCTGGCGATCGGCGGGGGCGATTCCAGGTGCCAGATCTCGGTTCCCGCCGCCGCCCTGAGCGCCTTGAGGATGGGCGCGATCTCTGCCTGGACGGCCCGGTCGAGAATGGCGGCCACCTGCCCCTGGGGCAGGATGTCGGCATCCTCCGCCAGCGGCAGGCCGGGGTTTTCGGCCAGAATGAAATCGAACCGGGGTTCGGGTTCGATCAGGCCCATCAGGTTATGGGCGTTGCCGCCCACCATCGAGACCACCACCGTGCGGTTCGGCCCGCCCGGCGTGCCGGTCCCGACAAGATGCATCCGGGACGAGTCCCTGCCCGCGCGCGCGTCCTCGATGTCGCGGGCCAGCGTTCCGTTGATCCGGCCGGCCGGATCGACGACGGGCAGGTATTCCGCGTGCCCCAACCGCCCCACATGCAGGTCGAACCGATGGGGACGGCCCGATCCCCAGTCGGCGATCGCAGCCGCGCTCAGCGCCCCGACATGGCTGTTGCCGATGCAGATGATCTTCATGATGCGTCTTCCAGGGCCTTGTCCGCCAGTTGGGTGATCAGTTCCCGATGCTCGTCCTGATAGACCCGTTCGACAAGTTCCGTCACGATCCTGGGGACCATGGGGGCATCGCTGTCCTCGCCCAGCGGCGTCGAAGCCATGGCGCGCAGCCAGCCAAGACGTTCGGCCGGGTTCATCCGGGCATTGGCGATGCGAGTCAGTTCGGTCTTCAGGGCGCTCCAGCTCTTGTTGGTCTGGGCGGGAACGGCCAGGGTTTCCTTGGCGATGGTGAAGTCCAGGGCCTTGCAGAACTGGCGGAAGAAGGCTTCCGGATCCCGGATCCGGGCATCCAGCATCCTGACGCGGCCCGCCCCGGCCAGCGTGTCCAGATCCTTCTTCAGGGACACGAAGGACATCTTCAACAGCGGAACGCGTTCCAGATAATCCATCGGCGCAAGTCTTCCGCCATGCATGACGTGATGGCGGTAATAGGATTCGATCAGCTTGTGCGGCTGCTTGTAGTAGAAGACGAATTCCGCGCAATCACCCGATGCGGCCAGAAACCGGTGGATGAGCGTCCGCCGCCCCCCTTCGGATCCGTAAAATCCCGCGGTGTCAGGATGGCCGAACAGGCTTTCATGGGAAATCACGACCGTCGAGGCATCGCCCGCCTGGGCCAGCAGGGCGGCAAGGCCCGGGATCGTTCCCTGGGCGCCGCCCACGATCGCCTGCGCCTCTGCCAGAAGGCCCGAGTCGCGAACCGCCACGGGACCGAAGAACGCCACCGGCTTTCCCGCACCGTCCCGGACCGCATCCTTGTTGAGATCGAAATAGGCCTGGACCAGTGTCGAACCCGTCTTTTCGGGACCAACATGGAAAATGACGCGACGCATGAAATCTCCTGGTTCGGGCCTGATGCGGCATGACCGCGATGCCCAGAATGGCAAGCCTTTGCCGCTGGACGAGCCGCATTGAACTTTAAGAGGGCGTCGGTTACAAGCCACCGCGCAAGGCAGGATGCGGAGAGCCGAGACATGTTTTTTGTGCTGGAGCTGGATTGCAGCAACGGCTCGAAGCTGGCCCTGGTCGCCGATCGTCCCGAAGACTTTGCAAGCCAGCTTGTCGGTTGCGGCGACTTCGACAGCCTGCGGCTGATCGAGGGATTGGGACCGCATTACACGATTGACGATGCCCTGCGCGCGGCCCTGAACGGGTCGGACGCCGCGCTGGTGGCGGTGCTGGCCAACCCGGCCATCGTCATCGACCCGGAAATGCCGCTCCGGCTTGGGCGCGCGCTTCTCGAGGCCCCCGATCCCGCCACGGTCGGCGTCATCACCGGCAAGGGAACGGACCGCTGGGGAAACCGGTTTTCCGCCTTCTATGCTTCCGCCGAGCCTCAGTTGCCGTTCTGCCGCACCCCTGTTCCCGTGACGGACAGCGCATCCGACCTGTTCATCCTGGCGCGCCCCCTTCTGGAGCGGCTGCTGGCGCGCGGCGCCCTGCCGCCGGTCGAAAGCCTGGCCGGATGGGCGGTCCTGGAAGGCTATCTCGAAGGGTGCGTGTCCTACCATTCCCCGCATCTGGCGGCAGGGATCTATGGCCGCCACCTGCCCCGCCAAGCCGAGGCCCATGCCGATATCCTGCAGGACCTGATCGGCAAGCGTGTCGTGCGGACAAGCGTCGCGGCGCTGGACGGGACCGTGACGCTGGGCGGCGTCCCGGAAAGGGGCCAGGATACCCGTGACTGGCATCTGAACCCCCGTGCCGATCTTGACCGCCAGATGACCAGCGCCATCCTGCCCCATTGCAGGCGGATGAGCCTGTCGATCGTCACCCGCACCCAGTTTTCGCGCCCGCACCTGCTGCGCCGCCTGCTGGCCTCGCTGAGCCGCTGGCGGTCGGACGACCTGGATCTCGAGGTGGTGCTGAGCACCGACATCGACCGCGCCCGTGCCGAAGCGGAACTGGCGGCCCTGCGGATCGACTTTCCCGCCCTGACCCTGGTCCTGGCCTGGAACGGCGCGCGGGCCGAACGCAGCCGCGTGCGCAACCTGCTGGGCGGCATCAAGGCTGCCACGCAGGACTATGTCGCCTTCGTGGACGATGACGACCACGTGCATTTCCAGGCCCTGACCATCCTGTCCACGACCCGCTTCCTGGGCACGATGCCGGTGGTCTTCATGGACACCGAACTGCGCAAGGAAGGCTGGGTCCAGGCCGGCGACGGACGCTGGGTCCTGGACTCCGCGACGGCGCACCACCGCTATCCGGCCGGCGGCTGGCGCAACATGTTCGGGGGCGTGAACCAGTTGCCGATCTGCGCCGGGATCCTGCCGCGGGACTGGGTCGTCTCGCAGGTCGGGCGCTTCGATTTCCGGCATGACTACAGCGAGGATTTCACGCTGTTCCTGCTGCTTCTGCAATCCGCCGATCTTCCGCTGATCCTGGACGTGCCGCGCCCGTTCTGCATCGTGTCGATCCGCAGCGACGGCAGCAACACCGTGACCGAGGAAGACCGCAGCGGGTGGGTCAAGGACATCTCGATGTTCCTCCATGACCTCCACATCGTCAATTCCCTCCATGGCGAGGGGCGGCTGCAAACCGTCATCGAATGCAGGACCCCGCGGCTTGCGGATGCCCCGCCCGTGCCGCTTCCCGCCAGCAATCCCCTGCGGCGCGAACTGGCCGTGGCCCGCGCCGAGAACGAGGCCTTGCGGGCGCGGCTTGCCGATCTGGAACTCCAGGCCTACGCACGGGAACGCGCCGAAGCCCCTGCTGCCGGTTGAAGGAAGCGTTCGTGAAAATCGCCATCTATACAAGCTGCGCGCTGAACTATTATGCCAAGGCCCTGGCGCTGGTTCAAAGCGCGCGCCGCAATTCGCCGGGCGCCTCGGTCACGCTGTGCCTGTGCGATGCGCTGCCCCCAGGGATCGACCCGATGGCCGACGGCTTTGCCCGCTGCTGGACGCCGGCCGACCTGGGCTATGACGAGGGCTGGATTTTCCAGCACAACATCATGGAGCTGTGCACGGCCGTCAAGGGCCGCGCCCTGGTCGAGCTGATGAAGGCCGAGCCGGACGCGGATCTCTATGTCTACCTGGACCCGGACGTTTACATCTACAACGACCTGTCCGCCGTGGCGGATTACCTGGGCAATGCCTCGATCGGGCTTGTGCCGCATATCCTGTCGGTCGAGACCACCGATATCGGGGTCCGCCTGACGGAAATGTCGGTGACCGAACACGGCATCTACAATCTCGGCCATCTTTTTGTCCGGCCCGACGCCAATGGGCGGGCACTGGCCAAGTGGTGGATGGAACGGCTGGACCGCTATTGCTTCGACGACCGGGAATTTGGGCTGTTCACCGACCAGCGCTGGATGGACCTGGTTCCGGCGGTCTTCGACGGGGTCTGCATCCTGAAGCAGCCAAACCTCGACGTGGCCAGCTGGAACCTTTCCGGGCGGCGGATCTGGATGGATGCGCAGCCGGATGTCGGTCCCGACGGGACCGGCGACGAACGCAATTTCCGGGTCGATGACTATCCCCTGCTGACCTATCATTTCTCGGGGACGGGTCCGTCGGGAACCCATCGCCGCATCCGCGAGATCTTCGACCCGGCCAATGGCGCCATCGCCGAGATCGAGCGGCGCTATGAACAGGCCATCGCCCGGAACGGCCAGGCGCGTCTGGAACATGTTCCGCCGGCCCATGACCTCTTCGACGACGGCACGCCGGTGGCGGCGGAAATGCGCAAGATCTATCGCCTGAGCACCGATTTGCAGGGCGCCTTTCCCCATCCCTATCGCACCGAGGGAAGCGGGACGCTGGCCGAATGGATGCGGCGCAACCAGCCCAGCCTGGGCAAGCTGGGGGTCAAGGCGTTCCGGCTGAATCGGTCCTTCGAGGAACTGTTCGATGCGGACTATTATGCCAGGACCTATCCCGACGCCGCCGCCGCGGTCGAGTCGGGAATGGTCCCCTCGGCAATCGCCCATTACGTCGCGATCGGATCGGGACTGTTCTACGATCCCAACGAGTTCTTCGTCAGCCGGGATTATTTCGCGCGCGCCGGAAACCTGGACCGTCACGTGCTGCGCGGCAGGTGTGGCCGCGGGCGCGAGAACACGCTCTTGTGGCATTACCTGACGGTCGGCCTGCCCAACGGGATCGAGCCGATCGACTACTTCGACAGCCGCTGGTATCTTGATCATTATCCCGACGTTGCCGATGCCATCCGCAAGGGAAGGATCGGAACGGCGCTTCAGCATTTCCTGACCTGGGGCAGCAAGGAAAACCGGCTTCCGGGACCGTCCTTCATGCCCTCGCTTCATCCGCAGCCGGACCCCGAACAGACGGATGCGCGCGGGGCGTTCGGCCTTTTCCTGCGAAACAATGGCGTGACCGGCCGGATTTCCGTGCGGGACTGAACGGGTGTTGCGGTCCCGGACATGAGCCACGGACAGGGCCGGTTCGAGAAAGCCCAAGGGCATGGGTCGATCCCGTCAGGAGCAGAGCGCACGGATCCGAGGATCACGGTCTCAGGCCTGATAATCGGCCCTTATCGGATGTCCCTCCGCGTCCTGCCGCACGGTCCTGTCCTCCGCATCATCAGGGGTTCTTGCGGCCAAGGCTGATTGTCCGCTGATTGCAAAGGGTTCCCGCAGGGCGGCTTCATCCGGCCGCCGGAAGTTCGCGGCTTCTTTGCATGAAACGATTTTTCCCCTGGCTTCTTTCTTTCAGGTCCAGAACCTGAAGGAAAAGGCGGATCATGGTCAACTTCCAGCCCGGCCGAAACTGCTGGCGCGTCGAGACGGCGGACCGGCTGTCGGTCATCATCGACGGCAAGTACTACTTCCGGGCGCTGCGCGAGGCGCTGCTGAAGGCGGAACGGCTGGTGATGATGGTCGGCTGGGACTTCGACTTCGAGATCGAGATGCTGCCCGGCGAAAGCGATGCCCGGGGACTGGCGCCCGACGGCTTTCCCAACCAGGTCGGACCCTTCCTGGAGGCCATCGTGGACCGGCGCCCCGACCTCGACATCTATCTGCTGAAATGGAGCGGCGGCGCCCTGATCGCGCCGGGCGGCATCCTGCCCGCGCTTGCCGTCAAGCTGATGTCGCCCGACCAGATCCATCTGGCCTTCGACGGCCGCCATCCGATCGGCGCCTGCCATCACCAGAAGATCGTCGCCATCGACGACAGCCTGGCCTTTTGCGGCGGCATCGACATGACCGACGGCCGCTGGGACGACCGCGAGCATCTGGACGACAACCCGCTGCGCTGCCTGAAAAGCGGGGATTGCGCGCAGCCCTGGCACGACGCCTCGACCGTGATGTCGGGACCGGCAGCGGCAGCCTTGTCGGAACTGGCCCGCGCCCGCTGGGCGCGCGCCCATGACGCCGAGCTGGAGGAGGATTTCGCCCCCGGCGGCGACCTTTGGCCCGACAGCATCACGCCTGCCTTCCGCGACATCCCCGTGGCCATCGCCCGCACCGCCCCGCCCGAAAAGACCCGCCCGGGCGTCCACGAGATCGAGGACCTGTATCTGGACGCCATCGCCGGGGCGCAGGACTGCATCTATATCGAGTCCCAGTATTTTTGCGCCGACAGCATCACCCGCGCCATCGAGCGGCGCCTGATCGAGCGCGACGGTCCCGAGGTGGTGGTGATCAACCCCCATGCCGCGCAAGGCCATCTGGAAGACCAGGCAATGCATGTCACCCGCAGCCGGATGATCCGCCACCTGCGCGCCCGCGACCGCCATGGCCGGTTCCGCATCCTGTATCCCGTCACGAAAAGCGGCGAGCCGGTCTATGTCCATGCCAAGATCATGATCGTGGACGATAACCTGCTGCGCATCGGATCCAGCAATATCGACCGCCGCTCGATGGGCTTCGACACCGAATGCGACGTGGCGATCGGGGCGCCTGACCAGGCCACGCGCGACCGGATCCGCGCCTTCCGCGACGAGCTGCTGGCCGAGCATCTGGGCCGCGATCCCGCCCGGGTGTCGGCCGAGATCGACCGCCAGGGCAGCGTGGTCGCGGCCCTGGTCCGGTTGTGCCGCGCCCAGGGACGCAGCCTGCGGATCCTGCATCCCCGTCCCGAACGGTGGCTGGGCAGCATCCTGGCCCGGACACGGTTCTTCGACCCCCGTTACCGGCGCAGCGCCGAGGCCAGGCTGGGGATCACCTCGCGTCACCTGGCGATCGGCGCGGCGATCCTGGCGGGCGGGGCGCTGCTGTGGCGGAGGAGGCGGCGAAAGGAGTGATCCGAAGCGCGGTCCCCTGCTTGCAGGGAAGTCCGTGGGTCCGCCTGCCCTTGCTTCCTGCGACCATGCCGCATCCCGACAAGGCCCCGGCCCGAGCCAACCTTCGCGCGCCCGGCAAGCAAAAGCCCTAGGGCGGTGGATGATCGGCCGCGAAGACGTGCCGCCTTGCCGAAAGCCGACCCGCAGAGGCGGCAGGATCGTGCAGGTGGCCATGAACGGCAGGTGACCGGCAAGCCTTTGCCGCAACGTTTCACAACTTATGGTTGACATATCGCGGCATTCATTGTCGAAGCACGCGCCCTCCAGATGCCTTGCCTGTCCAGCACGCTTGCAGACTTGGCAAGAACTTATTGTCATGAAACTAATTGAAAATTTACTTACTTCCACGATGGAAGAAATGGTTCCTGCATATAATATAACAATTCCGTGATCATTGGTTTTCCTGGAAAGACAAGTGTTGATCCAAACTCTCGAGTTTAATACAACCCTCAGTTGTAAACTGCGCGACTCCGAAAATTCCGTATCAGTCCGGATCTGTCCCGCTCTTCCAGAAGGCGCCGAGTGCGCCTTCGGTGGTGTGGGCAGACTGCTGCCGAGTTCGATTGTGCTGGTGCTGACACGGGTTGGCTGATGCCGCGCCCTTTGCCGACCGACAAACACACAAGGAACTGAAGAAATGATCTCCCCCGTGACACCGGGCCAGTTGGGAATTGCGACTCCGTTCGGAGAATTGTTGGGCAACTCGACGGCGGAAATGGAAAAGGAACTCCAGGATTACGTCGAGATGGGCGTGGACTGGATCCGCATCGACATCCACTGGGACCTCGTGCAGCCGACCGCCAATGGCGGCTTCAACTGGACCCTGGTCGATCGGGTCTTCAACGCCATCGCGGCCAAGGGCATCAAGATCACGGCCATTCTGAACAACACGCCCGACTGGGTGAACGACAGCATGTCAACCACCGCCGATCAGCAGGCCTATGGCCGCTTTGCCGCCGCGGCCGCGGCGCGCTATGACGCCATCGTCGATCACTGGGAAATCTTCAACGAGCAGAACAAGGCCGGGATCACGCCGCAGGCCTATACCGAGATGCTGAAGCAGGCCTACACCGCCATCAAGGCGGTGGACGCCGACGACGTGGTCATCACCGGCGGAACGGCACCTGTCCCCTCGACCGGCAACGGCATGTGGGGCGCGGTCGATTACCTCCAGCAGATGTATGCCGCCGGCGCCAAGGGCTATTTCGACGCGGTGGGCTATCACCCCTATACCTTCCCGCTGATGCCCAGCAACAACGCGGCCTGGAACGGCTGGCAGATCATGGAGGACGGC
>NZ_WMBT01000014.1 GCF_009708075.1 Paracoccus lichenicola | reverse complement strand
CTATCACTACGAGGACAACCTGGTGATGGTGGGCTTCGTGGTGCACCTGAACTACGAGAACCCGTATCTTTATCCCTACATGGAGTTCCAGCGCTTCAAGCACCACCCGATGGTGGCCGAGCTGCTGGAAGGCGGCAAGCGCATCTCCTACGGCGCGCGCGCGATCAGCGAGGGCGGCTGGCAGTCGCTGCCGGAACTGTCCTTCGCGGGCGGCGTGCTGCTGGGCTGTTCGGCGGGCATGGTCAACGTGCCGCGCATCAAGGGCAACCACAACGCGATGCTCTCGGGCATCGAGGCGGCGGAGGCCGCCGCCCGCGCCATTGCCGCAGGGCGCGAGGGGGACCGGCTGACCGACTACGACGCGGCAGTGCGCACGGGCGCCATCGGCCAGGACCTGCGGAAGGTGCGCAACGTGAAGCCCGCCTGGTCGCGCTATGGTCTGTGGCCATCGCTGGTGCTGGGCGGCATGGACATGTGGGGGGCGGGGCTGACGGGGCGCAACATCCTGCGGACCTGGAAGCACGGCAAGACGGACGCGGAAGCCACCGGCAAGGCGGCCGACTTCAAGCCGATCGACTACCCCAAGCCCGACGGCAGGCTCAGCTTCGACCGGCTGACCAACGTGGCCTTCTCCTTCACCAACCACGAGGAAAGCCAGCCCTGCCACCTGCGGCTGAAGGACCCGACGATCCCGATCCGGGTGAACCTGCCGGAATACGCGGAACCCGCGCAAAGATACTGCCCGGCGGGCGTCTACGAGGTGGTGGAGGACGCATCGGGGCCGCGCTTCGTGATCAACTTCCAGAACTGCGTCCATTGCAAGACCTGCGACATCAAGGACCCGTCGCAGAACATCGTCTGGACCACCCCCCAGGGCGGCGACGGCCCGAACTACCCGAACATGTGATGAAAAGGAAAGGGGGCGGCGTTGCGACGAGGACGGAAGGCCGCGAGAACCGATCGGGACCCGGCCATGCCGCAAGACAGCTGAACGTGCCGCCCGGGCGGTTCCCCAGGGCGATCAGCCGTCATTCCAGAAAGCGCCGGCGCAACGCGGCAAGCGCCGCCCCGTCAAGCCCGATCTTCCGGCGCAGATAGGGTTCGGCCGGACCCACGCCCTCCAGGAACGCGTCCAGATAGGCCGTCTCGACCTGCAGGATCGGGCGCAGGGCGGGATCGTCCGGGGACAACCGGTTCGGGTGGCGGAGCCGGATGCTGGCCGCGATCTCCTGGCAGGCGCGGTTGCTGAGCAGATAGTCCCGGTTGATCTCCTCGCGTCCGACCCCCAGGGCCAGCAGCAGCAGCGCCGTCATGGCCCCCGTGCGGTCCTTGCCTACCGCGCAATGGATATAGACCGGTCCCTCGCCCGTCGCCAGATCGGCAAGGACGGCCTTGAAGGTCGGCCGGAACACGCGGTGGAATTCGCCATAGATCCCCAGCATCGCGGCGCGGTTGCTTTCGGCGTCGGCGGTTCCGGCGCGCACCAGATTGACCGACGCGGCAAGGTCGATCCGGTGATGGCGCAGCGGCAGGCGCATCCCCAGGCCGCGCAGCGCCGAGGGGTGGCTGGCCTCCTCGCGCCGGTTGCGCAGGTCATAGACCGTGGTCACGCGGTGATCCCCAAGGCGCGCGGCCGCGGCAGGGTCGGTGACGGCGCCGCCGCGAAAGATCATCCCCGGCCGGATCATGCGTCCTTCGTGGCCCTGCAGGCCCGAAACCTCGCGGAAGTTCAGCAGCATCGCAACAGGCTTTCCGAACGGCGGATCACCCTGTGCACGCCCCGACCGACGGATGGCGATGACCCTGCCTGCTCATGGCCCCGTCGGATCGGGCTTTCATCCGCGCCTCCCCGCGCATTCCGGCTATGATGTATGCTAGCGAATCATCCGTCCGCGGGGAAGCCCCTTGCGTGGGGACCGGGGATGTCCCGCAGGAAGTCGCGCCGCAAAGGGGCAGCGTGCCGTCGGGGGGAAACAGGAAGCCCCTCCGCCGCGCAGCCGGTTGACTGCTAGCGTATAGTTTGCTAGCGTTTCAAAACACCCGCTGTGCTGTCAGCCGATACGTCGCAGGGGGGGACCGGGAAGGGCCGACGATCAGGGCCTGCCGGGACTTTTTCGCTTTGGGAGGGGCGGAATGATACCCACATTGATTCTGAACGCATTGGCCGTTTCCTCGCTTTATATCATGATGGCCAGCGGTCTGGCGCTGATCTTCGGCTTGCGGCGGGTGATGAACTTTGGCCATGGCGCCATCTACATGGTCGGCGCCTATCTGGGCTACACCATCGCCTCGGGCATGAACTTCTGGGCGGCGCTGATCCTCGTGCCGCTGATCATGTCGGTCTTCGGCGTCCTGCTGGAGCTTCTGGTGCTGCGGCCGCTGGAAAGGCGCCAGCAGATCGAGGTGGCGCTGATCACCTTCGGCATCGGCATCGTGATCGCGCAGATCGTCATCCGCATCTATGGCGGCACGCCGCTTTCGGTGTCGGCCCCGCCGCTTCTGGCGTCCTCGGTCAAGATCTTCGGGGCCGATTATCCGGTCTATCGGCTGTTCATCACCGTGATCGGCCTGTGTTCGGTCGTCGCGCTGGCGGTCTGGCTGAACGCGACGCGGACGGGCATGTTCGTTCGCGCCGTCAGCCATGCCCCCGACGTGTCCTCGATGATGGGGATCAACGCCGACCGGCTCAGCCTGCTGATCTCGACCCTTTCGACCGCCTTCGCGGGACTGGCCGGCGTGTTGGTCGGGCCTTACCTGTCGATCGACCCCGGCATGGATGTCGCGATGATCATCACCTGCATGATCGTGGTGGTGATCGGCGGCACCGGCTCGATCTGGGGGGCGATCTTCGCCGCGCTGATCTTCGGGTTCGTGCAGACCTTCGGCACCGTGTACCTGCACGAGATTTCCGTCCTCCTTCCCTATCTGATGCTGATCGGCATCCTGGTGTGGCGTCCGCAGGGCCTCAACTTCGGAGGAGGCGCCGAATGACCAGCGCCACGCTGTCGCTCCGCCCCGCCTCGCGCGTGCGCCTGCCGATCTTCGGCGGGCTTGCGCTGGCGGTCTTTCTTGCCGGTTTCCTGCTGCCGGGCTATCTCGAGGGGGGCTATCTCCAGTCGATGCTGAACAACGGTTTCATCACCGGCATCCTGGCGCTGTGCGTGGCCTTCGTCATGCATCAATGCGGCCTGGTGCTGTTCGGGATCGCCACCTATTACGGGATCGCGGCTTACGTCTGCGCCATCCTGGTGAACAGCTTCGGGTTTTCCGCGCCGTCGGCGGCCGCGCTGGCGCTGCTAGCCGCGCTGGTCTCGGCCTTCCTGATCGGGGCGATCGTCATCCGCGTCAAGCCGCTGGCCTTCATGATGATCTGCCTGTCGCTGGCCGAACTGATGCGCCACCTTGTCGCGCTGCCAAGCCTGCGCGGGATGACCGGCGGCAGCGACGGCCTGGTGTTCATGCCCGAAGGGCGGATCCTTGGCATCGACGCGATGGACATGCTGGATTCCGCGCGGGTCTGGCCGTTGATCTGGTCCGCGACCTGGGTGGTCGCCGGCATCTTCCTGGTCGTCGCGCTGTCACATTTCGGCGTCCGCCTGCGCGCGATCAAGGAAAACGAGGAGCGGATGCGCTTTTCCGGCTTCGACACCTATTGGCCGCGCGTCCTTGCCTTTGCCGGGGTCGGGCTGGCCGCCGGGGTCGCGGGCGTGCTTCAGGCGCTGGCAAGCGGCTTCGCCTCGCCCGAGATGTTCAGCATCATCACCTCGACCAATGCCTTGCTGGCCGCGATCACCGGCGGGGTGTCCTCGGTCGTCGGGCCGGTGCTGGGCGGGGTCATCTATACCTGGGCGATCAGCGAATTCGGCGCGATGGGCTATTCCCAGCTGTTCACGGGCATTTCGGTGATCCTTGTCATCCTGTTCATCCCCCGCGGCGTCCTGCATCCGCTGCGGCTGCTGCTGCGGAAAGGAGGCCGGGCATGATCCGCGTCGAGAACCTGACCGTCGCCTATGGCGCATTCAAGGCGCTGACCGACATCTCGGTCGATCTGGGCCAGCGCGGGCAGGTCCATTCCATCATCGGGCCGAACGGCGCCGGGAAATCGACCTTCATGGATGCCATCGTCGGCAAGCGCCGGCCCAGTGCCGGGCGCATCTTCTACAAGGACCGCGACATCAGCCGCGAGACCATCCAGTGGCGCCGCAAGAACGGCATGGCGCGGTCCTTCCAGAAGACCTCGATCTTTCCGGGACTGACGATCTTCGAGCAGCTCGACCTGGTCGCCACCCATCTGGACGAACCCGACCTGGACGCGATCATCGACACGATGGACCTGCGCGAGGTTCTGCATGTCGAGGCCACCCGCGCCGCCTATGGCGTGCAGCGCCGCGTCGATGTCGCGCTTGGCCTGATCGGAAGGCCCGACATCCTGCTGCTGGACGAGCCGGGCGCCGGGCTGTCCGCCGAGGAGACCGTTCACTTGTTCCGGCACCTGCGCAACCTGGCGGCCGAGCGCAACATCGCCGCCGTTGTCGTCGAACATGATGTCGAGGCGGTGTTCGCCCTGTCCGACCTGGTGACGGTGCTTGATCTGGGGCGCCATCTTGCGACCGGCACCCCGGCCGAGATCCGCGCCAATCCGCAAGTCGTGGCGGCTTACCTGGGGACCGCGGCATGAGCTTTCTGGAAATCTCGGACCTGTCCTCGGGCTATGGCAAGGCGACGATCCTGCGCAACCTGTCGCTGTCGGTCGATCGCGGCGAAGCCGTCGGCGTCCTGGGGCGCAACGGCGCGGGAAAATCGACGCTGCTGTTGTCGATCTTCGGCCAGACCCGCGTCTTCGGCGGCGAAATCCACGTCGCCGGCACGCGCATCGACCGTCTGCCCGCCTATCGCGCCGCGCATCTGGGCGTGTCGTTCTCGCCGCAGGGGCGGATGATCCTGCCCAACCTGACGGTGCAGGAAAACCTGTGCATGAGCCTGGCGACGGGCCGCAAGGGCGACTGGAACCTGGACGCCGTCTTCGACCTGTTCCCGATCCTGCGCGAACGCGCCCGCCAGCCGGGCGTGGCGCTGTCGGGCGGGCAGCTGCAGATGCTGGCCATTGGCCGGGCGCTGATGGCCAACCCCGAGGTGCTGGTCCTGGACGAGCCGACCGAGGGGCTGGCCCCCGTCCTGGTCGATGTCCTGACCGAGGCGCTGCTGAAGGTGCGCGCAAGCGGCACCGGGATCCTGGTGGTCGAACAGCACCATGCGCTGATCCGGGCGGTCACCGACCGCTTCGTGGTGATGGCCAAGGGGCAGATCAGGGGCGGGGGGGACAGCGCCGACATGGCGGCCGAGGAATACGCCCCCCTGTTCGAACTCTAGGCATTCGGGCCCTGGCCCGTGGCCTGACCGGAATTGGGTCCGCGGCACAAGCCCGCGGGCGGGAGGAAAAAGCGATGTCACATCTTCTGGGTCTGAGCATGGACCTGCCGCTGTTGATCTCTGCGATCAACGAACATGGCGCCGAGGCGCATGGCCGGACGGAGATCGTCTCCTACGACCTGGCGGGTCAGCGCCATTGCTACACCTTTCTGGACATGAACCGGCGCAGCAAGCAGCTGGCCAATGCCCTGACGGCGCGGGGCATGGCCCTGGGCAAGCGGGTCGCCACCCTGGCCTGGAACACGCACCGGCACATGGAGGTGTTCTATGGCGCGACCGGAATGGGCTGCCCCATCCACACCGTCAACCCGCGCCTGACTTCCGAGCATCTGGAATATGTCATCAACGAAGGCGCGGCCGAGGTGCTGTTCCTGGACGCGGACCTGGTCCCGCGCGTGATCGAGCTGGCCGGGAAGCTGCCGCATGTGCGCCATTTCGTCGTGCTGGAACCGCGCGGGACCCTGCCCGACGGCGGGCCGCTGGCCCTTGAATCCTACGAGGACTGGCTGGCGGCGGAACCCGCGGAATTCGCGTGGCCCGAATTCAACGAGCGGTCCGCCTCGACCATCTGCTTCACCTCGGGAACGACCGGGCTGCCCAAGGGCGTCGTTTATTCGCACCGAGCGACGGTGTTGCAGACGATGACCTTCACCTCGATGGGGTGGCTGCCGCCCACGCGCCGCGGGCGGCCCGTCCTGCTGGCCGTCGCGCCGATGTTCCATTCCAACGCTTGGAACTTTCCCTTCGGCGCGCTTTACGCGGGGGTTCCGCTGGTGCTGCCGGGCCGCAACCTGTCGCCGGAAAACCTGCAGCGCGTCATTGTCCAAGAGGGCGTGACCTGCGCGGCCATGGTGCCCTCGATCCTGACCAACATCATCGAACATGTCCAGTCGAAGGGGCTGGATCTGGGCCGGCTGGAATCCGTCGTCACGTCGGGGGCCGGCGCGGCGCCGCGGCTGATCGCCTGGCTGCACGACAACGGCATCGCCACCACCCATACCTGGGGCATGACCGAATGCATGTTCGGCACCTCGGGGGCGCTGCTGAACTGCCATGCGGACCTGCCGCTGGAAGACCGGATGCCCTATCTGCTCAAGGACGGCCGCCAGACCGCGCTGACCCGCATCCGCATCGTCGATGACGAGGGCAACGTCCTGCCGCGCGACGGCAAGGCGCGGGGCCATCTGCGCGTCAAGGGCCAGTGGGCCGCCAAGGGCTATCTGAACCAGCCCGAGAACTGCACGCTGGACGGCGACGGCTGGCTGATCACCGGGGACATCGCGACCATCGACCCGGACGGCTATCTGAAGATCGTG
The DNA here is from genome assembly GCF_009708075.1 of Paracoccus lichenicola. GTDB lineage: Bacteria > Pseudomonadota > Alphaproteobacteria > Rhodobacterales > Rhodobacteraceae > Paracoccus > Paracoccus lichenicola. Next base: position 33,878 of record NZ_WMBT01000014.1, on the reverse strand, counting down.
GACCGCGACAAGGATCTCATCAAGTCGGGGGGCGAGTGGATCAGCTCCTCCGATCTTGAAAAGATCGCGGCCAGCCATCCCGACGTGGTCCAGGCCGCCGTGATCGCGGCCAACCACCCCAAGTGGCAAGAGCGGCCCTTGCTGATCGTGCGGCTGCGCGAGGGCGCGGTGCTGGACGCGCGCGCCATCCTGGACCTGATCGGCAGCCAGGTGGCGAAATGGTGGGTGCCCGACGACGTGGTGCAGATCGCCGAGTTCCCGCTGAGCGCGACGGGCAAGGTCCGCAAGATGGACCTGCGCGAAGCCTATGCGGATCACTACAACCAGCGCGCCAGCGCCTGACCTGTCCGGCCCGACAAGGGCGCGGGATGCGAACCGAAAAAGCCCGCCGTCCGGCGGGCTTTCCTGTCGGTGCGCGCAGGGATCAGGCCTTGCGGCCCTGCTTTTCCTTTTCGGCCGAGGCCCGCAGCGCCTCGCGCGCCGCTGCCCAGTCGTCGGCGCTCATATCCGAAAGATCGGCAAAGGTCGAGGGCGCGGCCAGGTGGTGGCCGCCGTCCACCGCGATGGTGGCGCCGTTGATGTAGGTGCAGGCATCCGACATCAGGAAGGCGGTCAGGGCGCGCAGTTCGTGCATCTCGCCGAAACGGCGCATCGGCACCTTTTCCTTTTGCGTCGCGCCCACGGACGAGCCGGGGATCGGGTTCAGCTTTTCCCAGGCGTTGGGGGTCGGGAACGGACCCGGCGCGATCGCGTTCAGGCGGATGTTCTTGGGACCCCATTCGACCGCCAGCGACATGGTCATCGCCTGGATCGCCGCCTTGGACATGGCCGAGGGCGTGACGAAGGCCGAGCCGGTCCAGACCCAGGTGACCAAGTTCGACAGCACGGTGCCCGGCAGCCCGCCGGCGATCCAGCGCTTGCCGCAGGCCAGCGTGGCGTAGAACGATCCATCCATGACCGTCTGGGTGATCGCCTGATAGCCGCGCGGGCTGAGCGATTCGGTGGGGGCGATGAAATTCGCCGCCGCATTGTTGACCAGCCCGGTCAGCGGGCCGCTTTCCCAGATCTTCGCCACCGCCGCATCGACGCTTTCCGGGTCGCGGACATTGGTGATCAGATAGTCGGCCGCGCCGCCTTCGGCCGCGATGGTCTGGCAGGCCTCGGCCAGCACGTCCTCGCGCCGGCCGCAGATGAAGACATGGGCGCCAAGGGCGGAAAAGCCGCGCGACATTTCCAGCCCCAGGCCGGTGCCGCCGCCGGTGACCAGGATGCGCTTGCCCGCCAGCAGGTCGGGCTTGTAGGGGCTTTGCGCGCGGATTTCAGAACTTGACATGGGCGGCTCCTTTCAGTCCCAGCATCGCGCGGGCCTCGTCCGGGGTCGCGGTCTCGATCGACAGTTCGTTCAGGATGCGGGTGATCTTCTCGACCTGCTGCGCGTTCGACGTGGCCAGCTCGCCCTTGGCGATATAGATGCTGTCCTCCAGCCCGACGCGCACATGACCGCCCAGCGTGGCGTTGGTCACGGCCATCGGCATCTGGTGGCGTCCCGCCGCCAGCACCGACATCACGTACTGGTCGCCGAACAGCCGGTCGGCGGTGCGGCGCATGTGCAGCAGATGTTCGGTTTCGGCGGCGATCCCGCCCAGGATCCCGAACACGCCCTGCACGAACAGCGGCCCATCGACCAGCCCGCGATCCAGGAAATGCGCGAGGTTGTAGAGATGGCCGATATCGTAGCATTCGTATTCGAAGCGCGTGCCCTGTTCGGACAGGGCGCGGATCCCGCGCTCAATCTGGGTGAAGGTGTTCGACAGGATGAAGTCCTTGGTCATCTCCAGATAGGGGCGTTCCCAGTCGTGCTGGAATTCCTTGATCCTGGCGGCGGCGCCCGAGATGTTGAAGTTCAGCGACCCCATGTTCATCGAGGCAAGCTCGGGCGCGAAGGCCAGCGCGGGGGCCAGCCGGTCTTCAAGCGACATGCCCAGTCCGCCGCCGGTGGTGATGTTGATCACCGCGTCGCAGTTGTCGCGGATGCGCGGCAGGAAGCGGGCATAGTCCTCGGGCTTCTGTGACGGTGCGCCGGTCCCTTCGACCCGCGCGTGCAGATGCAGGATCGCCGCCCCGGCACGGGCGGCGTCGATGGCCTGGGTTCCGATCGTCTCGGCGCTGACCGGCAGATGGGGACTCATGGTCGGGGTGTGAATCGAGCCGGTGATGGCGCAGCTCACGATGACCTTCCTGAATGATCGCACGGCTTCCTCCTCCTCAATGACCGGGACACCGATACGATGGTCGCGATCCTTGGCATGAATTTGTTTGCTTCATTATGGTATGGACATACATCATATCTGTAAAGCGGAACGCGGCGCGGGGCGAGAATTTTGTTGCTCGACACCGTATGCAAGCATATCGTATTGTTGCTAAGTTAATTCCGGGAGGGGCCTGTGCGGCAGGATCCCCTGCATCCCCGCCGTAGGAGGAGAAACCGACCAATGTCCAGCACAACCAAGACTGCCATCGTCACCGGCGGTGGCCAGGGGATCGGCCGCGCCATCACCCTGCGCCTTGCCCGCGACGGCTACAATGTCGCCATCTTCGACCTCAAGCCGGATCTGGCCGAGGAAACCGCCACCGAAGCCCGCGCCAGCGGGGTCGAGGTCAGGATCTATGGCCTGGATGTGGCGGACGAGGCTGCGGTGAACGCGGCGGTCGCCGATGTCGAGGCCAATCTCGGCCCGGTCTGGGTGCTGGTGAACAATGCCGGCTGGGACAAGCCCGCGATGTTCCTGCAGACCGACAGCGACCTGTGGGACAAGATCATCGCCATCAACCTGCGCGGCCCGCTGAACACCCACAAGGCGGTCTGCCCGCACATGGTCGGCCGCAAGGGCGGGCGCGTGATCAACATCGCCTCGGATGCGGCCCGTGTCGGCACCTCGACCGAGGCGGTCTATTCCGCCTGCAAGGGCGGCGTCATCGCCTTCACCAAGTCCATGGCGCGGGAACTGGCGCGCAGCAACGTGCTGCTGAACACGGTCTGCCCGGGACCGACCAACACGCCGATGATGGCCTCGGTGCTGGGCACGGGCGAGGATGCGGTGAAATGGAAGGACGCCATGGTGCGCGGCATCCCGCTGCGCCGCATGGGCGAACCCGAGGATTATGCCGGCATCGTCGCCTTCCTGGCGTCCGATGACGCCGGTTTCATCACCGGCCAGACCATTTCGGTCTCGGGCGGGATGAACATGATCTGACGGCAACGGGAATGGATGAGCAGCCGATCCCGGTCCAGGCCGAGGAGGCGGACGATCCGCCTTCCGGTTTCGTGCCGCTGGCCGATTGCGCCGAATCCGAACGGCTGGCGGGTCCCTATTACGTCCGCCTGGACAGGGACGCGCCGGCCATCGGCTTTCGGGTCAAGCGCCGGCATCTCAATCGCGCGGGCATGTGCCATGGCGGCGTTCTGGCGACGCTGGCCGACATGAACATCACGCCGATCAGCCGCTACCAGGAACTGGCAGAGGTCAATCCGACGATCTCGATGACGCTGGATTACTTCGCGCCCGTGGTGCTGGGGCAATGGGTCGAGGCGCAGCCCACGATCCTGCGCCGGACCCGGAACATCCTGTTCAGCCAATGCGTCCTGACGGCGGACGGGGCGCCTTCGGTGCGCGCCAGCGTGGTTTATCGCATCGGCCGCCCGCGCTGAGCAGGGGGGCGGGCTTGGCCCGCCCCGCCGGACGACGCGGCTAAAGCCGGACCAACTGCTTGCCGTTGTTGCGCCCGGACATCATGCGCAGGAACGCCTCGGGCGCCGCGCCGATGCCGTCCAGGACATCCTCGCGGAATTGCAGATGGCCCTGGCGGTGCCAGTCCAGCAAGCGGGCGAACGCCTCGTCCCGGCGATGCCACCAGTCGAAGACGACCAGCCCCTGGACCATCGCGCGCGTCACGACCAGCCGCGCGCTGGAGCGCAGGCCGATATCCTCGGACGCGGGCTTGTCGATGACGGCGATGCGCCCGACGATGGCCACGCGGGCGAAATCGGCAAGATTGGCCAGAACCGCATCGTGGATCGGCCCGCCGGTGTTGTCGAAGAAGAAATCCACGCCCCTGGGGCAGGTCTCGGCCACGGCGGCCGCCAGATCGGGCGCGGTGCGATAATTGATCCCGGCATCGAAGCCGATGGAACGGCAGTAATCCAGCTTGTCGTCGCTGCCCGCGATGGCGACCACGCGCGCGCCCATCAGCCGGGCGATCTGCCCGGCGATCTGTCCGACCGCGCCCGAGGCGGCCGACACGACCACCGTGTCGCCCGGCTTGGGACGGCCGATCTCGAACAAGCCGATATAGGCGGTCAGCCCCGGCATCCCCAGCCAGGACAGCGCGGCCTGCGGCGGCGTGTCCGGCAGCACCCGGTTGGCCGCAGCGGTGCCGCCCTGATCGGGCGCGATCACCGCATATTCCTGCCAGCCCAGATTCATCGATTCGACCAGGTCGCCCGCCCGCCAGCCGGGATGGTTCGAGACGACGACCTCGCCCACCCCGCCGCCGTGCATGGTCTCGCCGGGACGGACGCCCGCGGCGTAGTTCTTTGCCGGGCTGATGCGCCCGCGCATGTAGGGGTCCATCGACAGCCACAGCGTGCGGACCAGGATCTGGCCCTGGCCCGGTTCGGGAACGGGATTTTCGACCAGCCGGAAATTCTCGGCCCGCGCCGGACCTTCGGGATGGCTGTCCAGCACCCAGCTTCGATTCATGGTCATGCCGCTGGCCTTTCGTCCGGGGGAAAATGCTTACAGGAACCCGCGCTGGCGGGCCACGCGTTCGAGATTGCCGGTGCCCTGCATCAGGATCTGGCTGCGGTTTTCCAGCTCGATCGCGGCGGCCAGACTGCCCGCCTCGAGGTTGGCCCACATGCCCCGCTTGGTCAGCCAGGTGTTCAGCCGGCCGTTTTCGGCGATGGTCTCGGCAAGCTCAAGGGCGGCGGGCATCAGCCCCTCGGGCGTGGTCGCAAGATGCACCAGACCGATGCGGCAGGCTTCCTCGGCCCCCACCATCCGGCCGGTCAGCATCATCTCGAACGCGCGCGAGGTGCCGATGGCGCGGGGCAGCAGATAGCTGACGCCGATGTCGCAACTGGTCATCCCGACCTTGATGAAGGCCGCGTTGAATTTCGCCTTGTCCGAGCAGATGCGCAGGTCGCAGCCAAGCGCCAGGCCAAGTCCCGCCCCGCAGGCGGGACCGTTGACGGCGGCGATCACCGGCTGGCGCAGCGCCCGCAGCCGCGTGACCAGCCCGGCGAAATGTTCCTGGCGGCCGGTCCAGTGGGCGGCCGTCTCGACGGCATCGCCGCGGGTCTCGTCCGCCGCCCCCAGGTCGAACCCGGCACAAAAGCCGCGCCCTTCGCCGGTGACGATGACGGCGCTGGCGTCCGAGGCGCCGATCCGGTCGAGCGCGGCGAAGAAGGCATCGACGGCCGCGTCGTCAAAGGCATTCAGCCGCGCCGGGCGGTTCAGCCGGATGACGGCGACGCGCGGATTCGTCTGGTCCACCAGGACAGGGTCTTGCAGCATGATCGCCTCTCGCGCCGGCTTCGGGCATTGATTTCCCAGCTTATGATACGCATACAAACGAATATGGCAAGCCTGGCCTGCGGTTTGATCCTTCCACCCCCGGACCGCACCGTCGCGGCGGTGGCGTATGCCGAACGAACCGCGCTATTGGTCGGGCGGCGGCCGCGCGATGCATCAACGCGGATGCGGGGCGCCCGCATCATGGAACAGCTTGGCCTCGGGCCGATTGATCGTCAGGAGATTTCCCCATGACCAACCCTTCCAGCCTGGAGTTTCCCTTTGCCGAGCCGCCCGCCTATGGCGAGGTGCAGGCCATCGCGGACGGGCTGCTGTGGGTCAGGATCCCGCTGCCCTACCTTCTGGATCACGTGAACGTCTTCCTGGTGCAGGACCACGATGGATGGGCGGTGATCGACACGGGTATCCTCACGCCCGAGGCGCTTGCGGTCTGGCAGGCGCTGTTCGCCGGCCCACTGTCGGGGCTGCGGATCAGCCGCGTGATCATCACCCATTACCACCCCGACCATATCGGCCTGGCCGGCTGGTTCCATGAACGCCACGGCGCGCAGCTTCTGACCAGCCTCAGCAGCTATGCGCTGTGTCAGCTGATCTCGCAGGGGCGCAACGAGCAGGCGGTCCGGCAGAACTTCGATTTCTTCCTGCGCCATGGCATGAGTGCGGAAACCGCCGGTCTGGTGGCGATCCAGGGCAAGGAGTTCCTGCACCGGGTCGCGCCCCTTCCCACGACCTTCCAGCGCCTTGTCCATGGCGACAGCCTGACCATCGGCGGCCGCAGCTTTCGCGTCCTGACCGGCGACGGGCACGCGCCGGAACAGGTCATGCTTCATTCCCCCGACGAGGGCCTTTTCTTTGCCGCCGATCAGGTGCTGGAAAAGATCAGCCCCAACATCAGCGTCGAGGCGACCGAGCCGACAAGCGATCCCCTGGGGCACTTCATGCGCAGCCTGCGGCTGATCGAGGCCGAAATTCCCGGCGACGTGCTGGTGCTGCCCGGGCACCGGCGTCCCTTCCGGGGGCTGCATACCCGCTGCCGCGAACTGATCCGGCACCACGAGAACCGCTGCGGCATCATCCTGGCCGCCTGCGCCAGCCGCCCGCATTCGGCGGCGGAACTGGTCCCCCTGCTGTTTCATCGCCAGCTTGATCCCCATCAGATGGGCTTCGCCTTTACCGAAACGCTGGCCCATGCCAACCGGCTCATCCGCCGGGACCAGCTGGCCATCATCGAGGAAAAGGACCGGACCCTGCTGGACCTGGTGCGGTGACGCCCGGACCCGCCGCCCCGGCCGGCGGCGCATGGGCCTGGCCTTGCGCTTGCGCCGCGATGGGCGGCCGGGCCGTCGTCCTCCGGGTCCGCGAAATGCGGCCTGGATTGGTCACACAGATGGAAAGCTTGTTTACTTTGTGATAGCGTAGCTTCACCTTGGCATATAGTCAGGCCAGGAACGGACCGGGGAGAGCGGTCCGGGAGGAGGGAACTTGAAACGTCTTGAAGGCCGAAGGGCGATCATCACCGGAGCAGGCAGCGGCATCGGACGGGCAAGCGCCTTGCGCTTCGCGGCCGAGGGCGCGCTGGTCCTGGCCATGGGCCGGCGCGAGGCCCCCTTGCAGGAAACCGCGGAACGGGTGCGCGCCGCGGGCGGCACCTGCATCGCCCATGTCGCCGACGCCGGGGACGAGGCCGCCGTCCAGGACGCCATCGACCGCTGCCTGGGCGAACTGGGCGGGCTGGAGGTGTTCTTCGCCAATGCCGGAAACACCGACTCCGTGATGCCCTTCACCGAACAGACCGTCGAGCAATGGGAAGGCATGTTCCGCGACAACGTGATTCCCGCGTTCATCGCCTGCAAGCTTGCGGGCCGGCACATGGCCGATCATGGCGGCGGTTCGATCATCCTGAACTCCTCGACCGGCTCGCTGCGCGCGCGGGGGGGCACCGAAGCCTATGGCGCGGCCAAGGCCGGCGTGAACCACCTGACCATGACGGCGGCCTGCGCCTTTGCCGGCCGGAATGTGCGGGTCAACGCGATCCTGCCCGGCCTGACGGAAACGGGCCTGACCAAGCCGATGTTCGACTGGGCGCGCCAGGCGGGCAAGGAGGACCGGCTGGGCAAGCTGACCCCGATGCAGCGTCCGGGTCATGTCGATGACATGGCCGCGGTGGCGGCCTTCCTCGCCTCGGACGATTCCGCCTACATGGACGGCCAGCTGCTGCCGGTGGACGGGGGAATTTCCGCCACCCATCCGGCGGGAAAGTTCGTTTACTGAACGGGCAGGGACCGCACCCCGCGAAAGCCGGGGTCCGCGGTGCGTCCCGGCGGCACGGAAAGCTTGACGCACCCGATTTTGCTATGCTTGGATATAGTAGTCGAGCGTATCATCTTGCGGATTTCGCCAAGCCGACAAATCCGCGCTGATGCCCCGGCAGGAGGAGGAACCATGACCGACGGATTCGATCTTGCGGCGCACGCCAGCGCCATGAGGGCGGCTGGCTGGTGGCAGGACAAGACCTTCGACGATCTGCTGGAGGCGGCGATCGCCCGATCGCCGGACAAGAGGGCCGTCGTCGCCTATCGCAAGGACCGGGGCTTCGACCGTCCGGCCAGGGTGATGACCTATGCCGAACTGGGCGATGCGGTGGCGCAGGCCGCGGGGTCGCTGCGCGCCCTGGGCGTCGGTCCGGGCGACATCGTGGGGCTGATGCTGCCGAACTGGTGGGAATTCGTGGTCGCCGCCTTTGCGGTCTGCCGCATCGGCGCGGTGCCCAATCCGCTGATGCACATCTTCCGCGAACGCGAACTGCGCTTCATGCTGGGCTTTGCCGGGACCAGGGCGATCCTGATCCCGAAAGGCTTTCGCGGGCACGACTTCCCGGCGATGATCGACCGGCTGAAGCCCGAGCTTCCCGCGCTGGAGCACGTGATCGTCGTGGACGACGACGGCCCGCGTTCGTTCGACCGGCTGATCATGAACTCGGGCGCCGCGCCCGTTCCGGCAGACCGGGGCACGCCGGCCGATCCCGGCGAGATGGCGATACTCATGTACACCTCGGGCACCACGGGAGAGCCGAAGGGCGTGATGCATTGCTTCAACACGCAGGTCGCCTGCGTCACCGCGCTTGGCAACCGCTTCGGACTGACGGCCGACGACGTGCATTTCGCGGTCGCCCCCTTCGGGCACATGACCGGCTATACCGCGATGATGGTGCAGGCGATCCATTGCGGCGGGACGCTGGTGCTGCAGGACATCTGGGAACCCGAGGCCGGGGTGGACATCATGGTGCGCGAGGGCGCGACCCACATGGCCGCCGCGACGCCGTTCCTGTCCGACATCTGCACCGTGATCGCCCATGGCGGGCCGGTGCCGGGGCTGCGCACCTTCCTGTGCGGCGGCGCGCAGATCCCGCCCGTCGTCATCGAACGCGCGCGCGACATGATGAAGCTGGGCGTGTCGTCGCTGTGGGGCATGTCCGAAAGCCTTGCGGGCAGCCTGACCGAACCGGAACGCGCGCAGGAAAAATCCGCCACCACCGACGGCCGCGCGGTCGAGGGGGTGGAGCTGCTGATCGCCGACGAGAACCTGACCCCCCTCCCGCAGGGCCAGACCGGACGGCTGTGGTTCCGCGGCGCGCAGCAGTTCCTGGGCTATTACAAGCGGCCCGGACTGGACGGCCGCGGGCCGGAAGGCTGGTTCGACACCGGCGACCTGGCCTACATGGACCCCGAGGGGTATATCCGCATCAACGGCCGGTCCAAGGACATCGTGATCCGCGGCGGCGAAAACATCCCCGTGGTCGAGATCGAGTCGATCCTTTACCGCCACCCCCGCGTCACCGACGCCGCGGTCGTGGGCTATCCCGACAAGCGCATGGGCGAACGGGCCTGTGCCTTCCTGGTGCTGGCCGACGACGGGCCGTTCACCATGGACGACCTGCGCGCCTGGATGGAGGCCAGCGGTGCGGCCCGGCAATACTGGCCCGAGGCGGTGGAGGTCATCAAGACCATGCCGCGCAACGCCTCGGGCAAGATCCAGAAATTCCTGCTGAAGGAGCAGGCGGCCAGACACGCCGCCGGCTGAAACATGCGCCGCGGGGGCGCCTTGATCCAAGCCCCGCATTCCTGCAACCAGCCCGGAAAAGTCACATGGATTTCACACTGCCGCAGGCCATCACCGACAAGCTGGCCGAACTCGACGCCTTTATCGAGACCGAGATCAAGCCGCTGGAACGCGAGAACATCAGGTTCTTCGACCACCGCCGCGAATATCACCGCACCGACTGGGAAAACGACGGCGCGCCCAGCCGGGAATGGCGCGCGCTGCTGTCGGAGATGGAGCGCCGGGCCGACAAGGCAGGCCACCTGCGGCTGTGCCTGCCGGAAAGCTGCGGCGGCCAGGCGGCGGGCAACCTGATGAACGCCGCGATCCGCGAGCATCTGGCCGCCAAGGGACTGGGCCTGCACAACGACCTGCAGGACGAGAACTCGATCGTGGGCAACTTCCCGATCGTGCCCGCCATCGCCAAGTACGGCACCGAGGCGCAAAAGGTCTATATCGAAGGGATCATCACCGGCGAACGCCACCTCAGCTTTGCGCTGACCGAACCGCGCCATGGCTCGGACGCGACCTGGCTGGAAACCCGGGCCGTGCGGGACGGCGACCACTGGATCATCAATGGCCGCAAGCGCTGGAACAGCCAGGTCGGCCGGGCCGAGGCGAACCTGGTCTTTGCCCGCACCAGCGGCAAGGACGGAGAGGCGCGCGGCATCACCGCCTTTATCGTGCCGACCGACACGCCCGGCCACCGGATCGTGATGAACCACTGGACCTTCAACATGCCCACCGACCATTCCGAGGTGGAACTGCAGGATGTCCGCGTGCCCGACAGCGCCATCCTTCATGTCGAGGGCGAGGGCCTGAAGATCGCCATGATGTTCATCCACGAAAACCGCATCCGCCAGGCGGCGGGCAGCGTCGGCGCCGCCAGGTATTGCATCCGGGAGGCGGTGGAATACGCCAAGGACCGGGTGCTGTTCGGCGAGTCCCTCGCCTCGCGGCAGGCGATCCAGTTCCCCCTGGCGGAACTGCACGCCGAATGCGAGGTGGTGCGCAACTACGTCTTCCGCACCGCCTGGAAGATGGACCGGCAGGATCCCGCCACCATGTCGGACGAGGTGTCGATCTGCAACTACATGGCCAACAACCTGGTCTGCCGGGCGGCGGACTTCGCCATGCAGGTGCATGGCGGCGTCGGCTATTCCCGCCACATGCCGTTCGAGCACATCTATCGCCACCATCGGCGCTACAAGATCACCGAAGGATCGGAGGAGGTGCAAAAGCGCCGCATCGCGCAGAAGCTGTTTGGCTTCGGAGGCAGGGGGGCGGAATGAACACGCAGCCCGAAACCCTGGCGCCCGGTCCCGGTCTCGACATCGAGGCGCTGCGCGGCTTCCTGGAGGGTTTCCTGGGGCGGGCGGTGCATGATCTTGCGGTCGCGCCGACCGCGGGGGGCATGTCGAACCCGACCTATTTCGTCACCGCCGACGGCTGGCGGGCCGTGCTGCGCAAGCAGCCGGGCATGAAGCTGGCCAAGTCGGCCCATGCCATCGACCGCGAGTTCCGGGTGATGGGCGCGCTGCGCGACAGCGCCGTGCCGGTCCCGCACCTTTATCACTACGAGGCGGATGCAAGCCTTCTGGGCACGCCCTTCTATCTGATGGAATGGCTGGAGGGCCGTGTCTTTACCGAATATGCGCTGCCCGGCCTTTCCCCGGACCAGCGGCGCGCGATCTATGCGTCGATGGCCACGACGATGGCGGCGATCCACAGGCTTGATTTCCAGGCCGCGGGCCTGGGCGATTTCGGACGGCCCGGCAATTACTTCGAACGCCAGATCAGCCGCTGGTCGCAGCTCTGGCAGCAATACCGCAAGGGCGACGCCGACAACCCCGACCTGGACCGGATGATCCTCTGGCTTGGCAACCGCATCCCCGACAGCCAGCTTTTGGCCCTGTGCCATGGCGATTTCAGGATCGGCAACCTGATGTTCCACTCGACCGAGCCGCGCGTGATCGGCGTGCTCGACTGGGAGCTTTCGACGCTGGGCCATCCGCTTGTGGATGTGGCGTTCAACACCCAGGCCTGGAACATGGCCCCGGACGAGAACGGCGGCGTCCTGGGCATCGACCTGGCGGCCGAGGGCATCCCGGCCGAGGCGGATTACCTGGAAGCCTATTACGCCGAGGCCGGGACCACCGAACGGATAAGCGATTTCCACCGGGCCTTCGCCATGTTCCGGGGGGCGGTCGGCAGCGCGGGCGTCGCCTGGCGGGGCGAGCAGGGCAACAGCACCCTGCCCGATTCCGCGCAGGTGGGCCGCAGGCTTGCCCTGGCCTATGCCCGCCGCGGCATGGAAATCGCCGCGCGCAGCGGCCTGTAGGGGAGAGCCGGCATGATGACCCTCGACGAAGCTTTGGCCGAGCGCCGTTCCGTGCGGGGCTACCTGCCCGACGAGGTGCCGCAGGACACCCTGCGCGAGGTTCTGGGGCTTGCCCAGCTCGCGCCCTCGAACTGCAACATCCAGCCATGGATCACGCATGTCCTGTCCGGGCCAAGCCTGCGCAGCCTTGGCCGCAAGATGGTGGCGGCGGCCGAGGCCGGGATCGCGCCCGATCCCGATTTCACCGCCGACCGCAAGTTCGAGGGCGTCTACCGGGCACGCCAGATCGACGCGGCCGTGCAGCTTTACGGCGCGATGGGGATCGACCGGCACGACCGCCCGCGCCGGGACTGGGCCTATCGCCGCAACCTGGACTTTTTCGGCGCCCCGCACGCCGCGCTGATCTTCCTGCACCACACGTTCCAGGAACGCGAGGCGGTGGATCTGGGCATCTATGCGCAGACGCTGATGCTGCTGCTGACCTCGCGCGGGATTTCCTCCTGCGCGCAGGGGGCACTGGGGTTGTATCCCGGCATCATCCGCGGCCATCTCGGCCTGCCCGACACGCACCGGCTGATCTTCGGCATCTCGTTCGGATACGAGGACCCGGCCGTCGAGGCCAACAGCGCGCGCGTCGGCCGCGCCGGGCTGGACGAGGCGGTGATCTTCCATCGGGACGGAGAAACGGCATGAGCGGGCAACTGGCCGGCAAGGTGGCAATCGTCACGGGCGCCGCGCGCGGGTTGGGGCGCGCCTATGCGCTGCGGCTGGCGGGCTTGGGCGCGGACGTGGTGATCGCGGACCTGAACCTTGACGGCGCGCGGGACTGGGGCGAACAACTGGGCGCCGATACCGTGCCCCGGGAGATCGAGGCGATGGGCCGCCGGTCCATCGGCGTGCAGGGCGACCTTTCCAGACCGGCCGACGTGGCGCGGCTGTTCGACGAAACGATGGCAGCCCTTGGCCGGGTGGACATCCTGGTCAACAACGCCGGCGGTGCCATCGCCCGGGAAAGCGGTCCCCGGGCCAGCGAGACGACGCAGGCCGACTATGACCTGCTCATGGACGCAAACCTGCGGACGACCCTGCTGTGCTGCCAGGCCGCCGTGCCGATCATGAAGGCGCAAGGGGCGGGCGTGATCGTCAACGTCACGTCGCAGACGGGCGTCTCGACGCTGCCGGGCGGGCTGCTTGCCGTCTATGGGGCCTCCAAGGCGGCGGTGGCCTCGCTGACCCGCACGCTTGCCGCCGAGCTTGGTCCCTGCGGCATCCGGGTGAACGCCCTTTCGCCCGGGATCATCATGACCGCACGGGTCGCGGCGCAGGCCGCCGCGCGCGGCATCGGCACCAACGCGCAGGCCGAATCCCTGCCGCTGCGCCGGTTGGGCGAGCCGGACGACTGTGCGGGCGTGGTCGAGTTCCTGGTCACGGACCTGTCCCGCTATGTTACCGGACAGGTGATCTGCGCGGATGGGGGCGCCGTTCTTCACCCCAACTGAACGCGGACTGCAGGGCAGGCGCGCGTGGGTGCATCGCGCGCCCCGGAAACAAGCGGATCGCCCGGGCGGGGCACTGATGTTCCACGCCCGCCTGGCGGCACGGCAGCGTCGGATCGAACCCGAGGAGAGATGAATGACGAAGCGGCTGGAAGGATGCGTGGCGCTGGTGACGGGTGCGTCCAGCGGGATCGGCGCGGCGACGGCGATCGAACTTGCGGCGCAGGGGGCACGCGTCATCCTGGCGGCGCGCCGGGCCGAGCGGCTGGCCGACATCGCGGGCCGGATCGCCGAGGCGGGCGGCGAGGCGCGGGTGCTGGCCGCCGACATCGCGCAGCGCGGCGTGCCCGCGCAGCTTGTGGCGGACGCGGTCGCGGCCGGGGGGCGGCTGGACATCCTCGTCAATGCCGCAGGCGTCATGCTGAACGGCGATTCCATCGAACGCCCGCTGTCGGAATGGGAACGGATGGTCGATCTGAACCTGATGGCGCTGATGGCGGCCACCAAGGCGGCGCTGCCCCACCTGGTCGAGGCGGCGAAGGCCGGGCGCGGCGTGGCGGACGTGGTCAACATCAGCTCGATCGCCGGCCGGGTCGCGGCGGGCACGGTGGGCGTCTACAATGCCACCAAGTTCGGCGTCACTGCCTTCAGCGAGGCGTTGCGGCAGGAATTCGCCCGCCGCAACGTCCGCGTCTCGGTGGTCGAGCCGGGGGCGGTGCGCACGGAACTGTTCGACCATCAGGCCCCGACCGCGCAGGCCCGGCTGTCGCGGATCCTGTCCGAGGTGGAACACCTGCACCCCGAGGACGTGGCCGAGGCGATCGCCCATATCGTCACCAGGCCGCGCCGGGTCGCGCTGTCCGAGGTGGTGATCCGGCCCACCGACCATCTTTGATCGCGGGGGCGGCAACCGGGCAGCGGTCCGCGGATCGTGGCGTTTTCGCGCCGGCGGCCTGTCCGGCCATGTCGCCGGACAGGTGATTTCCGGCTGCGGCGGCGCGGTGCCGACGCCCGGCTAGCCGCGCGTTCCCCGGACAAAGGCCGCGACCGCGCCCTTGGGGCACAGCTCGACCACGGTGCCATGTCCCGCGCCCTTGGTGATCCAGCCCCGTCGCAGCGGCAGGTTCTCGGTCGCGGGTTGGTCATGAACCTTGAGACCGCGCGCGCGGTATTGCGCAATGGCGGCGTCAAGGTCCTCGACCTCCAGCGCCACCACCACGTCGCCGTGCCGAAGCTCGGTCTTGCCCGAGGCTTCGACCAGCTCGATGATCGGCCCGTCCGGGTTGTCGAAGAACGCAAGCCGCAGCCCCAGTTCCGGGATCAGGCGGATGATCGGCTCGCCCAAGCCCAGCGTCGCGCCATAGAATTCCAGCGCCGGCTCCAGCGCGGGCACCGCGATTCCGATATGGTCCAGGACCGGTTTCATCTTCCTTGCCTCCCCTTGATATACATCCTTACTGTAACCATGCATGTAACCGGCGGGCAATCCGGCAACTGGCGGGGAACACGGTTGCTAGCGTTCCCGCGCTTCCTGCCAGACGCTGTAGGCGCCCGAGGCGATGATGATCGCCGCACCGCCAAGCGTCCAGAAATCCGGGAACTGGTCGAAGATCAGGACGCCCCAAAGGACGCTCCAGACCATCAGCGTGTATTGAGCCGGGGCCAGCGTTGCGGCTTGGGCCAGCGCGAATCCCCGGATCAAGGCCAGTTCGGCACATGCGGCGGTGACGGCGATGCCCAGGAACATCAGCACATCGTGCAGGCTGTCGGGAATGGTGCCGACAAGGGACAGGGCAGCGGACAGCGAAAGCGTCGTGACCAGGCTGGACCAGGCGATCGTGGTGCGCAGGGGGTCCGTGCCCGTCAGGATGCGCGACAGGATATGGCGCAGCGCATAGGTCGCGGCGCACAGCAGGACCAGCAGCATCGCCGGGTGGGCGACCCCTGCGCCGGGGCGCAGCATGATCAGCGTGCCGGCCAGCCCCACTCCGACGGCGGCCCACCGCATCGGGCTGACACGCTCCTTCAGCAGGACGGCCGCAAGCGCGGTGATCAGCAGCGGGGCGACGAAGGTGACGGCTGTCGCATCGGCCAGCGGCAGATAGCGCAGCGCCGCCGCGAAGGACACGGTCGAGACGACGGCGGTCGCGCCGCGCAGGAACTGCAATCCCGGCCGCCGCGAGCGCAGGACCGACCACCCGCCCATGGACAGCAGGGCCACCGTGCCGACGAAAAGCCCGGCCTGACGCGCCCAGGCCACCTGCGCGGGATGATAGCCGGTCGAGACCTGCTTGGTGATCATGTCGCAAACCGAGAACAGGAAGAACGCCAGCATCACCCAGCAGAAGCCGCGTGCCTGCGGGCTGTGGCCGCGCCGCGGACCCGCAGGACCGCTTGGGGGCAAGCTCATCTTGGCCTCCCTTCTGCCAAGGGGTGAGGGGATGGGGCGGGGCAGGAACCCGGTCGCGGCCTTGCACCTGGCGGGAAGAGGCGGCGCAGGTCGGTTATATGCGCATCCTTATTGTTTGCCAGAGACATCACCATGCCGCTGCAAGTGGCATTGACCCACGCGGCGCATCCAGCGGGCAAGACGGCCCGGACGATCCGTCCGCCCGCGGATCAAAGATGCGATTTCAGCTTCTTCTGCAGCCCGCCCACCACGCCCTGCCGGAAGACCAGCACGAACATGATGAACACCAGCCCCTGGATCAGCAGCAACCACGGTCCGTAGGGGGACAGGAAATGTTCCAGCGACAGGATGATGTAGCTTCCCGCCACCGGGCCGAAGATCGTCCCGATCCCGCCGACCAGGTTGATCAGCACCACCTCGGTCGAGACGTTCACCGAGATGTCGGTCAGCGAGGCGATGCCGAAGACCACCGTCTTGAGCGAGGCCGCGAACCCGCTCATCGCCGCCGAGATCACGAAGGAGACCAGCTTGAACCTGTCCACGTTCACCCCCAGCGACCGGGCGCGTTCGGGATTGTTGCGGATCGCGCGCAGCACCTGTCCGAAGGGGGAATGGACGATGCGGTTGTAAAGCGCCACGACGGCCAGCACGATCACCGCCAGCGTCCAGTAAAGCGCGGTGTTGGACGACAGGTCGATGATGCCGAACAGATGGCCGCGCGGCACGCCTTGAATCCCGTCCTCGCCGCCGGTGAAGGGGACCTTCAGCGCGATGAAATACATCATCTGCGCCAGCGCCAGGGTTATCATGGCGAATGACAACCCCTGCCGGCGGATCGCGATCCAGCCGAAGACAAGCCCCAGCAGACCGGCAAAGACCGTGCCGCTCAGCACCGCGAGTTCGGGCGAAAGCCCCCACCGCGCCGCCGCATGGCCGCAAAGATAGGCCCCGGCGCCGAAGAAGGCGGCGTGACCGAAGCTCATCAGCCCGGTATAGCCCAGAAGCAGGTTATAGGCGCAGGCAAAGATGATGAAGCAGTAGATCTTCATCAGGAAGATCGGATAGAGCACCAGCGGCGAAAGCGCCACGACCGCGGCGAAGACCAGAAAGAACGCGGCCCGGGCCGGGGTGAAGCCCAGGAACTGGGGCGTGGTGCGTTCGGTCATGCGGGGTGCTTCCCTGTCCTGCGGTTTCGTGGCCGGGCTGGTCATGCCGTCTTCCCGAAAAGGCCCCGCGGGCGCATGATGAGCACCGCGACCATGGCGACGAAGATCACGGTCGAGGACGCCTCGGGGAAGATCGCCTTGGTCATCCCTTCAAGAAGCCCCAACCCGAGGCCCGTCAGGATGGACCCCAGGATCGACCCCATGCCGCCGATCACCACCACGGCAAAGACGACGATCACCACATTCGTCCCCATCGCGGGATCGACCGACATGATCGGCGCCGCCATCACGCCCCCGACGGCGGCCAGCGCGACCCCTGCGGCATAGGTCAGCGTCAGCATGACCGGCACGTTGATGCCGAAGGCCTGGACCATCGCGGGGTTGTCGGTGGCGGCGCGCAGCTTGGCGCCAAGCGGCGTCCATTCGATCACGATCCACGTGAGCACGCACAGCAGGATGCCCGCGACCACCACCCAGGCACGATAAAGCGGCAGGACCATGAACCCCAAGTTCACCGCGCCCCGAAGGCTGGGCGGGATGGCATAGGGCAGTCCCTGCTGGCCGAAGACGATGCGGATCAGCCCCTCGATGGCCAGCGCCAGCCCCAGCGTCAGCAGAAGGCCATAAAGATGGTCGAGCTTGTAGAGATGGCGGATCAGCAGGATCTCCACCGCGATGCCGATCAACCCCACGATCAAGGGCGCGATGACCAGCCCGCCCCAATAGCCGATGCCCATGGTTTCCAGCAGCATGTAGGCGATGAACGCCCCCAGCATGAAGAAGACCCCGTGCGCGAAGTTGATGACCCCGAGCAGGCCGAAGATGATGGCCAGCCCCAGCGACAGGATGGCGTAGAACACCCCGTTCACCAGCCCCAGCACCATCTGGCTGATCAGCAGGTTGACGTTCAGATCGAATGGCATCGCTTCCTCCTAGACGCCGAGCAGCTGGGCCACGCGGCCGATCTGCCGGGCGAATTCCACAGGTTCCAGCCGGTCCACGATGGCTCCGTTCTCGATCAGGTAATGAATGTCGGCCAGGCCCTCGACGAAATGCGCGTTCTGTTCGACCAGCAGGATGGTGTAGCCGCGCGACTTGATGTCCGCGATCGTGCGGGCGATCTGCTGGACGATGACCGGGGCCAGCCCCTCGGTCGGCTCGTCGAACAGCAGCACCCGCGCGCCGGTCCTGAGGATCCGCGCGATGGCCAGCATCTGTTGCTCGCCGCCCGAAAGCTGCGTTCCCCGGCTGGACCCGCGTTCGCGGATGTTGGGAAACAGCTGGTAGATCTGCTCGACGCTCATGCCGCCCTTGGCGATCACGGGCGGCAGCAGCAGGTTTTCCTTGACGCTGAGCGACGGAAAGATCGCCCGGTCCTCGGGGCAGAGCGCGATGCCCTTGCGGGCGATCCGGTGGGGGCGAAGCGTCAGCAGGTTGGCGCCGCCGAAGTTGATCTCGCCCTCGGTCCGGCCCATCAGGCCCATGATGGCGCGCATCGTCGTGGTCTTGCCCGCGCCGTTGCGCCCCAGCAGCGACACGACCCTGCCCTCGGGAACGTCCATGGTCACGCCGTGCAGCACGTGGCTTTCGCCGTACCAGGCGTGCAGGTTGCGGATCTCAAGCATGGGCTTTCCCCAGATAGGCCTCGACCACGCGGGGATCGCCCGCCACCTCGTCATAGGTGCCGCGCGCGATCACCTGCCCGCGGGCCAGGACCGTCACCCGTTCGCAAAGCCCCTTCACCACGGGCAGGTTGTGTTCCACCATCACGACGGTCCGGCCCGCCGCGACCTTGCGGATCAGGTCGGTGACGCGGCCGATATCCTCGCGCCCCATGCCGCTGGTCGGCTCGTCGAGCAGCAGCACCTGGGGGTCCAGCGCCAGCGTCGTCGCGATCTCCAGCGCGCGCTTGCGGCCGTAAGGCAGGTCGCCGGCGCGCACCTCGGCCCAGTCGGAAAGGCCCAGGTCGTCCAGCAGCCCCATGGCCGCGTCGTTCAGGCCGGTCAGGCTCAGCTCGGACCGCCAGAAATCGAAATTCGTCCGCCGCCCTTGCTGAAGGGCAAAGCGGACGTTGTTCAGCGCGGTGAAATCGGGAAAGATCGAGGAAATCTGATAGGACCGCACCAGCCCCCGCTGCGCGATCCGGTCCATTCCCAGGCCGGAAATCGTTTCTCCGCGCAAGCGGATGGTGCCGGAACTCGCCGGCAGGCTGCCGGTCAGAAGGTTGAAGCAGGTCGTCTTTCCGGCCCCGTTCGGGCCGATCAGGGCATGAATCTCGCCTTCGGCAATGTCGAGATCGACCCCGTCCACCGCCTTGAACGCGCCGAAGCGCCTGGTAAGGCCCCGTACCTCGAGTACCGTCTGCGTCACGTGCGTCTCCCCCCGGGGATTGCGGCTTTTCCGCCATCCGGCTTGTGTCGTTCCGGGCGCGGGCAGGGCACGACATGGCCCTGCCCGCGATCCTTCGGGTTCTCAGCCCTTGACCAGCGGGCAGGTGCTTTCGGCCAGCGGCGGGGCGATGTCATCGGCCGCGATGGTGCCGGTGATCTCGAGATAGTCCCAATCCCCCTTGCTTTCCGCCGGGGTCTTGGTCCGATAGGAATACACATCGCGCAGCGTGTAGCCATCGGCCCGGATCGTGGCTTCGGACCCGTTGATCATCTCGATCGGGTTCTGGCGCATCCATTCGGTCACCTTGGCGGCGTCCGTGCTGCCGACGGCCTCGACCCCCTTCAGGTAATGCCGGGTGAATTCGTACATGTAGGCATTGGTGAAGACCGGCGGACGGCCGAAGCCCGCGCGGAACCGCTCGGCAAAGGCGCGGGTGGCGTCGTTCTGGTCCCAGTAGAACTGGATCGCGCCGCTGACGTTCTGAAGCGCGTCCAGCCCGGCCGACTTGATGTCGGTGTCCGCCAGGTAAAAGGGCGACAGCCTTGCCTCGATCCCGAACTCCTGCGCCTGCTTGGTGATGGTGTTCTGCCACGCGCCAAAGGTGGCCAGGGCGATGTTGGTGGCGCCGGACGCCTGCGCCTCGAGCAGTTGCGCCGAGAAGTCGGTGGCCTGCGGCGAGTGGACCGTCGAGCCGACGACCATGGCGCCGGCCTCGGTGATGGCCTTCGTGGCCTGGGCCTGAAGGTCGTGGCCGAGCGCATAATCCACCGTGATGAAGAACCACTTGTCGCTGCCCGCGGCGATCTGCGGCAGCACGACGGCACGCGCCAGCGCGGTGTTGTCCAGCAGCATCATCATCTGGTTGGGTCCGCAGCTTTCGCCGATGAGCTTGCTGGTGGACGATCCCATCGCCATCGCGACATCCTTGTCGCGGATCAGGTCGCTGACGGCCAGCGCCACTGCGGAATTGTCCACGTTCATCAGGATGTTGACATCCTTCTGGTCGATCCATTCGCGCGCGATCGACAGCCCCACGTCGGGTTTGCCCAGATGATCGCCGACCAGAACCGTGATCGGCTCGCCATTGACCTGGCCGCCGAAATCCTCGATGGCCAGCTTCACGCCATGCAGGCCGGCCTCTCCGGTCATGTCGGCGGTCGAGCCGGTCATCGCCGCAAGATAGCCGATCGTCACCTCCGCCCAGGCCGGGGCCGATCCCGCGCCCAGTGCGACCGCCAGAACCGCGGCCCTTGTCCAGTATGTCTTCATCCTTGGCCTCCTCCCTAGAAGCGTCATGCCTGACATGGACGTGCGAAACCGGTTTCCCCATCCGAAGCCGCTCATGACTGGATGTTAAGCTAGGGTATCTTTATCATGCAAATCAACAAGGATCTCTGCGCGGGAAGGCGCGGCCCTGCGAAGGGCCTTGGGCAGTCATCGGCAAGGCAGCAGCGGGGGCATCCCGAAAAGGAAGGGCGGGTCCCGAAGGACCCGCCCGCCGGTCGCGCAAGACAAGAGGGATTACTGCGCAGCCCGGTTCAGTTCGGCATGGAAGAAATCCAGCATCTCTTGCGGATCGTCCATCCCGGAAGCCTTGGCCTTTTCCAGCCATTCCGCGGTCAGCGGCGCCACGCGTTCCTTCATCGCGGCCAGTTCCGCGTCGCCCATGCGGTGGATCGCCATGCCCTTGGCCTGCATCCTGGCGATGGCGGCCTCGGTTTCCGCGCGGTGCAGGTCGCCCGACATCCTGGCAATCGCGGCGCCGGAAACCTTGCGGATCGCCTGCTGGTCGGCCTCGGAAATCCTGGCCCATGTGTCGGGGTTGACCGAAACCAGCACCGTGGTCGAACCGAGGCTGCCGGGCACGAAAGTCATCGTGTTCAGCACGTCGTCCAGCTTGAAGCCGAGCAGCGCGTCGGGGGGCGTGGTCGCGCCGTCGATCACCCCGCCGGACGCCAACTCGTAGACCTCGGACACCGGCTTGTTGACCGGCGTGCCGCCCATCAGCTCGACGATGCGGGTCAGCGAGGGGCTGGAGGTGCGGATCTTGGCGCCCGCCCAGTTGTCCACGACCGACAGGTCGCGCCCGGTGGTGAAGGCGTGGAACACGCCGGTCTGGAACAGGGCCAGCGGCACGACATCGGGGAACACGTTCCTGTCGGCCAGGAACGTCTCGTAGGTGGCCCAGACGGCGGGTGAGGTGCGCGATTCGTCGTCGCTGGCAAAGGGCAGCTCCATGCCCTCGACCAGCGGAAAGCGGCCAGGCGCATAGCTCAGCACCATCAGCGACATGTCCGCCATGCCGTCCGCCACCACGTCGTATTGCGAGGCGACGCTGCCCACGACCTTGGGGGTTTTCTGGATTTTCACCCGGCCTTCGGTCGCCTGCTCGATGGCGGCGAACCATGGCTCGATCAATCGGGTGTCCAGCGCATAGCCCGCCGGCAGCCAGTTGGAATAGCGCAAGGTGATGTCCTGCGCGTGGGCCGCGGCAGCGCCGGCCGCCAGCACAAGCCCGGCCAGAAGCCCGGAGCGGGTGAAAAACGACATGCTGTCCTCCCTTTCGTTGCCGCCGCCGGGGGCGGATGAAAAAGCCTGCCCGATCGGGCCGACCGATGGATCAGATCCTGCGCTTGTGCCCGACCCAGTAGGGATCGCGCAGAAGGTTCTTCATCACGGTGTTCTTGGGCGCCAGCGGCAGCGGTTCCGTGCGGAACTCGACCGACTTGGGGCATTTGTAGCCGCCGATCAGGCTGCGGCAATGCGCGATGATGTCCGTGTCGGTCGCGGTCGCGCCCGGCTTCAGGACGACGACGGCATGGACCTGTTCGCCCCATTCCTCGGACGGGATGCCGATCACGGCGGCCTCGTGCACGGCGGGGTGCTGGAACAGCGCGCGCTCGACCTCGATCGAATAGACGTTCTCGCCCCCGGTGACGATCATGTCCTTGATTCGGTCGGCGACATACAGATAGCCGTCCTCGTCCAGATAGCCCGCATCGCCCGAATGCATCCAGCCGTCGCGCAGCACCTCGGCGGTCTGGTCCGGCTTGCCCAGGTAGCCCATCATCAGATAGTCCGAACGCATGGCGATCTCGCCCAATTGCCGCGGCGGCAGGGTCCGGCCGTCGGGCGACACGATCCGGACCTCGACCCCCGGCCCGGGCTGGCCGCAGGAACGGATGCGTTCGGCCTTGGGACCGCTGAACACATGGTCGCGCCAGCGCAGCATGGTGGCAAAGCCGCCGGTCTCGGTCATGCCGTAGATCTGATAAAAGCGCAGGTGCGGCAGTTTCGCCGCCGCCGCCGCCATCAACGCCTCGGGCATGGGCGAGCCGCCATAAACGCAGGTGCGCAGGCTGGACAGGTCGTACTTGTCGAAATCGGGGTGGCTGATGAGCATGTTGACGATGGTGGGCACCATCACCGCGTTCGATACCCGATGCCGGTGGATGGCCTGCATCATCGGCAGCGGCTCGAACTTGGGCAGCACGACATGGGTGCCGCCGGCCATGGTGATGTAATGCACCGGGCTTGCGCCCGAGAAATGGAAGAAGCCGCCGACATAGGCAAAGCTCAGATCCTCGACATCCGGGATCATGGCCAGCCAGGCGGTCGCGGCATGGCCAAGCGCGGCATGGCTCAGCGCCACGCCTTTCGGCTGGCCGGTGGTGCCGCCGGTGTAGAACACCGCATAAAGGTCGTCGCCCTTGCGGTCGGCATCCTCCATCGGCTCGTGGGTGGCAATCAGATCCTCGTAGGACAGCATCCCCTCGGGGGTCGGGGCGTCCCCGATGTGGATCACGGCCCCGAGGGTCGGGAACTGCTTGCGCAATTGCTGGCCCTGTTCGGCGAAGGCGTCGTCCACGCAAAGGATCACGGCATCGCAATCGTGCAGCGCATACAGGTTCTCGTGCGCCGACCAGCGGACATTCATCGGCGCGAAGCATCCGCCCGCCCAAGGCACCGCATAGAACAGTTCCAGATACCTGTCCGAGTTCATCGCCAGCGTGGCGACGAAGCCGCCCTTTTCCACGCCCAGCTTGCGCAGCGCCGCCGCCATGCGCGGCACGCGGTCGCCAACCTCATGCCACAGGCGCTTGCGCGTGCCGCAGACCGTGGCAACGCCTTGCGGGTTGCGATGCACCGCCTGTTTCAGCAGCAGCGTTCCCTGCATCTCATCCTCCCTTTTCCGCTCACGATGTACCCGGTCGAGCCTGGGGATCCTGCGCCTCTCCTCCTCCCAAAAGAGCCGTGGTCCTTGTCTGGGACCAATCGTTGCGCCGGCTTGCCATATTTGTTTCGCAATATTACTGTATGAGAGCGAATATAAACGCAAGCATCGTTTTCGTGGGCTAGCGCAATCCGGGCATCTTCAGCGTCCTGCCGCTGCGCCGGCGGGCGCCCTGCCCGCGAAGGGAGGAGGCTATCATGACCGGACCGTTGTCCGATCTGCGGATCGTCGAGTTTTCGGCCCAGGGACCGGGACCGTTCACCGGGGGGCTGCTGGCCGATTTCGGCGCCGATGTCATCCGCATCGACCGCCCGGCCGAACCGCTGCTGCCGCCGAGATACGACTTCTACAACCGCAACAAGCGGTCCATCGCCCTGAACCTCAAGTCTCCGGCCGGCCGGGAAGCCGCGCTGGCGCTGGTTGCCGCCGCCGATGTGGTGATCGAGGGGTTCCGGCCCGGCGTGATGGACAAGCTGGGCCTGGGCCATGATGCTTGCGCCGCGGCCAACCCGCGCATCGTCTATGGTTCGATGACCGGCTGGGGACAGGACGGTCCCATGGCGATGGAGGCGGGCCACGACATCAACTATCTGGCGCTGACCGGGGCGCTGGACGCCATCGGCTATCCCGACCGGCCGCCGGCGCCGCCGCTGAACCTGGTCGCCGACCTGGGCGGCGGCGGGATGTACCTGGCCTTCGGCATCCTGGCCGCGGTGCACGAATCCCGGCGCTCGGGCCAGGGGCAGAGGGTGGATGCGGCGATGATCGACGGGGTGTCGCATCTGATGTCGGCCTTCATCGCCTTTACCCAGCAGGGCACCTGGACCGACCGGCGGGCCGACAACATCGTCGATGGCGGCTCGCCCGATTATGGCTGTTACGAGACGGCCGACGGCAAGCATGTCGCCGTCGGCGCGATGGAGCCGCAGTTCTATGCCGCGCTGCTGGACGTTCTGGGCCTTGATGCGGCGGACATTCCCGACCGGGCGGACCGGGCGAACTGGCCCGCGCTGAAGCAGCTTTTCGCCGAACGGTTCCGCCAGCGGACCCGCGCGGAATGGGAAGCCGCCATGGCCGGGCGCGATGCCTGTTTCTCGCCGGTGCTGAGCATCGCCGAGGCCTGGACGCATCCGCAGATGCAGGCGCGGGGGGTGCATGTCCCCTTCGACGGGCTGGTGCATCCCGCGCCCGCGCCTCGGCTGTCGCGCACCCCTGGCAGCCTGCGCCGCGCCACGCCCGTGCCGGGGGAAAACGGCCGCGAGATCTGCGCCGACTGGAACCTGCCGCAGGCGCTGCGCGAGCGGCTGGACAGCGAAGGGGCAATGCTTCAGCCCGCGCCGGCGCAGGGCTGACGGCATGGCGATCATCCCGGACAGGGCGTTGCAGGTCAGGATCCCCGAACGGGCGCAAACCTATACCGAGCGGGACACGATGCTTTACGCCCTGGGCATCGGCATCGGGCATGACACCACCGACCCTGGACAACTGGGCTTCGTGTATGAACGCGGGCTGAAGGCGGTGCCCACCATGGCGGTCGTCCTGGGCGAGACCATGGATTGGGTCCATGACCCCGGCCTGGGGATCGACGTGAGCCAGTGCCTTCACGGCGAGGAGCGGGTGATCCTGCACCGCCCGCTTGCGCCCGAGGGCCGCGTGGTCGGGCAGACCCGAATCACCGGCCTTGCCGACAAGGGCGCGGGACGCGGCGCGCTGGTCCACAGCCGCAAGGATCTGCGCGACGCCGACACGGGCGAACTGATCGCCACCACGCTGCGGACTGCCTTTGCCCGCGCCGACGGGGGGTTCGGCGGCGTGCATGGCGA
This sequence comes from Paracoccus lichenicola, assembly GCF_009708075.1. GTDB lineage: Bacteria > Pseudomonadota > Alphaproteobacteria > Rhodobacterales > Rhodobacteraceae > Paracoccus > Paracoccus lichenicola. The sequence continues at coordinate 8,325 of NZ_WMBT01000014.1, read as the reverse complement.
AACGCCCGTCCCCCTGCCGCCCGTGCCGGACCGCGCGCCCGACATGGCCTGCGACCTGCCCACGGTGCCGCAGGCGGCGCTGATCTATCGGCTGAGCGGCGACCGCATGCCGCTTCATGCCGACCCGGCACTGGCCCGCGCGGCGGGGTTCGACCGGCCGATCCTGCACGGGCTGTGCAGCCTGGGCATGGCCTGCCACGCCATCCTGCGGCTGGTGTGCGGCCATGACCCCGCCCGCATCGCGGAAATCGGCTGCCGGTTCAGCGCGCCGGTCTTTCCCGGCGAGACGCTGCGGGTCGAGCTGTGGCGCGAAGGGCAGGCGGTCCGTTTCCGTGCCTTGGTGGTCGAACGCGGGGTGGTGGCCATGACCCATGGCCATGCGACGTTGCGCGGATAAGCGGAGAAGGCGATGACAAGGCCCTTGCTTGGAAAGACGGCCATCGTGACCGGCGCGGCGCGCGGCATCGGGCGGGCCTATGCGCTGCGTCTGGCACGGCTGGGCGCCGATGTCGTGGTCGCCGACCTCAACATGCAGGGCGCGGCCAAGATCGGCGAGGAACTGACCGCCGAGACCGTGATGGCCGAGGTCGAGGCGCTTGGTTCCCGCGCTTTGGGCGTCGAGGGCGATCTGAGGAAACCCGAAGCGGTCGAGCGGCTGTTCCGGGAAACGGTCGCGGCCTTCGGGCGCGTGGACATCCTGGTCAACAACGCCGGGGCCGGGGTTTACCGCGACAGCGGCCCGCTGCCCAGCCAGACCACGCAGGCGGGCTTCGATTTCCTGATCGACGTGAACCTGCGGTCCTGCGTGCTGTGCTGTCAGGCGGCAGCGCCGATCATGGCGGGGCAGGGGGCCGGAGTGATCGTCAACGTGTCGTCCCAGACGGCGCTGGAGCCGCTGAAGGGCGGGGCGATGGCGGTCTATGGCGCGGCCAAGTCGGCGGTGAACACCTATACCCGCAACCTGGCCGCGGAACTGGGACCGAAGGGCATCCGGGTGAACGCCATCGCGCCCGGGATCACGCTGACCGCGCGCCTGATGAAGCTTGATCCCGAAAACGGCGTCGGCACGCCCGAGCAGCTGGAGACCATCGCGCTGCGCCGCTTTGCCACGCCCGAGGACATGGCGAACGTGCTGGAATTCCTGGTGGGCGACCTGTCCGGCTATGTCACCGGGCAGGTGATTTCCGTCTGCGGCGGCGCGGTGCTGACCCCAAGCTAGGCGCGCGTTCCCTGCGGGCCGCCGCCGCGATGCCGATCGGACCCGTGGCCGGGTTCATTTTCCTTGCCCCCATCTGATACATGTCTTTATCGTAATAAAGCATATGAACGCCGGGACATCCGGCAGCGGGCGGGGGCGTGGAAAGATGGACGATCCGGCCGGAGGGCAGCAGGTTCCTGCATCACCGCTTGCCATCGGCTTTCTGGCGGCAGGCAACTTCGTCGTCGGTACCAGCGGCTTTGTCGTCGTCAGCATCCTGCCCGAGATCACCGCCGGGCTGGACATCAGCCTGGCCCAGGGATCGCTGCTGTTCACCATCTATGCCGGGGCATACGCGATCGGCTCGCCCCTGCTCATCTCCTCGACCGGAGGGATCGGGCGGCGGCGCCTGCTGCTGGCCGCCTTGGCGACGGTGGTGATTTCGGCGCTGGTCTGTGCCGCCACCCGCTCGTTCGAGGCGATGCTGGCGGCGCGGGTGGCCGCGGCCTTCGGGGGCGGCCTTTACACGCCGGTGGCCGCCTCGGTCGTGTTCGCCACCGTGCCCGAGCCGCGGCGGGGCCGGTCGCTTGGCCTTGTCTTTGCCGGGATACAGCTTTCGCAGGCGGCAGGACTGCCGCTGGGCGTGGTCATCGCGCATCAACTGGACTGGCCGGCCACCTTCATGACCGTGGCCGCCTTGGGCGCGGTGTCGGCGGCGGGGTTGTGGTGGACGCTGCCCCGGCGGGTGGTGGTCCCGGTGACCTCGTTGCGCACGCTGCTGGACGCGGGCCGCGACATCAGGGCGCTGGTGGCGGTGTCGATCATGGCGCTGCACGCCTGCGCGCTGATCCTCTGCTACGGGATGATCGCGCCGCTGGTCATGCGGCATGGCGGCAATGTCGGGCTGACGGTCGGGGCCTTCGGTATCGGCGGAGTGATCGCCGGGCTGACGATGGGCCGTGCGACGCAGCGGCTTGGCCCGGTGCGGACGCGGATGATCGCCATCGCTTCCCAGGTGGTGATCCTGCCGGTGCTTTCGCTGCCGCTGATCGGCATCGCGCCGCTTCCGGGTCCGCTGCTGATCGCGCAGGCGCTGCTGTGGCACCTGCTGGCCGGCGGCATGATGATCCCGCAGCAGATCCTGCTGATGCAGCGCGATCCCGACCGGGGGGCGGTGGTGCTGGGCCTGAACGCCACGATGAATTATCTGGGCTTTGCCCTTGGTTCGGGCCTGGGCAGCCTCGTCGTGGCAGGGTTGGGGTATGACTGGCTGGGCGTGGCGGGCGGGGTGGTGGCCGGGCTGGCGGTGATCGTCTCGGTCCAGAGCGAGCGGCTTTACCGCCGTGCGGGACTTTCGTCCCGAGGGAGGCTCGGCCTGGCGGACCCCGGCAAATAATCGTTGCGACACATTTCCAAAGATATAGTATATCAGCACACGATATGCTTCACTTCCGTCTGGAGGAGCGGAGGGCCGAGGCCCGGCGCGGCATCGGAAGAGGGGGGGTACGGACCCGGGGGCAGGGCGATCCATTGCGCGCCGTCAAGGCTGCGCCGCAGACCTTTCCTTGCGGTCCCTGCGGGACATGACAACAGGCCGGCCCCGGGGCCGCCGCAACAGCAGCGAGATTTGAATGCCTTACAATTCCGTATATGCACCTGGCCTGTTCAAGGACCAGACCATCATCGTCACCGGCGGCGGCAGCGGCATCGGGCGCTGCACCGCGCACGAACTGGCCCATCTGGGCGCGCAGGTCGTGATCGTCGGCCGAAACCCCGAAAAGCTGGAAACCGTCCGGCAGGAGATCACCGAGGACGGCGGCCATGTTCACGCCGCCCCCTGCGACATCCGCGACGAAGCCCAGGTCATCGCCCTGATCGACCGGACGCTGGAACGCTTTGGCGCCATCAACGCGCTGGTCAACAACGCCGGCGGGCAATACCGGGCCGAACTCAAGACGATCTCCACCAAGGGGTTCGAGGCGGTGGTCCGCAACAACCTGACGGGCGGCTTCATCTTCATGCGGGAAATCTACAACCGCTGGATGGAGGCCAACGGCGGCGCCATCGTCAACATCATCGCCGACATCTGGAACGGCTGGCCCGAGATGGGGCATTCCGGCGCCGCGCGCGGGGGCATGTGGACGCTGACCGAAACCGCGGCCTGCGAATGGGCGCATTCCGGCGTGCGCGTGAACGCGGTGGCGCCGGGCGGCATCGCCTCGTCGGGGTTCGACCAATACACCCCCGAGATCACCGAGCGTCTCCTGGCCTATCCGGCGCAGGTGCCGCTGCCGCGCTATGGGACCGAATCGGAAATCTCGGCCGCCATCACCTATCTGCTGTCGCCCGCGGCCGCCTATGTGACCGGCAGTTGCCTGCGCGTCGATGGGGGCGCCCCGAACCGCCGGCAGACCTGGACCCAGGACTATCCGGCAACGAACATCCCCGAATACAACGGCTTCCACCGTGCCGTGCAGCCGCAGATCCTCAAGAACCGGACCTGAGACGGGGGCGGCGTCAGGAACAGGCCCCTGCGCGGGGCAGGGAGGACACATGACGTTCATATCCAGGAACCTGCTGCCGGGCATTCTGCTGGCGGTCATGGCATCGGCGCCGCTGGCCGGACCGGCCCGGGCGGAAGCCGTGACCCTGCGCTATTCCCAGTGGCTACCCGCGAGCTATCCGCTTCATGCCGAGATCATCGCGCCCTGGTTCGAGGAGATCGCGCGCGTGACCGGGGGCCGGGTGACCATTGTGCCCACGCCGAAGGTCGTCGGCACCGTGGCAGGGCAATATGACGTTCTGGCCGACGGGCTGGCCGATGTGGCGCTGGTGGTGCCAGGCTATACTCCGGGACGGTTCCCCCTGTCCGAGGGGCTGGAGCTTCCCTTCCTGGGCGACGACCCGCGCGTCTCGATGCCGGTCAGCTACCGCACCTATGAAACCTATCTGGAGCCAAAGGGGATCTTCAGGGAAGTCGTGCCGCTGGCCGTGTTCACCGGCAATCCGGCCCATATCGCCCTGCGATCGGGCGAGGTGAGCGACCTTTCCGACCTTGCGGGGAAAAAGCTGCGCAGCCCGCAGCAGGCGGCCTCGGCCTCGGTCGATCTGCTGGGCGCGGTGCCGGTGTCGAAGCCGATGTCCGAGGTTTATGAACTGGCCTCCAGCGGCGCCATCGACGGCGGGATCATTCCGCCCGATACCCTGCTGAGCTTCAAGCTGGCGGGCATCATGAAGGAATACGTGCTGGTGCCGGGCGGGGTGGTGAACACGGTCAACATGCTGGCCTTCAGCCATGAAGCCTGGGACCGCATCTCGGCCGAGGACCAGGCCGCCATCCGCGAGGTTTCGGGCCTGCCCCTGGTCACGAAGATGGGCGAGGTTTATGCAAGGTCGCTTTCCGATGCCTTGGCGGCGATGCCCGACGAAGGCGTGCGGGTGCAGACCCCGCCCGAAAGCCTTGTCGCCGCGCTGCAAGAGCGGCTGAAGCCGATCCGCGCCAACTGGTTCGATGTCGCGCGGAAAGCGGGACTTGAAGACCCCGAGGCGATGGTCCGGTTCCTTGAAACCGAATATGCCGCGGGCAAGGCGGCACGGTAGGCCGAAGAAAACGGGGACCGGTCAGGTCCCCGTCAAGGCAAGGTCGGCGGGCGAAAGGGCAAGGCCGGTTTCTACCGGCGATCATGCTCGGCCTTCATGGAGCGCGCGATGATCGTCTTCATGATCTCGATCGAGCCGCCGGCGATCTTGGTGATCCGCGCATCGGCATAGGCGCGGCAGATCGGATATTCCCACATGTAGCCCCAACCGCCGAACAGTTGCAGGCATTCGTCGGCCACCTTGCAGTGCAGTTCGGTGGTGTACATCTTGGCCATGGCCGCATCCACCGGATCCAGCTTGCCCTGCATGAACAGCTCGATGCATTTGTCGGTGAACACGCGGCCCAGCGTCGCCTGGGTCTTCAGTTCGGCCAGCTTGAACTGGGTGTTCTGGAAATCGAAGATCGACTTGCCGAAGGCTTGGCGCTGCGTGGTGTAGTCCAGCGTCCATTCGATGATCGTCTCGGCCACGGTGGCGGACCGGATGGCCTGGGCCAGCCGCTCCTGGGCAAGCTTGGTCATCATCAGGGCGAAACCCTCGCCCTCGCCGCCCAGCATGTTCGACGCGGGAACGCGCACGTCGTCGAAGAACAGCTCCGAGGTGTCCTGCGCGTGCATCCCCAGCTTTTCCAGGTTGCGCCCGCGGCGGAAGCCCGGGCGATCGCCTTCGATCAGGAACAGCGTCACGCCCTTGGCCCCGGCGTCGCGGTCGGTCTTGGTGGCGCAGACCAGCACGTCGGCATGTTGCCCGTTCGAGATGAAGACCTTTTGCCCGTTGATGACGAAATCGTCGCCGTCGCGGACGGCGCGGGTGCGGATCGCCTTGAGGTCGGAACCGGCATGGGGTTCGGTCATGCCAAGCGAGCCGATCCATTCCCCCGTCACCATCTTGGGCAGGAACCTGCGCTTCTGCTCCTCGGTGCCGAAGGACAGGATATAGGTCGCCACCAGGTCGGTGTGGATCAGGAAGCCGGGACCCGAGGCGCCCGCACGCCACAATTCCTCGAACACCACGACATCGAACAGGTAATCGAGACCCAACCCGCCGTATTCCTCGGGGACGGTGCAGCACAGCAGGCCCTGTTCGCCCGCCTTCAGCCACAGTTCGCGCGGAACGATGCCGTCCTTTTCCCATTGGGCGTGATGGGGCGTGATCTCCTTTTCGACGAACCGCTTGACCGTGGCCCGGAAAAGCTCGTGTTCCTCGTTGAACAGGGTGCGTTCGATCATGGTGTGTCCTTTCTGAAGGGCGGTTGCCGCAAGGCCGAATCGGATGGGGTGGGATCAATCATCCGCCAGTGCGGCCCGATGTTCGGGGGCGGCGATGGCGATCAGTCTTTCGCGGCGCTCGGCGGGGCTGGCCCCCCGCAGATCCGCGATGCCGAACTGGGTGACGACGGCATCGGTGTCGAACCGGCCCAGCGACACCGGCCCGGCCGCCCGTCCGGGCAGGACGATGCGGCTGATCGTGCCGCCGGCGGCGGTCGCGGGCAGCACCACGAGGCGCAGTCCCTGCAATCCGCGGGCGCCGGCGGCGAAATCCGAAGCTCCTCCGGGACCGGAAACAAGGCCCTTGGGGGTGGCTTCGGCAAAGCCGTTGCCGGCCAGATCGACCTCGATGGCCGAGTTGACGGTGACGAAACGCCCGAAGCCCGCCAGCTGCGCGATGTCATGCGTGACCGAGGGCGGGGCAAAGCGGAACGCGGGCCGGGCCACGGCATCGTAGAGCCGCTGGCTGCCGATGGCGACGCCGGCGCAGATCGGCGCATCCGCGCGCAAGGCGCCGGCTTCCAGCAGGTCCAGGGTCGAATCGCCGATCAGCCCCGAATGGATGGACAGGTCGCGGTGGCCGGTCAGGCCGCGCAGGACGGCCTCGGGCGTACGGCCCAGGCCGGCCTGGATCGTCGCGCCCTCGGGCACCAGGTCGCGGGCCAGCGCGGCGATGCGGGCCGACACCTCGTCCATGCTGGGGTCCGAGACGGGCAGCGGCGCCTCGCCCTCGATCACGGCATGGAAGCGGTCATGGGGGATGGACCGGCCATGGGTCCGCGGCACCAGCGGGTTGACATGGGCGATGATGCGCGGGATCCGCGGCCAAAGGTCGGCGATGAAGTCGTTGACGGGGCCAAGGCTGCACAGGCCCGCCTCGTCCGGCGGCGACACCATGACCAGTGCCGCATCGGGCGGGTTCGCCGCCAGATGCAGCCGGATCTCGCGATAGCAGAACGGCAGGAAGCGGACCTGTTCCTCGTGGCCCGAAAACTCGGGCATCATGAAGAAGCTTTCGATCCGCGCGCCCGCCGCCAGCAGCCCGGCCAGCCGGTTCAGGCCGGGCACGAAGATGCCCGTAAAGGCAAGGCCGCGCAGATCCGCAGCCTCCAGCCCCTCGCGGATCAGCGCGCTTTCCCCCGAACAGGCGTGCAGCCAGATGCGGGAGCCGACGGGAAGATGGCCGGCGATGTCGCGCGGTTCGATCCGCAGGGGTGCCATGGCCGTTACCGCTTATTCCAGGAACTTGTAGAAGTCGGGCTTGCGCTTCTCGTTGAAGGCGTTGACCCCTTCCTTGGATTCCGGCGTGGCGTAGTACAGCTTGACCGCGTGCAGGGCCAGGTTCGAGATGCCCCGGATCGCGTCGCTGTCGGCGTTGAACGACCGCTTGAGGAAGGCCAGCGCGGTGGGCGAGCGTTCGGCCAGCGTATCGGTCCATTGCGTGACCGCGGCGTCCAGTTCCTCCAGCGGCACGACCTTGTTGACCAGGCCATAGCCAAGCGCGTCGCGGGCCGGGATCATCTCGTTGAGATACCAGATTTCCCGGGCCTTCTTGTCGCCGACGATGCGGGCCAGCAGGGCGGTTCCCCAACCGGCATCGAACGAGCCGACCTTCGGTCCCACCTGGCCGAACTTGGCATTTTCGGACGCGATGGTCAGGTCGCACAACGTCGCCAGGACATTGCCGCCGCCGATGGCGAAGCCGTTCACGCGGGCGATCACCGGCTTCGGCACGTCGCGGATCAGGCCCTGCAATTCGTCGATGGGCAGGCCGACCACGCCGCGGCCGTCGTAATTTCCCTCGTGCGCCGACTGGTCGCCGCCCGTGCAGAATGCCTTGTCGCCCGCGCCGGTCAGGACGATCGACGCCACCTCCTTGTTGTTCGCCGCCAGATGCAGGGCCTGGATCATTTCCTCCAGCGTCTGACCGCGAAAGGCGTTGTAGACTTTCGGACGGTTGATGATGATCCAGGCCGCGCGGCCCCGGATTTCATAGATGATGTCCTCGAAAGCGGGTGCGTTTGCCATGTTGGTCTCTCCTCCAGTCATGCGGCAGGGCTGCGGTTGCGACCGAGCGGGATACCGCGGATTTCGTGCGCCTAGATATTGTCAGTATGCATATCGGTTCGGGAAACTGCCATGCGAAAAACCGGGCCAATGAAACTTTGCCCTTTCCCTCACAGCTTCCCGGTCAGTTCCGGCACCACCTGGAACAGGTCGCCGACCAGTCCGTAGTCGGCGATCTGGAAGATGGGGGCT
>NZ_WMBT01000013.1 GCF_009708075.1 Paracoccus lichenicola | reverse complement strand
ATAAAGACCTAAGGTCAATTTTGGCTGAAAGGTCTGGCTTTTTAGACAAAATAAAATCGCATGTTGACGTCAGATCAGATTCTGCCTGACGGCAAGCACGACTGCGTTGAGAGTGTTCGGTGCACCGAGTTTTTTTTGTGCGCTATCAAGGCGTGCTTTCAGCGTCGAGACGCTGACCTGAAGCTTTTCGGCTGCCTCCGATTGCCGCAATCCATCGCGCATGGCGGCCAAGGCCTGAAGTTCGGCATCGGTGAGCGCAACCTTGGCTTTCGCAAAAAGCTTGGCCCAGGTTTCGATCTTGCTGTGGAGCACCAGCATCTCGCCCTCATTAAGTTCGCGGTCCTGGCGGGCCACTGACAGGAACGATCTCTTTCTGTCGATCTTGACGACAAAGGTTGCCCCATACTTCAGGCCATGCTTCCGAGCCTGGGTCATGATGCCCCGAGGATCGGGAAACCTGACTTCGGACCATCGGATCGAACCTGTCCGAGCAATGGTCCACGCAGCGACGGGATCCCCGAAAAAATAGTTTTCGCGCTCGTAAAGGGACGTCCAAGCCTCCGGGTAGCGATTAAGGAAGAAGTCAGGCTGGCCGAAGCGCAGCCCGAACCCAATGACGAACCCCACCTGCCCGTAGGTCGAAAGGGATCGCAACTCATCCTCGTGATTGGGAATGATCGATTCGAGCATGATACCCCTCGCTTTGTCTGGCTAAAAAGCCAGCCCTTTTAGCCGACCTCCTGTCAATCCCCGATTGGTTCGTTAAGTCTGCAAATGTGGAAGAAAGAAGGGTCCAAGGCAGGATCATGAAGTCAATCGCCGAACGGGTCACGCCCAAGAACCTGACCGTGCTCGCGTCTGCGGAGTTCACGCCAGACATGGCGGAAAATCTTGTGCAGATGTGCGCTCAGGCCCAAGAAGGCGAATACGTCGTTCTGCAAATTTGCAATTGGGGTGTCTGGGCTGTGACGTCCCACGGCATCAGAATGTTTATCGGATCGACAAGGGAATTTCGTGGAAATGCAGATCCAGCAAGCGAACTTCAATAAGATAGCCGAGATACCTGCGCAATATGACGTGAAGTTTCTCTCGTTGCCTGATGGGGTGCAGCATTGGAACCTGGTGAACAGCTACCTGAAGCTCCGTAAACAAGTCTTCATTGATCGGCTCGATTGGCCCCTTTTCCACGCCGATGATCTTGAGTTCGAGCAATACGACTCATTCGATACCACCTATGTCGTTGCGACTAACGGCGACCAGGTCGTCGGCGGCGCCCGGCTGAGACGGACCGATCAGCTCAGTGGCGGCGGTCATCTTCGGTATAGCTACATGATCCGGGACGCCTGCCTGGGCTTGCTGCCTGGCCTGCCAAAGAACCTCTGCCATGCCATCCCGCCCATGGACCGATCAGTGTGGGAATTGACCCGGATGGTGGTCGATGGGCCGCGTGAGGTGACCCGGATGATCCTCCAGGCCACAAATGATTTCCTTTGCAAGAAGGATGCAGCGTCGGTGCTGTTCCTCGGTTCGCCGGCCTTTCTGCGCATGGCGAAAAGATGGAACTGGCCTGCGCATCAGCTCGGCCCTGTCACGGGCAATGCGGATGGACGCTTTCAGGTTATCGAATGCCCGGTTCGCCGCCCTCAATAAAGAGTATCCAGGAAGTTTGCCATGTTTGCCGCCCGCCATTCCAATGAAACTGTCCAAGCAGAACTGACAAGGAACATGGTCGAAGCGATGCTGAGAAGCTTCGACAGCCTCGCCACGCCCGAGGGCACCGTCACCGTCGAAATCCGAGACAATGCCATGTATGTCGCCAATGGGTCTGGTCCTTCGGAGTTCCTCGGTCTGGCAGCCCTGCCCACCGCTCTTGGCTATATCAAATAACTTCATGCCTCAAGAAAGCCGATGCCCTGCATCTGGCCGATGACCTGTGCCATCCGTCGCCGGTGGCTATCGAGCCTTGGAAAAAAGGCTTTCGTTGTTTAACACATGAATACGACTGATTTTGTGACATATTTATAGCTTGTGCGCAGACTATAGATATGTAAACCTGACGCCTCCTAAGGGTGTCAGGCTTCTTATCGTGGGAAGGCCTGACTGTGAGCACCGAGCAAAAAAGACCCGCCGATGTGGTTTCAGTTGCAGGCCTTCAAGACGTCCTCGATTCCGGCTGGCACCTCCATGTGGTCTGCCGGAAAGCCCCGGAACTGCGGGGGTATCAGTGGCACGGAAGCTGGTATCTGGTGGCTGCCAATCCCGAAACGGACGACTGGGTTGTCCTCGTCACGGCACGCGAGCGTCAGCGCGCCAAGAACGAGGGGCGCTCACCAACTCGAAGCACAAAAGACATCGAGTTCCGTGAAATCAAGACGGCAAGCGGACTCATCAGCCTCCTCACCGAGTTTGGGTTCCGAAACGTCGGCATCCCTACCGAAACGGGATCAAGCGTCATCTTGGCGCGGTAGCTCCACCCGCCTTTGCTTGGCGATTTGTCTGTTAAGTCTGTCGGTTGCCCCCGCTGTAGCCGAAGTGATCCGCTTCGACGCCAAGGGAAACCAGATCGGGCAATCGCATCGCCGTAACCCGGTGAAGCGCTATGACGCCGAAGGTCGCCTGATTGCGCCGCCGAAACCGTCGGCGGCGGCAGATGATCCCGACGCTGCGGATTTCGGGGCCAAGGCGATGACGCTGTTCGAAACCCGCGCACCCTCCCGGCGGATGGTTTCGGCCAATCCGGGCCATGCTGTGGGTATTGCGGCGGCGCGCAGCGTCGCATTGCGCTACCAACACCATCCCGCGCTCAAGGCCAACAAGATCGCGCCCCATGAATGGACGGCGCTGTTCCAGGCGCTTGTCTGGCAGGAGTCGCGCTTCAATCCAGTCGCGCGCAGCCACAAAGGGGCAATCGGTTACGCGCAATTGATGCCGGGCACCGCCGCGCAGCTTGGGGTCAACCCGCATGATCCGGTGCAGAACCTCGACGGCGGGGCACGCTACCTGCTGCTGCAACTCCAGACCTTCCGATCCCCGATGCTGGCGCTTGCCGCCTACAATGCAGGGCCGGGCGCGGTGCAGAAGTATCGCAACAGCGTCCCGCCTTATCGGGAAACCCGCGATTACGTGGTCCGCGTCCTGGCGGAACGCGACCGCATCCTCCGGCAATAGAGAAGGACTGTTCTCGTGACCAAACGACATTTGCTCATGCTGGCGCTCGTAAGCGTCACCCTCGCGTCCGGTGTCGCGGATGACGCGCTCGCGCAAAGCGTGGATTTCTCGAAGGCAGACACCATCGGCAACGATTTCGTCGCGTGGATTCGCGGCAACCTCGCCACGGTTGTGTTCACGGTCGCTTTCGTGCTGACCGGCTTTCTGGCTGCGTTCAACCGGATCAGTTGGCTCTGGGTGCTTCTGGTGGTCGTCGGCGCCTTCCTCGTGTTCGGGGCACCGGCTTTCGTCAGCAGCCTGCGGTCGGCCTTTAGCTGATGGAGCGGCACGCCGTCATTCTCGGGTTGACCCGGCAGGCCAAGCTCCTTGGCCTGCCGATGCCCTACATGATGGCGGTCGGCGCGCTCACAATGCTGCCGTTCATCTGGTTCAAGGTGATCGCATGGCTGCTAACCGGGCCGATCTGGTATGGCCTCGCCCGCGCCTTCGTCGCGGTCAACCCGAACGGCCACAAGGCGGTCGCGGTGGTTCTGAGCAAAACCCCGCCCGCCCTGACGCGCAAGAAGCGAAAGGCGGGACGGCACTATGTTTAACACCAAGATCGGTCCGATCGGCGAGCGCGCGCAGCGCCACGTCCCGAAGTCGCCGCAGTTTTATGCGGAAATGCCCTATGCGCTCGAAGTGGACGATCACATCGTCCGCACCCGCGACAACGCGCTGATGATGAGCCTCGAAATCCGGGGCATTGACGGGATCACCGCGTCGGACCGCGACATTCTCGATCTCGCCAAGAGCTTTGCTGCCATCATGGACGGCCTCGATGATCGGTTCACCTTCTACGTCCACCGGCTGATGCGGCCCGCCGCTTTCGGGTTGAAGCCGATCTACGGGGACACCTTCGCGCATGACGTGGAAGCGGCATGGCGCAGCCATCTGTCCGGTCGCAATCTGCGCGAGTTCATGCTGGTGCTGACGGTCGTGCGCAACAAGCGCGTGCCGCTCAAGATGCCGCTGTTCGCGCGGGCGGCGCGGCGGCTTCTGGACCGCAACACCGAGGAACGCCTGGGCGAGCTGCGCGAGGTCGTCTCCATTCTTGAAACCAGTCTCGGGGTCGGCACCATGCGGCTCAAGATCAGCGATGGAACCCTGCTGGGCTTCTACAGCGCGATCAGCACCGGTCTCTATCGCCCGGAATATCGAGGTCAGCACACGCTGATTGCCGAGGACGTGTCGCTTCTGTCGGTGCGCTTCAAGGGTCCGGTGGCCGAGTTCCGCGACGGCTTCGACACGCCGCGCTTTGCTGCCGTCCTGTCGATCTGGCGCAATGCGAACCAGACCTGGCCGGGGATGCTCGATGCCCTCGACACCGGCACCGACACGGTGATCTCGCACGCCTACACGCCCGTCGCCATGAACAAGGTGAGCGAACTGGCGAAGCGTCGTATCCAACAGATGGAAGCGGCGGGCGATCTGGTCGGCTCCATCGCAGACGATCTCCAACAGACCTATGACGATGTAGAGTCGGGCCGGATCGGGTTTGGCGAGCATCAAATGACGATCACGGTCTTTGCCGACAGCGAGGCCGCGCTTGAGGAACGGGTGTCGCAGGTTCGCAGCGTTGCGGAACAGGCGAAGATCAAGCTCGTGCGCTGCAACGACACGCTGGCCGCGACCTATTTCTCCACGCATCCGGGCAACCAGGATTATGAAATCTGGAACCCTCTCACCAAGTCGATCAACTTTGCCGACATGGCCTCGCTTCACATGGCGCGCGCCGGGGCCGTGGCGAGCGAGCTGCCGTGGCGGACGCCGATCACGGTCTTTCAAACGGTGACGGGTGCCGCGCATCGGTTCAGCTTCCATGCCCCGGGCGATCCGAGCGCGGAACCCACCATCGGGCACACCCTGATCCTCGGGCCTTCGGGCGGCGGCAAGTCCTCGTCGGTGGCCTTCCTTGCGGCGCAATCGCAGCGCGCGGGCGTGCGCGTGATCCTGTTCGACAAGGACCAGGCGCTTCGCATGGCGATCACCGCGATGGGGGGCCGCTACACCGCGATCCGCGCGGGTCACCCGACCGGGCTGAACCCGCTTCTGACCGAGCGCGGCCCACGTGGCGAAGCGTGGCTGATGGACTGGCTTTCCCGGCTTGTGGAAAGGGCCGACGAGAAGCTGACGCCGCACCAGGCCGAAGCCCTGAAAAGCGCCGTGCGCCAGAACGGGCAGGCGCCCGACGAGCTGCGGACCTTCGCCCATTTCGACGATCTGATCGGGGACGTGGGCGACAACCGCGCCCTTGCCATGAAGCTGGCGGAATGGGGTCCGGAAGGCCGCTATAATTGGGTGTTCGGGGACGCCGATCAGCCGGTGATCGACCTGTCCGCGAACATCACGGGCATTGACCTGACGGAAATCCTGGCGATGGCGCGCGAACGGACGGCGGTGCTGTCCTACATCTTCCGCCGCCTGGAGCTGCTGTTCGAGGAAAAGCGCCCGACGCTTCTGGTGATCGACGAAGCCTCGACAGTCTTTGACGATGAGTTCTTTGCCCGCTGGCTGCCGAAATGGCTGGTGACGGTCCGCAAGCTCAACGTGGTGGTGGTGCTGCTAACGCAGTTCCCGTCGCAGATCAGGGAAAGCCGGTCCGGCTCGATCATCCAGGGGATGCCGAACCAGGTGATCTTCCCCAACCGCGCGGCCGATGTGCCCGACTACGAGGGCTTTGGGTTGACCGACAATGAGCTGCACTTCGTGCTGACCGGCCGGACGGCACAACGCCATGCGCTCCTGCGAACCCATGACGGTTCGACAATCCTCAACCTCGATCTCTCGCCGCTCGGGCCGTTGCTGACGGCACTCGGCGGCGGCGAGGCCGGTATCCGGGCTTTTGGTGCCGACTATGCCAACCGCAAGCACTTCTGGAGGAATGATGATGCGTAAGGTTCTGATCCTCGCGGCGGTGACTGCATCGCTCGCAGGTTGCACCGAACAGCCCATTCGCAAGACCAACTGCTGGTCGAGCATGGCCTTCGTCGCCTCGGCCAACTGCCCGTAGGAGGATGGTGGTGCGCTCCCGAAAATCAGTTCTGGCAATGGTGCTGATTGCGTCGGTGACGCTTCCGGTCACGGTGGTGGGACAAGGCGTACCGATTGGCGATTTCAAACGCATCGCGCTCGAAGTCCTCGGGCTGCGCGAGGAAGCTGCCAAGACCGCGGAAATGCAGGACAAGAACCAGGAACGACTCCGCCAAGTCGAGGCCCGCGTCGATCAACTGACGGCGGCTCAACAGACGCTGGACCTGCTTACGGAAACCTCGCGCTTCGTGCCCGGTCTTGAAGGCGCGGGCGTCTCGGGCGGCGGCGCCTTCATGGGCGCGGCTGAAATCTACCCCATCGAGGACAACAATCCCTATGCCGCCCGGATCATGGGCGATGCGCCGGTCACGATTGAACAGATGATCGCGGACACCGCGCAGAAGCACGCGGGCCATCCGGCGCTTGCCCACGCGGGCATCAGCGCGGTCGAGTTCCGGTGCTGGCTCCAGGCGCTCGTCAAGCAGGAGTCCAACTTCTCCATCGGCGCTAAAAGCCATGTCGGTGCCTTCGGCCTGACGCAGATCATGCCGGGTACCTTCACCGAGCTTGGCATCCCCGACGATGGCAGCCGACAAGACCCTCGCGTGCAGCTTGACGGCGGCGCGCGCTATCTCCTGAAGGGCCTCGGCATGTTCGGCTCCATGCCGCTGGCGCTTGCGGCCTATAACGCCGGGCCGGGCGCGGTGCAGAAATACAACGGCATCCCGCCCTACAAGGAAACGCAGAACTATGTCGTGAAGATCACGGGCTACTACAACCGCTACGCGGCCCGGATGGGTGGCAACGCGGCGGCGGTCGGAACGCTCGACCCGCGCGACATGGTGATTGCCGATGCGTCGAACCTTTCGGACGCGGCCATGGGCTACGCGGCCGTCAGCATGAACACCATGCACGGCTCCATGACCCGGCTCCGGCAAATCCTGATGCAAGTCGAAGATACCGGCTCGGTGAAAAACGCGATGGACCTGAACACCTATGCGCGGGCCGAAGTGGCGCGCATGGCGGTGATCCTGGCGCGGTTGCAAGCGGTGCAGCGCAAGGTCGAGGCGGCGCGCACCGCGCTGACCCTCGAAGCCTATGCGCGTGATGAGGAATACCTGCGAGTGAGGTTGGACGGATGAAACTGACGACAAGACTTCTGACCGGTGCGACAGTCGCCCTCGCCCTCACCCTGCCTGCGGGCGGCCAGGGCGTGCCCACCATCGACGTGACTAGCCTGGCGAAGCTCGGGGAACAGCTTGTAGAGGCAAAACTTCAGTTAAAAGAGCAGATCGCCCAGAACGTGAAGCTGGACGAGCAGACCCGTCAGATGCTGGAACAGATCCTGCTTCTCCAGAACCAGATCGACGCGCTGCGGAATGGATTGACGCTGACGGACCTCGGCGTCGATCCCGACAGCTTCCTGCGGGACATTCTGCCTGACTTTGCGGACCTCACGGCTTCTGTCGAGGCGGCGCGGACGGGCAACTGGACCGGCGTGCTGGCCTCGGGCGACACCTTCCGGGGTGGCGGCTCCGTCAGCGGCCATGTGGATCGCACCTTCGAGCAATCCGGTCTGTCGCGTGAGCGCGTGGACACGCTGGCGAGCAGCGAGGATCAGACGGCTTCCCGCATCGGCCAGTCGGCCAATGTGAGCGCTTTCATGAGCGTGGCGGCGGAAAGCTCGTCGGAGGCGGCAAAGGACAGCCTGACGCGGCTCGATGGCCTCGTGCAGAAGATCCCCGACACCGGCGGGTTGAAGGAAGCGATCGACCTCAACACGCGGGTCACGGCCGAGCTTGGCATTGCCCTGGCGAATGTGTGGTCGATGGAAGCGATCCAGACGGTCGGACAGGGCAACATGGGCGTCATGGACGCGGCAACCGCCGCCGACGAGGAAAAATATCTGCGGATGAAGCTGGAGGAATGACCATGAAACGGACGGTTCTCGCGGGTGGACTGGTGATCCTCGCGGTGGGCACGCTGGCGATGGCGCAGATGCTACCGCCACAGGAGGGAACGGTGCCTGCCGCGATCCCGGCGACGCCTGCCCCGGCCGCACAAACTTCCGACGCGGCCCCTGTCCATACACCTGAAACGGAACTCGGGGAACTGCTGCAAGGCCAGCCGGTGATGAGTGGTGCCGAGCGTGCGGCGGAGGACGACTATCTAGGCATGAAAATCGGTCCCGATGTGGACGTGTCCGGCATCGAGCAGGTGCCGAGCGCCGCCGAAAATCAGCCGTATCGGAGTTGCGAAAAGACCCCGGAACTGCGAGCCAACCTGAAATCCGCCGGTCGCCTCGGCAACAGAGCCTATCGCGATATTGCAGGGTATCTGTCGGTGACGAACGTGATTGCGACCAAGGATTGCACTTGCGCGGGCAAGATCATCCCGCACGAAACCGTTGCCATGTTTGAGGATCGTCTGCGCCAAAAGCTCGGAGTGACGGTTCTCGAACCGAAGCACACGCGCGACCTTTATGACGCCTATGACCGGCAGTTGGGGATCGTTGCCGCCATGTGCGGGGAGTACTGATGGCCCTGGTCCAGGACATTCTTGGCACCTTGGACAGTGCGGTGCAGGACGTGGGCAAAAAGTATTTCACCTCCACGGCCGACGCGCTCGATCCGATGCTGACCATCGTGACCACGCTTCTCATCGTGCTGATCGGGATTACGATGGCGCTCGGCGTGAACCGCATGTCCATGCGCGATGCTTGGCAGCTCGTCTCGCGGATCGTGCTGGTGTTCATCTTTGCGCGGTCCTGGGCCAACTTCGGCGTGATCTATGATGCCCTGTCCTCGGGGGCGGGCAGTCTTGCGTTGAGCTTTTTCCATGGCGATGTCCCAACCCCGGAAGCCGCGATGGACCAGTTCGCGGTGCAGATGTCCGATGTTTCTGATGGAGTAGCTCGGGCGGTCAGTTCGATTGCGCGTGGTGTTCTTTCCGCCCTTCTGTTCATGATCCTGTCGATCCTGATGGCGGCCTATGTGCTGATCGTCGGTTTCTCGAAGATCATGATCGCGTTCCTGCTTGGCATGGCGCCGCTCGCCATGATCGCCACCATCTTCGAGCGCACCAAGACGCTGTTCGAAGCCTGGCTGACCGCCTTCGTGGGCTACCTGATGTATCCCATCGCGGCGGCGGCGGTGATCGGCGCGGTTATTTCGATGGCGGACGCACAGTTCACGCCCCAGGCCGATGTCGAGACGGCAGCCATGATCGTTGGCTTTCTGGTGGTGGCCTTTGTCGGCATCTTCGCGCTGCTGGCGATCCCGACCGCGGCCGCGCATGTCACCGGCAGCTTCAACCTCGCCAACTTTGCTCCCGAGGCGCTGCGTGCCGTGGCGACACCGGGACGGATGATCGGCCGCTATGCTGCGCCGCGCATCGAAGCGGCCGCCTCGGGTGCCCGCACCGGAAAGACACCTGGCCTTGCGGCCCGCGCCCGCGACCGCGAGTGGGCCGAAAAGGGCGCCGAATGGCGACGAAAAATGCAGAGCATCGAAATCATGCAGGGCAAGCGCAAGTAAGGCGCTTGATCCCTTTAATACTTGGAGAATGCGATGGCGGACCGTGAGTCTGACAGCAGGACGATTCTGCAAAACGAGCTGATCTTCGGCGTCCGCCGTCGCGAGCGCATGGCCTGGGTCGTCGCTATCGGTGGCGTGCTGCTTGGCCTCGGCGGTGTGGCAGTCGCGGGCATGACCCTGCCGTTGAAGGAAACTCAGGCGTTCGTGACCATCGTGGACAAGGACACCGGCATTGCCGAGCGCGCCGTGCGCGTCGAGGCGGCGGGGATCGAGCAAGGCGCGGCGGTCGAGCAATCGCTGCTCTACAACTACGTCAAGAACCGCGAAACCTATGACGCGGTCGACAACGAGGCTCGTATCCTGCAAGCCTACCGCATGTCCGCGCCCCGGATGCAGGCGGCGCTGAAAACGCAATGGGACAAGGCGAACCCCAACTATCCGCCGGCGATCTACGGGGCAAGCGGCAAGGTGCTGGTGGACGTTCTGTCGATCACGCCGGTCGCGCCCAGGACGGCGCAGGTGCGCTTCACCAAGCGGCTCAAGAAGGATGGGGAGCCGGACCGGATCGGCAAGTTCTACGCCACCATCACCTATGAGTTTCAACCCACGACCGCGAGCGCCGTGCAGCTCGTGTGGGAAAACCCGTTCGGCTTCACCGTGACCGACTACCGCGTGACTGCCGAAAGCCTTGAAGCCCAGAACATGGAGGGCCAGAAATGATCCGTTCCACCACGCTTGCGGCGCTCATCGCGCTGACCCTTCCGGCTGCGGCCCTTGCGGAAGCCCGCCCGCGCGCGGGCGGCAACGACAGCCGTGTGACCTACGCCACCTTTCAGGAGGGGCAGGTCTATACCATTCATACACGGGTGCGAAACGTCACCCTGGTCGAACTGGGTGACGGCGAAACGATCCGCACGATCTCCGTTGGCGACAACGAGTCCTTCGAGGCAGATAAGGTCGGGGCGTCCAACGCCTTTTCCATCATGTCCTTCGTGTCCGGTGCCAGCACCAACATGACGGTCGAAACCAACCGGCGCTTCTACTTCCTCAATGTCGTGGAGTCCTCGGAGGTCACGCCCAACTGGTCCGTCAAGTTCACGGTGCCGGGCAGCGGCGGGTCGCGCTCGCGTGCGGCCGCAACCGCCGCTGCGATCCCGGCAGAAGTTCCCATGAGCTACCGTGTGTTGAGCCGTACCGGAGCAGCCGAGTTCACGCCGGTCGGGATTTCGGACGATGGCAAGAAAACCCTGTTCCAGATCCCGCCCGGGGCCCCGATCCCCTCGATCTTCCGGGCCGATGAAAAGGGGCGGGAATACAGCGTCAACAGCAGCGTGAACGGCACGATCATCACCGTGGGGGCGCGTTCGGAGCGGTGGGTGCTGCGCTACGGCGACGAGTATGTTTGCGTCGAAGGCACGAAAGCCGGCGAAAAGCGGAGGACGCGCTGATGGCCGACGAGGAACAGCTTCAAGCCCGGCTGGCCCGAATGCAGAAACCAGCCGCCGCCACGCCCTTGTGGCGACGGCTGGCAATGCCGGCCGCGATGCTCGGAACCGGCCTGGCCGGCGGTGGCTACATCGCGACGGTCGTGCCGAAGGATGCCCCTGCCCCGCCTTCCATGCAGACCTCCGAAGTGCGCGAGTTTCAGGATGATTCCGGCTTGGCAGGCTTCACCGTCACCGAGAACGAACCCCTGCCTTCCACCGCGCCCGAGCCGGTGGCGTTGCGCACCGAAGTCCAGACGGTGCCGGACCCCCAGGCGAAGGCCGACGCGGACGCGGCGCGGGCGGCATTGGAAAAGGCCAGGGCCGATCTCCAGAAAGCGCAGGCCGAGCTTGCCGCCGCCCGCGCCAACCCTGCGGTGGATGGTTCGCAGATAGACGCGCTGCGCGAGGAAATGCAGCAGTTGCGCGACGATATGATGAGCAAGGATCAGGAGCTTGATGAGCTGACGCGCGACAACATGCGCCTTCAGACCGAACTCGACATGGCGGCGCAGATGGCCGGACAGGCACAGATGGAGGCCGACATGGAGGCGCAGCGCCTCGCGGCCCTCGAACAGCGCCGGGCCGAACTCGAAGCACAGCGCGCGCAGGAGGAAGCCCTGCTGGAGGCCCGCGCCCGATCCGCGAAGGTGATCCGCTTTGGAAGCGGTGGGGGCGGCGAGGACGCCGGCGGCGCAGACGAACAGCTCGATGCCGCTGAACGCTTCCGGCGGGCCGGACAGACGGAAGCCGTGCAGGCCAAGGTGATTGGTGAACCTTCGCGCACGGTTGTCCAGGGCACGCTGATCGAGGCTACACTGACGAACGCCATTTCCAGCCAGATCGAAGGCAACGTGTCGGCCACGGTCAGCTATGACGTGTGGTCGATGGACATGGCGAATGTCATGATCCCCCGTGGCTCGCGCCTGTTCGGACGCTACAGTTCGTCCATTGACAAGGGCCAGCGGCGCATCATGGTCGCCTGGGACCGGGTGGTGACGCCGGACGGTCAGTCGGTCGAACTCGCGGCCTACGGCACGGACCGCATAGGCCGCTCGGGCGTGACGGGACGGGTGAACACCCGCACCCTGTCGCGCTTCGCAGCAGCGACGGCGGTGTCGATCATCGGGGCGGCACCTGCGGTTCTGGCCGCAGCGGTGGAAAAGGACAGCGACGACGAGATTGCTCGGGACACTGCTGAAAACATCGGCAGCAACGCCAGTGACACGATCGGGTCGATCATGAAGGACTACATCGACATTCCGACAACGATCAGCGTGGATCAGGGGGCTGTGGTCATGGTCATGGTCAACGCTGATCTGGAAATGCTTTGATGGGGGCGGTCGGGCATCTGGAAAGCAGGCTCGATGCCCTGCGCCCGTTGATCGAGGCGGACAGCACGATTGAAGTCGCGATCAACGGCGACGGGCGGGTGTGGATCGAGCGCGCGGGCGACAGCGCCATGTCGCTGGCGGATGTAACGCTTTTGCCCGCCGAGGTCAGGGATCTGGCCGGTCTCATTGCCAACAAGCCGCGCCTCACCCTGACCGATGCCCTGCCTGCGATCTCGACCACCGTGGAGTTCGCAGGGGCCACCTTGCGCTGCCAGGCTGTCATCCCCCCTGCCTCGGCCGGAGGCACCACGATCACCTTCCGGGTGTTCCGCCGGAGGCCCGTAGGGGAAGCGCCCAAGCACTTCCGTTTCCTGCGAGACCAGACAATTTCCCTGGAAACCGAACGGCTGGAACTGCTGCGCCGGGTCCGCGACATGTCGATGCGCGGCACCGATCCCGACGATTTTCTGCGCGCCTGCATCGAGTCCCGCATGAACATCGTGATTTCGGGGGGCACGTCCTCGGGCAAGACCGAACTGGCCCGCCGCCTGCTCTGGATGGTGGAGGAATGGCATCGGCTGGTGCTGATCGAGGACTCGGCCGAGCTGCTGCCCGCGCAGGAAAACGCAGTGAGCCTGATTGCCGAACGGGTGGAAGCCTCGGCGCGCTCGGCCGACAAGCTGCTGGAAATGACCCTGCGTCTGCGCCCCGACCGGATCATCCTGGGGGAGTTGCGCGGGGTCGAGGCGGTGACGTTTCTGGAAGCGATCAACACCGGGCATGAAGGGAGTTTCACCACACTTCACGCCACATCTGCGCGCAAGGCCGTCAACCGGCTGGCCTTTTTGGTGATGCGGGCCGGAATGCCGCTGACGCTTACGGAAATCAGGGATTATGTGCGCGAATCCATCGACGTGATCGTGCAGACGGGCCGGATAGGTCAGGAGCGCGGGATTTTGGAAACCTATTTTCCCGCGCTCGATGGGGAAAGCAGCTAAGCCGCCGCCCTCTTGCCATTCATCCGGGCGTCAAAGGCGTCCATCCTGGCTTGCGCCTTTTTCTTGATGGTGTCCTTCACGTCCTCGTCGCTGCGCGCATCGTTCTCGCCACGCAGTTCATCCGAAACCTCCCGCGCCAGCGTCGGCTTCCTGGCCTTGGGCGACTTTGCCATCGCTTCATCCGTGTCGGATGCCTGGTCGCGAGCAGGCGCTGCGGCCCTGGCCTGACGGGCTGCTTCTTCCTCGGCCGCCGCCTTCTCCAACCTCGCCTTGTGTTCTTCCTCGGCGACTTCGCCGGCCAGCTTCGGGTCCGGCTGCTGCTCCTGCGTCTTGCTTTGCTCACCCGGCGGATAGGAGAGTTTGGCTTCTTCAAGGGACGTGACCTTGGCCTTCAAATCGTCCAGTTCGGCGCGCAGCGCATCGGGATAGGGCAGCGGCCCTTTCTGTGCCTCGAAGATCGGTTTGAAATAGGCGTCCTCATAGTAAATGATCCGGTCCACCATGATCGGGTTTTGCCGTTCGGGGATCAGGATGATCTTGTTCGGGTCGAGATTGCGGACCTCGCCCGGCGTCAGCAACGGCCGTTCCTCATTGCGGCGCGAGATCGAGCGTTTCAGGATGCCCTGGCCGTCCTGCGAATAGCTGTCGCTCAAGGACAGCCGGGTGGTCTTGCCAAGCGCCTCGGACACTTCGGCGGCGGTCTTTTTCTCGTTGGGGGCGATGTAGAGCTTCATGCCCGCCGCGGACTCGATGGAAAGCCGCTGGTTTTCAGTGTAGATGTCCTCAAGCCCCGGAATGGATTGTGTGATGATCGACACGCGCACGCCATGACCGGCGAGCTGCTTCAACGACTGCACGACAATCGGCATGTGTCCAAGCTGGTCGAACTCGTCGAGGATGATCTGCACCGGCCACGGCTCAACCTTTGGGTCGGGGATGCGGGACCGCATGGTGGCGATCAGCTCTCCGAAGATCAGCCGCAGAAGCGGCGCCAGCGTCGGAATATCATCGGAATTGGCGACAATGTAGATCGAGTGCGGGCGGCGGCGAATGTCATTCCAAGAAAAATCGTTGGCGTTCGTCACCTTCTCGATGCGCGGGTTGAGCCACAATCCAAGCCCCGCTCCATCCAGCACCGAAGCATAGGAGGACAGGGTGCGGTCGGAATAGCCGGAAAAGTTGAGAAAGATCGTGGCCGCCTGCTCGTGGCGCGTCTCGGTCGCAAACCGCTGGTAAGCCTTTTCCTTGTTGCCGCTGCCGAACAGGATGCGGCTGATCGCGCCGATGGTCGGGGTGTTTCGTTCGATGGCAAGCATTCCGGCCGCCACGAAAAGCTGCCGCGCCCCCACGATGAAGTCGGACGCGCCACCCTTCTCGTTTTTGGGCGTAAGAAAGTAGCTGGCGAGCTTGGACAGTTCGGTGAACCGCTGATCGGTGTCCGCAATGGCGGCAATCCGTTCCAGGGGATTGTAACGATGGGTCGGGTTTTCAAAATCGAAGGGTGCGAAGCGGAATACCTTGTCGCCCTGCGCCAGCCGGTGCCGGGACGTGGCCTCGAAGATCTCCCCCTTTACGTCCATGACGACGCAGGAGCCGGGAAACAGCAGCGTGTTCGGAATGACATAGCCCACGCCCTTGCCCGAGCGGGTCGGCGCGACCACTAGGGCGTGCGGGAACTGGTCATAGGTGCCGGACACGAACTGGCCCATTCGGTTCTTCAGGGCGGGCTTGCCGAACTTGCCGAACACCAAGCCCGTCCCGATGGGCTGCGCGAGGCCGTTCTTCTTGACCTCGCCCTTGGTCTGGAAATGCGCGGTCCCGTAGGTGGTCAGCCGGTGCGTGATGCTGAACACCAGCCCGGCAAGGGCCAGCACGAGCGCGCCGCCGAGGACAATCAGGTAGGCGGTGCGCCACGGGTCCTGCCGCAGCGCCCCGAAGCCGGGAAACTCCGTCACCAGGACAAAGGGGTTGCCGGTGTTCAGGTTGGCCCCGAGCTGCCATTGCAGCCAGAGGCCCCCGAACATCAGCCCGACGAAAGCCCCGGCGATCAGGCCCGCCGGGATGGCGACGCTCATGCGGTTCATTGGCCCTGCCCCTTACAGCTCAAGGTCATGATCCTTGCGGCGCATTTCGTGCTGCGGCTCGTCGCGTTCGTGCAGCCGCTCCTTGGCAAGCTCCGCCTGCCGCATGGAAAGGCCGATGCTTTCGTGGCTTTCGGCGGCGGCAACAAGCGCCTTCGAGATGTCCCGCCGCTGACTCGGCTCGGGGAAGTCGAGCGCCAGCGCCCGGTCGTCCCCTGCCGCGATCTGCTCGATCACCTTCTCCCCATACCGCTCTTTCAGGTCCGTGGCGAAGCGTTCGGCGTGATCTTCATGCTCGAACGCGACGCGGCCGTGTTCGCGATGGACCGCCGCCAGCGACTCCAGCGTCCGGGTCAGGCGGTCGTTCTCGTGGCTGTGGCTGTGGTCGATCTCAAGGGCGGTGTTCAGCGTCTTGGCGGCCGTGGCATAGAAACGGTCCACCAGGTCGGCGGCGGCGTGGCGCTGGTCCTCGTGGTCCAGATCGAGGCCGCGCGCCTGGGCGACGGCGTGCAGGTCCTGCTTGACCCATTCGCGCTCCTGCCAGGCGTTCGCGGCCGGATGCTCCAAGCGGCGCTCCATCGTCGCGCGCTCGATGCCGATGGCCTCGGCCGCCTCGAACACGGCGGACCGGACCCCGTGGGCCTCACCCTCGTCCAGCGCCGTCACCGTCTTGCCGCGCCGGATTTCGTCGTCCAGCACCTGCGTCTTGTAAAGCTCGGAACGCGGCGCGCGCATGACCAGCTCCGCCCCGCGCGCGTCTCCGAGGTCGCGCATGATGTCGGTCGTGATCTCGGACAACTCCTGGCGCATTTCACGCCGGTCGGCCGGGTCGAGCGTCGAAATCTGCTGCTCGGCCTTGTCGAGCCAGCTCGTGAAAACGTGGTCCAGTTCCTTGCGGGTCTCTGCTTTTTCAAGATCCATGTTGGCAATCTCCAAGGATTTCGGGGTCAGAATACCGCCCGTCTTAAGGATCTCGGCCGCGCGCTCCATCCGAAGCGCCACGTCCTTGAGCCGGGAAAGCGAAGCAATCGAGGCCAGCATCCGCAGGGTGGCGGCGCTCTGCTCCACCACCGCCAGCCCGTCCTCCAGCGCCTTGCCATGCAGCTTGCGCTCGTGGACGCGGCGCTTCTCGCGCGCGGCCCCCTCAATCTCGGCGCGGGTCGGACCGTAGGTCAGGATGCCGCGCTCCAGGCGCGAGGACGCATCCAGTTCCACGCCCATATCGGAGGCCAGTCCGACCAGGCGCTCTTTCATCATGTCGAGGCAGAACACGTTGTCGCGGGCGATGTAGAACCACTCGTCGTTGTGCAGACCGCGATTGTTCAGGACGATATGGACGTGGGGATGATCCCGGTCGGTGTGCAGCGCCGCCACATAGGACCACTGGTCGTCAACATGGGTGCCGGACTGAAACATCTCGAAGGCCCAATCCTCTGCAATCCTTAGCGCCTTCCTGGGCGAAAGATCGGCCGGAAACGACAGTAGAAGATGCGTGGTGTGGCCGTTCTTCGGCTCGCCCGACCACGCATCCTCCCAATCGAGCGCCATGTCCTTGCGCTGCTCGTCAGTCAGCGAGCGCGCGCCCCACTCCAACTCAGCCGCGTTGCCAAACACTGCCGCCGACTTGCCGAACAGGTAGTCGAGCTGTGCCGCCAGCTGCGCGCCGGTGTGGGTTCCGCCCCGGTTAATTTTCTTCAGGACAGCCGCGTTCGACGCCTGCCCGACCCGCCACAGGTTGCGTGCCCGCGCGGAAAACAGTGACGCCCCCGCCGCGCCCCGCCGCGCCTTGCCGAAACTGGTGTTCCTGAACCGCCCACGCCCGCCCCGCCCAAGGCGGATTTCCCCAATCAGGTCGTCGGCCAGATCAGCCACGCCCGGCCTCAATGAACTTCTGAAACAGCCGGGTTCCACGCCGCCGCTGCTCGTTCACAACCGCCCGCAGATAACCCTCTACCCTTGGAAACGCGCGTCGCAACTCGTCAACCGCCTGCCATTCCTGCCGGGCCAGGTCGATACGGCCCCGGTTCGACGCCAGGGCGATCTGGTTCACATTGACCCCGATCTTGCGCAGCTCACCCCGAACCTCGTTCAGTTTCTCGGCTGTCACCGGGTCGAACTCCAACATTCCCGAGGCTGCCCGGACCAAGGCACGGATCGCGTCGGAGTTGGACCCTAAGCCGAAATGAGCCTTCAACCACTCCAACTGGTCAATCTCGGCCGGCGTCAGCCGTGCCGACACCGGCTTGCCGTCAGTCGTGGCGCTGTCCCGGCTGCGAATTTCGTGCTGACGAACCTTGGAAATGGTCTCCTTCGACGCGCCCACCGCTTCCGCCACGGTTTGGACGGTTCCACCTGCGCGCAGCCGGCGAACGGCCTCGGTGCGCTCGGAAGGGGTGAGTTTTTGACGTGCCAAGCGCCACCTGTTAAGCTTTGTAAACATTTGGCAGTTCCTGCCAATTCCACCTTTTCCCTTTGCTCATCTTTCGTCAACCGTTTTCAAGTGTCCCTCGAAGCACCGTCAAAACGACAGGTTCGGGCACCATCCTTAGCTCTCTCGCTATGATCGCCGTATCGCCAGCATGCTCGGATATGGCTGCGACTCGTTGTGCAGGTCAGGAAGCACCTTCCTCGCTGCACAGCTGGGTTCAGGTTCGTTACAAATCGCAGAGAAGCCTGCGGATTCATTCTGGAGGCTCTTTCGCCATATTGACAGAGCGCAACAGATACAGAGCGAAACAGCGCCACATAGAATTACAGCAAGAACGCCATAACGACTCAATGCCATACCTCTCAAAACTGAGACAGACCGACAGCTCGCAAGATCGACTGACCGACCGACAGACAGAAAGATAGACAGAACGAAAGACAGAACGAGAGACAGTTGCATAGAAAAACTGATTGATCGCCAAATTGCCAAAGTGCAAGATCGACCAAACAACACAAAGTAAGGGATGAGGGACAGTGATGAGCAAAGGCATCCGGGTGATCGCCGTTATCAACCGCAAGGGAGGTTGTGGTAAATCGACGCTGGTGCGCGGACTGGCGAGCGCTGCCATTGTGCGTGGTGAACGGGTGACGATCTTCGACACCGACAGCAGCAAAGGTTGCTATGGCTGGATGCTGGCGGCCAAGCAACTCGGCAACTGGAATGACCGCGCCGATGTGATCCACACGTTTGACCCCGACGAAATCACCGCCACGATAGAAGCCATCAACGCCCAACCTCCACACGATCACCTAGTCCTAATCGACACCTATGGCGGTGCAAGCGAGGCTCTGGACGATGTGGTCCTTCAATCCGATCTGGTAGTTGCGCCAATCCGGCCAGGTCGAAACGACTTCACCGAAACGATGGAAACGCTGATCTGGCACGAGCGTCTGAAAGGACGTGTCAAAAATCCGGATGGGGTGCCGGACTATCGTGTTGTCATTAACGGGGTGTCGGCAGAACCAAGTGCAATCGAAAGAGATACGATCCAGGAGATCCTTGCCTCCATGCCGGTCATTGAAGAACCGATCATGGAGCGCAAAGCCTATAAGCAGGTCGATGGCGAGGGGTTGCTTGGCGCGATCCGCGATAACACCCGGAAGGGCATTGTCCAGAACCATCTGACGAACGCCCTGGATGAAATGGACGCGGTTCTGGAACTGCTCGATGAAGTGATGGTGTCCGATGTCGAGGCAGTAGAATGAGAAGCTCCCGCAAAAAGCCGAACGCGATACTGAAACGCGACGGCGAGTTTACCCAAACCATCGGCAAGATCACCTCAAGCAGGCCTAATCCACTTAGCTCGTTGGCGCAGGAACTTCGGGGTAAGCTGGACGCGGCCCGGCCAACCGAACCTGCGGACGTGCAGCCGGAGGCGCTCGTAGCTGCTGAACAGGGGAGGGGACCAGATCCGGCCGCACCCCTCGATCCGCCAATCGCAGAGCAACCGTCGCAAGAGCAGCCGCCGGCGGTGCAGACACCGACCGCTTCTGGTCAAGCGGGCCGCGAGGCAACGGAAACCGCGACGGTCGAACATGACGCAGAAACTGCGCCAGGCCGCGGACCGCAAGGCAGCGCGCCACCCCCGCCGCCGCCCGAGAAAAAACCCGACGCAGGACGGGCAGGGGTCACGGAAGCCGGTGTCGATGTTACTCTTACCATCCGCATCCCTTCGGATCTGGAAAGGCGCGCGGAAACATGGGCAGCAGCGGTGGGTCTGCCGCCAGTGACGTTGCTACGGAACAGCCTCAATAGGTTCAAACCGAAACTGATGGGGCAGCTCAAGTCCGTCAAGGCAGGCGAGGTTGACCTGGATCGGGCCGAAAGTGTGGGGCGACATATGCAAACGCGGGTGCGGTTCACTTCGGTCGAATATGCCGAGATGGAAGCCCGGCTCGACCCGGCCGGTTTCGGCGTTCTGCGCTCGATGCTGAACCATTACGCGCGCGCCCGCTTTTCCGATTTCCTCGATGAGCTGATGACCAACGCCGGATATTGATTGAGTGGTCCCCGCTGTCGCGGTGATCGCTGTCCGGGGGGATTCGGACAAGCCGAACGCCCCCGGTCTGGTCGGCCACGCGCGAAGGGCGCGTGTCCGTCCTGGGAACCGCCGGTTCCCCCACGCAAGGCCGCGCCGGGAGGCAAGCCGGGGAGCTAGCTTCCCGGCTCCCTCATTCTCAAGAAACACGGCGGTAGACAGGCTGGTTTGCCGCGCCAGCGGCTGCGGGCGCCGCATAGGCGCATGGCGGCGCGCGTCCTGGCCCTGGCCTGGGCGCGCGCGGCCTACTTTTCAGAAGGGGTGCGCCCCACGACTGGCGGGACGCGGTGCAGGGGTGTTAATCAACGGTCCCGATGAACCGTTCGCCGTGGCGGTCGTCCATTTCATAGATCAGCACAGGCTGGCGGGTGCGCGCGGCTCGTCGCCGTCCTCGGCGGCGGGCCTCGGCCTCGGTGGCGCAGATGATCGGCAGATCGTCGGGATCGTCGCGCAGTTCGTAGGTCATAGGGTGATTCCCGGTTTGAGATTGCCGCTGCGGTCCAGCCAACCGCGCGCGGCGGCACAAACCATGCAGATGCAGGTGCCGGTGCCCTCGACCGCAACCGGCGCGAAATAGACCCAAGGGTTCGACCTGCCGCACTTGCGGCAGGTCAGCGAGGGGAGGGGGTGGGGGCCGCTCATGCGGCGGCCCTTTCCTCGGCCGGGCGGCTCTGCAACAGCAGGTCGGCGGCTTTCTGCGCCTCGGTCGCGGCCTTGAAAATCATCCGCTTGTCGTCCTGAAGCGCGCGCAGCCAGCTTCCAACATAGGCGGCGGACTGATCGAAGTCGGGGGTCAGGCCAAAGCTGGCGCAAACCATGCAGTTGCCGATTTCCGCGACAAGTTCCTCGAACGCATAGGCTTTGCGGTCGGTGAAGCGGCCAAGCCGGTCAAGGCGGCTGGTGTGTCCGGTCCAGTGGCAAGCCTCGTGGGCGAGGGTGGCATAATATCTGCTCGCTGCATGGAAGGTGGCAATCGGCGACATGTGGATGAAGTCCTCGGCGGGGTTATAGTAGGCTTGCGGCTCGTCGCTGCTGCGAATATCCGCGCCGGTGGCGGCAAAGAAGGCGTCAAGCGCCGGATCGGCGGCGGTGCCCAGGTCGCGCGGTTCTTCGGCGGGGGTGCCGTAAAACTCGGCGGGCAAACCGTCGATCTGCTCGGCGTTAAAGACCCGGTAGGCTTTGAGGTAGGGGATTTTGCGCGGGTCGTCGTTGCCCTCCGCTTCGCGTTCAAAGGTGCCGTATTTCACCACGGTTGCGGATTTCTCGCCCTTGCGGACCTGCCCGCCCGCGTCCTCCGCTTGGCGATAGGTGAACCAGTGGGCGGCGCGATAGCCTTTGTCGGCGGCGGTCAGCCACAGCATCAGGATGTTGATGCCGCGATAGGGTTCGCAATTGGCGCGGCGCGGGAAGGCTGCGCCGCCGGTGTCGCCGGTCCACGGCTTGCGCCATGCCGGGGTGCCTGCCTCAAGGCTGGCAACGATGGTGTCGGTGACGTGCTGGTAAAGATCAAAGGCCATTTGTGGCACTCCTTTTCGCAACGGTTCCGCCTTGGTCTGTGCCTCGGTCGGGGGTGCCCTTAATCGGGCGGGGTTTCTGGCGAGGAAGCGCGAAGCGCGCCCCTCTCCTGAAACCCTGCCTCCCGGCGAGGGCAGGAGGGGGACCCATGCAAGGTTGCGCGTAGGGGGCGAGGGGAGGGGGATCACCCGGCCTGCACGGAGCGCGCAAGCTGCGGAGGAAGGCCGGGGAAACCCCTTGCCCCCGTCAAGCGCGCGGCCTTGCGTGGGGGAACCGGCGGTTCCCAGGACGGCCACGCGCCCTTCGCGCGTGGCCCACCAGACCGGGGGCGTTCGGCTTGTCCGAATCCCCCCGACAGCGATCACCGCGACAGCGGGGATCTCCGACGATCTTGTGACGGTGCAGCTCGCGCCGGCGGCTCGGACGGGGACCGGCCCTTGCCACAGATCCCGCGCGAAGGATCGTCACCCGAATGGGCCGAGACGCGCTCGCGCGGCTCGGGTGGAAACCGCTTTAGCGGTTGGAACTAGAGCCTGGTCCCGGCTTGCCGGGACGCGCCCAGATCGGCCTTGTCCTGTGATGGCCCGCCCGGTTGACCACAGGCTGACGCTCGATCCCTGTGGTCTCGCTTACAGCCTGCTACGGCCTCCCGCCTCCACTCCCAAGGTCGTTCCAGCGCGAGGCTGGACAACCGGGCTGCGTTGGCGAGGTGGGACGACTGCGGGCAGGAGGATGCCAACCATTGTGTCGCGGAAGTCCTAAGTTTAGTAACAGCCGGCTGTGACCGGCAGCGCTTTGTGGCGATGACTCTGCTGACGCTCTATCCGGCCGACCGGATGCGATTCGTCCGGTAAGGGGTGGGGATTTTGGCGGATGGTGGATGACATCAGCTGCCGCAAGGCGGACACCACCACTATCGCCACGCTCCCCCCCGAGGCGCTGCCGGGAAACGGCTGGCGCAGCGCGGCAGTCAGGCGGTCTTGTGCCATTACCGACCCGTCCCTAGACTGTTCGACGGATCGCCCAGGAAGCGGATGTCGAGGAAAGGGCGCAGCGAGCGCAACGCGGCCAGCGCGTCTTCGCTGAGTTCGTTCCCGAGCGTCAGGACCCGAAGGCCTCGGATCGCGGCGATATGGGGCACTGCGTCGTCCCGCACCCGGGTTTCCTCGAGACGCAGTTCGCGCAGCCGGAGGGGCATCAGGGCCGCGATGGTTTGGCTCGTCACCTCCTCGCCGCAAAGATAGAGCTCCGTCAGGCGGCGCGCTTCGGCAAGCGCGGACACGCTGGCCGCGTCGACCTGTCTTCCGTCGAGCGCCAGCGATTGCAGGTTCGACGCCCGCCGAGCCAGCATCGCCACGCCGCCGGGCGTGACCCGCGTTCCCGGCACGTCGATGCAATGGAGCCGCGGCAAGGCCGCCACGGCCTCCATCGCGCCGTCTCCCACCTGCGTGTGGCGCAGCTCCAGCGTGTCGATCATAGGGCCGAGGTTTCGCGCAAACCCGTCGCCGAACGGGTTGCCGTCGATTTCCAGAACGGCGATCGAGGGAAGTCCGGCAAGATCGGCCGCCGCCTCATCGTCCAGCCCGATCCCCATCCCGGTGAAGGTCCGCAGACGCTCGAAGCCGTTCTGGAGCCGGATGCCCGGTTGGGCGGCCGTGAGCCTCAACGTCTCGAGATGCTTCAACCGGCCAAGCCGATCCAGGAACGCCTGGCTGGCCGGATCGGTCAGCCTGAAGCTTCCGAGGGTCTCGGGAACATCGCCCGCCTGCGGCTCGCGGCCGACCACGAAGGCGTCGGCTGTCATGGCCTCCAGCCCGGACCAGTCGGATCCGACGCCGAACGACGCTCGCGACAATCCCTTCGCCTCCGCGATCGCCCGGCGGTCGGCCGCATCGAGCGCCACGCCAGACACGTCAAGCTCCTCGAGCGGAGCCGCGAGCACGGCCGCGACATCGCCCGGCTCGAGGCCGGTGGCGGCAAGACGGGCGCACCGCAGTCCGCCAAGCGATCCCAGGGCTGCCGCCACGCCATTCGAGACAGGATTGAAGGACAGATCGACGTTCCGGAGGCGCGCGGCGCGCCGGAGCCAGTCTGAAAGGCTATCGTCGAGCCTCAGGCCCGCCAGCGCGAGGCGCTCTAGGCGGGACGGATCCGTCCGCTCCAGGGCGCCTTGGGACAGGCGGGTGTGCGACAGATCAAGGCCCGCGAGCGATCGGGTCAGGAGAGCCTCCGCGCCAGCGTCGCCGACCCGCGTCCACGCCGCGTCGAGTTCATCTAACCGGGCCAGGGAGGCGACATGCGCCAGTCCCGCGTCCGACACCCCCGTTTCCGACAGATCGAGCTTCGCCAGGCGGCTCCAGAACGCCGTCGCCGTCACGTCCTCGTCGCCGACCGGGAGACCCCGCAGCGACAGCGCGCGCAGGCCGGACATGCGACCGAGCGAGTCCAGGACGGCGGCGGTCAGGCGGGTGGAGGCGAAGCGGTGTCCGTCCCGCCGCGGCGCGAGCCCGAGCGTGATCTCCTCGAGACGGGTCTCGGCCTCCGCAAGCGTCGCGATGTCCGCATCATCGAGGTCCAGTCCCGCGCAGTCCAGCCGGCGCAGACGCGGTAGGGACCGCACGAGGCGCGCCAGGGCGGCCCCGCGCAGTGCGGTGCCGTCGAGCTTGAGGCGCCGCAATCCAGGGTATTCCGCAAGCGCCGCTGCCTCGGGCGCCGCGAGCGTCTCAGTCGGGAAATGCTTTCCGGATAGATCGAGGTCTTCCAGCACCGATCCCCCGAGCGCCTGCGCGGCGGCCGGCAGGAGCGCGGTCTCCGGCCAGTCCGCTTCCATGACCTCGTCCCGCCCGGATTCCCGACGCAGCGATGTTTCCCCGTCATGACGCGGCGGGGTCGCGGGGCGTGTCGGACCGGAAGGGAGAGAGGCGTCCATCCATTCGCCGGGTTCGACGCCGAGGAAATCCGGCGGCAGCCTGATGTCCTGCAACCTCCCGGCAATCGTCTCGAACCTCACGGCGGGCGAAGGCATTCTCGCGAGATCGGCGGCCAGGCGGATGGAAGGGGCGAAGAGATACGCCCCTCCCGAGGGCCTTACCCAATGCCGCCGAATTGCGATCGGCTTTTTCGATGACGGATCCGGCGTTTCATACAGTTCGGCGACCTTTTCGAGATAAGCGCCGATGGCGCTCTTCTTGTCGACATTCTGACCCACAAGAAGATCGTGTCCCCCGCGCGTCGGTCCGCTCGGGATATTCATCCAGGCGGTGTTCAACTTTTCGAACTGGAGTGACGGCGAGCGTTGATAGGCAAGAAACAGGAGCCCGCGCTCCGCGCCGTTTTCCGGATTATCCGGGTTCGTGCGATCGTATATCGGTCCGAAGGGAATCCCTCTCCTGAGCATCTGAAAGCCGAGAGTGTCGCCAGGATTGCCGATATCGGTGGGAAGATCCCTTGGATTGACCTTGCGAATATGGGCAAAGGCCGGGCACGTGACACCCAATATGGGTTGTGGATCCGCCTTCGCTCCTGTCACCAGCCCTTCCGACAAGGCGAGATCGGGGGCATCCTCGCCGAACGTGAAGTAGTTCTCGGCCAAAATCCCATCCGCCTTGTCCGGTTCGGCCTGATGACGCATGAGTGCCGCGCCGGAAGGCCAGCGCCCGACGACCAGAGCGCGGAACCGATCGGCAGGCAGCCCGAGTTCCTCGGCGACCTCGGCCGTATCCTCGTCGAAGGCCCTGACATCTTGGCTCAGCCTGCGGAACACCAGGAAGGAGGAATTACGGTAGCGTGGCGGAGCCTTGTCCACCGTGGTGGCCCCGGTCTCGACACCCACGAGGAACTGGCCCGGCCATCCGAGCGGCTGGCCCGGGCGGCCGTATTCGAAGCCGTTCCGCGGCGGCACGCCGTGGCGCGTAGTCACCGGGCGGACCACCCCATCGACCTCGAACTCGCCACGGACGCCGATCTCGGAGATCCCGTCGACGAAGCCGAAATGCTCGATGTCGCGAGGAAGCCGCAGGCCCTGGTCCCGATGAAGCTCGACCACGCCGGTGTTGCGCAGTTCGAGCAGCAGGGCATCACCATGGGTGGCACCCCAGTCATCGAACGCCAGGATCACCAGAAGATCCAGAGGCGCCGATGGCTTTCCCACTACCCAGTTCTCTGGATGCCACGGATTGGGATCCCCGTCATCCTCGACCGGTTTCCAGTGATCTCCCGTCCGCGACGGTTGCATCCCGACACTGAAGCCAGGATCCAGCGACCGAACGTTTTCCTCGTCGAGGCGGTCGAGGGCGGCAGCGCCCAGCGCGATGTTGACCCACAAGTCCGGCAGATCGGGTTCCGGCTCGCCGCGTTCCAGCGCCGCCTTGCGGGCGTCGCGGTGTCGGAGAACCGGCGGGGCAGCTGTCAGCTGCGGTGCAAGGACCGACAGCGCGGCCCGGAGGATCCCCTCGGAGCCGGCACTGTAGTAGACAAGGGTCTGGAACCGCCGCCTGAAACCGGGAATGACGTTTCCCTGGATGTCGCCCGTATCAAGACGCGGCTCGTCAGGCATTACGGGTGGAGCGCGCCGCCCCTCCTTCGGCGACGAGAGGTGCCGGCCGTTCGAAGAGTTCAGGAAACGCCTCGTCCAAACTCACCGCCTCGCAGGTTTGTTCCACCCTGGGAAGCTCATCTATGTTCTCGTTCTTGAGATTGGTCAGATCCGTGCCCTTTTTGACGCAGGCGCGATAGACCGGCTTGTCCATCGGAGGCATCGGCGCGCCAAGGTCGGCCGTTGCGGCATAGAGGACCATCTGGATCAGCCCCGCGACCTGTGCGCCGCTGACGAGCTTCTCTCCATCGACACGAACGTCCTCCAAGGTGCGCTTGTCCCCGTCAGGGGGTTCAAGGACGGCCATTAGGCCCTTGCCTCGATGGCCGCGCACGAACTGGAACCAGCCGATAAGTGGCTCGCCTTTGTCGTCAGTCAGCCGTGGATCGATGTCGTCCATGTAGAGCCCGACCGGGTTCGCCAAGGTGATCGACATGGGCTTGGTCGCCCCGGGCGGCACTGCGGCCATGTTCACGTTGTAGCCGATATTGGGATCGCTGCTCCGGTTCGGATCGCCATAACCCGAAGAACAGATCAAACGCCTCGAGTCAGTGATTCTCTTGCCGGAGGCGTCCCTGCGCAGAACCGTGGCGCGCGCCGCCAGATTGATCTCCGCCCCAAGGGTGTTGGCTCTTTGCGTCAGGTGCATGACGCCTCGTTCGGTGTTCCAAATATTGAACGGGTTGTAAGTACCCGGTTCCAGAAGACCGGTCACGTAGCGCAACTCGGTCTCCAGGAGCAAATCCTCCCGGCGCACGTCAGGCGACACCCGTTCCTGGTAGAGTTCCACGACACGGTCCATGTCATAATGGGCGAGCTTGACCCAATATTCGGGGCCCTCCGCGGTGAACACGATGCGCGGACCTTTCGGGCCGTCCTTATACCAATGCCATTCGCAATACTCGTCCTGGGGGCGGAAGGCCGTGCGGACACGGGTTTCCTTGTTCGGGCTGTAGATCTCATGTGACCGCAGCTTGTCCAGATGTCTCCAGCTCCCTTCGCGGTCGCTTCCATACGCTCGCAAGACTGAAAGCGGGAAGGCATTCCAGAACACCGGAATGCCGGTATTCTGGGCCGGATGGTCCGCCTCGCTGAAAAACAGGGGATGCGGGACATAGTCGTCGACATAGTCATCGGGATAGGAAGGGTCCGGCTTGCCCAGCATGCCCAATGCGTCGATCTCCTCCTTGATCAAGCGTCCGATCCACCGGTCCCAGGCCTCGAGGAAATCCTTACGGGTCGGGCGCCCCGCGAGATCGTCGATATTGCCTGGCGGATCGTACCTGAACATGGCCATCACCCCTGAAACGCACAACTCAGGATCAGGGTGAACCCGGCCTATAAACCTGTCAAGGTTTTCGTCTTCCCTGACGGAAGGTGTTCCGCCGCAAGGCGTGATGATCTGGTCTCGACATGATCCCGGCTGCGTTCGTCGCGCCGTGTCCGTTGCGGGATCCGCGCTTCCTCATGAAAGGCGCGGATGGGTGTATGGCGGGATATGGCTTGTCCCCGGCTCGGTTCTCATGGACTCCCTGTTCCGCTCGGAACTGAACGCGCAAATCAATGAGCTTGGCAATATCTCACGCTCACTATCAGAAGCGTCGTCATATTAGGGCATACCCTAAGAGGACAGGTGCATCGGACACCGGGGCTTGTCCAAATAGGGTTGTTATACGAAATTTCGGACAGTAGCCTGAGCGGGTCTAGACCTCAACAGGACAGAACGGCCCCTTATGACCCTTTACGGCTACGCCCGGGTATCTACGACCGACCAAGATCTCGCGCTGCAAGAAACAGCGCTGCGCTTCGCCGGCTGTCAGGTGATCCGGTCCGAGAAGAAAACCGGCACCCGACGCGAAGGCCGGGCCGAGTTGGACATCCTGCTCCAGTTCCTGCGCGCAGGCGATACGCTGGTCATCACCCGCATCGACCGGCTGGCGCGCTCGCTGAAGGACCTGCAGGACATCGTGCATGAGCTGAAGGCAAAGGGCGTCACCCTGAAGGCCACCGAACAGCCGGTGGACACCTCGACCGCCGCCGGCAAGGCCTTCTTCGACATGCTGGGAGTCTTCGCCGAGTTCGAGACCAACCTGCGCCGCGAGCGGCAGATGGAAGGGATCGCCGCCGCCAAGGTGCGGGGCGTCTACAAGGGCCGTAGACCTAAGATTAACCCCGCCGAGGTGCGCCGCCTGCACTTCGAGGAACGGCTCAGCCCCACCGCCATCGCAAAGCGGCTCGGGATCGCGCGCTCGTCAGTCTACAGGTTTCTGCCAGCAACCCGGCAACCCGTGGCACAGGAACTTACTCCACCAAATCGCCGGGAACCGCAAAATCCGGAAGCCTGATCTGCGCCTCTCAGCCTATCTGCTGATCCGAAATGGGATGCGCCTAACGCCAAGGGCCGCGGTAGATGTCCAAGTGCTAAGCACTTCTGACAATACGTGCAATCGTCTTCTGAAAGTGACAACTGGCGGCGGACCTGATCGGCAAGGGCAAGTCGGTGCGTCAGGCAGCGGCACTCGTAAACTGCCATCCAGCCACGCTTTACCGGGCATTGCCGGTGACTGACTTGGCCCCAGATTGAGGAAAGCCGGGAGGTTGGTTTGAGCCCTCAGCCGTCATTCGTGCAAGTCGCAGCGACTGCGGCTGCAGCGTGAGCACTCGGCCCATAGCGGACGGTCGGCCTCGCTT
Organism: Paracoccus lichenicola; assembly: GCF_009708075.1. Classification (GTDB taxonomy): domain Bacteria; phylum Pseudomonadota; class Alphaproteobacteria; order Rhodobacterales; family Rhodobacteraceae; genus Paracoccus; species Paracoccus lichenicola. Next base: position 17,186 of record NZ_WMBT01000013.1, on the reverse strand, counting down.
AATGCTGTGATGCGGCATTCACCGAGGCAGCCGCTCGACCGGCGCTGTGGCAGACTTTTCGGCAGGATTGTTGATATGCCGGACCAAGTAGTCGGTCGCGGCTGCAGCATCGGTACCGGTCCCGATTTTGCTCGCTCGGCAGCCACAGCGGGATATGTCCAGCCACTCCGACTTCCAAGGATCAACTAGCATCGCAAAGGCGGCAGTTTCTCAGTTGGTCGAACATTTTTGGTGACAGGCGCTGAAATCTCGGGCGATTCAGAACAGGCTGAAGGCAGCACTGATAGGACCGGGGCGGCTTCATGAAGCTTTGCGTGAACAGGGCGAGTGACGAGGGGCAGACAACAGGCTGGTCGTATCTCGGAATCTACCCTGGGAGGTACTGCCTTGCCATTGACCGTATCTTGCACCATGCGGGCTGAAGGGGCTCTGGATATGCAACGGATATTGATCGATGTGAACTCGAAGCCTGCCGTGCTCGACCAGATCAGCACCGAGCGCGTCAACTTGACCCCACCCGCCCGGTTCTGGAAGCACAGCGAAGCAGATATACCCGTTGCACAAATCGGCGGATCACCGCACTCTGCAGTAAAACATCATAAATCATTGTGCTTCATGAGGAATGTAACATCTGGTCCGCAAGCTTGCGAGGGGTTACAACTTGACGAATCAACTTTATTGGACTGTCAGATTACCCATGGCAACGCTCCCTGACTTCCAAGATCCACCTGTGGACGAGGTCGTGCTGGGCATCCAATTCGAGTCCCCCGCTGCCTACACGTCTATCTTTGCTGGGCAGATATGGGAACTGTACCGTGCAGAGTTCCCGAAGGTCATGGAAGTGCCCAGGCTCGAGCCACAGTTCGAGATCTTTGGGGGCAACGCAGCCCCCGGCATAAACTTCAATTTTGGACCTCCTCCGCTGAGGGGTAGGCTCTGGTTCCTGTCGGAAGACGAGAGCCATCTGGTTCAAATCCAGGAAGATCGCCTCTTCCTGAACTGGCGCAAACGCCCGAACGGCATCACTGAGCAACCCTATCCTCGGTACGAACAGATCGCCGGGTCGTTCAGGCAGTCGGTCAAGCTTCTGGATGATTTCTTTCTTAAGACTTTCGGCAAGGGCCTGCAGATTACGCAAGCTGAGGCAGCGTACATCAACAGCGTACTGGAGAAGGCATTTTCTGACGTCGGAAAAACTTTTTCATTCCTGCAGGCAGGCAGGTTGAATCTTGAAGGCTATGCCACCAATCTTGTAGAGATTCTACAAGATGTTGCGGGCAAGCCGGTTGCCCGAGCGTTCTACGAACTTCAAAGTTTTAATGGGCAGGATGGCAGCAAGCTTGCGCGATTCAATCTGACTGTCCGTGGAAAGCCTGCGGGTACGACTATTGAAGACAGTTTCAGGTTTATAGACTTTGCGAGAGAAAATATTGTCTCGAAGTTTTGTGAGTTGACCACTCCTGAGGCCCATGCGATTTGGGGAAGAAAGAAATGAGCGCAGCCGCCTTCCAGACACCTTCATACGAAGCGCGTGACTTTGCGCAGCAGCGGCGACAGCTTGGCAGCGTAGTTCAGGGTGCCTTTGTTTCTAATCGCGTTCGTATCCCTGGACTAAGATCGGCTTGGAACGAGGGGTTGCGCAAGCGATTTGAACATCTCTGCAGTTTGCCGCGTGGATGGGATGGTTACCGAGGGCAGCCAGTGTCTTTCGCTTGTGCGAATTTCGCTGCTCAGGTTCTGGAACGGCTGTACACCGATGGCTTGCCGCTTCCCTCTCTGGTGCCGGGAAGCGACGGAACGCTTCAGATCGAGTGGCATCAAAACCAGTTCGATATCGAACTGGACATCTTGGCGCCGAACAAAGTCATGGCATATCGCAATGACGATATTACCGGTCAAGATGAAGAACTGGAACTCGACACCGACTTTACCATCGTTAGTTTTTGGCTCAATGAAATGAAGGCACGTGTCCCAGCAGTTGAGGCTGCTGGGTAATATTCTCTATGCCGGTTATCGCTTACAATGATGCAGATATAGTTGATAGGGACGTGCTTATTCGGCGCATCAACCCGGCTGAACATGTAGTCCCGGATGGGAACGGTGGTCAGCGGCTCTCGACAAAAGCCATCTCATCCTCCTCCACCGCGCCCTACGGTATGTCGGTCGATGCAATGCAATTGATGGAGATCGCCAATATCGATGTGAGGGAATTTGTAACGTGTCCGAAATACGTTGCTTCGGTGCAATTCAGTGCGGGCGTGGCTAGGTCGGCTGGTCTCTTGGTGGGATACCACCCCCTCGAGAAGGACGGCGACGCACCTGCTAACCCGTACCACGCCGAAGTATGGTCACATCCAGATCCAAGCAGAGACTTTTCCAAAAGGCAAAAGAAAGATATTCTGAATACTTGTGAATGGTTTGTTGCACTTGATGGTGTAAGCATACCCCGCAAAAATGCCTGATAGTCATGTGCTATCGTTTGAAAGCTCCCTATCGGCTGTAGTAGCGAAATTCCTGCGATAGGCCGCCTGTATGGCTGCTTCATAAAAGTTGCTGGGGCTGTCGTGCCGCACCCCGAAGGTCCGCTCCCCGCCCTTCGCGTTGACGACATCCAGGCCAAGGTTCCTCACGATGCACATGCAGCGAACGGCCGGAAGGTCCGGATAGCAGTCGCTGGACTGATCGACCGCGCAGCGGTTCCGCGCGAAGCGCAATGTCCTGGCCGGGCGGGGGCGCAGCTCCTGACCGGGCGGGACTACCGGACCATGCCAGAAAAATGGCCCCGCTTGACGCGAGGCCAGTTGATCCTCCGTTGCATGAAGGAAAGGGTTTCAAGGATACAGCGCCTCATCTCTTGCTTTGCGGACCAAGAGCTTTTTCTCCCGAATTAACGTCATTTCTTCCTCGTTCTCTGCCCTGAGGCGGCGAAGCCAAGCGTTCTCCTTTTCGCAGCAGTCGCGTTTGAGAAACATGTCATCAAGAAGAGATCGCAGGCGAAGTTTATCGTGGGCAGTCATTTGCACGGCCTCTTTATGAAGGGGATTGCCCATGATTTGGGTGCAGGATGCAAAAAGGAAAGTCCTGGCTCGTCAATCCCGCGCCCGGCCCTGCGGGTCGATCAGCCAGCCGGAGGCGGCATGGATGATCGTGGCGGTGGGGCCGTGCTGCTCAAGGAACACGCGGTCGGCCTCGGCCTGGCGGGCGGCGTGAAGGTTGTTCGCCTTGTGACCGCTCGGACGGCGGCACCAAAGGCCGGGGGGCTTGCCGCAGGTCGGGCAGCGAACGGCAAGGATGGGGTGACGATGGGCGGTGAAGTCGGGCATGATGGTGGCTCCATCAAAAAGAGGGGATGCGGGCGGCATGGCAGCGCCGCCCGCGTTTCCGTTCAGGTCAGAAGCAATCGGGCACCCATGCGTTGATGCGGGCCTTCTTCTCGGCGTCGATCTTCCATGCCGCCTGATAGTCGGCGTCGGTGAACAGCCGTTCCATCCCTGCGGCCTTTTCGCGCTTTTTCTGGCTCTTGAATGCCTTGAAGCCGTTGCCTTGCGGGTTGCAGCCGGTCAGGTCCAGATGCAGTGCGTCCAGATACCCGGCGCTGACGCGGGAAAAGAAGTTCTCGGCGGTGGGCGTCCAGACCTGCCGGACATGGGCCTTGGTCTCGGCTTCGACTCTGGCGAAAATCGGATCGCGGTCGCTGTATTTCAGGCTGCGAGCCAAGATCAAGGCCAGCACGGCGTTGCGGTGCTTCTTACCTTTGGCGCGGAAGGCATCGAACGGGTCGGCCTCGGACGCGGTGTCCTCGCCCTCGCCTTCATGCGCTCCACCAAGCAGGCGCGGATCGGGCGCAAAGCCGGTTTCCGTTGCGGGCTTGATTGGGGTTTCGTCTGTGCGGACGGCCAGCGGCCCGCCCCACGCTTGCGCGAAGGTGTAGGCCAGAAGGTCGAGCGCCAGTTCCGGCTTGTCGAGCATTGCGCCCTGCACGGCGGCGCTCCGCATCGCCTGCAAGTCCGCAACAAGCGCTCCGGAATAGGGGGATTTGGGCGCATCTTCCTTGCCGCTCTCGATCGGCTGCGCGGCGTGGCCGGTCAGAACCCCGGCCTCGATGGCGGCGGTCCTGTCCTCGGGGCGGACATAGGGGCCGTCCATCCTGATCTGTCCATCCTGCGCGACGCACATGAACCAGCCGCCGAACCGGCGCTGTTCATCGGTGAAATCGCCGTCAAGGATCGCCTGCAAGGCTTCCAGTTCGGCTTGCCCGTCCTCGTCCAGAACCTCGGCCTCGGCCAGTTCCGCCAGTTCGTCATAGCGTTCGGCCTGTTCCTCGGTCAGGTCGCCCTCCACACGGTAAAGGCGGGCCATTTTCTCGACGGTGCCATAAGGCACATAAGACTCAGCCAACGTCACGATCCACGCCCATTCAGCTTCCTTGACATCGGCCTCCGCTTCCAGCTTCTCAGCAAAGAGCCGGTCCAGCAGGTCGGTATCGTGCAGCAGGGTGGCGTCGGCAAACAGGTCGGCGCTGATCCTGCCGCCAGCGGCGCGGTAGGCGTCGATCCCGACAAAACGGGCGCGGCGGTCGCTTCCGGCGTTGATCGCCTCGGGCTGCAATATTTGTTTAAGCCGGTGTTCGCTGACTTCATTGCCCCGGATGCGGTCGAGAACGGACAGGGCAAGGGCCTCGTCGTCGGCAATGGTGAACGCCTTGGCCGCCCCAAGGGTGATTTCGCCCGCTTTGAGCGCGTCAAGAACGGGCGCGGGCAAGGCGGCAAGGGCGAGGCGGCGATAGACATGGGCCTCTGTGATGCCGAAGGTCCGGGCGATGGTCGGCACGTCCGCGCCGCCCTCGCGCATCCGGTCGAAGGCACGGATTTCATCGGCAGGGTGCAAGTCCTCGCGGGCGGTGTTCTCGACTGCGGCCCATGCGCGGGCAGTGGCCTCGTCGGGGGCCAGACGGACGGGAACACGGGCAAGGTCAGGACGTATGTCGGCAAGGGCAGGGTCGCGCTCGAACACCAGCTTGATTGCGCGCCAGCGGCGGCCCCCGGCGACAATCCCGATCTTGCCAATCTCGTCGCGCACGCCCGCAATGGGCTGGATCAGCCCGATCATGGCGATGGAGTCGGCTAGAAGGGCGATGCCCTCAGGGTCGGCCTCCTGCCGGGGGTTCATATCGGACAGATAGAGGTCGGCCAGCGGGATGCTCTCGACGGCGGGGGTGTCGATGGTGCGCGTTTCGCGGGTGAAGGGGGTCACGTTGGACATGAGGGTTTTCCTTTAGATGCAACGGCGATGATTTTTCTGGTTGGGTTGCCCCGCCCCGCGCGGGGGCGTGGGCCGGGCTGTTCCGGTCAGTATTCGGAGGGGAACAGGATGGTCAGGACGCGGTGCGTCCGGGCCGGATCGCTCGGATCATCGGAGCCATATTCACGGGCCGCGTCATAATAGTCGATCTTCCAGTAGAGCCGTTCGCCCCGCACGGTGACGAAGCCGAAGCTGTGATCGCCGACCGGATCGTTGCCCTGGTGGAAGTCCTCATCGAAGGCTACGGCAAGACAGGCCCCGGTCACGAAGGCCTCGCCCCGGTCCTGGACCCCGGCGGTGATGACCACGGTGCCGGGGAAGGGACAGCCGCCGATGACGATGCCTTGGCGGAAGCTGTCGTTCTGCTGCCGGATCCGCAGGATCTCATGGGATGGGAAGTCCCGCGTCGGGCCGAAATGCCCGCATTGAGGGCAGGTCCAGGGGGTGACTTCCCGCGACTGCTCGGCGCCGCAATATCCGCAGACATAGGTTTCCATGGTGGTGGCGCTCATCGCGCATCTCCTTGCAACGGGGCGGTTGGGTCTTTTGCCCCTTTCCGCCGATGGGCGAGCCTTCCTGATCTGATTTCTGAAAGGCCCATGCCTTTCGGAAAGCAGAGCGGGGAGGGCGCAGCCCTGCCCGCGGCCGCGGCCGGGACTGTCACGGGGTCGGACAGGCGGGGTGGTGCGGCCCGCAGCCCGGAACGGGCGAGGACACGGCCCGCCTGGGAGACGAAGCGCACCGCGCGGCGCCTGCCCCTTGACCGGCCCGGACGCGGATGCGTGGCGGACACAATGAACAAAAAGGTCGTCGGGGCGGGGGTGAGCGGGCGATAGGCCCGTCGATCCCCCGGAACGGCAAACGGATCACCGCAGCCCGCGCACCGCGCGGGCTTCTCCTAGTCTAATAGCAGGATCAGCAGCTTGGGGCGGCGCGTCGGTCGGTTTCGCGCCCGTGCCACAGATCCCGCGCGAAGGATCGTTACCCGCATGGGCCGAGACGCGCCTACGCGGCTCGGGTGGAAGCCGCGTCAGCGGTTGGAACTAGAGCCTGGTCCGGCTTGACGGGACGCGCCCCGCCTATAGTCTGGCTTTGTTCTATGATTGGGAAATCTGAATAATTGTGAACAATGCGGCATTTTCAGAATTGGATAAAATTCGTAAGCAAGGAGGGATGGAGATTGAGCTGATTGCTAAAACTAACCTTTTCCATGCAGGACAAGAAGGATTCATATTCGATAATGCGAGAACTCTTTGGGTAGCCGAGCAGCGTGAAGTGGCGACAAACTATAAAGACTTTGATATTCAGATCGGATACCCCGAACGTCTAATGTATGAATTAAGCCTAATAAGAGACATTAAATTAGCCGTTTTTCCAGATTTCGGAAATAATTTCTGCTTCCACTTCTGCAATGCAGATCACAATTGCTACGCGAGGACGCTAACAGCTTGGGCCAACGAGAGAACCGCTTTGGATGAGGTGTCACCGCTTGATGGAATTGTAGATGGGAGGGATCGGCTTCTATTTCGAGCAGGCGATGTTTGTGAGATAAAAAAAGTGACGATAATCCGCTAACGAGAAATTTGCCGATATTCCTACGCCGGTTGCGAGCGATGCTGGCTCAGGACGAGACAAGCTGCGGGGGAGAGCTTCAAAGGAGGGAAAGCGGTCGAGGCTCGGGGCGCAGGCCGGTGCAGCCGGCCGAAGCCTAGAGCGCGGTCCCTCGGGGCGGGTGGACCAGGGCGACAGCCCTTGTCCGACAGACACGAGGGAGGCGGCGTATCAAGCCTGATACCGGCGATGATCGGGCGATTGAGCCGCCAGCGGGGACCGTATATCGCTTTTACATAAAGACCGGGCGTAGGTGCGCCCCAAGAACTATGGGACAGCGCATGAGCAAGTATGATGATCTTTCCCGCGAGCAGTTGATTGCACTGATGGAAAAGCGGGACCGAACCAAGAAGTTGGGGTTGGTCTGGGAACGAGATGAGATCGAAGCGGACAACGCCGTAGATTCGAATTTCGTGTCTGCAACGCTTGTTCCAGAGTTGTCTGACAAGGCGGCACCTTGGCGCAACATGGTGATCGAGGGCGATAACTACGACGCGCTGCGCTGGCTGCGTATGACGATGGCCGGGCAGATCAAGTGCATCTACATCGACCCGCCTTACAACACCGGGACCAAGGATTGGGTCTACAACGACCACTATGCCAATCCTGAGGACACCTATTTCCATTCAACCTGGCTGGAATTCCTGTTCCGCCGCCTGACCCTAGCGCGCGATTTGTTGGCAGAGGATGGCGTGATCTTGGTTTCGATCAACGACGATCAGCGGGCGAAGCTGGAACTGCTGATGGATGAGGCACTGCCGGGAATGCGAATTGGATCATTTGTTTGGAAAACTCGTCCCGGTACAAAGGGCGAAGGTGCCTATCTTAGCCAAGACCATGAGCATGTCTTGGTCTATGGAAAGTCAGCGTTTCGCTTCGGCGGATCGCCAGTTGATGTTGGGAAATATTCAAACGACGACAACGACCCTAGGGGACCTTGGTCCAGCACCACCCTACAAAAAAATGCTAGCTTTAAAGATCGCCCAAATAGCTATTTTCCGGTGCAGGACCCTCAGACGGAATTTTGGTATCCGTGCAACCCCAATCGTGTCTGGAGCTTCCAAAAACGCTCGATGAAATCGGCCCGGGGCGATACATTTGAAGATCTGTATGAAAGCAATCAAATTATCTTCACGAAGCGCACTGAATTTCAGGAATTTCATAGCCTCTCTGAAATGCTTCAAGCCATTGATGAGGAAACAGCGCATCGATTTCTGAGACGCGATATTCCCGATCTGGATTTCTGGGTAGGAAAGAAGATCGGACTTGGCAGCGTTCGGCGCAAGCTGTTTCTGAAAGACTTGAAGCAAGACACAAAGCCTGTGTCTAGTTGGGCAAACGCGGAAGCAGTAAACCCAGAAGCTAACGTGATCGCTGCTGGCATGAACCAAGAGGGTTCAAAAACCGTTCAGTCGATATTTGGCTCCCGAGCATTCGACTACGCTAAACCCGTCTCCCTGATCCGCGAGTTGGTCCGACAGTCCACCGGCCCCGGCGATACTGTGCTGGATTTCTTCGCTGGCTCGGCCACAACAGCTCAGGCTGTCATGGAACTGAACGCCGAGGATGGCGGGGAGCGGCGCTTTATCATGGTGTCCTCGACTGAGGCCACGACGGACAATCCTGGCAAGAACCTTTGCCGCGACGTGACGGCCGAACGCATCCGCCGCTTGAACGCATCGAACGACAAGAAGTTTGCCGCCCTCTCCGCTTCCTTTGCCTACCTGCGCTGCCGCGAAATCGAGTTCGAGGATCTGGACTATGAGTTTGCCCCTACCGAAGTCTGGGCAGCCCTGGAAACACTGCATCGCCTGCCGCTGACCAACTATGTTGAAGCGCCTTGGCAGGAACACAAGACGGACGAGCAGACGCTGATCTTCGCGGATCGGGTTGGAACAGCTCTGCTCGACCATCTGCGCGGTGTGGCTGACCGGCGCGAGAACGCCTTTGTCTATTCTTGGGCACCGGGGCAGATCACCGCTGGAATTGGCGAGGTCTTGGACGTGCGGTCAGTGCGAGACGAACTGGTCGGGAGGTTCCGGCAATGAACACCAATGCCGGTTTCCGCCTTTCGCTGGACAATCTCTATCAGCAACCTTCCGTCGATGCGATGCGCGATGCCCTGCACACCGTATCTGCCTATCACGACCGTGAACCGCAGCACCGCGCCCGGATTGGGCGTGAGCTGGGGGTAATCCTGCTGCAAGCGCCGACCGGATCCGGCAAGACCCTGATGCTAGGTCGCACGCTGGAAGTTGTCCGGGGCCAGTTGAGTGCCAAGACGGTATGGTTCTGGTTTGCGCCCTACGCCGGGCTTGTGACGCAGACGCGCGATGCTTTGGCTGCGCAATGTGGGGGACTGCGGCTGCGCGACATCTATGCTGACCGGGAAACGGGCACGGCGCGCGACGGCGATGTGTTCGTACAGACCTGGGCCTCGGTCGCCGTGGTGAAAAAGGAAAGCCGCAAGGTCCGCACGGATAAGGAAGCGGCTCTATCCGTGGACAGCATGATCGCCGAGCTGCGCGACAGAGGCTTTCGCATCGGCGTGGTCATCGACGAGGCACACCTGAACTTCGGCTCAAGCGCGGCGGCGACGGCGGGATTTTTCCTGAACGTGCTGTCGCCCGACTATACGATCTTGGCGACGGCCACGCCGAACGATGCCAAGCTGGAGCGGTTCGAGAAGGATGTCGGGCTGAAGGTGGGGAGCCGCGTGACTGTCTCGCGCGATGCGGTCGTGACGGCAGGGCTGAACAAGGCAGGCCTCATGGTCGGGGTGCTGCGCTTCAGGGAAGAAGATCGTGCCCTGATCGACACCGAAGTGGCGACACTGACGGCCGGCTGGTCGCAGCATTCCTTCATCAAGGACAAGCTGGCCGAAAAGGGAATCAGCCTCACGCCGCTGATGCTGGTGCAGGTCGAGGACCAGCAGGACGGCAAGGAGGATCCGGTCGCGCGGGTGAAAGAGCGCCTGATCGAGATCGGCGTGCCTGAAAAAGCGATTGCGGTTCATACGTCGGGCGAGCCTGATCCGGCCTTTCACACGCTCGCCTATGATCCCGAGATCGAGGTGCTGATCTTCAAGCTGGCGGTCGCGACTGGCTTCGACGCGCCCCGCGCCTGGACGCTGGTATCGGTGCGGCCGAGCCGGGGGCGCGACTTCGGCTTGCAGATCGTGGGCCGGATCATGCGGGTGCATCCGCTGGTGCGGCCGCTGCATGGAAAGGAGCCGCTGCTCGACCGCGGCTATGTGTTCCTGTCCGATCCTGAATCACAGGTCGGACTGGACGAAGCCGCCGCGGACCTCAAGGCCGTGCGCGAAGGCATCGCGGTGCTGACCGACATGCTGGACGTGGCCGTCTTGGGCAACGATACGCGCGCGGCCGAAAGCTATGGGGCAACGCGCTTGCCGCCGCCGCCCTTTCGGTCCGTTGAAGGGGAAACCGAGGCCGATCGTGCGCAGCGGCAGATGTCCATGGGGCTTCTGAACCCGAACTATGCCACGGCATCGACCGCGCGCCAGCAAAGCGCCCTGAACGCGGTCGGGGGATTTGCAGACTCTTCCATGCCGCCCCTGTTCCCCGATCTGCCGGACGTGCTGGCACCGCGCGTGCTGCCCCGGCAGGCTGCCCCGCAGGCCCATCAGGTTCGCTATGCCTTGCGCACCGATCTGGGCCTTCCGGCTGCCTTGATCCGCGAGGAACTGCCAAATCTGTTCGACATCGAGGCCGATCTTTGCCCAAATATCGCCCGCGAGTTCTGCCGCATGGTGCCCATGACCGCAATGCTGCTGGCCGTGAACAGCAATGCCGAGCTGTCGATGCGTGACCTGTTCAATGCGGGTCAGACCGATCAGCGCAACCTCAGCGTCAGAATGTCGGCGGCCCGGATTGCCGAACAGGCCCAGATGCACCTTCAATTCAATGACGGTATCGACCCGCGCCGCATCCGCGAGGCTATCGAGGCCGAGCTGGCGCGGTTGTGCCAAAAGGAGGGTATCGCCGCCACGACCCGCGATCTGCGCCGCACCATTAACCTTGCTATCCTGCGAAAGCCGCAGGCACTGAAGGAAGCCGTCCGCACTGCGCAGAGCGCATATATCCGCCTCGAAAGCAACGAACCGATCCCCGCCGGGCAGTTTGGGCCGAAGGATGCCCCGAAGGCGCGGAAGGGTGCCTATGGCGCCTTCATTGGCCGGTTCAACAGCCCCGAACGCGCCTTTGCCGAAATGCTGGACAATGACGACACGGGGCGGGTCAAATGGTGGCTGCGCAACCCGGAAAACGAGACCTGGGCCACGCGGCTGATCCTGCCGACAGGGAAACGGTTCTTTCCCGACTTCGCCGTCGGCATCAGCGGGCGAAAGACCCCGGACTGCATCGCCCTTGTGGAGATCAAGGACGATGGGGAGACAGGGCGGCTTCAATCCGACAGCAACGCCATCAAGATCAATTCCATTCATCGCGAATACCGGAAGGTGTTCTGGTCTTTCCGAGAGCAGGATGGCGTGTTCTTGAAGGCATTCTGGAACGAGTCGCGAAACCGCATCTTTTCGAGCGGCCCGTTCGAGATCGAGGACATGGTGCTGATCCAGTAAGGAAAGGTGGCACCGCCTAGACCTTCACGGTCGGCAGTTCGCTGATCCGGGTGGTGTAGCGGGGCGAGCGGTGATCGGCGCGCAGGCGCCATTCACCGGCGAAGCCCTCGCGGGCCAGCACCATCGTCTTTTTGCCGAAGCGGTCGTTGATCGCATCGAGCGCGTCCGTCAGGCGTGCGTCGCGCGGCCGGGCGGGTGGAAACAGCAGGGCTGGCCGGTCGGCCTCGGGCAGCAGATCATCGAGGATGACCCCTCCCTTGGTATAACCGCAGCCGTTGCCAGACGGATCGCCGCGCCAGCCTCGGCGCGCGGCTGACACGGCGGCGTCCACTAGGTCAAAGGTGTGGTTGGACATGGGCCGCAGCCGCACGCTGCGCGAGGCGGAGTGCTGCGCGCGGTCGGGCTTGTGCGGGTTGGTGTGGAAAAACACGGTCAGCGTTCCGGCGACAAGGCCATGCTGGCGCAGCTTCTCGGCCGCGCGGGTGGCATGAGCGGTGACGGCCTGCGCCAGCACGTCGAAGGTCGTCATGGGCGTGCCCGAGGATCGGGTCACGGCCATGCCCTTTCTCTGCGGCGGCACGTCCTCGAAGTCGATGCAGGCGATGCCGCGCAGCTCCGCCACCAGCCGTTCAAGAACAACCGTGCCGATCTTGCGGGACAGCGCCATCGGCAGGTCACGCAGCGCGGCCGCGGTCCTGACGCCCTGGGCGATCAGCTTGGCCTCGGTCGCCGGGCCGACGCCCCATATCTCCCCGATAGGAATGCGGTCCATCACATAGTCCCGGACCTGGGGGTTCATCAGATTGCAGACGCCCCCGAAGATCGGGTTCTTCTTGGCGGTGTAGTTCGCCAGTTTGGCGAGGGTCTTGGTGGGCGCGATGCCGACGCAGGTCGGGATACCCACCTGGGTGTGGACCGCCCGACGCATCCGGGCCGCGTGTTCCTCCATCCGGTCGCCAAAGCCCGACAGGTCCACAAAGGTCTCATCAATGGAATACACGTCCAGGCGCGGCGAGTAGCCATTCAGAACTTGTGTCACGCGCGCGGAAAGATCCCCGTAGAGCGTGTAGTTGGACGACAGCGCCTTCACGCCATGCCGCTGCATGAAGTCGCGCATCTTGAAGGCCGGCGCCCCCATCTTGATCCCGAGCGCCTTCGCCTCGTCAGACCTCGCAACAGCGCAGCCGTCATTGTTGGACAGCACGATCACGGGGATACCGTGCAGCGATGTGTCGAAAAGCCGCTCGCAGGATACATAGAAGTTGTTGCAGTCGATCAGGGCTATCGGCTTGTCAGACGCCTCAAGCATAGCCCTATTCGACAGGCAGGCGGCGCACGACGCCTGCCACCACGCCCCATATCTCGGTGGTTTCGGTCACAGGGATGGTCTGGTAGCCATCGCTGCGGGCGCGTGGGTCCAGGAACCACTGGCCGTCGCGCTTGGCGAGCTTCTTCACGGTGATCTGCCCATCGACGAGGGCTAGAACGATGCGACCGCTGCGCCGCCGGCCGGCCCGGTCCACCGCGATCAGGTCCCCGTCGAGGATGCCCTCAGCCTCCAGACTGCTGCCGGAGACGCGCCACCAGAAGGTCGCGTGTTCGTGGCGAATGACCCAGTTGAACGGATCGACCGTGTCCTCCAGGTCGTCGGCGGCAGGCGAGGGAAAACCGGCCGGCACACAGATGGCAGCCAAAGGCATGTCACGAGGCACCAAGGTCACGGGGACGGGTCGCAGGGTGAGAAGCATGGCGCATACCGGAACGAAGGATGAACATCAGGCATAGCGCAGATGACGGGGGGTGCGTCAAGCGTGCGTGAGTTTCGCGATGAAAAAACGGTCCCAATGACCACTGGCCGAGGCCAGAACGCTGCCTATCGGGAATGATGCCGTTTGCCCGATGCGTCCTGATCGGCTATCCTGTCATCCGTGGATGGGCCAGACAGGTGATGTGTCCAGATAGCCTCCCACTCGCTGGTCGGATCACCTCGACCGGCACCTTTGGCCCGAGACGATTGATTGGTGATGGATCCTGTAAGTCAAAGGCTTGGCGGCAGGATCACCCCTGCCGTCACCTTTAATCCTCCGTCAGCAACAACGTCCCTCCGGGCAGGGTCCGGCCTGTCCGCGTGATGGTTAGACGCCGCACCATCCCTGCCGCCGACCGGAAAGATAGGGCCGTGCCAAGCCCGCTGCCACGAGGGAACGGCTCACGTCCGTGCCGTCCAAGGACAGGGTGGCCAGAATCCGTCCATAGCGGTCGCGCTCAGGGTGGATGGCCAGATCGGCGGATCGGGCGCGCGCGATCATGCCCGCAAGCATCCGCTTGGCGGCTTGGCCTTTGTGCTCCTCACTGGCGCAACGGGGCGAGAAGATCTCCGGGGTGTCGAACCCAACAAGCCGCACCCGCTCGCCTCGCCAGGACAGAGTATCGCCGTCGATCACGCGAAGATCGGCGGGGACTACGGCCTTCGTGGGGCCGGTGGAAGGCACAACGGTGGTGCATCCCGTCCCGATCAGCAAGGTCAGGGCGGCCAGCATCAGACCGAAGGACATGGCCGGGCGCCGTTGGTCCAATCCAAAGGGTGCAGGCGATGCTGGCATGGTGATCTTTTTCATGACGTGGGCAGGCTGCGAGGATCATGGCATGGCAAAGACCTGCCCGGAACTCCCGATAAAGCAACAATTCTCTGCATCGGCGCGAGATCTTACGAGTGCCTGCTGCCCGTTTGGAAATTTTGATCACGCAGAACATGGATTATTCCGGCTCTTTTGACCCCATTCCGGGATCGACCCCCAGGCTGTCGCCCAAGCCGAGCGCCTTGGTGCGTGCTACAAAGGCTGCGTGGCGTTCGCCGGCTGCGCGCCCACGCTCGATCCCGTCCTGCCAGGCTTGTTCGAGACATTGAAAATGGTGTGTCAGCTCCTGAAAATAATGCTCGAAATCTGCTGCGATCAGATCAGCGTATTCCCGAAAATCTGCGTCATTGACCGGCACCCAGGGTTCCTCGGGCGGAATGCAGATCGGCGCCTGCCCAAACGCGCCGTTGGAACCGGCCAACAGAAGCATGAGGGCAAGAATCTTCATGGTGCATGCTCCTGCCGCTGGCGCTCGCTGAGACCGATCAGGCTGCCCATCAGGTTGAGCTGTCCGTCCTGCCAGGCGCGGGTCATGCCGCGCAGATAGCCGCCGGCACTGAAGATCGGCGTGTCGGCATTGCTGCGCCGGGCGTCTAGGATCAGCATGGCAATGGTGGCCCGATCCGGTCCCATCAGTTCGCACGCCTCGCGCCATGCCGAGGGATGGATGCCAAGCTCCGGCAAGCGTCGCTCGGCCGTCCAGATGAAATCATGGAACCGCAGCCGGTCGGGGCTGGCCCTGCCGGACAGATAGAGCTGCATTTCGGGTGATGCGAGGCGGAAAAGCCGCTCCGGGCCGAGCTTTGTGATCCATTCGCTCTTGACGGCGCCCTCGCCACCTTCACGCTTTTTCTTGGCGTTCTTTCCGGCGCCGTCAGGCGCCGGACTAAAGGAACTGGTGTGCGCGGGCTTGCCCGCGTCCCATTCATCCACGCTGGCGTTACAGGATACGGAAGGATCTTGTGTTGTATCTTGTATATAGGACCGCTCGTTTTCGGGCGGTTGATCGCTTGATTCGTCAAGGTTTTCGAGAAGGTCGAGGGCATTTCTACACAGGGCGTCGGCTTCGACCTCATGCGCGATCAGCTCGTCCATGGTCATGCCGTGCAGCCGGTCGGCCCGGGGCCAGCCTTCAAAGGCATCGGCAATGGCGACAGTGCGCGGATCGTAGGGGGCAATTTGGCGTAAAGCGTCCAGAACTTCGCGGAGACAACGCCGATGGGTGCTGCGCTGACCGCGGAGATGCATCGCCCGGCGCCGTTCGGCGGTCAGATGCTGGTCCAGTTCGACCAACTCCGGCAGCCGGGCGATGGCGCCGCTGAAATACAGCCCCGTACCGGCATGAAGGGAACGACTGCCGTTCGCCGCCGTGCGGCGCTCAATCAGACCTGCACGCTCCAGGTCGGCGGTGTGACAACGCAACCGGGATTCGGACAGCCCCAGGATCTTCGCCAGCTCGGACGCGGCGGCATAGACGAAAGGTTCGCGATCCTCGGCCGTCCATTCGCCCGGCCGGGTCATTGTCGCCAGCCTGGCCCATGTGTGGGCTGCCGCGCGGCCGACGCCAAGATTCGGCGCAACCCGCTCGACAAGATGGACATAAGGATCGCGCTGCCAGCCTGGCGGCAAGGCGGGATAGGTCCGGGGGGTGCATCGGGTCGCGGTCCGTGCGGCGTTGGATTGTGTCATCTGCTCCTCGATCTCAAGAAGCGCGGTGCCCGCAGCAAAGCCACACCCGTTCGCACAGATGCGTTTTTTGCTCTTGATTTTCGGGAGTGGGAAGCTAACTATAGCAGGTGAAATCTAGCTGCTAATTCAGGTCGCCAAACCTGTGTTAATCAACCCAAGCCCCCTCGTGCGGACCCCCGCGCGGGGGGTTTCCTTTATGGGCTGGTGGTCTGTCTGATTCTGCTCGTCCCTCCCGTTTCGGGTATTTTGCCGGATAGCCTACGCCAGCAGGGGCTTAGCGGCAATTCTTTGTGCAAGCATCGGCGGACGCGTCACCAACTGATCCATTCGGTCGAATAGGCGCCGGTGTAGTCCTGCATCCGGAACACGATGCTTCTGAACCCCGGACCATACTCGTTCATCAAGGGGCTGCCGGTGTGTTCGCGGATTTCTGTGTCGAGCCAGGCGGGCAAGTCATTTTCACTGGCCGGTCGCCTCACGAAGGTGCCTGACGGGCTGTAGCTGGAGCGGCTGATGTTGACATAGATGTCTCTGCCGCCGCTTCCCGTGGTCACGTACTTCGAAAGCGACCAGAGTTCGATGGCATCGCGATAAGCGGCAACCTCCGGGGGAACAGTGCCCGCGCCTCCATCAGGCGCGCCGACCAAGCCGACCCCATTGCTCATCGGGCAGCGCCAGAGCTGCAAGGGCGGCTCGATGGGCCAAGGCGTGATCCGTCGGATGACTTCGGCCTTGGCCGCGGAGCATTCGGCCGAGGCGGGGAAGCCGCCCGCCATGCACAATAGGATCGCGCAGTCGATCGGATAGGCATCGACAGGGGCTGCCAGAAAGCTTGCTGTGGCTGCGCCCGCAGCAAGTCTGATGATGGATCGCTTCATCTTACGTTTCTATAGATAGCGCGCTGACTATAGAAACATAACGTCAGTTTGAGATCAGATCAATCGCTGATAACAGGCCGCACTTGCAGGTGCTGCGCCTTGCTGCGCTCAAATGTGAAGTCCTCGGGCGGAAAGATGATGTCGATGGCACCCGTGTTCCATTCGTAGAGCCAACCGACCCGGCCACCCCGCTCGACCCGTTGGAAGGCTTTGGCACGCCTGCGGATGGAGTCCTCCGGAGGCGATGAAGACCTGATCTTGTTCGGTTGGGGCATGGACTTGGCTCGGAGGATCAAGGGACGTTCGCCTTCTGCCCTCACGCAAATGGTTAATAAAGACCTAAGGTCAATTTTGGCTGAAAGGTCTGGCTTTTTAGACAAAATAAAATCGCATGTTGACGTCAGATCAGATTCTGCCTGACGGCAAGCACGACTGCGTTGAGAGTGTTCGGTGCACCGAGTTTTTTTT
>NZ_WMBT01000012.1 GCF_009708075.1 Paracoccus lichenicola | reverse complement strand
CCGGCAGCTCCCGCAGCAGAGCATTGGCCGCCACCATCCGGTCAGAGCCTGTCAGCAAGGCTTCTAGCCAGACCTGTTGACTGGCACCGGGATCATGCCGCTAGGTCCCGCATCAGGTGCGCCAAGGCATCAGCGCAGGGTCGTCTCCCGCATCCGCTCGCGGCTGTGGCGGAGCCGGCCGATGCCGCTGCCTATGGCGTAAGGCGCTAAGATAATGGTCCGGGCCGTCAGGGCAGGTCGAGGGGTTCCTCGACGATGCCGTAGCCATCTTCCTCATCCAGCTGCAGGAAGCGGTTCTGGCCCCTTGTGACGATGCGCGGGATCACGGTCCGGGGAGGCCGCGCCTCGGCCGCGGCGCGGGCACGGTCGATCGTTCCGGCCTCGGCAAGATGTTTCAGGTTCATGCGGGTCGGAAGGACGATGTGGCGGCTGCCGCGCGCGGCAAGCGCAAGGGCGGCCTGCGGGGCGATCCATTCGGTTTCCACCGCCTCGCGCCCGTCGGCCAGGGCGTCCTGATCCTGGGGGGCGGAAACGAGGTAGAAGAAGGTGTCGAACCGTTTCGGCACGACTGGCGGCGTCAGCCAGCGCGCGAAAAGCGTCAGACGGGCGGGGTCGATCCTGATCTCCATGGCTCGGACATAATCGATAAAATCCAGCTCGCGCCGGTCGATGGCAAGACGCGCGGCGATCGTTCGGGGGCCGGGTTCGACGCGGCCCGGATCGCCGACGATCAGGCCGCATTCCTCGAAACATTCCCGGATCGCCGCGATGCGCGGCCCGCGCTCGAGCACGGGAATGGACGCCCAGTCGGGCACCAGGTCGGCCCAGGCGGGATCGCTGTCGCCGTCATGGACCTTGCCGCCGGGAAAGACCATCGCGCCGGCCACGAAGTCGATCTGGTGATGCCGCTTGACCATGAGCACTTCCAGCCCGCCCCGGTCACGGGCAAGGATGAGGGTCGAGGCCGGGCGGATCGTATCGGTCATGGTCATCGCTTCCTGCGTCCGCCTTCCGGCACGGCCGTGGCTGGTTCAAACAGACCGGACCTTGCGCCCGGATGCAATCCGCGTCGCGTGTCCCGTCTTTCCGGCGGGCTGGCGCAGGACATCGCCCTGCACCGCCGGCCGGCAAGCCATGACCCCGGCATCCGCCCCTGGACGCCGGGGTCACGGGTCAGGCGAACTCCCGTCCCAGCATGTGCCGGGCGATGATCATCTTCATGATCTGCGGCGTGCCGTCGGCGATGATCTGGCCCAGGACATCCCGGTATCGCTGCTCGACGGGATAGTCCTGCGTATAGCCATAATGCCCGTGCAGCACCATGCAATCGCGGATCACGTCCGCGCAAAGCGCAGGCCCTTCGGCCTTGCACATCGCGGCCTCGGCGGTATGGGGCAGGCCCGCGTCGCGCAGCCAGAGCGTCCGGTAGCAAAGCCAGCGCAGCATCTCGAGCCTTGCCTTCGCCTCGGCCAGGGGGAAGGATACGCCCTGGTTCTTCGAGACCGGCTGGCCGAACGCCTGGCGCTGCTTCACGTACCCGACGGTTTCCTCCAGGGTCTGCTCGGCGGCGCCCAGGCACATCAGCCCGATCAGCGCGCGGGTATAGTCGAAGGTCGCCATGACCTGGCTGAAGCCGGCGTTCTCGGGTCCGATCATGCTTGTCGCCGGGACGCGCACGTTGTCGAGAAACAGCGAGCCGCGCACGATCCCCCTTGCGCCCATGTCCGCATACCTCGTCTTGCTCAGCCCCGGCCCGTCGAGCGGAACGAGAAACGCGGACACGCCCCTTGCACCCTTGTCGGGGTCCGTCTTCGCGAACAGCACCGCCGCGCTTCCCGCCATCAGCAGGGTGACCGACGACTTCTCGCCCGTGATGACATAGTCGTCGCCGTCCCGCACCGCGCATGTGCGGATGGAGGCGGCGTCCGAGCCGCAATGCGGTTCCGTCAGGCAGACGCACATCGCGATGTCCCCGGCGGCAAGGGGGCGCAGCCAGGTCTCGCACAGGGCGGGCGAGGCGAATCGGCTCAGGATGTCGCCGCAGAAGCAGGCGTTGAGGATGCCGTAGCACAGGTTGAAGTCCCCCTTCGCGATCTGTTCGATCGTCAGCCCGGCGTCGAGATAGGAATAGGCGCCCCCGCCGTGTTCTTCGGGAACGCGCAGCGCAAAGGCGCCCATTTCGCCCAGCTTCGGCCACAGTTCGGCCGGAAATTGGCCGGTCCGGTCCCAATGGGCGTATTTCGGCAGAAGTTCGTTCAGGGCAAAGGATTTCAGGCTGTCCTGCATCAGGACCTGTTCTTCCGTCAGCGCGAAGTCCATGGGCCGCCCCCCTTTCGATTGTCGTGAACGCACAACGGGACGCTAGCGCAGCACGTCTCGGGATTAAAGATGAGTATCTCTCACCAAGGGCGGAATTTTTCATGCGTCCCTTTTGCGCCAGCCGGTATATGATGGAATAACACACCGTGATTGACGTGGTGATGAATCCTTAGTACGCTAGCTAACGTCGCCATGGCAGAAGGAGACTGGTCGTGCAGGACATTCTGGATCGGATGCGCCAGGTCGCCGAATCGCCGCTGGACTATGCGGCGGAATGGAAGGCGCGGACCGGACGAAAGGTGATCGGCCTTCTGCCGATGCATTTCCCGGGTGAACTGGCCCATGCCGCCGGCTGCCTGCCCGTGATCCTCCAGGCCGATGACGAGCCGATCACCGTCGGCCAGGCGAACATCTTCAGCTTCTACTGCGGCTATAACCGGTCGCTGGTCGATCAGGTGACGCGCGGCGCCCTTGACGGGCTGGATGCGATCATGTTCGGCGATCACTGCGTGCAGCTTCTGGGAACGGCCGACATCATCCGCGACCAGCGGCCCGACATGCCGATCCTGTTCAACCAGCTTTGCTCGGTCCTGGATGCCGACTGGGCCATGCGCGAGACGCGGAACACCTTTGTCCAGCTCTGGAAAGAGCTTGAAACGCTGACCGGCCAGCCAATCCCCGAGGAGACCGCTCGGGCCTCGATCCGCGCCTTCAACCGCAGCCGCGGGCAGATGCGCGAGCTTTACCGGTTGCGCAAGCGGGGCGAGGTGTCGATCACGGGCCGCGACATGCAGGCGGTCATCAAGTCCTCGATGGTCATGGAAAAGGGAGAGCATCTTGCCCTGATGGACCGGCTGCTGGCCGAAATCCCCCGCCATGCCCCGTCGCAGGGGGCGGTGCCGGTCTATCTTTCGGGCCATCTGTGCCACGCGCCCGATCCCGCGATCATGGACCTGATCGAGGATTGCGGCGCGACCATCGTGAACGATGACCTTTTCACCGGCTGGCGCTTCATCCATGCCGACATGGACGACGGCCTGCTTCCGGCCGAGGCGATGGCCCGGTGGTATGTCGACAAGAACCGCAAGGTGCCCTGTCCGACCCGCGCCACCAAGTCGCAGGACTGGGAGGATTATCTTCTGGAGCAATGCGCCGAATCCGGCGCCCGGGGCCTGATCGTGCTGATGGTCAAGTTCTGCGAACCGCACATGTATTTCTATCCCGAGATCAAGGAAGCCTTCGACGCCCGGGGCGTGCCCCATCTTCTTCTCGAGACCGAGCACGAGGAAATGCCGATGGAAGCATTGAAGACGCGCGTCGAGACCTTTGTCGAAATCACCAAGCGCCGCTCTGCGGCCGAAGCCGCCTGAACCGGAGGAAAACCCATGGAAACTCTCGTGCAGACTGATCAGGCCAGGCCGGTCTTCGGCAACGGCTTGAAGGCGAACAAGCTCAAGGCGACCAAGTTCGGCGGCAAGCTGGTCTCGGAATACTGGGAAAGCGTGTTCCGGGCCAAGGAGGAAGGCAAGAAGGTGGTCTGGTACAACGGTACCTACATTCCGCCGTTCTTCCATTCCCACGACCTTGTCTGGGTGCATGGCGAGGCCTGGTCGGCGATGCTGGCCGCCCGCCACAAGGAAATCGGGGCGCAGGGGCGATCCGACCAGCGCGGATACGACCGGGAACTTTGTTCCTATGCGCGCACGCATATCGGCCAGATGCTGATCGAGCTGGACAAGGTGAAGTCGGGTCATCACGCCATGGCCGCCGACGATCCGCGCGTCGAGACGATGCTGAAGCTGCCGGCGCCCGACATGATCGTGAACGCCTATCCCTATTGTTCCTCGGGGCAGCAGTGGGACGACATCACCTATCGGACCTTCGGCAAGAAGATCCCGATGTTCACCATCCAGATCCCGCTTTTGTGGGGGGGACGGCCCGACGCCGGCTACATGCAGGGCGAGGAATGGGAAGAACGGTCACGATACGTGGCCGAGCAGCTTTTCGCCCTGACCAAGTTCCTGGAAGAAAACACCGGGCGCAAATACGATTACGACCGCCTGGGCGAGACGATGAGCTTCGTCAAGAAGGCGGCCGAGTTGCGGCTGGAGGCGATGGACATGTGCACGGTGCACCCGTCGCCGGCCAGCTTCTTCGACTGGATCGTGTCGATCGCGCCGGTCAACTTCCTGCCCGGCGACCAGAACCTCGTGACGTATTTCGAAGGCGTGAAGGCCGAGATCGCGGAACGGGTGAAGACCGGGGAAGGGGCTGTTCCCAAGGAAAGGCACCGCCTGTTCTTCGACGGCATGATGAACTGGAACAAGGTGGGATGGCTGGCCGACAAGTTCGCGCAGGTCGATGCCTGCGTCGTGGCCGGTCGCTATACCCACATGTCGTTCTGGCAGGAACCGCAACTGATCGACCTGAAGGATCCGATCCTTGGAATGGCGCAGAACTATCTGATCTGCCCCAACAACCACGGCGCGCCCATCATGATCGGCGAGATCGAGAAGGTGTGCGACAAGTTCGACATCGACGGCGTGGTCTGCCATGCCTCGCGGACCTGCCGGGGCATGACAAACGCGCAGTTCCAGATCGCCGGATCGGCCAAGAAATACGGCCGCCAGGCGATGTTCTTCGAAGGCGATGTCGCCGATGAAAGCTTCTACAAGGACGAGCTTCTGAACGTCCGGCTTGAAGCCATGGTCGAGGCGATGGACGCGAAGAAACGTGCGGCATGACAAGGATTTCCCAGCGGCGGGCGATAAACATGTTGCCAGAAGATACGCTAACTTACTAATCTCGGACAAGACGAGGGAGGAACTGTCTGATGTCCGAATCGCCCAAGCGGAACCCGCTCAGGATCGAAGAGTCTCGCGTGCTGATCGCGGGCGGCACCGCCGGGGTCGGCCTTGCGACCGCCCGGCGTTTCGCCGAACTTGGCGCGCCCCATGTCGCCATCAACGGCCGCACGATCGAACGGGGGGAAAAGGCAAGGGCCGCGATCCAGGCGGACTTTCCGAACTGCAAGGTGCATTTCATCGCCGGGGATTCCGGGGATACCGACCAGGCGCTTGAAATCGGACGCAAGGCGGACGAGCTGATGGGCGGGGTGGACATCCTCGTGAACTCCACCGTCAGCGCCTATCCTTATCCGACGCTGTTCCACCTGATCGACCCCCACGACATCAAGGGCATGGTGCTGACGCAGGTCATGTCGCATTTCCTGCTGGCGCGCGTGGTCATGGACGGGATGCGCGAACGCGAGAACGGCGTGATCATCAGCATCGCCTCGGACGCGGGCAAGGCGGCGACCCCGGGCGAGACGATCATCGGCGGGCTGATGGCCGCGATCATGATGTTCTGCCGCGCTTTGGCGATGGAGGCGAAGCGTTCGGGCATCCGGGTCAACTGCGTCACCCCCTCGATCATCGAGGGCACGCTGACGCATGACACGGTCATGGGGGGCGAATTCTCGGGCAAGCTGTTCGCCAAGGCCAAGAAGATGGCGCAGCTTGGCGTGGTCAATGCCGACGAGATGGCAGGGCTGATCACCTTCCTGGCCAGTCCCGCGGCCGCGAAGCTGACCGGGCAGGCCATCAGCCTGAATGGCGGCATCTCGGCGGCCTGAGGCGGACATGGGTATTCCCCCAGGTCTGTCCAGGCAATGCGCCATCGCCGAAGGCGGCGCGGGGCTTGCACGCCAATGCCGGAGGTTCTGAAGACGACATGAGATCGGCACCGAAGCGGGAGGGTGGAGGTGCCGACATTTCCTGGGGAGGAGACCACATGACTGCAACGCTGCACTTTACCGAAAGCCACTTTCCCAAACAGGAAACTGGCGGGCTGATCGACTGCACGCTTGGCGACCTCATGCTGAGGAACGCCGAGGAGAAGCCTGACCGCGTGGCCCTGATCGAGGGCATCGCCGACGCGTCAAGACGCCGCCGCTGGACCTATCGCGAACTGGTGGACGAATCGCTTGCCACCGCGCGCGGCCTGCTTGAACATTTCCAGCCCGGCGACCGTGTCGGCCTGCTGGCGCCCGAGACACCGGAATGGGTGATCTTCCAGCACGCGATGAGCTTTGCCGGCCTCATCATGGTGCCGATCAATCCCGCCTATACCGCGCGCGAGGTCGAGTTCGTTCTTGGCAATGCCGAGGCTGTGGGCGTGATCCATGCCGATGAATCGCGCGGCAAGGATCTGGCGGCCACCGTCCGGAAGGTGATGGCATCGCTGGATTGCCTGACCGTTGCGCTGAACGTTGCCGATCTCGACAAGATCAAGGCGTCGGGCAATCCGGACCGCGAACTGCCCAAGGTTTCGCCCGACGACATGCTGCAAATCCAGTATACCTCGGGCACGACCGGTTTTCCCAAGGGTGCCTGCCTGCACCACCGGGGCGTGATCAACGCGGCGCATTTCATCGTCGAACGCGCGGCCTTTCCCATGGGCGGAATCTGGCTGAACACCATGCCGATGTTCCACATCGGCGGGGCCGTCGTGTCCGAGATCGGGACGTTTTCCCGGCAGGGCACCTTTGTGCTGATGCAGGCATTCGACCCAAGCCTGTTCCTGGAACTGATCGAGTCCGAAAGGGTGAACTCTTCGCTGATCGTGCCGACGATGATCCTGGCGCTGCTGAACCATCCGGACGCCAAGACCCGCGACCTGTCCTCGTTCAAGTCCATCCTGTCCGGGGCCGCGGCGGTGCCCGAGGCCCTGGTCAAGCGGGCGAAGAAGGAATTCGGCGTCGATTTCGCCATCATGTACGGCCAGACCGAATCCAACGGGCCCTTCCTTGAAACCTTCACCAGCGATTCCGACGAGCTTCAGTCCCAGACCATCGGCCGCCCCATTCCGCATGTCGAGGTGAAGGTGGTGGATGTCGAGACATTCAGGACGCTGCCGGTCAACACGATCGGCGAATGGTGGGTGCGCGGCTTCAACACGATGCAGGGCTACTACGGCCAGCCGGAGGCGACCGCCGCCGCGCTGACCGAGGACGGATGGCTGCGCACCGGCGATCTGGGGACGATGGACGAGAACGGGTATTTCCGCATCACCGGCCGGTTGAAGGAAATGATCATCCGGGGCGGCATGAACCTGTACCCGTCCGAGATCGAGAACGTCCTGTTCGAGCATGAAGACGTGGGCCAAGTCGCCGTCATCGGCCTTCCGGACGAGGTCTGGGGCGAGACGGTTTGTGCGGTGATCCTGGCCCGCGATCCCGAGAACCCCCCGGCAGCGGACCTGCTCTGGGCGCATTGCCGGAACAACCTGTCGCCGCAAAAGACGCCCGAGCATTGGATTTTCGTCAAGCAGTACCCGCTTACGGCGACGGGCAAGATCCAGAAGAACGTCCTTCTGGAATGGTATCACGAAGGCCGTCTGGTGCCCTGTGACTGGGTGCGCCCGCACCGCGATTCCAAGATCGCCTGATGGCGAGGGGGGATCAGCGTGCCGCGCTGGTCACGGGCGCGGCCGGAGGATTGGGCGGCGCCATTGCGCGCGGCCTTGCGGCGGACGGGTTTGCGCTGGTCGTCACCGACCTGCGGGCCGACGATCTGAACGTCGTGGCCTCCGAATGGGAAAGGCAGGGGGCATCGGTTCGGGCGATCCCCTTCGACCTGTCGGACGACCGGGCGCGGGAAGGCTTCGTCGAGGCTGCCTTCGACGCGTTCGGCAGGCTTGATTGCCTCGTGAACAACGCGGGCGTTTCCGTGCTGAGCCGGGGCGACATCCTGGACGTCACGCCGGAAAGCTTCGACCGCTGCGTCGGGGTGAACTTGCGCGCGCAATTCTTTCTGACGCAGTCCGTCGCCCGGCGGATGATCCGCACCCCGTCGGCTGGCCGGCGCAGCATCGTGACCGTATCCACGGTCGCGGTGGATCACCTGGTGGGCACCCGTCTTGCCGAATACTGCATCGCCAAGGCCGGGCTGTCGCATTCGCTGCGGCACTGGGCCACCCGCCTTGCCCCGGAGGGGATCGACTGTTTCGAGGTGCGGCCGGGGATGATGAAGACGGACATGACCTCGACCTCGACGGCCAGCTACGACGCGCTGATCCAGGGCGGCTTCGTGCCCGCAGGCCGATGGGGCCACACCGAGGAAGTCGCCCAGGCGGTCGCCATGCTGGCATCGGGACGGCTGAGCTATTCCACGGGACAGACCATCCATGTCGATGGCGGGATGCGGTTCAAGACGTTTTAGGGCTGGCCGCAGCCCGTCCGCGATGAACGGCCGGCGTGCCGCAAGGGCACATCGGCATGACGAGCTTACGATGCGCTGGCAGACCGATATGAACAGACCCGCGAATGGCTTGAAACAAGGCGGGATCAACAGGAACTGGAGGAGCGGTGTGGGCAAGTTGACTGACATCGACAAGATCATCTCGTCTCTGGCCGCGGTTGCCGAGGATCCGCTTGGCTATGCAAGGGCCTGGAAGGATCGGACGCAGGGCAAGGTCATCGGCATCCTGCCGATGAACTTCCCCGCCGAACTGGTCCGCGCTGCCGGCGCCCTGCCGCTGCTGATCCAGGAAGATGATGCGGCGATCACCTATGGCCGCAGTCTGCTGTTCGAATTCTACTGCGGCTATACCCGCAGCCTGGTCGATCAGGCCGCGACCGGAAAGTTCGGCGGACTGGACGGGCTGTTCCTCGTGGACCATTGCGTTGCCCTGCTTGGCGCCGTCGATGCGATCCGCTTCGAACTGCCGGACCTGCCGGTGTATCTTGCCCAGTATCCCGCCTCGATGGACGAACCGGCGACTCCGCCGATGGTGCGCGAAAGGCTGGGCGGCCTGTGGCGGAAGCTGGAGCAGGTCTGCGAAACGACGATCACCCCCGAGGCCCTTCGCGCCGCTATCGCCGCCTCGAACGCCAACCGCGCGATGCTTCGCCGTATCCACGACATGCGGCGCGCGGGGCAGATCGCGCTGAGCGGGCGCCAGATGCAGGCGCTGGTCAAGTCGGCCATGGTGATGGACGCGGCCGAACACGGCAAGGCCCTGACCGCCCTTGTCGCCCTGCTGGAAGGCCAGCAAGCCGAACCGTCGAACCGCGTCCGGCTGCACCTTTCCGGTCATTTCTGTCACGCGCCCAAACCCGAGCTGCTGGACATGATCGAAAGCTGCGGGGTGACGATCGTGGATGACGACCTGTTCACCGGCACGCGCTTCGTGGCCACCGACATCCCCGAGGACGGCGATCCCGCCGAAGCGTTGGCGCGCTGGTATTTCGACCGCAACGACAACGTCCCCTGTTCCACCCGCGCACAGAAGTCGGCGGACTGGGAAAGCTATCTCGCGGCATCGATACGACGCAACGGCGCCGATGGCGTCATCGTGCTGGTCGCCAAGTTCTGCGAGCCGCACATGCTTTACTATCCCGAACTGCGCAAGATGTTCCACGCCAACGGGATCCCCCATCTGCTGATCGAGACCGAACACGAGGGGCTGCCGCTCGAGATGGTCAAGACGCGCGTCGAAGCCCTGATCGAAGGCATCCGGCAATCAGGCCGGACCCGTGAAACCGCCTGACCGGACGCCGGAACCAAGGAGTTGAAGATGTCTGATGTCGATACACGAGCGATCCCCGCTGCGCGCACCCTGCCGAAAGCCCCGCTGGCCAACCGCCTTCTCAGCACCCGGGCCGGCGGCAAGATGGTCGCGGATTACTGGGAAAACCTGTTCACCGCCCGCGAGCGGGGCGCGAAGGTCGTCTGGTACAACGGCGCCGCGATCAATCCGATCCTGCAGAATGCCGGTGTCGAGTGGTGCCACGGCGAAGCCTTCGGTGCGCGCCTTGCCGCGATGCACCTGGAAGGCCCGGCGCAGCAGGCCAGCGAATCGTATGGCTATATCAACGAGCTTTGCTCCTATGCCCGCACGACCCTGGGCTGCGCGCTGCTGACCAAGCAGGAAGCGGCCGGAAAGGTCGAGATGGACGGCGCGCCCGGCATCCCCGACAAGGCCGTTCTGGCAAGCCGCCTGCCGCCCCCTGACCTGTTCGTCAACGCCTATGCCGGGTGCAGCACCGGGCAGCAGTGGGACGAGGTCACCTATCGGATGTTCAACAGGAAACTGCCGTTCTTCAAGATCTCCTATCCCCTTCTCTTTGGCAACGATGCCGATGCGGGTTATCTGCGCGGCGAGGAATGGCACAATGCCTCGCGCTATGTCGCAGGCCAGATCCATCAACTGATCGCCTTTCTGGAACACGAGACCGGAAACCCCTTCGACTGGGAGGGCCTGCGCGAATCGATGCACTACATCAAGAAGGCGGCCCAGCTTCGGGTCGAGGCGCTGGACCTGTGCAGGTCCACGCCCGCGCCTGCCGTCTTCTGGGACTGGGTCGCCAGCATCGCGCCGATCAACTTCCTGCCCGGCAACCAGGATCTCGTGGACTATTTCGCCGGGGTGAAGGCCGAGATCGAGCAGCGTCTGGCCGACGGCGTCGCGGCCTTGCCGAACGAACACTATCGCCTGGCCTTTGACGGCATCATGAACTGGAACAAGGTCGGCTGGCTTGCCAACAAGTTCGCCGAACATGACGCGGCGGTGGTCTGCGGGCGCTATACCCACAACAGCTTCTGGCACGAGCCGCACCTGATCGACGAAGACGATCCGATCCTGGGGATGGCGCAGCACTATCTGCTTTGCCCGTTCAACCACAGCGCGCGCAACCTTGCCGAACAGGTGCTGCGCGACTGCGAGAGCTATGGCATCGACGGCATCGTCTTTCACGCGACCCGAACCTGCCGCTCGGCGACGAACGGACAGATGATCCTGGCGCAGATGGCGCAAAGGCGCGGCATCCAGACGATGTACCTCGAGGGCGATGTTGCGGACGAGTCCTTCTACAAGGACGAACTGCTGCTGAGCCGGCTTGAAGCGATGCTGGAAACCATCGACGTGCAGCGCAACCGGGCTGCCTGACAAGCCCGGAGGGGGGTGCGGGCGATGGCGGAAGGAGGGGAGAGGATGAAGCACGATGTTCCCGAACAGGATTACCGCACCCGGGTTCTGGCCCGATCGCATTGGCCCGCCTTCACCGGCTTCGACCTGGACGAGATCACCCTGGGCGACGCCCTGCGCCGGATGGCCGCAAAGGCGCCGGACAGGGCGGCGCTGATCGAGGGTATCGCGGAAAACGCGCGGCGCTGGAGCTATGCCGAACTGCTGCGCGACGCCGAATGCATCGCCCGCGCCCTTGCCCGGCGGTTCCGCCCGGGCGAGCGTGTCGCCTTCTGGGCGCACAACCTGCCGGAATGGCTGCCCGTCTTTTATGGCTGCGCCCTGGCCGGGGTGGTGCTTGTCACGGTCAACCCCGCCTATCGCAGACGAGAGCTTCACTACGTGCTGGCCCGGTCCCGCGCCGCCGGGCTGTTCGTCAACGACCTTTACCGGGGCCACATGCTGGAAGCGACCGCGCGGGAAACGGCGCCGGATCTGCCGGACCTGCGCGAGATCATCCCCCTGCGCGAGGTGCCCGCCCTGATCGCCGAGGGTCAGGACGACAGCCCGCTGCCCCTGGTGGATCCGCGTGACCCGGCGGTGATCATGTTCACGTCGGGCACGACAGGGGCGCAAAAGGGCGTGATCTTTCACCACACCGGCGTGGCCAACATGACCCGTTTCACCCAGACCCGTGGCGGGCTGACCCCCGGCGGGGTTTTCGTCAATCCGATGCCGATGTTCCACATCGGTTCGCTGGGCCATGCCGGGATCGGGTCGGTCATGCTGGGCGCGACCCATGTGCTGATGCCGGAATGGGATGCGGAAGCCTATATGGACCAGGTCCAGCGTCATCGCGGCACCTTCTCCCTGCTGGTGCCGGTGATGATCGAACAGGTGCTGGCCCATCCCCGGCGCGGCGCCTATGATCTCTCGACCCTGCGGCGGCTGACATCCGGGGCCTCGGTCGTCGAAGCGCGGCTGATCCGGCGTACCCGTGACGAACTCGGCGCGACAATCTCGAACATCTACGGCCAGACCGAGATGCAGGGCAGCGTGACCGGCACCCACCCGGACGATGCCGAGGCCGACCTGGCCGAGACGATCGGCCAACCCCTGCCGCAGATGGAACTGCGCATCGCCGATCCGCAAACGGGCGAAACGCAGCCGATCGGCGTGCAGGGGGAAATCCAGACCCGCGGCTATCAGAACATGATCGGTTACTTCGACATGCCCGAGGAAACGGCCAGGACGCTGCTGCCCGACGGATGGCTGAGGTCGGGCGATCTCGGGACGATGGACGCGCGGGGGTTCGTGCGGATCACGGGCAGGATCAAGGACATGATCATCCGCGGGGGCGAGAACATCTATCCGCGCGAGATCGAGCTTCTGCTGGCCGAGATGCCGGGAATTGCTTCTGCCGCCGTGGTCGGCGTGCCGGACCCCCACTGGGGCGAACAGGTCGGCGCGGTCCTGGTGATGCGCGACCCCGATGCCGTTCCCGACATCGACGCGATGTTCGCCTTCTGCCGCCGGGAACTGGCGCATCACAAGGCGCCCCGGCTTTGGTACGTGGTCCCATCGCTGCCGTTCACCGAGACCGGCAAGCTGCAGAAATTCAAGCTGATCGACATGATCCGGGACGGGACACTGCCGCTGTTCCGGCAGATCTGACAAGGTGGCCTTCATGACGCGAAACGACAGGATGCAGGCGGTCCGGCTTTGCGCGCCCGGGGATCTGCGGGTGACGGACGTGACGCGCCCCCGGCCGGACGCGGGCGAGGTGCTGTTGAAGGTTCTGGCCGCCGGCATCTGCCAGACCGACGTGCATATCCGCCGCGCGACCGACAGCCGGACGCCGGACGGGACGATCCTTGGCCACGAGATCGCCGGGGAAATCGCCGGACTCGGCGCGGGCGTGCCGGGTTGGTCGGTCGGCGACCGGGTCGTGGTCCATCCCTGCTGGGCCTGCGGCACCTGCCGCGCCTGCCGCGCCGGACGCGAGAACGAATGCCACCGGACCGGCGGGCGCAAGCATCCACCCGCGACGCCCGGCGTCACGAGGAACGGCGGCATGGCGGGCTATGTCACCGTTCCCGCCTCGGCCATCTTCGACATCGGCGATCTTGACCCGGCCGTGGCCGCGACGCTGACCGACGCCGCGTTGACCCCCTATCGCGCGATCATGTCCTGTCGCGAACTGCTGGCCCCGGGCGCGACGGTGGCGGTGATCGGACTTGGCGGCCTGGGTCTGATGGCGCTGCAGATCCTGCGCGCGCTGTCTGCGGCGCGCATCGTCGGCATCGACCGGTCCGAGGCGGCGGTCGAGCTTGCCCGGGACTGGGCGGATGTGCTGCTGATCCCGGGCGCGGGCACCGCGAACGAGGTGGAGGCCCTGACCGCGGACCACGGCGCCGAGGTCGTGCTGGATTTCGTCGGGACCGACGCCACGCTCGACATGGCGGCGCGCATGGTGGCGCGGGGCGGGGCGATCCGGGTCGTCGGGCTGTCGGGCGGCAGTCTTTCCTTCCTGGCCCGGTCGGCGAACAATCCGCTGCCGCGCGGCGTGACGATCATGTGCCCCTATAGCGGCACCTACAACGACCTGGCCGAGGTGATCGCGATGGCCCGGTCCGGCGCGCTGCGGCCCATCGTCAGAACCTTCGCCCTGTCCGAGGCGCTGGAGGCGCTTGACCTGCTGGAAGCCGGCGAAATCCGGGGCCGCGCGGTGCTGCTGCCGCACGGCTAGCCTGCAAGGGCCCGGTCAGGCGTGGGCGCCCACGTTGCCCAGATAGCTGTGATGCAGGGCCGGGTCGTTGCGCAGGTCGGCGCCAGGACCCTCGGCCCGCACCCTCCCGACCGCAAGGACATAGCCGTAATCGGCCAGTTCCAGCGCCGCGTCGGCATGTTGTTCGACCAGAAGGATCGTCAACCCGTCTTCCCGCAGCCGGGCCAGGATGTCGAAGATCCGGTCCACCACCATCGGGGCCAGGCCCAGGCTGGGTTCGTCCAGCATCAGCAGCCTGGGTTCGGCCATCAGCGCGCGCGACACCGCCACCATCTGCTGTTCCCCGCCGGACATGGTGCCGGCGCGTTGCGAAAACCGTTCCTTCATGACGGGAAAAAGGTCCAGCACATAGGCAAGCCTTTCCTGGTACCGGTCCGCCGCATCCGGCAGGCGCGCAAGCCGATGAAAGCCCAGCTTCAGGTTTTCTTCGACCGTCAGGGGCGCAAAGAGCTGTCGCCCCTCGGGGACCTGCACCACGCCAAGCTCCACGACCTCCGCCGGCTTCATCCGGGTGATGTCCCGGTCGTCCAGGTAGAGTTTTCCCGAATAGATCGAGACAAGGCGCGAGATGGTGTTGATGGCGGTCGATTTCCCGGCCCCGTTGGCGCCCACGATGGACACGATCTTGCCCTCGGGCACCTTCAGCGACACGCCTTCGAGGGCGGTCGAGGAATTGTAACCGGCAGTGACGTTCTCAAACCGTAACATCGGCAGCCCTCCGTCCGATATAGGCAGCAATGACCTCGCGGTTTCGGCTGACCTCGGCGGGCGTCCCGTCGGCGATCTTCGTGCCGTGGTCCATCACCACGACGGTGTCGCAGGCCGACATGATGAAGTCGATGTCATGCTCGACCAGAAGCATGCTCATGCCCCGTTTCTTCAGCAGGGCCAGCATCTCGGCCAGGTTGCGCGTCTCGGCGTCGTTGAGACCCGCCGCCGGTTCATCGAGCATCAGCAGGTCCGGCCCTGACGCAAGCGCCCGCGCGATATCGACAAGGCGCAACTGGCCAAGGGTCAGCGTCTCGATCCGCTCTCCGGCGCGGTCGGCAAGGCCGACGAAGTCCAGCAGCTTCATCGCCCGCTTGCGGCTTTCCGCCTCTTGCCTGCGGCGCTCTGCGCTTCGGAGGATCGACGGCAGAAGGCCATCGGGGAACGCCGGATGCATCCCCATCTGGACGTTCTCCAGCACCGACAGGCCGCGGAACAGCCGGACGATCTGGAACGTCCGCGCCATGCCCATGGGGCTGCGCGTGTGCGCCGGCTGCCGGGTGACGCGGATCCCGTTGAAATGGATCTCGCCCGAGGTCGGGGGACGCACGCCGGTCACGAGGTCGAAGGTCGTGGACTTGCCGGCCCCGTTCGGGCCGATCAGGCCCTTGACCTCGCCCTTCCGGATCTCGAACGACACGTTGTTGACCGCGACAAGGCCGCCGAATTTCTGGACGACGTTTTCCAGCCGAAGAAGAGGACCGCTGTTCCGTTCAACCGTCATTCCGCCGATCTCCTCATTTCCCGGGCCTGCGCATCCGCCTGGGGGGACGATCGTCTTCGCAGGCTCCAGCGGCGGCGCTCGAACAGGCCGGACAGGCCGTGCGGCATGAACAGCAGGAAGACGAGGATGAAGACACCATAGATCACGGTCTCGAACGCGCCGAAGCTGGTCAGGAACTGCGGCAGCAGCACCACGATCACGGAGCCGACGATCGGGCCGAACCGCGTCCCCAACCCGCCCATCACCACGATGGTCAGGACCGAGACGAGCACATGGAATTCCGACAGCGACGGGTCCACCCGCAGCGAGGTGATGCCGAAACAGACCCCGGCGACCCCGGCCAGCACGCCGGAAACCACCAGGATGCGCAGCTTGTACCGCGTCACCCGGATGCCGAGCGCCTGCGCGGCGGTCTCGTCGTCGCGGATCGCCTGCATGGCGCGGCCGATATGGGACCGGATGAGGAAATCGTGCAGAAGAAGCGTCAGGGAGGCCATCACCAGCACGACGTAGTAGATTTCGGTCCGGCCAAGCGTCTCGCCAGCCCATTCCAGGGGCGGCACGGCGATGCCGCTCTGCCCGCCGGTAAAGCCGATCCAGCGGTTCGCCACGCCGTTCTGGATCAGCATGAAGGCCAGCGTCGCCATCGCGAGGTAATGCGTCCGCAATCGCAGGAGCGGCAGGCCGATCAGCAGCGACAGCAGGGCGACGATGGCCAGCGTGCCTGCAAAGGCAAGAAGCGGCGGGAAACCCAGCATGGTCTGGAGCATCCCGAAGCCATAGGCGCCGATGGCGTAGAAGGCCGGAAGCCCAAGCGAGATCTGGCCCGTGAAGCCGTAGAGCAGGTTGAAGCCCATGCACAGGATCGCATAGATCCAGATCAGCATGGCCAGCCGGACATGGAAGCCGCTGCTCAGCAGCAGGGGCAGAAGGGCGCCGAGGGCGATGAACACGGCCACCGGCAGCAGGGTCGGGGCGCGGGGCGCTTCGATATGACGGGAATGGGCCATCTTAGCGTCGTTCCGCTTCGTAGTCGCCCAGAAGGCCGTAAGGCCGGACGATCAGGACCATGAGGATGAGAACGAAAATCGCAGGTTCCGCATAGAGAGACGTGCCGTAGCCGGCCATCAAGGCCTCGAGCATCCCGATGGCGAGACCGCCCGCGGCAGCGGCGAAGGGAGAGCCGAGTCCCCCCAGGATCGCGGCCATGAAGCCCTTCACGGTGATCAGGATGCCCATGCTGACATGGGCACCCAGCAGCGGCCCGATCATCATGCCCGCGATGCCGGACATGGCGGCGGAATAGATGAAGGTGAACTGCACGATCCTTTCGGACCGGATGCCCATCAGAAGCGCCACCTTGGGATCGACGCCGGTCGCCCGGACCGACAGACCGAACCGCGTCCGGTACAGGATGAACCAGGTCAGGGCCAGAAAGCCGAAGAACAGCACGATCAGCGACAATTGCTGCGCGTTCGAGATCAGGAAGCCAAGCCGTATCGGCGCCAGCGACAGGACCGGGGGGACAAATCTGGGTTCCGGTCCCCAGATCAGGAAGGCGCTGCCATAGATCACGATCGCCCCGGCCAGCGTCCCGATCATGATGGTCAGCGGTTCGGCCTTGCGGCGCACCAGCGGCCGGTAGATCCCGTGGTCGAGACCAAGGGCCACGACGACCGAAACGACGATGACCGCGACCAGCGCAACCGGCCAGGGCAGGGCCAGCGTCACGAGGAACAGCACGGCGGACATCGCGCCAAGCATCACGAACTCGCCCTGGGCGAAGTTGATCACGCGGGACGCGCTGTAGATGACCGACAGGGACAGGGCGATCAGCCCGTAGACACTGCCGTTCGTCAGCCCGGCCAGCAGCAGGTAGCTTAGCGTCATCAGCATGGGCGAAGTCCATTCCAGGATCGTGCGGGGGGAAACGGGCGGCGGACAGGCGGATCCTGCCCGCCGCCAGGCTTACTTCGCCAGTTTGGAAATGTCGGCTCCGACCAGTTCCTTGCCGTTGCCGGCGACTTCGATGAACACGAAGAACCCGGTATCCGGCGGCCCGTGATGCCCGGCGGCGAAATTGTAGGCCACGTCCTTCTGGCCTTGCAGGCCGTTGAAGTTGCCCAACCGGCCCGTGGCCTCGACGATCGCGTCGCGCGCGCCTTGCAGATCGCCCGCCTGGATCTTCTCCTGCACGGCGGCATCCTTCAGGACTTGGGTCAGAAGCATTCCCGCGTCATGGCCTTGTGCCGGGGACGGCGAAAGGGCCAGCTCGCCGAACTTCTCGGCATATTCGTCGAAGAACTTTTCCACGTCCTCGCGCGACGGATCGACCGAGGACGGGATCATCACGCCATTCCCGGCGTCCGCCGCCAGTTCGCGAAAGGCCTTCATCGCCCCGACGCGCGGCATGATCACGGGTTGCGTCATGCCCATCTGCCGGATGGTGCGGATCACCCGCGCGCCGTCGGCCGGATAGGGATAGACCAGGACGACCTCGGGCTCCGATTGCATCAGGTTGATGATCTGCGGCGACACGTCGGTCGCGGCAACGTCATAGGTCTGCTGGGTGGTGATCTCGATCCCCTTCGGCTCGAGCGCCTCGATCGCCGAAGCCGCGCCGGAAATGCCGAACGGCACCGAGTTGTTGATGATCCCGACCTTCTTGATGCCCTGCGCGGCCAGCGCATCGGCGACGGCGATCGAATCCTGGGTCACCTTGGGACCGAACCGGAACTGGTATTGCGCATCGTCCGTCAGCTCCGGCGACGCGGCGGCAAGGATCCAGAGCGG
This sequence comes from Paracoccus lichenicola, assembly GCF_009708075.1. Classification (GTDB taxonomy): domain Bacteria; phylum Pseudomonadota; class Alphaproteobacteria; order Rhodobacterales; family Rhodobacteraceae; genus Paracoccus; species Paracoccus lichenicola. The sequence goes on along the minus strand of NZ_WMBT01000012.1, from coordinate 30,452 downwards.
GATCTTGTTCTGGTTCGCCACGGTCACGAGCGAGTTCGCCACGGCAGACGGGCTGCCCCCGATGATGAGCAGCGCGTTGTCGTCTTCGGCGCAGCGGGTGCCGAAGTTCGCGGCAAGCTGCGGGTCGGTCTTGCTGTCATATTCGACGATCCTGATGTCCTGGCCGTTGATGCCGCCGGCGGCATTGACCGGGTCCAGGACCATGTGCAGGGCGTTCAGGCTTTCGATCCCGGTATCCGCGGCGGATCCCGACCGGTCGTCCACGGCGCAGACGACCAGATCCAGCGGTTCGGCTGCGGCAACACCCGCAGTCATGGCCAGGATCGCGGCCAGTCCGGCCGCGGATCTCTTCATTTTCGGCATGTCAATCCTCCCACTTGTGAAAGACGCCTCCCGCGTCCCGGCGTTGTCCGGCAAAAGCCTGAACCGCACGTCGCCATTGTGGTAAGATATATTACTTTCCTAATGCGAACAAGAATTATCATGGCCCGGCAGCCGGAAAACCCTTATTGCACAAGCTGAAATGAATATATAATTCAATAGGATATATTTCAGGTCCGGGCATTGCACATGGAAATGCATGTGCAATGCAGCCGGTCTGGATCTTGTCGGACCCGGATATTCGGGGGATGGTCAGTGAACCATTTCGGTGATGATCTGAATGACCTCGACATAGCTTTTGAACAGATAATAGGTGATCGCCAGAACGATCGGCGCGCCAGGCAGGCACCACCAGCCCAATCCGCCCCAGGCAAGCCACAGATAAACCCCGGTCAGTGCAAGGCCGATGATCGCGGGGCCGGTGCGCCCCAGTTTCAGGATCAGGCGCAAGGCCGGAAAGCGGTCCATTCGCGGCGGCCCCGGGTCAGAGGTTGTTCTGAAGGGTGCTCAGCAAGGACTTCAACCCGCCGGCCCGCGGGGCGGGCTGTTTCTCGCGCGGATCCACGGCAAGTTCCGGCACGCCGCGGCAACCCGGGATGCAGGCCTTGTCCTCGGCCATCTGCTCCTCGCGGGCCATGTCCTCGGCCTCGGTGATCTGGTGCTTGTATTCGGCCCGGTAATCGTCCAGCCCGATCAGCGCCGCGCCAAGGGCACCGGCGATCTGCGGCAGTTCGGGAAGGATCAGCGGCATGTCCAGCGCCTGCTCGATGTAATGGACCGCCGCCGGGTTGCGCGCGACGCCGCCGGTCATGACGACCGGACCCTTCTTGCCGACACGCCCGACCAGGCCAAGCGTCCGCGCCGCAATGGCGGCATGGACGGCGCCCATCACGTCGGTCTTGGGATGGCCTTCCGCCAGCAGGGAAATCACCTCGGTTTCGGCAAAGGTCGCGCACATGGACGAGATCTTGAGCTTTTCCCTGGCGCCAAGCGCCAGCTCGCCCAGCTTGTCCAGATCGACCTCGACCGCGCGGGCCAGGACCTCCAGGAACTTGCCGGTGCCCGCCGCGCAGCGGTCGTTCATCGCGAACTGCGCCACAAGGCCGTTGTCATCGACCGCGATGACCTTGCTGTCCTGGCCGCCGATGTCGATCACCAGCCGGGCGCCCGGAACCATCGCCACGGCGCCGCGGGCGTGGCACGTGATCTCGGTATAGTTCTTGTCGGCCATGTCCAGCATCCGGCGGCCGTAGCCGGTCGATACGGTGCGGCCCATGTCGGCCTGCGTCAGGCCCGCCTGGTCAAGCGCCATCTTGATCGACGCCTTCACCCCGTCCCCGGAAACCGCGCCCATATGGGCGACCGCATGGGCGACACGCTTTCCCTTGAGGTCGAGTATGACCGTCTTCGCCGTGGTTGACCCGAAGTCGATTCCCATCACGTAGCGTTTCATGTCTGCTCCTTCCCGGCGCGCTCAGGCGGCGCCTGCGATGCGCCGCGAATCGATGGCTTCCAGCATGGCCTCGACCCGGCTGTTGAGGATCTCGTCCTTGTAGAAGCTTTCGTCGGTCACATCGCCTTCGAACATGGATGTGGGGATGCCCAGTTCCCTGTGCGCGGTTTCCGCGATCAGGAATTGCGGATTGGTGAAGGCCCGGCAGGTGCGCGAGGCGTGGATCACCATGCCATCGACCTCGAACTTGCGGCAAAGGTCCATGATCAGCTTGATCAGGATGGGCGAGGAATGGTTGTTGGGACAGATCAGGAAATTCTGCGCCATGCCCCGCACGGGCGCGTTCGGGTCGATCAGGTTCGGTTCCTGCCAGAACGCCATGTGCGTATAGCGGCCGGCAATCACGGCGGCGTCGTAGTTGGCGAACTTGTTGGCAAGCCAGCCGACCTTGTTCCAGTTCATGATGCCGTCGAAGAACAGGCGGTATCTTTCGTCGGGAACGGCGCCTTCGCCGCTGGCGACACGGGCCTTGACCTCGGCCAGCACGGTCTCGAAGTAATCCTTGACCCCGGCGACCGGCAGGTTGTTGATCGGCGCGATCGACACGACCCAGTCGAAGAAGCTGGCGGGCGCGGGCTGCGCGGTGCACAGATCCATGGCCTCGAGCCGCAGTTCCGAGGCGCGCTTGATGTCCGCCATCAGTTCGTAAAGCCGGTCCCAGGGATAGGGCTTGCCGGTCTGCTTCTCGATGAAGGCGATCATCTCGTGCAACTGGCGCGTCACGTAATCCGACGTTTCCTCCCATTCCTGCCCTTGCAGGTAACCTGAATCGGGCTTGGAGCCCCAGATCCAGGGGATCGACACGTTGAAGATCGGGACCTTCTTGCCGAAGATGCGGCTGGTCATCTCGTCCCATTGCTGCCCGGTCGAGCAATAGGCATAGGCCGAGATGATCATGTCGGGCGCCGGCAGCTTCCATGTCAGGTCGTCGTCATCGGGCGCGGCGCCCGCGCCGTCCCCCCGCAGGCGCTGGTTGGAAACGGCACAGCCCAGGTGCGTGCGCGCATAGGAACACAACTCGCGCATGTAGCCGCGTTCTTCGGCGACCTGCTGCGCCTTCGCTTCCTGATGGCGGGCGGCCAGCATGGCGGAATAGGCCTCGCCGTGCACCCAGCAGATGCCGGCGGCTTCCAGGAAGGGATTGATGGCCGATCCCTCGTACCAGCAGATCAGCTTGCCTTCTTCCTTGGCCCGCCAGACCATTTCCCAGTAATCGTTCACCAGCTTTCCCGCGATGCGGGTGGATTGCAGCTTGTTGGCCTTCTTGCCCGTTGCGTGCTGGACGGCGATGTTCATGGCGCTTCTCCTGTTGGGCGGCTCACGCGAGGGCGGCTTCGCGGCGCTTGACGATTTCGACAAAGGTTTCGACACGGGTCTTGAGGCTTTCCAGTGCCATGCCCTCGTGCTCGGTCTCGATCAGCAGATGCGGCATGTCGGCCTTCTCGAAGGCCTCCTTCACCTCGGGGTAATAATACATGTGCGGTTCGCAGAACTTGGCCATCAGCACGATCATGCCGTCGGCGCGTTCCTCGCGCATGGCCTTCAGCAGGAAGGCGTCCCAATCGACATTGTTCTGCACGCGGGTGGGGCAGGGGACGCCGGTGTTGCGATCCATGTACCAGCGGGCAAGCGCCGCGATCGGGTCGCCTTCCTCGGGCACGTCGGTCGAGATGTAGCGGAATCCGTGGAACAGGTCGTCGCCCACCACGGTGACGCCGCATTCCTCGATCATCGCCAGCAGTTCGGGCTTGGGGGCCTGGCAGAAATGGCCCGACAGGTGCAGGCGCAACCCGCGCGACGGGGCGGCCGTGCCGTTCTCGAACCCGGCGACCAGTTTCTCGGCCAGGGCGGTATGCTCGGCCTTGTCCATGATCATCGAGGACTTGACGATGTGCTGCATCTCGACCGAGGTCAGCGGCGCGGTCCCCTCCTTGCGCATCTCGTACAGCCGGCGCAGCAGCCTGCGGTTGCTGTTGAACAGCCGCGTGGATTCGCGAATGACGGCGTCCTCGACCGGGCGGCCAAGAAACTCCTCAAGCTCCTGGCGCAGCTTGGCGAAGCTTTCCTCGGACCGGCCCTGGGTCCAGGGGTCGTTCATCGAGGAAATCAGCTGGAAGAAGATCACCCGCGTTCCCGGCAGCTTCATCCGGATCGCATCGGCCATCCCCAGAAGCTGGACGCAGTGGTCCCCGAACATGATCGCGTCAAGCACCTCGAACCGCCCGCGCGCCGCCTGGTCAACCATCGACCGCGTGTATCCGCAGTAAAAGGGGAACAGCACGCCGTGGCCCACGGTGATGGCCTCGTCGCTTTCCTGAAGGATCATCGGCAGGGCGCCGGCGGCATGGGCCAGTTCGCCGGGGAAGTTCATCGGGAAAGACCCGATCACCTGCCTGCCGGTCCGCGCCTTCCACGCCTTCGCATAGCCAAGCGGATCCTGGGCGGCCTCCGCAAATCTGCCGATGATGTCCTGCCTGTCCAAGAACGCCTCCCCTGGCTGCGGCGGCAAGCCGCTTCGCTGGAAGTAAGTATAACTCACCTGATCTCGGAATCAACGCAAATAGTACGCTAGCTCTTGTGTTGGCCGGGGCGCCCCCGTAAGATCATGCAAGCAAACGCTGAATTGTTCAGGGAATTGGCCGTTGCGGAACGCGGCCCGTCGCGGGCGGTTTGGTAATACGGACTCAATAGGGGGAATCATGGGGCCGCTTGCCGGGGTGCGAATCGTCGAAATGTCGAACATCGGGCCGGCGCCGTTCTGCGCCATGCTGCTTGCCGACCTGGGGGCCGAGGTGATCAGCGTGCAGCGCCTGGCCGCCGGTGACCTGGGGTTCGCGATCGATCCCCGCTTCGATCTTCTCAACCGCTCGAAACGCGCGGTGGGGGTTGATCTCAAGGCGCCCGAGGGCGTGGCGCTGGTGCGCGACCTTGTGGCCCGGGCCGATCTTCTGATCGAAGGGTTCCGCCCGGGGGTCATGGAACGCCTTGGCCTGGGACCTGAAGTCTGTTCGCAGATCAATCCGAAGCTTGTCTACGGGCGCCTTACCGGCTGGGGCCAGACCGGGCCGATGGCCCGGATGGCCGGGCACGACATCAACTACATCTCCATGACCGGCGCCCTGGCCGCCATCGGGCCGAAGGACGGCGCCCCGGCCATTCCGCTGAACCTGGTCGGGGATTTCGCGGGCGGATCGCTGTATCTCGCCATGGGCCTGCTGGCGGCGCTGACCGAGGCGCGGGCATCGGGAACCGGGCAGGTGGTGGACGCGGCGATGGTGGACGGGGTGGCCAGCCTGATGGCCATGCACATGGGCTATCGGCAGGCGGATTTCTGGTCGCTGGAGCGCGGCACCAACGCGGTGGACGGCGGCGCGCCCTGGTACGCGGCCTACGAGACGAAGGACGGCAAGTGGATGGCGGTCGGCGCGGTGGAAAAGCGGTTCTACGCGGAATTCATCGCGCGGCTCGGCCTTGGGGCCGCGGACCTGCCCGGCCAGAATGACCGCGCGAGGTGGGATGACCTGCGCGCGTCGATTGCCGCACGGTTCATGGAAAGGACCCGCGACGAATGGGTGGCCGTGTTCGATGGCAGCGACGCCTGCGTGACGCCCGTGCTGGACATGGACGAGGCGCGCGACCATCCCGCGGCCGTGGCGCGCGAAACCTACCTGACCATGGACGGCGTGGTCGAGCCTGCCCCCGCCCCGCGCTTCAGCCGGACCCCGGGACGGATCCAAGGTCCGCCGCCGGATCCGCAGGTCACGACCGCGCCGGCGCTGGCGGACTGGGGCATCGACGCGGACCGGATCGCCGGCCTGCGCACTGCCGGGATCATCGCAGGGGCGGGCTGAGCCTCATGTCCCGCCGAGGGATTTTTCCATCCGCAGCGCGATCCGTTCAAGCCGGTTGACCGTGCTCGAAAGCGGATCGTCCGGCGGGGAGCCGGTCACGATCCCCCGCATCACGACCTCGGTGATGCCCGCGGCCGAGGCATCGACCGAGAAGTTGCCCTCGCCCCTCAGATAGGCCCAGGTCTGGTGCTCGATCGCGCCGAAGATCATGTCCCGTATCAACCGGATGTCGAGTTCGGGGCGGAAGGCGCCGGACAACTGGCCTTCCTGCACGATCCTCATGACGCGTTCGACGATGATGCGGTTCTGGTCATAGACCGCCATCTTGCGATAGCCCGGATCGGCGCGCAGTTCCATCAGCACCAGCCGGGTCAGCGCCGGTTCCCGCCGGACGATGGACAAGGACCACCAGATCGCATGATACAGCTTTTCGGCAATCGGCCCGTCGGTGCGCGCGGGGTAATCCTCGGCCAGGAACTCCTCGAACCAGCTTTCGGCGACCTGCAGCAGCAGATCGCGGCGTGTCGGGAAATACTTGTAGATGGTGCCTTCCGAGGTGCCGCAGCGTTCGGCCACCTCGGCGGTGGTGAACTGCTCGGAGCCGCGGTCGCGCAGGACATCGCGCGCCGCCCGCAGGATCGCCGCCATCCTCTGGTCGCGCGGCAGGCGGCGAGAGGCCGGTTTGGTCGTGATTGGCCGTGCCATGTCGATAAGCGCCCGTTTTCCGTAAGCGCCTTCCTTGCACGATTCAGCCGCGCCTGTCCAATCCCCTGAAACCTGCCTGGGGGCGGGGGCCGACAGCCCGTGGTTCAGCGCCATGGCAGACCGACGGTTCAGGCAAAAAGCTCTCCCACGGTGCTGCCTGCGGGTGCGTCGTGCCGGGTGATCCTGTAGATCGCGCTGGACCGGAAGACCGGCCGGTCCCCGACCGAGGCCATGGTCTGCTGGAACAGGACGCTGCGCGTGCGGTGCAGCAGTTGCGTGTCTCCGACCAGCCAGTCCCCCAGCACCACCGGCGACAGGAAGTCGATGGAAAGCTGGATCGTCGGCATCAGCGTGTATCGCAGATCCTTGCTGTCCCGCTGGCTGACATAGATCTGAAGATCGGCAAAGGACGCGATGATGCCGCCATGCATCGTTCCATGCGGGTTCAGGTGCCTGCGCCCCGCCCGCATCCCGAGGCGCAGCCGCCCCTTCTCGACCAGGCCATAGACCGGTCCCAGCCACAGGTTGAACCCGTCGCCGGTCGAGAGCATCTCGTAACCCTCGGGCGGGTCGTCCGGGATGTCGTTCCTCAGCAGATCGACGGCCTTGTCTCGGAACATGGTTTTCTCCTTGTGCATGGCGCATGGCGGCAGGTCGTCCGGGCCGGGGGCGTCGCCCGATCGGAAAACCCGCCCGCGGGACCCGTCCGGCCCGTCAGAACAGCAGACGGGGAAGAAACAGGCTGATTGCCGGAAAGACGGCCAGGATGAAGATGCGGACGATGTTGGCCATGGCGAAGGGAACGATGCCCCTGATGATCGTGGTCAGCGGCACCTCGCGCGCGATGGAGCGGACCACGAACAGGTTGACCCCCACCGGCGGCGCGATCATGCCCAGTTCGCACAGCACCACCACCAGCACGCCGAACCAGACCGGATCATAGCCAAGCCCGATCACGATCGGAAAGAACAGCGGCACGGTCAGCAGGATCATCGACAACTCCTCCATCAGCGCGCCCAGCACGATGTAGATGGCGCAGATCAGCAGCACCACGCCCACCGGCGGCAGGCCGGAATTGTTGACAAGGGCCAGCAGCCCGTCATGCGCGCCGGTATAGTTCAGGAATTCGGTGAAGACCGAGGCCCCGATCAGCATGGCGATCAGCATGGCCGAGGTCAGCGCCGAATCGGCCAGGATGTCGTGGAGCGTCCTCCAGGTCAGCCGCCCCATCGACCAGGCCAGCAGGAAGGCACCGAAGGCGCCGATGCCCGATGCCTCGGCCGCGGTGAAGAACCCGCCGTAGATCCCGCCGATCACCAGCACGAACAGCGCGCAGATCGGCCAGATGCGCTTGAGGGACTCGATTTTCTCGCCGCGCCCTGCGCGTTCGGCCACGGGGGCGCTTTCGGGCCGCCGCCATACCGACCACTGCACCGCCAGCACATAGCCCAGCATTCCCAACAGGCCCGGGATGAAGCCCGCGACGTAAAGCATCCCGATATGGGTCTCGGTCAGGATGCCATAGATCACCAGGATGATCGAAGGCGGGATGATGATCCCCAAGGTCGCCCCCGCCGCGACCGAGGCGGTGCTCAGCCGGTCGGCATAACGGTATTTCCGCATCGACGGCAGCGCCACCTTGCCGATGGTCACGACCGTCGCCACGCTTGATCCGCAGACGGCGGCGAAACCGCCGCAGGACATCACCGTGGCCGTCGCCAGCCCGCCCCGCCGGTGCCCGAACCAGGCCTGCGCGGCGCGGTACAGGTCGCCCGAGATCCCGGCCCCCGCCACCAGGTTGCCCATCAGTATGAACAGCGGAATGACCACCAGGCCATAGGACATCGTGCTTTCCCGCGCCATCAGCGCCAGCATCGACCCCGCCTGGTTCCAGCCGATGATATGGCCGAAGCCGACATAGCCGGTGACCCCCAGGGCCAGGGCGATGGGCACCCGCAGGAAGATCAGCAGAAGAGAGGCGATGAATCCGGTACCGGCAAGCAACATGACGGGGTCCGCCTTCTGGTTTCAGAGAATGCTGTTGCGTGGGTCGTGCGCCTTGGGCCGCGCCCGAAGCACTTGGGGCAGGCCGCGCAGCGGCAGCAGAAAGCAAAGCGCCCCGAACCCTGCCAGAACCGCCACGATGTAAAGCACCGGAGCGACCCTGATCCCCAGGCTGGCCGTCACGTCGTGATAGCGCGCCGAGCGTTCGGCCATCAGCCACATCCGCCAGGCGATCAGCGCGAAGAATGCGCTGCCCAACGCCGCCGTCAGCACCAGTTGCAACGCGTCGAGAATCCGGCTCTGGAACATGTCCGCGATGTCGGCGACGATATGGCGCTGCTGCACGGCGACGATCGGAAACAGCAGGAAGCTCAGCAGGACCAGGCCGATTTCGGTCAGTTCGGTGGCGCCGCGGACCGGGTGGTTCAGGATGTTGCGCCCGACCACGTCGAACAGCGTCAGCATCATCAGCGCAAAGATCAGCACGGCCCCGGCCATGACCACGAGCCTTTGGAAAAATCCCATTTTCCCTCCCTGGTTCCTGATCCCCGGCGCTGTCCCGTCCCGGCGGGAAACCCATCAGGCCCGGGCAGACAGGAAAAACTTACCAAGCATATTGTCAGCCAGCGAATCTTAACCGTCAAGAAATTTCCCCTGGGCAGGGGCGGCCGACCGGGCGACAGGCGCATGGTCCTGCCTTGCCGTCCCTTGGCCGAGAGGGCCGGGTGACCGGCGGCAAAGCCCTTCACAAGCCCGAGGTCCAGGAACCCCCGGGACAAGAAAGCCCCGCGCAAGGCGGGGCTTTCGGGTTTACATCTGGCACTCGGCCGAGGGGGGCGGCATGTAGTCCTTGGCAGGGATGATCGTCCTGATCTCGTAATCGACCGCCTTGCCGCTGTCGGGGGCGCCTGCCACCACCTCGGCAAAGATATAGGGGCGGGTCAGCTGGTGATCCTCGGCCCGCATCTCCAGCGGCCCGACGGGGCTGTCGATCACCAGCCCTTCCAGCGCCTTGGACACCTCGGACGCGTCCTCGGTGCCGGCCTTGTTCATGGCCTGCGCCAAGGCGATCATCGAGGTGTACATGTCGAAGGCGACATCGTCCGGCTCGTGCCCGGCGATCTTCGAGAACGCGTCCGAGAACTTGCGCGCCCCGTCGCCCTCGACCTGCGGGATATAGCTGACGTTCTGGATGACGCCGATGGCGGCTTCGCCCATGGCGGGCAACACGGCCGGAATGGCGAAGTTGTTGCCCAGCACCATCTCGTACTTGTCAAGCAGGCCGAATTGCTGCTGCTGCTTGGCGAAGGTCACGCCATCCGCGCCATAGATGATCGCCAGAAGGCCCTTGGCCGGTTCCTGGTTCAGCTGCGTGATATAGGTGCCGAAGTCGGAATTGGGCACGGGGGTGAAAAGCTGCTTCCTGACCTCGCCGCCCAGTTCCTGCACGTCCTTGGCAAAGGAATCGGCATTGTCGTGACCCGAGGTGGTGTCGCCCGCGATGATGTCCCACGATTCCATCGGATGCTGCGCCAGGAAGGCCTTGTAGCTGGCCCCCAGCATCGCGGTGGACGCCTTGACCCGGAAGTAGTTCTGGTTGCAGCGCGTGCCCGCCGCCGAAAGGGGGTCGATGATGATCGTGTCCAGCGCCGTCGCACGGCCCGCGATAGCCAGCGCGACTGCGGTGGGGATCATGCCGGTGATCGCTGCGACCTTGTCGTTCTTGACCAGGCGCGTTGCGGTCTGCAAGGCAGCCTCGGGCGCGCCGGAATAGGTCATCGAGACCACCTCGACCGGGCGGCCGTTGATGCCGCCGGCTTCGTTGATCTCGGCCACCGCCGTTTCCAGCCCGGCCGTCGAATACTGATAAAAGGCGGCCAGCGGCCCGCTGTCGATCATCAGCGCGCCGATCTTGACCGTTTCCTGCGCCCCGGCCAGTCCGGCTGTCGCTGAAAGCGCGGCCGCCGATAGGGCGACAATTGCAAGTTTCATTCCATTCTCCTCCTCTGGAACATCGTCATGATCAACGGGTCTGCCTTTCAGGCCCGCGCGATGGGTGCCTCATCAGGGATGCAGGGGGCTTTCCCCGACCCCTCCGCTTCCACGGATCACGCCTCCCTCAGGTTTGCATAGCCGCCCCGGATCACCGTCGCGTGGCGGTCGGGGACACCGGCCTCGAACAGGACCTGGTGCCCTTGGGTCCACAGGCTGACGACCAGGCGGTCGCCGCCGAACACCGGCGCGGCGAAGCGGGCGCCGATGCGGGCCAGGCGCGCGCCGTCGCCATCCGCCGCCGCCAGCAGCACGGCCTGGCAGCAAAAGCCGAAGGTGGACAGGCCGTGCAGGATCGGGCGGTCGAACCCCGCCTGCCGTGCCGCGTCGGGATCGACATGGATCGCCATCAGGTCGCCGGACAGCCGATAGATCAGTGGGGTGGCCGGGTCGATGTCGAAGACGAGTTGCCGGTCCGGTTCCCGGTCGGGCATGGCCGCCAGCGCCGCCAGGTCCACCCGGCCCTGGCCGGGCGGGGGACCGCCGAAACCGCCATTGGCCCGCGCGAACTCGATTCGGCGAAGTTCGGCCAGCAGTTGCCCGTCGGCAGTCTCGATCCGGCGATCCATCACCAGCAGCGCGCCCCGGTCCGGTCCCAGGTCGAAGACCTCGCTGAAGCGGGTGTCGCTGCGAATATCGCCCGAGACCGGCAAGGGGCGGTGCAGGACCAGATGTTCCTCTCCGTGCAGCAATCCGCTTGTCGTCAGGCCCAGCCGGGGGTCGCCGCTCCAGTCGGTGTTTTCGCCCAGGGTCGTGGCAAAGGTGGGCGACACCCGAAGGTCCCTTTCATAGACATGGCGCAGCAGGACGGGATCCATCGGGTCGCGGCCGAAGCCGGTGCCCAGGGCATAAAGGATGCAGTCCTTGGGACCATAACCCTGCTGTCCCCGGGGGAAGGCATGGTCCAGGATGTCGGGATAGCGGATCGTCATGCGTCATCCATTGCGCCTGCCACGAGCAGGGGAGTAGGGCAGTTGCTTTGCTAGCGTATCGTATTATAATTCATCACCCTGTCAATCGCCCGGTTCGCACGGGCAGGGGCTTCACAGCGAACGGGAAATCAGTTCGCGCATGATCTCGGACGTGCCGCCATAGATGCGGTGGATGCGCGCATCGGCATACATGCGGCAGATGTCGTATTCGCGCATGAAGCCATAGCCGCCATGCAGTTGCAGGCACTGATCCACGATCCGGCCCTGCATCTCGGTCAGCCACAGCTTGGCCATCGAGGCCTCGGCCGCGCCCAGCTGCTCATCGACATGCCGCACGATGCATTGATCGGCAAAGGCCCAGCCGATCGTCAGCTCGGTCTTCATGTCGGCCAGCTTGTGACGGTTGACCTGGAAATCGCCGATGGACTTGCCAAAGGCCTTGCGCTCGAACGCGTAGGCCAGGGTGATATCATAGGCGCGTTGCGCCGCCGCCAGCGCGGTGACGCCGATGATCAGGCGTTCTTGCGGCAGTTCCGACATCAGCATGTTCATGCCGCGGCCTTCAGCGCCCAGCCGGTTCCCGACAGGCACCCGCACGTCGTCGAAATAGATCTCGGACGTGTCGGCCGAAAGCTGGCCCAGCTTGTCCAGGTTGCGGCCGCGGCGAAAGCCCTCGCGGCCGGTTTCCACCACGATCAGGCTCATCGAGCCGGACCCGCGTTCGGCACTGGTGCGCGCGACGGTGATCACCAGGTCGCAATGCTGGCCGTTCGAGATGAAGGTCTTTTGCCCGTTGATCACATAGTCGTCGCCGTCGCGGACCGCGGTGGTGCGGATGCCCTGCAGGTCCGATCCGGTGCCCGGCTCGGTCATGGCGATGGCGCAGACGATCGAGCCGTCCACCATGCCCGGCAACCAGCGGGCCTTCTGTTCCGGGGTGCCGTGCTTGAGAAGATAGCCCAGGCACACATCCGAATGGACCGAGATGTCCGCGGCAGGCCCGGCAAACCCGGAATAGGCCATTTCCTCGCAGACGATCATGTTCATGCGGAAGTCGGCGCCGATGCCGCCATATTCCTCGGGAACGGTGGGGCAGAGCAGGCCGGCCGCGCCCGCCTTCGACCAGAATTCGCGCGCAACGATGCCGGTCTCCTCCCAGGCGGCGAAGTTCGGGGCAACCTCGGCCGCGACAAAGCGGCGCACGGTGTCCCGCAACTGCTGGTGTTCCTCGTCATAGACCGCGCGATCAGGCAGCATGTCTCTTACTCCTCCACGTTTCCGCAATTAGTATCATAGCATACCATATAGTTCCTTACCTGAAAGGGCTATCTGGTTGTCCTGCCGATGCCTGGGGTCGGGCCGTTCCGTTCCCGCCCGCCATGCCCGACGGCCAAGGGGCGCTGCGGGTCAATACTGGATCGCGGCGCGGCCGATGCGGCTGCGCGCGATGATCTGCTTCATCACGCCCGCCGTGCCGTCGCCGATCTGCAGGCCCAGCACGTCGCGCATTCTCTGCTGGTGGGCGCTGTCGGTCACATAGCCGTAATGCCCTTCCGTCAGAAGCGCCTGATGGATCGCCTCGAAGGCGACCTTCGGACCCAGCCATTTGCACATCGCGGCTTCCGCCGTGTGGTCCTTGCCGGCTTCGCGCAGTTGCAGGGTATGCCAGGCAAGCTGGCGCGCCGCCGCGACATGGGTGTCCTGATCCGCCAGCGGTCCCGACACGTTCTGGAACTGGCCGATGGGCCGCCCGAAGGCCTCGCGCGTGCGGGCATAGGCCCATGCCTCGTCCAGCGAGGCCTGCGCGGCCCCGCAGCATTGCAGGGCGATCAGGGCGCGGGAATAGTCGAACCCCTGCATGACCTGCGAAAAGCCGCAACCCTCGTCGCCCAGCATGAATTCGGCGGGCACGGCGACATCGTCGAAGAACACCGATCCGCGCCCGATCTGTCGGCACCCGACATCGTCAAGGCGGGTGGTGGAAATGCCCGCCACCCCTTCCGGGACAAAGAAGGCCGAGATCCCCCGCGCGCCGCTGTCCGCCGGGCCGGTGCGGGCAAAGACCAGGTGGATGTCGGCCTCGGTCGCGAAGGTGATCGAGGTCTTTTCGCCGGTCAGCACATAGTCCGAGCCGCGCTTGCGGGCGCGCAGCTGGATGTTGGCCGCATCCGACCCGCCCCGGGGTTCGGTCAGGCAGATCGACATGATCTTTTCCCCACGGACCATCTGCGGCACCCATTCCTCGACGATGGGCCTGGGCGCGTGGCGCAGCAGGATCGCGGCATTCAGCGACACGTTCACCGGCACCTGGCTGATCGAAAAATCGCCATAGCCGAGGCACTCGGCCACCAGCCCCACCATGATCGATTCGGCGCCCAGTCCGCCAAGGTCCTCGGGAAGATCGGATCCCAGAAAGCCCATCCTGCCCAGCTCGCGGATCAGGTCCCGGTCCAGCCCGCCGCGCTTTTCGCGGGCCAGATAGCCCGGCTGCAGCACCTCGCGCGCGAATCGCATGGCCGTTTCGCGAACGGCGTCCTGTTCTTCGGAAAAGAGCATCGTCGGATCCTTGATGAAGCCGCGATCCTGATGAACCGCGGACACGGGCGTTCGTTCGGCCCGACATCGGGCACCAGTTGATATTACACATGCGTATCATATGGTAAGCCATGTGTCTATTCGCTCTGGTAGCGCAACATATGCTTGGGTATTATCGTTTGCATGATCGTTGGCTTCATGATTTCGGGGCCGGACGCGGATGACAGCGCATTGGATGAACGAAAGGTTTGCTATGGACATCAAGAAGGCGGTCGTCATCGACAAGACCGGTCGCACCAACAATGACCTGCGGATCGGCTATTTCGTGCACGACGTATCGCGTCTGCGACGCACCCTGTTCGACCAGAAGATGAAGCCGCTGGGGGTGACGCGGTCGCAATGGTGGGTGCTGGCGCAACTTGGCAGGTCGGAAAAGACCTTGGGCGAACAGGGCATGTTGCAGACCGAGCTTGCGAATGTCCTGGACGTGGGCAAGGTCACCGTGGGCGGGCTGATCGACCGGCTGGAGGCCGGGGGATTCGTGCGCCGCATGCCCTGCCCGAACGACCGGCGCGCCAAGCGGGTCGTGGTGACCGAGGCGGGCCGTGCCACGCTTCGGCAGATGCAAAGCGTCAGCCAGGAACTGAACGCCATGATCCTCAAGGATATTCCCCAGGACTCCATCCGCCTGGCGGAAGAGGTCCTGGCGATGATGAAGGCCAACATCATGCAGGAACTGCACGGAACCAACGGGCAAGAGGACGAGCTGATCGGCGACGATCTTTAGCGGCATCCGCCTTGGCGCCTTTAAATCGCAGCCCTGTGACATGCACGTGACGGAAATGGAGGCTTCATGTCCGATCCGGAGCTTTTGACGGAAATCTCGGCCGAGGGTTGGGCCATCCTGCGTTTGAACCGGCCCGAGCGGCTCAACACCCTGACCGTTTCCCTTCGCGCGGCTTTCATCGCCGAAGTGGCCCGGCTCGAGGCGGACCCGGCGGTCCGGGCCTTGATCCTGACCGGGAACGGCCGGGCCTTCTCGGCCGGGCTGGAGGTTTCGGAATGGGACAGCGCCGGGGCGGCCGCGGCCGGCGCCTGGCTCCATGATCCGGCGGCGGCCCTGCGGGGCTTCTCGGGTCCGGTGATCGGCGCGATCAACGGGCTGTGCGTGACCGGCGGGCTGGAACTGGCGCTGGCCTGCGATCTGCTGGTCGCGGCACGGGGGTCGCGCTTCGCCGACACGCACAGCCGGGTCGGCCTGTTGCCAGGCTGGGGGGGAAGCGTCCGGCTTGCCAGACGCATAGGGCCGGCGCGCGCCATGGAAATGGCGCTGACCGCGCGTTTCCTGTCCGACGAGGAGGCGCTGGCCTGGGGTCTCGTCAATCATCTCGTGGCACCCGAGGCGCTTTTGCCCACCGCGATCGACCTGGCGCGGCAAAGCCTTGCGGCCCCCCAGGGCGGCGCCGAAGCCTACAAGGCCCTTTTGCGGCAAGGCTGGGCGTTGCCCTTCGAGGAGGCGTTGGCGATGGAACGCGCCACGGCCATGGCCGTCAATTCACGGGTGACGGGTCCCGAAATCCGGGCAAGGATCGCCGCCTTGCGGGGCAGGGGATAGGTTTCCCCCTTCGGGATCAGTCCGCCCGCCGTTCATCGGGCAAGGCGGACCGCGGGCGCTTCAGCCCTGGCCCGCCTGCTTGCGCTGGCGCAGGTAATCCAGATAGGGCGTGGGCCAGTGGGTCTCGAACTGTCCCGATCCGGCGATGCCATCCAGGGTCGCGGCGCAGCCCGCCTCGGTGATCGTGACCGGGTTCCGCCGGGAACTGGGAAAGCGTATTGCCGAGAACGTGTCCAGTTCCAATTCCAGCGGCTGCGCGGCGCCATGGTCGATGCTCATGCGGGCGGATTGCTGCATCATCTCGGCATCGTATTCCGCATGGTCGCGGATCGCGGTGATGGGGCTGACCTTGCCGTCGCGCGCCACATAGCCCGCCACGCCCCGTTCGCCGCCCGCGATCCAGATCCAGCCGTTCATGGTGATCGACCCGTCGGGCGTATAGGCCGCAAGCCATTTCCAGTGCTGCGGCATGGCCCATTCGCGCAGGCCCCAGGAATGGTCGCGATGGCCGATCCGGCCGTCCAGGGACAGGCGCCTTCCGTCGATCTCGATCCAGCCTTGCAGGATCCCGCTTTGCTCGATGCGGTTCGCCGCCATCCATGCGGGCAACCCGTCCGCATTGGCGTGATAGCTGAAGGCCTCGTGCAGCGCGCTGAAGCTGAAGTCGAAACTCAGCCGGGCACCGGCATAGGACAGCGTCGAACGCTGGGCCGCGATGTCCTGGCGCACCGACAGCCCCCCCAGGCTGATGACCGAGAAATCGCAATCGTCGGGAATGCTGCCCGAATGGAAATCGACCACTGCCGGCTCGATCCCCTCGCCCCACAGGCAGATGTTGGCGCCGGCATTCCCGTCATCGGTCGCGAAGAAATAGGTTTGAAGGCAGATCCGTTCCTCGGCGATGCTCACCTGCCAGAACAGCGAATCACGCATCTGCCCGCCGGGCGGGCAGGGGTGGCGCAGATCGTCCTCGGCACGAACCAGGCCGGCAAGGGCGGGATCCAGGCGATGCAGGTAACCGGCTCCGGTCATAGACTGTCTCCATGGAAGAAGACGGCCGGAGCAGTTTCCGGCCGTCATATGATACGCTAGCATACGGTATATGTGGCATCAACCGTTTTGAGCGCCGGAACCCCGTGGGGTTGGCCGGGCGGGCCATGCGCGGCCCGCCCCATGCCTCAGAACTCGAAGGTCGCGCTCAGATGCAGGCGGGTGTTGTCCACCGTCTGGTTGTCAACCTGCGTGCGCTTGTCCCAGATCACCTCTCCGCCCATGGCGAGGTTTTCCAGCAGGTTGTATTTCGCACCGATATGGACCGATTCCAGTTTTTCCGTGTCGGTCGGCAAGGCGCCGGCGAACGAATCATAGCTTTGCGAGCCATAGGCCGCCAGCACCGACAGGTCGGGCCGGATCTTGTGGCTGATGGCGACAAGATAGCCGTCCATCTCGACCGCGTTTCCATCCGCGTCGATGTCATAGAAGGTCCTGCCGCCTTCGGGGCCTGCTTGCTGGCCTGCAAAGCCGCTGAACCCCATGATCGAGGAAATGCCCTCGCCGCGGGTATAGCTGGCCTGGATCAGCCCGTTTTCCCACGGCTTGAAGGTGGCGCCGATGTTCAAGCCCCAGCCGTTGGCGGTGCCTTGCTCGCTGCGCAGCTTGCGATTGATATAGGCAAGGCGCAGGCTTCCCCTCTCGAATTTCTGGCTGACGGCAAAGGCAGCGGCCGGCCGGTCGCCCCAGTTCTGGTAATCCTCCTCGATCGAGGCGTCGATATGGGTGCCGGTGCCGACATCGGTCGAATAGCGGATCATCGGAGCGCGGAAGTTCGCCGGACCTGCGGTGCCGTTGAAATCCCAGACCGCCGGCGTCTCGTTCAGGATCGAGAAGGTGGACCAGGTCTGGCCGATGGTCCAGTTGCCGATCTGCCCATAGGCGTGACGCAGGCGGACCGTGCCGCCGCCATTGCCGAAGAAGTCGCCTTCGATGTTGAAGCGCAGCTTTCCATAATCGGTGTCCTGTTCGGCGCGGAATCCGAAAAGGGTCTGATAGGCATGGATTTGCTGGTCGCTGCCTTCGGGCGTGTCGTCGGTGACAAGCGCGATCCCCCCGGTCGAGGGGCCAAGCCCGTAGTTGTTGTCCAGGACGGCATCGACCTTCACCTTGCCGTAAAAGCTCAGCTGCATGCCGAAGCGGTTGGTGATCTGCGCCGGCTTCTGCTGTTCCGCCTCCAGCGCGGCGACGCGGGCTTCAAGTTCCGTCATCGTTTGCGCTTGGGCGCTGCCCGCCATCATCAAGCACGCAGCTGCCATGCCCACCGCGACTGCGGCGGGAGATTGATGTTTCCCCAACATGTTTCCTCCTCCCTGAGGATGCGGTGCCACGTATCGGCACACGCGTTCGAGATTACAGGGAAAGAAAGTAGTAACCAAGCGATTTATACGCTTAACCCCTGTATGCTGGCATAAAGGACACTATACTATCGGATAAGGGAAAGGTGCCGTCCTGGACATCGGTCGAATGTCCGGGCGTGATCGTGCGGCGGGGCATTGCCCGCCGCAATCCGGCGGCCCTGCGGGGCCGCGTCAGGTCCGGTGAAAGACCGGGGGACGTTTTTCCAGAAAGGCCGTCATGCCCTCGATCTGGTCGGCCGTGCCGAACAGGGAATGGAACAAGCGCCGTTCGTAAAGCAGCCCCTCGGCCAGCGGGCCTTCTTCGGCGCGGCGCACGGCCTCGCGCGCCAATCGGGTGGCCGGGCGTGAATACGAGGCGATCTGCCGTGCGGCTTCCAGCGCCGCGGGCAGGACCTGGTCGTCGGGAACGACCCGGGCCACCAGCCCGGCCGCCAGCGCCTCGGCCGCATCCATGGTGCGCCCGGTCAGGTGCATGTCCATCGCCCTGGCCCGTCCGATCAGCCGGGTCATCCGCTGCGTGCCGCCGATCGCCGCGATCACGCCCAGCTTGATCTCGGGCTGGCCGAACTTGGCGCCTTCTCCGGCAATGGCGAAGTCGCACATCATCATCAGCTCGCAACCGCCGCCAAGCGCATAGCCGTTCACGGCGGCGACCTTCGGTATGCGCAGGTCGGCAAAGCGGCTCCATTCGCTGAAATAGTCAAGCTCGCTCATCTCGGCCGCGGATTTGCCGGCCATCTCGGCGATGTCGGCGCCGGCGGCAAAGGCGCGTTCGGACCCGGTGACCACCAGGCAGCCGATGCCGGTGTCGCGGTCCAGTTCCTCGGCCGCGGCGATCAGGTCGCGCGCCAGCGCGCTGTTCAGCGCGTTCAGCTGCTTGGGGCGGTTCAGGCGGATCAGCGCCACATGTCCTTCGCGGGAAACTTCGATCAGGTCAGGCATGGGTTTTCCCCCGCTTCTCGAACCTCGGCAGCATTGCAGAGAAGTCCTGGCCCTTTCCGTCCTCGTGTTCGACAAAGCGGGCATAAAGCGCGGCGGCCAGCGCGCCCATCGGCGTGTCGGCATCCGCGGCCTCGGCCGCCTGCTGGCTCAGCCGCAGGTCCTTGAGCATCAGTTCCGCGGCAAACCCCGGCTTGTAGCCGTTGTCGGCGGGCGATTTGGGTCCCACCCCCGGTGCGGGGCAATAGGCGTTCATGGACCAGCTGTAACCCGAGGATGTGGACACCACGTCGAACATCTTCTGGCGGTCGAGGCCCAGCTTGTCGGCCAGGGCAAAGGCCTCGCAGGTGGCGATCATGGTGACGCCCAGGATCATGTTGTTGCAGATCTTGGCGGCCTGGCCTGCGCCGGACGCCCCGCAATGCACGGCCTTCTGGCCCATGATGTCGAACAAGGGCTTGACGGTGGCGAAGGCGTCGTCGGACCCGCCCACCATGAAGGTCAGCGTGCCCGCCTGCGCCCCGCCGATCCCGCCCGAGACCGGCGCGTCCAGCGCATCCAGCCCCGCCGCCCGCGCCTGATCGGCCACCGCGCGGGCGCTGTCCACATCCACGGTGGAACAGTCGCACAGGACCGCGCCCGGCTTCATGGCCGGGATCACCTGGTCGGCCACCGCGCGCAGGATCGCCCCGTTGGGCAGCATGGTGATGACCACGTCGGTCCCGCTTGCCGCCTCGGCAGCGCTGCCCGCG
The DNA here is from genome assembly GCF_009708075.1 of Paracoccus lichenicola. Lineage (GTDB taxonomy): Bacteria > Pseudomonadota > Alphaproteobacteria > Rhodobacterales > Rhodobacteraceae > Paracoccus > Paracoccus lichenicola. The sequence goes on along the minus strand of NZ_WMBT01000012.1, from coordinate 10,762 downwards.
CGGGTGACGCCCTCGGGCATCGGCGCGGCCAGGTCGAAGCCTGCGACATCATGCCCGGCCTTGGCCAGATTGGCCGCCATCGGGCCGCCCATGTTGCCAAGTCCGATGAATCCGATCTTCATTTGCCATTCTCCCATTCGATTTCGTCGTCGCCCAGCGGCGCCAGCATCGCCTTGACATGCGCAGGGCTGGCGTCGGCCGCCCAGCGGGGCTTGCGGTCCTTGTCGATGATCTGCGCCCGCACGCCTTCCAGGAAATCGCTGTCCCGCGTGGCGCGCCAGGTGAAGCGCAGCTCGCGTGCCAAGCTGTCGCGCAGGCTGGCGTCGCTGCGCGCCGCGCGCACCAGCGCCAGCGTCGCCGCCAGGGACAAGGGCGAGTTGCGGCGCAGCGGCTTCAGCGCCGCCTCGTCGCCCGCAGCCTCCAGCGCCGCGACGATCTCGGCCATGGTCTGCCTGCCGAAGGCCGAAAGGTCGCGGCCCTCCAGCGGCGCCTCGGGGCGGGGACGGGACCGGATCGCCGCCACGTCGCCCGTCTCGGCCAGCCGGTCGATCAGCGCCGGCCATTCCGCCTCGGGGATATAGCTGTCCGCGAAGCCGGTGAAGATCGCGTCGCCCGCGCCGATGCACGCCCCGGTCAGGCCCAGATATTCGCCGCAGCGCCCCGGCGCATGGCCCAGAAGCCAGCTGCCGCCCACGTCCGGGACCAGGCCGATGCCGGTCTCGGGCATGGCGATCTGCGTGCTGTCGCCGACGATGCGGTGGCTGGCGTGTCCGCCCACGCCCACGCCGCCGCCCATCACGAAGCCCCCCATGAAGGCCACCACGGGCTTGGGATACTCCTTGATCCGGGCGTTCATGCGGTATTCGTCGCGAAAGAAGTCGCGCCCGACCTGGTGGTCGCCTTCAAGCGCCGCGCGGTAAACCGCCGCGATGTCGCCGCCCGCGCAGAAGGCGCGGTCCCCCTCGGCGTCGATGACGACCAGCGCCACCTCGGGGTCATCGCGCCATTCGCGCAAGGCGGCGTCGATGGCCAGCGCCATCTCGTGGTTCAACGCGTTCAGCGCCTGCGGGCGGTTGAAGGTCAGGCGGCCGGCGCGGCGGTCCTTGCGGATGATCATTCCGGTCATTCAGCCACGCTCCGCCAGCAGGGCGCGGCCGACGATCAGCCGCATGATCTCGTTGGTGCCTTCCAGGATCTGATGGACGCGCAGGTCGCGCACGATCTTCTCGATCCCATAGTCGGCCAGATAGCCGTAGCCGCCGTGCAGTTGCAGGCATTGATTGGCCACATCGAAGGCGTGGTCGGTCACATGCAGCTTGGCCATCGCGCAGAACTTGCTGGCGTCGCGCTCGCCTCGGTCCAGCTTCCAGGCCGCCTGGCGCAGGAACACGCGCGACGATTGCAGGGCCGTTTCCATTTCGGCCAGGCGGAACTGCAAGGCCTGGAACCGGTCCAGCGTCTGGCCGAAGGCGCGCCGTTCGCCCATGTAGCGCAGGGTCGCGTCCAGCGCCGCCTGCGCCCCGCCCAGGGCGCCGGCCGCGATGTTCAGCCGCCCGCCGTCCAGCCCCGCCATGGCATAGGCAAAGCCGCGGCCTTCCTCGCCGATCAGGTTTTCTTCCGGGATCACGCAGTCGTCGAACTGCACCTGCGCGGTGGGTTGCGCCTTCCAGCCCATCTTGTGTTCAAGCGCGCCGAAGCTGAGACCCGGCGTTCCGGCCTCGACCACCACGGTCGAGATGCCGCGCGGCCCGTCGCCGCCGGTGCGGACCATGACGAGGTAGCAATCCGAATACCCCCCGCCCGAGATGAAGGCCTTGGTGCCGTTCAGCTTCCAGCCGCCCGGCACCCGCTCGGCCCGGGTGCGCAGGGCGCTCGCGTCCGATCCGCTGCCCGGTTCGGTCAGGGCATAGGAAAACACCGTTTCCATGCTGCACAGGCCCGGCAGCCAGCGCGCCTTGTTGGCGTCGGTGCCGAACTTGTCGATCATGCCGCCGCACATGTTGTGGATCGACAGGAACGACCCGACCGAGGGACAGGCCATCGCCAGCGCCTCGAAGACCAGCGTGGCATCCAGCCGGCCCAGTCCCGTGCCGCCGTGATCCTCGGTGACATAGACGCCGCCGAAACCCAGCCGGGCCGCCCGCGTCCACAGGTCGCGGGGAATGGTGCCATCATTTTCCCATTGCCGCGCATGGGGGGCGATATGCTCGGCCCCGAATTCCCGCGCCAGATCGAATATCGCCGCCTGTTCCTCGCTCGTCGCGAAATCCATGCTTTCTCCCTTGGCATGTTGCGTTTCCGTCCGCCGCCTTGGCCGGCGGGTGACATGCGCCTAGCGCAGGACCTCCATCTCGTTGGAAGCCGCCAGGACCGCAGGCAACAGTTCCGCACGCCCCCGATCCAGAACGACGACATCGCGTTCGACCACCCGGGACCGAAACCGGATCTCGCCCGCATCCAGGGCGAAGATCTCGGTCTGGATCGTTTCGCCGGGATAGACGGGGCGCGAGAAGCGCACGGACAGGTGCCGCAGCCGCTCGGGCGCGCCGGGGCACAGCGCCGCCATCAGCGCCCGGCAGGCGATGCCCATCGTGCAAAGCCCGTGCAGGATCGGACGGTCGAAGCCGGCCTGCCGCGCCAGTTCGGGGCTGGCATGAAGCGGGTTCATGTCGCCGCTGAGCCGGTAAAGCAACGCCTGCTGCGGCAGGGTGGGCTGGCGCAGGACGTGATCCGCCGCACGTTCGGGCAGGGGGGCCAGTTCGGGTTCGGGCGCGCCGAACATGCCGCAGCCGCCATCGCCCCGCAGCATGTAGGTCGAGCTGACCCGTGCGACCGGCTGGCCGTCGGCATCGCGCAGATCCTTGCGCAGATAAAGCAATGCCCCCTTGGCCGCGCCGCGGTCCACGACGCCGGTGACACGGTATTTCGCGATCACCTCGCCCGCGGGCGGCAGGGGGCGGAGGATGTCGAAACGCTGCTCGGCATGAAGCAGCTTCTGCCAGCCCAGGCGCAGTTCGGGGCGTTGCACCCACAGGCCGGGATGGGCCAGGATATTGACCATCGCGGGGACGGCGCGAAGATCCTCCTCATAGGTGAAGCGCAACTCGTCCCGGCTCAGCGGGTCGCTGCCGAAGCCCAGGCCCAGGGCATAGAGGATGGTGTCCTTGTTGGAATAGCCTTGCCGGGTCTCGTCGAACCGGAAGCGGCGCAATACGTCAATGTCCATTCTTCCCTCGTCACGTGTCCCGGCGGGACAGGTAATCGGTGCTGGCGCCCAGGAAGGCGCGGCAATGTGCGTCGTCGTCGTAATAAGAATCCTCGCCGCGCCGGCGCGACAGGACATAGAACACCGCGGTCTTCCAGGACACGAAGGCGGCAAACCAGGGCAGGTCCGCCAGCCCCTGGCCCGTGCGTTCGCGGTATCGGGCCAGCAGGTCCGCCACCGCCGGGAAGTCCGCCTGGTACAGCGCCCGGCCAAGATCCTGCAACGGCGTGCGGGTGATCCCCGGCGCGGGATAGGCGATCATGAAATAGCCCAGGTCCAGCCGCGGATCGCCCACCGTGCTGAGTTCCCAGTCCAGCACCGTCGCCAGCCGGACCGGCAGGTCCGCAGCCCACATCAGGTTGCCCAGCCGGAAATCGCTGTGAACCACGCATTGGCGGACCGCATCGGGCACCCGTTCGGCCAGCCGTTCGGCCATGGCGCGCAGGGCCGCGCCCTCGTCGCCGTCCAGGTCCGCGATCAGGCCGCGCAGCATGGCAAGATGCTGGCGGTTGGCCTCGGGGTCGTCCAGCGGGCGCGCGGTGACGCGGGCGGCGTCGATGCCGTGCAGATCCGCAAGCGCGTCGATCATCGCATGGGCCATGCCGCGGGGGTCCTGCCGCAACGGTTCGGGCAGGTCGCCCGACACCACGATGCCCGGTACATGCTCCATGACGTACAGCGGCACGTCCAGCGCCTCGCCCGCGGCGGCCATCGCCAGGACCCGCGGCGCCAGCACGCCCGCGGCGTTGAGCTTGGCGATATGGCGCGCCTCGCGCAGCACGTCCGGCGCATTGGCGCGAATCACCGGCTGGTGGCGGACGATCAGCCGCGAATCCCCCAGATCCACCAGCGAGGTGACATTGGAATGCCCTTCTCCGATGATCCTGACCCGGGGCAGGCTGCCCCGAGGCGCCAGTTCGCGGGCCTCGAGCCAGCTGATCAGCCGATCCGTGCCGGCTTGGGTCCAACTCCACTCCATGTCCTCGTCCTGTCTGCGGGTTATGTGCGCGGCAGCCGAGGCCAGCACGGTCTGTTGACCGCTGCCATATTATAAAGCACAGGACATAATTCAAGCTGAATGTTATGCTTGCGTATCGTATACATTAGTGCATATTTGCCTTGCACGGAGGAAAAGGCATGGCGAACAGATCCATCAAGAGCACCGGCGCTTACCTGCCCTTGCTGCGGTTCGAGCGGAAGGCCGCGCGGGCCGAACTGGCATGGTCCGGCCTGGGCGGCAACGGCAAGGGCCGCCGCGCAGTCGCCGGCTGGGACGAGGATGCCTTGACCCAGGGGGTCGAGGCGGCGCGCGAGGCCCTTGCGCAAGGCGCCGGCACGGTTGCAAGGGTCGTGTTCGCCTCGACCTCTCCGGCCTTCTCCGACCGTTCGCAGGCGGTGCTGCTGGCCGAGGCGCTGCACCTTGCCCGCGACGTGGAAACGGCCGATCTGGCGAACTGCCGGCGGACGGCCGTGTCCGCCCTGCTGCGGGCCTTGCGCGGCCCGGAAGGCGACGAACTGATCGCGGCGGGCGAAAGGCGCGCCGCCCAGCCGGGCAGCGCGGCCCACCTGACCTGGGGCGACGGGGCGGCGGCCGTCGTGGTCGGCGACGGGTCGGGCGTGGCGCGGCTGCTGGGCGCCGGGCGGGTCAATCTCGACCTGCTCGACATCTATACCTCGGTGTCGCGCGGCCTGCCCTATGCCGCCGAGGAGCGGTTTGTCCGCGATGTCATGGTATCGGAGGCGCTGATTCCCGCCGCGCAGGCCGCGCTGGCCCAGGCGGGACGGCGGGGCGAGGATGTCGCGCTGGCCGTGGTGCCCGAGACGGTCTCGGGGCTTTATGCCGCTGCCGCGCGCAAGCTGGGCCTGTCGGCGCCGAACGTCATCGACCGGCTGGGCGCCGAGGCGGGCGAGTTGGGCACCGCCGCGCCGCTTTTCGGGCTGGCGCTGGCGCTGGAACAGGCCGAGCCGGGCCAGATCGTGCTGCTGGCGGGATGCGGCAACGGCTGCGACGTGCTGGTGCTGGAGGTGACGGCCAAGTCCGATCGCCGTTCCGCGCACCGGGCGCTGGACGAGGGCGCGCCGCTGACCAGCTATTCGCGCCTGCTGTCGCTGACCGGCGGCATCGACCTGGACTGGGGGCCGCGGGCCGAGGTGAACCAGAAGGTTTCGGCCAGCGTGCTGGCGCGCCACGGGCGCGAGATGCACGGCTTTGTCGGCGGCCGCGATCAGGGCGGCAACGTGCAGTTCCCCAAGACGCCGATGCCGGTCAACCCGGCCCTGGCCGAACGGGGCGTCTACGAGGATGTCATCCTGCGCGACGAACCGGCCCGCGTGGTCTCGATCACGGCGGACCGGCTGAACTTCACGCCGGACCCGCCGTTCCATTTCGGGCTGGTGCAGTTCGGGAACGGCGCGCGCGTCGTGATGGAGCATTGCGATGTCGAAGGCGCGGCGCAAGAGGTGGGCGCCCCCTTGCGGATGCGGTTCCGCATCAAGGCGATTGACCGGCAGCGCCAGTTCCGCAGTTATTTCTGGAAGGCTGCGCCGCTGGCGCGTCCGCAGCTTGCAGCAAAGGAGTAGACCCATGGCCCAAGGCATCCGCGACAAGGCCGTCATCATCGGCATGGGCTGCACCCGCTTCGGCGAACGCTGGGACATGAGTTCGGACATGCTGATGGCCGAAGCCTTCGAGGAGGCGCTGGCCGATGCCGGCATCGGGCGCGACCAGATCGGCGCGGCCTGGCTGGGGTCGGCGCTGGACGACGTGAACGTCGGCAATTCGGCCATTCCGCTGGCCACGGCGCTGCGGCTGCCGCCGATCCCGGTCACCCGGGTCGAGAACATGTGCGCGACCGGCACCGAGGCGCTGCGCGCCGCGACCTATGCGGTGGCCTCGGGGGCGGTGGACATCGCCCTGGCGCTTGGGGTCGAAAAGCTGAAGGATACCGGCTTCGGCGGGTTGCCGATCCGCACCAAGGGGTCGGTCAACGACCTGTGGATGCCCTATGGCTCGGCACCCGGCACCTTCGCGCAGCTGGCCGGCGCCTATGCGGCGCGCCACGGCATCGACGCGGGCGACCTGAAGCGCGCCATGGCGCATGTGTCGTGGAAATCGCACCAGAACGGCGCGCTGTCGGAAAAGGCGCATCTGCGCAAGCCGGTGTCGATGGAAACCATCCTCCATGCGCCCCTGATCGCCGACCCGCTGGGCCTGTTCGACTGCTGCGGCGTTTCGGACGGGGCGGCCGCCGCCATCGTCACCACGCCCGAGATCGCCCGCAGCCTGGGCCGCGACGCGCTCGTCTCGGTCAAGTCGGTGCAGGTCTGCGCCTCGAACGGGTGGGAGATGCAGTATGGCGAGTGGGACGGATCCTACGTCCGCAACACCCGCATCGCCTCGGCCCGCGCCTACGAGGAGGCGGGGATTTCCGATCCCCGCCGCGACCTGGGGCTGACCGAGGTGCACGACTGTTTTTCCATCACCGAACTGGTGGCGATGGAGGATCTGGGCCTGTCCGATCCCGGCCGGGCGGTGGCCGACGTGCTGGACGGCCGGTTCGATCGCGACGGCGCGGTGCCTTGCCAGGTGGACGGCGGGCTGAAATGCTTCGGCCATCCGGTCGGCGCCTCGGGCCTGCGCATGGCATACGAGGTCTACAACCAGCTTCAGGGCAGGGCCGGGGCGCGCCAGCTGGACAACATCGACTTCGGCCTGACGCATAACCTTGGCGGCCAGCCCTCGAATTCGGTGGTCGCGGTTTCGGTTCTGGGCCGCCTGTAGTTCTGGGAGGAAATCATGGCAGGACGCTATTACGAAGGCTTCAGCATCGGCGAGGTCATTTCCCATGCCGTGCGCCGCACCGTGACCGAAATGGATAACACGCTGTTCTCGACCCTGACGATGAACACGGCGGCGATCCATCTGGACTACGAATATGCCAAGACCACCGAATTCGGCCGGCCGCTGGTCAATTCGGTCTTCACCCTGGGCCTGGTGGTCGGCATCTCGGTCAACGACACGACGCTGGGCACCACGGTCGGCAACCTTGGCTGGGAAGAGGTGAAGTTCCCCAAGCCGGTCTTCATCGGCGACACCATCCGCGCCGAGACCGAGATCCGGGCCATGCGCGTGTCCAAGAGCCGTCCGACCCAGGGCATCGTCACCTTCCTGCACCGCGGCTGGAATCAGCGCGACGAGATCGTCTGCCAATGCCTGCGCAACGCGCTGATGCTGAGGCAGCCCGAATGACCGCCGGGCTGCGTTCCCTGCTGTTCGTTCCCGCCGACAGCGAGAAGAAATACCGCAAGGCGCGCGACACCGCGTCCGACGGGCTGATCCTCGACCTGGAAGACAGCGTGGCGCCACCGAACAAGGACGCCGCCCGCGCGATGGTGGCCGGATGGCTGGACGAGGGGCTGGACGGACCCGCGCTGTGGGTCCGCATCAACGCGCTGGACAGCGGCCTGACGCTGGCCGATCTGGCGGCCGTGGTCCGGCCGGGACTGGCGGGGATCATGCTGCCCAAGGCCAACGGCGGGCAGGATGTCGCGCGGGTGGGCCATTACCTCGACGCGCTGGAGACCCGCGCCGGTCTGCCGGCCGGGGGGATCCGCATCATCGTTGTGGCGACGGAAACCGCACAGGCGATGTTCAACCTCGGTTCCTATGCGCCCGCGCATCCGCGGCTGGCCGCGCTGACCTGGGGGGCCGAGGATCTGTCGGCGGTCGTGGGCGCCGTCTCGAACAAGGATGCGGCCGGCGACTGGTCGCAGCCCTATCAACTGGCCCGCAGCCTGTGCCTGATGGCCGCGGCTGCGGCCGAGGTGCCGGCGCTGGACACGCTTTTCGCCGATTTCCGCAACGAATCCGGGTTGGTCGAGGCTTGCGGGATTTCGCGCCGCGACGGCTTTGCCGGCAGGCTGGCCATCCACCCGGCCCAGGTGGAACCCATCAACCGGGCCTTTGCCCCCTCGGACGAGGATCTGGCGCTGGCCGCCCGCATCGTGGCCGCCTTCGATGCCGATCCCGGCCTCGGCACGATCGGCATCGACGGCAAGATGTACGACATCCCCCATTTGAAGCAGGCGCGGCGAACCCTCGCCAGCGTGCGGAAAGGATAACCATGTTGCAGACCACGAACCAATCCGCCGAGGAACTGGCCGAAACCCGCGCCGCGATCCGCGAAGGCGTGCGCGCCGTCGCCTCGCGCTTCGATGCCGACTACTGGCTCGCGCGCGACGAGGACGGGGTGTTTCCCCGCGAATACCACCGCGCGATGGCCGATGCCGGCTGGCTGGGCATCACCATGCCCGAGGAATACGGCGGCGCCGGCCTTGGCGTGACCGAGGCCGCGATCATGATGCACGAGGTCGCCAGCCACGGCGGCGGCATGGCCGCGACATCGTCGGTGCATATCAACCTGTTCGGGCCGCATCCGATCGTGGTTCACGGCACGCCCGAACAGAAGGCGGAATGGATCCCGAACCTGATCGCCGGATCGGACCAGGTGGCCTTCGGCTTTACCGAACCCGACGCCGGCCTGAACACCACCCGCATCAAGACCTTCGCCGAAAAGGTGCCGGGCGGATATCGCGTGAACGGCCAGAAGGTCTGGACCTCGACCGCTCAGGTCGCCAACAAGATCATGCTGCTGACCCGGACCACGAAATACGAGGACTGCAAGCGTCCGACCGACGGCATCACCATCTTCTATACCGACCTTGACCGCAGCAAGATCGACGTGCGGCGCATCCCCAAGATGGGCCGCAAGGCCGTGGATTCCAACGCGATCTTCATCGACGACCTGTTCATCCCCGACGAGCATCGCATCGGCGAGGAAGGCCGGGGCTTCGGCTACATCCTCGACAGCCTCAACCCCGAGCGGGTGCTGATCGCGGTCGAGGCCATCGGCATCGGCCAGGACGCGCTGCGCCGCGCCACGCAATACGCCAAGGAGCGGGTGGTCTTCGACCGGCCCATCGGCCAGAACCAGGGCATCCAGCATCCGCTGGCCGAACGCTGGATGTATCTGGAAGCTGCCTGGCTGATGGCCATGAAGGCGGCCGAGCTTTACGACGCCGGCAAGCCCTGCGGGGCCGAGGCGAACACCGCAAAGTTCCTGGGCGCGCGGGCCGGCTACGAGGCCTGCGAAAGGGCGGTCTTCACCCTGGGCGGCTTTGGCTATGCCAAGGAATACCATGTCGAGCGGCTGTTCCGCGAGGTCACGGTGACCCGCATCGCCCCGATCACCGAACAGCTGATCGCCAGCTTCATCGCCGAGAAGGTTCTCGGCCTGCCGAAATCCTACTGAGGAGTTACGCCATGACGGGTCTGATGCAGGGCAAGGTCGTCGTCGTGACCGGTGCGGGCCGCGGTGTCGGGCGCGGCATCGCGGTGGACATGGCGCGGGCCGGGGCCGCCGTGGTGGTCAACGATCTGGGCGTGGCGCTGAGCGGCGCCTCGGAAACCGGCCTCAGCCCCGCGCAGGAGGTCGTGGCCGAGATCACGGCCGCAGGCGGCCAGGCCATCGCCGATGCCCATTCGGTGGCCGACTGGGACGGCGCGCAGGCGATGGTGCAGGCGGCGCTGGACAGCTTCGGACGCATCGACGCGGTCGTGAACAATGCCGGCAACCTGCGCGACGTGCTGTTCCACCGCATGTCCCAGGAGGAATTCGACGCGGTCATCCAGGTGCACCTGAAGGGCACCTTCAATGTCAGCCGCGCCGCCGCGCCGCATTTCAAGGCGCAGGAGTCCGGGGCCTTTGTCCACATGACCTCGACTTCGGGGCTGATCGGCAACCTGGGCCAGGCGAACTACGCGGCGGCCAAGCTGGGCATCGTCGGCCTGTCGAAATGCATCGCCATCGACATGCAGCGTTTCGGCGTGCGCTCGAACGCGGTCGCGCCGTTCGCCTGGACGCGGATGGTGTCCTCGATCCCCGACGAAACGCCCGAGCAGAAGAAGCGGGTCGAGGGGCTGAAGAAGCTGGTCGCCGAAAAGATCGCGCCCTTCGTCGTGGCCCTGACCTCGGACGCGGGCAAGGAGGTGACGGGCCAGATCTTCGGCGTGCGCAACAACGAGATCTACCTGTTCTCGCAGCCGCGCCCGATCCGCACCGCGCATACCGCGGACGGCTGGACGCCGGAAACCGTGGCGGAACGGGTGTTCCCCATGTTCCGCAACGATTTCTATCCGCTGCACAAGTCGGGCGACGTTTTCACCTGGGATCCCGTCTGAGGGAACCAGCGGGTTCCGCTCGGCGCCTGTCCAGCAGGCGGCAGGCAGGAAGGCAGGGAAAGCCGCTTCGCGGAGACCGGCGAACCAAGGGAGAATGACGAGCCATGACCGAGATGATCCGCGAGTCGATGGACTACGACGTTGTGATCGTGGGGGCGGGGCCTTCGGGGCTGTCGGCGGCGATCCGTCTGAAGCAGGTGGATCCGGACCTGTCGGTGGTGGTGCTGGAGAAGGGGTCCGAGGTCGGCGCGCACATC
>NZ_WMBT01000011.1 GCF_009708075.1 Paracoccus lichenicola | reverse complement strand
TTGACCTTGGCCGGGATCGCCTCCAGCGGAAGATGGCGGTGCATGAAGGGGTCGATGGCAATGCGCATGGATTGGTCCTGTATCGGTCTGAAAATGCCGGGCGGGGCGGGGAGGAGGAACGCCCCGCCCGGCGGCACCGCTTATTTCTTGTAATCGGCCATGTTCTCGGGCGTGACCGGCTCGAAGGGGATCCAGTGTTCGGGTTCGATCTTCTCGCCATTGGCCGCGGCAACCGCAGCCTTCACCGCCTGCTCGCCCTGGCCGGTGGCGTTCTGATAGACGGTCACGTCCATCTGCCCGGCCTCCATCGCCGCCAGCCCGTCGGCGGTGGCGTCGATGCCCGCGATGACGATGTCGCCCTTGCCGGTGGTGGCGGCCAGGGCCTGCGCCGCGCCGATGGCCATTTCGTCGTTGTTGGCGACGATGGCGTCGAATTCCAGGCCCGCCGTCATCCAGGACGTGACCAGATCCTGCGCCTGCACGCGGTTCCAGTTGGCGACCTGCTTTTCGAGGATCTCGACTTGGCAATCAGGTTGGGCAAAGGCTTCCTCGACCATCTGCGTGCGCACCAGGGCGGCGTGGTTTTCCAGAGGACCCATCAGGATCACGGCCTTGGGATCCTCGCGGCCCTCCAGCGCCTTGCAGACGGCGGCGGCCTCCAGCCGGCCCGCATCGGTTTCCTGCGACCCGACATAGGCGGTGCCGGCGGGCATCCCGGTTTCCAGCTCGGCGGGCGGGTGGTTCACGTAGATCAGCGGAATGCCCGCCGCCGTCGCCGTGGCGGTGATGGCAGAGGTCGAATCGCCATCGACCGCGTTCACGATGATCGCGTCCACGCCGTTGGCCACGAAGTTCTGGACCTGGTTCAGCTGCTTGGCCACGTCCAGTTGCGCATCCTCGACCGACAGGGTGACGCCTTCGGTGCGTTCGGCCTCGGCGCGGATGCCGTTCAGCAGGATGGTCAGGAAGGGGTTGTCGAACGAGGTCATGGTGACGCCGATCTGCGTGTCCGCAAGCGCCGGGGCGGCCAGCGACAGGCACAGGGCGGTGGTGGCGGCGATCTTTCCGGGCAGTCTGGTCATGAAGTGCATCCTCTTGGTTGGGTATGTCCGGGGGTCCGGCTGGTGCCGGGGCGCGTGTCGTGTCAGGCCTTCCGGCGCTTTCGTTGGCGATGCACGTCGGCCACCACGGCGGCCACGACGATCGCGCCCTTGATCATCTCCTGGTAATAGGCATCCAGCCGCAGGAAGGTGAAGCCCGAGATGATGACGCCGAAGATCACCATGCCGATGGCCGTGCCCAGGATCGACCCGCGCCCGCCATTGAGCGACACGCCCCCGATCACCGCCATGGCGATGGCGTCCAGTTCATAGGCCAGGCCCATCCCCGCCTGCGCGGTCTGGCCGCGGGCCGCGACCACCATCCCGGCCAGCGCGGCCAGCATGGCTGCGATGACATAGACCTTGACCAGGTGGCGTTCCACGTCGATGCCCGACACGCGGGCGGCCTGGGCGTTGGCGCCGATGGCATAGGTGAACTTGCCGTAGCGGGTGTATTTCATCGCCACGTGAAAGATCGCGGCGACCAGGATGAAGATGACGACCGGCATCATGCCCGATCCGATCCAGGCGAAGCCCTCGGTCGGGAAGGAGACCGGCTGGCCCTTGGTGTACCACTTGGCGAAGCCCCGCACCGTGACCATGGTGCCCAGCGTCGCGATGAAGGGCGGGATCTTGGTATAGGCGATCAGCCAGCCGTTGATCAGCCCCACGATGGCCCCGCAGCCAAGCCCGATCAGCAAGGGCACGATCATCGGCAGGTCGGTCAGCGCGGGATAGACCGCGCGGGCATAGGTGGACACCTGGGCAAACGACATCGCCACCATGGCGACCGCGCCCACCACGGACCCGGACGACAGGTCGATCCCGCCCGAGATGATGACCTGGGTCACCCCCACGGCGATGATGCCGATCACCGACACTTGCAGGATCATGATCTTGAGCCGGTTCCAAGACAGCAGGAACGACTGGCCCTGGAAGATCCAGCCCAGGATCTCGAAGACGAGCGCGATGCCGATCAGGACCAGCAGGATGTTGACCTCGGTCGGCAGGCGGCGTTGCGGGCGCGGGGTGGCGCGGGCGGAAATGTCTTGGCTGCTCATGGGTCTGTTTCCCTTACTTCGCCGCAAGCGACATGATCTTGACCTGGGTAGCGTCCGCGCGGTCCAGGAAGCCCGACACATGGCCTTCGTGCATGACCATGATGCGGTCGGACATGCCCAGAACCTCGGGCAGTTCCGAGGAGATCATCAGCACCGCCACGCCCTGCGCGGCCAGTTCGGTGATCAGGCGGTGGATTTCGGATTTCGCGCCCACGTCGATGCCGCGGGTGGGTTCGTCCAGGATCAGGATGCGGGGTTTCGTCAAAAGCCAGCGCGCGATCAGCAGCTTTTGCTGGTTGCCGCCTGACAGGTTTTCCACCGTTTCCTGAAGGTTCGGGGTCTTGACGCGCAGGGTGCGGGCCATGTCCTCGGCCAGGCGGGTGACCTCGGCCTGCCGGACGAAGCCGTGCTTCACGTGGCTGCGGGTGATCAGCGCGGACTGGATGTTTTCCAGGCAATCCAGCGTCAGGAAACAGCCGGTTTCCTTGCGGTCCTCGGTCAGGAAGGCCATGCCCTGCGCCATCGCCTGCGCCGGGGTGGCGATGGTCACGGGCGCGCCGTCGATCAGGATCTGGCCCGACTCGGCGGGCGTCACGCCGAACAGCGCCTCGGCCACGTTGGACCGCTTGGACCCGACCAGCCCGGCCAGGCCCAGGATCTCGCCCCGGCGCAGGGAAAAGGACACGTCGTGGAAGACGCCGGGAAGGGTCAGGTTGCGCACCTCGAGGATCGTGTCGCCGATGGGGCAATCGACCTTGGGGAACATGTTGGTGATCTCGCGGCCCACCATCATCCGGATGATGTCGTCACGGGTCACGTCCTTCGCGTTGTGGGTGCCCACGTACTTGCCGTCGCGGAACACGGTGAACTCGTCGGCGATCTCGAACAGCTCGTTCATCTTGTGGGTGATGTAGACGATGCCGATGCCCCGTTCGCGAAGATCGCGGATGATGGCGAACAGGTGATCGACCTCGCGTTCCGTCAGGGCCGATGTCGGCTCGTCCATGATCAGCACGTCGGAGTTGTGGCTGACCGCCTTGGCGATCTCGACCATCTGCTTTTGCGCGACGGTCAGTTCGCTGACCTGCGCACGGGGATCAAGGGCGATGTTCAGCCGCGCGAACAGATCGGCCGTCATCCGGGTCATTTCGGCATGGTCGATCAGGCCGAAGCGGTTCTTGGGTTCGCGCCGGATCCAGATGTTTTCCGCCACCGTCATCCAGTTCATTAGCGCCAGTTCCTGGTGGATCATCGAGATCCCCTGGTCCAGCGCGTCCAGCGGCGATTTCAGCGCGACAACCTGGCCCCGCAGCCGGATTTCCCCGGCATCGGGCTGATAGACCCCGGCGATGATCTTCATCAGCGTGGACTTGCCCGCGCCGTTCTCGCCCATCAGGGCATGGACGGTGCCGGGCATGATGCGCAACCGCACGTCGTCCAGCGCCAGCACGCCCGGGAATTCCTTGCGGATGCCGCGGATCGACAGCACGCCTTCGCTCTCGATGCTGGCCTTCACGCGGTCAATGGCGGCGGTCGTTGTAGGGCTGACCATCGTCTTTCCCCCATCCGATAAGGCGCCGGGACGCGGGCCGTCCCGGCGGCAGTTTCAGTTCCGGGCCTGATAATCGGCCAGGTTCGCGGGCGTCACCAGCTCGAAAGGGACATAAACCTTGTTTTCCACCTCCTCGCCGCGCGCGAGGCTCAGGGCGGCATCGACCGCGCCCTGGCCCTGGCCCGCGGCGTTCTGGAAGACCGACACGTCCAGGTCGCCTGCGGCCATCGCGGCCAGGGCGTCCTGCGTCGCGTCGATGCCGCCGATGATGATGTCGTCCATCGGCCGGCCCGCCGATTTCAGCGACTGGATCGCGCCGATGGCCATCTCGTCGTTGTTGGAAATCACCGCGTCGAATTCCAGGCCCGAGGTGATCCAGTTGGTCATCAGGTCGGCCGCCTGCGTGCGGGACCAGTTCGCCGTCTGCTCCTCGACGATCTGGATGAAGCTGCATTCCGGCGTGGCGATCACGTCCTTGATGTCCTGGGTGCGCACCCGGGCAGCCTGGTTCGAAAGTTCGCCCATCAGCACCACGGCTTTCGCCTCGGTCTTGCCGGCCTCCTTCAGCAGGCGGCAGATTTCCCGGGTTTGCAGCGTGCCGGATTCCTTTTCGTCGGACGCGACGAAGGCCTGGTTTTCCGGCAGGTCGTCCACGTTCACGGGTTCCCGGTTCACATAGACCAGCGGGATCCCCGCGTCGCTTGCTGCCTGCGACATGGCGACGGTGGCGTCGGTATCGACCGGGTTCACGATGATCGCATCCACGCCCGAGGCCACGAAGTTCTGGATCTGGTTCAGCTGCTTGCCCACGTCGTTCTGGGCATCCTCGATCTGCAGGGTCACGCCGTCCAGGGTGGCGGCATGGTCCCCCATCCCGTTGCGCAGCACGGTCAGGAAGTTGTCGTCGAAAAGGGCCATGGACACCCCGATATTCTCGGCCTGGGCAGCCGTTCCCATCACCGCGCAGATCGCGGTCGCCGTCAGCAGTCGCTTCATGGTCTTCCCTCCACTGTTGGTGCGCGTGGCACCTTTATTCGTTATCGCCAGGCCGCCGGGACGCACGGGACCAGCCCTGCAGATGCAGGGTTTCGGTCAGTTCCCGGTCTTTGGCAGGCGGCGACGATTCTCCTCAGACCGTCGCAAGGGGAGGATCACGGAAGGCTGCTCGTGGGTCAATCATGCCGTGACCGGTGAAGCCATCATCCCTGATGGAAAATGATGCCCCGATGATGGTTTCACATCACAGGCTTTCCGGCGTCCAGATCTGGAAGGGCAGGAACCGCTGGCCCGGATTGTCGGTCAGCCCATGGTCGCGGGCATGGATCATCAGGGCGATGGTTTCCCGGCATACCTGGCGCAGGGGCGTGCTGATGACCACCGACAGGGTGCGGTCCTGCAGCGCCTCTCGCGAATCCGGGGTCAGTTCGTTCACGATCAGCGCCACGTCACCGGGCTTGCGCAATTCGCGCAGGGCGGCGATGGCCCCTTCCATGCCCCCGCCCGCGCAATAGATGCCCACAATGTCGCTGTGGCGTTCCAGCAGTTCGGTTACGGCCTCATGGGTCAGTTGCCGGGTTTCCAGGTTGACCTGGGGGTTCAGCAGTTCGAAGTCCGGGGCGTATTCGCGAAAATAGCTGCGAAAGCCGGTTTCGCGCAACTCGTGCCCGTGAAAGCGGTGGCCGCCGATGAAGACCGCGACCTTGCCGGGTTTCCTTGCGATCCGGGAAATCAGCCAGGCAACCGTCCGCCCCACCTTGATGTTGTTGGTGCCCACATAGCTTTCGCGCACCCCCTGGGCGAAATCGGACAACAGCGAAAAGGTCGGGATCCCCCGCTGGCGCAGTGCGCTGACCGCCGCCGTGACCTTGTGGTGGTCAAGCCCCGTCGCCGCCACCGCATCGACCTTGCCCGCCATCGAGGTCAGCAGTTGCTCCAGTTCCCCCGGCAGCGTGGATTGCGCGAACCGCACCGTCACCCGCAGCCGGTGCGAGGCGACCTGCGCCGCCTGATCCTGAAATTCGCGCGCGAAGTCCTGGTAGAAGGGGTGGCGCTCCTTTTGCAGGATCAGCGCGACATGCAGTTCGGGCAGTTCCGCCATCAGCCGCGCGCGCAGGGCGTTCGCGCCATGGTATCCGATGCGCTGCGCGGCCTCTTGCACACGCCGGGCGGTTTCCTCGCGCACCTTCAAGCGGCCGTTCAGCACGCGGTCGGCGGTGGCCAGGCTGACGCCTGCCTCGCGCGCAAGATCGGCAATGGTGGGACGGCGCATGATCCCTCTGGTGATGTGACCCATCAAGGCTGTGAGGGTTTCACATCACACGCAGAGGCGTCAAGCGGCGGTGTCAGACGCTTTCCGGCATGAAGATCTGGATCCCGGTGGCGATGGATCCCGCCTCGCCCTCCAGCCGTCCGATCAGGCGGGCCATGGTTTCCACGGCAAGACGCGCCTCGAGCATGGGCTTCTGGTCGATGATGGCCTGCACCTGGCGCGTCGTCAGCAGCGCGCGCCGCTGCGGCGTCAGTTCGTGGGTGACGACCGCGATGGGGCGCGACCGGCGCAGGGGCGCAAGCGCGGCCACCAGTTCCGAACAGCCGGTGGTGCACAGATAGATGCCGCGCAGGTCCGGGTTCGCCCGCGCCGCGCGCAGGGCCAGGGCCGCCGCCGTCGCCTTGTCCTCGTGCGTTTCCAGGACATCGCACACGCGGACGGCCGGGTGGCGTCCGGCCAGCACGTCGATGAAGCCGCCGCTGCGCGCCCCGTGGCCCGGCATGTCGAAGCGGCCGATCAGGACCAGCGCCTCGCCCCCCTGCCCCATCAGGTGACCCATCAGGTCGCCCGCGACGCGGCCCGACTGGCGGTCGTCGGGACCGACAAAGGCGGCGCGGCGGGCGGTGGGCAGGTCGTCGGCCATGGTCACGACCGGGATGCGCGGCGGCAGCGCCTCGATTGCCGTCACGATCTGGGGGGCGGCGGGCACGGTCAGGATCATCCCGTCGGCCCAGGTGGCGGCGCGGGCGATCCGGGCGGCGATGCGGTCGGGCTGCGCCGGGTCGATCTGTTCCACCTGGAACAGCAGGTTCAGGTCGCGATGGATGGCGCGGGCCTGGTCGATCCCGCAGCGCAACCGGTCGTGGAACGGATTGGCGGGCGGCTGGATCAGGACGGCGATGCGCTTGGCCGTCGTGGGCCTGATGGCCAGGCTGCGGTCCAGGCCCAACCCGCGCGCGGCGCGCAGGATCGCCGCTTCCTTGTCCACTGACACCCCACCGCGCCGGTTCACCACCCGGTCCACGGTCGCGACCGACACGCCCGCGGCCTGCGCCACCTGTTCCAGCGTCACCTTTGCCATGATCCCCCCTTGTGCGGCGCGACTGTGGCGGATTGAAGGTTTCCCCTCAAGACATTCCTTCGCCCTTCGCGGCCTGCCGGTTAATCCTGCGCGGGACGGAGGACAGCCATGACCATCACCATCACGACGGCACCCTGCTGCTGGGGCGTGGACGACGTTTCCAACCCCGACCTGCCACCCTGGCGGCTGGTCCTGGCCGAGGCCGCGGCGGCAGGCTATGGCGGGCTGGAACTGGGACCCTACGGCTACATGCCGCTGGACGCGGGCGCGGTGTCGGCGGAACTGCGCAAGCGGGGCCTTTATGTCGTGGCGGGCACGATCTTCGACAACCTGGTGGACCCCGCCAACCGCGAAAACCTGGAACGCCAGGCCCGCCGGATCTGTGCGGTCATCACGGCGCTGCCGAAACCCCCCGTGGCGCCGGGCCAGCGGTTCCCTGCGCCCTATCTGACGGTGATGGACTGGGGCCATGACGCGCGCGATTACGCCGCGGGCCATTCCGACCGCGCCCTGCGGCTGGACGCCGCCGCCTGGGCGGGGATGATCGCCACCATCCGCGCCATCGCCCGCATCGCCCGCGACCATGGCGTCCGCGCCGTCATCCACCCCCACGCGGGCGGCCACATCGAGTTCGCCGACGAGATCGACCGCATCTGCGCCGACATCCCCGCGTCCGAGGCCGGGCTGTGCCTGGACACCGGCCACACCGCCTATGCCGGGATGGATCCGGTCGCCACGTTGGACCGATACTGGGACCGGCTGGACTACATCCATTTCAAGGACATCAATGCGGCGAAATACGCCGAGGTAATGGCCCGCCGCATCCGCTTCTTTGACGCCTGCGCCGAAGGGGTGATGTGCCCGATCGGCGACGGCTCCATCGACTATCCGGGCGTCCTCGCGCTGCTGGAACGGCGCGGCTATGCGGGCTTCATCACGGTGGAACAGGAACGCGACCCCCGGAACGCGGGCGGCTCGCTGGCCGATGTCGCGAAGTCCCGCCGCTATCTGGAACGGGTGGGCTTTGCCCGGCACCAGGAGGAAACCCGATGATCGACGGCATCCGCCTGACGAAAGCCCCGATCCGCTGGGGCATGGTGGGCGGCGGCCGGGGCAGCCAGATCGGCTATGTCCACCGGTCGGCCGCGATGCGGGACGGGTATTTCGACCTCAAGGCCGGGGCCTTCGACCTGGACCCCGACCGGGGCCGCGCCTTCGGGGCGGATCTGGGGCTGGACCCGGACCGCTGCTATCCCGACTACCGGGCGATGTTCGCCGCCGAATCCGCGCGCCCCGACGGCATCCGCTGCGTGACGGTCGCCACGCCGAACAACACCCATTACCCGATCACGCGGGCCGCGCTGCTGGCGGATCTTCACGTCATCTGCGAAAAGCCGCTGACCTTCACCACTGCCGAGGCGCTGGACCTGCAAGCCATCGCCAGCGAACGCGGGTTGGTCGTGGGCGTCACCTATGGCTATTCCGGCCACCAGATGATCGAGGAAGCCGCCCGCCTGGTCGCGAACGGCACCCTGGGCGACATCCGCATCGTCACCCTGCAATTCGCCCATGGCTTCCACAGCGCGGCGGTGGAGGGGGACAACCCCGCCGCCCGCTGGCGCGTCGATCCGGCCTTTGCCGGTCCCAGCTATGTCCTGGGCGATCTGGCGACGCATCCCCTGTACATCGCGCAGGTCATCTGCCCGGATCTGCGGATCAAGCGGCTGCTCTGCACCCGGCAAAGTTTCGTCGCCTCGCGCGCCCCGCTGGAGGACAACGCGACGGTGCTGATGGAATACCACGGCGGCGCGGTGGGGACGCTGTGGACATCCGCCGTGAACGCGGGGTCGATGCACGGGCAGAAGGTGCGGGTCACGGGGTCCAGGGGATCGGTCGAATGGTGGGACGAACACCCCAACCAGTTGCGGCTGGAAATCCAGGGCGAACCCGCGCGCGTCCTGGACCGGGGGATGGCCTATCTGCATCCGCAATCGCTGACCGACGACCGCATCGGCGCGGGCCATCCCGAGGGGTTGTTCGAAGCCTGGGCCAACCTGCATTCCCGCTTTGCCCTGGCCATCGAGGCGCACGAGGAGGGCGATCCGTCCCGCGTGGCCCATCTGCGCTATCCGGGCATCGAGGCGGGGGTCGAGGGCGTCCGCTGGGTGGAACACTGCGTCCGGTCCGCCGATGCGGGCGGGGTGTGGGTCGATTACGGGTGAGGGTTGGGGCAGGGCAGTTCGCTTGCTCGAACGGGCGGGATCAGGAAACGCATCGCGTTTCCCCCGCCCGCGACGGAACGGTGCCACCAGAAACGGTTCAGCCCGCGACCACATGAGGCCGGCGCCCGACCCAGGGGGGCGTGAAGCGCCCGCCGGGGGCGGGGCGGGCGCTGGCCGGGCCTTTTAGAGGCCCGGCGGTTCAGGTTGATATGGCGCGGCGTGGCGAAGGCGATGGCCTTCGCCAGATCGAAGGCGATGCCGTCAGGAATGTCGATCCGCCCTAGCGCCGCTTGCGCCGCGTGCCGCCGGGGACGCGCGACAGGAAACCCGGCGGGCGGCGGCTGACCCATTCGGCAAAGGCGGCCAGCCGGGGATGGGCGCGCAAGGCCTCGGGCGTGTTGAAGTTGCGGGCCAGATCCTTTTCGCCGATCGCGGCGTGGATTTCCTTGTGGCAGATGTGGTGCAGCAGCACGACCGGTCCCTTGGCGCCGCCCTTGGACCGGGGGACCAGGTGGTGCAGGCTTTGCGGCACGTCGGGCGGGATCGGGCGCAGGCAGAGGGGGCAGCGGGGATCGTCGGTCATGGCGCCCATATGGGAAGCCAACCCCCAAGGGGAAAGCGCGGCGTTCAATCTTTGTTCACCCCCATTGCATCCGGGGCGCCGCCATGGTTCAGGCAGGCCGAACCAAGGCTGCCCCCGATTCCCCATGAACGTCGCCGCTTTTCCCGACCGGATGTCCTGCCACGCCGATGGTCCCGCCCCGATCCTGGCGGGCTTCGAATGCGGGCGGCTGCACTGGAACGGGCACGACCTGCTGGATTCCACCAACCACCTGCCCCACGGGTCCATGGCCCATCACTATGCCGTGGCGCGCGACCAGGGCGTCGCGGGGGCACGCGACGGGCTGTCCTGGCGCCACGACATCGCCGCCCGCGTCCGGGCCGTGCCCGAGGGCTTCCCGGTGATCTGGGACTTCGTCCATTTCGACGCCCCGCCGCGTCCCGCCCGGCACGCGGCGGCCTGCTGCATGGCGCTGCCCCCGGATGCCTGGGCCATCGCGGTGAACGAACCCTCGGTCGGGCGGCGGGTGTCGGGGATGACGCCGGGGCGGGCGACCGAGATGGCGCTGCGGATGATGGCGACCGCGGCCTGCCTGCCGAACCGGCCGCGCTTTGCCACCTGCGATCCCTTTCACCACCTGCATCCACGCGTCTTCAAGGCCACCGACCGGCTGGTCGCCAGCGGCCATGTGCAGATGGTGGGCGTCAACTATTACCCCCACCACGCGGTCGAGCCGCTGCACCGCGTCCTGCGCGCGGTGGCCGACCGGTACCGCCTGCCGGTGATGATCACCGAGACCGGCTGGCACGACGGGCTGCCCGCCGCGCATCGCCGCTTTCCCCATGTCCGCGACCGCTGGGGCTGGCTGGCCCATGTCCAGGCCGAGATCGCGCTGTCGGGCGTGCCCGTCGCGGGCCTGTGCTGGTATCCCTGGCTGGACATGCCGGCCTGGGACGATCCCCGTCACGGCCGCTGGCCCTGCGGCTGGCCGGGGCGGCAGGCGTGAGCGCATGAGAAAGGCCCGGGGGTGCGCCCCCGGGCCTGTGCGGCAGTTGTAAGGATCAATCCCGCTGCGGCCATTCAAAGGCGGGCGCGTTTTCAAGCGCGGCGCGGTCGGCGGTGAAGACGATGAAATAGTCGTCCTCGGAATCGCCGTCGCGGATCATGCGAAGCTGGTCCATCGACACCGAGACGGTCTTTTCGCCCATGCCCAGGAAGCCGCCGACATCGACCAGCACGGCCTTGACCTCGCCCGTGTCGCCGATCACCAGGTCGTCGATCTCGCCGATGTTGTCCCAGTCTTCGTCGGCGTCGTTATAGGTCGCGGTCGTGTCGGGATCGGTTTCGGACACGTAGAGGTCCTTTTCAAGGAAATCGTCCGCCGACATGTCGGTCGGCATCGGCATGTAGCCAAAGCCCGGCATGGCCGACGCCGTGGCGGGTGTCGTCGCGGCAGGTGCCTCGGTGGCGGGGGCGGCGGTCGTTTGCGCCAGGG
This sequence comes from Paracoccus lichenicola, assembly GCF_009708075.1. GTDB lineage: Bacteria > Pseudomonadota > Alphaproteobacteria > Rhodobacterales > Rhodobacteraceae > Paracoccus > Paracoccus lichenicola. Next base: position 44,015 of record NZ_WMBT01000011.1, on the reverse strand, counting down.
CCGGGCCGGAAAGCATGGCGATCAGGGCGGTGGATGTCAGAAGCTTGGTCATGGGATGTCTCCTTCAGCAGACCCGCAAGGGGAATGGCCCAAGAACCTGTGATGTCAGGCAAAGTTCCGGCCGAACGCCGAAAGGGGGGCTGACCGTTTCGTGATCCGGCCCGCATCACGCACCAATTCCGCCCGGCGTGCCGGGCGGGGCAGAGTTATCAAAAAGCAACCGCCGGAACATAACATTTGTTCGCCCGTTGCGTGCTGTCCCACAACGGAGGAGACCACCGATGGAACGTAGAACGCTTTTTGCCGCCGGCGCCCTGGCCGCCGTCCTGCCCGTCGCCCGCCTTGCCCATGCGCAGGGCGCACCCGATGCGGACAAGCAGAACATCCTGCTGGGGGGAAACTTCGCCCTTCTGACCAGCCGCATGGCGCTGGACAAGGCATCCGATCCGGCGGTCAAGGCCTTCGCCACCCTTGAAGTGTCCGAGCAGGAAGCCGTCGCCACCGCCTTTGGCGCCGCCCCGTCCGAACAGCTGATGCCCGAACACGCCGCGATGGTGGAACAGCTTTCGGCCCTGTCGGGCGCGGAATTCGACACCATGTACCTGCAAGGCCAGATGACCGGGCACGAACAGCTTCGCGCCCTTCATGCCGCCTATGCCCAGAACGGCAGCGATCCCCGGGCGCAAGGCGCATCCATCGTGGGGGTGCCGGCCATCGACACCCACATGTCGATGCTGCGGGCCATCCAGCAACGCCTGGGCGGCTGATCCGGTGGAGGCCTGGCTTTGCCTTGCCGGCGGGAACGCGCTTGGCGCCTTCCATGCCGGCGCCTGGCAGGCCATCGAGGCATCCGGGATGCGCGTCACGCGCATGTCGGGCGCCTCGATCGGCGCCGTGGTCGCCGCGCTGATCGCGGGAAGCCCGCCGGACCGCCGCGACGAAACCCTGCGCCGGTTCCTGTCGCGCGTGGGCCAGGCCAGACCCCTGACGGGACGGCGGACGGCGGTGGCGGGAACGCTGGCCATGGGCCATCCTTCGATGTTCCTGCCGTCCTGGCCCGGCATCTGGGAGATCATGCCGGGAATGCCCCCCGACAGCGCGCTGTTCCGCCGCGACCGGATGCAGCGCCTGTTTCGGGAACTGATCGACTTCGACCATCTGAACAACGGCGACATCGAGCTGACGGTCACCGCGCTGGATGCCGAAACGGGCGAGATCGTGGCCTTCCGCAACACCGACGCGCCGCTGACGGTCGATCACCTGATGGCCAGCACGGCCCTGCCGGTGCTGTTCCAGCCGGTGCGCATCGACGGGCGGTATTTCCTGGACCCCGGCACCTGCGAGAACCTGCCGCTGCGCCCGCTGCTGGACCGCCCGGGCGACGCCCTGATCCTGGCGCTGGATCTGTTCGAGCTGCAAAAGCCCCTCAGGCCCACGGTGGACGGCGTTGCCTGCCGCGCGCAGGAACTGGTCTTTGCCGGCCAGTCCGCCCGCATCATCGCGGACTGCGACCTGACGGGCCGCCGGTTCCGCCATGTCGTGCTGTCGGACCCCCAGGACGATTTCGCGGGCAAGGCCTTCGATTACGGCCGCACGATGCTGGAACACAGGCGGCAGCTTGGCCACGACCTGATGGCCGGCATCCTGCGCGAGGTGGCGTCCGTTCCCCGGCTGGCGGCGGAAGGATCGCTGGCCGGCGGGGCAACCGCCGCGGGGCATGGCGCCAGGGCAGGGTGATCCTGCCGGCCGGTTCCGGCGCAAGGGACCGGCATCAGGACCCCCCGGGCCGGGTCCGCAAGGCAGGGGCGCGTCATCATGCAGCCTGTCGGACCAGAAAGAACCCTGTGCGTGTCGTGGCGCACAGGGTCCCCTGGGGTGAGCACGAATCTCGACTGCAATCGGAAGGATAGATGATTTTGCATTTCGTGCAAGTCAGTCGATGGCCTTTTCCGGGAACCGGACGCAGTTTTCCTGCCCGCCTGCGGGCGGCGCGCTAGGCCGGCCTGCCCTGTTCCAAAAGCCGGGCGACAAGGGCGATCTGCAGCGGCTTCGTCACGACCGGGACGTGCCGCCATTGCGCCTGAATGTCCTCCAGGTCATAGCCGGTGGCGAACAGGAACGGGATCGCCTTGGCTTCAAGCCGTTCGGCGACCGGAAAGCTTCGCTCTCCGTTCAGGTTCACGTCCAGGACAGCCGCATCGATGGCGGGATTGGCGTCCAGCAGCCGCAGGGCCTTGTCAACCGAAGGGACGGGACCGACGACGATGGCGCCGGCCTGTTCCAGGTCGTGGCGGAGATCCTCGGCGATCAGGTAATCGTCCTCGACGACAAGGATGCGGCGGTTCCTGAGGTGCAGGATGTTCATGTCCGGCTCCGGTCGGGGACCATGGCGCAGCTTTCGGCGGTTTGCCCGGGGGCAGCGGCGCTCCTCTGCGGCCGGGACGCCATGCGGCTGAGATCGGGCGGCGCGGGCCGGGCTTGTGCAGCGGGATGGTTCATGGAAATTGAACGTCCGGATCGGACAATGGTGCCAATCAAGATAAGGACACCTGCGGCGTCTTGCACGGAAAAGGCCGGATCCGTCTGGAACATGGGTTTTTCGTCGGGAACGGGACCCGTGCATCATTCCCTGGAACAAAGGCGCGGTTCCCCGGTTCGGGGCGCCATGAGCGGAAATGCCGAGAGAGGTAGGACATGGGCAAGGACGCGAAGTTCGACAAGGATATGGAAAGGCACCTCAAGGAACTGGGCTGTCTGGTGGAACAGGAGGCCGTCCCGGACAGGCTTCGGGAACTGGCGGCACGCCTGCGCGAGGCCCTGCTGGCCAGGCAAGCGGCAGGCCGCCTGCCCGATCAGTGATCCCGCCCGCGCGCGCGACGGACCGCCTTATTGCAGGTGCAGCTTGCCGCGCTGGCTGTATTCGTCCTCCAGCAGGTCCAGCAGGCGGGTGCGGACATCCCCTTCCATCCGGCGTTCGGTGGTCTCGGCGATGGCGCGCAGCAGCGCCGCCTCGACCAGGCGGTCGGCCGAGGCCTCGTCGGGCATCACGGCGCGGGACCGCCGGATCATCTCGAGAACGGCGGCCTGGACGCTGTCGATCTCGTGCGGGGCCAGGGCGCGATGCTGCTGGTGAAGGTCGTGCAGCAGCGGCGCCGCATGGCTGGGCTTGGTATAGACGTGACGGCGTGGAAACCGGACCGGCACGGCCTGCGGGTCATAGCCGGTCAGGAAGACGAAGGGGATGCCATGGTGATTGAGGGAATCCGCCACTTGGAACGAGCTTTCGTCCTGGACCCGCACGTCCAGGATGGCCGCCTGCACCAGCCCGACCCTGTGGATCGCGTCATGGACATCGGCGAACGGTCCCACGACCGTGTCGCCCCCGGCGCGGATTTCCCGCGACAGCTTGTCGGCAACGAAGAAATCATCCTCGACCACGAGGATATGAAGGGGATCGAATGTCATCGGCTCTCCGGCAATAAGGCTCGGCAGGCAAACGCGTCAGGGCCGGATCCGGCTCCGAACGGGCGCCACAGCGCAGACATTACGGGATCAATTCCGCTACGTCACCCGCCAGATCAACCGGAGACTGTAATTTATGTTAACTTTCGTGAACCCCGGGCGGAAAGGCGCGCATCAATCGCCGGCAGGCGTGATGTCGTTCAGCCAGCCGTCCACGGCCGGTCCCAGGGCCGCGACGATGGCCGCCACCCCGGCGGCACTTGGATGCAGGCCGTCGTCCTGCACCAGATCGCGATAGCCCTGGCCCGCCGCATGGCGCCGCGTGATGGGCGCCAGCAGGTCGGGATACAGCGCCGCGCCATGTTTCCGCGCCAGGTCGGGGAACATGGTCCCGAACTCTTGCTGGAACTCGGGACCATAGTTGCCGGGCGCGGGCAGCCCCACCAGCATGGCGGGCACGCCCTCGGCCTTTAGCCGGGTCAGGATGGCGTCCAGGTTGGCGCGGCTGGTCGCGGGGTCGATGCCGCGCAGCAGGTCGTTGCCGCCAAGCGCCACGATCATCGCGTCGGGCTTGTCGGCCAGCGTCCAGTCCAGCCGCGACAATCCCCCCGCCGTGGTGTCGCCGCTGACGCCCGCGTTGATCACGATCACGTCATGGCCGGCCTTGCGCAGCCAGTCCTGCAACTGCGGCACCAGCCCCTGGTCGGCGGGCAGGCCATAGCCCTGCGTCAGCGAATCCCCCAGTGCCGCAACACGCAGCGGTTCCCCGGCGGGGGCGGCGGCGGGCAGGGCCAGCATGGCAAGGGCGGCGACGATGCCGCGCCATTGCCGCTTGCCGGAACGGCGGCGGACCCTAAATGGCAGGAAGGGCAGGCTTTCGGGAAGGATGTTCATGACCGATCCGGTTTTGTCGCTGAGGGATGTTTCCCTGACCTTGCAAGGCAATGCCGGGCTTGTGGAAATCTTGCGGGGCATTTCGATGGATGTCCACCGGGGCGAAAGCCTGGGGCTGGTCGGCCCGTCGGGGTCGGGCAAGTCCTCGCTTCTGATGCTGATGGGCGGGCTGGAACGGGCGACGGGCGGGACCGTGCAGGCCCTGGGCCACGACCTGACCGCCCTGGACGAGGACGCGCTGGCCCGGTTCCGCCGGGGCCGGATGGGCGTGGTCTTCCAGTCCTTCCACCTGATCCCGACCATGACCGCGCTGGAAAACGTGGCCACGCCGCTGGAGCTGGCGGGCCAGCCCGACGCCTTCGACCGCGCCGCGACCGAGTTGCGCGCGGTGGGCCTGGCCGCGCGGATGGACCATTATCCCGCGCAGATGTCGGGCGGCGAACAGCAGCGCGTGGCCCTGGCCCGCGCCACCGCGCCGCGCCCCGCGATCCTGCTGGCCGACGAACCCACGGGCAACCTGGACGGCGCCAGCGGGCAGGTGATCATGGACCTGCTGTTTAACCTGCGCGACCGGCACCAGGCGACGCTGGTTCTTGTCACCCATGCCCCTGACCTGGCCGCCCGCTGCGACCGCGTGGTCCGCCTGCGCGACGGCCGGATCGAGGGGTCCGAGGCCGACCGCCGGGCCGCGTCGTGACCGTCGCCTGGCGCATCGCCCGGCGCGAATTGCGCGGCGGGCTGGCGGGGTTCTGGATCTTCCTTCTGTGCCTGGTGCTGGGCGTCGGCGCTATCGCGGCGGTCGGATCGGTCCGCGCCGCCATCGCCACCGGCCTGGCGCGCGAAGGTGCGGTGCTGCTGGGGGGCGACGCGGCGATGCGCCTGACCTATCGCTTTGCCGATGCCGGGGAACGGGACTGGATGGCGGCCCGCGCCGCCCGGGTGTCCGAGGTGGTGGATTTCCGGTCCATGGCCGTGGCCGGCCCGGGCGAGGATGCCGAACGCGCCCTGACCCAGGTCAAGGGCGTCGATGGCAACTGGCCGCTTTACGGGCAGGCGCGGTTCGATCCGCCCCTGCCCGTGGCCGCCGTGCTGGCCGGGCGCGACGGGCTGCCGGGTGCCGCGATGGATCCGCTGCTGATCGACCGGTTGGGCCTGGCGGTGGGCGAGCGTTTCCGGCTGGGCGTGCAGGATTTCGTCCTGATGGCCGCGCTGGTCGGGGAACCCGACGCGCTCGGGTCCACCTTCGGGCTTGGCCCGCGCACGCTCGTGCCGACCGCGGGCCTTGCCGGATCGGGGCTGCTGGCCCCCGGCACCCTGTTCGAGACCGGCTATCGCCTGACCCTGCGCCCCGGCGACACGCTGGACGCCCTGCGCGCCGATGCCGAGGCCCGGTTCGACGGCGCGGGGATGCGCTGGCGCGACAGCCGCAACGGCGCGCCGGGGGTCGAGGCTTTCGTGGACCGGCTGGGGTCCTTCCTGGTGCTGGTCGGGCTGGCGGGGCTGGCGGTCGGGGGCGTCGGCGTCTCGTCCGCCGTGCAAAGCTATCTGGACGGCAAGACACCCGTCATCGCCACGCTGAAGACGCTCGGGGCCGAAGGGCGCACGATCGTCGCGGTCTATCTGATGCAGATCGGCGTGCTGACCCTGCTGGGGGTGGCGGGCGGGCTGGCCTTGGGCGGGCTTGTGCCGCTGGCCGCTGCCCCCCTGTTGCAGGCGCGCCTGCCGATCCCGGCCCAGTTCGCCCTGTATCCCGCCCCCCTGGCCGAGGCCGCGCTGTATGGCACGCTGACCGCGCTGATCTTCATCCTGCTGCCCTTGGCGCGGGTGGAACGGGTGCGCGCCGCGGCCCTGTTCCGGGGCATCGGGACCGGCGCGCGCGCCCGCCCGCGCGGGCTTTACCTGCTGGCGCTGGTGCTGGCGGTCGCGGCGCTGGTCGGGGCGGCCACCCTGCTGGCCTCGGCCCCGCGCCTGGCGCTCGCCTCTGCGGCAGGGGTCGCGGGGGCGCTGGCGGCCCTGGCGCTGGCGGCGCATGGGTTGCGCGCGCTGGCGCGGCGGCTGGCGCGCCATCCCTGGCTTCGTGGGCGCACCGCGCTGCGCCTGGCCTTTGGCGCGGTCGGCAGCCCGCAGGAGGGTGCTGCGGCGGTGGTCCTGTCGCTGGGCCTTGGTCTGACAGTCCTGGCCACCGTCGGTCAGATCGACGCCAACCTGCGCCGCGCCATCGCCGCCGAGCTGCCCGACCGCGCCCCGTCCTTCTTCTTCATCGACATCCAGCCCGACCAATTGCCCGGCTTCCTGGACCGGCTGGCCGCCGATCCGGGCGCAAGCGAGGTCGAGACCGCGCCGTCGCTGCGCGGGATCATCACGGCGATCAACGGCATCCCGGCCCGCGAATGGGGCGACCACTGGGTGCTGCGCGGCGACCGGGGCGTCAGCTATGCGGCGACCCCGCCCCCCGGCACGGTGCTGACGGCGGGCGACTGGTGGCCGGACGGCTATGCCGGCCCGCCGCTTGTGAGCGTCAGTGCCGACGAGGCCGCCGAGCTGGGCCTGGCCTTGGGCGACCGGATCACGGTCAACATCCTGGGGCGCGACATCACCGCCACCGTCGCAAACTTCCGGCAACTGGACTTCCGCAGCGGCGGGATCGGCTTCGTGATGATCTTCGACGCGGCCAGCCTTGCCGCCGCGCCCCATACCCATATCGCCACCGTCCATGCCGACCCGGCGGCCGAGGGGCGGATCGGGCGCGACATCTCGAACGCCTATCCCAACATCACCGCCGTCGCCGTGCGCGAGGTGGCGGGCCGGGTGGCCGAGGCGATGGCGGCGCTGGCATCGGCCACCTCGATGGCGGCGATGGCGACGCTGGCGACCGGCTTTGCCGTGCTGATCGGCGCGGCGGCGGCGGGCGAGCGCGCCCGCGTCTTCGAGGCGGCGGTGCTCAAGACCCTGGGCGCCACGCGGGGCCGGGTGCTGGCCAGCTTCGCGCTGCGGTCGGTGCTGATGGGCGCGGCGGCGGGGCTGGTCGCGGTGGGTGTGGCCGCCCTGGCGTCATGGGCGATCCTGACGCAGGTGATGGAAATGGACTATCGCCCTGCCCCGGGATCGGCCTTGGCCATCATCGCGGGCGGGATCGGCGCAACCCTGGCGGCGGGCCTGGTCTTCGCGCTGCGCCCGCTGTCCGCCCGCCCGGCCCGGGTGCTGCGCGCGCAGGAATGACGCCCGGGGCCTGCCCGGGGCATCCTGCGGCGTGGGGCGGCGGCAGATCGCCGCCCCCCGTGTCAGCCCGCCATCGTGGCGATGTCCATGACGAAGCGGTATTTCACGTCGCCCTTCAGCATCCGGGCGTAAGCCTGCTCGATCTCGTCCGCGCGGATCATCTCGATGTCGGCGGTGATGCCGTGTTCCGCGCAGAAGTCCAGCATCTCCTGCGTTTCGGGGATGCCGCCGATCATGGATCCGGCGAGGGAACGGCGGCGCATGATCAGGTTGAAGACGTTGGGCGAGGGGTGCGGCGTAGCGGGCGCGCCCACCAGCACCATGGTGCCGTCGCGCTTGAGCAGCGCCAGGAACGAGTCGAGATCATGGGGCGCCGCGACCGTGTTCAGGATCAGGTCGAAGCTTTGCGCGTGGGCCGCCATCTCCTCGGGATTGCGGGACACCACCACCTCGTCGGCGCCAAGCGCCTTGGCATCCTGGGTCTTGCCCGCCGAGGTCGTGAAGGCCACCACATGTGCGCCCATGGCGTGGGCGAGCTTCACGCCCATGTGGCCCAGGCCGCCGATGCCCACCACGCCCACCTTCCTGCCCGGACCCGCGCCCCAGTGGCGCAGCGGCGAATATGTCGTGATCCCCGCACACAGCAGCGGGGCCACGGCGGCCAGTTGCTCCTCGGGGTGGGTGATGCGCAGGACATAGCGTTCGTGGACCACGATGGCTTGCGAATACCCGCCCAGCGTATGGCCCGGCGCGTCGGGGGTCGGGCCGTTGTAGGTGCCGACCATGCCGTCGCAGTAATTCTCCAGCCCCTCGTCGCAATCGGGGCAGTGCTGGCAGCTATCGACGATGCAGCCGACGCCCACCAGGTCGCCGATCTTGTGGCCGGTCACATGGCCGCCCACGGCGGCCACGCGGCCCACGATCTCGTGCCCCGGCACGCAAGGATACAGCGTGCCCGCCCATTCGCTGCGCACCTGGTGCAGGTCGGAATGGCAGATGCCGCAATAGATGATCTCGATCCGCACGTCATGGGCGCCCAGGTCGCGGCGGGTGATCTCCATGCGGTCCAGCGGCTGGTCGGCGGCTTGGGCACCGACGGCAAGAATGGTCATGGCGTTTTCCTTTTCGTGTCATGGACCGGTCCCGATGCGGCATCCGGGCCGGGGTCTGGCGTCGAACCCGTGCCGGGGGACAGGGTTCCGGCCAGTCGTTGAAACAAAATGCGCCTCGGGCGGGTTAGTCCCCTGCTACAGGAGGAACATCATGTCCCAGCGACTTCCACCCGTCCCGCCGGCGAACCGCAGCACCAAAGGCCCCGGCGACCCCGCCAAGGGGTCCGTCCAGACGGATGACGCCATCCCCGATCCCCGCCAGCGCAACCTGGACCAGCAGGGGCGGCAGGGAAACATCAAGCAGAACACCACCAACCAAGGCCACCAGCAGGACAGGTAACCCGATGTCCACGTCGAAGAAAACCGAGGCCGCCAACCGCCATCACGGCGGTCCCGGCAGCAGCCACCAGCGCCCCGACCTTCCCGACCCCACCGAGAACCGGGGACCCGCGCCCGGCGAGCCGACCAACGGCCCGGATTCGGATGTCTCGGGCGGGGGCGGGGTGCGCGACAGCCACCACACCCATGACCCCAAGACCAAGGGCGGCCGCTAGGCCGCCCCGGCGCGAACCGGACAGCGGCGGGACCTGTCCCTGCCGCTGTCCTGCCCCTCCGGCCCGGCGGCGCGGGATGCCCGTGATGGGACGGACGGTTTGCCCCTGGTGGTCCCGGGCGCATGATCCCGGTCATCGACCCGGGCGCCCACCGTCTTGCTTGCCATGACGGCTGCGAAGCGCGCCCTTATCCGCAGGGCATCTCGAACGTGAAGACCGTCCGGGCCGCGTCCGAGCTGACCGCCATGCTGCCGCCATGCGCCCTGGCGATTTCCGCCGCGATGTAGAGGCCAAGGCCAAGCCCCTCGCGCCGGGGGGTGCTGCCCTTGTTGAAGGGCGCGAACAGGGCGGGGATCTGGTCCGGGGGGATCGGCTTGCCCTCGTTGGCGACGTGCAGGCGGAAGATGCCGTCCGATACCTGGGCGGACACGTCGATGGGCCGGTCCTCGGCGCCATGGGCGACGGCGTTGCCCAGCAGGTTCGACAGCAGTTGCGCGATCCGCGCCCGGTCGCAACTGACCGGATGGGGAATGTCGATAACCGCGTTGATCCGCCGGCCGGGGGCAATGGCGCGGAATTCGGCGACGATCAGGCGCAGCGCATTGCCCAGCGTGCCGTCGCGGCTGCGGTCCAGGACGATGCCGCCGCCCAGACGGTTGCGGGCGTGGTCCATCAGGTTGTTCACCAGGCTGGCCATGCGCTGGACGGTCGCCTCCATCATGACGATCAGTTCGGTGGCCGGGGGGTCCTGATCCATCCGCGACAGCATCCGCAGGCCGGCGCCGATGGCGCCGACGGGATTGCGCAGGTCATGCGCCAGGATCGCCATGAATTCTTCCTGCACCAGCGCAAGGCGGCGTTCCCGGGCCAGTTCCCCCTGCGTTTCCTTCAGCCGGTCCTGCACTTGCAGCGTGTCGCCGACCATCCTGGCGAACATGCGCGCCATGTCCAGGATGCGCGGGTCGTCCAGCCGGTTGGGTTCCGGGTCAAGCGCGCAGAGCGTGCCGAAGAAGCTGCCGTCCGGGCGCAAGATCGGCACCGACAGATAGCTGCGGAACCCGTAAAGCCTGGGCGTGCGGTGGTCGCGATACGCGTCGTCGCATTGCGCGTCGTTGATGACGATTTCCGCCTGCTGCTGCCGGACCTCGTGGCAGAGCGTGGATTCCACCACCAGCTCGTCCCCCGGCCCGAGGCCGAAATCCAGGGCATCCGCGACGCTGCAGGTGATCCAGCGTTCGTCGTTGACGCGCGCGATGGCGGCAAAGCGCAGGCCGGTCGCCAGGCACACCGTTTCCAGCATCGTCGGCACCGCCGGATTGTCGGCGACGGCAAGGATGTCGTCGCGAAAGTCGTGGTCCCGGACCTTGTCCGCCGCTGTTGCCCGTTCCGTCATTCCGATGGCACCCCGATGCAGGCAATCCCTTGTGACGGAGTAGATCATCAACGCCGCGCTTGCAAACACGCGGGCCGTAGGGTGCGTGCTCGCACGCACCGCAACGGGGCGATCACCCGCAACGGCACCCCGCGGATCCCAGCAGGGCCGTCAGCATCGGGTGATCGGCCCTTGCCAGTCCGTCCACGACGTTGAAATGGTGGCGGTCCGGTTCCTCGACGCAATCGGTGGCGGCGCCCAGGCCGCGCCAGATGTTGGCCAGCAGCGCGTTCTGGCGCCGGAATTCCGAGGTTTCGGACGCCCCCACCCAGCAGGTGATGCACGTGCCGGGCAATGGCTCCAGCAGGGCGGGGCTTTCGGCACGCGCCTCGGCCTCGTCGATCCGCAGGGTGTCTTGCCGCCATGTCCGGCGCAGCGGGCGCAGGTCGTGCAGGCCCGAGATCGAGACCACCCCCGCGACCCGCCCCCGCACCGCGCCGGACAGCGGAGAGGTGTGGCTGACCATGCGGCTGACCAGGTGCCCTCCTGCCGAATGCCCGGCCAGCCGGATCGGACCTTCCACCAGATCCGCCGCCGTGGTGATGGCCGCGCCGATCTCGGCCGTTATGCCCGCGATGCGGATGTCGGGGCACAGGCCGTATTCGGGGATCGCCACGGCATGTCCATGCGCCAGCGGGCCTTGCGCCAGATGCGACCAGAAGCTGCGGTCCAGCGCCATCCAGAAGCCGCCATGGACAAAGACCACCAGTCCCTTGGGCCTGTCCTGCGGCAGGAACAGATCCAGCCGGTTCCGGTCGCCCGGCCCGTAGGGGATGCCCGTCCGGGCGCGGTCCCCCATGGACTCGCGGAAGGCGCGGGCCGGTTCGATCCAGCGGCCCGGCCAGGAAGCGCCATCGGGAATGGCGGGCGCGTTGTCGTAAACCGCGTTCCAGTCTGCGATCGCGTGCATCATTGCACGGCCATCCCCTGCTTCAGCCGGAACCGCTGGATCTTGCCGCTTTCGGTCTTGGGCAGGGTGTCGGCAAAGACGACCGAACGGGGGTACTTGTAGGGCGCGATGGTGCGCTTGACGAAGTCCTGCAATTCCCTGGCCTTGTCGTCGCAGGCCGTCACGCCGGGGCGCAGCACGACATGGGCCTGCACGATGATGCCGCGCGCCTCGTCCGCCGCGCCCACGACGCCGCATTCGGCGACATCGGGATGGGCCAGCAGGGCGGCCTCTACCTCGGGACCGGCGATGTTGTAGCCGGCCGACACGATCATGTCGTCGGACCGCGCGGCAAAGCGGAAATAGCCGTCCTGGTCCTGGATGAAGGTGTCGCCCGGCAGGTTCCAGCCGTCGCGGACATAATGCGCCTGCCGGTCGTCGTCCAGATAGCGGCAGCCCACCGGCCCGCGCACCGCCAGATGGCCGGGCGTGCCGCGCGGCACCTCGTTCATGGCGTCATCGACCACCTTGGCCTCGTATCCCGTCAGCGGCTTGCCGGTCACGCCGGGGCGCGCGTCGCCCAGGCGGTTCGAGATGTAGATGTGCAGCATCTCGGTTCCGCCGATCCCGTCCAGCATCGGGCGGCCGGTCCTTTCGATCCAGGCATTGAAGACCGGCGCGGGCAGGGTCTCGCCCGCGGACACGGCGCAGCGCAGGGACGACAGGTCGGCGCCGTCCTCCATCGCGGCCAGCATCGCGCGATAGGCCGTGGGCGCGGTAAAGCAGATCGTCGCCTTGTGCGACTGGATGATGCCGATCAGGTCGGCGGGCGCGGCCTTTTCCAGCAGCACGGCGCAGGCGCCGAAGCGCAGCGGAAAGACCGCCAACCCGCCAAGCCCGAAGGTGAAGGCCAGCGGCGGGGATCCCACGAACACGTCGTCGGGCCGCACGTCCAGGATCTCGCGCGCATAGGCGTCGGCGATGATCAGCAGGTCGCGGTGGAAATGCATCGTGGCCTTGGGCACCCCCGTGGAACCCGAGGTGAAGCCCAAAAGCGCCACGTCGTCGCGGCCGGTGTCCACCCAGAACGGACCGGCGGGCTTGGCGGCGGCGGCGCGGTCCAGTTCGCCGTCAAGCGCGGCGGTGCCGTCGAAGGGAACGATGCGTTGCAGGAAGGCGCTTTCGGCCATGCAGGCCTGCAATTCGTCCAGCATCCGCATGTCGCACAGCGCCAGGGCGATCCGGGCCTTTTCGGTGTGCTGCAACAGTTCCTTTTTCCGCAGCAGGGGCATGGTGTTCACCACAACGGCCCCGGCCTTGGTCGCGCCCAGCCAGCAGGCCACAAGGGCGGGGGTGTTGGGGGACCGGATCAGGATGCGGTTGCCGGGCTTGATGCCGTAATCCTCGACCAGGGCGCGGGCGATGCGGCTGGTCCAGTCGGCCAGTTCCGCATAGGTGCGGCTGCGGCCCTGGCCCACCAGCGCCACCCGGTCGCCGAAGCCGCGTTCGACCATGCGGTCGGTCAGCTCGACCGCCGCGTTCAGCGTTTCGGGATAGGCGAAGCGGTCCAGAAGAAAGACGGGTTGGCTGTCCGCCGGGGGCAGGTTGTCGCGGCAGAACGTATCCGTATGGGTGCTGAGGCCAAGCATGGAAGGCGATCCCTGATGTTCGTCGTTTTTGTTTTGGACTTCGATATTTCGGACATGATGTATCCGGACGGGCCAAGGCCCGTCCCGCCCCGGTTCAGACATGCAGGAAGCGGGTCTTCACCTCGGGCGTGGCGATCAGGTCGGGGGTGGATCCGGTCCAGACGACGCGGCCCTTCTCGATCACCACATGGCGGTCGGCAAGACGCACCAGCGCATCGACGTTCTTGTCGATGACCAGGATCGCCTCGCCCTCGTTCTTGAGATGGCGCAGGCAGGACCAGATTTCCTCGCGGATCAGGGGGGCCAGGCCCTCGGTCGCCTCGTCCAGGACGATCAGCGCGGGATTGGTCATCAGCGCCCGGCCCACGGCCAGCATCTGCTGTTCGCCGCCCGACAACTGGTCGCCCATGTTGCGGCGGCGTTCCTTGAGCCGGGGGAACAGGGCATAAACCTTGTCCAGCGTCCATTTGGCGGTGCCGCGCGCGCGGGCGGTGGCGATCAGGTTTTCCTCGACCGTGAGGGGGGCGAAGACCTGCCGGCCTTCCGGCACCAGGCCGAGGCCCGCGCGGGCCACCAGATGCGGCGCCGCCGCCGTCAGGTCGCGCCCGTCGATGCTGACCCGCCCGCCGCGCGGCCGCAGCAGGCCGAAGATCGACCGCACGGTGGTCGTCTTGCCCATGCCGTTGCGGCCCAGCAGCGTCACCACCTCGCCCCGCGCGACCGACAGGTCGATCCCGAACAGCACCCGGCTGTCGCCATAGGACGCCTGCAAACCTTCGACCGTCAGCATGGGGCGGCCTCCTCTCCCAGATAGGCGGTGCGGACGGCGGGGTCGGCGCGCACGGCGGACGGGCTGCCGCTGGCGACGATCTGGCCATAGACCAGCACCGAGACCGTGTCGGCCAGCGCGAAGACCGCATCCATGTCATGTTCGATCAGCACCATCGTCACGCGGTCCTTCAGTTTCGCGAACAGGTCCACCAGCTGCGCGGCTTCCTCGTGTCCGGTGCCGGCCAGCGGCTCGTCCAGCAGCAGCAGGCGCGGGCGCGTGGCCAGCGCGATGGCCAGTTCCAGCTGGCGCTTTTCGCCGTGGCTCAGCGATCCGGCCCGCCTGTGCGCCCGGTCCGACAGCCCGACATCGGCCAGGCAGGCCATCGCCTGGTCGTTCAGCGCCTGTTCGGTCGCGGCGGGGCGCAGGAAGCGGAACGACGATCCTTCGCGCGCCTGGACCGCCAGGGCCACGTTTTCCAGCGCGCTGAAGCTGGGCAGCAAGGTGGTCAGCTGGAAGGACCGCGCCAGGCCCAGGCGGACGCGGCCCGCCATGTCCAGCCGGGTGATGTCCTGCCCGGCATAGACGACCCGCCCGCTGTCGGGGCGCAACTGGCCCGACAGCTGGGAAATCAGCGTCGTCTTGCCCGCGCCGTTGGGTCCGATGATGGCATGGACCCGGCCTTCGCGGACATCCAGCGACACGTCCTGCGTGACCTTCAGCGCGCCATAGGACTTGGACAGGTTCTGAACGCTCAGCAGCGGATCGGTCATTTCGCGTCCCTCACCAGGCCGACACGGCGCAACAGCCCGGACAATCCGCCGGGCGAGAACAGCGCGACCCCCACCAGGATCAGGCCGAAGCCAAGCCGCCAGTGTTCGGAAAGGCGGGCCAGTCCTTCCTCCAGCGCGATGGTGACAAGGGCGCCGGCCATCGCGCCGGTCAGGCTGCCCACGCCGCCCAGGACCAGCATCACCATCATCTCGCCCGAGCGGTGCCAGCTCATGTAGGCGGGCGAGACATAGATCGCCTGGTTGGCCAGCATCACGCCCGCCACCGAACACAGGCAACCGGCGATGACATAGGCGGTCAGCTGATAAGGAAAGGGCCGAAAGCCCATGGCCTGCATCCGCAGCGCGCTTTCCCGCGTACCCGTCAGCACCCGGCCGAACCGCGACAGCGTCAGCCGGTAAAGTCCTGCAAAGACCGCCACCAGCAGCGCCAGCGTGGCATAGAACATGCCGGGCGCGTCCTGCAGCAAGGGCATCCCCAGCACCGTGGACCGCGCCGCCAGCGCCACCCCGTCGTCGCCCCCCAGCGTCGAGAACGACACGAAGAAGAAGAACGCCATCTGCCCGAAGGCTAGCGTGATCATGATGAAGTAAACGCCCCGCGTGCGCAGGCTGATGGCGCCCGTGACGGTGGCGAAGACCGCCGACGCGGCCATCGCCGCCAGCAGCTGCAGGACCAGGTCGTCGATGCCCGCCCGCGACAGGATCGCCACCGCATAGGCGCCAAGGCCCAGATAGGCGGCATGGCCAAAGGACACCATCGCGCCATAGCCCAGGATCAGGTCCAGCGACAGCGCGGCGATGGCAAAGACCATCATGCGGGTCGCGACAACGATCAGGAACGGCTCGTCCAGGGCATGGGCCAGGGGCGGCACCACCGCCAGGACCGCAAAGATGCACAAGGCCAGCCTCAGCCGCCCGGCAAGGCCGGGACGCGCGGGGGCAAGGGTCTGGGTCAGGTCGGTCATCGCGCCACCGCCCGTCCGAACAGGCCCGCGGGACGCCAGAACAGCACCGCCGCCATCAGGATATAGACCAGCATCGGCGCGATGGTGCGCCCCGCCTGCGCGGCCGCCGCCGGGTCCATCATGGTCCTGAGGATGATCGGCCCGAACATCCGGCCCAGCGTATCGACGATGCCCACCAGCAGCGCCGCGCAAAAGGCGCCCTTGACCGAACCCACGCCGCCGATCACGATCACCACGAAGGTCAGGATCAGGATGCCGTCGCCCATGCCCGGATCGACCGACAGGATCGGCGACACGATGGCCCCGGCAAATCCCGCCAGCATCGCGCCCGCGGCAAAGACCAGCATGAACAGCCGGTTGATGTCCGCGCCCAGGGCCGAAACCATCGCCCGGTTCGCGGCCCCCGCCCGCAGCAACATGCCGACGCGGGTGCGGGCGATCACGAACCACAGCGACAGCGCCACCGCCAGGCCCGTGCCGATCACCGCCAGGCGATAAACGGGATAGCGCATCGGCCCGGCCAGGGGCACGGACCCCGCCAGAACCTCGGGCATGGCGACCGACAAGGGGGCCGATCCCCACAGGATGCGCACCAGTTCCGACAGCACCAGCACAAGGCCAAAGGTCGCCAGCACCTGGTCCAGGTGGGATCGGTCGTAAAGCCGCCGGAAGACCAGCAGTTCCAGCACCAGCCCGACGGCCAGCGTCATCGGCAGCACCATCGCCAGCGACAGCCAGAAATTGCCCGTCATGCCCATCATCATGGCCATCACATAGCCGCCGACCATGTACAGGACGCCATGCGCCAGGTTGATGAAGTCCATGATGCCGAACACCAGCGTCAGGCCGGCGGCGACAAGGAACAGCAGGATCCCGAACTGGGCGCCGTTCAGCAGTTGCAGAAGGAAAAGGTTGAACATCTTTCGTCCTTGCCAAGACGTTTGGGGGGCGCGCCGATCCGGCAAAGGGTCCGGCAGTCAGCCCCGCCGCCCGCGACGGGGCGTCATTTCATCGGGCATTCGCCGACATGGCGGTCGGCGGCTGCGGTGAAGACCTTCTCGACGACCGAGGTGCGTCGGGCTTGCCTTCGTCGTCGATGACGATGATCCGGGCCTCGCGCCCGCCGACCTTGCCGCCAAGCGCCTTTCGGGCCAGCAGCACGCCGTCGCGGGCATGTTCGCCCAGCACGGCGGGCGGGCCGGACAGCGTCAGCAGGACGCCGATCGTGACGGGATCGTCTGCAAGGACAGCCGGCGCGACGCACGGCGTCGGCGCGGCGGAAAGGGCCAGAAGGCGCATCCGGGCAAGCTCCTGTTGGGGGCCTTGTCGTTTTATCGTTACAAACAATTTCATACGTAAAGCTTCCACCGCGCAAGAAAAATCTGGTTGGCGGAAGGGATTGTTCATCCATGCAGCAATGCGGATGCATTTGCTTGGGAAACTGCGTGGTTTCCAGGCAATCACCGGAAGTGACGCAAGGCGTTGCTTTAGTCCTGAAATAAACCGCCGCGCTGTCTGCCCTGCGCCATCCGCGACGGCAGCACCCCGAATCGCTGCCGGTAATCGGCCGCGAACAGGCCCATGTGGCCAAAGCCGCAGCGCATCGCCAGGCCGGTCAGGCCATCGCCGCCGATCCGCCCGGCCTCGATCTCGGCGCGGGCGCGGTCAAGGCGCATGGCCTTCAGGGCCGTCAGCGGCGTGGTCCCGCGATGAACGCGAAAGGCGCGGTGCAGGCTGCGCAGGCTGGTTCCCGCGGCCTCTGCAATCCGCGCGGGCGTCAGGTCCAGATCCAGATGCGCCGCCATGAAGGCCTCGGCCCGGCGCAGCATGTCGGGACCGGGATCGGCAGCGGCCGGGCGCAGGTCGGCGCGCCCCCCGTCCAGCATCGCCCCGATCACCGCGACCAGGGCCTGTTCCATCGCGGCCTCGATCGCGGCATCCGCGGGGGCATCCGCCTGCTGCATCTCGATCTCGGCCAAAAGGAAGGTCAGCAGGCGCAGCATCCGCGCGGCGGCCCCGCTTGTCAGCGCCACGGCGGGACGGTCGCGCGCGATGCGCGAGAACAGCGCGGCCCCGCCCATGGCTTCCAGCTGTTGCGGTCCCAGATCGACGATCAGCATCCGGGTGCCGGGTTGGAATTCCAGCAGGACCGGCGCGTCGGGCGCCACGATCTGGGCCGCCGCGCCCTGGCTGAAGTGCCGCGTCGCGCCGCGCCGGTCGGTCGCCGCGAACCCGCCGCGCAGCGGAACCTGCAACAGCGATATGCCCTTTTCCGCCGACACGCGCACCTGCGCCGGTCCGCCCAGCGACACGCTGGTCAGGCCGACACGATCCAGCCTGCCATGCAGGACCTCGGTTCGGTATCGGGTGCGGGCGCGCCCCTCGACCCGGCAGGGCCGCAGCAGGCCGGACATCGTCGCCTCGAATTCCTCCAGCGAATCGGAACGCCGCCAGAATTGCCGCTGGTCCATGACACCTCACCACGCATGTTCGCCGCGCCATCGGACGTGCAAACCGGACGGCTGGCAAGCGCCGGATGCGGACCGGAATACTTTAGTCCTAAAATTTGTGCAGCAAGTCCGTTTTCTGCATCCCCTGGCGCTGCGGCGATGTCGTGGCGCTGCGGCGATGGCGCGCGGGCGGACCGGCGCGGTCAATGGTCCCAAGCCGGACGAAACCGGCAGTGCCACAGGAAGGTTCACCATGAAGGTCATGATTGCAGGCGCCGGGATCGGCGGCCTGACCACGGCGCTGATGCTGCATGAACGCGGCATCGACTGCCAGTTATACGAAGCCGCGCCCACGATCCGCGAACTGGGCGTCGGCATCAACATCCTGCCCCATGCGATCCGCGAACTGGCCGAACTGGGCCTCTTGCCGACGCTGGACCGCATCGCCATCCGCACCAGCGGCCTGTTCTACATGAACCGCCAGGGGCAGGAAATCTGGCGCGAGCCGCGCGGGGTCGAGGCGGGACACGACGTGCCGCAATTCTCGATCCACCGGGGGCGGCTGCATTCGATGCTGCACGAAGCGGTGCTGGACCGGCTGGGCGGCGGGGCGATCCTGCCGGGCCGGCGCGCCACCGGGTTTTCGCAGGACGGCGGGGGCGTCACGCTCTGCCTCGAAGATGGGGGCACCGCGCAGGGCGACGTGCTGATCGGCGCGGACGGCGTCCATTCGCGGATCCGCGCGCAGATGCACCCGGACGAGGCCGGGCTGAGGTGGAACGGGGTGATGATGTGGCGCGGCGCCGTCGAATGGCCCGCCTTCGCCGATGGCCGGACGATGGTCGTGGCGGGGGGCTTCGTCTACAAGCTGGTCCTGTATCCGATCGCGCCGGGCAGCCGTCCGGGCACGGTGCTGATGAACTGGGTGGTCTGCTATCGCGCGGCGTCCGAGGGCGCACGCCCCCCCGCGCGCGAGGACTGGAACCGCCGCGGCACGCTGGACGAGCTGATGCCCCATGTCCGCGCCTTCGACACGGACGTGATCGACCTGGAGGCGCTGGTGGCCGCGACGCCGGAATTCTTCGAATACCCGATGTGCGACCGCGATCCCCTGCCCTTCTGGAGCCGGGGCCGCGTCACCCTGCTGGGCGATGCCGCCCATCCGATGTATCCGGTCGGCTCGAACGGGGCCAGCCAGGCGATCCTGGACGCCCGCGCGCTGGCCGATCTGCTGGCGCGGGGCGGCGATGTTCCCGGGGCGCTTGCCGCCTATGATGCCGCCCGCCGCCCGCTTGTGGCCCGGGTCGTCGCGCTGAACCGCAAGGGCGGTCCCGAGGGCGTCATCGACGAGGTCGAGCGCCGCGCCCCCGATGGCTTTGACGACCTGGATGCGGTCATCACGCCGGAAGAACGCCAGGCGATCGTGCGCGGCTATGCCGCGACCGCGGGCTTTTCGCAGGACCAGACGCGCCTGCGCCGGGCCTGAACCCTGTTTTTTCAACCAAGGAGAAGAAGAATGGAACTGATGACGGCGGGCGTGACCACGCGCGAGGCATCCGTGGACGATGCCAGCTGGAATGTCCTGGGCCAGACCTATGTGCCCAAGCACCGCTGCGACACCTCGATGTCGTGGCACGCGACCTTTCCGGACGGCACCTTCGTGCCCCATCACATCCACACCACGCAGGACGAATTCGTCTATGTCCTGACGGGCGAACTGGAAGCGGAACTGGACGGCGCGGCCCCGGTCAAGGCCAGGCCCGGCGACCTGGTGCGGTTGCCGCAGAACGTGCCGCACGGGATCTTCAACCGCTCGGGACAGGAGGCGACCTGCCTGTTCTGGGTGTCGCCCACGGGGAACCTGTGGGATCTGTTCGTGGCCATCGACAGCCTTGCCGACCCGGTCGAGGTGGTCCGCCTTTCCGCGCTGCACCAGGTGGATTTCCTGCCGCCGCCCGCCCAATGATCCGCAAAGACCGACAGGGAAACGCAAGAATGAAAAAGACGTTCGCACTGGCTGCGGCGCTGGCTTTCGCCGGTGCCCTGCCCCTTCAGGCCGCCAGCACCGACGGCAAGGTCCGCATCGGCCTGCTTTACACGCTGTCCGGTCCCGCCGCCGTTCTTGGCGAGCAATCGCGCGACGGCTTCCTGATGGCCGCCGAGAAGCTGGGCAACCGCTTCGGCGGGCTGGAGGCCGAGATCATCGTCATCGACGACGAACAGAAGCCCGACGTGGCCGTTGCCCGCGCGCGCGAGATGGTGGAACGCGACCAGGTGGATTTCGTGGTCGGCCCGATCTTTTCCAACGTGCTTTACGCAATCCTGCAGCCGGTGACGCAGGGCGGCGCGATCATGGTTTCGACCAATGCCGGCACTTCCAGCCTGGCGGGGACGGAATGCAACCCGGATCTGTTCGTGACCTCGTACCAGAACGACCAGATCCACGAGGTGTCGGGCAAGTACGCGCAGGACCAGGGTTACGGCAATGTGGTGCTGATCACGCCGAACTATCAGGCCGGCAAGGACGCCATGGCGGGCTTCAAGCACAGCTATGGCGGCAATGTCGCCTCGGAACTGTTCGTGCCGCTGGGCCAGCTGGACTTTTCGGCCGAACTGGCGCAGATCGCGGCCTTCCAGCCGGATGCGGTCTATGCCTTCATGCCGGGCGGCATGGGCGTGAACTTCGTCAAGCAGTACCGGCAGGCGGGGCTGGATTCGATCCCGTTCCTGTCGGCCTTCACGGTTGACGAATCCACCCTGCCCGCGCAGGGCGCCGACGCGCTGGACTTCCTGGCCGGGTCGAACTGGGCGCCCGATCTGGACACCCCCCAGACCGCCGAATTCACCGATGCCTTCATCGCCAGATACGACCGCGTTCCCGCGACCTTCGCGATGCAGGCCTATGACGCGGCGATGCTGATCGACAGCGCCATCCGCATCACCGGCGGCAAGCTGGACGACCGCGAGGCGCTGCGGGCGGCGATGAAGCAGGCGGACTTCACCTCGCTGCGCGGCGATTTCCGCTTTGGCGACAATCACTTCCCGATCCAGGATTTCTACCTGACCAAGGTGGTCCGGCGCGAGGATGGCCGCTTCGCGACATCCATCGTGCAGACGATCTTCGAGGACTACCAGGACAACTTCGCATCGTCCTGCAGGATGTAAGGACGGGGCCGCGGCGCGCAGGATGCGCCGCGGCCGCATCCCGTTTCAAGAAACCTCTTGTTCAATCCAATAAAACATCCATATACCATCCACACGGATGGAGATATGGCCATGGCAGAGATACGACCCCTGCGCGACAGGGTTCCCGAGACCGAGAAGATCACCATCAACCTCGGCTATGTCGATCTGGGCCGCATCGACCTGCTGGTGCAGGAAGGGTTCTATTCCAACCGCAGCGACTTCATCCGCACGGCGATCCGCAACCAGCTGGACAGCCACCGCGACGTGCTGTCCCGCTCGGTCCAGCGGCACATGATGGACATGGGCCTGCGCGACTTTGGCCGGGCCGAGCTTGAAGCTGCCCGAAAAGCGGGCGAGGTGCTGCATGTCAAGGTCGTGGGCCTCGCGCGCTTCGATCCCGATGTTTCGCCGGAACTGGCGCGGGCCACGATCGGTTCGATCTCGGTCCTGGGCGCGTTGCAGGCCAGCCCCGAACTGAAGAAGGCCCTGGCCGACCGTATTCTCTGACCCTTCGCAAAGGACACACCATGAAGACCTTCAACGTCGGCGCCCTGCGCCAGGCGATGGGCGAGTTGCGCCTGAACGGCGCAAGCGACCTGGTGCAGCGCACCCTGGCCCAGCACGGGTTGAGCCTTCCCGGGCAGCAAGCGGGCTTCCAGCCGCCCTTTGCCGCCCCGGCGGCGCGCGCCCCGGCGGATCCCGTTCCGCCGGGGGCCACCCTCACGTCCGACCGCTTTGCCTGCGCGGCGGGCAGCCGGGATTACCTGGCCTATGTGCCGGCCTCGGCGGACAAAGGCATCCGGGGCATGGTCGTCATGCTGCACGGCTGCACGCAGGATCCGGCCGATTTCGCACGCGGCACGGGCATGAACGCCTTGGCAGAAGAACACCGGCTGGTCGCCCTTTATCCCCACCAGTCGCGGGGCGAGAACGCCCAGTCCTGCTGGAACTGGTTCAGCGCCGGCGACCAGCGCCGGGGCCGGGGCGAGCCCGAGATCCTGGCGCAGATGACCCTGGATCTGGCATCCCGCCACGACGTGCCGCGGGACCGGATCTTCGTGGCGGGCCTGTCGGCGGGCGCGGCCATGGCGGTGATCCTGGGCCAGACCCATCCCGATGTCTTCGCCGCCGTGGGCGCCCATTCCGGCCTGCCCTTCGGCGCGGCCAGGGACGTGCCCTCGGCCTTTGCGGCGATGAGCGGCCAGGGCGCGCCCGAGGCCCCGGGCCGAAGGGACGCCGTGCCCACCCCCACCATCGTCTTTCACGGCAGCGCCGACCGCACCGTGCATCCCCTGAACGGCGACCGCATCGCCGGGGCCACGCTGGCCGCCGGGCCGGTCCAGACGATGCTGGACAAGCAGACCGGCACGGCGGGCACCCGGCGCTTTACCCGCGAGACGACCACCCTGCCCGATGGCCGCGTCCTGCTGGACCACTGGCGGATCGACGGCCTGGGCCATGCTTGGTCCGGCGGCAAGCCCGGCGGATCATACACCGACCCGCAGGGTCCCGATGCCAGCGCCGAGATGGTGCGCTTCTTCCTGGCCCAGGGACAGGCCACGAACTGAAAGGCGCCCGGTCCCGTCCCCGGGGCCGGAACCAGTTCCCTTCGGCGCAGTTGCACCACAGGTCTGCAAGGAGGATCAACCGTGCTCGCTGCCGATTACAGGGGACCGCACCGCGTGCGGGCAAGCTCCAAGCCCGAACCCGCCATACAGCACCCGCGCGACGCCATCGTGCGCGTCACCCGGTCCTGCGTCTGCGGATCGGACCTGCATCTTTATCACGGCCTGGTACCCGACACCCGGATCGGCATGACCTTCGGCCACGAATTCTGCGGCATCGTCGAGGAGGTGGGCGCCGAGGTCACGAACCTCAAGCCCGGCGATCACGTGCTGGTGCCCTTCAACATCGCCTGCGGCCAGTGCCATTTCTGCAAGCAGGGCCTGTTCGGCAACTGCCACGAATCCAACCCCCAGGCCACGGCGGTGGGCGGCATCTATGGCTATTCGCACACGGCGGGCGGCTATGACGGGGGGCAGGCGGAATACGTGCGCGTGCCCTATGCCGACGTGGGACCGGCGCTCATCCCCGACTGGATGGATCCCGACGACGCGGTGATGCTGACCGACGTGGTGCCCACCGGCTATCAGGCGGCCGAGATGGGCGGCATCCAGATGGGCGACACCGTTGTCGTCTTCGGCGCGGGACCCGTGGGCATCATGGCCGCGCGCTGCGCCTGGCTGTTCGGCGCGGGCCGCGTCATCGTGATCGACCACCTGGATTACCGGCTGGATTTCGCGCGCCGCTATGCCCCGGCCGAGGTTTACAACTTCCTGGCCATCGACGACATGGCGGTCTTCATCAAGAAGCAGACCGACGGCCTGGGCGCGGATGTCTGCATCGACGCCGTGGGCGGGGACGCCTCGGGCAGCCCCATCCGCACGATCCTGGGCAAGAAGATGAAGCTGGAGGCCGGGTCGGCCATCGCGCTGCACTGGGCGATCAACTCGGTCAAGAAGGGCGGGGTTGTGTCCATCGTGGGCGTCTATGGTCCCACGGGCAACATGATCCCCATCGGCAACGTGCTGAACAAGGGCATCACGATCCGCGCCAACCAGGCATCGGTCAAGCGGCTGCTGCCGCGCCTGATCGAGCATGTCCGCGAGGGCCGGATCGACCCCAAGGCGCTGATCACCCACCGGATCCCGCTGGAAGAGATCTCGGACGCCTATCACATGTTTTCCGCCAAGCTTGACGATTGCATCAAGCCGGTTCTCTACCCCAACGGCGGACGCTAGGAGGACAGGAAGCATGGCGCAGAAATCGCGGCAGATGATCGACCCGGCCGAGGTGAACGGATGGGGCGTGGACGCCGATCCCAAAAACGACCCGACCTATCCGATGCGCGACCGCGCGGGCGATACCAAGGGGGGCATGGACTGGGACCGCCCGCCCCTGCAACGGGCCGATATCGAGGTGCTTCGGTCGATGGAATACAACCGCCGCCCCGCGGTCTTCGGCACGGCGTCGCCGCCCTCGGGCCTCAGCGGCATGGTTCGGCGCGCGGCCTTCGGCTACAGCGAATCCGACTGGCGGCACTGGCTGATGCTGCTGGGCGCCGACCGCATCAACATGGTCGAGGGGATCGTCGGCGATCTGGCCCACGGCCATGTCCCGAACCTGCCCGCCGAGATGGGCATGGGCGCCGAATGGCGCCACAACCGCGACGGCCTTGTCCGCAAGCTGGCCATCGGCGCGGCGGTCACGGTGGTGGCGGTGGCGCTGTGGGGCAGGCGGGACGACCGCAGCCACGACCGCAGGCCCGTGCGGCGGATCAGGTAGGCCCATCCCGACCGGGATTGCGGGAATGCCGGACCGGCATCCCGCGATCCCGTCCCTGCCCGAATTTTCCGCATTCGGCCCGGCGAGATCTGGAACATCGCGCTTGCCTCAGGGTTAACGACACCTTCCAGCAAGGGATGCAGCCATGCGTGATGACGCGCTCGATTTTCTCAAGGCCATCGTCGCGGCCCCGTCGCCCAGCGGCTTCGAACAGCCGGTGGCCAGGCTTTACCGCGATCGGGTGCAGCCCTTCGCGCACAAGGTCACGACCGACATCCTGGGCAATGTCAGCGCCGTCATCAACCCGGACGCGCCGGTGCGCTTCATGTATGCGGGCCACATGGACGAGATCGGCTTCATCGTCCATCACATCGACAAGGACGGGTTCCTGTATTTCAACACCATCGGCGGCACCGATGTCGCGACCGAGATCGGACAGCGCGTCTGCGTCCACGGACACGAGACCGTGCCGGGGGTGGTCGGGCGCAAGGCGATCCAGACCTTCAAGGCCAAGGATTCCAACGAGACGCCGACCCTGAAGGATCTGTGGATCGACATCGGCGCCTCGTCGCGGGAGGAGGCCGAAAAGGTCGTCCGGATCGGCAGTCCCGTGACCATCGACGCCGGCTTCGCGACCCTCAGCGGCCAGCTGGCCGTGGGCCGGGCCTTCGACAACAAGGTGGGCCTGCTGATCGGCGCCGAACTGGTGCGCTGCCTGGCCCAGGAGGGAGGCGTGCACCCAGATGTCGGGTTCTACATCCTGGGCACCGTGCAAGAGGAGATCGGCTCTCGCGGCGCCAAGGCGGCGGGGTTCAACATCGCGCCCCGCACGGCGCTGGCCATCGACATGGGGGTGGCCATGGACTATCCCCGCGCCTGCCCCGAGGATCAGGGCAGGCTGGACCTGGGCAAGGGACCCGGCATCCTGCAGGGGGCCAACACCAACCCGGTGGTGTTCGACCTGCTGGTCGCGGCCGCCGAGGAGAAGGGCATCCCCTGGCAGCACCAGGCATCCGGCGGCACAAGCCCCACGGACGCCCGCGTGATCCAGGAACTGGGGGGCGGCGTCGCCACCGGCCTGATCTCCGTGCCGCTGCGCTACATGCACACCCCGTCCGAGGTGGTCTGCCTCGACGACATTCAGGCCACCATCGACCTGGTCTGCGAATACTGCCGCCGCCTGCGCCCGGACACGGATTTCACGCCGATGTAGGGAAGGCACCGGGGGATCGGCCTCGATAAACGGGCCGCGTTTGAAGTGGCGAAGGCCATCGCCTTCGCCATCTCGCGACCTATCTTTCCCGAACCGCCGGACCTCAAAGGCCCGGCCAGCGCCCCCCTTCGGGTCGGGCGCCGGCCTTTCGTGGCCGCAGGATTGCACCGTTTCTGGTTGCACCGCCGGACAAAGTCGGGGGAAACACTCGTCGCGTTTCCTGATCCCGCCCGATACGGCCCCGCCCCAGTCAGGCCATGCGTTCCAGCAGGTTGGCCGCGACCTCCAGCCGGTCCTCGGGACCGGTGTGACGCAGCACCAGGCGCGTGTCCTGGCAGGACAGCCCTTCGCAGCCCGACAGTTGTGCGGCATAGTCCTCGACCCGCACACCCTCGCGCAGATCCAGCGCCACCCCCTCGGGACCCAGGCTGAGCGCCGCCACCCCCAGGCTTGCCGCCAGGGCGCGCAGTTCGGCGGCGCGCAACAGCGTTTCCACCGGCGGGGGCGGCGCGCCGAAGCGGTCGGCGATCTCGTCCGCCAGGCGCGCCACGTCGTCGGACCGCGCGGCGCGCGAGATGCGGTGATACAGGCCGATGCGGGTTTCCGGCTCGGGGATATAGTCGGCGGGGATATGGCCCGGCTCGCCCGGGACCTGCGGCGGAGGCGGGGCGTCGGGTTCCCCCTTGGCGCGGCGCAGGGCGGATGCCAGCATCTCCTGGTAAAGGCCAAGCCCGACGCGCTGGACATGGCCCGCCTGCTTGTCGCCCCCCAGGTCGCCCGCGCCGCGCCGGTCCAGGTCGGCGGCGCTGATGGCCATGCCGGCCCCCAGACGGTCCATCGCCTGCAAGGTGCCAAGGCGCTTTTGCGCGTCAGGGGCCAGATCCTCGCCCTCGGCCGTCAGAAGATGGCAATAGGCCTGCGCCGCCCCGCGCCCGACCCGGCCGCGAAGCTGGTGCAACTGCGCCAGCCCGAACAGCGCCGGGCGCAGGATCACCATCGTGTTGGCCCGCGCCACGTCCAGCCCGCTTTCGATGATGGCGGTCGCCAGCAGCACGTCGCCCTCGCCCCGGGCAAAGCCCACCATGGTCGCGTCGATTTCCTTCGCGGGAAGATCGCCATGGGCAACGCGCAGGCGCAGGTCGGGCAGCAGGCGCGCCAGGCGTTCGGCCACTGGGGCGATGTCCTCGACCCGGGGGACGACCACGAAGCTTTGCCCGCCGCGCCGCCGTTCGCGCAGCAGCGCCTGGCGCAGGGTCGCGTCGTCCTGGGGGGCGATCAGGGTGCGGATGGCGCGGCGGCGGGCGGGGGGCGTGGTCAGGTAGCTGAGGTCCTGCAACCCCACCAGCGCGGCCTGCAAGGTGCGCGGGATGGGCGTCGCGCTCATCGACAGGACATGCAGGCCCTGGCCCAGGTCCCGCAGCTTCTGTTTCTGCGCCGCGCCGAAACGCTGTTCCTCGTCGATGACCAGCAGGCCCAGGTCCTGAAAGCCGACGCCCTTGCCCAGCAGGGCATGGGTGCCCACGGCGATGCGGATGGACCCGTCGGCCAGGCCCGCGCGGACGGTGGCGGCGGGCTTGCCCGTGACCAGCCGCGACAGGTGCCCGACGGTGATCCCCAGGGGGGCGAAGCGGCGGCGGAAGGTCTCGTAATGCTGGCGCGCCAGAACCGTGGTGGGCGCGCAGACGGCCACCTGGCAGCCGCTGAGCGCGGCGGCGGCAGCGGCGCGGAGCGCGATCTCGGTCTTGCCGAAGCCCACGTCGCCGATCACCAGCCGGTCCATGGGCCGCCCCGAACCCATGTCGGCCAGCACCGCGCGCACCGCCTGATCCTGGTCGGGCGTCGGCTGAAAGGGAAAGCGCGCCACGAAGCGTTCGTAATCGCGCGCAGGCGGGACCAGCTTCGGCGCGGTCGTCGCATCGCGCGCGCGGGTCAGCGCCACGAGATGATCGGCCAGCCTTGCCAGCGCCTCGGCGGTGGCGGCCCGGCGCTTTTGCCACGCGGTCCCGCCGGGGCGGTCCAGCGTCACGCCGGCCTCGGCCGTGCCATAGCGCCAGATGCGGCCCGCGTCATGGGTGGGGACCATCAGCCGCTGGTCCCCCGCAAAGGTCAGGCGGATCGCCTCGGGTCCGGGGTTCGCGGGATCCAGCGGCTCAAGCCCCTCCAGCCGGGCCAGCCCGTGATCCTCGTGCACCACGAGATCCCCCAGCTCGAACCCGGCAGAGGGCAGGCCGGGTTGCGCCGGGACCTGGCGGTTGTCCCTTCGGGCCGCCCGGCTGCCCATCAGGTCCTGCGCGGTGATGACCACCAGATCCCCGGTCACGGCCCCCTGCCCCCCATCGGCCACCAGCACCGCACGGTCATGGCCTTCGCACCCTGCCCAATCGGCGGCGGGTTCGGGGGGACGGCCATCGGCCTGCGCCACCATCCGCATGATGCGCGTCCGTTCCGCCTCGGACCCCGCCACGAAGACCACCCGCCGTCCCGCCGCCGCATCGCTGGCCAGGAACTGCGCCAGCCGGGCGCGCGGGCGTGCGGCGGCGGCGAAGGCGGGAACGGCGTCCCACTCCGGTTCCGGCAGCGTGTCGATGTGGGACGCGAGCGCCGCCCATTCCTGCGCGCCAAGATACAAGGCGTCCAGGGGCAGCGGATAGGCGCCGTCCTCCTCGGCCTCGGCCCGCGCCTCTTCCAGCCGGGCGAGGCGGCGGTCGGCGGCCTCCAGCGTCGCGGGCAGCGCGGTGATGCGCGCGTCCCCCATGTGGTCGGGCAGGATCGTCAGGGCGTCCCAGGCTTTCGGCAGCCGGTGTTCGGCCCCGCGTTCCCAGGCGTCGTCAGTGGGGGGCAGTTCCGTGACCGGAACGATCTCCAGCGCCTCGATCTCGCCCGTGGACCGCTGGGTGACCGGGTCGAAGCAGCGCAGCGCCGTCACCACCCCATCCGACATCTCGATCCGGCAGGGGTGGCCGTCCCCGCCCGCGAACACCTCGACGGTGGTGCCGCGGATGGCGATCTCGCCCGGTTCATCCACGCGGTCGTCGGCGTCGTATCCGGCGGCGCGGGCGAATGCCTCCAGCGCGGCCACGTCCAGGGCCTGACCGACCCGGACCGGGAAGCTGCGCGCGGCGTGGCGCGGCGGCAGGCGTTGCATCAGCACGGACAGCGGCGTCACCAGGATGTCGCCTTCCTGCGGATCCTGAAGCTGGTGCAGAACGGCCATGCGGCGGCCCATGGCATCAGACGTGGGCGAGGCGCTGTCGAAGGGCAGGCAATCCCAGGGCGGCAGGAACAGCACCCGCCGCCCCGGCAGCGCCCCGCGCAGAAAGGCGGCCAGCGCCTCGCCGCCGCGTTCGTCGCGCGTCACGTGCAGGATCCGGTCGTTGGGACCAAGGCCGCGCAGAAGGGCCAGCGCCTCGACGCAAGCGGGGGTGGGGTCGGCCATGGAACACCTCTGATCGTCGCTTCGGTCAGGGGATCTGCCCGGCTTGCCTTTAGAAATCCGGCCGCCGGGGATCGGTTCCAGGCGGGTGCGGACTCACACCTTTTCCCTTGCGGCAAGGGCGGCGTCGCGCATCTGGGACAGGGTCTGGCGCGGGGTCAGCGCCTCGGGCGAGATGTCCAGATCCAGCAGCGCGCCGGTGGTTGATGCCAGCGCACGGGCGAAGGCTGCGGGGAAATCCTGGGTCGTTGCCACCCGCTCGGCGTGATAGCCATAGGCTTGGGCCAGTATCACGAAGTCGGGGTTCACCATGGTCGTGCCCGACACGCGGGCCGGGTAATGGCGTTCCTGATGCGCGCGGATGGTGCCGTAGATGCCGTTGTTCAGCACCAGCACGATAGGCTGCGCCCCCGCCTGCACGGATGTCGCAAGCTCCTGGCAGGTCATCTGGAAATCGCCGTCGCCCGCGAAGCAGACCACCGTGCGGCCGGGATGGGCCACCTTGGCCGCAATCGCGGCGGGCAGGCCGTATCCCATCGCCCCCGATTGCGGCGCCAGCAGCCGCGCCTCGGGGCCGAACTTGTAGAACTTGTTCGGCCAGACGGTGAAATTGCCCGCGCCGTTCGTCAGGATCGCGTCCGGGGGCAGCACGTCACGCAGATGGGCCGTGACCATCCCCATGTCCACGGGCGAGGGTTGCGGCGGCAGGTCGAAGCCGTCCTCCCAAGCCTTGCGGGCGTCCCTGCGCCAGTCGGACCAGTCCCCCCGGACCGGGGACAGCGCGCGGGCGAAGGCGTTCGGCCCCGCCTGGATGCCCAGCACCGGCTGATAAATCTTGCCGATCTCGCGGTCCGAGGCATGGACGTGGATCAGCCTTTGCGCGGGCACCGGCACGTCCAGCAGCGTATAGCCATCGGTCGTCATCTCGCCGAAGCGGACGTTGATGGCCAGGATCACGTCGGCGTCCCGGATCAGCGCCTTGACATGCGGCGGCATCCCCACGCCCGCCTCGCCCGCATAGACAGGGGAAAAATTGTCGAACCGGTCCTGATAGCGGAAGGCCGCAATCACGGGGATGTCGCTGGCCTCGGCAAAGGCCCGCAGCGCCTGCTGGCCTTCCGCGGTCCAGTTGCAGCCGCCGATCAGGATCAGCGGGCGGGCGGCGTCCGACAGCATCGCGCGCGCCTCGGCCACCGCATCGGGGGTGGGGGCGGGTTCGGCCACGCGCGCGGGACCGGCCAGGGGGGCGGCGTCGGTCGGGCTGGTCAGCATGTCCTCGGGCAGGGCGATCACCACGGGACCGGGGCGGCCGGTGGTGGCGGTGGTCCAGGCACGGGCCAGGATTTCGGGGATGCGGTCCGCATGGTCGATCTCGACCGCCCATTTCGCCATTCCGCCGAAGACCGCGCGATAGTCGAGTTCCTGGAACGCCTCGCGCCCCTTCATGTCCGTGCCCACCTGGCCCACGAACAGGATCATCGGCGCGCTGTCCTGCATCGCCGTATGCACGCCGATCGCGGCATTGGTCGCCCCCGGTCCGCGCGTCACCATGCAGAGGCCGGGCTGGCCGGTCAGCTTGCCCCAGGCCGCCGCCATGAAGGCAGCACCCCCTTCGTTCCGGCACAGCACGAAGTCCAGCCGCCCGGCCGTGTCGTGCAGCGCGTCCAGCACCGCCAGATAGCTTTCGCCCGGCACGCCGAAGGCCTTGGCCGCGCCAAGCGCCACCAGGCATTCCACCAGAAGCTGACCACCGCTGCGCATCCCGTGTCCTTTCCCGCGTCCGGCCCGATCCTGCCCGGGGACGGCGCAGGGGGCAAGGCGTCCCGCCCGGGCATGGGAACAGGAACCCCCCTCGCGGGTTGTTCCGGCAGGAGGACCACCCATGACCCGCGAAACACCCAAGCAGCCCAACCCCGCCACCGATCCCCCCCGCCAGCACGGCCAGGGCGATCACGAGGGCGTTCCCCATTCGCCCGAGGAATTCGACGTGATGAACCCGGCCAAGGCCGAAAAGACCCCCGGCGGCCCGCAGGAAAACCAGTGATCGATCCCGCCTGAGGATCGAAAGACGGCCCCGCGCAGCCATGCCGCGCGGGGTTTTTCCGTGCCCCGGCCGGTCAGTCGCGCCGCGCCGTTTCCTTCTGGGTGATCAGCCGAGCGGGGTTCTGGCGGGACAGGAAGCTCCACAGCCAGTTGATCGCGACGGCCAGGCGAGAGCGGACCCCGATCAGGAAATAGACATGGGCGACGCCCCAGATCCACCAGGCCAGCCAGCCCGTCAGCCGGATGCGGCCAAAGTCGATCACGGCGGCGTTGCGCCCGATGGTGGCCAGGTTCCCCTGATGGGCATAGCGGAACGGTCCCGGCGCGGGCTTGCCCGCCAGCCGCGCCCGGATCGCGGCGGCGGCGTATTGGCCCTGCTGCTTGGCCGCCGGGGCAAGGCCGGGCACGGGCTTGCCGTCCACCTCGACATGGGCGGTGTCGCCCAGCACGAAGATGCGGGGATCGCCGGGCAGGGTCAGGTCCGCGTCCACCATCACGCGGCCCGCCCGGTCGGCCTCGGCCCCCAGCCATTCCGCCGCAGGCGAGGCCTGCACCCCCGCGGCCCAGATCACCGTCCGGCATGGCACCGCCTCGTCGCCGATCGTGACCTGCCGGTCCGAGATGGCGGTCACGGGCCGCCCGGTCAGCACCTGCACGCCCCGCCGCTGCAAGGCCGCCGCCGCATAATCCGACAACGATTGCGCAAAGACCGGCAACACGCGCGGCCCGGCCTCGATCAGCATGATCCGGGCGGTGCGGGTGTCGATGCGGCGGAATTCGCGCGGCAGGACGCGGTGCGCCAGATCCGCCAGGATGCCCGCAAGCTCGACCCCGGTGGGACCGCCGCCGATGATGGCAAAGGTCAGGTTCGCGTCGCGTTCCGCCGCATCAAGAGTCAGCTCGGCCCGCTCGAAGGCCAGAAGCAGGCGGCGGCGGATGGTGGTCGCATCCTCCAGCGTCTTCAGCCCCGGGGCGTCGGCCTCCCATTCGTCATGGCCGAAATAGGCGTGCCGCGCGCCGGTCGCCAGGACCAGCGTGTCGAAGGGCACCCGATCGCCCGTTTCCAGCAGCACCTGGCCCCCGGCGCGGTCGATGCCGGTCACGCGGGCCAGCAGGGTTTCGACATCGGGGCGGTCGCGCAGCACGCGGCGGATCGGCCAGGCGATCTCGGACGTGGACAGAAGCGTGGTGGCGACCTGATACAGAAGCGGCTGGAACAGGTGGTGGTTGCGCTGGTCGATCAGCGTGATCGCGCAACCTGCGCCCTTCAGGCCCTGGACCAGGTACAGGCCCGCGAAACCGGCCCCGACCACGACGACGCGGTGCTTGGCGGCAGCCGGGGATTGCGTCATTCGGGAACCAGCACGATGACCGCCAGCGGCGGCAGCGTCAGGGCGAGGGACGCCTTGCGCCCGTGCCAAGCGATGTCCTCGGTTTGCAGCGGCCCCGCGTTGCCGACACCCGACCCGCCATAACCCGCGTCGTCGGTGTTCAGGACCTCGCGCCAGCCGCCCGGCTGCGGGACGCCGATGCGGTAGTCGTGATGGACCTGCGGCGTCAGGTTGCAGACGATCACCGCAGGCGGCGCGCCGTCGTCGGACTTGCGCAGAAAGACCAGCACGCTCTGGTCCGCGTCGCTGGCGTCGATCCATTCGAAGCCGCCCGGGTCGCAGTCCAGCCGGTGCAGCGCGGGATGGTCGCGGTAAAGGCGGTTCAGATCCCGGATCAGCGCCTGCATTCCGGCGTGCAGCGGATCGTCCAGAAGGTGCCAGTCCAGCGACTGGTCGTGGTTCCATTCGCGGTCCTGCGCGAATTCCCCGCCCATGAACAAAAGCTTCTTGCCCGGATGCGTCCACATGAAGGCGAAATAGGCGCGCAGGTTCGCGAATTTCTGCCAGCGGTCGCCCGCCATCTGGCGGATGAGGGATCCCTTGCCATGCACCACCTCGTCATGGCTCAGCGGCAGCACGAAATCCTCGGACCAGGCATAGACCAGGCCGAAGGTCAGGTCGTTCTGGTGGTACCGGCGATGAAGGGGGTCGCGCCGGAAATAGCCCAGGGTGTCGTGCATCCAGCCCATGTTCCACTTGAACCCGAAGCCCAACCCGCCGTCCTTGACCGGGCGGCTGACCTTGGGAAAGGCGGTCGATTCCTCGGCGATGGTGATGGCGCCGGGATGATCGGCGCAGACCCGTTCGTTCACGTTGCGCAGGAAGTCGATGGCTTCCAGGTTCTCGTTCCCGCCGAACTGGTTGGGGATCCATTCGCCGGCCTTGCGCGAATAATCCAGATACAGCATGGACGCCACCGCATCCACGCGCAGCGCGTCGATGTGGAACTTGTCCAGCCAATACAGCGCGCTGGCCTGCAGGAAATTCGCCACCTCGCGCCGGCCGAAGTTGTAGATCAGCGTGTTCCAGTCCTGGTGGAACCCCTGCCGGGGATCGGCATGTTCGTAAAGCGCGGTGCCGTCGAAGCGGCCCAGGCCGTGGGCGTCCGAGGGGAAATGCGCCGGAACCCAGTCGATGATGACGCCGATGCCTGCCGCGTGCAGCCGGTCCACCAGCCGCGCGAAGGCCTCGGCCGAGCCATAGCGGCTGGTGGGCGCGAACAACCCGATGGGCTGGTATCCCCAGGACCCGGTGAAGGGATGTTCCGACACCGGCAGGAATTCCACATGGGTGAAGCCCATTTCCGTGACATAGGGCACCAGCAGGTCGGCGATGGATTCGTAATCCAGCACCTCGCCCTCGCCCCCGCGCCGCCAGGATCCCAGATGCACCTCGTAGATCGAGATCGGGGCCGTGCGGTCCTGCCGCGCCGCGCGGGTTCCCATCCAGTCCCCGTCCTGCCAAGGGTGATGGGGCAGCCCGCTGATGACCGAGGCGGTGCCGGGCGATTGTTCGTGCGCGAATCCCACCGGGTCGGCCTTCAGCGGCATCCGTTCGCCATGGGCGCTGATGATCTCGTATTTGTACAGCTCGCCCACGGACAGGCCGGGGATGAACAGTTCCCACAGGCCGGGGCCGAGGCGCCTGCGCATCGGGTGGCGGCGGCCGTCCCAGGCGTTGAAATCGCCCACCACGCTGACGCGGCGGGCATTGGGCGCCCAGACGGCGAAGGCCACGCCCTCCACCCCTTCATGGGTGATCGGATGCGCGCCCAGCCTTTCGTAAAGCTGGCGGTGGCGGCCTTCGGCGATCAGGTATTCGTCCATCTCGCCCAAGACCAGGCCGAAGCGATAGGGATCCTCGGCCACCCAGGTCCGCTCGCCGGATGTCATTTCCAGTTGATACTGGTGGCTGTCGAAGGGTCCGGCAAAGAATCCCTCGGGGTGGACGCGGTCCAGGGGCGTGCGCTGGCCATCATGCAGGACCGCGACGGCCGAGGCCTGGGGGGCGAAGACCCGCACCTCGCCGTCATGGGGACCCAGGACGGCGAAGGGGTTGGCATGGCTGCCGCGCAGGATCGCCTCGATGTCGCTTGCCGATGCGCTGGTCATTCGCCGGTCCCTTCCAGAAGATCGAGGATCCCGCGCAGGGGAATGCCGATCCAGGCGGGCCGGTTGCTCAGTTCATAGCCCGCCTCGTAGATTGCCTTGTGCAGCAGGAAGAAGTCCAGCAGCGCCTGCCGTGATGCCGCGTCCGCAGGCAGGTTCGGCGCACCTTGCGAATGGGCGTCATAGGCCGCCAGGAAGTCGCGCATCACCGTCTGCCGCCAGGTCTCGACCCGGGCCAGCCCGCGTTCCGCCGCGCTGCCGAAGCCTTCGCCCTGGCGCGAGATCACCGTCATCGCGGCATAGTCGAAGGACCGCAGCATCCCCGCCACGTCGCGCAGGGGCGAGGATTTCCGGCGCCGTTCGTCCAGGCTGCGTGCAGGCTCGCCCTCGAAGTCGATGATCGCCACGTCGTTCTGGGCCAGCAGCACCTGTCCCAGGTGGAAGTCGCCGTGGATGCGCGACAGCTTGCAGGCGGGCGCAAGGTCCGCCACCGCCCGCAGCCGCGACAGCAGTTTCTCGCGGCTCTCCAGCAAGGACTGCGCCAGGGGGGCGACCTCCTCGGGCAGGCGCGCCTGGTCCAGCCGGTCGATCAGCGCCTGCGCCTCGGCCTCGGCATCCGCCGCCCATTGGCCAAGCTGGTCGGGGGTCAGATCCTCGGTCGCGAAGGCCGGATCGTCGGTGTCCGTGGCCAAGGCCTTGTGCAGTTCCGCCGTGCGCTGCCCCAGAAGCGCCCCCAGGGCCAGCGGAAAGGCGAAGCCCGGCGGTTCCGGCTGCGTCTCGCCGGCCGAGGACCAGGTCTCGTGCTCGTGCAGTTCCAGGCCCAGGGCGTCGATGATGCCGGTCCAGGCGTCGCCCCGGTTCGGGACAAAGGCGAAGGCCGCGGCCAGGGTCGTCGGCCCGTGCGCGGCCTGGCCCAGATAGCGGGGGGTATGCCTGTAGCCCGCGACCTCGGTCAGGAACTTCGCGACCTCCACGTCCGGTTGCTCGCCCTCGCGGATGCGGCGATACAGCTTCAGGATGATCTTGTCGCCGAAGGCGATGGACAGGTTCGACTGTTCCGCGCCAAGCTGGCGCGGCTCGCCCGGATCCTCGATGGCGCGCAGGGCGTCGGTTCCCTCGAACCGCAGGGGACCGTCGGACCGGTTTTCCTTCAGCGCCTCCAGCAGCAGTTGCGGCAGGCGTTCGTCATAGGCGCCGTCGATCAGGGCGCCCACGCGCGCGGTGTGGCGGATCTTGGCCAGCGTCCAGGACAGCTTCGATCCGCCGGGCCGCAGGTTCTCGTCCCCCCACCGGGCCGAGATCGGCAGAAGATAGCGTTGCGCCTCGTCCCCCACCGTCACGTCCAGGGACACCAGTTCATGTTCCCCCTGCCCCAGGCTGCCCAGGGGGGTCATGCGGACCGCGCCGATCCCCTTGTCCTTGCCCGCGAACCAACGTTGCAGCGGCAACCATTGCGGCAGCACGTCGTTCTGGAACAGCCGCCCTTCGCGCCCGCCGATGGCCGTGGCCACGCGCCCGTCGCGGGTGGTCAGCGTCATGAATTCCGGCAGGATGTCGGGCATCGCCTCGTGCCAGGAGGGGGTTTCCTCCTCGGCGCTGAGCATGAACCAGAAAAAGCCATAGGCGGGCAGCGTCAGCATGTAGGGCAGGTCGCCCACCGGCGGGAACACTGACCGGCCGGTCAGTTCGACGGGAACGGTGCCGCGATGGCGCGACAGGTCCAGTTCCACCGCCTGCGCGCTGTCGGCCAGGTTCGCCACGCACAGATAGGTCCGCCCCTCGTGTTCGCGCAGATAGGCGAGGATCTTGCGGTTGCGGGGATACAGCAGCACCATCGCGCCGCGCCCGAAGGCCGGATGCTGGCGGCGCACGGTGATCATGCGGCGCATCCAGTTCAGCAGGGACGACGGGTCGTCCGCCTGCGCCTCGACGTTGATGACCTGGTGGCCGTAAACGGCGTCGATGATCGCCGGCAGGTAAAGCTGCTGCGGTTTCGCGCGCGAGAAACCGGCGTTGCGGTCGCCCGACCATTGCATCGGCGTGCGCACCCCGTCCCGGTCGCCCAGGTAATAGTTGTCGCCCATGCCGATCTCGTCGCCGTAATAGATGATGGGCGTGCCGGGCATCGACAGCAGCATGGAATTCATCAGCTGGATCTTGCGCCGGTCGTTCTGCATCAGGGGCGCAAGCCTGCGGCGGATCCCCAGGTTGATGCGCGCGCGCGTGTCGGCGGCATAGGTCTGCCACAGGTAATCGCGTTCCTCGGACGTGACCATTTCCAGCGTCAACTCGTCATGGTTGCGCAGGAAGATGCCCCATTGGCAAATGTCGGGGATCTCGGGCGTCTGGCGGATGATGTCGGTGATGGGATGGCGGTCGGCCTGGGCCAGCGCCATGTACATGCGCGGCATCAGGGGGAAGTGAAAGCCCATGTGGCATTCGTCGCCCTCGCCGAAATAGGGGCGGGTATCCTCGGGCCACTGGTTGGCCTCGGCCAGCAGCATCCGGTCGGGGAAATGCTTGTCCAGGTCGGCGCGGATGGCTTTCAGCACGTCATGCGTCTCGGGCAGGTTCTCGTTGTTGGTGCCGTCGCGTTCGACCAGATAGGGGATCGCGTCCAGCCGCAGCCCGTCCACGCCCATGTCCAGCCACATGCGCATGACGCGCAGCACCTCCTCCAGCACCTTGGGGTTGTCGAAGTTCAGGTCGGGCTGGTGCGAATAGAAGCGGTGCCAGTAGTATGCCCCGGCCACCGGATCCCAGGTCCAGTTCGACTTTTCCGTGTCCAGGAAGATGATGCGCGTTTCGGGCCATTTCTGGTCGGTGTCCGACCACACGTACCAGTCGCGCGCGGCCGATCCGGGCCTCGCGCGCCGCGCCCGCTGGAACCAGGGATGCTGGTCCGAGGTGTGGTTGATCACCAGTTCCGTGATCACGCGGATGCCGCGCCGGTGGGCCTCCTTCACGAAGGCCTTGAAGTCCTTCATCGACCCGTAGGACGGGTTGATCGAGCGATAGTCCGAGATGTCGTAGCCGTCGTCGCGCAGGGGCGAGGGGTAGAAGGGCAAAAGCCAGATCGCCGTGACGCCCAGTTCCTGCACATAGTCCAGCCGCTGCATCAGGCCCGCGAAATCCCCGATGCCGTCGCCGTTGGAATCCATGAAGGCCTTGATGTGCAACTGATAGATGATCGCGTCCTTGTACCAGTCGGCCTGGCCGCGGTCGATCCCGTCGGTGCGGACGGCGAAATTCGCGTCGGAAGGGGTCGTGGCGATGTTCATCAGCGGGGAACTCCGGGGGCGAAAAGCTGCCAGATGGCATAGGGTCGGGTATGCGGCTCAAGCTCCAGCCATTGGGTCTTGCCGTGCCAGGTGAAGCTGTTGCCGTGGATCAGGTCGCGCACCTCGACCGAGGCCTCGTCGGGCAGGTCCCATTCCCACAAGGGCACCTCGAACTCGAAGACCTGGGTGGCGTGGGGGTCGAGGTTGACGTGGACCAGCACGAAGTCGTTGCCGGTCTGCTTGCCATAGGACAGCACCTTGTCGTTCCAGGCGTTGTAGAATTTCACGTTGGTGAAGCCTTGCAGCGCGGGATGCGTTTGGCGCAACCGGTTCATCAGGCGGATGTCGTCCTGGATGTTCCCGGGCCGGTCCATGTCCCACGCCCGGATCTCGTATTTCTCGGAGTCGAGGTATTCCTCCTTGCCCGGCACCGCTGCCGCCTCGCAGATCTCGAAGCCGTTATAGACGCCGTAGTTGCCCCCCAGGGTCGCGGCCAGCACCAGGCGCGTGCGGAAGCCGGGCCGCCCGCTGGTCTGCAGGAAGCGGGGGTTGATGTCGGGGGTGTTCACGAAGAAGTTCGGCCGCATGTATTCGCGGCATTCCTCTTGCGTCAGCTCGGTCAGGTAGTCGGTGATTTCCTGCTTTTCGTTGCGCCAGGTGAAATAGGAATAGGACTGCGAGAATCCGACCTTCGCCAGCCGCTTCATTACCTTGGGGCGGGTGAAGGCCTCGGCCAGGAAGATCACGCCGGGATCCTTTTCCCGCACCTCGGCGATCATCCATTCCCAGAACGGGAAAGGCTTGGTGTGGGGATTGTCCACGCGGAAGATGCGCACCCCCTGGTCCACCCAGAACAGCACCACGTCGCGCAGCGCATACCACAGGCCGGGCAGCGCGCCGCGATAGAAATGGACGTTGACGATGTCCTCGTATTTCTTGGGCGGGTTCTCGGCGAACTTGATGGTGCCGTCGGGGCGCCAGTCGAACCATTCGGGATGGTCCCGGATCCAGGGATGGTCGGGCGAACACTGGATGGCGAAGTCCAGCGCGATTTCCAGCCCGTGGTCCCTGGCCGCAGCGATCAGGCGGCGGAAATCATTGAGGCTGCCCAGTTCCGGGTGGATGGCGTCATGGCCGCCCGCCTCGCTGCCGATGGCATAGGGGCTGCCGGGTTCGCCCTCTTGCGCGGTCAGGCTGTTGTTGCGGCCCTTGCGGTTGGTCTTGCCGATGGGATGGATGGGGGGAAAATACAGCACGTCGAAGCCCAGGTCGCGCACATAGGGCAGGCGCGCGATCACGTCGTCAAAGGTGCCATGGCGGTTCGCGTCGCCCGATTGCGACCGGGGCATGAGTTCATACCAGGCGCTGAAGGCGGCGGCCTTGCGGTCCACGAACAGCGTCAGGGTCTTGTATTCGGTCAGGTTGGTGCGCGGCCCGAACCGCTGCATCAGGGCCAGGACTGCCGGGTCGCCTATACGCGCGAAACGGGCGGCATCGACAGCCGCGCCGTCGCCGGTGGCCTCGGCATGGGCCGCGTCCGCCGCCAGGACCCCCACGATGGTCGCGCGGGCCTCGGCGGGGGCGTGGCCCTTGTCCAGCCCGTCCTGCAACAGCCTGCGGCCTTCCTCCAGCTCCAGCGTGATCCGCTGCCCGGCGGCCAGCTTCTTGGTCACCTCCTTGTGCCAGGTGGTGAACAGGTCGCGCCAAGCAAGGATCGTGCAATCGTAGGGGCCGTTCTCGGGAAAGACGACCGTGGCGGTCCAGCGGTCGTTCTCGACGAAGGTCATGGGGGCTTCGTGGCTGTCCTCGGCGCCCGCGCGGCGCCAGGCGATCGCGGCGCCAAGCGAATCGTGCCCATCCGAGAAGATGTCGGCCCCGATCACCGTGGGCTGTCCCGCGACGGCCTTGGCAGGAAAACGGCCGCCGTCGATCTCGATCGAGACGCCCTCGATGGCGATTCGCTGCGCGGCCAGCGCCCGCAGCCGCGCGTCCGACGA
This sequence comes from Paracoccus lichenicola, assembly GCF_009708075.1. GTDB lineage: Bacteria > Pseudomonadota > Alphaproteobacteria > Rhodobacterales > Rhodobacteraceae > Paracoccus > Paracoccus lichenicola. The sequence goes on along the minus strand of NZ_WMBT01000011.1, from coordinate 3,829 downwards.
TCCCGCAGGGTCGGTGTTCGGGGCCGCGTCGCCCTTTGCCTTGTCCGTCAAGTCGTTGCCCAGCATGGTTCCTTCCCCGGCAGCCACCAGTCACAACAACCGGCTTTGCACGGCGAAGGTTCCTGCCCGATCACGCCCCGGTGACCGGCTTCTTTTTCGCGCGGAAATTTCCGCATGTGCGGGAACAATCGTCTTGCTGGATCGTTGTGTCCTCCACTTCAAGGGGCGTGGTGCCAACATGCGCGTAGTGATCCAGGATCGGGACGCCGTTCGGCTTGGGGAAATCGACCTCGATCCCGTGCCGCTGGCCGGGGACAGCATCCAGATCTTGTCCGGCAACAAGACCGTCCATTACGATGTGCTGTCGCGCCGCTTCCTGGTCGGCCCGTCCCGGGGGTCCGGGACCACGCCGCGGGACGTGGAGCTTGTGGTCCTGGTCCGGCAGGCCTGCGTGGCGGGCAGCAAGGGCTATGACTGGGGCGCGGAATGCCCGGGCGACCAGGCCGCCCGGATGACCTGAGCGGACCCTTGCCTCGGGGGCGGGGGCGTCGTAGGGCTGCCCGGTGCTTCCTGGCAGGGAATGACCGACATGCCGCTGCTGCTTGGCATCGACAACGGCCTGACCGTCACCAAGGCGGTGATCTTCGACGAAACCGGCCGCGTGCTGGCGACCGCGCGCCGCCGGGTGGCGCAATCCATGCCGCAGCCCCGCCACGTCGAACGCGACATAGACACGCTCTGGACCCAGACCGCCGCCGCCGTGGCCGAGGCCGTCGCCGCCTGCGGGCGTCCCGCGTCGGACATCGCGGCGGTGGCCGCCACGGCGCATGGCGATGGGCTTTACCTGCTGGACCGGGCCGCGCGCCCCCTCGGCCCCGGCATCCTGTCGCTGGACAGCCGCGCGGGCGAGATCGCTGACCGCTGGCGGCAGGACGGCACCGCCGATGCCGCGCTGGCGCGCACCGGGCAGGTGCCCCATGCCTCGGCCCCCTCGGCGTGCCTCGCCTGGATCCGGGACAACCAGCCGGACCGCTTTGCCCGCGTCGCGCATGTGCTGGCCTGCAAGGACTGGCTGGCCTTCTGCCTGACCGGCCACATCGGCACCGACCTGACCGAGGCCAGCACCGCCTTCACAGATGTCCGCACGCAAGCCTTCGACGCGCAGGCCCTGGCGATCTTCGGCCTTGGGGCGCTGTCGGGCGCGCTGCCCCCTGTCGCCCTGCCCGACCAGGTGATCGGCCATGTCACCGCCCCTGCCGCCGCCGCGACCGGCCTTGTCCCCGGCACGCCGGTGGTGGCCGGGCTGCACGACGTGACCGCATCCGCCCTGGGCGCGGGCGGCTATGGCGAGGGCACGGTGGCCATCGTCGCCGGCACCTATTCCATCAACGAGACGGTGACGCGGGCGCCGCGCGTGGATGCCCGCTGGTTCTGCCGCAACGGGCTGCGCCGGGGCGAATGGAACGCCATGTCGATCTCGCCTGCGTCGGCGGCGAACTACGACTGGTTCCTGGACACGCTCTGCGGCGGCGACCGCACTGTCGCCGAGGCGCAGGGCCGCCCCTTCCACGCAGCCATCATCCCCGAGATCGAGGCCGCGATGGCCCGCCCGTCCACCGTGATCTTTCACCCCTTCCTGTTCGGCTCGCCCTTTGGTCCCCATGCCAGCGGCGCGTTCCTGGGGCTGCACGGCTGGCACGACCGGGGCGTCCTGCTGCGCGCCGTGGTGGAAGGCATCGCCTTCAACCACCGCCACCATGTCGATGCCCTGCGCGACGGCTTCGCGCCCGATACCGCGCGGCTGACGGGCGGGATGGCCCGCAGCCCGGTCCTTGCGCAGCTTTTCGCGGATGTGCTGGCGATGCCGGTCGCGACCTCGGACACGGACGAAGCCGCAGCCTGGGGCGCGGCCCTCTGCGCCGGGTCGGGGGTCGGGCTGTTCGCCAGCCCCCACCATGACCCGCGCGACATGGCGGTGCTGACCACGACCTACCAGCCGGATGCGCAGCGGTCCGCCGACCTCGGGCGCCGCTACGGCGTCTTTACCGACCTTGTGGATGCGCTGTCCCCCCTCTGGCCGCGGATCGAGGCCCTGGGAGACCCGGCATGACCGACATTCAAGACATCGACGTGCTGATCCTGGGCGCGGGCATCAACGGCGCGGGCCTGTTCCGCGACCTGTGCGAGCAGGGCCTGACCTGCGTGATCGCCGACAAGGGCGATTTCGGCGGCGGCACGTCCGCCGCGCCCTCGCGGCTGATCCATGGCGGCATCAAGTATCTGGAAACGGGCGAGTTGCGGCTGGTCGCGCAATCCACGCTGGAACGCAACCTGCTGTTGAAGAACGCGCCGCATCTGGTGCGCCCGCTGCCCACGGTGATCCCGATCTTTTCCTGGTTCAAGGGCGTGCCCGCCGCGCTGCGCACGCTGCTGGGGTCCACCACCGCGCCGCGCAGCCGGGGCGCGGTGCTGATGAAGACGGGCCTTGCGATGTACGACTTCTATGGCCGCCGCCACCGGGTCATGCCGCGCCACCAGCTTTGGTCGAAAAAGCGCACCTTGCGGGAAATTCCCCCCCTCACCCCCCGCATCGTCGCGGCGGGGCAATATCACGACGCCGCCGTGACCCTGCCCGAACGCCTGGTCTGGGAACTGCTGGCCGAGGGGATGCGCGCCAATCCCGCCTCGCGCGCCTGGAATTACGCCGCGCTGGAGGAAACCGACGGCGACACGCTGCGGCTTGTGGTCGATGGCGCGCCGCAGCACCTGCGCCCTCGGATCGTCGTAAACGCCGCCGGTCCCTGGATCGACCGGGTGAACGCGGCGCTTGGCGCGCCCTCGCACCTGATTGGCGGCACCAAGGGGTCGCATGTCCTGCTGGACCATCCCGGCCTGATCGCCGCGCTGAAGGGCCGGATGATCTATTTCGAGGCCGACGACGGCCGCATCTGCCTGGTTTTCGATTACCTGGGCCGCGCGCTGGTGGGGTCCACCGACACCCGCGACGACGATCCCGACAGCGTGGCCTGCGACGATGCCGAGATCGACTATTTCCTGGACGCCCTGCGCAGCCTGCTGCCGGGCCTGTCCTTCGACCGGGGCCAGATCGTCTATGCCTATTCGGGGATCCGCCCCCTGCCCGCCTCGGACGCGGCCAATCCCGGCCTGATCAGCCGCGACCATTCCGCCCCCGTGGCGGAACCTTCGGGCGCGCGGCGCTGGCCCGTGATCTCGCTGGTGGGGGGCAAGTGGACCACCTTCCGGGGCTTTGCCGAGGAGGTGGCCGACGTGATCCTGTCACGTCTGCATCACCCCCGCCGCCGCGACACGAAGCTGGCCCCCATTGGCGGCGGCAGGGATTACCCGTCCGACCCGCAGGCCTGGGCGCGGCAGGCCGCCCTTGCCAGCGCCGCCCCGCCGGACCGCGCGGCGGCGCTGCTGGCGCGGTATGGGACCACCGCCACGGCCATCCTGGCCGCCGAAGGCGCAAGCCCCCTGATGCTGCAAGACGCGGATCATTCGCTGGCGGAACTCGACTGGCTGATCCGCCACGAGGCGGTCCGCCACCTGACCGACCTGGTGATGCGGCGCACCGCGCTGGCGATCACCGGGACGCTGACCGGGCGCGACCTTGAAACCGTCGCGTCCGTCTGCGCCCGCGCCCTTGGCTGGGACGAGGCGAGAACCGCGCAAGAGGTGCGGGACGCCCGGACCCTGCTGGAAACCCGGCACCGCCTGCGGCTGTAGCCGGGAGCTTGCCCCATCACGCAGCCCCCCTTGTTTGATCGACCGCAAAGACGGGGCGCAGGGTCTTGCGCGATGATGCCGG
>NZ_WMBT01000010.1 GCF_009708075.1 Paracoccus lichenicola | reverse complement strand
GATGTCGTCATGCCCTTGTCCCCCTTGTCGCGGCGCATGGTGGCATGGACGGGCAAGACCGGTCCAGTGCCCGCGTCGCGGATGCCATGCCCCGATGACACGGCACGTCCGAAAGCGGATGCGGCGCAAGTTTTTTTCCGCGCCCTGCATCCAGGCCGCCCCCCTGCCGTGTCCTTGAAAGGTGACGGGCGGCGCGATGCCGCCCGCGAAACCCGGAAGGATCGTTCCATGACTGCAATCCGAACCGTTGCTGCCGCAACCCTGTCCCTGGCCGCCACGGCCGGCCTGGCCCTTGCCGACCCGGTGGTGGGCCTTGTCGACGGCAAGACGCTGGTGATGTTCGACAGCGCGAACCCGGCCCAGATCTCCACCCTGCCGGTGACGGGCGCCGGGATGCTGCTGGGCATCGACTATCGCCCCGGCAACGGGACGCTGGTGGGCGTGACGGGCGACAACCGGATCGTCACCATCGACCCCGCGACCGGCGCGGCGACCGCGCTTTCCACCCTGAACACGCCCCTGCCGGCGTCCGACATGCCGGTGATCGTCGATTTCAACCCGATGGCCGACCGGCTGCGGCTGATGACCGGCACCACCAACCACCGCGTCAACGTGGACACGGGCGAGGTCACGGTGGATGGCAGCCTGGCCTTCGAGGAGGGCGACATGCACGAGGGCGAGGTCCCCATGATCGCGGCCGCCGCCTATACCAACAGCTTCGGCAAGCCCGGGGACACGGCGATGTACGACATCGACACCGCCATCGGCGCGCTGATCCGCCAGACCTCGCCCAATGACGGGACGCTGGCGGCCGTGGGCAAGCTGGGCGCGGCGATGGACGACACCACGCCCGCCTTCGACATCCAGACCGCCCCCAACGGCGCCGACACCGCCTGGCTGGTGGCGGGCGGCGCGATCCATACCGTGGATCTGGAAACCGGGGCGGCGTCCCCGGTGGGGATGCTGGACGGCGTGAACGGCGACCTGACCGACATCGCGGTCATGCCGGCCATGTGACCCCAAGCCCATCCATGTCTTCGTCAGGGTACGAGTTCACCGTTTCGATGGTCCGACGTTGCATGGAGCTGCTGTCCCCCTGCCTCTTTCCGGCGGGGCGGGCAGCGGCACGTCCGGGGGAACGCGCGGCGCAGCATGGAAAGTGACCATGTTTCGTTCAACCAAATCCAACCAATCCTAAAAATGACGCTTCGGGTTGACGGTGGTTTGTCAACCATGCATAGCCTTGGCAAGGCAGCAACGGAGCCGCGCATGACCCCACCCGAACGGCTTGACGCGACGGACATGGCGCAGGCGGTCAGCAGCGGATCGGTCGCGCCCGACCATTTCCTGCGGGACGCGCGGACCCGGATCGCGGCGGTCAATCCCCGGCTGAATGCGGTCGTGCACGACATCGCCGATGCCGTTCCCGCCGGGTGCGCCGGTCCCTTTGCCGGGGTGCCGTTGCCGCTCAAGAACATCGGCATCGCCGCCCGCGGTTCGGTCATGAGCCTCGGCTCGCGGCTTTTTGCCGGGAATACCTGCGCCGCGGACAACACCCTGGCCGCGCGCTATCGCCGGGCAGGCTTCGTCTTTTGCGCCCGCACCAACACGCCCGAGCTGGCCTTGTCCTTTACCGCCGAGCCTGCCCTGCATGGTCCCTGCCGCAACCCCTGGGACCCCGAACGCACGGCGGGCGGGTCCTCGGGCGGGTCGGCGGCCCTGGTCGCGGCGGGGGTGGTGCCGATCGCGCAAAGCTCGGACGGGGCGGGTTCGACCCGCGTTCCGGCGGCCCATTGCGGCGTCTTCGGCTTCAAGCCAAGCCGGATGCGCAATCCGGTCGGCCCTGCCACGGCCGAAGGCATCGCGGGCATGGCGACGCCCCATGCCGTCTCGCGCAGCGTGCGCGATTCGGCGCGGATGCTGGACGTGGGCGCAGGCCCGGACATCGGCGATCCCTATGCGGCCCCGCATTTCGCCGGCCGCTATGAACAGGCCCTGAAGCAACCGCCGGAAAGGCTGCGGATCGGGCTGCACCTGGCCGCGCCCGAGGGCATCGAGACGGCGCCCGACTGCATCGCGGCCGCCCGCCACGCCGCCGATCTGCTGGCCGATCTGGGCCACGAGGTGGTCGAGCTTGCGCCCCCCTATGACAATGCCGCGCTGAAGCGGGCCTGGCGCGTGATCGCGGGCGTGTCCTGCGCGCAGACGGTCGATCTTGCCGGGCGCGCGGCCGGGATGTCCGATCCCGACGCCCTGCTGGAGCCGGTGAATGCCGAATGGGTCGCGGAAGGCCGGCGGCGCACGGGCATCGAGTATCTGGCCGCCGTCCAGCAGCTTCACCGGACAAGCCGCGACATGGGCGCCTATTTCCAGGGGGTGGATGTCTATCTGTCGCCCACCACCGCGCAGATCGCGCCAAGGCTTGGCCATCTTGCCGGCGCGGGCCTGCCGCTGGATGCGTTCTACGACCGCTTCTGGGCACATGCGCCGCTGACGGCGGTCTTCAATGCCTCGGGGTGCCCGGCCATGAGCGTGCCGCTGTACTGGACCCATGCGGGCCTGCCGGTCGGCTGCCAGTTCGGCGCGGGCTTCGGCCAGGATGCGCTTTTGTTTCGGCTCGCCGCCCAACTGGAGGCCGCGCAGCCTTGGGCGCACAAGGTCGCGCCCCTGCCGCAGGCCGGCGAAAGGGTTCCCGCATGAGCCTGCCGCCGGATTTCGACATCGCCGCCGTGACCGCGCGCCAGATCGCCGGGGCCGTCCGCTCGGGCGCCCTGACGGCCTTGTCGGTGACGGAACGCTTTCTGGAACAGGCCCGAAACAGCCAGCCGCGTGTCGAGGCGTTCCGGCATCTCGACCCCGAGTCGGCCCGAAGGGCGGCAAGGCAGGTGGATGCAGGAAGCAAGGGGGAACTGGCGGGCGTGCCCCTGGGGATCAAGGACGTGTTCGACACGGCCGACATGCCGACGGCCCATGGTTCGGCGGTCCATGCGGGCCACCGGCCGGGCAGGGACGCCGCCGCAGTGCATCTGGCCAGACGGGCAGGGGCCGTCGTCCTGGGCAAGACCGTCACCACCGAATTCGCCGCCCTGTCCCCCGGTCCGACCCGCAACCCCCATGGCCCGGACCACACCCCCGGAGGCTCGTCCTCGGGTTCGGCGGCGGCCCTGGCGGTTTCCGCCTGCCTGCTGGCGTTCGGCACCCAGACATCCGGCTCGACCATCCGGCCCGCCGCCTTTTGCGGCGTCGTCGGGCTGAAGGTCGGCCCGGGCGTGATCGACAGGACCGGCGTCAAGGCGCTGTCGGAAAGCCTGGATGTCGTCGGCATCATGGCCCGCGATGCCGGGGACGCGGCGCTGTTCGCGGCAGTCTGCGCCCGCAGGCCCGATTGGCTGACGCCCGCGCCGGCCCCTGCGCGCGCGGCCCTGTTCCTGCCCGACCAGAGCCAAGGCCTGCCGGTCGAGGCCGCCTGTGCCGAGCGGCTGGCCCGGGTCGCGCGCATCCTGGGCGCGGACACGGCCCGCCAGCCCGCGTGGTGGGACGGCCTTGGCCCTGCCCAGGACCAGGTCTTTGCCTGGGAAGCCTCGGCCGCCCTGGCCTGGGAGCGTGATTGCAGGGCCGACCGGGTGACGCCGATCACCCGCGCCTTCATGCAGCGCCAGCGCGAGATGGCCAGTCCCGACGCTCATGCGCGGGGGCTGGCGATGCGCGATGCCTGTCTTGCGGATCTCGATGCGCTTTTCGGCGCGGCGGATGTCCTCTTGACGCCCGCGGCCCCGGGCGAGGCGCCCCCGGGCCTCGGCTCGACCGGCAGCGCGGATTACAACGTCAGGTGGACCCTGCTGGGACTGCCGAGCCTGACCCTTCCCGTGGGCCTTGGTCCGCGCGGCCTGCCGCTGGGGGTGCAGGTGGTGGCGCGCCGGGGACGCGAGGCGCAGCTTCTGGCCCATGCCGCGGCGATGGAAGGCCGCCTTGCCGCGGAAGGCCTGGGGCGCCCGCACCCCCCGGGTCTTGTCGCGACATGACGCGGTTCCCGAAATCCGCGCCGGGCGGATCCGTCTTGGCCGATGGCCGGACCCTGCGGGATCTGGCGGTCCTGCTGGGGGGCGGCGGGCTTGCCGTCCTGGGGCTGGCGCTGGCCCAGGTCCCGGCGGCGCTGCTGGTGGGTCCGGTGCTGGTCGCGACCTGGCTGGGTGTCCGCGGCACCGGGCTGCGCATCCCCGCCGGCCCGCACGAGGCAGCCCAGGGTGTCGCGGGCTGCATGATCGCGCATTACCTGACCCCCGAGATCGCCTTGCGGATCGTGGACCTGTGGCCCTTTGTGCTTGTCTTCGCGGCCATGACGCTGGCGCTTGCCTGCCTGGCCGGGCTGCTTCTGGGTCGCCTGACGCAGGTTGAGGAGGAGGAGGCGATCTGGGGCTTCCTGCCCGGCATGGCCGGCGCGGTGATCGCCATGAGCAACGAGCGCGGACTGGACAGCCGCGTGGTGGCCTTTATCCAGCTTGTGCGGCTGATCGCGGTGATCGTGGTCATGTCGGTCGTCTCGAGGCTGATGTTCGACACCACCGCGGTTCCGCCGCAGGCCGGGGGGGCGGCCTTCCATCCCGGCGTCCTGCCGACGCTGGCCCTGGCGGCGACCGGTCCCCTGGCGGCGCGCTGCCTGTCCTTCCTTCCCGCCGCCGCGACGCTGGTGCCGTTGCTGCTGGCCGCCCTTTTGCAGGGCGGTGGCTGGGTCGATCTGGCGCTGCCCGGCTGGCTGCTGTTTTGCGCCTATTTCGTTCTGGGCGCGCATGTCGGGCTGCGCTTCTCGCCCCGGATCATCCGCGGCGCCATGGCGGTCTTCTGGCCCGTGATCCTGTTCTCTCTGGGATTGATGGGCCTTTGCGGGGTCTCGGGGATGATCCTGGCCTGGCTGGTCGGCGTCGATCTGCTGACGGGGATCCTGGCCACCGTGCCCGGCTCGATCGAGACCATCGCGATCATCGCGGTGAACGCGAAGGCGGACCTGTCCTTCATCATGACCATGCAGGTCATCCGGCTGTTCGCCGTGGTCCTGGCCGGCCCGCCGATCGCGCGCGCCCTGAGCAGGATGGTCCGCCGCCGCCCCCTGGCCCTTGTCGCGCCCCCGGGCGAATGAGCCGTCAGGACAGGCCGGCGGCGATCATCATCTGGTGGATCGACGACAGGTGCCGCCGCATGGCCTGCTCTGCCAGGTCGGGACGCCGTTCGGAAATGGCCTCGATGATGGCAAGGTGTTCGTCGGTGTCTGACAGCGGGCGCAGCGATCCCCCGTGCCCGACATCCAGCCGCACCGCCGCCTCGACCCGCCGCAGCAGCCCGTAGATTTCCGAGGCGAGCGCATTGCCGGACGCCGATGCGATCATGCGGTGCAGGTCGCCCGACCTGTCCCGCCCGCCCTTCGAGATGGCGTCGGCGACCCGCTTCATGTCGGCGATCATGCTGGGCGTGGCGCGCAGGGCAGCCAGCCGGGCCAGCGTCGGCTCGATCATCATGCGCAATTCGATGACCTCGACCGGGTTGGTGTGGTTGGTGATGTCCGAAGGGCCGGGCTGCGCGTCCCTGCGGCGATTGCGCGGTTTGGCCCGGGGGACATCGCCCGCCTCGCGCAGATAGGACAGGGCGATGCGCAGCTGGTGGCGCTTGACGCCCAGCTTCTCGGCCAGCTTCCGTTCTGCCGGCAGGGGACCGTCGCCTTCCATCTCGACCCGGACCCGCTTCATGATCTCTGCCTGCGCCGGCGTAGGCTCGGCCGCCGGGCCGCTTTTCCGGCCGCCCTCGCGCGGGCCGTTTTCGACGAACTGCATCCTGGCCGCTCTCCCCTTGTGGATCCGTGCTATCAACCCGCGCGCCGGGATTCAACCATCCAGTCTGGTTGATTCTGCCCCGTCGTGCAGGAAAGGCCCAAAGCTTGATCCGTGATGTCCTGAAAACCGCGTTCGCTGCGTAAGAATTATCCAGACCTGCCGGGAATACCCCCGGCGCGCCATCCAACCACGACCTGTTGGCGACATCCGGTTGACAAGCAGTCGCGCGACCGTTTCGCTTGGTTGAGACAGCCGCAGAAGCTGCAACGGTTGCCGGAAAGCCGGTCCATCCCGCCGAAAACCTGAACGCTCAATGGGGAATCACATGACGCCATTTTCTCGCCTGCTTCGGATGACGACCGCCTGCGCCGCGCTGGCGCTGGCCGCGCCCCTGGCGCCGCAGGCCGCGCAGATCGACACCATCGCCATCGTGACGCCCGAGCAGGGCACGGATTTCGGCTGGAACCAGCAGGGGGTCGAGGGGCTGGAGGCCGCGGCCGCGGCGACCGGCACCGAGGCGATCGTGGCCCAGGGCCTCGGCTATGGCAACATCCGTCCCACGTTGCGGGAACTGGCCGACGACGGCGCCAACCTGATCATCGCCCATGCCTCGGGCTACACGACCGAGGCGACCGAGATCGCGCGCGAGATGAACGTGCTGGTCGCGGCCAACGCGCCGTCCGAGCCGCCGCTGATCGCCGATTACACCATGATGGGCGAAAAGGGTTCGTTCCTGGCCGGCGTGCTGGCGGCCCGGACCACGAAGACCGGGATCATCGGCATCGTCGTCTCGGCGGAAAGCCCGAACTGGAACGCGCAATCGGCAGGCTTCGCCCAGGGCGTCCGGTCGGTCTCGCCCGACATCGCGTTGCGCTATGCCGTCATCGGCCCGGCCGCCTATGCCGACGTGGCCGGGGCGCGGCGGGTCACGGAAAGCGTCATCGCCTCGGGCGCCGACATCATCTTCGGCCAGGGCAACGGGTCTTCCTTCGGCATGATGCAGGCGGTCGAGACCGTGACCCCGCCGGGCGGCGAGAAGGTCTGGTTCATCGACGTGATCGGCGACAAGAGCAGCATCGACAAGGGCCATCTGCTGTCGTCGGTCATCTGGGACATGGCGCCGGTCTTCACCCGCATGGTCGAGGACGCCAAGGCCGACAGGTTCGGCAGCCAGCGTTACGCCCTGAGCCTGGAAGACGGGTCCCAGCGGCTGCTGAAGACCGACCACATCCCCGCCGGGACCTGGACCGAGATCGAGGCGGTCAAGCAGAAGATCATCGCGGGCGACATCAAGGTCGACGTGGTGACCGACGCCGCCGGGGTCCGCCCGATGATGAGCGCCACGGTCGCGCCATGAAACCGGCCGTTCCGATCGTCGCGCTGGATCAGGTGACCAAGCGATTTCCCGGCGTCGTCGCGAACGACCGGATCTCGCTGGCGTTCCAGGCGGGCGAGGTCCATGCCCTGCTGGGCGAGAACGGGGCCGGCAAGTCCACGCTCATCTCGATGCTGGCCGGCATCCAGCGCCCGGACGAGGGCGCGATCCTGATCGACGGCCAGGCGGTCGCGCTGAGTTCGCCGGGCCATGCGCTGAGGCTGGGCATCGGGACGGTCTACCAGCACCGGATGCTGGTGCCCACGCTGACGGTGGCGGAAAACCTGCTTCTGGGCACGCCCTGGTGGCAGCGCCCCCGCCGGGCCGCCGTCGCCGAACGCTTCCGGCGCGACGCCCGGGCCTTCGGCATCGACGTGCCGCCCGAGGCGCGCGTGGACGGCCTGAGCCTGGGCGAGCAGCAGCAGGTCGAGATCATCCGGGCGCTGTGGCGCGGCGGGCGCGTGCTGGTCCTGGACGAACCCACGTCGATGCTGTCGCCCCAGGGGGTCGAGGAGCTGGGGGCGATGATGCGCCGCATGGCCGCCCAGGGCGTCTCGATCATCTTCATCACGCATCATCTGACCGAGGCGCTGGCCTTCGGGGACCGCGTCTCGGTCCTGCGCGGCGGGCGCTGCGCCGGGGGGATCGGGACCGCGGAATTCGGCGCCCTGCCGCGTCCCGCCCTGATGGAGCGGGTGGTCGGCATGATGTTCGGCACCGCCGTCGCCAACACCAACGCCTTGGCCGCGCCGTCCCTTGCCCTGCCCCGGGCAGGGGACGCGACCATGCTGGAGGTGTCGGACCTGTCGGGCCAGGCCTTCCGGGACATCCGCTTCGATGTGCGCGCGGGCGAAATCTTCGGCATCGCCGGCGTGGACGGCAACGGCCAGACACCCCTGGTCCAGGCCCTGGCCGGACAGATCCCGTCCCGGGGCCGGGTGATGCTGGGCGGCCAGGATCTTCAGGGCCGCTCGATCCGCCAGCGCCACGGCATGGGCCTGCGCTACGTGACCGACGACCGCGGCGGCGAGGGCACGGTGGCGACGCTGCCCGTCTCGCTGAACCTTCTGCTGAAGGATCTGGGCCGCGCGCCCTTCTGGAAGCAGGGCTTTGCCGAGCGCCGGGCCATCCAGGCCCATGCGAGCGCCCGGATGCGGGAATTCGACGTTCGCGCGCCCTCGACCGAGACGCCCATCGGCAAGCTTTCGGGGGGCAACATCCAGAAGGCGCTGCTGGCGCGCGAACTGGCGGGCAGCCCCCGGCTGATCATCTACAACAAGCCCACCCACGGGCTGGATTTGCGCAACATCGAAGCCACGCGCGCGCGCATCCGCGAAACCGCGCAGGCAGGCCTTGCGACGGTCCTGGTCTCGACCGACCTGTCCGAGGTCCTGGCCCTTTCTCATCGCGTCGGCGTGATGCTGCGCGGCCGCATGGTGGGCATCGTCGGGAACGGACCCGATGCGCGGGACAGGGTCGGGCGCCTGATGGCCGGCCTGCCCGAAAGCGCGGCCGAAGACGCAGCCGGGGAGGCCGCCGCATGAGCGAAGCCGCCGGCATCACGCCCGTGTCCCGCCTGCCGCCGCGGTCCCGCGTTCCGGTGCCGCCCTTTGTCGGGACGACGCTGGTTCCCATCGTGCTTGCGCTGGTCGCGGGGGGACTGGTCCTGGCCGCGATCGGCACCGATCCGCTGGCCTATTACGCCTATGTGCTGGAACGGGGCCTTTTGCGGCTGCGGGGATTGCAGGCCACGCTGGTCCACATGATCCCGCTGCTGATCCTGGGCGCGGCGCTGATCGTCAGCTTCCGTTCTGGCCTGTGGAACCTCGGCATCGACGGGCAGTACATGCTGGGCATGTTGACCGCCGGGGCGCTTGCGCCGCATCTGGTGCAGGCGATGCCGCTTGCCCCTGCCCTGGGGCTGAGCGCGCTGGCCGGGGGCGTGGCCGGCACCCTGTGGGCCTTGCCGCCCGCCTGGCTGCGTGCCCGCCACGGCACCAACGAGGTGATCTCGGGGTTGATGATGAGCCTGATCGCGACCTCGCTTGTCGCGGCCCTGGTCAAGCTCTGGCTGCGCGACCCCGCATCGCTGGAACCGCAGACGCTGACCCTGGCCGTCGGGGACCGCCTGCCGATGATCCCCGGGACCGACGTGAACGTCGGCCTGGTTCTTGCGCTGCTGGTGGTGCTGGGCGTCCATGCCATGATGACCCGCACCGCGGCGGGCCTGCGGTTCCGCGTCCTGGGCCTGAACCCGGCGGCGGCCAGACATGCGGGCTTTGGCGGTCCCGTCCTTGCGATGTCCGTGCTTTGCCTGTCGGGCTTTCTGGGCGGGCTTGCGGGTTCGGTGGAACTGATCGGGGCGCTTGGCAAGATGCAGGCCAGCTGGAACCCCGCCTACGGCTTTGCCGTCGTGCCGCTGGTCTTCCTGTCGCGCTTCAACGGCCTTGCGCTGATCCTTCTGGCCTTCGCCTTCTCGGTGCTCGAGATCGGCGGCGCCAGCGCCGCGACCCGCCTGGACGTGCCGCAGGACTTCACGCTGGTCCTGGTCGGCTTCGTGCTGATCTTTCTGGCGCTGGCCGAATACCTGGCGCAGCGCCGCGCGGAGACATGACATGCAATCGCTTTTGAGCCAGACCTTTCTTGCGGCGCTTCTGACCGGCACGGTCGTGTCGGCCATTCCCCTGATCCTCGCGGCCCTGGGAGAGCAGTTCTCGGAACGCGCGGGCGTCCTGAACATCGGGGTCGAGGGCATGATGCTGTCGGGGGCCTATGCCGGGTTCGCCACCACGCTTGCGGGCGGCGGGATCTGGGGCGGGCTGCTTGCGGCCCTGGCCTGCGGCGCCGGCCTTGGCGCGCTGATGGCGCTTTTCTGCGTACGGATGGGGATGAACCAGATCATCGTCGGCATCGCCCTGACCCTGGGGGCGGCCGGGGTGACGGCGCTTCTGCACCATGCGCATTTCGCCCGGACCTATCCCCGGCTCGACGCCGCGCCCCGGATCGCGATCCCGGGCCTGTCGGGGATCCCGGTGCTGGGGCAGGCGCTTTTCCACCACCATCCGGTCACCTGGCTGGGCCTTCTGGCGCCCGCCCTGTTCGCGCTGATCTATCGCAACAGCTTTCTGGGCCTGAACCTTGCCGCCGCCGGCGAGCGCCCCGACGCGCTGGACGCGACCGGCATCGGGGTCGTGGCCACCCGCAGCGCCGCCGTGATCGTCGGCGGCGCCATGGCGGGCCTTGGCGGCGGCTACATGGCCGTCATCGCCTCGGGCATCTTCGTGCCGCACATGACCGGGGGCGCGGGCTATATCGCCATTGTGCTGGCCATGCTTGCCCGTTCGCGTCCGCTGTCCGTGCTGGGCGGCGGGTTGCTGTTCGGGATGTGCCTGGCCGTGACGACGGCGTTGCAGGTCGGCGGCATCGCCATTCCAACGGACGTGATCCAGATGCTGCCCTTCGTGGCGGTGATGGCCGTCCTTGTCCTGTTCGGCCGCCATGCGCGGATGCCCTCGGCGCTTGGCCAACCCTATCGCCGCGGTCAACGCTGACCCGCTTCATCCCAGACACCAGCAGGAGAAACCCGATGAACCAGATGACCGACACCAAACCTGTGCGCAGGCTGAGGACCGGGGCCGAGTACAAGGCCTCGCTGAACGATGGCCGCCGCGTGTGGGTCGAGGGCCAGGAGCTGGGCAGCGTCTTCGACGCCCCGCATCTGGCCGCCGGAATCGACGTTCTGGCCGAGATGTTCGACGATCAGTTCAGCCCCGAACATGCCGGCGACACGACCTATTTCGAGCCGCGCCTCGGCGCCGTCGTGTCGCGGTCCTGGCAGGCGCCGATGTCGCGCGAGGACCTGGCCGAGCGGCGCCGGATGATCGAATACACCGCCCGCAAGACCGCCGGCACCTATGGCCGCCCGCCTGACCTGGGACCGTCCATCGCGATGGGGCTTTGGGCCTATCTGCCGACCTTTCGCAAGAAGAAGTCCACCTTCGCAGGCCTGTCGCCCGATTTCGCCGAAAACATCGAGCGTTACATGGAATACGGCCAGCTGAACGGGATCACCTGCGCCGAAAGCCTGACCGGCCCGCAGAACGACCGCTCGCAACCCCTGGCGCAGGCCGCCTCGCTGCTGCGGGTGACGGCGGTCGAAAAGGGCGGCGTGCGGATCTCGGGGGCGAAATCGGTGGGTTCCATCGCCGCGCAGACCAACGAGATCTTCTTCACCAACCTCGCCTACGAGGGCACCCCGCCCGAGGCCTGCATCTGGGGTTCGATCCCGATCGCGACCGAGGGGCTGAAGCTGGTGTCGCGCGAATGCCTGTCGAACCCCGGTGCCGACCCCCATGACCACCCGCTGAACCACAAGGGCGAGGAAGCGGACCAGCTGGTCATCTTCGACGATGTCTTCGTGCCGCAGGACCGGATCTTCAACCTGGGCGACCAGGAGCTGGTGAGCTATTACGGCAGGACCTGCAACTGGGCGCATTGGCACATCCTGTCGCGCCTGGCGGTCAAGGCCCAGCTTTTCGTCGGCTGCGCGCAGCTGGTGCTCGACATCCTGGGGACGGCCAGGTTCCAGCCGGTGCAGGCGCTGGTCGCGAACCTGATCCAGTATGCGCAGACCCTGCGCGCATTCGTTCTGGCGGCCGAGGCGCAGGCGCAGCCGACCGAGCAGGGCGTCTTTGCCCCCGACATCCCGCTGCTGACCGCAGGGCGGATGTATTCGATCCAGCATTACCCGAACATGATCCACACCTTGCAGGAACTGTGCGGACAGGGGCTGGTGATGCGGTTCGGCAGGAAGGCCTTCGAGAACCCCGACATCGGCCATCACCTCGTCGAGCTTCTGCCCGGTCACGGCGTCTCGGGCATCGAGAAGGAACGGGTGATGAACTTCATCTGGGACCTGACCACCTCGTCCCATGCCGGCCGCGTGGCGCTGTTCGAGAACGTCAACGCCACCCCCGCGCCGATCCTGCGCACGCGGCTGTTCAACGAATACGACCGCAGCGCGCACGTGACGCTGGCCCGCAAGCTGGCAGGCCTGGACTGAGCGGCCGGCATGGCGTCATCGCCGCGCTTCATGCCCGGGATGGCGGCGGCCCTTTTGCTTCTTTCCCTGCCCGCCGCGGCGGGGGAGGGGCTTTACGACACGGGCAAGGCCGACCTGCCCGAATGGCTCCGGTCGCATAACTACCTTGCCGGCCCGCCGGCCCGGTCCCGCCCGGTCGTCCTGTCGAACCGCGGCCATGCGCCCGTTCTTTGCCGGCTGACGCTGGCGCATTGGTATGTGATCGACATGGACCCGGTCCCGCCAGGCAGGACCGTTTCGCTGCCCTTCCGTCATGACGCGGCGACGGGCACGGTGTCGTGGCTGAATTCCGAAGGCGTGGACATGGCGGTCGAGGGGCTGTCCTGCGGCCCGGCTGGCGCGGGGACCGGCATTGATTTCCGCAAGCTTGTCGGCCGGAAAGGATCGCTGACCTGCGGCAGGGTCTGCGCGGCGGACTAGCCGAAAACCACGCTGCTGGCGCTTGCCGGCAATGCGCCCGTCAGATGCCGGTCCGCGCGGATCCCGATCCGATGGCGGCCAAGGTTCCCGCCCCTGCGGCACGAGGCCGAAATCTCGTAGGTCCCCGGCGGCGGCAGGATCTGTTCGTCATGGACATGATAGCACTCCAGGCCCGCGCAGAAGATCGGGATGCGCCAGGACCCGCCGATCAGATCGACCGCGCGCGCCGTTTCGCCCGCTTCGACCGAACGCCTGATCAGCGAGGACGAGATCCTGTCGCCATCCCGGACGACATCCTTGATCACGTCCACGCCGAAACCCCAACGGCGGCCCTGCAGGCGCAGCAGGCCCGTGTCGCCCGCGCGTCCCGCGCCGAAGCGGAAATCCTCGCCCACGACGACATGCGCGACGGCCAGCCCGGCCACCAGGAACCGCTCGATGAAGTCGCGGGGCGGCAGGGCGGCGAACTCCCGGTCGAAGCGGGGGGTCCAGATCAGGGAAAGGCCCGCCTCGGCCAGCGCGGCATAGCGCGCGCCGCCGCAGGACAGGCGAAACGGCGCCAGACCGGGGGCGAAGAAGCGCCTCGGGTGCGGTTCGCAGGCCATGATGGACAAGGGCCGGCCTTGCGCCGCCGCGACAAGGGACGCCCGCGCCAGAAGCGCCCGGTGCCCGCGGTGCAACCCGTCGAAATTGCCCAGCAACATGACCGATCCGCGCAGCCGGGCGGGCAGGGGCGCCGCGTCGTCATGCAGATGGGGCAGCCGCGCGCTGGATGCGGCCACCCCGGGCGCCGGATCGAAGCGAAGCGAGCCAGGCGTCGGTTTCGGCGAAGGAACAGACACGAGCATATTTCTTCATCATGTCGTAAAGGTTGGCGAAGTGCGGGCTTTCGTGCAGGTCGGCCACGCATTCCTCGGGCACGACGACCCGGAAGCTGCGCGACAGCGCATCCACCACCGTCGCCCGCACGCAGCCCGAGGTCGAGCCGCCGGTCACGACGATGGTGTCGATCCCGTGAAAGGTCGCCAGCGATTGCAGATGCGTCTCGAAGAAGGCCGAGGGCATCTTCTTGTTCAGCACGATGTCGCCCCTTTGCACGTCCAGGCGCGGATCCAGCGCGGCCCGGGGCGACCCCAGCTTGATGTTCTGCAGGCTGTCGGGGGTGTCGTCGCGGCTGCCGAAGATGCCGCAATCGGCGCCATCCTCGGAAAAGCCGACATGGGTCCAGACGACGGGCAGGCCCAGGATCCGGTGCCGCCGGGCCAGGCGGTTCACGTAATCGCATTGCCCGGGATCGGTCTCGTAGGCGGTGACGTAGGTGTCCGGCCGGGTATAGGCGCATTGCAGATCGACGTTGATCAGCATGGGGCGCTTGCCGAAGTCGTAGATCAGGCGGTTCGGATCGTCGCGCAGTTCCTGAAACATCTGGCGCGCGGTCTTGTCGGACAGTTCCATGGGATCCTCAATGCGCCGGGGCCGGCGTGAACTGCATCTCGGGGATGGCCATGCGGCCGTTATCGACGATGACCTGCCCGTCCAGCGTCAGCGTCGCCTTGCGCAGCGGGATGTCGAGGTGGCAGGCCGTGTCGTTGTTGCCGCCCAGTTCGCTGTTCGGTCCCAGCGAGAACAGCACGTTGCCATGATAGCTGAGCGAGTTGACCCCGATTTCCAGGGGCCGCGTGTCGGTGATGACGTTGTCGTACCATGTCGCCGAACCGAGCAGCCCCCAGCCGATATGGCTGACCGCATAAGCACGGGGGTCGTCGAAGCTTTCCATGAAATCCGCCATCAGCGCGGCGTCCATGCCGTCGCCCTCGATTGCGGTGACATGGCCGGCCTTGATCGTCAGGGTGACGGGCGATTCCACCTGGCGGTTCTTGAAGGCCACGATCACGTCGCCCGGCATGATGACGACCTTGCCCTCGACCTTGCCGTCGATGGCCTGGCTCAGCACCTGGCCGGTGCCCATGTGGTCCCAGCGTCCGGGCTGATCGGTATAGCCGTACTGGGTCATGACGCGGTACTGGCCCAGCTGGTAGGTCACGTCGGTCCCCGATCGGGACGTGATGCGCATGACCCTGGCCGCCGCCAGCAGGCGTTCGCCATGTTCGACCCGCCGCCGCAGATCGGGCGTCGGGAAGTTCTTGGCCAGGATGTCGAACGGCTCGTGGACAAAGAGCATCCGCGTTCCGGCGGCACAGATCTCGTTCTGCTCGTGGCTGAAAAGCATCCCCATCAGATCGACCACCAGATCGGCCCGCTTCAGGGCGTCGATGACCGGCAGGTTTCCCGCGATGGCGGTGCGGCCGACCGTTTGCCGCATCTCGCGCCGCTCGCGTTCCGGGACGGTGATCCGAAAGACCGTGGCGCCGATTTCCCGGGCCGCCAGCATCATCGCCTGCGCGTAATCCGCACGGATGTCGCCTTCGGTCAGGACGACGACCGTTTCCCGCGGCGTGAGCTTGCACAGGTCCAGTTCTGCCCTGAAGAGTTTCACCATCTCGAACTGCGTCGCCATCCGCTATCCCTTCAACCATTGAAGACCAGTTTTTTGGTTGTCGTGCCCGGCGTCAATCCGGCGGGGGGTCCCGGCTGCAAAAACGCCCTTCCCGCGCTAATTTTTTGGGCATCCCGATCCATCCTGATGATGCAAGGTGCATCCCGGTGGCCCAACCAAACGCAACCAGGCATCCCGGATTGATCGGGGGGCGCTGCCGTCGCAGGACATCGCCATGGCAGAAGAAGGATCCGCCCATGCCCGAACAGCCTATCCTGCACATCGCCCGGCCCGGCGTCGATCCGTCGGCGTTTCGCCGGGCGATGCGCAAGCCCGCCTCGACCGTGGCGATCCTGACGGCGTCACATGCGGGGGTCCGCGCGGGCGTCACGATCACTGCCGCCTGCTCGCTGTCCGACGATCCCCCCTCGGTGCTGGCCTGTCTTCACGCGCACTCCGCGGCGCTGGCGGTTGTCCGTGCCGCCGGTCACTTCGCCTTGAACGTCCTGTCCGAATCCCAGACGGACCTGGCCGACACCTTTGCCGGCCGCGCCGGGCTGCATGGCGAGGCCCGGTTCCGGGACGGGGACTGGGCGGTGATGGAAACGGGCGCCCCGGCAAGCCGCCATGCGGCCTGCATCTTCGATTGCGACCTGCGCGAGGAATTGCCGTCTCCGACCCATGCGATCCTGATCGGGCAGGTCAGGGGGCTTTGGGAACCCTCGCCGGCCGATCCCCTGCTTTATCGCGATGGCCGCTATCGACGGCTGGGCTGACAGGCGGCCGGGCAACCCGTGGCCGCCCTGGCGTCACGTCAGCACGTAATCCTGCGGGACGGGCATCGGCGGCAGATCCGTTTCCCCCATGGCCGAGCGCAGGTGGATCTCGATCACCGCGGCATAGGCCGAGATGGGAAGGTTGTTCGGCAGCAGGCCGAAGGGTTCCTCGAGTTCCTCGCCCAGGGCGTCCAGGCCGAAGAAGGTATAGGCGACCAGCATGGCGGCCAGCGGGGTGGACCAGCCCATCATGTCGGCCAGCCCGAAGGGCAGCAGGAAGCAGAACAGATAGGCCGTGCGATGCAGAAGCAGCGTATAGGCAAAGGGCAAGGGCGTGTTCGACAGGCGCTCGCAGCCGACCAGGGCCTGCGTCAGGTGGCCCAGGCTGCCGTTCAGGGCCAGCGCCTCGACCGGGACAAGGCGGCCCTGGCGCGACAACAGCCCGACTCTCGCGGCGACGGGGTGCAGGATCGTGTCGGCGGGCGCGGCGAACAGGGCCGGCCCGCCGGCGGCCCGGGTGCCGGTCCCGTGCCGCAACTGCCCGACGGCGGCATGGCCGAAGGCGATGATCGCCGTCAGGATCTCGCGCCGCTCGGGCGACACGTCGTCCGGCCCCTTGTCCAGAACGACCGTCTGGCGGGCGATGTCGCGGGCCGACTGGATGATCTGGCCCCACAGCTTGCGCGCCTCCCACCAGCGGTCATAGCAGGCGTTGTTGCGAAAGCTGAGGAACACGGACAGCGCGATGCCGATCAGCGTCAGGGGCGCGGGATTGATCCCCGGCACGATCTGGGGCGCGTGGCGATGCGCGGCCACCACGATCACGGACAGCGCGCCCACCGCGGCCAGATGCGGCCAGGTCCGCAGGATGATCGACCCCTTGAGGACGAAGAACAGCGTCAGCAGGCCGGGACGGGGACGGACGATCATGCCACGACCTTGGCAGGTTCCAGGACGAACGTCATCCCCTTCCCGATGCCGCGCGGCGCGGGGATCCCGGGGTGGCGCGGCGTCCCGCCCGACACGCAGCGGCCCGATCAGAAGGTCAGGTGCACCTTGACCGCGCGGGCGCGGTCGGTGGCAAGCTCGAAGGCCTCGACCGCGCGGGCGGCGGGGATCTGCGCGGACAGCAGGGGGGTCACGTCGATGCGGCCCGAACCCAGCAGGTCGGCCGCCCAGGCGAACTCGGCGTCGAAGCGGAAGGTGCCGCGGATCACCAGTTCCTTGGTCACGATGGGCGCGATGGGCAGCGTCACGTCGCGCCCCAGGCCGACCGCGACGATGGTGCCGCGCGGGCGCACCACGTCCAGAAGCGACGCCAGCACCGCCCCGGCCCCCGAACATTCGAAGGCCACGTGCACCCGCCCCTTGTCCGCCTTGAAGCGGTCGAGCGCCCCGGCGTCCGCCGCGGTGTTCAGCGTCACGTCGGCGCCGACCTTGGCCGCAGTGACAAGCGCGGGGTCGGCGATGTCGGTGGCGATGATTTCCGCCGCGCCGGCATGGCGGGCGGCAAGGATCACCAGGCAGCCGATGGCGCCCGCCCCCGTCACCAGCACCCGCTTGCCCGTCAGGCTTCCCGCCTGGCGCACGGCGTGCAGCGCCACCGCCAGCGGCTCGGCGCAGGCGGCCACCTCGAAGGGGGTGCCGTCGGGGACGGGCACGGCCTGGGCAGCGGGCACCGCCACCGCCTCGCGGAAGAAGCCCTGCTCGTGCGGGATGCGCATGGCCGAACCGTTGAAGCGCATGTCCATCGCGTGCTGGCGCATTCCTTCGCGGATGTATTCGTCGTCGCCCACGGGGCGGGACGGATTGATGGCGACGCGCTGGCCCAGGGCAAGGCCGGTCACGCCCTCGCCCAGGGCGGCGATCTCTCCGGCGGCCTCGTGGCCCAGCACCATGGGTTCCCGGATCCGCACGGTGCCGAAGCCCGCGTTGTGATAGTAATGCAGGTCCGACCCGCAGATGCCCCCCGCGCGGACGCGGACCAGCACCTCGCCCGGACCGGGGACGGGAAGGGGGCGGTCCTCCAGGCGGAGGTCGTGGGGGGCGTGGATGACGACGGCTTGCATGAATGCCTCCTTACAGGGCCGAGCGGCGGACGGTCAGGTCGGGGCGGTCGAACACCTGCGGTAAAAGCTCGGTGCCGAGGCCCGGCCCTTCCATCGGCAGGACGTGGCCCTTCTCGATGCGCGGCACCTCGGTCACCAGTTCCCTGTACCAGCCGGTATAGAAGGCGCGCACCGACTCCTGGATCAGCGTGTTGGGCTGCGACAGCGCCGAATGCACCGCCGCCGCATAGGCCACCGGACCGGTGCAGTCGTGGGGCGCATAGGGCCGGTGATAGGTGTCGGCCAGCGCCGCGATCTTGCGCCCTTCGGTCAGCCCGCCGGTCCAGACCAGATCGGTCATGACGACGCCGATGGCGCCCGCCTCCAGCATGTCCTTGTAGGGAAAGCGCGACCCCAGCGTTTCCGAGGCGCAGATCGGCACCGTGGTGCTGGCCGCCAGTTCCGACAGCGCCGAGACCGAGTTCATGCGGATCGGATCCTCGTACCAGGTGGGGTCATAGTCCTGAAGCACGCGGGCGATGCGCTTGATGGTGGGCAGGTTCCACAGCGAATGGAATTCCACCATGATCTGCATCCGGTCGCCCACGGCGCGGCGGATCTTCTCGAACGGCTCGACGGCCCGGCGCATCTGCCCGGCGGTGATGAAGCGGCCGTCGTTCTCGATGGCGGCGGGGTCGAAGGGCCAGATCTTCATGCCGGTGATGCCCTGATCCAGCAGGCTTTCCGCCAGCGCGCCCGCGTCGGTCATGAAGCCGTTCAGGTCCTCGTAGGGACCCTGGTCCGCGCTGAAGTTCCAGGTGTCCACCGGCCGGATGCGGTTCGACCGCACATAGCCGTAGCCCGCGCAGGTGTTGTAGACCGGCACCCGGTCGTGGCACAGCCCGCCCAGCATCTGGTGCACCGGCTGGCCGCAATGCTTGCCGAAAATGTCCCACAGCGCCAGGTCGATGGCGGATGCCGCGCGGTATTCCGCCCCCGTCGAGGCCTGCGCCATCGGCAGGTTCACCATCTCGCGCGAATGGGCCTCGATGCGCAGGGGATCGCGGCCCAGAAGGCGCGCGGCCAGAACGTCGTGGACATGCGCCTCGACCGCGCCCGCGCCGTAGAAGGTCTCGCCCAGGCCGATCAGGCCCGCGTCGGTGTGCAGCCGCACCCACAGGACGTTGGAAAACTCCTCTGTCCGCAGCGTCTCGATGGCGGTGATCTTCATTGCCTAATCCTCAAAGCTGCGCAAGCCAGCCGCCATCGACATAGATGGTCTGGCCGTTCACGTAATCGGAGGCGGGGCTTGCCAGGAAGATGGCGGTGCCCACCAGTTCCTCGGGGCGGCCCCAGCGGCCCGACGGGTTCGAGGCGCGCACCCAGGCGTCGAACTCCTTGTTCTCGATCAGGGCCGCGTTCATCTCGGTCAGGATATAGCCGGGACCGATGGCGTTCGACTGGATGCCGTGCGGACCCCATTCCACCGCCATGGTCCGGGTGATCGCGGCAAGCGCGCCCTTGGAGGCGGTATAGGGCGCCACGGTCGCCCGCCCGGCGGCCGAGGTGAGCGAGGCGATGTTGACGACCTTGCCCCCCTGGCCCCGCGCGATCATCCGCCGCGCGGCCTCTCGGGCCACCAGAAAGGCGCCGGTCAGGTTCACGTCCAGCACCCGCTGCCAGTCGGCCAGCGTCACGTCCACCATCGGGTTGCGCGACTGGATGCCCGCGTTGTTGACAAGGATGCCGACCGCCTCGCCCTCGGCGTCCAGCCGCGCGAAGGCGTCGGCGATCGAGGCGGGGTCGCCCACGTCGAAGCAAAGGCCCGCCACGTCGTCGTGGCCCGCGGCGCGCAGGCCCGCCAGGGCCGCGTCAACGCCCGCCTGCGTGGTGCCGTTGACGATCACCCGCGCGCCGGCGGCGGCCAGCCCCTCGGCATAGGCAAGGCCAAGGCCGCGGGTCGATCCGGTGACAAGCGCCGTGCGCCCCGAAAGGTCGAAATGGGAAGTGGTCATGAGGTCCGCCAAAGGAAGAAAGGCGCGGGCGGCAAGGGTCTGCCCGCGACGGGATCAGCGCAGCCACGAGGCCGGCACGAGGATGAGGTCGGGAAACAGCACGAACAGGAACAAGAGCGCCGTGTAGGCCGCAAGGAACGGCAGCATCCCCCGGATCACCTGGTCAAGCTCGACCCGCGCCACGCCGGACACGACGTTCAGCACGGTCCCCACCGGGGGCGTGATGAGACCGATGGCGTTGTTCATCATGAACATCACCCCGAAGTAATAGGGGTCGATCTCGGCCTGCCGCACCAGGGGCATCATCACCGGCGTCAGGATCAGGATGGTGGGCGTGAGGTCCAGCGCCGTGCCCACCAGGAACACCACCACCATCAGGATGAACATGAAGAGGATCTTGTTCTCCATGTAGGGCGCCACGACATCGGCGATCTCTTGCGGGATGTTGGCCACCGTGATGAGCCAGGCCGAGACATAGGCGCAGGCCACCAGGAACATCACCGTGCTGGCCGTCTTGGCGGCGCGCAGCAGCAGGTCGGGCACCATCCGCGGCTTCAGCTCGCCGTAAACGAACATGCCGATCACCAGCGAATAGACCACGGCCACCACGCCCGCCTCGGTCGGGGTGAAGGCGCCGGACTTCATGCCGCCGATGATGACGATGGGCAGCAGCAGCGCCCAAAACCCCTCGCGCAGGGCGCGGAACAGGCGCGGCCAGTCGAAGGTCTGCCGCGCGATCATGCGGTCGTCCTTGCGGGCATAGAAGAACCAGGTGACCATCAGGGTCGCGGCCATCATCAGCCCCGGCGCGATGCCGGTCATGAACAGCCGCGTGACCGACAGCTCTGCCGCCACGCCGAACACCACGAAGGGGATCGACGGCGGCAAGAGCGGCGCCACGATCCCGGCCGAGGACACCAGGCCCGCCGAAAGCGGCACCGGATAGCCCGACTTGCGCATGAGCGGGATCACCACGGCGGCCAGCGCCGCGCAATCGGCAATGGCCGAGCCGGAGATGGAGGCCAGCACCAGCGCCGCCAGCACCGCCACGTAGCCGAGGCCCCCGCGGACATGGCCCACCAGCGCGATGGCCACGCCGACGATGCGCTTGGACACGCCGCCCGCGTTCATCAGCTCGCCCGCCAGCACGAAGAAGGGCAGCGCCATCAGGGGATAGTTGTTGGCCCCGTCCAGCACGTTCTCGGCCAGGATCTGCACGTCGAACATGTCGAGGTGCCACATCAGGGCGATGCCGCAGACAAGAAGCGCGAAGGCCACGGGGATGCCGAGCAGCATCGCGCCGCACAGCGAGGCCACGAAGACGACGATGGTCATGGGGTTTGTCCCTCTTGCAGGCGCACGGTCACTCGATCAGCTCCTCGCCATGGCTGGCGAAGATCTCGTCGTCGGGGATCCGGCCGGTCGCCACCTGAAGGACCGACCGGGCGAACAGCGCCGCCATGCCGACGCTGGAGGCCACGCACGAGAAATAGACCACCCCCATCGGGATGCCCGCGACGGGCGAATGGTTCTGCATGTTGTCCAGCACCTGCCGCCAGGCGCCAAGGCCCAGCAGGATGCAGCACAAAAGCGAGGCCGCGTCCCCGAAGATCCGCACCGCCCGCTGGCCCCGATAGGGCAACAGCCGGACAAGCCCGTTCACGCCCAGATGCGCGCGTTCCCGCAGCGTCAGGAACGCCCCCAGGAAGATCAGCCAGACGAACAGGAAGCGCGACAGCTCCTCGGACATGGTGATGCCGGAATTGAAGCCGTAGCGCAGGATGACGTTGCCGAAGACCAGCACCACCATCAGCGCCAGCATCACCTTGAGCGCGTTCTCAAGCGTGGCGAAGAACAGACGTGACATGAATTCCCTCCCTGTCCGGTCCCGCGGCCCCGTTCCGGGCCGCGGGGGGCGCGCGCCTCAGTTCCCGGCGCGGACCTTCTGGATGGTTGCCATCACCTCGTCCACCAGCTCGGCGCCGACGACGGGCTTGTACTTCTCGATCACCGGCTTGACCGCCTCGCGCAGCTTGGCCATCTCGGCCTCGGGCATGGGCTTCACCTCCATGCCTTCCTCGGCAAGCCTGGCGACCACGTCGGCGTTGCTTTTCTCCATCAGCTCGCGCAGGTAGGCCATGGATTCCTTGCCCGCCTTCACCAGGGCCGCCTGATCCTCGGGCGAAAGCTTGGCCCAGAACTCGTCGGAGGCCAGCAACATGCAGGGCGTATAGACGTGGTTCGTCGTGGTGCCATAGTCCTGCACCTCGAAGATCTTGTTGGCGTACATGTGGACATAAGGGTTTTCCTGCCCGTCCAGCGCCCCGGTTTCCAAGGCCGTGAACACCTCGGCATAGGACATGGGCAGGGCGTTCGCGCCCAGGGCCTGCCAGGTGTCAAGCGCCACCTGGTTCTGCATGACGCGGATCTTCAGGCCCTTGATGTCCTCGGCCGTTTCCACCGGATGGCGGTTGTTGGACAACTGGCGAAAGCCCGTCTCGCCCCAGGCAAGGCCCACGAGGTGATGGTCCTTCATGATCTCGAAGATCCTGTCGCCGACGGGACCCTGCGTCACCGCGTCCACTTCCTTCATGTCGTTGAACAGGAAGGGAAAGTCGAAGATCTGCACTTCCTTGACCTTGCCGGCCAGCGGCGCGGGCGAGCCATAGAAAAGCTCTTGCGTGCCGCTTTGCGTGGATTGCAGCATCTTGTCGTCGCCGCCCAGCATCGAGCCGTGATACACGTTCACCTCGACGCGCCCGTCGGTGTACTGGCCTGCCAGCTCCGCAAAGCGGTTGAGCGCCTGCGCCTGCGGATGTTCCTGCGGCATGGCGTGGCCAAGCTTGGCCTTGATGTCCTGCGCCAGCGCGCCGCCGGCGGTGGCGGCCAGCAGGGCGGCGACGGCCACGGCGCCCGCCCAGGTTCTCATCGGTTTCATCATCTGCATCCTCCCATCGGATTTCGTTTCACCATTCGGCCAGGCTGCCGTCCGCGTGCCTCCACACGGGGTTGCGCCAGCGGTGGCCTTCCGCCGCGCGGCGGATCACGTGTTCCTCGTCGATCTCGATCCCCAGTCCGGGTCCCTGCGGGATGCGCACGAAGCCATCCTCGTAGGCGAAGACCGACGGATCGGCGAGGTAGTCCAGCAGGTCGCTGCCCTGGTTGTAGTGGATGCCCAGCGACTGTTCCTGGATGAAGGCGTTATGGCTGACCGCGTCGATCTGCAGGCAGGCGGCCAGCGCGATCGGTCCCAGCGGGCAATGCGGGGCCAGGGCCACGTCATAGGCCTCTGCCATCGCGGCGATCTTGCGGCATTCGGTGATGCCGCCGGCGTGCGACAGGTCGGGCTGGATGATGTCCACATAGCCGTCCGCCAGCACCCCCTTGAAGTCCCACCGCGAGCACAGCCGCTCGCCCAGGGCGATGGGGGTGGAGGTGTGGTTGGCGATCTCCTTGAGCGCCTCGCGGTTTTCCGACAGCACCGGCTCCTCGATGAACATCAGGCGGGCGGCGTCCAGTTCCCGCGCCAGCACCTTGGCCATGGGGCGGTGGACGCGGCCGTGGAAATCGGCGCCGATGCCGATGTCGGGTCCCACCGCCTCGCGCACGGTCATGATCGTTTCCACCGCGCGCGTCACGGCGGCGTTGGTATCGACGATCTGCATCTCCTCGCAGCCGTTGAGCTTGATGGCCTGGAAGCCGCGCGCGACGACGGCCCTGGCGTTCGCCGCCACGTCCGCCGGACGGTCGCCGCCGATCCAGGAATAGACGCGGATGCGGTCGCGCAGCTGACCGCCCAGAAGCGCATGGACCGGCTGGCCGAGCGCCTTGCCCTTGATGTCCCACAGCGCCTGGTCGATCCCGGCGATGGCCGACATGTGGATGACGCCGCCGCGATAAAAGCCGCCGCGGTACATCACCGTCCAGTGATCCTCGATGAACCCCGGATCCTTGCCGATCAGATAGTCGGACAGTTCCTCGACCAGGGCGGCCACGGTGGCGGCGCGCCCTTCGACCACCGGCTCGCCCCAGCCGGCGATGCCTTCGTCGGTTTCCACCTTCACGAAGCACCAGCGCGGCGGCACCAGAAAGGTCTTGATGGCGGTGATGCGCATCAGCCCGCCACCGGCCCTTGCGTTCGGATACGTGCCGACATGCGCACCGGAATGTCCCCCCTTGGCCTCCCTGCCGGCAGCCGGAGTAGCATTGATCGTATTTATTGTAAACTTAAATACGATCTTTTTTGCATGCGGCAATCCTGTATGCTGGCGCGGCACGGCAAGGGGGGGGGACGGATCGGCCATGGATGACGGGGTGCGCACGGGCGGGCTGGAACGGCCCGGGACGAAGCGGAAGGTCATGGACGGCGTGCTGGCCGGGCTTGTCGATCGCATCGTGTCGGGCGATCTGCCCGAGGGCGCGACCCTGCCCACCGAGACCGAGTTGCAGGAAGCCTATGGCGTCAGCCGCACCACGCTGCGCGAGGCGATGCAATACGTGGCGGCCCAGGGCATGGTGCGGTCCCGCACCCGGGCGGGCACGGTGGTGATGCCGCATTCCCAGTGGAACTATCTCGACCCCCTCGTGCTCGAGGCGGCGATGCGCCATGCGCGGGGCGACCGGTTCTATCTTGCCCTGATCGAGGCGCGGCAGATGCTGGAGCCTGCGGCGGCAGAGATGGCGGCAAGCCGCGCGGACGCGGCGGAACTGGCCGAGATCGCCCGCGCCTTCGAGCGGATGGTGGCCTCGGAAGGCCGCGACACCGAGGCCTGGAGCCAGGCCGACCTGGAGTTCCATGCCGCCATCATCGACGCCTGCGGCAACTGGGTCTTTCGCCAGTTCGCCATCGCCATCCGCGCGGGCCTGCTGGCAAGCCTCCAGATGACCAATCGCTACAGCCAGACCTTCGACCATGCCATCGGCCTGCACGGCGCGGTGCTGGAAGCGATCCGGATGCGCCAGCCGGCCCGGGCGCGCGCCGCCATGGAGGCGCTGATCGGCACCGCGCGCAGCGACCTTCTGGAAGCGATGCGGCGGCGGGAAGGCGCGTCCGGGCCGTTGCCGTGACCCTTCCCGGGGGGGCGACGCGCCCGGGTCCCGCGCCTGCTGCGGCGTCGGTCCGGCACGGGATGTCGCCGGAACCCCGGCCGGCCTTGGCGAAAGCCGGGGGACTTCACGTCCCCCGGTCCCCCTGCGGGATATTTGGGCAAAGGTGAACGGGCCGGCGCCGGAACGCTATTTCGCCTTTCTCGCGGTGGACATCGACGTGGCCAGGTCCCGGAAGGTGTCGTTCATCAGGACCGCGATCAGCAGCAGCACGCCGATGATGAGCGAGCTGAGGTTGCGGTCGAAGGGCGTGTAGCCGATGCCCTGCTGCACGATCGCAAGGGTGGCGGTGCCGAAGACCACGCCCGCCACCGTCCCGAACCCGCCCGTCAGAAGCACCCCGCCCACGACGACCGCGATGATGCAGTTGAAGATCAGCGCGAAGTTGGTGGTGGTGGTGGCGGAATTCGACAGCACGGTTTCGCACACCCCGGACAGGGCGGCGGCCACGGCCGTCAGGATGAACAGCGAGACCTTGAGCCTGTCGATCGGGATCCCCGCGTTGCGGGCGCTTTCCTTGTCGCCGCCCAGGGCGAAGATCCAGTTCCCCCAGGGCGACAGGTGCAGGACGTAATACAGCGCGATGGCGATGGCGATCCACCAGAACACCGAGCTTTGGAAGCCCCAGACGTGGTAATCGCCGAAGACGAACTTGGCCCAGGCCGGCGAGGTGAGGGCCTGGCTGGTGGTGTCGGTCAGCCACAGCGACAGGAACAGCGTCAGGCCCGAAATCGCGAACAGCGTGGCAAGGGTGACGATCAGCGACGGCACCTTGGTGCGCGTCACCAGCATCCCGTTGATCCAGCCGACCGCGATGGCGATGCCGAAGGTGACAAGCAGGCCGACCCCGATCGGCAGGCCGTAATAGCCGCAGGCGATGGCCATGGACATCTTGGCCGCGGGCACCATCGCGCCGATCGAGATGTCCAGTTCCCCGGCGATCATCAGGAAGCCGACCGGAATGGCGATGATCCCGATGGTCGAGGCCATGTTCACCCAGGACGAGGTTCCGAACGATGACAGGAAGTTCCGGTCATAGCCGAAATAGGAAAAGAAGAGAAAGACCAGCACCATTCCCACGAAGGCCCCGGTCTCGGGCCTGCGGAACAGCGCGCTTATGGAATAGGACTGGCTTGTCCCGGACCTGGAAAGGGGCAGCGTGGGTCGAGGCGTTCCTGGCGTGCGTTCCATGTTCATCCTTGTCGTTCCCGGCATGGGATTTGCGCATCCGAACGGGCGCGTCGGATCCGGTGAAAGAGTGCGAAGGCCCCGGGCATCCGCCCGGGACCGCCATCGCGCCTTGGATCAGCGGGCGCCCTTGGCGACACCGGCCAGGGTGGATTCGACGTTCGAGGCGTCGATGATCGCCGGGCCGGTCAGGACCGGATCGGTGTTCACGTCGGTCCCGAAGTCGATATGCGCGGCCAGCATCGAGGTCGCCAGATAGCCTTGCAGATAGGGCTGCTGGTCGATGGCCATCTTCTGGGTGCCGGCCTTGATGCGGTCCAGGATCGCCGGGCTGAGACCGAAGACCCCCAGCATCACCCGGTCGCCCGTGCCGATCTGGTCCACCGCATTGCTGGCGGCGTCCCCCGACCACGCGGCCAGCGAGATCACCGCGTCGATTTCCGGATCCGACACCAGTTCCGCCTTGACCGCCTCGGCCGTGCCGGTGATGTCGCCGTCGAGGTTGGCCGGCGTGCGCAGGACGATCACCTGGGCGCCGCCTTCCTTGCCGGCCTTTTCCACGCCGGAACAGCGGGTTTCGTGGTTCACCGCGCCCGGCGTGGTGATGTGGCACAGGATCTTCTTGGCGCCCTGGTCCACCATGTACTTGCCGCCCTCGTAGCCCGCCAGGAATTCGTCCGCGCCGAAGTAGTTCAGCGCCTTGACATCATCCTTCAGTTCCTGGCCCGAATTGTAGAGCATGATGACGATGCCCTGTTCGGCGGCGGCCTGAAGCGCGGGAACCTGCGCCTCGGCCACCCAGATCGGGATGGCGATCCCGTCCACGCCCTGGGCCACGGCCTGGTTGATCAGGTTGACGAGATCGGGGCCGAAATTGTCGTAGTTCGGCGTCCGCAGGTAGTTCACCGAACCCCCGTTGGCCTCGACCATGAGGGTCGCGTCATCGACACCCTTCTTGATGAGGTTGAAGAAGCCGTCCTCCTGCGATCCCGCGATCACCGCGATGTCGGCGGCGAACGCCGGCACGGCCGACATCGCGAGAACGGCAGCCGCGGCCGTGGCTTTCAGGGTCTTGATCAAGGTCATTCGTGTTTCCCTCCCTGGGATGTCTGGACTGCCCCGGGGGCAGTCGGAAAATCCGCGCCGCAACGACCTGCGCCCTTCGGGCACGGCTGTCGCCAGCGCGATGGTCCGGCAAGGTTGCTATCGCGCGGCCTGCTGCCTGCCCGTCCGGGCTTGCCGCACTGGCAAGACTTTCCCTGCTTGGAGCATTCGACACAGCCTCCCAACCTCGTCGATCACCGGGATGCAATGATGCGTTCCAGTCGGTTCCTTGATGGTCTATTGACATCATTTGAATCAATACGCTTGATCATGGCTTGGATATTTTGTTTCAAAAAACATCTGCCAGCATTCCGAATGATACGAAATGAAACAGCGTGGGACTGATGCCGCGACCGACGATCAAGGATCTCGCGCGGGAGGCCAGGGTTTCCGTGGCGACCGTGAACCGCGTCATCAAGGATGCCTCCGCCGTGCGCGGCGCCACGCGCGAGATCGTGCTTCATGCCGCCGAGAGGATCGGCTTTTATGGACTGGGGGCGATCGAACGGTCCGTGCGGAAAACCCGGGAAGCCTATCGCCTGACGATCCTGCTGCAGCAAGGGCACAGGGTCTTCTATCGCGACCTCGGCAATGCCCTGAGACGCGCGGCCGAAAGCTTTCCCCATGCGACCATCGAACTCGAACTCGAATATCTGGATGATCTTTCGCCCGGCCATGTCTCGGGCCGGATCCGCGCGCATGGCGCATCCTGCGATTCCCTGGGGCTGGTCGCGTTCGAGCATCCGGTGATCTCGGATGCGATCACCGGCCTTCTGGAACGGGGCACGCCGGTTTCGGCGCTGATCGGGCCTTTGTCGGCGCGCGGCAATGTCGGATACATCGGCCACGACAACTGGAAGAAGGGCCGGAGCGCGGCCTGGGCCTTTCACCGCATCTGCCGCAAGCCCGGCAAGATCGGGGTTCTTCTCGGCAATCACCGCTATCGCAACCAGGAGATCAACGAAAGCGGCTTCCGGTCCTATCTGCGCGAACAGGACGCGGGCTTCATCCCGCTGGAACCCGTCTCGACCTTCGAATCCGCTGCCATCGCGCAGGAGATGACCGAAAAGCTGTTCGCGGAACACCCGGACATGTGCGGTCTTTTCGTGTCCGGCGGCGGCATCACCGGCGTTCTGGCCGCCTTGCGGGACCGGCCCCGCGACCCCGATTTCGTGTGCGTGGGATACGAGCTTTTCGACGCGACGCGGGCGGGCCTGATCGACGGGACGCTGACGATGACCCTGTCCTATCCCTTGGCGCATTTCGCCCGCGAGATCATCGACACGATGGTCAAGGCCAAGAAGGCCGGGCCGGATGCCGGGGCGCAAAGGGTCAACATCCCGATCGAGATCCACACCTCGGAAAACATCTAGACCCGGCCATGCCTTTGCCGGGCCGGTTCCCCGGCCCGGCAAGGGAAATGCCCCCGGGGGGCAAGTCAGATGTCGAGCACCAGCCGCTTGCCGCAGGCGCGCGACACGCAGATCATCATCGTGTCGCCGCTTTCGCGCGCTTCCGCATCCAGCACCGAATCGCGATGATCGGGTTCGCCTTCAAGAACCTTCACCTCGCAGGTGCCGCAGGTGCCTTCCCCGCACGACGACATGACCCCGATGCCCGCTTCCTCGATCACGGAAAGGATCGACTGTTCGGGCGGAACGATCAGCGTCCGCTGGCTGCGGGCAAGATGAACCTCGAACGGTTCGTTGCGCACCGGCGCGCCCAGGGGACGGGCGGCGAAACGTTCCAGGTGCAGGGCCTTCCTGGGCCAGGCCGCGCAGGCCTTTTCCACCGCGCCCAAAAGCGGCTCGGGACCGCAGCAATAGACCTTGGTGTCCGCATCCGGCTGGCCGAGGATATGGGCCAGGTCCAGCAGCCCGGTCTCGTCCTGCGGCCAGATCCGCACCTTGCCGCCATGGCGTTCCAGTTCGCCCGTGAACGCCATCGACGCGCGCGAGCGGCCTCCGTAATGCAGGGTCCAGTCCGCCCCTGCGGCCTCTGCCGCGCGGATCATCGGCAGGATCGGGGTGATCCCGATGCCGCCGGCGATGAAGACGTAGCGCGGCGCGGGGACCAGCTCGAAGTTGTTGCGCGGCCCGCGGATGCGGATCACGTCCCCTTCCGCAAGGCGGTCGTGCACATGCACCGAGCCGCCGGACCCCGCAGGTTCGCGCAGGATGCCAAGGCGGAACTGCCTGCGGTCCTGCGGATCGCCGCACAGCGAATACTGCCGGGTCGGCACGCCGTCGCCCAGGATCAGGTCCACATGGGCGCCGGGCGTCCATTCGGGCAGCAACTCTCCGCCCGCTTCCGCCAGCAGCAGCGAGACGACGCCATCGGCCTCGACCGTCTTGGCGGTCACGCGAACCGGCGCCTCGAATTCCTTCGTCTCGACCGTCAGCCGGGTCGAGCCGACCGACAGGCTTTGCACATGCGCGGCCGAGGCATGGGGCTTGAGCTTGCGGGTGTCCCGTCCCGCGGGCACGATCTTCATGGGCAGGCTGGCAAAGCCGCGCACCATCTGCTTGGCCCAGCGTTCGGGCGTGCCGACGATCCGGTATTCGTCGCCGTCCAGGCCCGCGACCAGTTCTTCCAGCAGGACTTGGGCCAGAAGCCGCGCGATCGGGGCGCCCATGCAGTTGTGGATGCCCTCGCCGAATGTCAGGATCTTGTTCTTGCTGGTGAATCGGCGCGCGACATCGAACAGGTCGGGATCGTCGTAAACCCTTTCATCCCGGCTGGCCGACCCCATCAGCACCATGACGCGGGAATCCCGGGGGATGGTGACGCCCCGGATCGTGACATCGGCCGTCGTCTGGCGGCACAGGTTCTTGGCCGGCCCGTCATAGCGCAGGGTTTCCTCGACGAAGTTGCGGATCGCGCCGGGATTGTCCTTGAGGTGCCTTTGCAGGCCCGGAAACTTGTCCAGCACGGCCAGACAGTTCGTCAGCAGCGCCTCGGGCGCGTCGGTGGAGGCGGACAGCACCAGATGGGCAAGCCCGACCTCCTCGGCCTCGTCCAGGGTGACGCCCTTCCGGGCGGCGGTCAGGATCTGCGTGATCACGTCGGGCGCATCGGTATTGATCCCGGCGGCAACCTCGGCGCGGCGCCCGCGCACCACTTCGGCAAGATGCTCCTCGGCTTCGCGGTTCGATGCCGCCGCGTCCTCGGGGATCCCGAACTGCCCGATGGTCCGGGCCATCGAGCGGAGCAGGTGGTCCTGCCAGAATTTCGTGTCCCCGACCGGCGCCCCCAGAAGGCGCATCGACGAATCGAACACCAGCGGCAGGGCGACATCGGTCACGAAATCGCCGCCGCCTGCCGCGCGGAACCGGGCGAGCAGGTCCCGGGCAAGCGCGCGCATCCGCGCCTCCATGTCCTTGACCGCCTTGGGGGTGAAGGACGGCTGGACCAGATCCCGCAGGACGCCGTGATAGGGCGGATCCAGGGCGATCAGGTTGCCGGGACCATAGGAATCGTGGGTGCCGTCCATGTCGTTGCCAAGCGCGTTCACCATCCGCGCGTGGTCGCGCAAGGCGGCCTGCACGTCCTCGTAGCGCGACAGGACCCACAGATCCCGGCGCTCGTTGTAATAGACCGGCGCGTGATCGCGCAAAAGCCGGTACATCTCGTAAGGGTGATCGAAGGCCGAATAGGACAGGGGATCGAAGAAGATCCCGGCCGGATCCACGGTCCGCGCGTCGCGCTTGGGTTCAAGGGTCTCGATATCGGCGGACATGACGCTCCTCCACATCCCGGTGCTGGCGCGACTTTACCCATGACGGGCAATCGGGTGGAGCATCCCGGTGAGGGTTTTCCCTCATCCGGGGCGGCCGATCAGCCATCAGCGATTGGGCAGGTTTTCCGGGCCGAACAGGACGAAAGGCACTTCGGGGCGCAGGGGCACGGACTTCTCCTCGGCGTCCAGGATCCCGAAGTGCCGCATCAGGATGTCCACGGCCAGCCGCGCCTGCAATTCCGGGCTTTGGTCGATGGCCAGCGTCATGGTTCCGTCGCGCAGGGCCGTGCGGGTGAAGGGGGTCAGTTCGTGGCCGATGAAGACGGGCGGCTGCGCCAGGACGCCGCTTCGGATCACCGCCGCGACCGCGCGGTTCGCCGCACCCGTGTTGTAGATCCCCACGATGTCGGGCCGTTCCCCCAGCACCCGGCGCAGCTTGCGTTCCGAGATGTCGGGATCGTCCTGCCCCTCGACCACGGCGGCAACGTCCAGGCCGGCGCCGTGCTGGTCCAGGCTGTCCAGGAACCCCCGGACACGGTCCCTGTGGCCCTGGTATCCCAGGTGGTTGCACAGCACGACGACGCCGCCCGGACGGGGGGACATCTTGGCCATGAAGAACGCCGCGCTGCGTCCGGCGGACAGGTGGTCGATGCCCGCATAGGCCAGCCGCGCCGACCGGGGCAGATCCGACATGATGGTCACGACCGCCTTGCCGCGCCCGCTCGCGTCGTGAACCGCGCGGTGGATTTCCGGGTGCGCCTCGACGTTCACCACGATCCCGTCGCACGCCGTCTCGCGGATGCGGCGCGCCAGCAAAAGCGGATCGTCGTTCCTGAGGAAACTGCGGTGGATCGTGACCAGCTTGCCCGTCAGTTGGTTCAGCGCCTCGAACTCGTCGCCGAACCTCTGGTTCAGGGGCAGATCGGGACGGGTGAGGATGACCTCGACATGCAGGTTCTTCAGATGCCGCGCCGGCAGGATCCGCCTCAGGCCAAGCGACCGGGCCGCGGCAAGAACCCGGTCCTGCGTCGCGGCGCTGTAAAGCCCGCGTTCGTTCAGAACCCGGTCAACGGTCGCCAGGCTGACGCCCGCCTTCTTCGCCACGTCCGCCAGCGTGGCGCGAGACCGCTTCGCGTTCTTTTCCGGCTCGTGCACCAAGGATCCTTTCCCCGTCCGGCACCCATCCTGCCGGTCCAGGAATGCAGGTTTTCCCCGCGGCTTTCCAGCCGGCTTGACGCAGGCCCGGAATGCACGGTGCAAGGGCGCGCGGGCCGTTCGATGCACAAGAAACCGGCATGGCGGGCTTTTCAAGCCGCGTCCCGTGTCCTGCCGGGCCGCCCCTGGCCATCACGTTCGTTGCACCTTGACCGATCCTGCCCCAATTCATAAACGAACGTTCGACTATTGATTCGAGGTGGCTATGGGACGAAAGCGTACCATCGACCGGGATGCCCTCATGGGGGCCGTGGAAAGCGTGGCCCGGCGCGAGGGGGTCAGCGGTCTCAGCATCGACGCCGTGGCCAGGGAAGTCGGCATCAGCAAGTCCAGCGTCGTTTACGACTGCGGCAGCAAGGCCGCGCTGCTGGCGGCCTTTACGCGGCATCAGCTTTGCCAGTATCGCGCGCGCTTCGACGAAGCCCTCCAGGCCCATGCGGGACGGCCCAACGCCTGGTTGCGCGCGATGATCGACATGGCGCGCGACGCGCCCACGGACGACGACGTGGCGATCACCATGCTGATCAGCGCCAGCATGGGCGAACACGCCGAATGCCGCGACCTGATGCGCGCGTCCCTGGCCGAGGATGCGCAGCGCGTCGCGGCGGATGCGGAAGACCGGGCAAGGATGCTGCAGGTGCTTCTGGCGGTCCACGGCCTGTTCTTCCTGGAATGCTTCGGCCTTCACCGCTTTGACGAGATCACCCGTCAGGAACTGCTCGACGGTCTCGTGGACACTCTCGACACCGACAAGGGGGCGTCTGCCGCCTCCTCCGCCCCTTCCGATACATGACCCTCCTTTCCGAAAGACCGATCATGCACAGATCACGACTTCTGCCCGGGCTTCTTGCGGCGATGCTGGCCCTGCCGCTGGCGTCGCGCGCGACCGCCCAGGACATGCCGCCCACGCCGGTCAGCGTGCTGACCATGACCCCGCGACCCTTGCCCGTCGTGAACGAGCTTCCCGGCCGCGTGGCCGCGACGCGCACCGCCGAGGTGCGGCCCCGCGTGGGCGGCATCGTGGTCGAGCGGATCTTTACCCAAGGCTCCGTGGTGAAGGCCGGCGACGTTCTCTACAAGATCGACCCGGCCCCCTATGCCGTGCGCGTGGCCAGCGCCGAGGCCACCCTGCGACGGGCCGAGGCGACGCGGCGGAACGCCCAGGACCAGCTGGCCCGGACCGAGGCGCTGCGCGAGCGCCGCGTGACCGCCGGGGTCGAACTGGAAAACGCCGCCACCACCCTGGCCCAGGCCGATGCGGACGTGGCCATCGCCGATGCCAGCCTGCAGGAAGCGCGGCTGAACCTGGGCTATACCGACGTGACGGCCCCGATCGACGGCGTCGTCGGCCGCGCCCTGGTGACCGAAGGCGCGCTGGTCACGGCCCAGACCGACATCCTGGCCACCATCCAGCAGCTTGACCCCGTCTATGTGGACGTGACGCAATCGTCCTCGGAGCTGTTCGCGCTGCAACGCGCGCGGGCCACGGGCGAACTGATGATGGCCGAACCCGACAAGGCGCAGGTGCGGCTGTTCTTCGACGACGGGTCGGAATACCCCCATCCGGGCAAGCTGCTGTTTTCAGAAGCCAGCGTTGACAGCTCGACCGGTCAGATCACCCTGCGCGCGGAATTTCCCAATCCCGACGGAATGCTTCTGCCCGGCCTTTATGTCCGTGCCCGGCTGGAACAGGCGGTCCGCAAGGACGCGCTGAGCATCCCGCAGATGGCGGTCCAGCGCGACACCAACGGCCAGGCCTTCGTCTACGTGATGAAGGGCGAGGATGCCGTCGAGCGCCGCGACCTGACCCTGGGCCGGACCTCGGAAAGCGGCTGGCTGGTCGAGGAAGGCTTGCAGCCGGGCGAGCGTGTGGTCGTCGAAGGCGCGCAAAAGCTTTATCCCGACGCCAAGGTGGTTCCCGAACCCGTGGGCGCGCAGCCCCGGGCGGATGCCCAACCATCCGCCCCGCCTGCCGCGCAGGCCGCCAACACCAAGGGCTGAGACCGCAGCATGGCACAATTCTTCATTCTTCGCCCGGTCCTGGCCTGGGTGATCGCGATCTTCATCGTCATCGCGGGGCTGATCGCCCTGCCGCAGATGCCGATCGCGCAATATCCGCAGGTCGCGCCGCCGCAGATCCAGATCTCGACCGTCTATACCGGCGCCTCGCCGACCGAGATGTATCAATCCGTCGCCCAGCCGATCGAGGAGGAGCTGAACGGCATCCAAGGCATCCGGTATTTCGAATCCACCTCGGACGTGTCGGGGGCGATCTCGATCACGGCGACCTTTGAACCCGGAACGGATGTCGGCACGGCCCAGGTCGATATCCAGAACGCCGTCAGCCGGGTCGAACCCGTGCTGCCGCAAACGGTCGTGGACCAGGGCGTCACCGTCGAGGAGGCCGGCGCGGGCTTCCTGATGATGGTGTCGCTGACATCGACCGACGGGTCCATGGGCGACGTGGCGCTTGGCGACTATATCAACCGCAACGTCGTGGGCGAGATCCGCCGCATCGACGGGGTGGGCCGCGCCCAGGTCTTCGCGTCCGAGGAGGCGCTGCGGATCTGGCTCGACCCCGACAAGCTGACCGGCCTGAACCTGTCGCCTGCCGACGTGTCGGCCGCGATCCGCGCCCAGAACGCCCAGGTGGCGGCGGGCCAGATCGGCGCGGATCCCAATCCGGTGAACCAGCAGCTGACGGCAACCGTGCTGGTGCGGGGCCAGCTGACCCGGCCCGAGGAATTCGGCGACATCGTGCTGCGCGCCAACACCGACGGCTCGACCGTGCGGCTGCGCGACGTGGCCCGGATCGAGGTGGGGGCGGACACCTATACCTTCGCCTCGCGCCTGAACGGCCAGCCGACGGCGGCGGTGGGCATCCAGCTGTCCTCGACCGGCAACGCGCTGGCGACCTCCGAGGCGGTGCGGGCCACCATGGAGGAGCTGTCGGCCTTCTTCCCCGAGGGCATCGACTATGCGATCCCCTATGACACCGCGCCCTTCGTGGAAAAATCCATCGAGAAGGTGATCCACACCCTGGTCGAGGCGGTGGTCCTGGTCTTCGTCGTGATGTTCCTGTTTTTACAGAACTTCCGCTACACGCTGATCCCGACGATCGTCGTGCCGATCGCGCTGGCGGGCACCGTCGCGGTGATGCTGGTGGCGGGCTTTTCCATCAACGTGCTGACGATGTTCGCGATGGTGCTGGCCATCGGCATCCTGGTGGACGACGCCATCGTCGTGATCGAGAACGTCGAGCGGATCATGGCCCATGAAGGCCTGCCCCCCAAGGAGGCCACGCAAAAGGCCATGAACGAGATTTCGGGCGCGATCATCGGCATCACGCTGGTGCTGGCCGCCGTGTTCATCCCCATGGCCTTCTTTCCCGGAGCGACCGGGATCATCTATCGCCAGTTCGCGCTGACGATGGTGGTGTCGATCCTGTTCTCGGCCTTTCTGGCCTTGACGCTGACGCCCGCGCTGTGCGCGACCTTCCTCAAGCCCGTCACGGGCCATCACGAGAAGAAGGGCTTCTTCGGCTGGTTCAACCGCCGCTTCGACGCGGCCACCGAACGCTATGGCCGCGGCGTGTCGATGCTGACCCGGCGGACCGGGCTGGTGATGCTGGTCTATGCGGGCATCGTCGTGCTGACGGGCCTTGGCTTCACCGCCTTGCCGACGGGGTTCCTGCCCGACGAGGACCAGGGCTTCATCCTTTCGGACATCCAGACGCCGCCCACCGCCAGTTCGCAGCGCACCGACGCCGCCATCCAGGTGATCGAGACCCATTACGGCCAGAACCCGGCGGTCGAGAACGTCGTGGGGATCCGGGGCTTTTCGTTCTCGGGGCAGGGACCAAATGCGGGGCTGGCCTTCATCACCTTCACCGACTGGTCCGAACGCGACCAAAGCGCGAGCCAGATCGCCAACGACGCCAACATGGCCCTGTTCGGGACCAAGGACGCGCAGATCTATTCGCTGTCGCCCCCGGCCATTCCGGGCTTCGGCACCTCGGGCGGGTTCAGCTTCCGCTTGCAGGATCGCGGCGGCAACGGCCAGCAGGCCCTGACCGCGGCGGCCCAGCAACTGA
This sequence comes from Paracoccus lichenicola, assembly GCF_009708075.1. Classification (GTDB taxonomy): domain Bacteria; phylum Pseudomonadota; class Alphaproteobacteria; order Rhodobacterales; family Rhodobacteraceae; genus Paracoccus; species Paracoccus lichenicola. The sequence continues at coordinate 111,336 of NZ_WMBT01000010.1, read as the reverse complement.
TGGCCGAGGCGGGGACCGGCGGCGTCGTCACCGGCCTGCGGGTCGAGGGGATGCCGGCGGCGGCCCAGGTTTCGGTCCTGATCGACCGCGACAAGGCCCAGACCTTCGGCGTGGCCTTTGCCGACATCAACCAGACGCTGTCGGCGAACCTGGGGTCGGCCTATGTCAACGACTTCCCGAACGAAGGCCGGATGCAGCGCGTGATCGTGCAGGCGCAGGAAGAAAGCCGGATGCAGGCCGAGGACATCCTGAACCTGACCGTGCGCAACGCGAACGGCGGCATGGTGCCGTTCTCGTCCTTTGCCACGGTGGACTGGAGCCAGGGCGCCAGCCAGGTGGTGGGCTACAACGGCTATCCCGCGGTGCGGATCGCCGGGAACGCCTTGCCCGGCTTCTCGTCGGGCGCCGCCGTGGCCGAGATGGAGCGGCTGGCGGCCGAACTGCCCGAGGGCTTCGCCTATGAATGGACCGGCCAGACGCTGGAGGAGATCAGCTCGGGCAACACCTCGACGATCCTGTTCGCGATGTCGATCCTGTTCGTCTTCCTGCTGCTCTCGGGGCTTTACGAAAGCTGGTCGATCCCGCTGTCGGTGATGCTTGTGGTGCCCTTGGGGGTGATCGGCTGCATCGCGGCGGTGATGCTGCGCGACATGCCGAACGACGTGTATTTCAAGGTCGGCCTGATCGCGATCATCGGTCTGTCCGCCAAGAACGCGATCCTGATCGTGGAATTCGCCAAGGATCTGCGGGAAGAAGGAATGAGCCTGATCGACGCGGCGGTCAAGGCGGCCAAGCTGCGCTTCCGCCCGATCCTGATGACCTCGCTGGCCTTCACCCTGGGCGTGGTGCCGCTGGCCATCGCCACGGGCGCATCGGCCGCGTCGCAGAACGCCATCGGCACCGGCGTGATCGGCGGCATGGTCTCGGCCACGATCCTGGCGGTGTTCTTCGTGCCGGTGTTCTTCGTCTTCGTGCTGGGCCTGTTCAGCCGGACGCGCCGGAAAGCCGCGAAACCCGCCGTTGCCTGATCCCCGGGCCGATCCTTCGCGGGCGGGGTCCGTCGATCCCGCCCCTGTCCCTTCGGACCGCTGCCGCCGGCCTTGGGCCATGTCGGGCCGCTGCGGTCCCACGTCCCCGATGCCCGCTTCCCGGGCACGAGGATCGTCCCGGCTCAGATGTCCTTCACCAGCCGCAGCGCGTCATAGATCGCGGCATGGGTGTTGCGGGCGGCCACCGCATCGCCGATGCGGAACAGGCGGAAGGCGCCGCCGGGATTGGTGCGCACGTCTTGCAATCCGCCGGTGGTCAGCGCCTCGTAATCGACCTCGCCCCCGTTCGAGGACAGGGGCTTCAGGTCGAAATACAATTCGTCCAGCGGCCGGGTGCCGTGGTTGACGACCACCTGATCCACGATCCGCTCGCGCGTGATCCCGCCGTAATCGCTGCCCAGGGTGGCGCGCAGCCGGTTGCCGTCCCGCGCGACCGATTGCAGCCGCCAGGTCACGGTGAAGGTCGTGTCGCGGGCCTGAAGGCTGCGCATGTAGGGGACCAGGTTCATGGCCATCACCTCGGGCGCGAAGGCGCGGTCGGGCGTCACGATTTCCACCCTGGCCCCGGTCGCGGCGATGAGATCCGCGGCTTGCAGCGCCGCGTGGTCGCCCGCGTCGTCATGGATCAGCACGTCGCCGCCCGGCTTCACGTCGCCCGACAGGATGTCCCAGGCCGAGACGACAAGGTCGTTGCCCTCTGTCAGAACCTCGGTATGGGGCAGGCCGCCGGTGGCGATGATCACCTCGTCGGGATCGGTGGCCAGCACGTCGCCCGCCTCGGCGACGGTGTTGAAGCGGAAGGTCACGCCGTGACGCTCGCACATGGCCTGGCGCCAGGCGATGATCGCCATCATCTCGCGCCGGCGTTCCTGCAGCGCGGTCAGGCGGATCTGGCCGCCGGGCCGGTCGGCGGCCTCGAAGACGGTGACGGCATGGCCGCGTTCGGCGGCGACGCGGGCGGCCTCCATGCCGGCGGGACCGGCGCCCACGATGGTCACGCGCTTTCTGATGGGCGCCGCCGGGATCACATGCGGCATCGTTTCCTCGCGCCCCGTGGCGGCGTTGTGCAGGCAGAAGGCCAGCTCGCCCTGATAGATGCGGTCCAGGCAATAGTTCGCGCCGACGCAGGGGCGGATGTCGTCCTCGCGCCCTTCGACGATCTTGCGCACCAGGTGCGGGTCGGCGATGTGGGCGCGCGTCATGCCGACCATGTCCACCAGGCCCGCCGCGATGGCGTGGCGCGCGGTCGGCACGTCGGGGATCTTGGCGGCGTGAAAGGTGGGAAAATCGGTGGCGCGCCGGATCGCACCCGCGAATTCCAGATGCGGGGCGTTGCGCATCCCCTGCACCGGGATCACGTCGGTCAGGCCCGCGTCGGTGTCGATGTGGCCGCGCACCACGTTCAGGAAATCGACCAGCCCGCTGTCCTTCAGCTTGTGCGAGATGGCGATTCCGTCCCCGGCATCGAACCCGCCCGCCAGGCATTCGTCGCCGGTATAGCGCACCCCCAGGATGAAATCCGGCCCGCAGCGGTCGCGGATGCCGCGCAGGATGTCGAAGGTGAAGCGCAGCCGGTTGTCGAGGGAGCCGCCATAGGGACCGTCCAGGTCGTTGGTCAGCGGCGACCAGAACTGGTCCATCAGGTGGCCATAGGCCTGCAATTCCAGCCCGTCCAGGCCCGCCGCCTTCATCCGTTCCGCCGCATCGACGTAATCGCCGATGATGCGGGCGATGTCCCAATCCTCCATCTTCTTCGGGAAGGACCGGTGCGCGGCCTCGCGTTCGTGGCTGGGCGAGACCACCGGCAGCCAGTCGGCCTTGTCCCAACGGGTGCGCCGGCCCAGATGCGTCAGCTGGATCATCACGGCGCAGCCATGATCGTGGCATTCGTCGGTCAGCTTGCGCATCCAGCCGACCACCTCGTCCTTCCAGGCCAGGATGTTGTTGAAGACCGGCGGGCTGTCGCGCGACACGGACGCAGACCCCGCCGTCATGGTCAGCGCCACCCCCGCCCTGGCCCGTTCCACGTGATAGGCGCGGTAACGGTCCTTGGGCATCCCGTCCTCGGGGTAGGCGGGTTCATGGCTGGTGATCATGATCCGGTTGCGAAGCGTCAGGTGCTTCAACCGATAGGGCTGCAAGAGGGGGTCGTTGGACATGATCTGCCTGCGAAAGGGGGGATTTGCGTGCCGGCGATGTTTCCCGGAATGTTCAGCCCTGTCAAGTTATAAAACATGGGTGAACGCAAGGCGTTCAAGGTTGGATGCGATGCTTGCCGGCAGGGGCGCGACAGCCTATCCAGGGGATCATGGATCAGGCGAATGCAGCGGATACCGGATGGCGCGGATCGCGCGAAGGCTGGCTCGAGGCCGGCTATCGGGCGCTGATCGAGGGCGGCATCGACGCGGTGAAGATCCTGCCCCTGGCCAAGCGGCTGAACCTGTCGCGCACCAGCTTCTACTGGTTCTTCGCCGATCGAGAGGCGCTGCTGGCCGCCCTGATCGACGGCTGGGAGGACCGCACGACCCGGCCCCTGGTGGATGCCACCACGCAATACGCCGAAAGCGTGTCCGAGGCGATGCTGAACGTCCTGACCTGCTTCCTGTCGGCGAACGTCTTCGATTCGCGGCTGGAATTCGCGGTGCGCAGCTGGGCCTTGCAGGACGAACGGGCCGCCGCCCGCGTCAAGGCCGCCGACGAGGCCCGGCTTGGGGCGCTGTCCCGGATGATGGCCCGCTGGGGCCATGACGAGGCCGAGGCCGACGTGCGGGCGCGCACGGTCTATCTGGTGCAGATCGGCTATATCTCCATGCAGGCCCGGGAAGACATCGAGACGCGGCTGGAGCGTATTCCGATGTACGTGAAGATCTACGCGGGCCGCGAGCCTGAGCCGCGCGAGATCGCGCGCTTCAACGCGGGCATCCGCCGCCTGTACGCTTGACCGCACCGTCATGCCTCGCCTTGGCGGAGCGGCCGTCACATGGCCGCGACGGCAGCACCGCGCAACGCTAAAGCCCCATGTAGGTTTCCTGGATCCGGCGGTCGTTGCGCAGCACCTCGGCCCGGTCCGATTGCACGATGCGGCCATGGTCCAGCACATGCGCCGTGTCGGCGACCTCCAGGGCCTCGGTCACGCGCTGTTCCACGATCACCACGCCCAGCGTCTCGCGCCGGGCCAGGGCGGTCACCGTGTCGAGCACCTTTTCCGTCATCAGGGGCGACAGGCCGACCGAGGGTTCGTCCAGCATCAGGAACCGCGGCCGGCTCATCAGGGCGCGGGCGACGGCGCACATCTGGCGCTCGCCCCCCGACAATCGTCCCGCAAGCTGGGTCCGCCTTTCGCCCAGGATCGGGAAGATGGCGATCAACTCCTCCATGCGGCTTGCGGATTCCCGCCTCGAGACCGCGCCATAGGCGCCCAGTTGCAGGTTGTCCTGCACCGACATGAACGGGAAAAGCCGCCCCCCTTCCGGCACCAGCGCCAGACCAAGGCCCGGCAGCACATGCGCCGGCAGGCGGGTGATGTCGCGATCCCCCAGGACGATCCTGCCCCCGGTGGGCCGGATCAGCCCCGCGATCGTGGACAAAAGCGTCGTCTTGCCCGCGCCGTTCGCGCCGACGATGGCGGACACCTCGCCCTCGGCCACGCTGAACGAGATGTCGCGCAGCACCCGGATCTGGCCATGGCCGGACGACAGGTCGCTGATCGTCAGCCGAAGCCCGCTCATGCCGATGTCCTTCCGATATAGGCTTCGATCACGGCGGGATCGCCCAGAACCTCGTCCGCGGTCCCCTGGGCCAGCAGGGCGCCGCGGTTCAGCACCAGCACCCGCCGGGCAAAGGCGCGCACGACCTTCAGGTTGTGCTCGATCACGAGAAAGGTCGTGCCCAGCCTGTTCAGCCGCAGGACGAGATCGACGATTTCCCGGACCTCGGTCTCGTTCAGCCCGGCCATCAAAAGGACGATCTTCGGGTCCATGGCCAAGGCTGCGTGTGGACGCGACCCCCAGTTTCTCGGAGTTCGATAAGGGGTGGAAAGCGTGGGCGCACGGGACGATGCCGTTGCGCGCGACTGGCTTGCTGTCCGAGGGCACCGCTTCCGTTTCGAGCGCCGCGCCGGATTTGAAGGATCCCACACGATCTAGAGGGGGCGCCGAAACGATTGCAAGCAGGATACCGCCCCGCCGGGGGGTGAATGTGGGTCAGAGCTTGGCAAGGCTGCGTTCAGGCCCGTGACCGGACGCGTCTTTGTCCTGCAAGGGCGCCCGGCAGCAGGCTCAAAGGTTCGCGCCGACCACGCGGGCGCACAGCGCCAGCGACACCGCGCCCGCGTCCGGGTGGCCCAGGCTGCGTTCCGCCAGGGGACGCGCGCGGCCCAGACGGGGGACCAGCCCGGCGGTGGCGTCCGCGGCCTCGGTCGCGCGGGCGGCGGCGGCGGCCCAGGCCACCCCCAGGGTTTCGCCCGCGCCAACCCGTTCGTCCAGCACCTGAACGAACGGCACAAGCGCATCGACCAGGGTCTTGTCGCCGACCTTGGCGCCGCCCAGCCGGACGATGGCATCCTGCGCCGCCCGCGCGCCTTGCGCGACGGTTCGGGCAGAGGGCTTGCCGGCATCGCCAAGCGCCTGGCCCCACGCCCGCAGCGCCACGCCCCACAGCGCGCCCGAGGTGCCGCCCGCGCGGTTCGCCCAGGCATCGCCCGCCCGCGACAGGACCGTGCCCGCCCCTGCCCCCGCCATAACCGCCCTTTCGGCAGCGGCCACGGCGGCGGCGGACCCGCGCGCCATGCCCTGCCCGTGGTCGCCATCGCCCGCCTGGGCGTCGATGCGGCCCAGTTCCTCCTCGGCATCGGCCAGGGCATTCGCGACATGGCCGATCAGCGCGGCCACGCGGCGACCGGCCTCTTGCGAGGCGGCGCTGCCGGGGGCGATCGCGGTCGCGGTCTCGGTGCCCGCGTCCACCGCCTCGGCGTCCAGGGGCCGCGCGACGGTGCCCTTGCGGAAGGCGGGGGCGTCGGCGGGGGCGCGCCAGTAGCCTTCAAGCTGATCGTCCAGCCAGGTCAGGGTCAGCGAACAGCCCGCCATGTCCAGGCTGGTGACGAATTCGCCGACCTCGGGGTCCACCGGGGTCAGGCCGGCGTCCGCCAGCATCCCGGTCAGGTGATGCCACAGGACGAACAGTTCCTCGTATTTCGTGCGGCCCAGGCCGTTGAGGATCACGGCCACGCGCCCGTCATGGTCCCCGGGGCGTTCGGCCAGCAGCGGTGCCAGCAGCGTGCGCGCCAGATCGGCGGCGGGCATCATCGCCTGCGTGCTGATGCCCGGCTCGCCATGGATGCCAAGGCCCATGCCCACCTGGCCCGCATCCACCGTGAACAGCGGCTTGCCCTGGCCGGGCAGCGTGCAGCCGTCGAAGGCCAGGCCGAAGGACACCGTGGCCCCGTTCGCCTTGGCCCCCACGGCCATCACCGCGTCCATGTCCAGGCCCGCCTCGGCCGCCGCGCCGACGATCTTGAAGACGGCCAGATCGCCCGCAACGCCGCGCCGCCTGGAACGCTCATGCGCCCCCGCGCTGGCCACGTCATCCGTCACGGCCAGGAGGCGCGCGTCGATCCCCTCGGCCCGCAGGCGTTCGGCGGCCGCGCCGAAGTTCAGCACGTCGCCCGCATAGTTGCCGAAGCCCAGGATCACCCCGCCGCCCCGGTTCGCGGCCCTGGCGACGCCGTAAATCCACGCGGCCGAGGGCGAGGCGAAGACATCCCCCGCCACCGCCCCGTCGGCGAACCCGGTGCCGACATAGCCCAGGAAGGCCGGGTAATGCCCCGACCCGCCGCCCACCAGCAGCGCCACCTTGCCGCGCGGCCCCGGCGCGGCGCGCACCGCGCCATGCGGGACGGCGCGCACGCGGTCGGCATTGGCGGCGCAGAAGCCCTGCAAGGCCGTTTCGGCGAACCGGTCGGGCGCGTCGAAAACCTGTGTCATGTGCGGATCCCCCCTCGTGATCTGTCGGATGCGGTCGCGGTTGCGGGCGCAGACGCCCGGGCCGCGGCCGTTGTGATGGTCCACCGGGAAGCGGCTGTCAAAGCCCGCCTGTTGATCGCGCCCCCCCGGCAAGGGCGCGGTCGCAAGGCCGGCCCCGGCCTACCGCCCCGCCAACAGCCGCCTGGCCGCCGCCACGGTGCGGTCCAGCCATTCGTGTTCCAGCGCGCGCGTGGCCTCCATGTCGTCGGACGGGGGCAGCCAGTGTTCCAGGATCACGCTCATGTCCGGGTCGCAATGGGCCAGCGCGTCCAGAACCTCGGCCAGTTCGGCGCGGCCCTGGCCTAGGGGCGTGCCGTGGATGCGGAAGCCCACGCCGTAAGGGTCGGGCGTGATCCGGTAATCCTTGAAGTGCAGGTTGATGGCATGGGGCGCCAGCATCCGCACGGTCTGCATCGGCCATTCGCCCGCGCAGATCGAATTGGCCACGTCCAGGCAGACGCCAAGCGCGTCGTCGGCCACCGCGTCCAGAAGCTGCACCATCCGGGGCGAGGGATAGTCGAAGTGGTTCTCGATGGCGAAGCGCAACCCCGCCGCCTTGCCGTCGGGCAGCAGTTCGCGCAGTTGCGCCGCCAGATCGGGCACCGGGATCAGCGCGTCCTCGGCATCCAGCGCCACGCGCAGGATATTCGACCCGATCCGCTGGCCGATGGGGATGTAGCGGGCCAGTTCGGCGGCATTGAAGCCTTGCGTGCCCAGTTCCAGCGTCATGCCGTATCCGTCCGCCCGCGCCTTCAGCGCCCGGTGGTCTTCGGCAGACAGCCGGTCCAGCGGCAGGTTGTCGGCATATTGCACGACGGACAGGCCGTGACGGTGCGCGATCTCCAGCACCTCCATCGCCGTCATGGGCGTTGGGGGCTGCCTGTCCTTGATGCCGATGGACCAGCGAAAGGCATAGCTGCCCAGGCCGAGTTTCACCAGGCGGACGGTGATGGCCAGCGTGGCCAGGATCACCAGGGCGGCGCCCCCGGACAGCGCGAAATAGCTGTAGGTGGCGGGCAGGCCCAGCACGGGGCTGAGGTCGATCCAGGACATGTTGCCCACCTGGAACGCCACCACCATCACGACGGCATTGCCGCCGATCACGCAAAGCTGGGCCAGGACGTAAAGCGCCTGCTTGCCGCGCCGGTCGAACATCTCGGGCAGGGCCTCGACCGGCCCCGGGGGCGGATGCGGCGCGGAAGGCCTCCTTGTCCAGCTCGTTGACCTTCAGGTTCGGGTCGGCGCTGAACTGGTCGAAGAACTTCCTTTCGCTGTCCGCGATCAGCCCGCGCTGCATCGTGGTCGCCGCATCCGCAGGCGGGCAGGACCGGCCGCATGGTCGTGGTTGTGGAAAACCACACCGTCATCGGCGGCCTGGGCGAGGCGGTCGCGGGCGTCCTGTTGCGCGCAGGCGTCGCCCCGAAGTTCCGCCATGTCGGCCTGCCGGACGCGTTCCTGGCGGCAGGCGCCCTGCCCACGCTGCACGACCGCTACGGCATCTCGGCCTCGGCCATCGCGGCCAGCATCAAGGGCTGGCTGTGACGAACGCCTGCCGCGCAACGCAGGTCGCGCGGCAGGCCCCCGGTTTTCTCGGTCCCGGCGCGATGGGCGTCCGGTCCCTGCCTGGCGGCGAAAGGCCCGGCCCTCGGGGCAGCACGTCCCCATCGCGGCCGTCGACAGGCCGGACGGCATGGAAAAGCCCCGCCGGGGGGCGGGGCCTTCGGTTTCATTGCCTTGCCTCAGATCTGGCGGCGGGTGGGGATCACGCGGTCGGCATAGACCGGATGCACGACCCCCGACCGGCCGCCCAGCCAGCCGGCGATGGCGCCCAGGACCAGGGCCACGAAGGCCAGGATCGCGCCGGTCGAGACCCCCGTCGCGGCGGCGTCCGCGGCCTCGGTCGCGCGTTGCTGGACCCGATCGACCGTCTGCTGATAGCGCTGCTCGATCTGGGCGACCTGTTGGGTCGCTTCCTCGACCGGGATGCCGCGGGCATTGGCAAGGGCCTGCGCCGCCTGCTGGCGGGCCTCGTCCCGGCCTTCCTCGTCGCCCGTCACGAGGGCGCGCGCGGCATTCACCGCCGCCGTGTTCAGGGCCTCGGGGTCGTTGCCGGTGGCGCGGACCTGGGATTCGATCTCGTCCAGGGGGTTGATGTTCTCGAGCGCGGGCGCGGCGGTCTGGGCGACTGTCTGGCTGACGCCGCCGATGGCGCTGGAAATGCCGCTGAAGGCGCCGCCGACAAGGCTGCCCACGGTGGTGGACAGGAAATACAGCACCAGAAGCGTGGTGAAGGCCCAGGTGGTCAGGCCGTGCAGCGCGCCGGTGGTGGGCACGGTCTTGCCCGACATCCGCGCGGCGATATAGCCGCCCGCGAAGGACGCGATGATGCCCGAGACGACGTACCAGATGCCCGCCGCGATCGAGAAGGTCGAGGCGGCCGGGTTGTCGGCGGTGCCGGGATCCAGCGTCGCAAGCCCGATGCCGACGCCCAGCATGGTCAGAAGCACCTGGACCACCAGCGCCACCACGACGCCCGCGAAGATCGCGCCCCACGAGACCTTGTTGACCATGATGGTGTGGGCGTCCTCGGACACGCTCGGATGGGTGTGGACGGTCCCGGCCGACAGGGGGGGTTCGCCGGAAGAATAGCTCATCTGTGGAAACCTCTTGCAGGGGCGACGGCAAGACCCGGCGCGGATAAGGAAAGTCTGCCCCTTAAACCATCCAGCAAGACTTTCGTTCCGACCGGGCCGGAGGCTCTGCCGCCCGGACCCTCTGCCCGTCGGGCTTCCCTGCTTGAGGATCCCCTTTCGGACGCCGGCCGCAGCGGGTCCCCGGGGCTTGAGCAGTCTTCCGCGACGGGACACGCCCGGCACGAGGGGATCACCCGCCCAGCGTCTGGTCCTGTTTCCCGAACCAGTCCAGCGCATCCTGGAAATGCTGCGGACTGAAGTCCGGCCAGTGCTGATCGACGACGAAGAAGTCCGCGTAAACCGATTGGACGGGCAGAAAGCCGCTCAGGCGCCTTCCGCCGCCCCACCGCACGATGAGATCAAGCCTGGACACGTCCTGCGAGCGGATCTGGCCCTGCTTCAACCCGGCAAGATCCCATTCCCAATGATAGTTCACCAGGAAATTGACCTTGATGCCTTCCCCCTGGCGGGTCCGGAAGGGCCGAAGCTCCTCGGGGAACTGCGGGGATCTTTCGTCGCCGACCACCAGAAGGGCAGCGCCCCGGCGGACGATTTCCGTGGCGAAGGCCACGCAGGCCGCGCGAAAGGCCCGGATCTGCTCGGAAGGCCGCTTGGTGTTGTCCTGGGTGAAGCCGAAGACCGAGACCTCGGGGATGCCCTGGCCCTTGCACATCTCGTAGAGAGCCAGCCCCGGCGCGATCCCGGCCTGATAGCCCGACTGCTTGGGCAAGCCCTGGCCCGCTGCCCAGCGTCGATTGCCGTCCGGAATGAAGCCGACATGGGTTGGAAGCGTCCGCCTTGTCATCATCCTGCTCCTGAGTGCTTGCTGGGGACTGCACTCCGACGTGTTCGGTTCCGTGACGGAACAGCCCAGGCGGCGCCTTCATCCTTGTGGACAACGCAGGTCGTGTCAACGTGATCCGACGACGGCCAGGGTCCCGCGCCGATGCCGGGCCTTCCCCTTGCCGGCAACGCGCGGCGGGTCCACAATATGGCCCGCTTGACCCCTGGGCCGCCCGTTGCCCTTCAGGAAAGCGCCGTGCGGAAACAAGACAGGAATTTTTCCTTTTAAAAGCTTGTTAGATTGTTGAAGCCCCTGCATTGTTTGCCTGGGGCAGCACGGGGGAAGGCTGCCCGGTCATGGACGATCGGCTTGCCAAGCACCGTCCGCAAGAGGAAAGCGCCCTTGGGAGAGAAAATGAACAGGATCCTGGTAGCAGCCACCGCAGTCGGCCTTTTCACGATGCCCGCCTTTGCCGAGATTTCGGACGGCATCGTCAAGATCGGCATCCTCAACGACCAGTCGGGCGTTTATTCCGATTTCGGCGGCAAGAATTCCTATGAAGCGGCCCTGATGGCGGTCGAGGATTTCGGCGGCACCGTGCTGGACGCGCCGATCGAGGTCGTGACCGCCGACCACCAGAACAAGGCCGACATCGCGTCCAACATCGCGCGCCAATGGTATGACACCGAACAGGTGGACAGCATCATGGAGCTGACCACCTCGTCCGTGGCGCTGGCCGTGCAGGCCCTGTCGCGCGAGAAAGGCAAGATCACCATGACCACGGGGGCCGCGACGACGGAACTGACCGGCGCGCAATGTTCGCCCTATGGCTTTCACTGGGCCTATGACACGCACGCCCTGGCCGTGGGCACCGGCGGCGCGCTGGTCAAGGAGGGCGGCGACAGCTGGTTCTTCCTGACCGCCGACTATGCCTTCGGCTATTCGCTGGAGGAACAGACCAGCGCCTTCGTCACCGAAAACGGCGGCACCGTCACCGGATCGGTGCGGCACCCGCTGGCCTCGACCGACTTCTCGTCCTTCCTGCTGCAGGCGCAATCCTCGGGGGCCAAGGTCATCGGGCTGGCCAACGCGGGCGCGGACACGCAGAACGCCATCAAGCAGGCCGCCGAATTCGGCATCACCCAGGGCGGGCAGAAACTGGCCGCGCTGCTGTTCACGCTGGCCGACGTGCACGGGTTGGGGGCCGAGGCCGCGCAGGGCCTGAACCTGACCGAAAGCTTCTACTGGAAGCGCGACGCTGCCAGCGAGGAATTCGGCCGCCGCTTCATGGAGCGCACCGGGTCGATGCCCAACATGATCCACGCGGGCACCTATTCCACGGTGATGTCCTATCTGAAGGCCATCGAGGCCGCAGGCACGGACGAAACCGAAGCCGTCGCCGCGAAACTTCACGAACTGCCGGTGAATGACGTGTTCGCCCAGGGCGGCAAGGTCGGTCCCAACGGCCGCCTGATCAAGGATGTCTACCTGATGGAGGTCAAGGCCCCCGCGGACATCACCGAGGACTGGGATTACTACAACGTCCTGGCGACCATTCCGGGCGACCAGGCCTTCCTGGATCCGGCGGAAAGCGGCTGCCCGCTGGTCACGCAGTAAGGCGCGGCCATGACCGTTGCGCCAGTCCTGACGCAATCTCAGCCGCGGGTGGTCCTGTCCGCCCGCGGCCTGGGCAAGGATTTTTCGGGCTTCACCGCCGTCAACGATGTCGATCTGGACGTGGAACACGCCCGCATCCACGCGCTGATCGGTCCCAATGGCGCGGGCAAGACCACCGTCTTCAACCTGCTGACCAAGTTCCTGCAACCCACGCGCGGCACCATCACCCTGCGGGGCCAGGACATCACCCGCGAACGGCCCGACAAGGTGGCGCGCATGGGCCTGGTGCGGTCCTTCCAGATCTCGGCGGTGTTCCCGCACCTGACGGTGCGCGAGAACGTCAAGGTCGCGCTGCAACGCCCGGCGGGCCTGGCCGTGCAGTTCTGGAAGCCCTTGTCCGCGCTGGACCGGCTGAACGGGCGCGCCGACGAGCTGATCGACGGCCTGGGCCTGTCGCCATACCGCGACCACCGCGCCGCCGACTTGTCCTATGGCCGCAAGCGCGTGCTGGAGATCGCGACGACCCTGGCCTTGGACCCCGAGGTCCTGCTGCTGGACGAACCCATGGCCGGGATGGGGCAGGAGGACGTGCGCATGGTCGCGAACATCATCCGCGACGTGGCGCAAACCCGCGCCGTCCTGATGGTCGAGCATAACCTGACCGTGGTCGCCGACATCTGCCACCACGTCACCGTGCTGCAACGCGGAGAGATCATCGCGACGGGCGATTACGCCACCGTGTCCGCCGATCCCCGCGTGCGCACCGCCTATATGGGAACCGAAGCATGACGGGTCCGCTTCTGGAAACCGCCGGACTTCAGGCCTGGTACGGCGAAAGCCATGTGCTGCACGGCGTGGACCTGCACGTCAACGAAGGCGAGATGATCTGCATCCTGGGCCGCAACGGCATGGGCAAGACCACGACCCTGCGCGCGATCATGGGCATCCTGCGCAAGCGCACGGGCCGCATCACCTTCGCGGGCCAGGACATGATGGCCGTGCCCCTGCACAAGACCGCCCGCGCGGGCCTTGGTTTCGTCCCCGAGGAACGCGGCATCTTCGCCACCCTGTCGGTCGAGGAAAACCTGATGCTGCCCCCCAAGGTGGCCGAGGGCGGCATGACCGTGGCCGAGATCTATGACCTGTTCCCGAACCTCCAGGAACGCCGCAACAGCCCCGGCACGAAACTTTCGGGGGGCGAACAGCAGATGCTGGCCATGGCGCGGATCCTGCGCACGGGGGCGCGCTGCCTGTTGCTGGACGAGCCGACCGAGGGGCTGGCCCCCGTCATCATCAACGCCATCGGCGACGTGCTGCGACAACTGAAACGACGCGGCATGACCGTGGTGCTGGTGGAACAGAATTTCCGCTTCGCCGCCACCGTCGCCGACCGCTTCTATCTGATGGACCATGGCACGGTGACCGCCGAATTCCCGGTGTCGGACCTGGCCCATCGGATGGACCTGCTGCATCGGGAACTGGGGGTTTGACATGACCATGATCTTCGGCATTCCCATCCAGGCCCTGATGGGGCAGTTGCTGGTCGGGCTGATCAACGGCAGCTTCTATGCGCTGCTCTCGCTGGGCCTGGCCGTCATCTTCGGCCTGCTGCGTGTCATCAACTTCGCCCATGGCGCGCAATACATGCTGGGCGCCTTTGCCGCGCTGCTGCTGCTGACGGTGGGGGGCGTCAACTATTGGCTGGCGCTGATCCTGGCCCCGCTGATCGTGGGCCTGTTCGGCGCCATCGTCGAGCGCACGATGCTGTCGCGGCTTTACCAGCTGGACCACCTGTATGGCCTTCTGTTCACCTTCGGCCTCGCGCTCGCGATCGAGGGGACGTTCCGGTACTTCTACGGCGCCTCCGGGATGCCCTATGCCCCGCCGCCGCAACTGACCGGGGCGGTGAACCTGGGCTTCATGTTCCTGCCGATCTATCGCGGTTGGGTGGTGATCGCGTCCCTGATCGTCTGCCTGGGCGTGTGGTTCATGATCGAGAAGACCAAGCTTGGCGCATACCTGCGCGCGGCCACCGAAAACCCGGTGCTGGTGCAAAGCTTCGGCGTCAACGTGCCCTTGCTGCTGACGCTGACCTATGCGCTTGGCGCGGGGCTTGCGGCCTTCGCGGGCGTGCTGGCCGCGCCCATCTATCAGGTCAGCCCGCTGATGGGGACGAACCTGATCATCATCGTCTTCGCGGTCGTCGTGGTCGGCGGCATGGGGTCGATCCTGGGGGCCATCGTCACCGGCTACATGCTGGGCGTGGTCGAGGGGCTGACCAAGGTCTTCTACCCCGAGGCATCGAACATCGTGGTCTTCGTCATCATGGCGATCGTCCTGATCCTGCGGCCCGCGGGCCTTTTCGGAAAGGATGCCTGACATGGCCGGAAAATCCGAACCTGTCCCCGGCGAACGGATCGCCATCCACCCCAGGGCCGGGACCATCCAGCTGGCGCTGCTGGCCGTGATCGCGGCGGGGCTGCTGCTCGCGCCGCAGTTCCTGTATCCGATCTTCCTGATGAAGCTGTTGGCCTTCGGCCTGTTCGCCGCGGCCTTCAACCTGCTCTTGGGCTACACCGGCCTTCTGTCCTTCGGCCATGCCACCTTCTTCGGCGGCGCAGCCTATTTCACCGCCCATGCGGTGAAGGAATGGGGCTGGCCGCCCGAGGCGGGGATCCTGCTGGGCGTCGTCGGCGCCGCCGTCCTGGGCCTGGTGATGGGCGCCATCGCCATCCGCCGCCAGGGCATCTATTTCGCGATGATCACGCTGGCGCTGTCGCAGATGTTCTTCTTCTTCTGCCTGCAGGCGGGCTTCACCCATGGCGAGGACGGCATCCAGTCCGTCCCGCGCGGCCGCCTGTTCGGGGTCTTCGACCTGTCCGACACGATGACCATGTATTACTTCGTGCTGGCGGTGTTCGTCCTGGGCCTGCTGGTGATCTGGCGCTTCGTCAACTCGCCCTTCGGCATGATCCTGAAATCCATCCGGGAAAACGAACAGCGCGCGATCTCGCTGGGTTATTCGGTCAGCCGCTACAAGCTGGGGGCCTTCGTGATGTCGGCGGCGCTTGCGGGCCTGGCGGGCGGCGTCAAGGCGCTGATCTTCCAGTTCGCGACGCTGACCGACGTGACCTGGCAGATGTCGGGCGAGGTGATCCTGATGACCCTTCTGGGCGGCATCGGCACGCTGGCCGGGCCGGTCGTGGGCGCGGGCGTGGTGGTCACGCTGCAGAATTACCTCGCGACCTCCGACTTTCCGGTGACGATCATCACCGGGGTCGTCTTCATGGTTTGCGTCCTTGTCTTCCGGCGCGGGCTGATCGGGGAACTTCTCGAAAGCGCGTTCGGCCGCCGCTTCTTCGCGGGGCGCCGGACGCGTGAGTGACGGCAGCGGGCGGGACGCAGCGAGGACGCGGCGGATGAATCGGTCTACGGACTGCCGAATATGCTTGATAAAAGGCCGGCAGTTCCTGTCAACTCCGCGGTATTGCGAAAAACGAACGGTTAGCTGGTAGCTTGTCTTGATCGCCCCTTCCCCCCTGCAGACCACGGACATGACCGCCGCCGCATCCGTCCGGTGGGACGCGGTCGTGATCGGAACCGGCCTGGGCGGTGCCCATGCGGGCGCGCGGCTTGTGCAGGCGGGCATGAAGGTCCTGTTCGTCGAACGCGGGACAAGGCCCCCGGACGCCGGCGATCCCGCCCCGCTGGAGCAGCTGGAGGCGGACGTGACGGTCAATGGCCGGGCCGCCCGGCGGGTCCCCACCTCGCTGTCGGCGGTCGGCGGAACCTCGGTCGTCTATGCGGCCTCGCTGGAACTGCCGGCGCGGCACGACCTTGACGATCTCGAGGAAGCGCCTCATCCGACCGGGGGCTGGATCGTCGGGTATGACGGGTTCAGGCCCTATTTCTCGCAAGCGCGCCGTCTTGTCGGCATCTGCGGCACGCGCGATGCGCTGTGCGCCGACGACGGGGACCCGTTCGCCGACCCGCCCCCGCTTTGCGCGGGCGATGCGGAAATCCGCGACGATCTGGCCCGGCGCGGATACCACCCTTATCGCGCGCATCTGGGGATCGCCTATCGGTCCCCGTGCCAGGAATGCATCGGCCGCGAATGCTTCAGGGCCTGCAAGGCCGATGCCCGCCAGCCCCTGGGGCAGGCCCTGGATTCCGGCCGCGCGGCCCTTTTGTCGGGATGGACGGCCCGCCGGATCGAGGCGGACGGCACGGCGGCAACCGGCGTCGTCGTGGGCCGCGCGGGCCAGGACCCGGTGACGCTTGCGGCCGACCGGGTGGTGCTGGCGGGGGGCGCCATCGGGTCGGCGCAGTTGCTTCTTGCGTCCCGCGGCGCGCACTGGGCGGACGGCATCGGAAACCGGGAAGGCCTGGTCGGGCGGAACCTGATGTTCCACCTGTCCGAACGCATGGCCGTATTCCCCAGGCATCGGGCGCCGCTGGGCTTTCCGGCCAAGTCGCTGGCCTTGCGGGATCTGTATCTTCGCGACGGGACCAGGATGGGGATGGTCCAGTCCATGGGGTTGCAGGCGGATTACGGCAACATCCTGATGCACCTGCGCGGCCGGTTCGACCGGGGGCGGCTGCACCGCGCGCGGCCGCTGCGGCCGTTCCTGCGCATCCCCGCCAAGATCGCCGCACTGGCCCTGGGGAACGCACGGGTCTTTGTCGGCATCCTCGAGGATCTGCCCTACGGGACGAACCGCATCCTGCCCGGCAGCAATCCCCTGGACCCCCCGGCGATCGTGTATGATGTCGCCCCCGAGCTTGCCGAGCGCCGGCGCCTGTTCCGCCGCGCGATCCGCGAGATGTTCGGGGGACGGCGCTTCTTCTTTCTGAACGATGATGTCGAACTCAACTATGGCCATGCCTGCGGCACCGCGCGGTTCGGGCGCGATCCGCGCGACAGCGTGCTGGATGCGGATTGCCGCGTGCACGGCCTGCGCAATCTTTACGTCACGGACGCGTCGTTCATGCCGACCTCGACCGGGGTCAATCCCGGTCTCGTCATCCTGGCCAACAGCCTCCGCGTGGCCGACCGCATCGTCGCGGCACGATAAGGGCGAACGGGGGCGCATCGTCGGTTGCGGCAGGCGCAGCCCCTCCCTAAGGTAAGGAATGACGGCGGCGATCACCCGAGGGTTGCCGTCCCCTTCCTTATTCGATTGATCTGCTCTTGACCAAACACAACCCCGACGAGATGGATCCGTCAACGACAGTTCTGGTGGCGACTGCGGCGGTCCTGGCCTTGTCGCGGTGGTTCGGGATGAACGACCTGGCCGTTTCCATCGGTGCGGGCAATCCCGGGCATGAATGCCGCGCGGTCATCCGGACCGGCATGACCGCAAGGGACATCGCCGACCTGCTGGAACCGCCGGTCCCCGCCTGGGGGACGGACGATCTGCTGATCGCTCCGGCACAGGCGCCGGGGGCGCCGGACCTGCCGGGCCTGCGCGCGCGGCGCGACGCAGGACGGGTGCGGTTCGAAAGCACCGATCCCCGGGACCCCGGCCTTGCGGACCTTGCCTCGCGGCTGCTGGCGGCGATCGCAAGCCAACCGGATGCAGACCTGTCCGAACTTGCCCCGGCCCGCTTCGCCCCGGTGGAAGGGCGGGCGCCGCCGCCCTTGCGCGGGCTGGACGGCGCGCTGGCCGGCAGCTGCGTGGACATGGCGACCGGCGAGACGCTGGCGGGCGAGGAGCTGGAGCGGCGGGTCGCCGCCATCGCCGGTCTGCTTGGGGACCAGGGGGCGGGACCGGGCACCATCGTGGGCGTGGCCCTGCCCCGCGGCATCGACGCGGTGGCCGCCTGGGCCGCCATCCTGCGCACGGGCGCGGGGTTCCTGCAGATCGACCCCGACCTGCCCGCCGGACAGCGCGGGCGGATGATCGAGGATGCCGCGCCCGCCTTTCTGCTGGTCGCGGACCCCGGCCTTGCCCGGGGGCTTTCCGGCGCGACCCGGACCCTGACCCTTCCGCCCGGGGACATGCCGCCCCGGACGGCCGCCCGCAGGCAGGCCGGACCCGAGGATCCCGCCTATCTGATCTTCACCTCGGGCAGCACCGGCCAGCCCAAGGCGGTGACGATCGGCCATGCCGCGCTGGACCACCATTCCCGCGCCGTCGCGGCGGCCTTCGCGCTTTCGCCCGCCGATCGCGTGCTGTCCTTTGCCGCCCTGGGCTTCGACGTGGCGATCGAGGAAATCCTGCCGACGCTTCGCGTGGGCGCCACGCTGGTCCTGCGCAGCGACGCGATGCTGGACACGCTGGAACGCTTCGTGGACGAACTGCACGACCACCGCATCACCGTGCTGAACATCCCCACCGCCTTCTGGCGGCTGCTGACCGGCAGCCTGCAGCACCCCTCCTCGCGCGGTCTTCCACCAGAGCTTCGGCTGGTGATCGTCGGCGGCGAACGGGTCCCCTCGGCCACGCTGGAGCAGTGGCGGAAGGTGGCGCCGGGCGTGGTCTGGATGAACGGCTATGGCCCGACCGAGACGACGGCGACCGCCACCATCCATGTCGATCGCGGCGCCCCGCTGGAACTGGACAGCGTGCCCATCGGCGCGCCCCTGGGCGCGGCGCGGCTTGTGCTGCTGGCCCCCGACGGCTCGCCCGCGCCGCCGGGACGCCCGGGCGAGATGTGGATCGGCGGGGCCGGGGTCGGCCTTGGCTATGTCAACCGGCCCGACCTGACCGCCGAAAAGTTCCGCACCCTGCCGGGACCGCCGGGGCGCGGCGATCCCGGGCGCTGGTACCGCACCGGGGACCGGGTCCAGCCGACGCCCGGCGGAGAGCTGGTGTTCATCGACCGCATGGACCGGCAGTTCAAGCTGAGCGGATACCGCATCGAGCCGGGCGGCATCGAGACCGCCCTGAAGAAGATCCCCGGCGTGCGCGAGGCGCGCATCGCGGCCCAGCATGGCGCCCTGGCCGTGTGGGTCGCGGCCGATGCGGATCATCCCGACATCCGCGCGGTCCTTCAGGCAGAGCTGCCCAAGGGCGTCTCGCCCCGCCTGATGGTCCTGCCCGAGATGCCGCTCAACGAACGCGGCAAGCTGGACGAGGCGGCGCTGCGCGCCATGATGGCCAGCGCGGGCGATCAACCGGCGGGCGCGCCGGCCGACCCGGCGGCGGCCGCCATCGGCCGGATCATGGGCGATCTGCTGGGCCAGCCGCCGCTGGGCGCCAGGCAGTCCTTTTTCGACCAGGGCGGCAACTCGCTGATGGCGATCGAGCTTTCGGAACACCTGGTGCGCCTGTTCGGGCGGCGGCCGACGCTGCCCGCGATCTACAACCACCCCACGCCGCAAGCCCTGGCCGGGATCATGCAGTCCGCCCATGCGCTGCCCGACGACAGCCTGATCGCCGTGCAGCCCGAAGGCGACGGGATCCCGCTGGTGGGCATTCACGTGCTGGGCACGAACGGGGATTTCTACCGCCCCCTTGCCGCCGCGCTGGAACCGCGCCATCCCGTCTGGGGGGTGACGACCGGCCTTCTGACCAGCGAGACGCCGACCGACATCGACGGGCTGGCGGACCTGTATGTCCGCCGCATCCAGCAGTTCCGCCCCCACGGTCCCCTGGCGCTGGCCGGCGTGTCGCTGGGTGCCTTCGTCGCCTTCGAGCTTGCCGCGCGGCTGCGTCGGGCGGGGCGCGAGGTGGCCATGGTGGCGATCTTCGACGCGGATGGTCCCGCCCCCTCGCGGCGGTCCACCCTGGCGGAACGGCTGGGCCGGGCGGCGTCGCGGATCCGGCAGGACCCGGGCGCCGCCCTGCGCCGCTATGCCGAACGGGCCGGGGGCGAGCTGATGCTGGCGCGCCAGGTGATCCGGCTGCGCCTTGACCGGCTGCGCGGGCGCAAGCGCGACGGGCACAGCCTGGACGAATTCATTGCCGCCAACATCGTCTCGGTCGCCGCCTACAGCCCCGCCGTCTATCCCGGACGGGTCGTGATCTTTGCCGCGCGGGACGATCTGGCGAATATCGACCGGGTGCGGCGGACGGCCCTGGGTTGGGCGCCCGTCGCGCCGGACCGGCGCTTCGTCTGCGTTCCCGGCAACCACCTGGGCATCCTGGACGACCCGGGCGTCCGCGACATCGCGCAGGTGATCCGGGAAGAACTGGGCCGCGTCAGCCCTGGGCGATGACCGGCTGTTCGGGCTGGCCGCGGCTCAGGTAAAGATAGCCGCCCGCCGCGATCGCGGCCAGGACGATGGCCAGGGCGACCCCGAAGCGCCTTGTCTGCAAGGCCCGCGCTTCGGCCGAGGGCAGCAGCGGCACCGCGGCGATGGGAACGACGCCCAGTTGCCGTTCCACCGACAGGGCGTTGCGCATCACCGGGCGGCGCAGGTCCAGCAGGAAGACCAGCAGCAGGGCGGCCCCGGCGCTGAGCATTCCGCCCATGGCCAGCAACCGCTTGCGGCTTGAGGCCAGGGCGTATTCCGGCGGCTGCGCGTCTTCCAGGACGATCATGCCGGCGGCGGTGCCGGTGTCCTGCATCGACCGCTGTCCCTGCGCCTGCGCCAGTTGAAGCGCCACCTCGGAAAGCTGCTGGACCAGCTGCGTCTGGCTGCGCGCAAGGCCGGCAAGCTCCTGCTCGACCTGGGGCATCCGTTCCAGGGCGCTCGTGATCTGTTGCTGGCGGGCGGAAACGACCTGCTTCTGGTCCTCGATCATGCGCCGCTGCGATTCGATCAGGTCCAGCTCGCGGTTGGCGATCGTTTCGCCCGCCGCCTCGGGGTTGTCGCGCAGGGCCTGGATTTCCGCCTCGATCCGCTGCACCTCGGGGTGTTCGGGGGGCAGGACGCGGCGGCTGCGCGCCAGTTCCGAATTCAGGCGCGACAAGCGCGCCGCCAGCGAGACATCGGCTTGCGCCGTCCCCTCGGCCTCGGGGCGCAGCTCGGCCTCCAGCCGGTCGCGCTCCAGCGCGAGAAGCTGGCGGTCCAGTTCCAGTTGCAAGTCGCGCAACTGGGTCAGCTCGGTGCGCAGGGATTCGGCCACTTCGGGAAGGGCCTCCTCGTTGGCGTTCTTCACCGCGCCGATGCGGCGGTCGATCTGCGCAAGCTGGTCGTTCAGCCGCCGCGATTCGGAGTCCAGAAAGCCCACCAGCTCCTCGACGGTGCGGGTGCGTTCTTCGGCATCCTGCGCCATCAGGCTGGCGGCAAGGTCGTTGGCCACCTGGGCGGCCTGCCGGGGATTGCCCGCCCGGCTGGTGATCAGCAGCGCGGACACCTGCGCGCCGGGACCGGGTCCCGCCCCCGTGGCGTCGATCATGCGGATGGTGTTCTGCTCGCGGAACGCGAACACCCGGTCGTCGTCCGACAGGGCGGGCTGGTCGGCGAAAAGCCCGTGCCTGTCGATCAGGGCCAGCACGTTCTCGCGCCGCATCAGGCGTTGTTCGATCACCTGCAACCGCCGCGCGGCGGAAAGCGAATCGTCCCCCGCAAGGCCGGTGTTGCGAAGCTGGATCAGCGAGGTCGCCTCATAGACCGAGGGCCGCGAAAGCGCATGGGCAAGGCTGGCCAGCAGCCCCAGCGACAGCACGAGCGTGAACGGCACGATCCTGCGCCGCAGCATCGAGACGACATCGGCCATGGACTGGATCGGACCCATCTACCGCTCCGCATCCACCAGGACCACGCCCAGGATCGGGGGACCCCCGTCCAGCAGGCGGTCGCATTGCCGCAGATCCGACGGAACCGTGCTGGTGCCGTCCGACACCATCAGCAAGGTCTCGGCCATGCCCGCCCCGGCCAGGCCCGCATCGCCTTCCAGGATGGGCGGCAGCAGCAGCAGCGTCACGTCGGGCGACAGATCCGCGACCAGCCGGGCAACGGACGCGGCCACCCCCGGTTCCTGAAGGGTTTCCGCGGACCGGGGATCCGCGACGGCGTTGCCGACAAAGGCAAGATTGTCGCCGAAGCGGCCGGCGGCCAGGCGCAGGTCCCTGCCCTCGCGCAGCGCCTGGCCCAGGTCGGGACCCTGGTCCAGTCCGAACATCCCCGTCAGCCGGGGAAAGCGCAGGTCCAGATCCGCCAGCACCACCCGCAGGCTTGGCCGGCGCGCAAGGCTGAAGGCCAGGTTTGCCGCGGCATAGGCGGCGGCGGGCCGGTTGCGAGGCTGGGTCACGCCGATCCGGCTCCAGCCGCTCTTGCCGGTCACGCCCAGCACCCGGGTCCGCAGCACGTCGAACTGCTCGGCCGCGGCAGAGAGGGCCGGCATCGCCGCCGGAAGCCGGTGCCGCAACGCCGGGGCGTCCGGCAGCCGCAGCGCGGGCAGATGGCTCCAGTCGCGGCCGGGCGGCGCGGGATCAGGGGGAACAAGGCCGCGCTGCGGCGGTTCGGACTGGATCACGCTGATGCTCATTCAATTTCGCTCGAAGCGTCCGGCTGGACGAGGATGGCTGAAGTCATCATTATGATAAGATCATCGCCCACGACAGCACAACCGGCACATGCAATCCGACACCCCGTCCTTTCCCGCAATCGGCGCCGTGGCCATCGGCCGGAACGAAGGCGAACGCCTTGCGGCCTGCCTGCGCTCGCTTGCCGGACGGGTGGACCGGCTGGTCTACGTCGATTCCGGTTCGACCGACAACAGCGTCCGGCGCGCCCGGGATCTGGGGGCCGAGGTCGTGCAGCTTGACCTGTCGCGTCCCTTCACCGCCGCCCGGGCCCGGAACGCGGGATTCGCGCAACTGATGGAAGGCGGGCGGCCGCCGGTCTTCGTCCAGTTCGTCGATGGCGACTGCGAGATCGTCGAGGGCTGGATCGAAACCGCCGCCGCCCGGATGCAGGCCGACCCGGGCCTTGCGGCGGTCGCGGGCCGCAGGCGCGAACTGCGCCCCGAGGCCAGCCGCTACAACCGCCTGATCGACGCCGAATGGGCCACGCCCGTCGGACCGGCCCGCGCGGTCGGCGGCGACGCCATGCTGCGCGCCGCGGCCCTGGCGGGGATCGGCGGCTATCGCGGCGACCTGATCGCCGGCGAGGAACCCGAGATGTGCCTGCGCCTGTTGCGCGCGGGCTGGCGGATCGAACGGCTGGATGCCGAGATGACGCGCCACGACGCCGCGCTGCTGCGCTTTGGCCAGTGGTGGAACCGGTCGCGGCGCGCGGGCCATGCCTTTGCCGAAGGCGCGGCGCTGCATGGCCTGGGTCCCGAACGGCACTGGGTGGCCGAAACCCGCCGCGCGGTCCTGTGGGGGGCGGCGCTGCCGGCGGCTGTGCTGGCGTCCCTGGCGGTCAGCCCGGCCGCCGCCGCCGCGCTGCTGCTGGCCTATCCCCTGCAGGTCGCCCGCCTGAGCCGCCGCATGGGACTGGAACGGGCGCTGTTCACGACCCTGGGCAAGTTCCCCGAGGCGTTGGGCGCCATCGAATACCACCTGCGCCGGACGCGCCTTGCCCGCCCGCGCGGGCTGATCGAATACAAATGACCGGCCCTTCCCTCAGCATCATCATCCCGGCCAGCAACGAAGCGGCACGGATCGGCGGGTGCCTGGACGCGCTGCTTGCCCAGCAGGGGCTTGGGGACAGGACCGTGCAGGTCGTGGTGGTGCCGAACGGCTGCCGGGACGACACCGCCGCCGTCGCGCGCGCGCGCGAACCCGCGTTTGCCGGCCGGGGCTGGCCCCTGACCGTGGCCGAGCTGGACGAGGGCGGAAAGATCGGCGCGCTGAACAAGGGCGACGAACAGGCCCGGGCCGCGGCGCGGCTGTATCTGGACGCCGACATCCTGTGCGGTCCCGGTCTGCTGCGGGGGCTGATGGATGCGCTGGACCGCCCCGGTCCCGTCTATGCCGGGGCAAGGCTTCGGGTGCCGCCGCCCGTGTCCGCCCTGTCGCGGCGCTATGCCCGGTTCTGGCAAGGCCTGCCCTTCCTGACACGCGGGGTGTCCGGTGCCGGACTGTTCGCGGTGAACGGGCCGGGGCGCGAACGCTGGCACCGCTTTCCCCCGATCATCGCCGACGACGCCTTCGTGCGCGGCCTGTTCGCCCCGTCCGAGCGGGTCCTGGTCGATGCCCCCTATTCCTGGCCCATCAGCGAAGGGTTCCTGGCGCTGACACGGGTGCGGGGCAGGCAGAACGACGGGATGCGAGAGCTTGCGCGGCTTTACCCCGACATGATGCGGAACTTCGACGACCGGCCCGCCTGGCCAGAGCTTGGCCGCCTTGCCGCAGCCGACCCGCTCGGCTTTCTCAGCTACGCCGCCGTGGGCATCGCCACGCGGCTGCGCCGCAAGCGGAACGGCTGGGCGCGGAACCGCTAGGGCGCCCGCCGCGGGTGTTCCGCGCCGCGCAGGCATCACCCCTGACGCGATCACCCTTGACGCGAACGCCCTGTCCCGAATCCGGTCTCCGCCGGAACCGGTTTCGTGCGTTAACGTTAACGAAACGCCGCGCCTAACCAAAAGGATAGTCAAATAACACCAATTACCAACTTCCCAAGTGATCCCATGTTATGCAATCGTTAAGAGAACATTAACGGGCAAAAAAAGCCGAGAATTTTACCGAGTTCAGTGTTTCAGGGGCTGTCGGCAATGTTTCACAATTCTGAGTTGCAGTTTCTCGATATTACACCAAACGTGATTTGTCCTCCGTCGGAATCCCCGGGCCTGTATCGCCGGGCCGGCAAGCGCGTCCTGGACATCGCCATCGTTCTTGCCGCCGCCCCGATCGTGCTGTTCCTTGTCACGATGCTGGCCGTGATCGTGGCCTGCGACCGCTCGAACCCCTTCTACAGCCAGAACCGGGTCGGCCTGGAAGGGCGCACGTTCCGGCTGTGGAAGCTGCGAAGCATGGTGCCGGACGCCGACACCTGCCTGGCCGCCTATCTGGCCACGAACGAGGAAGCCCGGCTGGAATGGGAGGTGACGCAGAAATTGCGCAACGATCCCCGGATCACCCGCTTCGGCCGTTTCCTCCGGCGCAGTTCCCTGGACGAATTGCCCCAGCTTTTCAACGTCCTGCGCGGGGACATGAGCCTGGTCGGGCCGCGCCCGATGATGGTCGAGCAGCGCCCCATCTATCCCGGGACGGATTATTACCTTCTTCGCCCCGGCCTGACCGGCCTATGGCAGGTGTCGGAGCGGAACGGCACGAGTTTTGCCGAGCGGGCCAAATACGATGCCGAATACAATGCCACGCTTTCCCTTGCCGCCGATCTGCGGACCCTCTGGCGGACGACCTCCGTCGTGATGCGGGGCACCGGGGTCTGACCCTTCACGGGGCGCCCGTGCGGATCCCAGGTCGGCGCCGTTGCCGCCAAGCGGCATCGGTCCCTGACCCGATCCCGAACGCATGTCCCGGATCATCCCAAGCACCAGCAGGACAAGGGCGCCGCTGACGGTATAGGCCACGATGCCCCACCAGATGCCCAGGAACCATGCCGCCAGTCCGCCTGCCGTCATGGCGAACACGATCGCGGCCAAGAGAGAAGCTACCGTCACGGGCGACCCAGAATCTATTTCAACCAAGGATGGAACTAGTGCGTCATTAACCACGTTACGTCAATCGGCGTCGTGGGAACATGAAAACCCTGCCCGCCCGAACCGCCTCGGCGGAGCCTCGCCGACCGGCAGCGGCGGTGCCTGTCAGATCGACCAGAACAGGGCCGCGGCCACCGCCCCTCCGGCCAGTCCCAGCAGCATGTCGGACCGGGGCTGCCAGGCGCCATAATGGCGCACCATCATGACCGTGACCGGATACATCAGCACCGCGGCCGCCGCCTGCCCGCCAAGGGCGCCATGAAGCCCCCAGACATGCGCGCCCGTCAGCAGGCAGCCCATGTAGATCACGGCGCGGATCGCCTGCACGACGAAAAGCCGCCGGGAATCGCCCCGCGCCAGGGCGATCACGTCATAGCCCAGGATGACCAGCGCCGGGATCTGGATCAGCGCGATCAGCTTGACCAGGTATCCCGCGCTGGCATAGCGCGGATCATAAAGCAGGTTGACCAGCCACTCTCCGCTGAAGGCCAGCACGGCCACCAGCACCAGCAGAAAGCCCGACAGGCGCAGCCTGATGGCGGCGATGCGCCGGGCGTTTTCGGGTGATTCCGCCGGCGGCGAATCGCGGTACAGCGGAATGAACAACCGCCCCGAGATCGCCGAACCCAGCAGGATCGGCACGCTGCCCAGGAAATAGGCGATGTTGTAGATGCCAAGCTCGTCCATCGAAAGATAGGCGCCCAGCACCAGCCGGTCGCCGTTGAAGATCAGAAAGCCGCAGATCGTGCTGAGAAGGATCCAGCGCCCGAAGCCGCTGAGTTCCTGCAAGGGTCCGGGCGCCCAGCACAGGCGGTTGGCGCGGCCACCCAGGCCGAACCGCATCACCGCCACGCTGATGGCGCTGGAAACGACGCCCCCCCAGACCAGCGCCCAGACCGATCTCATGGCGGCGGCCAGCGCGATGGTGACGGCGATGCCCAGCAGTTGCGCCAGCAGTTCCAGCCGGGTCAGCCTGCCCACCTGCAGATGCCGCATCGCGGTATCCACCGCCGTCGGCATGAAGCCCCCGATGAACAGGGAAAGCGCCGCGACGGGAAAGACCTGCGCGAAGATCGGCTCGCCGTAAAGCCAGGCCACGGGCCAGGCGATCGCCGCGGCCAGACCCGTCAGGACGACGCCCCGCACGACCTGCACCGTCCAGACGGTGTCCAGGAATTCCGGGTCGTCGCCGCTTGCGCTTTTCTGCACCGCCGGACCCGTTCCCATGTCGCTGAACATCTGAAGCCCGACGATCAGCGAGGTGACCAGCGCCATGACCCCGAAGGCCTCGGGCACCAGCAGGCGCGTGAGGATCAGGTTCGAGGCCAGCCGGATGGCTTGCGAGACGACATAGCCGAAGGTGGTCCATGTGGAACTGCGCAGCGCCCGGGCACCCAGGCTGTCGCGACGCCACATCATCGAAAGGCTGGAAATCGGTTTGGTCAAGATACGTGGTCAACCATGCGGAGGGATGTCGGGAAGGGCAGGGCCGGGGCCGGTCAGGCGGCCTCTATGGACTTTGCCGCCTGCTGCGTCCAAGGTAAAATCGCCCCTGCCCGAGGATCCAGATGACTTTCGGCCACAAGCCCGCGATCGGTTATGTCATCAACACCTATCCCCGCCCGTCGCACAGCTTCATCCGCCGAGAGATCCTGGCGCTCGAAGCCGCGGGCTGGACGATCCATCGCTTCGCCATGCGCGGCAACGCGGCCGAACTGGTCGATCCGGCCGACCAGTCGGAACATGCGCAAACCGAACATGTCCTTGAATCGGGGGCGATCCGCCTGGGGCAGGACTTCATGCGCGCGGCCTTGCGTGCGCCTGCTGCGGCCCGTTCGGCGCTGCGGGACGCGCGGCGCGGGGGCGTCCGGCACCTGGCCTATCTGGCGGAAGGGGCGCGGGTCGCCAACCGGGCGCGCGCGCTTGGCATCAGTCACCTGCACGCCCATTTCGGCACCAACTCGACCGACGTGGCGCGCCATGCCGCCCGGCTTGCGGGGATCGGCTACAGCTTCACCGCCCATGGTCCCGAGGAATTCGACGCCCCGCGCGCCCTCCGCCTGGGCGACAAGCTGGCCGGGGCGCGCTTTGCCGTGGCCATCAGCCATTACGGGCGCAGCCAGCTTTGCCGCTGGGTGGATCACCGCCATTGGGACCGCATCCATGTCGTGCATTGCGGCATCGAACCGGCCCGCTTTCCCGATCCGCCCCCCCTTCCGGTCGCCCGCCCGCTGCGGCTGGCGGCGATCGGGCGGTTTTCCGAACAGAAGGGCTTTCTTGCGCTGCTGCCGGCGCTTGCCGCGGCCCGCCGCAACGCCGACATCCGCCTGACGCTTGTCGGCGACGGAGAGTTGCGCCCCGAGATCGAGGCGCTGATCGCCGCCCATGCCCTGGGGGATGCGGTGACGCTGACCGGCTGGCTGGACGAGGCGGGGGTGCGCGGCCAGCTGGCCGCCAGCCATGCGCTGGTTCTTCCCAGCTTCGCCGAAGGCCTGCCGATGGTCGTCATGGAGGCGATGGCGCAGGGCCGCCCCGTCCTGGCGACGGCCATCGCCGGCGTGCCCGAACTGGTCCGTCCCGGAGAGACCGGCTGGCTTGTCCCCGCCGGCGACGAGGCCGGGCTTGGCGAGGCGATGGTCGCCCTGGCCGCGACCCCGGTCGAGGTGATGGCCGGGATGGGCCTGAACGGCCGGGCGCGCGTGCTGGCCCATCACGACGTGGCGGCCGAGGCGGAAAAGCTGGGCGCGCTGTTCGCCGCCGCCTGCCGCGGGCAGGCCGCCTGAACGCGGCCTTCCCGCTGGTCGCGTCCCCCTGTCAAAGCTGGTGCCCCTGCTGGCGCAGGGCACGGCGGCGGGCCATGGCGTCCGCCTGATTGCCCGGCCCGGGGGCAGGCGCCGCCTCTGGCGCGGCAACGGTTTTCGGGGCTTGGGCCGGCGCGGCGCCGTTCCCCGGCGCCGCTGCCCTGCCGCCCACATGCGCGGCAAAGTCGCCCAGGACCGGAAAGCGGAAGATGTCCGTGATGGAAAGCCGCGGCAGGTCCAGATCCGCCTTCATCGTCCGATGCACCTGCACCGCCAGCAGCGAATGCCCGCCAAGCGCGAAGAAGTTGTCGCGCGACGACACGCCTTCCAGGCCCAGGGCCTTTGCCCAGATCGCGGCCACCCGCGCCTCGAACTCTGCCGGATCCCGGGACGGATGGGGATCGGCAGCCGCCGCCGCGATCCGCACCGCGGGGGCGGGCAACGTTTCCCGCGACGGGGCGGTTGCCACGGGCAGGTCCATCCGGGCCAGCATCTTGCGGTCCAGCTTGCGGTTCGGGGTCAAGGGCATCTCGGGCAGGACGACGACCCGGGACGGAACCATCACCTCGGGCAGGACATCCCGAAGCGCCGTCCGCAGCGCGGTCGGGTCAAGGCCGGGATCGCCTGCGGCAAAGGCCACCAGCGCCACGCCGCCCGCCGCATCGGGGCGCGCCACGACCGCGGCTTCGCGCACGCCGGGCTGCGCTTCCAGGCGGGCCTCGATCTCGCCCAGCTCGATGCGGTGGCCGCGCAGCTTGACCTGCTGGTCCACGCGGCCCAGGAATTCCGGCACGCCTTCCTCTGTCCAGCGGACAAGATCGCCCGTGCGGTACATCCGCGCGCCGTCACCGGGCGCGAACGGATCGGGCCGGAAGGCCGCGGCGGTCAGATCCGCCCGGTTCCAGTAGCCGCGCACCACGCCCGCCCCGCCGATCCACAACTCGCCCGCCACGCCGGGCGGCAGAAGGCGGCCATCCGGGTCCAGCACGTAAAGGCGCGTGTTGCTGATCGGCCGGCCCAGCGTGACCTGCGCGCCGCCCGCGCCGAGGTCGGCGGTGGTGGACCAGATCGTTGTCTCGGTCGGGCCATACATGTTCAGGATGCGGGCGCGGGTCAGCGCCTGCAATTCCGCCAGCAGCGCGGGCGGCAGCGCCTCGCCGCCCAGAAGCAGCGCGTGCAGCCTGCCGATGGCCCGGGCCGCAGCCGGGTCGGCGACCAGCAGCCGCGCCATGCTGGGCGTGCATTGCAGATGCGTCACCCCATGGCGGCGGATCTGCGCGGCGATGGAAAAATCGTCATGCGCAGGCCCGGCCGCCGCGTTCACCCGCCGCACCAGTTCGGCCAGGGGCCGCAAGCCGTGCATCACCGTCGCCTTGGGAATGCCATAGTCGATCAGGCAGGCGACCTCGGTCACGCCGATGTCGTGAAGCTGGGCCACGCGGGCGGTCGCGTCCTCGATGGTCCCGAACAGCCCGCTGTCGTTGAAATAGCGCAGGAACGCGAATTCGAGGATCCCTTCCAGCTCGTCGTCGGTCAGCGTGCTGAGGTCGATCGCCATCGGATCGCTGACGCCCGCCGGCTTCTTGAAGGCGGGAAAGGCCCAGGCGTATTGCTTGACCAGTCCGGCGGCGGCGCGCAGGTAATCCTTCATCGGTCCGCGCGCCACCTCCATCGCCTCGTCGCGGCTGTCGGCCAGGAAGGTGTGCAGCATCAGCGTGACGGTGAAATCGGCCGGATCGTGGCCCGCCTCGCGCAGGGCGGCGTGATATTCGGTGATGCGCTGCTTCACGTCGGCGATGCTTTGTCCCAGAAGGTGCGTCAGCACGTTCGCGCCATGCCGCCCCGCCTCGGCCCAGGTGGCGGGGCTTCCGGCGACGGTGACCCAGACCGGCAACTCCTTGGACACCGGGCGGGGCTGCGTCACCACGCCGAAGGTGCCGCCCGCCGCCGTCGGGAAATCGACCGCCTCGCCGCGCCACAGGCGGCGGACCTGATCCATCGCCGTGAACATCGCCGTCTTGTTGGCGGGGGGCGTGTTCTCGGGGCGCAGCACGAAGTCGTCGGGCTGCCAGCCCGAGGCGATGGCGATGCCGGCCTTTCCGTCGGTCAGGTTGTCGATGACCGCCCATTCCTCGGCGATCCTGGCCGGATGGTGCAGCGGCGCCACGCAACTGCCGGCCCTGACGGCCAGGTTCTTCGTCACCGCCGCCACCGCCGCGCCCGTGACCGAAGGGTTGGGATAAGGGCCGCCGAAGGCATGGAAATGCCGCTCGGGCGTCCAGACCGCCTTGAAGCCGTGGTTGTCGGCAAAGCGCGCGCCGTCCAGAAGCAGGTCGTACTTGCGCGCGCCGACGCCGTCGTCGTTGCCCCAGTAATACAGGCTGAAGTCCATGGCCCCGCCCTGCGCCTGCCCGCCGACCGCGCCCTTCATCGCATCGCCCGCCAGCACCACGGTGAAGCCGCGCGACAGCGTCCAGAAGATCTCCAGCACCGAGATGTCGAAGGACAGGCTTGTCACGGCCAGCCAGACGCCATCCCCGTCATGCGGGATCCTGTCGTCCATGCCGGCAAAGAAGTTGGCGACGTTGCGGTGTTCGACCATCACGCCCTTGGGCGTCCCGGTCGAGCCGGACGTGTAGATGAGATAGGCGAGGTTATCGGGCGTGGTCCCGTTCCCGGGCGCGGTGTCGGGTTGCGCGGCGATCAGGGGATCGCCGAAGGTCAGCACCCGCGCCCCGTGGGCGGGAAGCTGATCTGTCAGGCCGGCGTCCGACAGGATCACCGCCGCACCCGAATCGGTGATGTAATGGGCGATGCGGTCCGCCGGATAGGCGGGGTCCAGCGGCACATAGGCCCCCCCGGCCTTGAGGATGCCAAGCGCACCCGCGACCATGTCGGGACCGCGCGCGGCGAACAGCCCGACCGGGCGGTCCGGTCCCGTGCCAAGCGCCTTCAGCGCATGGGCGATCCGGTTCGACAGGCGGTCAAGCTCGGCATAGCCGATCTTGCGGTTCTCGAAGACCAGCGCCGTCGCCTCGGGCGTTTTGGCGGCCTGGGCGGCAAAGGCCGCGTGGATCGTCACGGGGTCCACGGATCTTGCCGTGTCGTTCCAGGGACCCAGGATGCGGGCGCGGTCCTCATCCGTCACCAGTTCGGCGGCGCGAAGCGGCGCATCTGCCGGCGCGGCGGCCAGGCGGGCCATCAACCGCCCGAGGCCCTGGACCGTATGCGGCGCAAGCCGGGCCGCATCGAAGGACAAGGCCAGCCGGTCGGCCCGGCCCTGCGGCAGGCCAAGCGTCAGGCCCGGGGCATGGGCCGCCGCCCCGGGGGCGGCCACCGTGGCCAGCGGGCGCTGCATCGACGCAAGCTCGGGCACCCGCAAGGGCAGGTCGGCAAGCCAGCCCGCGCCTTCCAGCGTTTCGCGCGTCCTGGCGATCTGCGCGGCCAGCCCGTCCAGCGTCAGGCCGGGATCGCCGGCATCGACATGCAGCGGCACCCAGTCGGCGACATGGCCCGCGGCATCCTGGGGCACGGCGCGGGCGAAGGCCAGGTCATGCGCCTCGAGGTCGGCGGCCCGCGCCAGGGCGGCGGCGAACAGCGCGATGGCCTCGTCGCCCGAGACCGCGCGGGGCAGCACCACCTCGGTCACGCGGGGCCGGGCCTCGCCCGTCTCGGGCAGCAGCTCCAGCACGGCGGGCGTCATCCCCACCAGCCGCCGGCGCCAGAAGCCTTCGCGCAGGGCGGCCGCGCTCACGGCCTGGTCCAGCGCCCCGGAGTCCCCCGGCGAGGGCAGAACGCGGCCGGGCGGGAAAGAGAAACCATCCGTGCGCCCGTCCGCCGGGACAAGCCGGTCCAGCCGGACCGCCCCGTCGGCGCAGGCGACCACGATGGCGTCGCCGTCACGCGCCAGGATCGTTCCGGGCGCGCCCCCTCCCGACGCAGGCTCGATCGCGCCCACCGCGAAGACCCGCCCGTCCAGCGCGATCTTGGCCGTCAGCAGCGGGTTCGCATAGGGTCCGTGGTCCAGCCCGCGCACAAGCGCGACCAGTTCGGCCGCCGGGCGCGTGAAGTCCAGCCGCCCCGCCGCGCGTGGCCGCTTGGCCCGCTCGAACAGGCTGCGCCGCGACAGATCCTGCACCATGCCCGGCGCGTCCGATTCAATCGCGTCCAGCAGGTCGGGAAAGCTTTCCCGCCCCGCCTCCCAGGCCTTGGCGTTCAACGTCAGCGCGGTGTCCTCGGGTTCGATGGCGAAGGGACGCTGGACAAGGATGCGGCCCTCGTCGATCCCGCCCTCGATCCGGTGCCAGGAAATGCCGTGCCGCCGTTCGTCCGCGATCCGCGCCCAGGCCGGGGCATTGAGACCCGCATAGCGCGGCAACGGCCCGTCGTGAAAGTTCACCGCCCCCTTCCGGGCCAGCGCCAGAACCGCGTCGGGCACCAGGTTCAGGTTCGCGATGCTGAGGATCCAGTCCACCTCCAGGCTCAGGGAGCCGTCCCGCAGGCTGGCGGGCGCGTGAACGGGGATGCCCGCCTCGCGCGCCCAGGTGGCGGTTCCGGGATGGCGGGTCACGACCGCGGCGATCCGGTGTCCCCGTGCCGCGGCCAGCAGGCCGCATTCCCGCGTCAGGGATTCATTGCCGATCAGCAGCAGGGTGAGAGGGACCATGATTACCTCTTGCGTCGAAGTGAGAAACCGTGCCGGGCGATGGCACGCAGATGTCCGGGACCGTCGCGGTCCAGATGCCGCTCGACCATGCAGCGCAGGCGGAACAGCAGGCCCCCGGCGATATGCGCCAGGTTCGCCGCCACGGCGCCGGCCGGTCCCAGGGTCTTGCGAAAGTAATGCTGGCGCGAGTCGAACCAATAGGCCGGCGGCAGCGCCATTTCCTTGATCCCGGTGCTGGCCGATCCGACATGCGTGACCACGCTTTCGGGCACGTAATGGGTGAACCAGCCCGCGCGCGCCGCGCGGCGGCAAAGATCGGTTTCCTCGAAGTAAAGGAAGAAGGTCTCGTCAAAGCCCCCGATCCGGTCCAGCATGGCGCGCCGCATCATCAGGCTGGCGCCTGCCGTCCAATCCACCCTGGCCGCGCTTTCCGGCACCGGCAGGGACACGACATGGCGGCGCAGCAGGCGCGTCACGGGACCGGTCCGGATCGCGCCCTCGAACTCGCTGGCGACCGAGGGAAAACGGAACGCCGTGTCGTGCAGAACGCCGTCTTCCCCGACGATCCTGCTGCCCGCCAGCCCCACCGAGGGGTGCCCGTCCAGGTAATCGCGCAGCGTCGTGATCGCATCGGGTTCGGGAAAGGCGTCGGAATTGAGAAGATAGACATAATCCGGCGCCCCGCCCCCCGGCAGCGGGTCGAACATCGCGACGTTGTTGCCGGCCCCGAAGCCGCCGTTGCGGCCCGATTGCACCACCCGCACCCGGTCGAGACCGGCATGGGCCACATGCGCCGCGATGCGTTCAAAGCTGCCGTCGCCGGAATCGTTGTCCACGACGGTGATCATGCCCCGGACGGGCTGCATCGCGGCGGCGGCATGGTCCAGCGCCCGGATCGTCATGTCGGCGGTGCGCCAGTTCAGGATGATCGTGTGCACGCTTCCCGCCATCTCAGGCGGCCCCTTGCAGCAACCGATCGGCACCCCGGTCGCGGGCATCGACGGCCTTCAGCTGCTGCGCGATGCGCGCGGCCAGGATGCGGACCGACGGCTCCAGCACCATCGAATCGTGGTCGCCCGGCACCTCGGACACCTCCAGTCGCGGCAGCCACGGTCCCCAGTCGTTGTCGGCCGAGACGTATTCGCGCCCCGTGCTGACCCAGCGTCCCTGCGACACCTTCCAGCGGCGGTCCAGGCGCGGGCGGTAAAGCGTCACCGGCCCGTCCCAGACCTGCATCGGAAAGCCCGGCAGCGCGGCCAGGAAGGCGGCATGGATGGCATCGTTGTGAAAGCTTTGCGCGCCAAGCTGCGCCTGTCCGGCCGCGCGGCGGCGCAGTTCGCGTTTCCAGGCGCGGCGCTTGCGAAGATATTCGCCCAGGAAGGCCCCCTTCTGTTCCCGCATCTCGCCCAGCCGGATCAGCAGCCGGTCGCGGCGGCTGAGCGCGGGCCGCAGCGGGATCGGCGTATCCAGAAGGATCAGGCGCCCCACGTCCTCGCCCGCCGCGTCAAGCTGCCGCGCGATTTCCAGCGCCGTCAGGCCCCCGCCCGAGAAACCGCCCACCAGCCACGGTCCCTGCGGCTGCACCTGGCGCATTTCCGCGATGCAGCTGGCCGCCGCGTCGGCAAAGCTGTCGTGCGGCGCATCCTCGCCGTAAAGCCCGCGCGCCTGCAATCCATAGACCGGCCGGTCCGCAGAAAGCCGCTGCGCCAGCGAACGCAGGTTCAGCACGTTGCCGAACATCCCCGCGACGATGAAGAACGGCAGCCCCGGTCCCGGCGCGCCGCCGTTCATCGGCACCAGATGGGTAAAGCGCGACGCGGGCGCGACCGCGACAAGGCGCGGCCGTTCGGACGCCTGTTCGCCCGATGCGGGGTCGATCCCCGTTTCGGCCACGATCCTTGCGGCGATCTGCGCGATGGTGGGCGCCTGAAACAGGGTCGAGATCGGCAGGTCGGCGCCATAGTTGCGGCGGATCATCGCGAACAGGCGCACGGCCAGCAGCGAATGCCCCCCCAGGTCGAAGAAGCTGTCCTCGACGCCCACCGCCGAGACGCCCAGAAGGTCGCGCCAGTAACCGGCCAGCGCGCGTTCCAGATCGCTGCGCGGCTCGACCATGGCGGTGCCCAGGTCGGGCCGCTCGAACCCCGGCGCGCCGTCCGCAGGGGCGCGGGCGCGGGACGCGGCCTCTGCCTCGGCCTTCAGTTCGGCCAGATCCATGCTGGACACGGCGAGGACGGGATGGCGCGCCGCCAGCGCGCGGCGGAACGCCTCGGGACCCCGCGCTTGCGGGATGCCTTGCGACAGGTTGTGAAGCAATCGCCGGCGCCCCGGATCCTGTTCGGCATCGGCGGCGGGATCGCGGACCAGCTGGCCCCTGGCCGACAGCACGTCGGCCGCGTTGCCGATCAGGCGCAGCGTCAGCCCCCGCGCTTCCACCAGGACCTCGCCGTCCGGGCTGGCGATGGTGATGTCGAAGCGGGCAAAGCCGTCCTCGGCATGGTTGCGGTCGGCATTGCGGACCCAGCTGACGATCCGGGCGGGAAGCGGTCCCCGCACGACCACGCGTTCATAGGACACCGGAACCCACAGCGATTGCGGCGACCAGCCCTCGATCAGCTCCATCGCCCAGCCGGTCGCGATGTCCATCAGCGCCGGATGCAGGATCCAGCCCGCGGCAAGATCGGCCTGCGCGGCCTCGGAAAGGCACAGGCGCGCCAGCCCCTCGGACGCGCCAAGGCGATAGCTGCGCAGCACCCGCCAGCGCGGGCCGAAGTCCAGCACGTCTTCCTGCGCCAACCGGAGGGGATGCCCGCGGTCCCCGACCTCGCGCGGCATCCGCGCCGCCAGCGCGGCCAGGTCCACGCGGTCCGCGGCCGCCGCCCCGGTTCCCGTGATCCGCCCCGTCGCGGTGCGCAGGCGGGTGCCCGCATCGCCGGTCGTGCCCAGGATGTCGAACCGCTGCCCGTCGTCGTCCGGCACAAGGGTGATCCGCAGCCCCCGGCTTTCGCCGTTCCCCACGGCGAAGGGGCTGAGGAAGGTCACGTCCTCCAGCGCATAGGGGGCCTGTCCGCCGGCGGCGGCCACGGCCTCGGCCGCGATTTCCAGAACCCCGGTGCCCGGCAGCAGCGCGTCGCCGCTGGCGCGGAAGCGGTGTTCGCCGACGATCCAGTCCCCGGTGGACAGCGTGCCCTCGAAGCTGGTGGCGCCCTGCCCGTCGATCCGGCTGCGCAGCAGCGGCAGGCCCGCCACCGGGCCGCGCGCGTCCCGGTCCCGGCGCGACAGCGCGGCGGCGGCCATGCCGGTATCGGCCCAGATGCCCCAGTTCACGGCGACCGTGCGGCCAAAGGCGGCAGGCCGGGCCAGGGCGAGGGCGTTCAGGTATTCGTTCGCCGCCACATAGTCCACCTGACCCGCAGGCGCGATCGCCGTGCTGGTCGATGAGAACAGGACCGTCAGCGCCAGCGGCCGCGCCGCGAACACGTCCAGCAGCGCGCGGCTGCCATGAACCTTGGCCGCGAACACGTCCTCGATCTCGCGCTCGGTCCTGGTCAGCAGGGGACCGTCATCGACATGCCCTGCCGCGTGAAGCAGCACGGCGACCGGGCCAAGCCGCCGCTCGACGACGGTCACGGCAGCGGCCAGCGATTCCCGGTCGGCCACATCGCCGGAAACGACGATCACCTCGGCCCCGCCGCGGCGCAGGTCGCGCAGGGCCGCAAGGCGCAGCGCCAGGGTCGAACCGGGGTCGGCCGCGACAAGGCCGTCCCATTCGGCCTCGGGCGGAAGCGGCGTGCGGGACAGCAGCGCCAGGCGCGCCCCCCGCCGCCGGGCCAGATCCGCGCCCAGCGTCAGGCCGATGCCCCCCAACCCCCCGGTGATCAGGACCACGGCGCCTTCCGGCACCTCTGCCTGGTCCACGGGTTCGGGCAGGGGCGCATGGACCCAGGTGCGGGCAAAGCGCCTGCCGCCCCGCCAGGCGGCAACGGGCGGGCCGTCGCCGGCCAGCAGATCCTCGGCCAGCCGGTCGGCCAGATCTTCGGTGCCCCCCTTGCGGGCGGCGGCATCGACATCGACCAGCCGCGCGGTCAGCCAATCCAGTTCCCGCGGACCGACGCCCACCGGGCCGAAGGCCAGGGCGTTTTCGGGGAACGGCACCGGCTCGTCGGCCACGGCCAGCGCGCCGGTGGTCACGGCGACAAGCTGCAGCGGCTTTTCCGCCCCTTCGTCGGCCAGCGCCTGCAGCAGATACAGAAGGCTGTAGAAGCCCTGCTCCAGATGGCGGTGGAACAGGCTCGATCCCGCGCGGGCCGCCTGGCGCGGATCGGCCAGCCACAGATGGGCCACGCGGTCCGGCAGGCGGTTCTGCAACATCAGCGCGGCGACCAGCAGGTCCACGTCCCGGCGGCCAAGCTCGGGCGAGATCTGGAAGCGGTCCGGTCCAAGCTCGGCATAGCCGTCGCCCGCCACGACCTCGATCACCGACTGGCCATGGGCGCGCAGCCGGTCCGCCACCGCCTGGCCCAAGTCGGATTCATCGACGAAGACCAGCCAGGTGATCGCGCCGTCCGCCGGAACGGACCGGCCGTCCGGGCCGATCTCGACATCGGGGGCGCTTTGCCGCCAGGCCGGACGCCAGCCCCACCCGGCCAGATCCTCGCGCCGCATCGGCAGATCCGCCGCCTCGTCCGCGCGCGGGGCCGAGGCCTCGATGAAATAGCGCCGCGACTGGAAGGCATAGGTCGGCAGGGGAACGCGGTTGCGCGCGGCCTCTCCCCAAAGGGGCGTCCAATCGACCGGCGCCCCGGTCGCCCACAGGCGGCCCAGGGCGGTCACGAACCACCTGTCGTCGGCGATGGCGTCATCGCGGTGCCGCAGCGCGCTGACCACCCGGTTGGCGGGAAAACCGTTGGCCTGGGACAGCGCGCTCATCGCGCGGCCCGGCCCGGCTTCCAGGATGACCCGTGCGGGATCCTGCTTCAGGGTGGCGGCGCAGGCGGCGAAATCGACGGTGCCGCGCAGATGGGCCACCCAGTATTCCGGGTCGGTCGCCTGATCCGCCGTCAGCCAGGTCCCGGTCCGGTTGGACACCACCGGAATGGCGGGCGCCGACAAGGGGATCGACCGCAGGAAAGCCCGCCATTCGTCCAGCATCGGTTCCAGCATCCGCGAATGGGCGGCGATGTCGATGGCGATGCGCTGGCACTCGATCCCTCGGGCGGTCAGCGCGGCCTGCAAGGCATCCACGCGGTCCAGAGGACCCGACAGGACGCTGAGCGCCGGTCCGTTGACGGCGGCCAGATCCAGCCCCTCACCCGCCTCGGCCATGGCCTCTGCGGCGGGCAGCGAGACGCTGAGCATCCCGCCCGCGGGCACCCGGTCGAAAAGCTGCCCGCGCAGCAGCACCAGCCGGATCCCGTCCTCGAACGAGAACACGCCCGCCAGGCAGGCCGCCGTGTTCTCGCCCATCGAATGACCGCCCAGGGCCGAGGGCTGGACCCCCCAGGACATGAACAGCCGGGCCAGCGCGTATTCGGTGATGAACAGCAGCGGCAACTGGACCGACGGCCGGGTCAGCGCGGCATCGGCCCCTGCCTCGTGCCCCGGTTCGGGCAGCCACAGCGGGCGGGGATCGGTGCCGGTCAGCCCGGCCAGGGCCCCAAGCCCCTTGTCCATCCAGTCGCGGAATTCGGGTTCGGTCGCATAAAGGTCACGCGCCATCCCGGCATATTGCGCGCCGCCCCCGGGAAACAGGAACGCGACCGAGGCCACCCCGCCGGCAACAAGGTCGTGGTTGAAGACGCGCCGCGTGTCGGCGGCCTCCAGCAGTTCCGCCGCCTCGGCCGCGTCGCGCGCGACCAGGACCCGGCGCTTGTCGAACGGACGGCGGCCTTCCTTCAGCGTCCAGGCCACGTCGGCCAGGTTCGCCCGGGGATTGGCGCGCAGATGGGCGGCAAGCGCCGCGGCATTGCCGTCAAGCGCCGCCCGGTTGCGGCCCGAAAGCACCAGCAACTGGAACGGCCAGTCGGATTGCCCGCCATCCTCGCGCGCGGGGGCCGCCTCGATCACCGCATGGGCGTTGGTCCCGCCCACCCCCAGCGAGTTCACCGCCGCGCGCCGGGGCCGTCCCCGGTCGGGCCAGGGCGTCAGCCGGTCGTTGACGGCAAAGGGCGACGCCTCGAAGTCGATCACCGGGTTCGGCGCCTCGTAGCCCAGGCTGGGCGGCATTTCCCCATGATGCAGCGACAGCGCCACCTTGATGAGGCCGACCCCGCCGGCCGCCGTGTCGAGATGGCCGATATTGGTCTTGACCGAGCCGATCCGGGCCTGCGCCGGTCCGCGCGCCGTCCGGGCAAAGGCGTCCGTCAGGGCCGCGACCTCGATCGGGTCGCCAAGCGCCGTGCCGGTGCCGTGGCATTCGACATAGTCGATCCCGTCCCCGCCGATCCCGGCGGCATGATGCGCCTGGACCACGGCCTGCGCCTGGCCGCCGACGCTGGGCGCAAGATAGCCCGCCTTGTCGGCGCCGTCGTTGTTGACGGCGGTGCCCTTGATCACGGCCCAGACGTGATCGCGGTCCCGGACCGCATCCTCCAGCCGCCGCAGAAGGACGACGGATGCGCCGCTGCCGAACACCGTGCCTTGGGCGCGGTGATCG
Organism: Paracoccus lichenicola; assembly: GCF_009708075.1. Taxonomy (GTDB): domain Bacteria; phylum Pseudomonadota; class Alphaproteobacteria; order Rhodobacterales; family Rhodobacteraceae; genus Paracoccus; species Paracoccus lichenicola. The sequence continues at coordinate 71,549 of NZ_WMBT01000010.1, read as the reverse complement.
AAGGCGTGGCAATGGCCGTCGGGGGACAGGATCTCGTTGGGGTTGTAAAGATAGCCGCGGCCATGGGGCAGCTCGATGGTCACCCCGCCGGCCAGGGCGGCGTCACATTCGCCGTTCAGCAGCGACTGGCAGGCCTGGTGCACCGCGACAAGCGAGGTGGAACAGGCCGTCTGCACGTTGATCGAGGGACCGCGCAGGTCGAAGACATGGCTGACCCGGGTGGACAGGAAATCCTTGTCGTTGCCGGTATGGCGCAACAGGAACGTGCCGGTGTTGTCCACCAGGTCGCGGTTCGTCATCACGTTGAAATAGAAATAGCTGCCCATGCCGCAGCCGCCGAAGACGCCCGTGGGACCCAGGCTTTCCGGCCTGTGGCCCGCATCCTCGATCGCCTGCCAGCAGCATTCCAGGAACTTGCGGTGCTGCGGATCCATGATCGCCGCGTCCTTGGGGCTTAGCCCGAAGAAGTCGGCGTCGAAGCTGTCGAACCCTTCCAGGATGGCGGCGGCGGGCACATAGCGCGGATCGGCGATCCGGGCCTGCGCTTCCCCGCGTTCAAGCAGCTGTTCGGGGGACAGGCGGGTGATCGATTCCACGCCGTCGCGCAGGTTCGTCCAGAACCGGCGGTGATCCAGGGCGCCCGGCACCTGCAACGCCATGCCGACGATCGCGACATCACCAACGGATTGCGGGGAAGCGGCGGATTGGGAAATGCTCACTTGAATGACCGTCTTGAAATTAACGCAGAGGTTGCGCCCACCTTAACCTCATGCGCGGCGTTCCACCAATAGCCAGAAAGGACAAGTTTACAGGATTGTCCGCAGCCCGGGCGCCCGGCCAGCGGCGGCGGGCGCCGCCGCCGGGCCGGGACCCGCGCCCGCGCGGCGGGGCGCGCCTTGCGCCGCGGCCAGGCGCAGGTGTTCCACCCGGCCCAGGACCAGGCCCGCCGTCAGGAACGTCAGGGGCGTCAGGGTCGCGTTCGGGATCAGGTCGATCAGCATCACGGCATGGATCAGGACCAGCGACGCCAGCAAGGGTTCGTCGCGCACCGCGGGCGTGCGCCAGGCGGCGATGACCGGCAGGGTGAACAGCCCGAATTCGGCGACATAGCCCGGCAGGCCCGCGACCCCCAGCGTGATGATCCAGCGCCCGTCCGCGATCGTCTCGTACGCCCCGCTTGCCGGGTTCACGAGGAGATTGCGCCCGTATCCGCCCCAACCGGTCCACAGCTTCTCGACCGCCCGGTCCAGCAGGATGCCTTCGTTGCGCAGGCGGAAGATCAGCGAGGCCGCGCGCTCGGCGTCGATGGCCAGGGCGGCGGCGGTCACCTGCTCGACCGGGATCAGGCCGGCCAGGCGCAGCAAGGGAAAGACCAGCACGGTCGCGGCGATCACGGCGGCCACGGACAGCATCAGCCGGGGCGGGACCAGCAGCAGCAGGGGCAGGACGGCCAGCGCGTAAAGGATCGGCGCCATGCTCTTGCACAACAGCAGCATCAGCCCGAGCCACAGCACCGCCAGCACCGTCCTGCGGGTGAACCCCTGCTCTCGGGCCAGGGCCGCCGCCGAGGCGAGCGCCGAGAACGTGAACAGCGCGACCCACAGGCCATGGCTCATGAACACCATGGGGCGGAACCCGCCATAGCGCATCATCTGGATGAAATCATGCGCGAAATAGCCATAGATCCAGACGTTGATCTGCGGGCTGAGCCGCACCTCGACCAGCATGGGCAGGGAATAGGCAAGCCCCCCGACCAACAGCGCGCGCAGCATCAGCCGTTCGCTTCCCGGCGAACAAAGGACGTTGCGGGCGGCCAGGAAGGGCAGCAGCATGAAGGCCTGCCCGATCATCGTCGAAAACGTGTCATAGGGCGTCAGCCCCGGACGAAGGCTCGTGCCCGCCACCAGCGGTTCGGGATTGCCCAGCATCGTGGCCCAGGGCCACAGGACGAAGACCAGGATCATCGCCCTCAGCACCGGGTCGCGGGGCAGCGCGAAGACGCGAAAGCCCGCGCCCAAGGCCAGCAGCGCCGCCGCCCCCGTGGACAGGGAATCCTTGCCCAGGTCCGGGATCACCGGCATCGCGATGGAGGTCAGCGGCGACAACAGCATGTAGGCGCCCAGGATCGACCAGATGAAGGCCAGCCGCGCCTCGAGCCGCCGGAACAGGACCGCCGAGACGACCGGCCAGCTCAACAGCATGAGATAGGAGAAGGCGTTTCCCATGGCGCGCCGCGTGATCCTGCTTGCAAGTCGCCCCCGTATAGACTGACTACACGGACAAGGCGAGCGGACAGGCGCGCCCTCTTGGCGGTTTGCGGGCGGAGGAAGGGCATTGGAGTTCAGGGTCGGCGGAGAGGTTGTCCGAATCACCTGCCGGGACCGGCAGGCGCTGCTGGAGGAGGTGCGGCACCGGCTGGCCCTGGGCCGGGGCTTCACGCTGGCGACCCTGAACGTGGATCACCTGGAAAAGCTGCGCCGCGACGGGGATTTCCGCCAGGCTTACGGGGCGCACGACCTTGTCGTGGCCGACGGGAACCCGATCGTCTGGCTGTCCCGCGTCGCCGGGCATCCGGTCGGGCTGGCGCCCGGCTCGGAACTGGTGGAGCCTCTGGCCCGGATCGCGGCGGGGGCGGGGGCGCCCGTGGCGCTGGTGGCCGGCAGCGATGCCGCGGCCCGGGGCGCGGCCGCGCATCTGAAGCGGATCGTGCCGGGGTTGCAGGTGGTGCTGCAATCCTCGCCGGGCTTTCCCTTCGATCCCGTGGGCGCGGAAGCCCGGGCCTTGGCCGAGGCGATCCGGGACAGCGGCGCGCGGTTGTGCTTTCTGGGCGTCGGCGCGCCGCGGCAGGAACGCTTTGCCGCCTTCGCGGCCCCGATGCTGCCGCAGGTGGGCTTTGCCTCGGTCGGCGCGGGGCTGGACTTTCTTGCGGGATTGCAGCGCCGCGCGCCCGCGGTTGTCCGCCGGGCACGGATGGAATGGCTGTGGCGCGCGCTGTCCAGCCCCCGGCGGCTTGGCCCGCGCTATGTCAAGGGCGCGACGATCCTTCCGGGGCACCTGCTGGATGCCTTGATGCAGCGCCGCGCCCGCTGAAGGCCGGGCGGCGGGCGATGGCCGCCAGGTGTTCCATCCGCCGGGCGAATTCCTGCTCGAAGTCGTGGGCGCGCGCGAAATCCAGCGCGTGCCGGCCTGCGGCGGCGATCCTGTCGCGCCGCGCCGCAAGCTGCGCCATGCAGTCCGCCACGGCCCCGGGCCGGCCCATGGGCAGGACCCATCCGGCCTGCGTGTCGGCGGCCATCGGGCGCCACATCTCGTTCGCGGTGCCGATCACGGCAAGGCCGCAGCCCATCGCCTCGAGATAGCTGCAGGACGGATCGCCCTGCCGGTGGCAGCTGAGGAAGATGTCCGCGTCACGCCGCATCCGCGGCACCAGCCCGGTCTGGAAATCGACGGGGGGGTGCAGCCGCACCCGGTCCCCGACATCGCCCCCGGCGATCGCGGCGGCGATGGCAGGCGCCAGGGTGCCCGCGCCGAAGATGTCCAGCGTGAAATCCACGCCCGCCTTCCGCATGGCCCGGGCCGCCGGCACCAGATCCTGCGCCCCCTTCATCGGCTCCAGCCGCCCCGAGGCGATCAGCCGGATCGGCCCGCCGGCCCGAAGCCGCGCGGCGCGGTCCATCATCTCGTCCTCGGTCGCCATCATCGCGCGGCTCATGCGCCCGTCGAAATACAGGCACCCGCCGGGATCGAGCGCGCGATAGGCCCCGTGGGCCGGATAGCCGTTGAACTGCAACCCCGCCGCCGCCCCTAAGGCCCGGCGGCGGCGGCGTTCCTGCCCAAGCACCCAGGCTGCCGACCGCAGCCGCCGCAAGGGGCCGCGCTGCGGATCCATCAGCGCCGTGCGAAGCCGGGTGGGCAGCGTGTATTCCACGGCATAGACCAGCCGCGTCCCGGTCGCGGCGCAAAGCGGCGCCAGATCCATCTGGTCATGGCTGTCGCCCGAGGCCAGCAGGACATCGGCGCCCGCCAGATGCCCGGCCCGGATCGGCTCGTCCGCGCGCAGCAGGCGAAGCTCTCCGGGAAAGTCGGCTTCCGTCACCAGCCGGGAAAACGGCAAGGGCGCGCTGTCCACCCGCAAAAGGATGCGCATCGGACCGTCCCACATCTCGGCATGGCGTTGCAGGCCGGACAGGAACTTGTCGTCGGCCCGCAGCCCGCCGTCTTCGGCGATGATGTGCACGGAAGGTGCCAGAACCAGAAGGGGCATCGTGGTCGTCCCTCGAAACGCCTGCACCCTGCCCTAGGCGCGGCCATCATGCAATCCTTGCCGGACGGCCCCGCCGCAGGCAGGCGGGCGGGCCAGGTTTCGGTTCCCGTCGGGACCCGGATTGTCTAGAACGGTGCGGTGGCGCCCGGTCACGGAGCCGGGACTTGGCAGAAGGTTGCATCGCGGCATGAATCGGCGCATCGCCCTGGGATCGTTGCTGGCCGCCGCGGGCGGGCTTTCGGCTTTCGCCTGGCACCGGCGCGGCAGGCAGCCCCCCGTGATGCCCGCCACGGTGCATCCGCCCCTGCCCGCCCCCGAAAGGATCGGCAGCATCTATCACCTGGGGCACAGCCTGGTGGGACCGGACATGCCCGCCATGCTGGCGCAGCTTGGCGGCCATGCCTACGCCTCGCAGCTTGGCTGGGGCACGACGCTGAAGCAGCATTGGACCGACGGCAAGGACATGCCCGGCTTCGAGTTGCGCGCCGGGGGGATTTCCCCGGTCCCGGCCCGGCAGGCGCTGGCATCGGGCGCCTTCGACGTGCTGGTCCTGACCGAGATGGTCGAGATCCGCGACGCGATCCGCTGGCACGACAGCGCGGCGTGGCTGGCCGCATGGGCCAGGCTTGCGCGCCAGGGGAACCCCGCCATCCGCGTCTATCTGTATGAAACCTGGCACAATCTCGACGATCCCGCCGGCTGGCTGGAACGGATCGAGACCGACCTGCCGGAACAATGGCTGGGCCGCGTCCTTGCCCCGGCCGAGGCGCGCGAGGGCACGGGCGACATCTTCCTGATCCCCGGGGGCCAGGCGATGGCCGCCGTGGCCCGCGCGGCCGAGGCGGGCCGCCTGCCCGGCGTCTCGTCGCGCGACGACCTGTTCCGCCGCGATGAAAGCGGTGCCCTGGACACCATCCACATGGGCGATCTGGGCGCCTATGTGGTCGCCCTGGCGCATTGGGCGGTGATCTGGCAGCGCAGCCCCGTGGGCCTGCCCCACCGGCTGAAGCGCGCCGACGGCATCGACGCCCGGTGGTTCGACGAAGACGCCGCCCCCCGGGTGCAGGCCATCGTCCGCGATGTCGTGGCCGGGATGCCCCATGCGGGCGTGCCGCCGGACAGGCTGATGGACGGGGGCGGCGCGGCGGGCTGAACGGCGTTCCGCCCGCGTTCCTTCAAGGCGTCCCGCGCCAGACGACCGTCAGCACATGGCCGGCGGCCACGGCCTGGAAGGCCGCAAGGCGCGTGCCCGCCCGCCATTCGCCGCCCCAATCCTCGGCCAGCGTCAGTTCGACGCCCGGCGATCCGGGCCGGAAGGACGCGGGCCAGCGGACCCTTGCCGCCTCGAAGCCGCGGAACCGGCGGGTGTGCGGGAACAAGGCCTTGTAAAGCGCCTCCTTGGCCGAAAAGGCCCGCGTGATCTCCTCGGCCAGCGGCAGGCCCGAGGCGCCGGGCAAGGTCTCGGGCATGATCGTCGCGGCAATGTCGGCGGCCGTGTCCGGGTCGATAAGGGGTTCCAGGTCGATCCCCAGGACCGGGACTTCGCCGCCCCTGACGGGCACGGCAATGGCCGTGGCGACCGTTTCGGCGTGGCTGATGCTTCCGAACCAGCCCGGCGGCCAGGCGGGCAAGCCGTCCGGCCCTATCCCCGGGACGGTGTCGCCCCGGCATCCGGCCGCGCCAAGCGCCCCCGCCGCCGCGCGCCGTCCCGCGGCAAAGCCGTTCCGGCGGCGCGCGGCCCAGGTCCGGGCCGCCTGGGGCAGACGGTCGGGGTCCGCCGGTTCCACCGGCACGAAGGCCAGCCGCGCCCCGGGCGGCAGCGGAATGGCCTGCGACGCCCGCGCCAGGGCATCGGCGGCCTGCCCTGCAAGGCACACCTCACCCGCCGCCGCTGTAATGCGCATCGGGATAGGCCAGCAGGACCCCGTGGACCAGTTGCTTCATCCAGGCCGCCGTGGCGGGGTCGCGGGGTCCCATCCCGCCCCGCGCATCCGACAGGGTCCGGGGGTCGATGTCGTAAAGGACCGCGAAATGCGCCAGGGCGATCAGATAGGCGCCCATGTCGTTCACATGGATGTCGTCCTCGAACAGATCGGCGATCGCCCGGATGCCGGGGGCATCCCCGGCCGCGATCGCATCAAAGGCGGCCGCCATCACCAGGGGTCCGGGGATCACCCGCATGGGCGGCGATCCGGGCGGGCGCCGGGCGTTGACATGGTCGGCGATGGCCTGCCAGCGCGCCATCTCCAGCGGCAGCCGGTCGCGGAAGGGGACATGCGCCTCGGGGTCGTTGTTGGGGTTCGGGTTGCCCGGCCCGCTGTCAACCTCGACCCAGGTGGCGTAAAGCACCGTTTGCGCCCCCTTGCCGCCTCTGCCATGGGTCCAGCTGTTCTCGAACCAGCGCAGGGCCATGTTCTCGGAATCGTGCCAGGGCACCGTGTTGGCCAGCGATCCGCGTTCGGTGATCACCAGCACGTCATAATCGGCGATGTCGTGGCGGGCATCGGGACCGGGCCGGACGCGATGGTTCCAGCGCCATTCCATCGGACTGCCGGGAATGGTCGAGCGTTCGATCCGCTGCGGCCTTGCCGGCGCGACCCCCTCGGCCGCGAGGATCGCGTTCAGCATGGGCACGATGGGATCGGTCAGGGAATGGCCCGACTGGATCACCCGCAGCGCGAAGCGGTCGTCGGCAGGTCCCGCCATCGCGCGTCCTGCCAGCGCAAGCGCCAGGGACAGCCCCAGGACGGCGCGCCTGCCCCAGGTCTTGCCGCCACGGCGCGGATCCTTGTTCACGGTCATCCTGACAGCCCTTCGGAACGTTCGATCGCCAGCCGGTCGCCCCGTCCCGTCTTCACGACCGGGGGATTCGCGGCCAGCAGGATCATGCCTGTTGCTTTGGTCCCGTCCAGCGGCTTTCTCGGCCGCATCCTCGGCCCCCATCGTGGCCGCGGCAGAAAGCCGGCCCGGAACACCGGGATGGACCGTCACGCGAACGGGTTGCGGATCCGCAACTGGCCTTCGACCAGCAGGCCGTCATGCATGTCCTCGGACCAGAGCGTCTCGCACCCCGCGATCAGGGCCGCGGACACGATCATGGAATCATAGACCGAAAAGCCGTAGCGGGCCTGAAGGGCAAGGCCGACATCATGGGTGGGCAGGTCCAGGTCCCGCACCCGGCACAGCCGGCGGATGCCCGCCAGGAATTCCCCGGCCTCGTCCCGGTCCATGCGGGCCTTGCGCAGGCAGTTCACCAGGGTTTCGTTCAGGACCTGGACGCTGATGGTGCCGCCTTGCGCCAGCAGCGCCTCGGCCCGGTCGCTCTTGGGACCGTCGTCCAGCAGATAAAGGATGACGTTCGTGTCGAAAAAGCCGCCCGGCATCAGCGGCTGTTCGCCCCGTCCCGATCCAGCCGGTCCCCTGCCGCCAGACGGCCCCGGAAGCGGCGCAGCCCTGCCAGGATCTCGGCGGGCCGGGGCTGACGGGCCACGGCAAAGCCGTCAGGGTCGGGCCGAAGGTCGATATGGTCCCCCTCGCGCAGGTCCAGCGCCCGAACCAGATCCGCGGGCAGCCGCACGGCCAGCGAATTGCCCCATTTCGCCACTTGCATGACCGGTCTCGCCTTTCCCTGATCTACACGGGGGAATGTATATCCTTGCGCGCGTTTGCGCAAGGGCAGGGGCTTGGGCGGTTGGCGCCTCCGCCAGGACGGCGCAGGATCCGAAACATATGGTGACGCTTCGCGACATGCTGTCTTGGCCGCGCTTCAAGGCGGTTCTGCGGATTACTGGATGATGCTGCCGATGACAGGCTAGGCTCTCGGAAAATCCCCTTCACCCGCGCGTCCCGGTCCCCGCGCCCCGCAGCCAGCGCAGGTTTTCCATCCCGGGCCGCCTGTTGCAGTTCCTTCCAAACGACCGTTTCCTCGCACCTTCCTGAATTGTATGCAGGTCCCGCCGTTGCCCTTCAGCCGATCTGGTCCAGAAGGGCCGCCACTGCCGATTCCAGCTTGCGCCTGTCCACCGTCGAGAAATCGCGCGGCAGGCGGATCTCCAGCCGGCCGTTGGCGGCGGTGCATTTCGCGTTGCCTTGCGGCCGGGGGATCTGGAAGGTCGTCTTGGCGCGGCCCTGGGGCAAGGGGGCATGGGCGGGCTTGGCGGGGGCGGGCAGGTCCTCGGACGGCTCGGCCCCCTGCCCCGCGAAGCGGCGCAGCATGTCGAGTTCGTCCTTGATCGACCGCGTGTCCCAGTCCTTGAATTCGGCAGCGATGGCGGTGGCAAGGCCCGGCATCTCCTGCAACCGCTGCGCCAGCGACAGGCCGAGCGCGCGGGGGATCTCTTGCGGATACATCAGCACCTCGCCCAGGGCATGGACCACGGGGATGAAGTTGCGGATGTAGCTGCGCTTCTGGTAGCCCGCCGACTTGAACAGCACCGCCACCGCGCGGTCGGGATCGTGTTCGGCGGTCTGCGGGTCCATCGCGTAATGCAGGGCCAGCTGCGCCATCTCGGCGAAAGAGATGTCCTTGCGCACCATGTTCTCGTCGACCATGCGGCGGTAAAGCTGTTCCAGCGCGTCGCCGCGCGCGGCGATGCCCGCGGGGATGCGGCCCCAGGTATCCGCATCGCCGGTGTCCTCCAGCAGCTTGCGAAAGGCGCACAGGCGGCGCCAGCCCTGGATCAGCTCGTACCGGCCGTCCCTGCCCGGCTCGACCCGGATCGGGTTCGACAGGCCGATGTCGCGGATGGACTGCACCAGTTCGGCCAGCTCGAAATCGGCCGCCGGCGCGCGGTCGCGGATCAGCTTGTGGGTGTCGATGGCGTCCAGCGGGATCAGATCGACGATCAGGCCCGCGCGCTTCAGCCGCACGTGTTCCTGGGCCAGCGCGTCGTTTTCGGCGCGGATGCTGGCCTCGACCAGGGCGCGGTCGCGGGTAGATTCGGCGGTTTCGGAAATCGCGGTCGCCATGGGTCCGCGGCGCTTGCCATCCTCCTTCCCCGCGGGGAAGGTTTCGGGTTCCTCGGACGGAACCTCGATGTCGAACATGCGGCGCTTGCGGGTCATGCCTTGTCCTCCAGCTTGTCCCAGGCAGCCAGCACATGGGACCGGAATTCCTCGTAGGCCTGGTCGAAAGTGGCCCGGGCGCGTCGCCAGGTGCCGCGCGTCATCTCGCGATAGTCGATTTCATAGACCGAGCTGAGAAAGCGGCCGGACTGTTCGACGGCGCGGGTCAGCTCGATGGGATGTTGGGCCATGCGGTCGCCGAAGACCTGACGGAAGGCGCCCAGCATGGCCTGGTGCAGCTCGTTCGCAGGCTCGAAGCGGGTCATCAGGAAGCGGATGTCGGCAAAGGCCTTGGGCAGGGCGATCTTCCCCGTGGGGAAGTTCTCGAAGCCGTGGGACAGATCCTCCAGCGCCTCGGCCAGCTGGCCGATGAAGCTGGTGGTGGAATCGTATTCCCAGTAACCGGGACCCGAGGGGATATAGAGCATGTCGGCGGCAAAGACCGCGTTCATCGACTGGTATCCAATGGCCGGGGGGCAGTCGAACAGGATCAGGTCATAGGCCTCGTCCGGCAGGGAATCGAGGAAGCGCGACACCGCGCCGAAGAAGGTCCATTCGGGGTTCAGGTGCCGGTACTGGGCGCTGGCGAATTCCACGAAGGCCGCGTTGGCGCAGGAGGGCACGATGTCGATGGTGGGCCAGGCGGTCGGCTTGATGAAGTCGGCGGGGCGCAGGGAACCCAGACCCATGTCCCGGATCGAGGCCGGCAGCTTCCGCCGGGGCAGGCTGGTGCCGCTTTCGGCGCCTTCGGCGGCGGTGTTCATGCGGTCGGTTTCGCGTTCCAGGTCGCGGGCCATGATGCCCCAGACGGTGTGATCCTCGCCCACGTCGGTCAGGCCCATGGAATGCGAGAGCGTCGCCTGGGGGTCGAAGTCCACCAGCAGCACGCGGTAGCCGTCCAGCGCCGCGGCATGGGCGAAGTGCAGCGCCACCGTGGACTTGCCCGCGCCGCCCTTGAAGTTGGCGATGGCGGCGCGAAAGGCGCGGCGGTTCGCCGGGCGGGGCGGCATCAGGGATTTCTTGCTGACCCGGATGCGGCGGCGCAGCTCGTTGATCTCGTCGAGGGAAAACCACCGCTGCCGCCCGTCCTCCTCGACTTCCCCGAGGGGAAGGTTCGGGTCGGCCGCCAGCTTGCCCCGGAAGGTGGACTGGTTCATGCGGAAGATCAGCTCGGCCACCTCCCAGCTGGAAAAGCGGCGCAGGGTCTTCTCGTTGTCCGGGCTGAAGGTCTGGCGGCGGATCCAGCCCTGCATCTTCAGGGACTGGGCCTGCAATCGGGCAAGGTCTTGGTGGGTGTACATCATGGGCCTGTCGCAAAGGACGCTGTTTGTCGTCGTTTCCGCTTTTACGCCGGATTTGCGTTCTTGGCAAAAGGCAAGTTCACTGAACCCGCAGGATAGCACAACCGCAGCCCCTGTTGCGCGAATCGCCCCTGGTGCGCGCGGCGGTGTTGCAATCACGGCGCAACCGATTGGGGGACATGCGGAAAACGACCACAGCCGATTGGGGGACATTTCCGCCGCATTGGGGGACATCCAGCCTGTCCCCCTATACCAGTGATACCGGTTTTTCATCGACCGGAAGCGCGCGTTGCTTCGGCAACAGGCCGAATCCCTTGACAGAATCGGAAAGCCGGACGCAAATGGGGGTGCGATGGTGAAAAGCGTTTGAATGCCCCCCTCCACGGCCGAGGGGCACCGCCGCAGGGGCAGTTCGGACAAAGGCGGGGCATGACGGGAATGGGGCTGATCCGGGCCGTCGGCCGAGAGGCGGCGGCGAAGAAATACGACATCCTGTCGGCCATGATGGCCCATGCCCTGGCGGGGGATCCCGGGGACCAGCGGCTGGTGCTGCGGCTAATGGCGCTGATCACCACGCGCTACAACTGGCAGGGCGACGAACTGGCCATCGGCCAGCGCGAGATCGCCCGGCTGTGGTGCGTGGACGAACGCACCGTCAAGCGCGACATGGCCCGGCTGCGGGCCTTGGGCTGGATCACCGTCAAGCGCCAGGGCGCGCGGGGCAGGGTGTCGGTGCTGGGCCTGGATCTGGAGCGCATCCTGCTGGACACCCGGCCCGCCTGGGCGAACATCGGGCCGGATTACCTGGCCCGCATGGGCGGCGACAGGCCCGAGGCCGCGGCCCCCCCCGATACCACCGTCGTGCCCTTCCGCCGCCCCGAGATCGCGCCCGCCGACGGGGTCTGGGGCAGGGCGCGCGCCCATCTGGCCGCCGAGGACCGGGCGCTGTTCGACGCCTGGTTCGCGGGCCTTGCCGATGGCGGGACCGAGAACGGCTGCCTGGTGCTGATCGCCCCCAGCCGGTTCCATGCCGCCTATCTGCGCACCCACCTTCTCGAACGGCTGCGCACCGCCGTCCGGCGCGCGGACGGGGGCATCGCCCAGGTGCGGATCGAGGCGGGGTAGCCCCTGGCCCGCGACCGGGGGTGGCCTGCCTGGACGCCGCCATGTCCGGCGACATCGAAGCGGTTCGGTCTTTCGGTGACAGGTGCCCGGGCGATCGGTCCCGCCATCCGACAAGGCTTCCCAAAGGGCAATCCGTGCCCTATCGAGAAGAAAAACCTTCAGGGGGCGGCCATGGACATCGACTACAATCAGATGACGCTTGAACAGTTGAAAGAGATCAACCGGAAATCGGCCGCCGCCATCGCGGATCACGAAGGCCGCCAAAGGAAACAGGCGATCCAGAAGGCCACCGAGATCGCCAGGGCGGCAGGCTTTTCCTCGCTCGAGGAGATGATCGCGGCCGGGCCGGCGAAGAAGGCCCAGGGCGAGGCCAGATACCGACACCCGGACAATCCCGCCATGACCTGGACGGGCCGGGGCCGCAAGCCGGGCTGGATCGTCGAGGCCCTGGCGGCGGGACGGTCGCTGGACGATTTCGCGATCTGACCCGGGGGCTTGAGGGGGCAGGGGAAAGCCCCTGGCCCCTTGCCGCCGGGATCGGTGCGCCTGCCGGAAAGGCGAGGGGCCGGGCCGTGGGGGGTGCCGGCCGGACAGCGACGTGCCCGGCCGGCCTGGTCGTGCCGCTGCGGATCAGCCCGCGGCCATCGCCTCGACCGAGATCGACACCTCGACCTCGTCGGACACGGCGGGGGCGAACATGCCCAGGTTGAAGTCGCTGCGCTTCAGCGTGGTGGTCGCGGAAAAGCCCAGCCAGGGCTTGTTCTCCATCGGGTGGTTGCCCTGCTGGTTCAGCACGGTGTCCAGCACGGTTTCCTTGGTCACGCCGTTCAGCGTCAGGTCGCCCGTGATCAGCGCGGTGTTGTCGCCCGTCACCTCGATGGATTTCGACACGAAGGTGACCTCGGGCGCGGCGGCGGCGCTGCCGAAGAAGTCGGCGGACAGGAAATGCTCGTCCCGGCCCTTGTCGCCGGTCATCAGCGAGGCCACCGGGAAGCTGGCGTTGACCGAGGATGCGGCGGGGTCTTCGGCGTCAAAGGCGATGGTGCCGGTGATGCCGCCGAACATGCCCGTCGTGGTCGAGAAGCCCAGGTGGTTGTAGTCGAAGACGATCTGGCTGTGCGCGGTGTCGAAGGCATAGTCCTGCGGCTCGGCCAGGGCGGCGGTGGCGGCCAGGGCCAGGGCGGCGGTCAGGGTGGCGGTCTTGAACATGAAGGCTCCTTGGTGGGTTGTGGCATGATGCCGGGGGAAAACGGGGATCAGCGGGTGGCGGTCAGTTGCACCGTCAGCCGCACGGGGAAACCGACGGTGGCTTCGTCGCCATAGCCCGCGCCGATGGTCCAGTCGCGGCGGTCGAGCACGGTTTCGCCCGACATGGTGGCGGTGCCGTCCGCGATCTGCAGGGAAAAGGGCAGGGTCACGGGGACCTCGCGGCCCTTCAGGGACAGCGGGCCTTGGGCCAGGTAGCCGTCACCCTCGGGGCGGATGTCGGCGCGGAAGACGGCAACGGGGTGCTGCGCCACATCGAAGAATTCGGGACCCTTCGCCTGGTCGGTCACGGTGCCGACCGTGGCCGAGGCCATGTTGATCGTGACCTCGACATGACCCGTGCCGGTGTCGGGATCAAAGGCGATGGCGGCGGTCCAGTCGGAAAAGCCGCCCGCGACCTCGGTCCCCATCTGGCGGATGGAAAAGCCCAAGGTTCCTTCGGTGACGCGCCAGTCCGAGGCCGCCTGTTCCAGCGGCGCGCCGGCTGGCGGTTCCGGGGCGCGCGGGGCGACGGCCAGGGCGGTGCCCGCCGCGAAGACGGCGATGGCCGCCAGGGCGGGGGTCCGGCTGTGGCGCGCGGTGGCCGGGCCTGCGGGACGGCCGCGCAGCATCCGGGCCAGCACGCCGTCGCGGTCGATCAGCGCGTGCTTCAAGGCGCCGGCCACATGCAGGGCGACCGCGCCGATCAGCAGCCAGGCGAAGGTCCCGTGAACCGCCGCCATGGTTTCGGCCAGATGCGGCGATTTCGGGACCAGCGGCAGGCCCTGGCCCAGGGACCAGAGGATCGGGGCATAGCCCTCGGTCGCGGCATGTTCGATCCAGCCGGTCAGGGGCACCAGCAGCAGCGCGGCATACAGGATCCAGTGGACGCTTTCGGCAAGAAAGGTTTCCAGCCTGCGTTCGGGATGGACCGGCACCGGGCGCGGCTGGCTTATGGCCCACAGGATGCGGACAAGCGCCACCGTGAAGGCCGCGATCCCCAGCGTCTTGTGCAGGGAAAACAGCCGCACCTTGGTCTCCAGCGCCTCCAGCGGCAGGCGGTTCGCCACCAGGCCCAGGGCGATGTTGGCCAGAATGATTAGGGCCGTCAGCCAGTGCAGCGTGCGGGCGATGCCGCCATAGCGGTGGGGCGTGTTGCGGGGCATCTTTTCTCCTGGCGGGTCCTTGGGGCTTGTCTAGCGGGACTTGGGCCGGAACTGAATGGGACCGGGCGCACAGGGGCTGTGCGCCACCGCAGGGCCGATGCTCCTCTGGACAGGGGGCGCGCCTTGTGCCTTGCTGGGACGGACCGCTGCGGATGGAGGAGGGCCATGCGCGACAGGGACCATGTGGCCGAGATCGACCGCGTGCTGAAGGGGCAGGCCACCGGCCGCGACAGCGTGGTGTCGCGCAGCTGGCGGCGCTGCGTGGAACGCCATGGCCTGGACCCCGCGCGTCCCTCGCCTGCCCATATCGTGACCGCCGCCGAACTGCGCAGCCACCGCGAACAGTCCGAACGCCTGATCGCCATCGCGCGGTCCGGTCTTGGCGCGCTGTTCCGGCAGGTCGCGGGGCAGAACTATGTCCTGCTGCTGGCCGATGCCAAGGGCGTGACGGTGGATTTCTTCGGCGATCCCCGCTTCGAGGGAGAGCTGCGGCAGGCAGGGCTTTACCTGGGGTCCGACTGGTCGGAACACCTGGCGGGCACCTGCGGGGTCGGGGCCTGCATCGTCACCGGCGAACCGGTCACGATCCACCAGACCGATCATTTCGACCTGCATCACACGCCGTTGTCCTGCACCGCCGCGCCGATCTTCGACACGGCAGGGCAGTTGACGGCGGTGCTGGATCTGTCGCTGCTGCGATCCCCGCAGCCCAAGGCCAGCCAGAACCTGGCGATGACCCTGGTCCGCACGGCGGCCCGGCGGATCGAGATGGCGAACCTGATGGCGGTGTCGCGGCGGGACTGGGTGCTGCGCCTGTCATCCAGCCCCGATTTCCTGGAGGTGGACCCCGAGGCCGCGATCGCGCTGGACGCCGCGGGCCGGGTGATCGGCATGACCCATGGGGCGCAAGCGGCCCTGGGCGCGGACCTGCTGGGCCGGCGCCTGGACGAGGTGGCCGAGGCCAGGATGGACGACCTGCCCGACCTGATGCGCGGCCGCCCCGCCGAGGACCGGGTGATCCGGTTGCGCGACGGGCGGGCGCTGTTCGGCCATGCCATCGCGCCCCCCACCGCCCGCCTGCCGCGCGGCCAGCCGCTGCTGCCGGGGGGCCTGTCCAGCCTGGCCGGTTCCGATCCCGCGATGGGGGCGCTGCTGGCGCAGGCCGCGCGTCTGGCGGCCAGCGCGGTCCCCCTGCTGATCGCGGGCGAGACCGGCACCGGCAAGGAACGCCTGGCCCGCGCCATCCACATGTGCCGTGCTGAGGCCGCGCCCTTCCGGGTCATCGACTGCGCCGGGCAGGACGCCGCCGCGCTGGCGCGCCTGGATCTGGGGGACGAGCCGTGCGGCACGCTGCTGCTGCGCGGGATCGAGGATCTGGACGCCCCTGCGCAGGCCGTGCTGCTGCGCCGCCTGGACGGGTGCAAGCTGCGCATCATCGCCACCGCCCGGCGCGACATGGCGGGGGCGGTGGCAGCGGGTGCCTTTCGCACTGACCTGTTCTTTCGCATCGCGGGCGCGGCGCTGCCCGTGCCGCCCCTGCGGCTGCGGCAGGATTTCGACTGGCTGGCGGACCGGCTGCTGCGCGCCGCCCATCCGGGCGAGTTGCGCCTGTCGGCGGGCGCGCGGGCCGATCTGAAGGCGCGGGACTGGCCGGGCAACCTGCGGGAACTGGCGGCGACGTTGCAGGCCGCCGCCCTGCTGGCGGACGGTCCGGTGATCGACGCGGCCGACCTGCCCCCGCCGCTGCTGGCCCCCGCCCCCCGCCCCGATCCGCAGGCCGAGTTGCAGGCCGTGCTGGAAGCCTGCAACGGGAACATGGCGCTGGCCGCGCGCCGGCTGGGCGTCAACCGGTCCACCGTGCTGCGGCGGATGCGACGCGGGGGCGCGGCCCCCTGATCCGTTGCGCGGGTGTTGCACGTGCAACGCTTTTGCGCTGCGGCATGGATTTGCCGCGCTGCGGCGGCGGTTTTTCCTGTTTCCGCCGCCCGCCCCGTTCCAGCCTGCCCCCCGGGAGAACCACTTTACGGGAGGATGACATGCTCGATTTTTCGGTGACCGACCGCGCCCGCGCGGTGCTGGACGACCTGGGCGCGGCGCTTGAAGCGGGCGACATCGACCGCGCGGCGGCGCTGTTCGTGACCGACTGCCATTGGCGCGACCTGGTGAGCTTCACCTGGAACATCCGCACCATGGAGGGACCCGACCAGGTGGCCGACATGCTGCGCGCGCAACTGGGCCACATCAAGCCAACCGGCTGGCACCTGGACGAGAACGAGGCGCCGGGAGAGGAGGACGGCATCATCACCGCCTGGTTCCGCTTTGAAACGGCGGTCGGGCGCGGCCAGGGACTGGTGCGGCTGCGCGATGGGCGCATCTGGACGCTGCTGACCGCGTTGCAGGAACTCAAGGGCTTTGAGGAAGCCAAGGGTTTCGCCCGGCCCCTGGGCGCGAAGCACGGCGCGGGCAAGAACCGCCCAAGCTGGAAGGAGGAACGCGAGGCCGAGGCGGCGGAACTGGGCTATACCCGCCAGCCGCACACCCTGATCGTGGGCGGCGGGCAGGGCGGCATCGCGCTTGGCGCGCGGCTGCGGCAGCTTGGGGTGCCCGCGATCATCGTGGACAAGCACGACCGCCCGGGCGACCAGTGGCGCAACCGCTACAAGTCGCTCTGCCTGCACGACCCGGTCTGGTACGACCACCTGCCCTATCTCAAGTTTCCCGACACCTGGCCGGTCTTTGCCCCCAAGGACAAGATCGGCGACTGGCTGGAGATGTACACCAGGGTCATGGAGCTGAACTATTGGACGCGCAGCGCCTGCAAGTCCGCCAGCTACGACGCGGCCACCGGCGAATGGACCGTGGTGATCGACCGCGACGGGCAGGAAGTCACGCTGCACCCCAAGGAACTGGTGCTGGCGACCGGCATGTCGGGCAAGCCGCGCCTGCCGACCTTTCCGGGCATGGAGCGGTTCCGGGGCGAGCAGCACCATTCCTCGGCCCATCCCGGTCCCGACGCCTATGCGGGCAAGAAGGTGGTGATCGTGGGATCCAACAACTCGGCCCACGACATCGCGGCGGCGCTGTGGGAACACGACGCGGACGTGACCATGGTGCAGCGGTCGTCCACCCATATCGTGAAATCCGACAGCCTGATGGAGATCGGGTTGGGCGCGCTTTATTCCGAAGAGGCCGTGGCGGGCGGCATGACCACGGAAAAGGCCGACCTGATCTTCGCCTCCCTGCCTTACCGCATCATGCACCAATGGCAGGTGCCGATCTATGACCGGATCCGCGAACGCGACGCCGACTTCTATGCGGGACTGGAAAAGGCGGGCTTCCGGCTGGACTTCGGCGACGACGATTCCGGGCTGTTCATGAAATACCTGCGGCGCGGCTCGGGCTATTACATCGACGTGGGGGCCAGCCAGCTGATCATCGACGGCCAGATCAGGCTGGCCCACGGGCAGGTGCAGGAGATCACCGAGAACGGCGTCCTGCTGGACAACGGCCAGGAGCTGCCCGCCGACCTGATCGTCTATGCGACGGGCTACGGGTCGATGAACGGCTGGGCGGCGGACCTGATCGGGCAGGACGTGGCCGACAAGGTGGGCAAGTGCTGGGGCCTCGGGTCCGACACCACCAAGGATCCGGGTCCGTGGGAAGGCGAGCAGCGCAACATGTGGAAGCCCACGCAGCAGCCGGGATTGTGGTTCCACGGCGGCAACCTGCACCAGTCGCGGCATTATTCGCTGTATCTGGCGCTGCAACTGAAGGCGCGGCAGGCCGGGATCGACACGCCCGTCCACGGGTTGCAGGAGGTCCATCACCTGAACTGACACGACTGCCGGGGCGGCGTCCCTAGCCGCCCTGGCCGCCTTGGGACAGCGTGAAGGCCACCAGCAGGCCCATCACCACCAGCACGCCGGTCATCCCGCCCTCGACCTCGACCGCCTCGGGTATCATCGTGTCCGCGATCATGGTCAGCAGCGCCCCGGCCGCGACGGCGCCGACGGTGGCGATGACTTCGGGCGGGGCATCGCCCAGAAGCCCCGCCCCCAGGGCCGAGGCGATCCCCGACATCAGCGCGATCCCCGTCCACAGGCCCAGCACATAGGTCTTGCCGCGCCCGGCCTTGCGCATCCCGGCGGCGCTGGACAGCCCTTCGGGCAGGTTCGACAGGAAGATGGCGGCCAGCATCGCCACGCTGATGCCGTCGCCGCCCACCAGGCTGACGCCCAGGACGACCGATTCCGGGATGCCGTCCAGCAGCGATCCCACGGCGATGGCAAGCCCGCCGCCCTCGCCGGCCTCGAGCTGCTGTTCGCCCGACCGCTTGCGGTGGGGGGCCTTGCGCGACACCGCCCGGTTCGCCAGGGCGAAGGCCGCCGATCCCGCCAGCGCGCCCACCACGATGGGCCGGATGCTGGCCTGGTGGTATCCTTCCAGCAGCAGGTCATAGGCCACGGCCGAGATCAGCACCCCGCAGCCGAAGGCCATGATCCCCGCGGTCACCCGTCGGGGCAGGTCCACCAGGCAGGCCAGCGCCGCGCCGATGACCAGCGCCGATCCCCCCAGAAGCCCCCAAAGCCCCGCCTGCTGCCACAGCGCCATGGCCCTATTCGCCGGGCCGCAGGGCGGGGCGTGGTGCCGTCGCCTGTCCGAATGCCATGATGCCGCCCCTCTGCCGCCTGCCGCAGGAAAGGCAACCGGCCAGCCGGGGGGTTGTTCCGCGTCCCGGGTCCCCTCGGGATTAACCCTTGGGGCAGGGGGCGTTCCCCTTTGGCGTTAGCCGTTCCGTCATCCCCCCTCGCCTGATGGCCACTGGCCGCCGCGTTCGTTGATCCGCATCCGGTCCGCGCGGGATGATCGGGCTTGCAGATTCGCTGCGGCAAACGGGTGCGGGCCAGCCTGGCATCCAGCGGAGGGGAAGCGCAGATGCCGACGATAGATGGTTCCATGACCGACTGGACCCCCGTGGCCCGCCTGGACACGCCCGCGACGGGAACCGCGGGCCATGGCCTGTGGGGCATCGCCGAGCCGGGCTATCTGTCTTTCGCGTTCACGGCCGACAGCGCCGTCATCGGCGACAACACCACGCTGTGGCTGGACACCGACCTGAACCGGGCCACCGGATACCAGATCTGGGGATGGGCCGGGGGCGCGGAATACCATGTCGAGATCGCGGCGGACGGCACCGCCCGGCTTTACGGCGGCGGTCCCGAGCAGACCCTGGTGGCGGAACTGGAGGAAGCGCGCAGCGCCGATGGCCGCGTGCTGGAATTCCGCATCGACCGCACCCTGCTGGCCGGAAACCCCGCGTCCGTGCGCGTCTATGCCGACGTGAACGATTCCGTCTTCCTGCCCAATTCCTATGGCACCGCGAACCTGCTGGTCAGCGACCCGGTCCCCGTGGTGACGACGGGCGGCAAGACGCTGGACGGCAGCCTGGGCGAATGGGCGGCCACCACCCGGCTGGACAATGCCGCGACGGGGGCTGCGGGCTATGCGCTGCACGGCGACCTGCAAGGCGGCGCCTATACCTTTGCCATCGCCAGCGACGCCGTGCAGGTCGGCGCGAACACCACGATCTGGCTGGATACCGACCGCAACGGCGCGACCGGATACCAGGTCTGGGGATGGGCGGTCGGCGCGGAATACAACATCAACATCGGCGCCGACGGGGTGGCGCGGCTTTACAGCGGCGGGGCGGGCCAGACCTTCGTGGCCAACCTCGACCATGGCCGCAGCGCCGACGGCCGCACCATGGAATTCGCGATCGGCCAGGCGCTGCTGGGCGGCGCGGCCTCGATCCGGGTGTTTGCCGACGTGAATGACTCGGCCTTCATTCCCAACAACTATGGCAGCGCGAATTTCGTCGTGGGAAGCCAGCCTCCGACCGTGGTGGGGGGCGTCACGCTGGACGGGTCGCTGGGGGAATGGGCGGCGGGCAGCGTGCTGACCACGCAGGCGGGCCACACGCTGCGCGGCCAGCTTGTGTCCGACCCGGCGGGTGACAGCTATGTCTTCGCCATCGGCGGAACGGCGGTCGGGGCGAACACCACGATCTGGCTGGACAGCGACGTGAACAGCGCCACCGGCTACAAGGTCTGGGGGTGGGCCGGGGGGTCGGAATACAACATCAACATCGGCGCCGACGGCACCGCGCGGCTTTACAGCGGCGCGGCGGGCCAGACCTTCGTGGCCGAGCTGAAATTCGGCCGCAGCGCCGACGGCACCGGGTTCGAGGTCGCGGTGCCCAAGGCCCTGCTGGCGGGCAATCCCGGCCAGGTCCGCGTGCTGGCCGACGTGAACGATTCCGTCTTCCTGCCGGGCGACTATGCCAGCGCCAACCTGGTCGTGGGCACGGCCCCGCCGCCGAACCCCGTGGACGCGCCGCAATCGCGCATCGCCATCGTCTATTCGGACACCTCGGCGGCCAATTTCTATGACAAGACCGCCTACGGGCAGTTGTTCATGGCCGCCCAGAACCAGGCCATGCAGGCGGGCGTCCCCTTCGACCTGCTGACCGAGGCCGACCTGCTGAACCCGACCGCGCTGGCGGGCTATGACGCCATCGTCTTTCCCGGCTTCTCGCATGTGCAGGGGGGGCAGGCCGCGGCCATCGCCACGTCGCTGGCGACCGCGGTGCGCGATTACGGCGTGGGCCTGATCGCCGCGGGCAACTTCATGACCAATGACGAGACGGGGGCGGCGATCGCCGGGGATTCCTATGCCCGGATGAAGTCGCTGCTGGGCGTCACGCTGGAAGGCTTCGGCGCCACGGGCGGGGTCACGCTGCGCGCGGCGGGGGGCGCGGTCCATCCGATCCTGGACGGCTACGGCGCGGGCCAGGTCGTCGGCACCTATGGCAACACCGCCTATCTGAACTTCACCGACACCACCGGCACCGGCAAGGTCCTGTTCGAGCAGGTCGTGACCGGCGGCGTCCACGACGCCGTGATCGCCACCCAGACCGGGGGCCGCAACGTCCATTTCGCCACCGACGCGATCATGGGCAACAACAACATCCTGGGCGAGGCGATCGACTGGGTGCTTCAGGACAATGCGCCCGATGTTTCCCTGCTGATGACGCGCCACAAGTCGCTGTTCTATTCGCGCAACGACATGGACCAGTCGCAGGAAACCTATGATGTCAGCGACCGGGATCCCGGCATCTACGACGCGCTGCTGCCCATCATCGAGAACTGGTATGCCCAATACGGCTTCGTCGGGTCCTATTACGTCAATGTCGGGGCCTATGCGCCCGACCAGGTGACGAACTGGGCGGTCTCCAAGCCCTATTACGACCGCATCCGCGCCCTGGAAAGCGAGATCGGGTCCCATTCCTTTACCCACCCCCACGACACCAACCTGCTGCTGCCCGATGTGATCACGGACCAGATGCTGCAGGCGCGGATCGCGGCCTATGCCAATGTCGTGAATGCCGGCGTGCCGGTCTGGTCGCCCTATGCGACCCACGAGGATGCCGACGCCGCCGTGCTGAACACCCTGTCGCGGATGTCGGCCAGCCAGATCAACGCCATGCTGGCCGACCTGCTGGCCCGCACCAACCCCGCCAACCCGAACGCCGTCAGCGTGCTGGCGCTGACCGAGGTGGAACGCGCGGTCCTGGAATCGTCCTATACCTTCCAGTTCAAGTATTCCAAGCTGATCATCGAACGCGAACTGGGCATCCCCATCACCGGCGCCGCCGTTCCCGGCGCGCCCGAGCGGCTGGACGCCACGCGCGAGATGATCGGGTTCTTCGATTACCTCAGCGGCGGCTATTCGGGCACCGGGGCGGGCTATCCCGGGGCCTTCGGCTATCTGACGCCGGGCGAGAAGGGGCAGGTGTATCTGGCCCCGAACATGTCCTTCGATTTCTCGCTGGTCGGTTGGGGCGGCATGACCCCGCAGCAGGCCGAGGCCGCCTGGCTCAAGGAATTCTCCACGCTGACCGCCAACGGGACGACGCCGATCCTGGCCTTTCCCTGGCACGACTATGGCCCGACCAACTGGCTGAACGATCCCGCGCAGGTTTATAACCTCCAGATGTTCCAGTCGCTGATCGCCGCCGCCGCCGCCGGCGGGGCCGAGTTCGTCACCGGCAAGGATCTGGCCGATCGGATCGACAGCTTCGCGGCAAGCACCCTGACCGCCACGCGCGCGGGCAATGTCGTCACCGCGACCGTGGGGTCCAGTGACGCGGGCAATTTCGCGCTGGACATGGGCAAGGAAGGCCGCATCGCCTCGGTCGCCAACTGGTATGCCTGGGACGAGGATTCCGTGTTCCTGCCCCGCGCCGGCGGCACCTTCCAGGTCACGCTGGGCAGCACGATCGCCGACGTGACCCGCATCGCCGCCCTGCCGATGCGGGGCGAGCTGATCTCGGTCACGGGCAACGGCTCCGACCTGAACTTCAGCTTCCAGGGCAAGGGAGAGGTTCTGGTCGATCTCAAGACCCAGGGCAACATCCCCGTCCGCATCACCGGCGCGGACGGCGCGACGCTGGGCGCGGGCACCGTGTCGCTGGCCTTCAACACCCTCAAGCAGAACGCGGCCCTGGTCGATTTCCTGACGGCGGGGGCGAACCTGGTCGGCGGCAGGGCCACCGACATCCTGCTGGGCGGCACCGGGGCCAACCGGCTGGAAGGCCGTGGCGGCAACGACGTGCTGTTCGGCGCAGGCGGCGCGGACCGCTTCGTCTTCCGCGCGGGTGAGGCCTTTGACCGGATCCTGGATTTCGACAGCGGCGTGGACCGGCTGGAATTGCGCAACTTCGGGTTCACCAGCGCCACTGCCGCCCGCGCCGCCTTTGTCGATACCGCCGACGGGCTGGAGCTGGTCCGGGGCACCAGCCACCTGCTGCTGGCGGGGCTGGACGCCGCCGACCTGCTGGCCTCCGACATCGTCAATTCCTTCCTGGTCTGAAGCCGATCCGAGAAAAAACGAGGGGACATCGCCATGGACAAGAAGCTTTTCGGAACCGATGGCGTCCGGGGACGCGCGAATGTCTGGCCCATCACGCCCGAGGCCGTCATGCAGCTTGGCCGCGCGGCGGGGCGCCATGTCCTGCGCGCGGGACAATCGCGCACCGTGGTGATCGGCAAGGACACGCGGCTGTCGGGCTACATGGTCGAAAGCGCGCTGGTGGCGGGCTTCACCTCGGCGGGGATGAACGTCCTGCTGACCGGCCCGCTGCCCACGCCCGCCATCGGGATGCTGACCCGCTCGCTGCGCGCTGATCTGGGGGTGATGATCTCGGCCTCGCACAACCCGCACCCCGACAACGGCATCAAGTTCTTCGCCCCCGACGGCTTCAAGCTGTCGGACGCGGACGAGGCCGCCATCGAGACCGCGATGGGCCGGACCGGCGACCTGGCAGAGCCTTCGCTGATCGGTCATGTCAGGCGCATCGACGGCGCGGGCGAACGCTACATGGAATTCGTCAAGCACGCCTTTCCGCGCGGGCTGCGCCTGGACGGGCTGCGCGTGGTCGTGGACGCCGCCAACGGCGCCGCGCACCGCGTCGGGCCGGACCTGATCTGGGAACTGGGGGCCGAGGTGATCCGCGTGGGCACGGAACCCAACGGCACCAACATCAACGCGGGCTGCGGGTCCACCGCGCCGCAGGCCTGCATCGACGCGGTCCTGGCCCATGGCGCGGATCTGGGCATCAGCCTGGACGGCGACGCCGACCGGGTCCACCTGATCGACGAGAAAGGCCGTCTGGTCGATGGCGACCAGCTGATGTGCGTGATCGCCGAACGCGCCCATGCCCAAGGAAAGCTGGCCCATGACACGCTTGTGGCCACCGTGATGTCGAACTCCGGGCTGGAACGCCACCTGGCCGCCCGGGGCATCGGCACCATCACCACCAGGGTCGGCGACCGCCACGTGGTGGAACGGATGCGCCAGACCGGCTGCACGGTGGGGGGCGAGCAGTCCGGCCACATCATCCTGTCCGAGTTCAGCACCACCGGCGACGGCCTGGTCGCCGCCCTGCAGGCCCTGGCCGCGATGCGCGAGGCCGACCGCCCCGCCTCCGAGGTGCTGTCGCGATTCGAGCCGCTGCCCCAGATCACCCGCAACGTCCCCGTCGAGCGCGGCACCGCGCCCCTGGACCGCCCCGCCGTGATCGACGTGATCGACCGCATGACCCGGCGGCTTGGCGGCGCGGGGCGGCTGATGGTCCGCCCGTCCGGGACCGAGCCGCTGGTGCGCATCATGGCCGAGGGCGAGGACGCGGACCTGCTGGCCGCCATCGCCGACGAGGTCAGCCACGTGCTGCGCGGCGATGTCCTGCCCCCCCGTCCCGCCGCCTTCGCGACGGTCCCCGCGCGGCCCCCGCTGGCCCGCAGCGCCTGAGGAGAATGAACCATGTGCGGCATCGTCGGCGTCATCGCCAAGGAACCCGCGGCCCGGATCCTGCTGGCCTCGTTGGGGCGGCTGGAATACCGCGGCTATGATTCCGCGGGCCTGGCCATCCTGGAAGGCGGCGTGCTGGACCGCCGCCGGGCCGTGGGCAAGCTGTCGGCCCTGGCCCGGCTTGTGGCCCAACAGCCGCTGCCCGGCACCACCGGCATCGGCCATACCCGCTGGGCCACCCACGGCGGCCCGACCGAGGCCAATGCCCATCCCCACCGCTGCGGTCCCGTCGCGGTGGTCCACAACGGCATCATCGAGAACTATCTGGAACTGAAGCGCGACCTTGCCGCCGCAGGCTACGGCTTCGAGTCCCAGACCGACACCGAGGTGATCGCCACGCTCTGCGCATCCATGCTGGCGCGGGGGCTGAGCTGCGAGGACGCCGCCGCCGCCACCATCGCCAGGCTGCGCGGCGCCTATGCGCTGTGCTTCGTCTTCGACGGACGGCCCGACCTGCTGATCTGCGCCCGGCGCGGATCGCCGCTGGTCATCGGCCTGGGCGAGGGCGAGAACTTCGTGGGCTCCGACGCCATCGCGCTGGCCGCGATGACCAACCGCATCTGCTATCTCGAGGAAGGCGATTGGGCCGTCCTGACGCGGGGCGGCGTGCGCATCCACGACGCGGGCGGCAACCCTGTGGCGCGCGAGATCCAGACCGTCGCGCTGGACACGATCATCGCCGACAAGGGCCAGCACCGGCACTTCATGGCCAAGGAGATCCACGAACAGCCCTCGGTCATCGCCCGCGCGCTCGGGGCCTGGATCTCGGACGACCGCCAGCGCATCGCCTGCGCGGCCGAGGCCGTGGACTGGGCGCGGATCCCGCGCCTGACCATCGTCGCCTGCGGCACCGCCTTCTATGCCGCCCACGTCGCCAAGGTCTGGATGGAACGCGTGGCCCGCCTGCCCGTGGAAATCGAGATCGCGTCCGAGTTCCGCTATCGCGAGCCGCCGCTGCCCGCGCGGGGCGTCACGATGGTCGTCAGCCAGTCGGGCGAGACCGCCGACACGCTGGCAGCCCTCCGCTATGCCAAGGCGCAGCGCCAGGTCACGCTGGGGCTGGTCAACGTCACCACCTCGACCATCGCGCGAGAGGCCGACATCGTGTTGCCGATCCATGCCGGACCCGAGATCGGCGTGGCCTCCACCAAGGCCTTCACCGCGATGGTGCTGTGCCTGTCGGCGCTGGCCGTGATGATCGCCCGCAAGCGCGGCGAAATCGACGGGGCCGGGGAACGCGCCCATGTGGACCTGCTGTCCACCGTCCCGCGCCTGATGTCCGAGACGATCGCGCTGGAAGGGCAGTTCGAGGCCCTGGCCCGCGACATCGCCGAGGCCAGCGACGCGCTGTTCCTGGGGCGCGGGCTGATGTTCCCGCTGGCGCTGGAAGGGGCGCTGAAGCTCAAGGAGATCACCTATATCCACGCCGAGGGCTATGCGGCGGGAGAGATCAAGCACGGTCCCATCGCGCTGGTGGACGAGGCCACGCCCATCATCGCCCTGGCCCCCCATGACGCCCTGTTCGAGAAGATGGCCTCGAACCTGCGCGAGGTGATGGGGCGCAAGGGGCGCGTGGCCCTGATCGGGGACGGTGCCGCCTGCCGCGCCATGGCGGACGAGGTCTGGCGCAGCGTCACCCTGCCCGCCGTCGATCCGCTGCTGGCCCCCTTCGTCTATGCCGTCGCGGTCCAGTTCATCGCCTATCACGCCGCCGTCGCCAAGGGCACGGACGTGGACCAGCCCCGCAACCTTGCCAAGTCCGTCACGGTGGAATGATGCCCAAGCCAAAGGTTTCCAAATCCCCCCAGGCCAGGACCATCCTGGCGACCGGCGGCGCCGGATATATCGGCTCGCATGTGGTGGTCGAGCTGCTGGAGGCGGGCCACCGGGTCGTCATCCTCGACAACTTCGAGAATTCGGACCGCCGCACCGTCGCCCGCATCCCCCAGATCGCCAGGGGCACGGTCGTGCTAGTCGAAGGCGATGTCCGCGACCGCGCGGTCGTCACCGAGGTCCTGCGGCAATACCGCATCGACGCGGTGATCCACCTGGCCGGCAAGAAGGCGGTGGGCCAATCGGTGGCCGACCCGCTGCTCTATTTCCGCGACAACCTTCTGGGGGCCATCTCGCTGTTGCAGGGGATGCAGGCGGCGGGGGTGGGCAAGCTGGTCTTCTCGTCCTCGGCCACGGTTTACGGCATCCCCAAGGTGCTGCCGATCCCCGAGACCGCGCCCACCGGGACCACCAACCCCTATGGCCGCACCAAGCTGATGATCGAGGAGATGGTGGACGACCTGGTGACGGCCGATCCGCGCTTCCAGGCGATCTCGCTGCGCTATTTCAATCCGGTGGGCGCCCATCCCAGCGGGCTGATCGGAGAAAACCCGCGCGACGTGCCCAACAACCTGTTTCCCTATGTGGCCCAGACCGCCATCGGCCAGCGCCCCGAGGTGCAGGTCTTCGGCGCCGACTACGACACGCCCGACGGCACGGGCGTGCGCGACTATATCCACGTGATGGACCTGGCGCGGGGCCATGTCGCCGCGATCGAGCGGATGTTCGGTCCCGGCTTCGAGGACCGCCACATGCGCATCAACCTGGGCACCGGCACGGGCTACAGCGTGCTCCAGATCATCGACGCCTTTTCGCAGGCCTGCGGGTTCCCCGTCCCCTACCGCGTGACCGCCCGCCGCCCGGGCGATGTCGCGGTGTCGCTGGCCGATCCCTGCCGCGCGGGCGCGGTCCTGGGATGGCGCGCGACCCGCGACCTGGCCCGGATGTGCGCCGACCACTGGACCTTCCAGCAGCAGGCGGCGCTGGACAGCAGGCCCTATCTTGTGGCGAGATCGGATCTCGGACCAATGGCTGCGGCCCCGGGCCTGCGCACCGCCACCTAGGACCTTGCATGGATGATCCCGGGGAACGGCGATGCCCTGCACGCGCCTGATCCGGCCCCGCGCCGGGGGGCGGCGCCTTTCGGGAAACACGCCTTGAACACCACGTCCCTGCTTTGGCCCGCCGCCCTGTCCGGGCTGATCGCCGCCGGCCTGCCCGGCGGCATGGTCCGCGCCCAGGATGCCGCCCTTCATCCGCCGCCTCGCCAGGAATGCCTGATGTCGGGTCCACGCGCCCGCGCCGCCCGGCTGGCCGAAACCCTGCAGGACGGCTTCGCGGTCCAGTACTGGGGCACCACCTATGACGCCGACACGCTGTCGCGCCAGCCGCACGGGCTGCTGATCCTGGAAGTCACCCGGATCGGCGCGCCCTACAGCGACACCGGCCGTGAGGTCCTGTTCACCCCCGAGGAGATGGCCAGGATCAACCGGGGCGGCGCCCGCCCGGCGCTCGGCTATCTGAACGTCACCGAGATCGAGCATTACCGCGACTACTGGATCGACCGGATGGGCGGCATTGACGCGCCCCCGCCCGCCGTCCTGCCGGACTGGTACGGTCCCGCCACGGTTCACAAGGAACACCTGTCCGCCTTCTGGACGGACGCCTGGCACGCCATCCTGCTGGAACGGGTGGACCGGCTGATGCAGACCGGGATCGACGGGCTGTTCCTGGACGACGTGCTGCATTACTACAGCCACGCGATGGACAAGACCCTTGTCTGGCCCCCGGGCAAGCGCCCCGACGGACCCAAGGATGCCCCCGGCATGGCGCGCGAGATGATGCGCCTGGTGGGACTGGTGGCCGACCGGGCGCGCCAGTGGAAATGCGACGCCTTTGTCGTGGTGAACAACGGCGTCTTCATCGGGCGCGATGCCGCCGGGGACGCGGATCCCCGGGGCCGGGCGGCGTTTTCCGACTATCTGGACCGGATCGACGCCATCATGGTGGAAAACGTCTCGGCCCCCTCGACCCATGTCCACACGACCGAGGCCCTGCAAGAGGATTACCGCAGCCAGGGCGTGGCGGTCCTGTCGCTGGACATCGCCACCCAGTTCCCCCCGCAGCAGCCCGAGGCGCTGCGCGCGCTGATCGCGCAAAAGGCGGCAGAGGCGGGGTTCTATCCCTATGTCACAGCGGACAACGTCTTCAACCAGGTTTATCCGGCGATGCGGACAGCGCCGCGCGGGCCGGGCGCGCCGGAATGACGCTGTCGCGCAGGCGCTGGCGCAGGCCGGGATGGTCCACCGCCCCCGCCAGCAGCACCCGGTGAAAGGGGCTGCCCCGCAACCCGTCCAGCAGCGACATCCAGATCAGCTGGTCCCAGTCCGACAAGGGCTGGTTTGATGCGGCGACCAGGTGGCGATAGGTCGCGGGCCGGTCGCCCCGCCAGTTGGCCCAGGCCGCGCCGACCAGGGGGACCTCCTTGAAGACATCCTCGCTCAGCAGCCCGCGCCAGGGCACCAGCGCCCCCGCGCCGCGATAGCGCACGAACTGCATCAAGGCCTGGCCCAGTGCCGGGGCGCCCGCCTGCCCCCCGCCTGACGCCAGCGCAACCTGCAACCCCCGCATGTCGCCGGTGCTTTCGGCCAGATGGGTCAGCGTGGCCCATTCCGCGTCCGACAGCGTGGGGCGGCTGGCCAGCCATTCCCCTTGCAGGAGGCGCGCCACCCCGCCATGGCCGCTGCGGGCAAAGACCGGCAGCGCCACATGGCTGTCCCCCGGCGCCAGGCGGAACCCGTCGCGCGCGACCAGGATCGCGGCGTCAATGGCCCCCCGGCCGATCAGCGCCCGGACCGAGGCTTCCAGCGCGGCGGCCCCCTGCGGCCCTGCGGTCCAGCGGGCGGCGGCGGCGACCGCCTCGGCGGGGCGGCCGGATTCGACCAGGAATTCCAGCAACCGGCGCTTGAAGGACAGGTGCCCCTCGGCCGTGCTGTCGGCCAGGGTGGTGAACAGCGCCTCGTAATCGGCGATGCGCCCGTCGCGGATCAGCAGCAGGCCCAGGCGGTCGATCTCTCCGGGCGTCAGGACCGTCGGATCCTCGGACAACAGCAGGTCGCGCTCGGCCTCGGGCTGGCGCAGGGCCTGGTACCAGCCGCCAAGCCGCAGCCGCCGGTCGGCCGAGGGGAAGGCGTCCTGGGCCTGCCGCAGGAAGGCCGCCGCCGCCGCCAGGTCGCCCGCTGCGGCCTCGATCCCCGCCAGGGTTTCCAGCACCTCCTCGGACGGGCTGGCCTGCGCCTGAAGCCGCCGGAACGACCGGCGGGCGCGGTCCAGATCGCCGTCGGCCAGCGACAGCCGGCCGTAAAGCAGTTCCAGGTTGTCGTGAAAGGCGATGCGGCCCTCGGCCCCGCGCAGCTCGCGCAGGGCGTCCTCGGGTTCCAGGCGCGACAGTTCGGCCTCCAGCCGCACGGCGGGGTCGGGGCGCAGGGCCATCACCCCGGCCATCGCGCCCCCGCACAGCGCCAGCGAGGCCAGGACCACGGTGCGCATCACGTCGGGCATCCTAGCACCCCCCCTTGACGGACAGGCCGCGCAACCCGCCGGGCGCGGCGGGCACCCGGATGGTCAGCACCCCCGCCGCATCCGCCGCCACCGCGCGGTGGCGGTCCCCGTTCACGCCGGTGATGGCGACCCCGTATTCCGCCTGCGGCGGCGCGGCCAGCACCACGTCGCCTTCCGCAAAGCCCGAAAGCTCCAGCGCCACGCTGCAGGTGCCGCGGTTCCAGCTTTCCACGACGGGCCGGCTGTCCAGCAGCGCGGGCGCGTCCGACCCCAGGACGATGCCGCTGGGGTGATCGCCGTCGGCCAGGGCCACCAGCGGCGCCTCGGCCCCCGGATCCAGGGCGACGTAAAGGCTGTCGCCCTTGCGCCGGGCGCCCATCACCCCCTGGCTGGCGGCCATGTCCAGCGCACGCGTCCGGGCGTGGTCCAGGCGCAGGGTTTGCAGCGCCCCCCGGTCGCGCACGCGCCACAGGCCCGGTCCCTCGGACGCAATGCGCGCCGACAGGAAGCCCCGGACCGCCGCCACATGGGCCGATGCGCGGATCGGCACCACGGCGGACGACCGGGCCAGTTGCAGAAAGGTTTCCACCGCGCGCCGTGTCTCGAAATGCAGCATCGTGCGGGCGGCGAAGGACAGGTGGAACGGGCGCAGCCGGCGCGGCTCCTCGGTCCGGCGCAGGGTTTCGCGAAAGCCGTGAAAGCCGTAAAGCGCGCCGGTCCAATAGTCCGTGTAGACCGCGTCCCCGCCAAGCGCGTCGTTGATCTGGCGCTGCCCGCCCACCTGCGCGGACAGCGGCCACAGCCCGGTTACCGAGGGGCGGGCCGCGTCCATGACGCCGCCGCCGCCGCCCATGCTGGCCACGCCCGTCCGCTCGGCGGCCTCCAGCGCGGCCTCGAAGGGGCGGGCATTGCCGCTCCAGGCGTAAAGGCCCACGGGGCGTTCGCCCCCCGACAGCGCGTTCACCCCGTCGATCGCGCCCCCCACCTCCTGCCCCAGGTCGAAGGGGGCGGCCGCGTATTTCCTGGGCGCCCCCGGCGTGCGCGAAAAGGTCGAGGCGCCGGTGTCGGCGAAGGCGTCGCGCAGCGTCTGCATGGCCGAACTGACCAGCGCGCCCTGGTCGTCCGCGGCCTCGGGGGCGACCAGCATGGCGGCCTCGCGGTTCGGGTCATAGGCCGCGAAGAAGGACCAGTCGCGGATGTCGCTGAAGCCCTGCACGGCGGTCTCGACGTTCGGCGCGGCCAGCGCCCGCAGCGCCGCCTGCCGCCCGCGTTCGGCGGCCGCGCCGCCGAGGCCCGGCGACAGGTCGCCGGCCAGGATCGCCACCGTGATCGGCAGATCGGCGAACCGTTCGACCAGCCGTTCGGCCAGGACCTCGGACGCCAGCCGCTGCGCCTCGCCGAACGCCTGCGCGGGCATCACGTCCAGCCAGCCGACCGCCGACACGGTGACGAAGAAGGTCCGCAGCCCCTGGAAGGTCGTGGGATCGGGCCGGGGCACGCCGTCGTCGTCCAGGACCGCCTCGAAGAAGCCGAAGGGGTCGATGATCCAGGCGGTCCGGCCCTGCGTCCCGGGGTCGATGGCGGCGCTGGCATGGACATAGCCCCCCGCCGGCCCGATCACCGCCAGGGCGATGAGGGTGCCCTGGGCGTCCATCCGCAGCAGCGGCCGGGCGTCGGGCAGGGCCGCGACGCCCCGGTAATCGCCCGGCCGGATCAGGAAATCGCTTTCATGGTCCAGCAGGCTGTCGTCCTTGGCCGCGACCGTCGCCGATACGCCGACCGCGTGAATCACGCCGTCCGTGGCGATGCCCATGCCGCCCATCGCCCTTGACGACAGGCCGGGCCGCAAAGCCGTCCAGAATTCGAGATTGTCGAAGGCGACGATCTTCGGGCCGCCGTTGCAAAACGCCGCGTCCCGGGCCAGCCAATCGCCGAAGCCGGCGGTTTCCGCCACGGGTTCGTCGAACCACGACAGGACAAGCCCGACCTGGCCGGGATCGGTCTGGGGCGGGGTGTCGCGGCTGATGTCGTGATAAACCACCACCTGCCCCAGGTAATTCAGCACGAGTTCGGCAAAGCGGTAGATGCGGGTATTGCGGACCTCTCCCTCGCGGCGGGCGTCATACAGCGCCAGCGTCGTCCGGGGCACGGTGTCGCAGGCCCGGGCCGAGGCGGCGGACGGATCAAGGGCCGGCGCAAGGGCCAGAAGCGCCGAAAGGACGCGCAATATCCGCAGGGGTTGAAAATGGTTCCGGGTCATTCTCTTTTCCGGGATATTTCTGACCGCATTTGAAAGCCCCCCTGTTATGCGGGATAAAGGGCCGCCTTTCTACGCGACAAAGGTGAAACGAACGGCCCCCTCACGTTTCGGATAGGGCGCATTGAACCATCGATCAGTTCATTCACCCTTTGATGGGCATCGTCCCGCGAATGACGGGCCATATTCCCCCTTGAGGCCAGTTGAGCCGTATTTCCCGCTGTCGTAATTTCACGAGGCTCCAAGGGAATGTCCGGCGGCGCGGCGAAAGCGACCAGGCAGGGGAATCGGCATGTCGAATGGACTGGGCGGCTTTCTTGTCAGCGCGTCGATCGTCGCGGCGGGATTGGGCGGGGTCTGGGCCTGGCCCCACCTGCAGGACGGCGGCTTCCGGTCGCTGGCGGCAGAGGCCGCGGGCCTTTACCAGCGCGCCGAGATGCGGCTGCGCCCGGCCCTGGCCGCGCTGCAAACCCCGCCCGCCATGACCGGCCAGCCCGGGGTCGAACCCGGCGCCATCGCCGAATCCCTGCCCCCCGCGGGCCTGTCCCCCGTCCCGCC
Organism: Paracoccus lichenicola; assembly: GCF_009708075.1. Taxonomy (GTDB): domain Bacteria; phylum Pseudomonadota; class Alphaproteobacteria; order Rhodobacterales; family Rhodobacteraceae; genus Paracoccus; species Paracoccus lichenicola. Next base: position 38,747 of record NZ_WMBT01000010.1, on the reverse strand, counting down.
GCTGCGGACCGAGGCCACGGTCCCCGCGGTCGAGGCCCGTTGCGAGGGTCCCGAAAGCGACGCGGACACCGCCGTCATCGGTGACAGCGTGCAGTTGCGGATCTTCGAAAGCGCCGCCCTGGCCGCCGCGCCCGCCCCCGAGGGGACCGAAGCCCCCCCGACCGACATCGTGTTCGAGCGGCTGGATCTGTCGGGAACCTACGAGGTGGGCACCGCCGGGTCGGTGTCGCTGCCCGCCATCGGCCATGTCGATGTCGCGGGCCACGGCCTGTCCTGCATCGAGGCGCTGGTGTCGCGCGCGGCCTTTGACCTGATGCGCAGCCGGAACAGCGTCAGCGCGGCCTTTGCCGCCCGCCCGCCGGTCCTTGTCCGCGGGGCCGTCCGCTCGCCCGGGGCGCATGGCTACACTCCCGGCCTGACGGTGGAACGCGTGCTGGCCCAGGCCGGCGCGCTGGACGACCGCGACCCGGCGGCCCGGGTCCGGCTGATCGCGCTGGACGCGCGCCGGTCGGAACTGGACAAGACCCGCATCGGCCTGTCGCTGGAACGGATGCGCATCGAGGCGGCGCTGAACGACCGCGACACCCTGCCCGAGGACAACCCCGTGATCCGCGCCGCCCTGACGCTGCTGGGCCGGGAACGGCTTGCCAGCGAACGCGCGGCCCTTGTATCCGAGATCGAGGCAAGCCGCCTGCGCCGGGCGCAGACCGAGGCCACGCTGGCCGATCTTGCCGCCCGGATCGACGCCGCCCGCCGGCAAAGGGATCTGGCGCGGACCCAGATGGCCTATCACGCCGAGCGCCACGACCAGCAGAGCGAGATGCTGCAAAGCGGCCTTGTCACCGATTCCCGCCTGAACGACACGGCGGTGCGGGCCATGGACGCCGAACGGATCCTGCTGGAAAAGGAAGACCTGCTGTTCCGCCTGCAAGCCGAGCGCCGCGCGGCCGAGCAGGATGCCGAACTGGCCCGCGTGGACCGCATCAAGGCCCTGACGGCCGAGTTGCGGCAGGTTTCCGCGGCGCTGGACGCGGCCGACAGCGAATTCGACACCGTTGTCGCCGAACTGGAGCTTTACGAGAAAGACAGCCTGCGCCTGACCGTCACCATCGAGCGTCCGGTGGATGGCGCCCGCGCGCGTACCCTTGCCGCCCGTGCCGATACCCTGGTCCGTCCCGGCGATCTTGTCACGGTGTCCGCCGGCCAGGCCGACGACAGGGATCTTGCCGACGCGGCGGATCCGGTCCCGTCCCCCCTCATTCGGAGCGCCCTGAAGGAATGACCCAGCTAGACGACGCCGCCTTCCAGCCCCCCGCCACCCCGCGTCCCGGCACCGGCCAGTTCCTGCGCGGCTTCATCGGCAGCGCGGTCCTGCTGGTCGCCATCGACGCCGCCGAGCCGCTGTTCTTCGGCGAGGGCTATTTTGCAAGCCTGACCTTTCATCCGTTCTGGATCGTGATCCTGCTGGCCGCCGTCCAGCATGGGCTGTTCGTGGGCCTGTCGGTGGTGGGGCTGGCGACGATGATGATGGACTGGCCCTCGCGGCCCGTGGGCATGGACATCACCGAACATTACGTCGACATCGCCATCGCCCCCGCGCAATGGCTGATCGCGGCGCTTCTGATCGGCCTTTACCGCCAGCAGCAGATCCGCCACGAACACGCCCTTGGCCGCGAGAACGACCGGTTGCGGGACATCAACCGCACCCTGGCGGCCGAGATCCACCGCCTGGACGCCTTTGTCGCCCGCGCCGAACTGGCCGCCGCCACGCGGTCCCTGCCTGCGGGGACCGAGACCCAAGACCCCCTTGCCGCGCTGGATAGGCTGGCCGGGGCGGATGCGGAGGGGCGCGCGCCCGCCTTTGTCGAGGCGGCCCGCGCCTGCCTGCCCGGATCCGTCGCCTGGCTGAGGCTGGACGAGACGGGAACGCTGACCCCTGCCGCCATGACGGACGACGGCGCGGCCCTTCCCGGGATCTCGACCGCCGCCGACCTGCCGCTGCCGCTGCCGGTCGTCGGGCAGGCCTTGCCTTTGGCCCGTGCCGAAGGCGCGGCCCCCGACGCCCATCCGGCGCTGTGCCGCGTGGTGGCGCCCGGGGACGATCCCCAGGGCGTGCTTCTGGCGCAGTCGCCCGACCATGACGCAGGCTTGCTGGTGCCCGGCCTAAACGCCCTGGCCCGCGCGCTGGAAGACAGCCTGCGCCGGACGCCGGACACCCTGCCCGCCGCGCCACAGACCCGGGGGGCGGTCCGTCTTGGCGCGTGAACTGGCCAGGCCCTTGCCGCGCAGCGCCGGGTTCGCGCCCAGCCTGCTGACGGGGCTGGCCGCCCTGGGCGACATCCTGCTGCTGCACGCCTGGCTGGTCCACGATCTGCTGATGATCGCCGTGATGGCGCTGCATCTGTGCCTGGCGCTGGCCTTCGGGGCGCTGGCCCGGCTGGTCTGCGGCCAGACCCCGTCCCGGGCGCTGGCGGGCCTTGCCATCCTGGCGCTGTTCGGACCGTTCGGGGGTCCCGTGCTGATGATGATCGGCCCGGCCCCGGTCGCCTTGGACAGGCCCGCTGTCCCTGTCGCAGGTCGGCCTCTGTCGCCCTTGCCGCCGCGCGATGCCGCCGACGACCTGTTCGACCAGATCCGCCAGCACCGGCGGCACCCCCTGCCCGGGGACGGTGTTCCGGGTTTCCTGCAAACCTTCCGCACGGGCACGCTGCGCCAGCAGCAGGAAGCCATCGCCGCGATCTCGCGCGGGTATCACCCCGACATGCGCCCGGCGCTGGCGGCGGCGCTGGCCTCGCCCGTGCCCGCGCTGCGCGTCCAGGCGGCGGCGGTCCATGCCAAGCTGCGCGGAACCCATGGCGCCCGCGCCAAGGCGATGCTGGCCGATCCCGGACAGGCCCGCGACCGGGCCGCCTTGCTGGAGATCGCCGCCTCAGGCTTTGTCGATGAGGACACCTGCGCCCGGCTTCTGGACCTGGCGGCCGAGGACAGCCCGTCCGTCGCCGCCCCGCCGATGCGGCCCGCGCTGGCGCCGCCGCCCCGGCTGAAGCGATATTCCTGCGGGGGGCTGGCATGACCGCCGATCCCGCCCCCGTCGATGTCTGCCCCGTCGATGTCTGCATCGTGGTCGAGGGCTGCTATCCCTTCGTCGCGGGCGGCGTGTCGTCCTGGCTGGACTGGCTGATCCGCACCCAACCCGGCACCACCTTCGGCGTGGTCGCCATCGTCGCCGACGAACGCCCGCGCGAAATCCGCTATGATCTTCCCCCGAACGTCGTGCATTTCCAGGTCCTGCCGCTTGCGCCCAAGGCCCGCAAGCCCCCGCTGCGCCGCCCGGCGCTGGACGGCGCACGGTTCGCCGACCTGATGCACCGCGTCCTGCGCGACGGCGATCTGGAGGGGTTCGACGGCCTTTTGCGCTTCGTCGCCGAACCCGTGCGGCGCGAACCGTTCGGCTTTCTGGACAGGCCCGCCCCGCCCGACTACGGCGACCTGACCGCCTCGCCCGCGGCCTGGCAGGCGATCACCGAATGTTATCGCCGCATCGCGCCGCAGGCGGCCTTCAGCGATTTCTTCTGGGCCTGGCGCAACCTGGCGGGCAGCCTGCTGGCCATCGCCACGGCCCCGGTCCCGCCCGCGCGGACCTATCACGCGATCTCGACCGGATATGCGGGGCTGTTCGCGGTGCGCGCGGCGCGGGCCGCCGGGCGCACGGCGGCCATCACCGAACACGGCATCTATACCAACGAACGCCGCATCGACCTGGTGATGGCCGACTGGATCGCCGACACCATCGACAGCGGGTTGTCCGGGAACGACAACCGGACCGATGTCCGGCGGTTCTGGATCGACGCCTTCGAATCCTTTGCCCGCATCGCTTATGACGGCAGCCACAGGATCACCACGCTTTACGGCGCCAACCAGTCCTTCCAGCGGACCCTGGGCGCGGCGGACGCCAAGCTGCAGGTCATCCCCAACGGCATCGCGCTGGAGAAATTCGACGCCATCCGCCCGCAGCAGAACCGCCGCCCCACCGTCGCCCTGATCGGCCGCGTGGTGCCCATCAAGGACATCGAGACCTGCATCGCCGCCGCCGCCATCATCCGCCGCGCCATCCCCGACGTGCAGGTTCTGGTGATCGGTCCCACCGACGAGGACGAGGATTACTTTGCCCTCTGCAAGCGCCGCGTCACCGAACTGGACCTGACCGAGACGGTCCTGTTCACCGGCAAGGTCAACATCATCGACTGGCTGCCCCGCATCGACGTGATGGTGCTGACCAGCATCAGCGAGGCGCAGCCCCTGGTCCTGCTGGAGGCCGGGGCCGCGCGCATCCCCTGCGTGGCCACCGATGTCGGGTCCTGCCGCGAGATCATCGAGGGCGCGCCGGACGAGCATCCGAACCTCGGCCTGGCCGGGCGGGTCGCGCCGCCCATGGACGCGGGGGCCATCGGCCGGGCCATCGTCGAGCTGCTGGCCGATCCCGCCCTGCGCGCCGCCTGCGGCGAGACGCTGCGCCGGCGGGTCGAGACCCATTTCACCTCGGACATCTCGGCCGCGCGCTATGGGGCGCTTTACCGCGAGCTTGTCGCCTGATGGCCCGCCTGGCCCGCCTGCGCGACCGGCTGCGCGGCCCCGCCGCGGATGCGGAATGGCTGGGGGCCGATCCGCTGCTGGCCTCGGTCCGCCGCTTCGGGGCGGCGATCATCGTGGCCGCCGGTCCCTGGCTGGTGTCGGTGGCGGCGCTGGCGATCATCTCGGTCACGATGACCCCGGTGATGGGTTCCGCCGCCGTCGAGGATCTGCGCCTGACGGTGGTCTATGCCTTCTGCATCGCGCCGCTGGTCGCGGGGCCGGTGGGCGCGGTGGCGGCGCGGCGCATCTCGGCGGCGGTGGACGGGGAGAACACGGCGGTCGTGGCCGAACTGTTCCTGGCGGCGGCGGCGCTGTCGGGGGTGGCGGCGCAGGCCATCGCGCTTGCCGTCTGCCTGGTCCTGGGGATCGGGCCTGCGGGGGTCGCGGCGGGCTTCGTCTTCCTGACGGCGGCGGCGGCGCTTTTGTGGACCAGCTTTGCCGTGCTGGCGGCGGTCCATTCCTATGGCTTCCTGATCGCGGCGTTCACGGGCGGCATGGTCCTGTCGGTCGCCTGCGCCCTGCTGGCCGCCGTCCATGCCCCCACGACCGAGGTGCTGATCTGGTCCTTTGCCGCGGGCCTGTCGCTGTGCGTGGCGCTGTCGATCCGCCATGTCCAGCGGCTGTTCCCCTCGGGATACGACGGTTTCGCCGGCACCGTGGGGGACCTGCTGCGCCGGATCCGCGACAGCCGGGTGCTGTGCGCGGGCGTGTTCTTCGCCATCTGCGGCGTGTGGGTGGACAAGTGGGTGTTCTGGTTCGGACCCGAGGGCGCCCGGTCGGCGGCGGGCTTCCTGCATTCCAGCGCCTATGACAGCGTGATGTTCCTGGCGCATCTGTCGGTCATTCCCACCTATGCGGCGCTCTTGGTCTTTCACCACGGCGACCTTGTGGCCGCCATCGAGCGGTTCAAGGCCGCGATCCGGTCCCGTTCGACCCACGGGCTGATCCGCGACCGCCTGGCCGAACTGGAACGGGTTTCCTGGACCGGCATCGGGACCATCGCCTTTGTCCAGGGGGCCGTGACCGTCGGCATCGTGCTGATGTCGCCCCTGCTGGCCAAGGCGCTGGATTTCAGCTTCGGCCAGTTCCTGATGCTGCGCGTGGGCCTGATCGGGGTGTTCTTCCATTCGGTGATGTTTTTGTGCTGCGCGCTGCTTCTGGTGGCCAACCGCAACCGTCACTTTGCCATCATGCAGGGGGCGTTCCTGGCTCTGAACGGGGGCATCAGCCTGGTTCTTCACGCGGCGATCGGCATGTCGGCCTATGCCTTCCTGGCCAGTTCGCTGCTGGGCGCGGCGGCGGCCTTTTACGCGTCCTGCAAGGCGCTGAACGCCTATGACTACGACTTTTTCCTGGGCGAGAACGATTCCCTCTATCCCCGGTGATTCGCGGGCGATTCGCGCGCGGCCCGCATCGGCAATCCCAAGGTTGTATGCCTTCGCATCCGTTATCTTCATGATTGCCGCCGCAATCCGGCAATCCGGCCATTCCGGCGGGCGGCTTCGGGATCCCTTGCCGATAAATCCATGTCATACAGAATATTACAAGGTCTTAGCTGTTCCTAATATAAAGGCAATGACAGCGTTATTCTGCGGCGTTAACCTTGATTCCGGGGGGATTGGAATTCCCGGCAATTCGTCTTGTTAACCGGTCGCGTCTTTAACTTGAACGGGGGGAAAATATTTGCCATGAGCATCTCTGCCTTGGTCCTGGTCGATTCCAACGAATTGCGCACGGCCGCATTCGCCGCTTTCCTGGAACCCTGGGCACGCCAGTCCGACATCGGCCTTCATGTCGTCCACGACCCCGAGGATCTGGCCAGCCTGCCGGCCCACGGCGCCGCCGCCTGCCTTTATTCCATCGGCGGCCTGTCCCTGCGCGACGACGGGGTGGGCCGGACCATCGACCGGATCCGCGGCCTGTTTCCCGACAGCCCGCTGATCGTCCTTTCGGACATCGCCGACAGCCTCGAGATCGCCATGGCGGTCTATCTGGGCCTGCGCGGCTTCATCCCGACCACCATGCCGTCCCACGTGGCGCTGGCCGCCATCCAGTTCATCCTGAACGGCGGGACGTATCACCCCCATTCCGCGGCAGGCGCAAGGCCCGCCCCGCAGCCGATGCCCGCCTCGGCCATGATCCGGCATATCGACGACCACCGGCCCGCGAAGGCCACGGCCTCTGCCGCGCCTGCCTCGGGTCCGGCCGCCGTCGAGCGGCCCTGCGAGCGCGCCCCATCCCTCGCGGCGCTCGATCCGCCGACGAAACGGCGCCATATCGAGGTCCTGGAATTCCTGACCCAGGGGGAAACCAACAAGGAGATCGCCCGCCACCTGAACCTGACCGAGGCGACGATCAAGGTCTATGTCCGCGAACTGATGCGGCATTTCGGGGCGAAGAACCGGATGCAGGTCGCGCTCAAGGCGTCCGCCGTTCACGACGCCGATCCCGCAAGCCTGGCCGCGGTCCAGGAGCTTGCCCCCCCGCCGGTCGCGGGGGCCTTTTCGGGGACGCGGGGCTGGTGATCGCGGCCTACATCCTGGCGCGGCCGATGCGCGCCAGCAGGATCACGGGCAGGATGCCCACCGCGACGATGGCCAGGGCGGCGATGGCCGCTTCCTCATAGGTGCCGCGCGCGGCCTCGCCATACAGGTGGGTCGCCAGTGTTTCAAAGTTCAGGGGGCGCAGCAGCAGGGTCGCCGACAGTTCCTTCATGCAGTCCACGAAGACCAGCAGCCCGCCTGCGGCCAGCGCCGCGCGCGACAGCGGCAGGTGGACATGGCGCAGCGTGCTGCCGATGCCGTGGCCCAGCGTGCGCGCCGCCTGGTCATAGCTGCGCGGGATGCGCGTCAGCCCCGCCTCGACCGAGCCGATGGAGATGGCCAGGAACCGCGCCAGATAGGCATAGCCGAGCGCCAGCCCCGACCCGATCAGCACCAGGCCGGGGTCGATGTCGAACAGCGCCCTGGCGGTGCGGCCGATCCAGCGGTCGAGGCCGCCGGCGGCGATCAGGATGCCAAGCGCCAGGATCGTGCCCGGCATCGCATAGCCCAGGGATGCGGCCCGGTGGATCACCGCCATCCCGCGCTGCGGGAAAAGCCGCGCGGCCAGGGCCACGACCAGCCCGCAGGCCAGCACGGCAAGGGTCGCCAGCGCGGACAGGACAAAGGTGTTGCGCGCCTCGGCCAGAATGCGGGGAGAGAGGCCCGCGAACCGGAACCGCTCCCACGCTTCAAGGGCCAGATAGGCGGCGGGCAGGACGAAGCCCAGCACCACGGGCAGCAGGCAGAGGCACAGCGCCCTCCAGCGGGCGGCGCCATGCAGGGGCTGGCGCGCCATGGGCCGGGCGCGCTGCGCGCTGACCGAGTATCGCTGCTTGCGCCGCGCCCACCGCTCCAGCGAGATCAGCGCGACCACCAGCACCAGCATCGCCAGCGCGATCTGCGACGCCCCCGCCAGATCCGACCGCGTGACCCAGGTCGTATAGACCGAGATCGTCAGCGACCGCACGCCCAGGAATTCCGATGCGCCGATGTCGTTCAGCGTTTCCATCAGCGCCAGGCTGACGCCCACGGCGATGGCGGGGCGCGCCAGCGGCAGGGCCACGCGATGGAAGATCTGGCGGCGCGTGGTGCCCAGGGTATGGGCGACCTCGACCAGGTTGGCGGCCTGCGTCAGGAACATCGCCCGCACCGGCAGATAAACGTAAGGATACAGCACCAGGCCCAGAAGCAGGATCGCCCCGGTCATCGACCGGATGTCGGGCAGGCGGAAATCGCGCGGGCTGTCGTATCCCAGGGCCGCGCGGACCGCCCCCTGGAACGGTCCCAGCGGATGCAGCATGTCCAGATAGGCATAGGCCACGATATAGGTGGGCACCGCCAGCGGCAGCAGCAGCGCCCATTCCAGCATCCGCCGCCCCGGGAAATCGTAAGCCGCCACCAGCCAGGCGACCGATGTGCCGATCCCCGCCGTCAGCACCCCCACCCCCGCCATCAGGATCGCCGTCTGCGCCAGCGCATGGGGCAGGACATGGGCCGCCAGATGCGACCACAGCCCGCCCGACCCCTGCGCCGCCTGCCAGCCAAGCGCCAGCACCGGCACCAGGACCAGGGCCGCGACACCCAAGCTGGCCGCAACCCAGGACCCCCCGCGCAGGCGGAGGGCCGGGGGCGTCAGCAGGACGGAACCACGGCGGGGCCTGGCCCCGTCAGTTGTCGAAGCCAACGCGATCGACCAGTTCGCTGGCCTGCTTGCGGTTCTGGACGATCTGGGTCAGCGGCACGGGATCGACCTTCAATTCGCCAAAGGACGCGATGATCGGGTCGATGGCCGCGCCCGCCTTGACGGGGTATTCATAGTTCGCCTCGGCATAGATCTTCTGCGCCTCGTCGGACACCAGGAACTCCAGCAACTGCACCGCCTGCTCGCGGTTCGGCGCGTGTTTCGCCACCGCCGCGCCGCTGATGTTGACGTGGGTGCCGCCGTTCTCGAAGGTGGGCAGGATCACCTTGATCGCCTCGCCCCAGGCCTTCTGGTCCTCGCCGCCCTTGCCCGACCGCATCAGGCCCACGTAATAGCTGTTGGCGATCGCGATGTCGCAGATGCCGCCAAGGATGTCCTTGGCCCCGTCCCGGTCGCCGCCGCCCGCCTGCCGCGCGAGGTTGGCTTTCAGGCCCGTCAGCCATTCTTCGGTCTCGGTTGCATCGTGATGGGCCATGAAGGCGGAAAACAGCGCGGTGTTGTAGGGGTGCTGGCCCGAGCGGATGCAGATCCGGCCCTTCCATTCGGGGTCCGCCAGATCCTCGTAGGTGATGGCGTCCAGGTCCAGGTCGCTGGCGGCATAGACCACGCGCGCGCGCATCGACAGCGCGAACCACTGGTTGCCGGGATCGCGCAGGTTTTCCGGCACCGCCGCCGCCAGCACGTCCGATTCGACCGGCTGCGTCAGGCCGCGGTCCACCAGGTCGGCCAGGTTTCCCGCATCCACCGCCATCAGCAGGTCGGCAGGCGAGCTTTCGCCCTCGGACGCCACGCGTTCGGCCAGCCCGTCCTTGAGGAACACCGTGTTGACGGTGATGCCGGTCGATTCGGTGAAGGCCGCCAGCAGCGGCTCGACCAAACCCGGCTCGCGCGAGGTGTAAAGGTTCAGTTCCCGGGCCTGAGCCGCGCCCGTGGCCAGGCTGGCCAAGACGATGACGGATGCAAGTTTCATGATGTCCCCCTCAAGATTGTCCGGGGAAGACATAGGCCAGGGGGCGGCGGTTAGTCTAGTATTTTCGTCAGCTTTCCGGCCGGGCCGTGGCGGCGTCCTGCCCGTCGTCGGGAAAGACGTGGATCTGGGCGCCGTTCAGTTGCAGGCTGACCTTGTCGCCGACCCCCATGGGGATGCGGAAATGCGAATGCATCCGCAAGGTCTGGGCCAGCGGGTGGACCATGATGTCGATCTGTTCGCTTTCCCCGGTGAATGTCTTGGCCACCACGCGGGCGGAAATGCCCTGCCCGTCGGGACCGATCGACAGGGCCTGCGGGCGGATGCAGGCCAGGGCCAGCGCGCCGTCGGGCAGATCCAGCGGGGCCGGAAAGGTGCCGATGGGCGTCTCGATCCGGCCCGCCGACCAGATGCCGGTCAGGCGGTTGCAGGGACCCATGAACTCGGCCGCATAGGGGGACCGGGGGCGGTCATAGATCTCGAACGGGGTGCCCGCCTGCTCGATCCGGCCCGCGCGCATCAGCACGATCAGGTCGCCCGTGGCCAGAGCCTCTTGCGGGTCGTGGGTGACGATGATCGCGGTGGTCCCGGTCCGGCGCAGGGTGTCCACCGTTTCGCGCCGCACCTTTTCGCGCAAGCCCTGGTCCAGGTTGGAAAACGGCTCGTCCATCAGCAGGATCGCGGGTTCGGGGGCCAGCGCGCGGGCCAGGGCCACGCGCTGCTGTTCGCCCCCCGACAGCGAATGGGGATACCGCTCCAGCAGATGCGCGATGCCGATGCGTTGGGCCACCCGGGCCACGCGGGCGGCCCTGGCGGGCGCGGGCAGGGCGCGCAACCCGAAGGCCAGGTTGCCCGCGACGGACAGATGGGGGAACAGGGCATAGTCCTGGAACATGAAGCCGATCCGGCGGTCCTCGGGTTCCACGAAGCGGCGGGGACCGACCAGCTCGACCCCGCCGGCGCGGATGCGGGTGCCGGGGTCGGGGCGGTCCACGCCCGCGATGATCCGCAGCAGGGTCGATTTGCCGCAGCCCGATTGCCCCAGCAGGCAGGTGATCCGCCCCGCCGGCACCGCCAGCGAGATGCCGGACAGCACCGCCCGCCCGTCGAAATGGCGCGACAGGTTTTCAAGCTCCAGCGAGGATGCCGGTTCCATGCACAGCCCTTCCGTTCCGCCGCCGTCGGCCTGCCGATGTGCTTATGCGATCCGGGGGGCGTTCTCCAGCCCGGCATGGGGGGGCGTGCGGCGCTTTGTCTCGGCCCGGGGGCAGGGCGGTCCGGTCGGGATGGGCGTCGGGATCATGGGGCCTGCGGTCCCCGTTCAGAGGGGGCGGCGCCGTCGTCAGTCCAGGGACAGGTCCGACAGGATCTGGCGGATGCGCTGAAGGTCGCGCTTGGGCAGGCCTTGGGCGATACGTTCCTCGTGGTCGCGGCCGATCTTCAGAAGATCGCGGGCCGAGCGTTCGCCCGCAGGGCCGAGGCTGACCAGAACCCTGCGCCGATCCGCAGGATCGGGCAAGCGCACGACCAGACCCTCGGACACCATCCTGTCGATGATCTTCGTCAGCGTCGCCGGCTCGACCAGGACGCGGGCGGCAAGTTCGCCCATGGCCAGCGGGCGTTCGTGGTCAAGCACCTTCAGGATGCGGAACTGGTCGATCGAAAAGCCGTCCGGTTGCAGACGGCGGGTCAGATCGTCTTCCACCATGCGGTTCACGCGGGCGATGAGATAGCTCAACTGCTGGCTCAAATCGGCATTGGTCATCTGATATCCAAAATTGCTGTCGGATCAGAATATCGCAGGATCAACGATCCTCGCCACAGAAAACCGCGTTCGCCCCCTTACGCCATCCAGCTTTGGCGGACGCGGAAACCGGTGCCGTCGGCTTCGGCCAGGGCCACGCGGGCGCTGATCTCGGACCGGCCGATCATCCGGTACGCGAAGGAGCGCGGGATCCGCTGCCGCAGCACGCGCGCCATCAGGTGCCCGTCCACGCGGCCGACATGGCGGGCCAGGCCTGCGACCAGATGGATCGCGTCATAGCAGTTCAGCGAGTTCGTCGTGACATCCGGCAGCCGCCCGGCGAAACTGCGCCGGTATTCGTCCAGCAGCCGCTCTCTGCCGTGGCCGGTGATTCCGCTGAAATAGCTTGCGGTTGCGAAAAGGTTCTCGGCGTTTTCGGGGGCGACGCCCAGCAGTTGCGTTTCCTCGAAGGCCAAGGCAAGGCGCAGGACCCGCTGCGACAGCCCCGCGTCGGCGAAGGCCCGGTTGAAGGCGACCGCATCCTCGCCCAGCAGGGCCACCACCACCAGATCCGGGCGGGCGGCGGCGATGGCCGCCATGACGGGGGCATAGTCGCGGCCGTGCAGGGACAAAAGTGCATGGCCCACCATCCGCGCGCCGCCCAGGCGGACGGCGGTCTCGGCCGTGCCATGCGCCACGCGGGGCCAGATGTAATCGTTGCCCGCGAAGAAGACGCGCGACACGCCGCGATGCTCGGCCAGCCAGGCGATCGCCGGGTTCAGGACCTCGGCATCGGTGACGCCAAGCGTGACGACACCCGGGCCGCAATGACCCCCCTCGTAGTGCGGCGTATAGACATAGGGCGCCAGGCCATGCAGCCCGTCCCGGACGGCCGACCGCAGGTGGGATGCCTGAAGCCCGATCACCGCGTCGGCACGTTCGTCCACAACCAGCCGTTCGGCGGCGGCGCGCGCGCTGTGCGCGGTTTCGCCGGAATCCTGGAGGATGATCCGGACCTCCTGGCCCAGCACGCCGCCCTGCGCGTTCAGTTCGGCCGCGGCCACAAGCGCCGCGCCCTGACAGCCGGGCGTCCACAATCCGGCCAGACCGCCATGTGACAGGATGACTCCGATACGCATGGGCCATTGGTGCCATGCAACGGACCCGATTGCGAAGACATCCGTGCATCCGGCCCGAAAGATCCGGGGTGATGCCCGATCCGAAGGCAGTTCCGCAAAACGGGGGCAGGACAGGGCGCGCGTCCCGAAAAATACTTGAAAACGACACTATTGAATAATCCACTAGGGCGACAAACAGGAGGTTTCATGAACACCCACGCCCCCATCCTGGCAGCCGCGAGCGACATCGCGGACCTGTCCCTGACCCAGGTGTCGCGCCTGATCGCCACCGGCGCCGCCACCCCGGCCGAGGTCACCGAGGCCGTCCTGACGCGGATCGCGCGGCTCGACCCGCATCTGAACAGCTATCAGGTCGTGCTTGCGGACCGCGCCCGCGAAAAGGCCGCGCAGGCCACCGCCGAACGGCAGGCGGGCCTGGATCGCGGCCCGATGCACGGGGTGCCGATCGCGCTGAAGGACCTGTGCGAAACCGCGTTCGCCCCGACCGCCGCAGGCATGGCGATGCTTCGCGGCAACGCGACGGGCCGCGATGCGACGGTGACGGCGCGGCTGGAACAGGCGGGCGCCATCGTGCTGGGCAAGCTGGCCATGACCGAGGGCGCCTATGCTGGCCACCACCCCGACATGCCGGTCCCGAAGAACCCGTGGAACGGCCGGCTTTGGGCGGGATCGTCGTCGTCCGGGTCGGGCGTGGCGGTGGCGGCGGGGCTGTGTTTCGGCGCGCTCGGGTCCGATACGGGCGGCTCGATCCGGTTTCCGTCGGGGGCGAACGGCATCACGGGGATGAAGCCCACCTGGGGCCGCGTCAGCCGCCACGGGGTCTTTGCCCTGGCCGACAGCCTGGATCACATCGGGCCGATGGCGCGCACCGCCGCCGATTGCGCGGCGATGCTGGGCGTGATCGCGGGGGCCGATCCGAACGACCCGACGGCGCTGACCGCGCCCGTGCCGGATTACCTGGCGGGCATCGGGGCGCCGATCCACGGGCTGCGCATCGGGGTGGACGCCTCGGTGCTGGAGGGCACGTCCGCGGAAACGGCGGCGATGCTGGCCGATGCCGTTGCCGCGCTGACATCGCTGGGCGCGGTGATCGTGCCGGTGGCGCTGCCCTTCCTGCCGGACGTGACCGAACACTGGACCGCGCTTTGCGGGATCGAGGTCGCCCTGGCCCACAAGGCCACCTATCCCGACCGCGCCGGCGAATACGGTCCCAGCCTGGGCGGACTGTTGCAACTGGGCCATGCGCTGACCGCCGACCAGGTGGGCCGCGCGATGCAATGGCGGCTGGTGTTCAACGGCATGGTCGAACGCGCGATGTCGGCGGTGGACATGGTGCTGCTGCCGGTGCTGGGCGCGCCGCTGGCCATGCTGGACAACGCCATCGGCGCGCCATCGGCCGATCCGGCCAATGCCGACCTGGGCGATCTTCTGAAATTCACCGCGCCCGCCGACCTGACCGGGTATCCGGCCCTGACCCTGCCGGGCGGCTTCGACGCGCGTGGCGGCCCCATGGGGCTGCAACTGATGGGCAAGCCCCTGTCCGAGGCGCTGCTGTTCCGCGCGGGCCACGCCTTCCAGTCCGTCACCGACTGGCACACCCGCCGCCCCATGCCGGAGGCCTGAGCGATGCACAGGATCGACGTTCCGCCCGACATCCTTGCCCGCGCCCAAGGCCGCCGCGGCCCGCGCAGCTTCACCGACATGCTGGATCCCACGACCACCGCCCATGTCGTGATCGACATGCAGCAGGGTTTCCTGCGCCCCGGCGCCCTGCTCGAGGTGCCCGTCGCGCGCGAGATCGTGGGCAATGTCAACCGCATCTCGGCCGCGCTGCGGCAGGCGGGGGGGCATGTGGCCTTTACCCGCTTTGCCTGGCTGCCCGACGATCCCCTGGACTGGCAGGTCTTCTATCGACGCTTCCTGAACGCGTCTGAGGCCGAGGCGCAGCGGCACGGCTTTGGCCCGGCGGGCGCGGATCTGCCGTTGTGGCCCGACATGGACGTGGCGCCGGGGGATTTCGTGGTGGACAAGACGCGCTACAGCGCCTTCACGCCCGGCACCTCGGGCCTGCCGGACTGGCTTAAGGCAAAGGGCATCCGGACGCTGATCATCACGGGCACCTTGTCGAACTGCTGCTGCGAAAGCACGGCGCGCGACGCGATGCAGGGGGGCTATGACGTGATCTTTGTGGCGGACGCGAACGCGACGCTGACGGATTACGAACATAACGCGGCCCTGGCCAACATGATGACGCTGTTTGCCGACGTGATCGACACCGGCACGCTGCTGGCGCGCCTGTCCTCGCGCGCCGCGGCCTAGAACGCGGCGCGCAGCCGGGCACGCCACAGGTCCAGGGCGGCGGACAAGGCGCCGCCCGAGACTGCGGCAAGCCGGACAAGGATCCCGGCATCGCCGCGCAGGACCGACGCGGCCCCCCAGACCCCATCCGCGTCGGAAGGCCCGGGGCCGATCCCGGGCAGCGCCCTGTCCGTCACCAGCAGGATCTGCCCGAAGGCCGTCATGCCCCCCGGCAGCCCGGCGATCCGCGCCAGCTGGTCCGGGTCCACCCGCTGGTCGTCGCGCAGCAGGATGCGGCCGCCGCGGCGGATCACCGTTTCCGACCGCCAGGCCGCCCCGCCCCCGCGCAGGCAGAAGCCATCCATCACCGCCAGGTCGGCGCCGGGACCCAGGTCGATCTCCTGGCGCTGGTGCATCTGCGCACCGGGCGACAGCACCCAAGGGTCGGGCAGCATCGCCAGCCTGCCCGCCGCCGCGACCGAGACCTGCCAATTGACCCGAGACGGACCGCCGGAATGCGCCAGCCCCGCGCCTGCGGTGACAAGGTGCAGGTGCCCGTCCTCGACCGCGATCCGGTGGCGCCAGTGATCGCCGGGCAGCAGCGCCGCGCCCGCCGCCTGCGGCAGCACGGTCAGCGGGCCGTCGCGCCCCGCCAGCCGGAAGCCGCGCGGCAGCGACCAGGGCCAGGCCACGTGGCGCGACAGGATCGCGGTGCCGCCGTCGCGGCCCCGGCCCACGCGCAGGTCGAACTGGCAGGGCGGCGGCGTGCCCGCATGATCCTTCACCGGAACAGCACCTCGCGCCGCAGCAGATCCAGGATCCCCGCCACCCCCTGGTCGCGGCGGCAGACGGTCGCGATGACCGGGCGGCCGCCGCGCACCGCCTGCGCCTGGTCCAGCATCAAGGGCAGATCGACGCCCACATGCGGGGCCAGGTCGGCCTTGTTGACCACCAGCAGGTCGGCCTGCAGGATGCCCGGTCCCTTCTTGCGCGGAATGTCGTCGCCCCCCGCCACGTCGATCACGAACATCCAGAAATCCACCAGATCGGGCGAGAAGGTGGACGCCAGGTTGTCGCCGCCCGATTCGATCAGGATCAGGTCCAGGCCCGGAAAGTCGCGCTCCAGCCGATCGGCGGCGGCGATGTTCAGGGTCGGATCCTCGCGGATGACGGTGTGGGGGCAGGCCCCGGCTTGAACGGCCAGCACGCGTTCGGGCGGCAGCTGCCCGCCGCGCCGCAGGCGTTCGGCGTCCTCGTCCGTCACCAGGTCGTTGGTGATCACGGCGGTGTCGATCCCGGCGGCCGCCAGATGCGGCAGGATCGCCTCGATCAGGGCGGTCTTGCCCGATCCGACCGGCCCGCCGATGCCCACGCGCGCGGCCGTCATCGCAGGAAATACCGGCGCGACATCGGCACCTCCGTTGCCGGGTCGCAGGTCAGCAGGCGGCCGTCGGCGCGGACGGCGAAGGTCTGGGGATCGACCTCGATCCGGGGCAGGGCGTCGTTCAGGCGCATGTCGGCCTTGGTCAGCGCGCGGACCGAGGCGATGGGCACGAAGGGCTTGAGGCAGCCCAGCTGGTCATGGGTTCCCGCCTCGATGGCCAGACGGCTGACGAAGGTCACGCCCAGCCGGTGCCGGACCGATCCCAGCGACCCCCACATGGGCCGGTGAATCATCGGCTCGGACCCGACGAAGCTGCCGTTGCCGTCGCCCATCGTGGACCAGACGATGGTGCCCGACTTGATCACGGTCGCGGGCTTGGCCCCGAAGAAGGCAAAGGGCCACAGCACCAGGTCGGCCATCTTGCCCGGCGCGATCGACCCCACATGCGCGTCGATGCCCGCAGCAATGGCCGGGTTGATCGTCAGCTTGGCGATGTATCGCAGGATGCGCGCGTTGTCGGCGCCGGGGAACGGTTCTTCCGGCAGGGGACCCGCCCGGTCCTTCATCACGCTGGCCAGTTGCCAGCATTTCGCCACGTTCTCGGCCAGGCGGCCCATGCCCTGCGTGTCGGTCGCGAAGATCGAGATCGCGCCCATGTCGTGCAGCAGATCCTCGGCCGCCATGGACTGGGGGCGGATGCGCGCCTCGGCGAAGGCCACGTCCTCGATCAGGTCGAAGCTCATCATGTGGGCCAGCATGGTCATCGGCACCCCTTCCTCCAGCGCGGGGGCGGTGAAGGGGTTGGTGGGGTTCGTGGAGGACGGCAGGACGTTGGAAAAGCCGTTCACGGCCAGGATGTCGGGCGCGTGGCCGCCGCCCGCGCCCTCGGTGTGGTACATGTGGATGGTGCGGCCCGCGATGGCGGCCATGGTGTCCTGGTAAAATCCGAACTCGTTGATCGTGTCGGTGTGCAGGTGGACCGAGAAGTCGGCCGCGTCCGCCGCCCGCAGCGATCCGTCCATGACGGCGGGCGAGGCGCCGAAATCCTCGTGGATCTTCACGCCAAGCGCGCCGCCCGCCACGCTTTCCGCGACCGCCCCCGGATCCGAGCAGCCGCGCCCCAGGAAGCCGAAGTTCAGCGGGTATTCGTCGGCGGCCAGGATCAGCCGCCCCAGCGTCAGCGGACCCGAGCAGGAAACGTCGAAGTTCGGTCCCGGCGACATGCCGATCATGGTCGTGGTGCCGCCCGCCAGCGCGTGATGGGCCTGTTGCGGCGACAGGAAATGGGCGTGCGCCTCGACCGCGCCCGCGGTGACGAAATGGCGGTCGCCATGGACGACGGTGGTGTTCGGTCCCGTCACCATGCCCGGCGTCACGCCCGCCATGATGTCGGGATTGCCCGCCTTGCCGATCCCGGCGATCAGCCCGTCGCGGATGCCGATGTCGGCCTTGATGATGCCCAGTTCGGCGTCGATGATGACCGCGTTCTGGATCACCATGTCCAGCGCGCCGTTGGCCGCCGTGCCGGTGGTGCAGAACCCCTCGCCGTCGCGCATGGCCTTGCCCGCGCCGGTGGTCAGTTCGTCCCCGTGATGGGTGTGGTCGGTCTCGATCCGGGCCAGAAGCGCGCTGTCGCCCAGCCGGACCCGGTCGCCCGTGGTCGGCCCGTAAAGCGCCGCATAGTCACGCCTGCTGATCCTCACAGATACCCCCTGTCCCTGGCGCGCGCCATCGCGGCGTCGCGCATCTCCTCGGCCTGGCCCTCGACCAGTCCGGCGAACCCGTGGATGCGCCGCGTCCCCGCATAGGGCACAAGCGCGACCTGCCTGGCGATGCCCGGATCGAAGCGCATCCCCCCGCCCGAGGGCCGGTCCAGCCGCATCCCGTAGGCCGCGCGGCGGTCGAAGTGCAGGGCGCGGTTCACCTCGAAGAAATGGGCGTGGCTGCGGACCTGGATGGTGCGGTCGCCGGTGTTCAGGACGGTGACCACCGTGCCGTCGCGGCCCGCGTTCAGGATGATGTCGCCGTCCTCGGGGATGACCTCGCCGGGGACGGGGTCGTCGGGGGCGGGCTGGATCGGGTCGAAGACCGTGACCAGCTTGGTGCCTTCGGCCATCGACACCTCGACCGAGAATGTCTTCAGCAGATGCGCCACGCCGGGCTGGACCTGGTCGGCGGTCAGCAGCGTCGCGGCATGGGCCACGATCTGCGAATGGGGGGCGTCCTGCCGGGCCAGGGTCAGCAATTCGTCGGCCAGAAAGGCCACGGCCTCGGGGTGGGCCAGGCGGATGCCGCGGCGCAGATAGCGGCGGGCCAGCTCGGCGGCGGTGAAGATCGTCAGCCGTTCGAGTTCCGTGGGGGTCAGGTGCATGGCGGTCCTTTCAGTTCACGAACAGCCGCGAGGCCAGTGGCCGCATCAGCGCGATGTCCGAGATCGGGGCGAAGCTGGCGGGCAGGTCGTCGGGGCGCGGCGGGTCCGTCAGCGCGGCGATGCGGGGCAGAAGGGCCAGCAGGTCTCGCTGCACGGCGACCGCGCCCACGCGGCCCAGCCGGACCGCCGCCGAGGCCAGCCCGCGCGCCATCCCCATGGCCGACACCGCCAGCGCGTCGGGCAGCGTCAGCCCGGACAGGCGCAGGAAACGGCCATGCACCACGGGCGCGTGGCCGTCGTCCAGCGCCACGCCGATGCGCCGCGCCGAGGCCGCCAGGGCCGCGCCCGCCTGCAAGGACTGCTGCCGCTGCATCTCGGCCGGGATCGAGGCATCGACCAGATCGTCCCAGTCGGCCAGCCCCGCGCCGTCCAGACGCCAGCCCCCGGCCAGCGCCACGCGGTCGAAGGGGTGCCAGCGGCCATGCAGTTCGGCACCGATCCAGCCCGCCAGATCGCGCGGGTCGGCCTGGCCCTCGGCCAGCGCGGCCTCAAGCCCCCAGGAAAAGGCGAACAGCCCGGACGGAAAGCTGCTGTCGGCCAGGTGCATGGCCGTCAGCAGGGGCAGGGCGTCAGGGGTCATGCGGGGCCTCGACGGTGAAATCGGCCAGCCCGTGCAGGTCGCGCAGCCGGTCCAGGTATCGCTGCACCGGGCCTTCCAGCACGACCTGCATCGCGCCGGGCAGGAACACCACCTTCCAGTGCAGGTTGCCGCACCAGTGGCCCAGCCTCAGCGCGTCATCGACCGATGCCGGCGTCAGCCGCAGCCGCGCCGCGCCATCCACCCGGGCGACGATGGCCAGCCGGTCATCGCAATAAAGCACCGCCCCGTCGGACAGCGACTGGTCGCGCGACAGCGCGATGGCGCAGTCGCGGCCCCGGTCGGACCGCACGCGCATCCGCTTGCGCGCGGCCTCGGCCTCGGGGATGGCCAGGACCTCGACCTGGCCCAGATGCTCCATCGCGTGCAGGCGGTCGTGCCAGTCGCGGTCCCCGGCATGGCCCAGGACCGACAGCAGCATCAGGGGTTCACCAGTCACGCCAGTCCCCCGATGTCTCGAAGGCATGGGCCAGGGTATAAAGCGTGCCTTCGTCCCACATCCGGCCCACCATCATCAGGCCCACGGGGCGGCCCTCGACGGTGCCGCAGGGCAGGCTGATCGCCGGGTGGTGGGTGATGTCGAAGGGGCAGGTGTTGGTGATCATCTCGAAGGCGCGCTGCACGATCTCCTCGCGGCTGGCGCCGGGTTCGGGCAGCGGGGTCGCGGTCATGGGGGTGGTCGGCATGATGATGGCGTCGTATTCCGCCAGCACCGCGTCATAGGCCGCCCGCAGCGTGCGGCTGAGGTTCATGGCCTTGCCGTAGAACCGCTTGCCGTGCATGTCGTCGGCATGTTGGGCGAACAGCATCGACAGCTTCAGCGTTTCCGACAGCTCGTCCGCGCGCTGCCGCCAGCCGCGGTGGAAATCCATGAAGCCGGTGACATACAGATCCTGGCGGCTGGTGCCGTAGCCGTCGCCCAGCATCATCGTCTGGGTCAGGCCCTGCAAGCCGATGGGCGTCCAGATCGCGGCGCCGTGCAGGTGCATGGGAACCGACACCTCGTCCACGGCGACGCCCAGGGCCGCCAGGCGGTCGGCGGCCTCGCGCACGGTGGCGTTCACGGCGTCCTCGGCGCCCGGCTGCATGAACCCCTTGGTCAGGACAGCGACCTTCAGGCCGGCGACAGGCTTGCCCAGGGCCTCGGCATAGGGGGCGGTGGTGCAGCCGATCTGGCGGCTGTCATAGCCGTCGGGTCCGGCCAGCACCTCGAGCATCAGGGCGTTGTCGGCCACCGTTGCGGTCATCGGGCCGGTGTGATCGACGTGAACCTCGATCGGGACGATGCCGGTATAGGGGACCAGCCCGTGCGTGGGCTTCATGCCGACGATGCCGCAAAACGAGGCCGGTATCCGGATCGACCCGCCCTGGTCGCCGCCGATGGCCATGTCCACGGCGCCCGTGGCGACCAGCACGCCCGATCCCGACGACGACCCGCCCGCCGACCGCGACGGATCATGGGGGTTGCGGACCGGACCCTTGGCGCCCGTGTGGCTGCCGCCCGACAGGCAGAAGCATTCGCAATGCGCCTTGCCCAGGATCGTCGCGCCCGCGTCCAGAAGGCGCGTCACGACCGTCGCATCCACGTTGGGGACATAGCCTTCCAGCGTGGAGGATCCGTTCATCATCGGCACGCCCGCCAGCATCACGTTGTCCTTCAACGCGACGGTCCGGCCCGCCAGCTTGCCGGTCCCGGACCCCGTGACGGTGGTCTTGACGTACCAGGCGTTCAGGGGGTTGTCCGCGGGGTCGGGGGGGATGCCGGGGGTGCGGGGGTATGTGACCGGGGGCAGGTGGTCCGGCATCCGGTCCACAAGGTTGTAGGCCTCGACATAGCCCGCCATCAGGCCCTTGAAGGACCCGACATCGGCGGGCGACAGGTGGAAGCCCAAACCCTCGGCCACCTTGGCCAGTTGCGCGTCGTCGGGCAGTGTCACGGGCATTCGCGTCTCCGTTGCTGGGCGTGCGGCGCAGGCCCGGCGCCCATGGGAACCGGATCGCGCGGTGTCATGGGGCGGGTGTCAGGCGGTGACGAAGCCCATGAATTCGCTGACCGCGCGGCGATCGGTCAGTTGCTCGCGCGGGATCTGGCGGTCCAGCACGCCGTTCGAGATCGCGTAAACCCGCTGCGCCAGCCCGGTGATGAAGTCCAGGTTCTGTTCGACCAGGACGATGGTGATGTCCTGCCTGCGGCTCAGTTCCTGCAGCGTTTCCGAGATCTCGTCGTTGATCGAGGGCTGGATCCCCTCGGTCGGCTCGTCCAGCAGCATCAGCCTGGGCTTGCGGCACAGGCAGCGCGCCAGGGCCAGCAGTTGCTGTTCGCCCCCCGACAGCGCGCCGCCGCGCCGGTCCAGCAGGCGTTTCAGGCGCGGGAACAGATCCAGCACCCCGGCCACCGTGCCCGCCATGTCGCCGCCCGCCCCCGCGATGCCGACCTGAAGGTTCTCCTCGACCGACAGGTTGGGAAAGATCTCGCGCCCCTGCGGCACCAGCCCGATGCCGGCGCGGGCGCGGGCATTCACGGATTGGCCCAGCAGCGACTGGCCGTCAAAGGCGATCTCTCCTCCGGTGACCTTCACGAAGCCCATGATGGCGCGCATCAGGGTCGTCTTGCCCATGCCGTTATGGCCCAGGATGCCCACGACCTCGCCGGGATCGACATAGAAATCGACGCGGTGCAGCGCGGGCACCAGACCATAGGCTGCGGACAGCCCCTTCACCTCAAGCAGCGGCATCGGCCTGTTTCCCCAGATAGATTTCCTGAACCGCGCGGTCGCGCATGATGTCGTCGATCATCGCCTCGCGGAAGATCGCGCCGCGATTGAAGACGGTGACGAACCTGGCGATCTGGCGGATGAACTGCATGTCGTGTTCCACGACGATCACGGCGGCGGTCCGCGCGGCCTCCAGCACCAGTTGGGCCAGCCGGTCGCGTTCGTCGCCCGTCATGCCCGCCGCCGGTTCGTCCAGCAGGATCAGGTCGGGCGAGGCCGCCAGCACCATCGCCAGTTCGACCAGTTGGCGCTGGCCATGGGCAAGCTGGCCCACCTCGCGCCTGATCAGGTGGCGGATGCCGCATTTCTCGATCGTCGCCTCGGCCACGTCGCGGGCGATCCGGGCGGTGTGCTTGCGCCGGGCCGACAGGCGCACGTTTTCATAAACGGTGATGCCGTCGAAGACGTTGGGCACCTGCGTCTTGATGCCCACGCCCATGTTCACGATCTCATGCGTGTTCAGGCCGGTGACGGGCTGTTCCTTCAGCAGCACCTGTCCTTCGGACGGCACGAGCTGGCCGGTCAGGCACTTGAAGAAGGTCGATTTCCCGGCCCCGTTCGGTCCCAGCAGGCAGCGCAGTTCGCCGTCGCGCAGGTCGAAATCGACGTTGTCCACCGCCGTTACGCCGCCAAAGCGCATGGTCAACCCGCGCGTGCGCAGGATGCGATAGCCGTCGTCCCGTGTCGCGTCAGTCATCGGATGCCACCTTCTTCACGCGGCCGCCGACACCGCGGCCGCGACGCCATAGCGTCCAGCCCGCGACGGCCAGGGATTTGAACGTCGGCACCAGCCCCTTGGGCAGGGCCAGGACCAGCACCATCATGATCGCGCCCAGCACGACCAGGCTGTTGAGGAAATCGACCATGCCCATCTGAAGCGTCAGCCATTGCAGCCCGATCACGCCCAGGATCGGACCCAGCAGCGTGCCCACGCCCCCCGCCATGACCCAGATCAGCGCCTTGGCCGACATCTCCATGCTGAAGGCGTTGGGGTCGATGAAGGACTGGTAGGTCGCCCACATCGCCCCCGACAGCCCGGCGATGCCGGAGCCGATGGCGAAGACGATCACCTTGTGGCGGCGGATGTCATAGCCCAGAAGCGAGGCACGGACCTCGTTTTCCCGGATGCCGATCGAGATGCGGCCGAAATCGGACGCGATCAGGATGCGCAGCGCGACATAGACGATGACCAGCACCGCCATGAAGAAGCGGAACAGCTGCGCCGGATCCAGCCAGGCGTCGGGCTGGCCGGGGATGTTGATCGTGGGGATCGACGGGATGCCGTTGAAGCCGCCCAGGCGGACGCCCGCGATGGAATATTCCGGGCCTGCCGTGTGGTTCGCCAGCTTCCAGAAGATCAGCGTGACGACCATGGTGACGACGCCCAGATAGACATCCGACAGCTTGCCGTAGAACATGAAGTATCCAAGCGCCACCCCGAAGGCCGCCGGGACCGCGAAGGACAAGAGCAGCGGCACCGTCGTGTCGCCCATGCCGATCGACGACACCGCGAAGGTATAGGCGCCCAGGCCGAAGAACGCCGCCTGCCCGAAGCTGAGGATCCCGCCGAAGCCCCAGATATAGGCCAGCGACAGCGCGAAGACCGACAGGACGACGTATTGCGTGATCTGCATGATGGTGAACATGTCGATCAGGATCGGACCCAGGATCATCAGGGCCAGCCCGATGGAGACCATGATCCAGAAACCCGGATCGCGCGTCAGTGATTTTTCCATCCGATGGCTCCTTACAAGGCGCGCTTGAAGATGCGGCCGGTGATGCCCTGCGGCAGGATCCGCAGCAGGATCAGCGCCACGACCAGCAGGGCGGCATCGCCATAGACCGGCCCGGCCCAGAAGGTCGTGCCCTGGCTGATCGTCCCCAGGATCGTGGCCGAGGACAGCGTGCCGGTGATGACCGCCGCGCCGCCGGTGATGACGGTGATGAAGCTTTGCCCGACCAGGCTGGCGCCCATGGCGGGCACCACGCCCGTGACCGGCGCCAGCAGCCCGCCCGCAAGACCGGTCACGGCCGATCCGATCCCGAAGGTCGCCATGTAGACCAGGGTGGTGCGGATCCCCAGCGTCTCGGCCATGTTCGGGTTCTGCATGGTCGCCCGCGCGATCAGTCCCGCGCGGGTGAATTTCAGCACCGCCCAGACCGCCAGCAGGATCGCTGCCGCGAAGAAGATCAGCACGAAGTTGTAGATCGGCATCTGGTAGGTGCCGATGCGGACCCCGCCGAAGGGGGTGGCGACGCCCTGGACGGTGTTGCCGAAGATCAGCGTGACGCCGCCGATCATCAGCATCGACAGCCCCCAGGTGGCCAGCAGGCTGTCCAGCATCCGCCCGTAAAGCTGCCGGATCACCAGCCGTTCCACGACGACGCCGAAGAGGCCCACGACCAGCGGCGCCAGCAGCAGGATCGCGACCCATTCGTTCACGCCCGCCCCGGTCGAGACGACGACCGTATAGCCGCCCAGCATCAGGAATTCGCCATGGGCGAAGTTGATGACCCGCATCATCCCGAAGATGATGGCAAGCCCCGCGGCCAGAAGGACAAGCCAGGCAACCGCCCGGACCATCTCGAGCGCGACGACGATCGCATAATCCATGCGTCGGTCCCCCCTTTGGGTTACAGGCTGATCTCGTAATGCTTGTTGGCGCGCGGATCGGCGATCAGGTCGCAGACCATCTGCGTGTCGGCAGGCTGGGATTCGGGGAAGGATTCCTTGATCACGAATGTCTGGTCCTGCAATTCGGCGATATAGACATCGCGGATCGCGTGCTGGGTCTTGGGGTCGATCTTCACCTTGCCCGCCGGCAGGTCATAGGTCTTGCCCTTGGCGATCACCTCCAGCACCGCGTCGCGTTCGATGGACCCCGCCTCGCGCACGGCATCGGCCCAGATCATCATGCCCTCGTAGGTGCATTCCGAGATTTCGGACATGATCGGCGTGTTCGTGGGATATTCCGCCTTGATCCGTTCCAAAAAGGCCTTGTTGGCGGGATTGTCCACCGCCTCGAAGTAACCGAAGGACGACAGGATGCCGTTCCCTTCGGCGGCGGTCAGCACGATCTGGTCGTTGCCGCCCGCCCCCAGCACGGTCGAAATCATCGGGATCTGTTCCTTCATCCCGGCCGCCGCCCATTGCCGGTAGAAGCCCAGATGCGAGCTGCCGACCATGGCGGAACAGACGAAGTCGGGCTTGGCCGCCTGGATCTTGGAAATGGTCGAGCCGAACTGGGCCACGTCAAGCGGGAAGAACTCGGTCGCGATGACCTCGCCGCCCTGTTCCTCGACATAGCGCTTGATCCAGGCCGAGGTGATGTGGCCATAGTTGTAGTCGGCGGCGACGGTATAGACCTTCTTGCCGTAAAGGTTCATCGCATAGGGGATGATCCGCGCGACCGTCTGGGCGGGGGTGGTGCCCAGCGTGATCTCGTTGCGGTCGCAAACCCCGCCCTCGTATTGGGTGTTGTAGAAATACAGCGTCTGGAACTTGTGGAAGATCGGCCGGATCGTCTCGCGGCTGGCCGAGGTGATGCCGCCCATGACGACCGCCACCTTGTCCTTCAGCGCCATCTGCGTGGCGTATTGCGAATACATCGACATGTTCGACTGCGGGTCATAGACGACGCCCTCGACCTGCCTGCCCAGAAGGCCGCCGCCTTCGTTGATTTCCTTGATGGCCATCTGGAACACCTGGTCCATCGGGATGCCGACCAGATCCAGCGCGCCGGACAGGTCGTGCAGCCCGCCGACCTTGATGGTGTCCGCTGCGGCGCGCGCGACCAGCGGCGCGGCCAGCGACAGCGCGGCGGCGGCGCCGGTGGACCGAAGGAATTGCCGTCTTTTGATGATCATCTGCGAGTGTCCCTCAAGCATGATTGCAGGATCAGGATGGCATTTTATTTGAAACCGAGAATATTGTTTTTGACAGAAAATTCCCGGTTTTCGCCGTGTTGCCCATTTTGATGCCAGTTGGGAAAACCAAGGCCGGAACATGGGCAGTCTGTGACCGGGCGGCTGTTCCGTGCGTCGGGAATGAACGGGTTCCCGTTCTTGCGGCGGCCGGGGATGTCCCGCCCGCCGGGGTCTTTCGCGCCGCCGAATCAGACGGCGGGCTTGCGGTGCCGCGTCGCCTGTTCATAGGCATGGGCCTGGTTCAGCAATTCCGCCTCGGACCATTGCAGGCCCAGGAAGATCAGGCCAAAGGGCGCCCCCGAGGCGTAGTATCCGGCAGGAACGGTGATGCCCGGGATGCCCGCGATGTTCAGTTCGCCCACGGTGGTTTCGCGGATAGCCTGGCCGGATTGCAGGTCGGGCAGTTCGTTCAGCATCTGCGGATAGACCAGCCCGTCCAGATCGTGTTCGGCAAAGACCCGGTCCAGCAGGTCCAGATAGCGCCGCTTCAGTTCGGTGAAGGCGGGAAGGGCCGGGGGCGTCTCGGGATCGGCAAGGCAGGGCGCGAAATCGGGCAGCTCGTGCAGGTATCCAAGGATCGCGCCCTTGGCCAGGACATCCTCGGACGCGGTGGCGGCGATGAAATCGTCCCATGACTTCAGCGCGGCATCCGGTCCCAGGCGGCGCAGGTAGCAGGTCATGTCATAGGGCAGCGATTCCAGCCCGCGCCCGTCGAAGAAGGGCGTGCCGGGCGTAATTTGGCGCAGGCTGGCGAAATCGGTGCCGGCAAAGGGATCCTCGACCAGGATCGCGCCCGCCGCCTCCAGTTCGTCCTTGGCGCGGTCGTAAAGGCGCGCGGCCTCGTCCGACAGCGCGTCGGGCCGCCAGCCCGGCCCGTAAAGCCCAAGCCGCTTGCCGCGCAGCCCGTCCGCCGACAGCCCCGCCGCATAGCCGCCCGCCGGGATCTTGCCGACGGACGCCAGCGTCTTCGGATCCTCGGTCGTGAAGCCCGCCAGCGCCGTCAGGCATTCGGCGGCGTCCGCGACCGTGCGCGCGACAGGACCGACCACGTCGCGGTTGGCCGACAGCGGCACCACGCCCGCGTTCGGGACCAGCCCGATGGTCGGCTTGACGCCCACCAGATCCTGGGCCGAGGCCGGGTTCTGGATGGAACCGCCCGTTTCCTCGGCCAGTCCAATCACCGCCATGTGGGCCGCGACCGCCGCCGCCGATCCGGCGCTGGATCCGCCCGGGACGCGGTCGGGTGCGGCCGGGTTGATCGTCGGCCCGGCCCAGCTGTCATGGGCATGGGTTCCGGTCCAGCTGAGGATCGGCACGTTGGTCTTGCCGATGATGACCGCATCGGTTGCGCGCATCCGCGCCACCACCGGGCTGTCGCGATGGGGCATCAGATCGACGCCGCCCGCCCCCGAATACAGCAGCCGCCAGCCTGCGGTGGACGGAAAGCCCACCATGTCCATCGGATCCTTGACCACGACGGGCACGCCCGCCAGCGCCCCCACCGGCTCGCCCGCCGCGATGCGGCGGTCGATGTCGCGGGCCGTGTCCAGCGCCGCGTCGTTTTCGAAGATGATCGCGTTATACGTGCCGTTCGTCGCCCGGACCTGGCCGATGGCGGCCAGGGCCAGCGCCTCGGCGGTGAAGGCGCCGCTGGCCAGGCCGTCGCGGATCGTGGCGACGGTCAGGTCGCCCAGGGGCGGAAGCATGTCCTTCATTGCGCGATCCCCACGATGGATTTCAGGACGGATGCCCCGACGGTGTATTTCGGGTCCACCATGTTGCCCAGCCGGATGCGGCCGCACTGGGTCAGCAGCATGTAGGCGTCGATCTCGTCAAAGCCGAAATCGGCGGCCATCCAGCGGATCAGCTCGCGATAGGCACCGCGCGCGGCGTCCTCCATCGGGCGCGAGGATCCGATGGTCATGTAGAACCTCTCGTTTTCCAGACGCGGGGCCTTGATGGTCCAGCCCTTGATCAGATCGACGCGCACGGTGGTGACGGTCGGGTGTTCGATCGCGACGCCGCACAATTCGCCGTCGCCCTGCGCAGCATGGCAGTCGCCCAGGAACAGGAACCCGCCCTCGGCCTGGACGGGCAGATAGACGACCGCGCCCGGGGCCACGTCCGGCAGATCCATGTTGCCGCCGTAATAGTCGGGCACCAGCGAGGATATGGCCTCGATCTGCGGGGCGGTGCCGATGGTGCCGATGAAGGGTTCATAGGGCAGGGTGACGCGGTCGTTCCAGACGGTGCCGTCCTCGGTCACGTGCAGCTTGCGCACGCGTTCGGGCAGGGGGGCGGTCAGCAGGGCGGTGTCGGCCGTGGGCACCAGCCCGCCGAATTCGGGCATGATGACGGTGGTGCCCCGGGGTTGGGGACCGCGCGGGACGATGCTGTCGATATGCACGGCGATGGTGTCGCCCTTTTCCGCGCCATTGACCCGGATCGGCCCGTTCTGTGGGTTGAGGAACGGAAAGTTCAGCTTTTCCGTGGGCTTGTCGGTTTCATGGGTGATCGCGCCCTCGAAGGCGTCATGGGTTTCGCAAGTGACGACCGTGCCGGGGTCGATGGTCAGCGCCGGCGGGATCGCGGCGCTGTAGACGTAGTGATAGCGGCCCTGCTGCGCCTCGGTCAGCGAGGCCTCGGCCCGCGCCTCGCCCCGGGCTATGGCCTTGCGGGCCATGATGGAGTCTTCGAACCAGCTCATGGGAATGCCTTTCTTGGATTGGGGGTCAGACGGACAGATAGCTGCGGATGCGGTCCTGGTCGTCCAGGTCGGCGCGGGTCAGCGCGGCGGTGATGCGGCCCTTGTCCATGACGTAGCAGCGCTGCGCCATGGCGCGGATCATGTCGATGTTCTGTTCGACGAAGACGACGCCCAGGCCGGATTTCGCGTTCAGGTCCACCATGATCCTGGCGATCGACTGGACGATGTTGGGCTGGATGCCTTCGGATGGTTCGTCCAGCAAGACCAGCGACGGCCCGCCCATCAGCACGCGGCCGATGGCAAGCTGCTGCTGCTGGCCGCCCGACAGGGTGCCCGCGCGCTGGCCGGCGCGTTCCCGAAGGATGGGGAAGTGATGATGGACCTCGGCCAGCTTGCCCTCCAGCGTGCGGCCGGAAATCGACTGGCCGACCAGCAGGTTTTCCAGCACGGTCATGCGCGGAAACACGTCGCGGCCCTGTGGCACGTAGCCGATGCCAAGCCGCGCGCGGCGATGGGCGGACAGGCCATCGACCGGCTGGCCCCTGACCCGGACCGATCCGCTCTGGCTGGGCAAAAGGCCGATCAACGTCTTCATCAGCGTGGACTTGCCCACGCCGTTGCGGCCGATGATGGCGACGATCTCGCCTTCGTTCACGGCGATATCGACGCCTTGCAGGACGGGCTTGCCGCCATAGCCGCCATGCAGCGCGACGGTTTGCAGAAGGGGTTCAGGCATCGGCCTCTCCCAGATAGATCCTGGCGACGCGGGGGTCGGCGGTGATGTCGTCGATGCTGCCCTGGGCGAAGACCTTGCCCAGATGCAGAACCGTGACGCGGTGGGCGATCTGGCGCACGAAGGCCATGTCGTGTTCGACCGCCAGCACCGTCATGCCGTCCGCGTTCAGCCGGTGCAGCATCTCGCCCGTGGCATGGGTTTCGTCCGGGGTCATCCCGGCGGTGGGTTCGTCCAGCAGCAGCAAGCGCGGCTTCAGCGCGATGGCCATGCCGATTTCCAGCCATTGCTTCTGCCCGTGGCTGAGATTGCCGGCAAGCTGCGCGTGGTCCCCCGACAGGTTCAGGAATTCCAGCAGCCGGTCCACGTCCCGCGCCAGGTCGCGCGGCGGGACATGGTGTTGCAGGGCGATCACGAGGTTCTGGCGGGTGCTGAGCGCCTTGAAGATGCCGGGCACCTGGAACTTGACGCTGATGCCCTTGCGGATGCGCTGGAACGGCTTGGCGCGGGTGATGTCCTGATCGGCGAACAGGATCTGGCCGCTGTCGGGCCGGTGCTCGCCCAGGATCAGGCGGAAGAAGGTGCTTTTACCCGCGCCGTTCGGACCGATCAGGCAGTGCATCTCGCCCGGTTGCAAGGCGAAATCGACATTGCCGGTGACGTGCAGGCCGCCGAAATGCTTGTTCAGCTTGCGGGTTTCCAGGATGGCCATCAGCGGGCCTCCTTGCGGCGCAGCAATCGGCCAAGGGCGTCCACGATCCCCATGACGATGCCGCGCGGCGCGGCCAGCACGGTCAGGACCAGCAGGACGCCCATCACGACCAGCGCATACTGGCTGCCGTGGATCGTCAGCATCTGGAACACGATCAGCACGGCCAGCGTGCCCACCAGCGTCGTGGTCAGGTCGCCCCGTCCGCCGACCGCCACCCAGACGATGGGCAGCGCCGCCGCCGTCATCCCCATCGAGGCGGGC
The DNA here is from genome assembly GCF_009708075.1 of Paracoccus lichenicola. Lineage (GTDB taxonomy): Bacteria > Pseudomonadota > Alphaproteobacteria > Rhodobacterales > Rhodobacteraceae > Paracoccus > Paracoccus lichenicola. The sequence continues at coordinate 8,195 of NZ_WMBT01000010.1, read as the reverse complement.
GTGATGTAGTTCCCCCAGGACGTGTAAAGCACCCCCGACAGCCCCGCCAGCGCCGATCCGATGACAAAGGCCACCAGCTGGAACTTGCGGATGTCATAGCCCAGCATCTCGGCCCGCTCGGGGTTTTCGCGGATCGCGACCAGGACGTTGCCGAAACGCGAATTGACCAGCATCCGCAGCGCCAGATAGACGATCAGCAGCAAGGCCAGCGTCAGGTAATAAAGCGGCAGGTCGGGAAACAGCGCGATGTCCCCGCCCGGCCAGGGGATCGTCAGCGAGGGCATCCCGCCCATGCCGTTGAACCCGTTCAGCCGGGCCGATCCGATGGCCCATTGCGGCCCGGCGGTCTGCGCCATGAAGCGTTCCAGCACCAGCGTCACCGACAGCGACACGATCCCCAGGAACACGCCGTTGATGCGGCCGAAAAACATGAAATAGCCCAGCACGGCGGCCAGGGCCGCGCTGATGCCCACGGCCAGCACAAGCGACAGCAGCGTCAGCCCGTAGGCATCGCCCAGGTTGATCGTCAGCACGCCATAGGAGTAGCCCGCGACGCCGAAGAAGGCCGTCTGCCCGAAGCTCAGCGATCCGCCATAGCCCCAGATCAGCGACAGGCCCATGGCCATGAACAGCCAGTTGAAGAAATAGACGTTGTTGCCCACGTCATAGCTGTCGGCAAACATCGGATAGGCGCAGGCGCAGGCCAGCACCAGCGCGACGCCTGCCCAGAACTTCGGTCGGCGGCCGATGGTCTGCGGTCCCTCGATCAGGCGCAGGGCGGCGCGCAGCCGGGATTGGTCGGCCATTCTCAGGCCCTTTCCTTGAGGATCTTGCCGCTGATCCCGCGTGGCAGGATGCGGATGACGATGATGACGGCGATCAGCAGGCCGATCTGCCCGGCAAGCTGTCCCTGCCAGCCGGTCAGCGCGGCCTTGATGACGGCCAGCACAGCGGCGGCGGGCGCGGTGCCCAGGAAGATGTCGGCCCCGCCGACGACGACGGTGACAAAGGCCTCGACCATGAAGGACGCGCCCATGGTGGGCACCAGCGTCATGGTGGGCGCGTAAAGCCCGCCCGCAAGCCCCGCCAGGCCGGCGCCAAGGCCGAAGGTCAGGCTGTAGATCAGGTTGGTGTTGACGCCCATGGCCTCGGCCACATGGGGAACCTGGATGGTGGCGCGCGACAGAAGGCCAAAGCGCGTTCGGGTGAACATCAGCCACAGCAGCGCCAGCGTGCCGACGGCCGCGATCATCAGGATGACGCGGTAGACCGAATAGGAATAGCCGCCCATCGTGAAGCTGCCGAAGGGGGTGCCCACGCCCTGCAGGCTGGGACCAAGCACGATCAGCGTGCCTTGCGTCACGATCATGGAAATGCCCCAGGTCGCGACGATGGTGTCCAGCGGGCGCTGGTACAAGGGCCGGATCACGACCCATTCGACGATCATGCCCGCGATGCCTGCGGCAACCGCCCCGGCGACGATGGCAAGCGGCAGAGGCAGGCCCGCATGGGCCGCGCTGGTCGAGACATAGGCCCCGCACATGATGAATTCGCCATGGGCCAGGTTGATGACGCCCATCATGCCGAAGATGACGGCCAGCCCGCAGGCGCTGAGCACCAGAAAGGCGAAGGCGTCGCCGAACTGGTAAAGAAAGCTGAAGATCAGGTTGAAGATGTCCACGGGGCGGCCCCTTCGATCGGTTGCGTCCGGGCGGGCGGAACCGCCCGGACAGGGCAGGGATCAGCCGTTCGACGGGGGCGGGTTCGACGGCGTGTATTGCTCGCTGGGGTCGCTGACGGTCAGGTCGCAGCCCGCCTCGCCCAGCCAATAGGGCTGGATCGCGTCCCACTTGGTCGGAAACTCGACCGAGTGATCCGCGGTGACATGCGCCAGATGGATCGTGTGCGAGACGTGCTGGCTTTTGGGATCGATGCACATCTGGCCGCCGGGACCATCGACGCAAACGTCGCCTTGGGCGATGACCTTGCGGATCTCGGCCAGGTCGGTCGATTTCGCGCGTTCCACCAGCTGCTTGTAAAGATAGACGGCGGCGTAGGAGTTGCTGGCCTCCTGGTTGATGTAAGGCTCGTCGGGGAACTTGGCGCGGAACTTTGCCACGAATTCCTTGCTGGCCGGGCTGTCGATCTCCTCGACATAGTTCACGGTCGCATACATGTCCTTGAGGCTGGGCGGCGTGAACCGCTTGTGTTCATAGCCCTGGCCCACGTTGACCGACGACGCCATCGGCAGGTTCAGGTTCGCCGCCCCCGCCTGTTCGTAATAGGACGACTGCGCCGTGCCCACCAGCAGCGTCACCACGAAGTCGGGCTTGGCGCCCTGGATGTTCTGGATCGTCTGCGAGAACTGCGACACGCCCAGCGGGATGAACTCCTCTCCCACCATGGTGCCGCCGTTTTCGGCCACGATGTTGCGCACCCATTCGGCCGAGATCTGGCCGAAGTTGTAGTCGGCCGCGATGGTATAGACGTTCGGGCCGTAGGTCTTGATCATGTAGGGCAGCAGGGTCGAGAACTGCTGTTCCGGCACGGCGCCGGTCACGATCATGTTCGCGTCGCAGACGCCGCCTTCATACTGGTTGTTGTAGAAGGCCAGGCCGTCGAACTGGTTGACGATCGGGCGATACGCCTCGCGCGAGGCTGATGAAAAGCCCGCGAAGACGGCGTCCACCTTGTCGCGCTGCAACACGCGGCGCATGAATTCCTGGTATCGGGTGTTGTCGGACTGGGTGTCGTATTCGACCAGCTCCAGCGGACGGCCGCCGATGCCGCCTGCGGCGTTGATCTCCTCGGCCGCAAGCTGGATGGCGTGGACCTTGCCGATGGTGGCCAGGGCGAAATCGCCGGACTGGTCCTCCAGCACGCCCAGCCTGATCGGTCCGGCGTCCTGCCCGAAGGCGGCGCCCGCAAGCAACAGGATTCCAAGCGCCGAAGCGGCGCTTCTTGATGGGTTCGACATGGACAACTCCTTGTTGGTTCGTGACGCGGGCGTCAGGCCCGGCGTCGCCTTTCCTCGGTCGGCGAGGCTTCTTCGTCCTCGTTGCATTTCGGTGCGCGCAGGGCTTCGCAGAAATCCTCGACGCTCTGGCGGGCGTGCATCGCGTTGCGGCGCAGGCGGTCATAGGCCTGGTCCGGGTCGATGCCCTCGCGCAGCACCATGGCGGTCACGGCGTGCAGGACATGGGCGCGGCCCTTGCGGCGCTGCATCAGGTCCTCGATCCGGTCCTGCGTGGCCATGCTGCGGTTGAAGGAATTGACCGCCAGGAACAACGCCGAATAGACCGAGCCGCTGTGGACGGGCTTGGTCAGGAAGGCCTGCGCGCCCAGGCTGACCAGGCCGCGCAGACGGCTGGGGGCCTCGGACCCGACAAGGCCCACGATGGCGCAACCGGGGGGCATCCCGGGTTCCTCGCCCACGGGGGGCAGCGCCATGTCGCCGTCGATGAAGACCACGCGCGGCCCGGGCGCGGGTTCGACGGGCAGGGTTTGGCGGATCGCATCGACCACCAGCCCCAGGCGGGGTAGCACGGTTTGCAGCGTGGTCACGGTGCGGCTGTCCGATGTCACCACCGTGGCCCGGAAGTCGCGGAAGTTCTGCGTCACGCGGGGCTGTTTCATGTCACGATCCTCAGATGCGAGGGCGGGGATGGCAGTTCCAGGGTGCGCGACCACTCTACCAGATAGGGGTCGGGCTTCACCGGCGCGGGGCTTTCGATCAGCACGTCGAATTCGCAATCGCTGCGCGAAACGCCGATATGGGGCGTCAGGCAGGCGTGCAGGGTGTCGGGGTCGATCCGCACCGGTCCCTGCGGGGCGTCGAATTTGCAGGCGGTGACGGCGGCGCGGACCTGCGCCACGCCATCGCCGCCCGCGCGCGCCACCGCGCGGGCCAGCAGGTGGATGGCGATATAGCTGGCTTCCGCGTCCGCGCAGGCCGCCGGGCCGTTCGGAAAGGCCCGGCGATAGGCGGCGACGAAGTCGGCGTTGCGCGCCGTCCGCAGGGACGAGAAATAGACGCTGGAGGTGATCTGCCCGTCCGCCGCATCCGGGCCGATGGCGTGCAGTTCCGGTTCGGACAGCGTGCAGCTTGCCACCGGCATGGCGCGCGGCTGGTCGATCCCGGCGGCGGCGCAGGCCCGCCGCAGGCGGCGCAGGAATTCATAGGACGACGACCCGATCAGCGAATTGAAGATGTAATCGGGCCGCAGCGCCAGGATTTCCCGCACATACCCGTCCAGGTCGGTTTCGCCCACGGGCACATAGCGTTCGGCCGCGATCCGCCCGCCCAACCGGGTGATGCCTTCGCGGAAGACGCGGTTGCTTTCCCATGCCCAGATATAGTTCGACCCGATGCAATAGGCCGCCGGGCCGTATTCCCGGAACAGGAACCCGATCAGCGGCGTCAGGTGCTGGTTGGGCGAGGACCCGGTATAGACCACGTTCTGCGAGGTCTCGAACCCCTCGTAATGGCTGGGATACCACAACAGCGCGTCGCGCTTTTCGATGATCGGCAGGACCTCCTTGCGGCTGGACGAGGTGTAGCAGCCGCAGACATGGGTGATGCCCCGGTCCAGCATCGCCTGGATCCCGGCGCGGTAATCGTCCAGCCGGCCGCGGGGATTGATGTGGAACGGCATCAGCCGCAGGGGCAGGGCCGGATCCCCGTTCACCTGCCCGCAGGCCAGCATCGCCCCGTTCAACAGCGCCTGCGCGACCGTGCCGTACGGTCCCTCGGTCGAGAACAGCAGGCCGATCTGGAGGGGAATGCGGTCCAAGGTCCTGTCCATGTGAAAACGGCCCTGAGGCAGCGCGTGCCCAGGGCGGAGATGCCGTCATGTCGAAGTCATAGGGATCGTGCGTCGCGGCGCAGTTGCCTTGCACATCTCGGACGCTAGGGCCGCGACGGGCGGCCTGTCAATCTTCAAACCGCCGCGGCGGCAAGGGCTGCCCTTCTTTTCGGCAACCGCATCCCGCGAGGAGGGCGCAGAACACCCGACGAAGGGCGCCGGGGGACAAGCGGGAACCGGTTCCGGCCCCGTGCATCCCCGGGCCTGCCCGGAGGGGCGCCGGGCGGATGCCTCGGCCCCCCCCCGGGGGGTCTCGCGATGCCGCCGAGGCGGTGGCCCTTGCGGCTAGACCGCCTTCTTGACCCGGCGCAGGTTCAGGATCGAGCGGATGGCCATGCGTTTCGCGTCATCGGGCGCGACGCCCAGTGCAGCGCAGTTCCCCAGGATCGCCTGCATGATCATCATCTCGCGGCTGTCATCGGCAGGCCCCGCCTCTGCGGGGGGTGCGTGGGGGGTCATCGGCTTTTCTTCGCGACAAGACCGGACACCGCGTCCTTGGTGCTGGGCGCGGCGGCGATCACCTTGGGCTTTTCCTTCTTGGGCTTCTTCTCGTCGCGTTTTCGCTTGTCCATGCCCTTGGCCATCGGTCGGCTCCTTTATGGCCGGCGATAAGCGCCGGCATGCCATGGTAACCCCTTGGCGGCAGGATGGATACACACGTCTGCGGCATGGGCCGCGCGCGGCGTCCTTTGCAAGGCGCGCGACGCCCGCCCGTCAGGACCTTTGGCCCTGGCGCGCCTTCCGGCTAGCATAGCGCCGGTCGCGTTCCGCCTTGCGCGTCGCCTCGTCCGCAAGGACGCGGGCGACCCGGCTGTCTTCCGCCGTTTCGCGCGCGTCGCGGGCGGCCAGGGCGGCGGCGGCAAGGGCCGTTTCCTGCTGGTGCAGATGGGCCTCGTGCCGCGCCTGCGCCTCGTGGCGTTCCTGCTCGCGCAGCGCGCGGCGCCGTTCGCGGGCTTCCGCCAGGGCCAGGCGCTCTTGCTGGCGCGCCTCGCGGTTGGGTTCCGCGGCCTCCTGGGCCTCGCGGTAGGCCCGCAAAAGGGCGGCCTTGGCTTCGGCGGCGTTGCCGAGGCGGTCGGACAGTTCGACTTTTCTGATGTTTCTCACGGTTCCGTTCCGGTGGGATGGCTGGTGGCCCGGCTCAGGGCCTTGGGCGTCTCGAGGCAGGGGGGGTCTTTTCGGGCGCCTTGCCCTGTTCTTCCTTGGCCAGACGGGCTTCGCGCAGCTTGAGGGTCTTTTCCTCGCGCGCGGCCTTGATCATCTCGATTTCCTCGAAGGCCCGGTCGCGGGCAGAGGCCTTGGTGTGGATATCGGCAAAGGCCATTTCCGCGCGCCGGCGCGAGGCACTGTGGTTTTCCGTCACGGCTGTCCTCCTGGGAAGGCTCGCCAGGCGAGCGGGTCATGGAAAGCGCTCATGGAAAAGGCCAGGCGGATCGCCTGGCCTTCCCGTGCGGCAAGCAAGCCCCGGGCCTTTGTCGCGATGTCTGCAGGACGGGGCAACCTGTCTCAGGCAGCTTGAAGATTGCAGGCGGACATCTTGCCCGACTTGCGGTCGCGCTCCATCTCGAAGGAAATCTTCTGGCCTTCCACCAGTTCCCCCATCCCCGAGCGTTCGACGGCCGAGATGTGGACAAAGGCGTCCGGGCCGCCGTTATCGGGCTGGATGAAGCCGAAGCCCTTGGCGGAATTGAACCATTTCACGATGCCAGTGGTCATGATGAACCCTTTCATAGCACTATTGAGGACCGCGGCGCGACTGCGCAGCGGGTAGACACGGCGATTTTGAAAGGGAGATGAGTTCAGAACGCGGTGCCAAACGCGCAACAATCATAGCTCGGCAGACAAATATCGGTGCGTCCCCGATAAAGGCAATGACCGCGAAGGTCAAGCATTAGTTTTGCACGCCCGCAAGGCCGGGCCGCGGACCTTGCTAGATCCCGTCCTGCCTTGCGGCCAGCCCCTTCGCCAGGATCGCCCCGGTCGGCCGGCCGGTGGGCGAGCCTCCCACGGGTTCCAGGGTGATCTCGTAAAGCTGGCCGTCGGCGGGTGGGGGCAAACGCGGCGGGTCCAGGTCGGCTCCGGTGGCGTCCATCAGCAGACCCAGCGACACCGGGCCCGTTTCGGCCGATGGCAGCGTCCAGACCTGCATCTGCCGACCCTCCGGAACGGCGATGGAACCGACAAAGCGGATCCGGGCATCCGAGGCGCCGAAGTCCTCGATCACCGCGGTCGGGGTGCCTGCGCCGTCCACCAGGACCGCGATCACCACGGGATCGGGCACGAACCAGGATCCGCCCAGGACCGCCCCTGCCAGGATGCCGATTGCCGCGGCGATGCCTGCCGGCGCCCAGCGGACGGGCGGCCGGGGATCGTTCGCGGGCAGGGGGGCGGCCAGGGGTTCGGCCCGGGCGGAGGGTTCGGCCCGTTCCAGCTTCGGGGCGATGGCGTCCCACAGGCCTGCCGCGCCGGGCAGTTCCGCGGCCGTCATGTCCAGGGGCAGCAACCGGTCGCGCGCGCGCCCCACCGCGGCGGCCCATGCCCGGTCGCCGGACAGGGCCGCGTCCAACTCCGCCTCGGTCCTTTCGTCCAGAAGGCCCAGGACAAAGGCGTCGGCGCGCGCGTCCAGGTCGTCGCGGCTCATGACAGGCACCGCCGCAGCAGGTCCAGGCCGCGCCGGATCCAGGACTTGCAGGTGCCCAGCGGCACCGACTGGATCGCCGCGATCTCGCCATGGGTGAAGCCGCCGACATAGGCCAGAAGGATCGCGCGGCGCGTGGCAGGCTCCAGCCCGGTCAGGCAATCCTTCAGCGCCACGCGGTCGCCAAGCGCGTCCAGCCCCGCGCCCGCCGCATCCAGGCGGGCGTCCTGCATGGCGGTCAGCGCCTCGGGCGGCAGGCTTTCCAGGCGGCGGCCGTCGCGCAGGATGTTGAGGCAGCGGTTGCGCAGGACCGCGAAGATCCAGCCCCGCGCCGACCCTTCGCCCGCCCGGAACTGATGGGCCTTGCGCCAGATCTGGACCATGCCGTCCTGCACGGCCTCCTCGGCCAGGTCGCGGCGCTGCAGCATCCGCAGGGCCAGGCCCAGCATCCGCCCGCCCTCGGTGTCCAGGATCAGCCGCAAGGCCTGCTGCTCGCCCCGGGCGCAGCGGGCCAGCGCGTCGGCCAGATCCACGGTTCCGTCCGTCGCCGCCGCGGCGGATGTCGTCATGCCCTTGTCCCCCTTGTCGCGGCGCATGGTGGCATGGACGGGCAAGACCGGTCCAGTGCCCGCGTCGCGGATGCCATGCCCCGATGACACGGCACGTCCGAAAGCGGATGCGGCGCAAGTTTTTTT